>JANWIP010000020.1 GCA_025449845.1 Solirubrobacteraceae bacterium | reverse complement strand
GTGCCAACCGGCGTGTTCCGTTGCTCCTAAGCGATGGGACAAACAGCTACATCTACGGACCCGGCAACCTTCCAGTCGAGCAAATCAACACCTCGACCGGCGCCGTCCTATACCTGCACCATGACCAGCAGGGCTCAACGCGCCTACTGACCAGCTCGACGGGCACCAAGGAAGCGACTTTCACCTATGGACCCTACGGGGGCGTGACGGGCTCTACGGGCACCGCCACCACACCACTCGGCTACGACGGCCAATACACGAGTTCCGACACCGGGCTTATCTATCTACGAGCACGCACCTATGACCCGGCGACCGCGCAGTTCCTGAGCGTCGATCCTATGGAGATGGTCACGCGAGCGCCGTACAACTACGCCGAAGACAACCCGCTGAACCACGGCGACGCGACAGGGCTGAGTAGCTGGAACCCGTTCAGCGAAAGCTTCTGGACCGAAGGCAACTTCATATCCGAAAGCCCACTCAACCCGATCCCCTATTACGAAAAGGAGATCGAATCCTACGAAAACGGTTGCGGGTATTTTGCCTCGGTCGCGCACGGGCTAGAGGGAGCGATCGCCGGGACCGCGCTATTCGCCGGAGGAGAGGGCGCCGATGAGGCCGATTCAGCCATTGCGGATATCACCTTTGGTCATGGGGCGCGCCATCTCATTGGCACCGGCCTAGATAGCGGCGAGGTGGAGTCGGCGATTCAATCGCAGATCGGGCAGTCTGTTAGCCACGCCAGCGCGACCGGATCGTTTTGGGGAAGGACTGTGGTCGGTGGACAGACCATTGAGTATCGGGCGTACACATTGCCCAATGGCACCATCAACGTGGGGACTTACTATGTCGTCCCCTAGCAACCTCAGTGCGCCTGACCAGGATTTTCGACCGCTGTCTGAGCTTGAGAGGCAGTTGCTGGCGGCGCTCTTGAGCACAGAGTTCTCAGGGAGGGATGCTGTCGCGGAGCAGGTGGCCGTGGCGTCAGTCCGCGAGATTGATGACAATGGCAGTCTCGAATTCGCGCCTTCAGATAAGACACCCGCCGAGGTTGTGCGTCGTATTCCGGTGGAGGCGGAGCTTGACGATAGCGATGGCGTCACGATCCATGTGTTGTTGCACGTTGTGGACGGGTTCTTGAAGGAGCTAGAGGTCTATCGCGATGATTCGGGTCGCGTACAGCGTGTGCTCGCCCCTGGGGATCTTCGCCTCATGGTTCTGTGAGTGCATGCCAACGCTTGCTCAGGATGAGCGAGAGGAGCTACGCGGAGCCTTGGTCGAAGAGATGACCTCCGCAGGGTTGAGAGCAGACGACGAGCCTACGGACTATGGCCGTCGTCTGGATGACCTGATCGGGCGGCTCGCCGCGTTCTAGCTCGCTAGGCCGTGGTGTGCTGCCGCTGAGCGCCCGGTCTCTATGCGGCTGATCGGGGGCAGTCACGGCTCACATGATCTTCGACGCGGCGGCGGGCTCGTCCTTTAGTCCAGCGCTCCCCCCGAGCGCCGCCGCAAGCTTTATCGTCCGCGTTGATGCTCGCCGATCTGGAACGCGCCCGCTATCCGGCATCTTCTCTCAGCCGCCAAAGCCGCCGCGGCCGGGATCGCTGCGAGCGCTCAGGATCGCGCCCGGGCCTTCACGCCGACCGCCGAGCACGGCGCCGGGGGTCGGAGTGCCGGAAGTCCCTGCACACGCCGGGGTCGAGTTGTGTTCGGGCGCAGGATCGTGGCAGGGAAAACATTTTCGAGCAAATATCAAGCGGAGGCACCGTCAGCTACCTCCACCATGACCAGCAAGGCTCCACGAGGCTGTTGACAGGATCGACCGGAGCCAAAGAAGCCAGCTTCACCTACGATGCCTACGGCAACACCACTGGCACTACCGGCACGGCGAAAACCCCGCTAGGTTACGACAGCCAATACACCAGCACAGACACCGGACTCATCTACCTCAGAGCCCGCACCTACGACCCCGCCACGGCGCAGTTCCTGAGCGTCGATCCGATGGTAGGGGTCACGCGGGCGCCATACAACTACGCCGAAGATAACCCGGTGAACCTAGGTGATCCCTCGGGGCTTTGGACGCCTACTGAAAGTCTTGAAAAGTTCTCGAACGAAATCGGGGAAGGCATCTCGAACGTGGCCGGCGGCTTCGTGAATGGCATCACAGGGGGTCTGATAGAAGGCAGCGGAAACGCTTGCAGCACTGGCTATCAGATCGGACAGTACGGCTCGCTGCTCGGGGTGCTAATCCCGGGGGAGGGCGAGTTCGAGATCGGCGCCGAGGCTGCTGATCAAGGAATCGCAGGCGTCATCAAGGGCTACACTCAGCACGGTCTCGAACAAGCTATTGCACGGGATGCTGGCAGAGGAGTGTCCCCAAGCGCGATCCTGGACGCCGTTCGGTCACCCATATCAACGAGCGTGCAGGCCGATGGTGTGACAAAGTATGTCGGTCAGAACGCAATAGTTTTCGTGAGCAATGAGGGACGTGTCGTTACGACGTTTGCGAGGAATTCCGCGGGCGTCCGCGCGCAGCCATGATTGAGCCGGCTGGATCACCCATGTCTTCCAGCCAGATGGCGCTTCTGCGACGCACTGTAGAGCGTCACTTGCCCGAGCTTCTCCCACTGGTTGACATGATGGGAGTCAGCCCTCTAAACGAAACCGACAGGGAGGCGCTAAGAAACGCTGTCTCGTCGGAATTTATCAGCGCTGGACTCGATAGTGACGACGAGCCTACATCCTATGGCCTTGAGCTTGAGGCATTGATCGACGCCCTCGGCCACTGCTAGTCGGTTCGGGGCAAGAGCCTCGGGCTGACCAGAACAACTACGTCTACGGTTTGGCCGGAATGTATATCGAGCAAATCAACACCTCGACCGGGACCGCCCTTTATCTACACCACGACCAGCAGGGCTCCACGCGGCTACTGTCGAGCTCAACCGGCGCCAAAGAAGCGAGCTTTACCTATGACGCCTACGGCAACCAAAGCGGGCATACTGGGGCCGCAACTACGCCGCTCGGCTATGACGGGCAGTACACGAGCAGCGACACGGGCCTCATCTATCTCCGGGCTCGGGGGGTCTACGACCCCGCTACAGCGCAGTTCCTCACGGTCGATCCGCTGGTTGCCGCTACGCGGGCGCCATATGCTTACGCGGGGGATAATCCGGTCAACCGGGGGGATGCTTCTGGGCTCAGTAGCTGGAACCCGTTCAGCGAAAGTTTCTGGACTGAAGGCAACTTCATTTCTGAAAGCTCGCTCAACCCAATCCCGCACTACGAAGCGGAGGTAGAATCCTACGAAAACGGGTGCGGCTATTTCGCGTCGGTGGGACATGGGCTCCAAGGTGCCATCATCGCCGCCCTTGACGCCAGCGGTGCCGGAGAGGAGGCGGCTGGAGCCGAGGCGGGTGCAGCAGGTTGGGGCACGGAGCCCAGCGAGGGAACCATTCGCGCCGCGGGGCGGTCCTCAATGATGTTGTGGACGCCACCGGTCATCACTACGTCTTTATTGGGACGGGCGCGGTTGCCGTTGTAGGCAGTCTAGGCGGTGTCGGTTACCTGATCTACGAGAAGGTTAAGTGATGAACCAGGGGCTAGCTTCGCTCATAATTAAGGTCCTCGGCGCGACGCCGCCGCGCACGGCATCCTTAGAGATCAAGCGTCACTACACACGTCGCTTGTATCTACGAATTCTTCCACCACAGATCATCGTCTATGGATTGCTGGTAATCCTGGATGCACCTAGATGGCTGTTGGTAGTCCCTGCCGTGGGCGCTGCGGTCTGGCTTTGTGGCTTCGCGCAAGTCAATCTCCAGATATGGTGGGAGCGTCGGCGACCGCCAGGCTCGGCAGCGTGAGCTGCAATTCATTGAACAGGCGCGCCGTGGGATTGAACAGGCGCAGGCGAGAGCGACTGTCCTCAAGGTGCCTTTACCCGGCCTCCGCTTCGCTCGCCATAGCACGCACTCCCTAAAGGTCTGCGGCGCACCCTTCCTAGTCCGTTGAGCCGCCGATCATCAACGCAGACAGGGCGCACGTCTACGACTGCCGTCTAAGCGTGCTCACCCCTTCTCGCGCCGACAACGGCCTTGCCTATGCATATAGCAGCGCGCGGCGCCAGCGACAGGAGCGCGGCGATGGATGAAGTCGCCGACGTGAGCAATGCCCGCCCCTGTCGTCCTTGTCCTCCAGGCCGATAACATGGGCGGACGCGATGCGCGTGGTGCAGCTCACAAATGTTCTATGGATGTTCCATGTGGGGCCTCTACCTTTGAGCCATGTGGGCCAAAAAACCGCGTTGCAGAGCCAAAAGGGCGATTAGCTCAGTTGGTTAGAGCGCTTCTCTGATAAGGAAGAGGTCCCAGGTTCGAATCCTGGATCGCCCATCGAAGATTACGGCCGGAAACCCGCATGGAGACTGGTTTTTTGGCGATGGCTAGGTTGATGATGGGCCACAGCCCACAGGTTCTCTTTTCGACGTATGCCCATGTGATTGCCGAGCTTCGAGGCGCGAGTCCGGTCTCGGCCGAAGAGCAGATCCAGGCCGCTCGATCTCGCGTCCGTGGCGGGGATAGTTGAGCCGGGCTGAGGTATCGTGGGGCCTGGTCTTGATGCTCAGCGGTCGTATGCGCTGCCACGTGGCTTGACGGCCGTCACCACGATCACACGGCCCTCTTGGTCGAGGCGGATGATGGCCCGCCAGTCACCAACGCGTAGACGCCACTCGCCTCGCCTGCCTTTCAAGCTCCGCACGTCCCCGGCGGGTAGGCGCTGGATCGCTGTGAGGATGCGCTCGCGTTCGTTGCGAGGGAGCTTGCGCAGGGCCTTCGTGGCGGCGGGCGCGATCACCGCGTCCCACGAGGGCAGTTCAGGCGTCAGCTTCGGGCTCCGTGCGCAACTCGGCTAGGTTGATCGCCTCGCCCCGCTTGTAGGCCGCCCAGCCTTCATCAGATGCTGCACGGTCCTCACCGGTGTAGGGCTCATCGTCAAACGGGGCTGCCTCAAGGGTGGCCACCATTGGGTCCTTGGCTCGCGTCAGTAAGACCCCGGCGGGGTCCACGCTCTCCTCCGGCAACTCGTCCACAAGGCGGTGTAGCTCGGCTCGCGTCATCAGCTAAAACGTAGCATCGAAAGCCCGAGCTCAGGACGGATCTCCTGCTCGCCTAGGACTCAGGGCGGGATACGGCTCAAACAAGCCAGATCCGACCCCAGAGGGCAATCCCTGATAGGAAGAGGTCCCAGGTTCGAATCCTGGATCGCCCATCAGTCGTTTTTGGCTCTCCAGAGCTGTTTGTTGCTCTGCTCTGGGATCGCGGTGGTGATCTAGGGGGTGCCGATATCGCTGTTGCTGCCCTTTGCTGTCCACTCAGGCCACCTGTAGCGCCTCGGGCGCCTCCGGCCGCGAGCTTCCAGCAGGGCGTAGGCGGAAGGCAGCAACAACATTTTGGGTGGGAGTTTAATAAATTACCTGCTAGGTTACTTCTTAGTAAGCCCATTAAGAACTTACCAAGGAGGCAAAATGAGTGCAGGAGTCACAGGCTACGATCCCGACGTGCGGTTCTTCGCGACCCGCTACAAGCAGGGCGGCAGGACGGTTTTCTCGCTGGATCTCTCCCTGACGCAGATTGCCGGGTTGCTTCCCGCGCCGAACCCTGAGAAGCCCACCGAGGGGAACCGACGTGTCAAGGAGAGCCACGCCCGTGCGTTCGGGGACTATGTCCGCGAACAGCGTGAGTGGGTAGCACCCGCGCTCGGGTTGCGCGCCCCCGATATCTTCGATTTCGAGGTGCAGGAGACCATCGGAGGGACCGAGTTCGGTGTGATCTCGTTCCCACGCCTCGCAAGCACAGATCTCCGCATCCTCGACGGCCAGCACCGCATCCTGGGAGTTCATCTGGCGATACAGAGCATCGCAAACGATATCGATAGAGTTCGTAGTGGACTGTCGGCAGCGCGTCGCAACGATGCAGAGCCCGCAGTCGTGCAGCAGTTCCAGGAGAAGATCGACTCACTCGCTCACCAGCGCGAGCGCTTCGACCGCGAGCGCATGTCGCTTCAAATTTTTATCGAGGAGGATCAGGCTGCCTACAAGCAGATGTTCTTCGACATTGCTGACAACGCTCTCGGCATAACGTCGTCCGTCCGAGCAAGATTCGACAGCCGCAAGGTCGTCAATCGCAGTTTGGAGGACGTGATGAAGCACGCCCTGCTCAGAGGGCGCGTAGACCTAGAGCAGGATCGTATAGGTCGCACTAGCCCGAACCTGATGGGCGCCAAGCACGTAGCTGAGATTATAAGGACGCTCCAGGTGGGGATCGAGGGACGTATTAGCCGGCGCCTTGAGGACGAGCTTCGCGAGGACGCACTCGTTCAGAAGACCAACAACTTCCTCGATGTGTTGCTCGCCGCCTTTCCACCTCTCGGAGCTGTCGCGGACGGCGAGATGACGCCCGAAGAGCTACGCAAGGCGAGCTTGCTTGGCTCGACAGCAACACATCGAGTGCTAGCAGGCGTCTACGCTGAGCTGGTGGACAGACATAAGCGTGACGACGATGAAGTGACCGACTTCCTCCGCACACTTGCGCCACACATGGAAGGACCCGTGACCGAGGACAGCATCTGGATCACGCATGTCCCCGATGATGTCTTTTCGCCGGGCGCCTTAGCGCCACGCAGTCGTCGTCAGGATCTCAAGACCTTGCGCGATGCAATGGTGGTCTGGGCGACAACTGATCCACAGTGGTTGAGCGCGGTCGAGCTCGTAGCCTGACAATCTGCGGTGCTCCTGGCAGCAGAATCGGCGAGCAGCCCCTCTGGGCTGCTCTGCCCGTTGGTTGCCTCCGAGTTGTCTTGCCCTGTGCACCGTGAGCCGTCCGAGATATGGATGGCTCACGGTGATTGCTGACATCGACCCTCCGCGAGCGCCCTCAGCCGCTCAGGCTCGCGCGAGGCCCAGAGGCAACGGGGTCGCCGCATGCCGCCCACTACGGTAGTTTCGACGCTATGACGACTGTCTGAGATCGTTGAGAGAGCTGGCCGCCTCTTGGCCGATGCGGCGCCTCCGGAGTCGAAGGTGATCCTTTTTGGGTCGCATGGCCGAGGCGATGCCAGGGCCGACAGTGATTTCGACTTCCTCGTCGTCGAGCCGTCGGTTGCCAGCAAGGCGAAGGAGATGGTGCGCCTGCGGGATGCGCTCGACCCGCTCAGGGTGGCCGCAGACGTTTGTGGTCCTCGCGCGGGAGTACGTGGAGGAATGGGGCGACGTCTCTGGGACGATGCTCCACGACGCGCTGACGGAGGGACGTGTCCTCGCCGAAACCTGATCTCAACGACCTTGCCGCCCGCTTCGCACGCAAGGCCGGCAGCGATGAGATCGCGCTCGCGAAGCTCACCGACGATCCCGACGTGCCGGACGACCTCATCGGCTTCCATGCGCAACAGGGGTTGGAGAAGCTGCTGAAGGCGGCGCTGGCCCACGCCGGGGTCGCGCCGCCTCATATCCACGACCTCGGAGAGCTGGTGGCGCGACTCGTAGATGTGGGCTTCTCGCCGCCGGTCCCGTAGCGTTGGGCAGCAGTCGCCTTTCGCTGCCGGGTGCGCGATGAATATCGTCCAACTGCGCTAAGGCCAGACGGGGCACCTGCCGATGAAGGGGCCGTGACGTTCATTTTCCGCCCGCTTCGCTTGCCTGTCCTGTCGCTTGCGCCCGTGTTGGCGCTTGTGGGCCTGGTCGCTGCTGTGCTTGCTTTCACGAGCACCGCCAATGCCCGGGTGGTCACGGTTGAAAGTCAGCAATATGGCGTGCAGGGCCACGCGACCGTCCTCGAAGAAACCTACGATCCATTTAGCTCGTTGGAATACGGCGGCGGGCCCGTGATAGGTGCGAACAACACCTACACGATCTACTGGGACCCGGCGGTGCTGCGGCCTGGAGATCCCGGTCGGCCCGGCAAATATCACGGCGACTGGCAGCAGCTCATCAACCAGTTCCTCACTGATGTCGGCGCCAACTCCGGTGGTCTTGGCAATGTCTTCTCGCTGACCCCCCAGTACACCGAAACCAACGGCACTCGCGCTTCTTACAGCTCGACCTTCCGCGGGGGCGCCGTTGATCGCAACATGTACCCGTCTGACGGCTGCACCGACCCAGCTCCGGGGTTGAACCGTAACTTTGCCTGCTTCACTGATGCCCAGCTGCGCACCGAGCTCAAGAACTACCTCGCCAACAATCAAATCCACGCTGGGTTGGGCACGATTTTCTTCCTGTTGACGCCCCCCGATGTCACCATCTGCACCGATACCGGCGGGGCCTCAGGGCACTGCTCTGACAGCACCAAGGTGAAGCCCTGGAAGGAAATGGCGGTATCGCCCTCGCCTGCCGAAGAAGCCGAAGAGGAAAGCTACAAGCGCAGCTTCTGCAGCTACCACAGCTTCACCTCGACGGCTTCCGCCGAACCGCTCCTGTACGCGGTCATTCCTTGGGTCGCCGGTTCCTTCGGAGCAAAGTTCCACCCTGAAATGCTTCCCAACTTCCCGAATTACCGTAATGGCTCTGATTGTCAAGATGGCTCGGGCATCGAGCAGGAGCCCAACTCGCTGGAACTCTCCCGTGATGGGTACTCCGATCACGGCCTGCCGGACATCCTCATCAACCAGGTCGCCGCCGAGCAGTTCGCCACGATCACCGATCCCACGCTCAACGGCTGGAACGAACCCCTCAGTGGCAACGAGGCGCCCGATCAGTGCCGTGACTGGTTTGAGGCCCCGCCGATCGTGCAGGGCTCGGGCACGCCCGACGAACACACCGAAGCCGGCCACTACTTCAACCAGATCATCAACGAACACGACTACTACCTCAACACCGAGTACAACCAGGCGGCGCAGTACTACGCCTATCCCGGCCTGCGCTGTGAGCTGCACAACAATCTCGTACCCTCTTTCACCGCGGCTGACCCCGTCAACTCGGGCGACGTCGTCGGCTTCGACGGGGCCGAGTCGGACATCACTCTGGAGCAGTCCGCCGATCCCACTACGCTGCCTAACGCTCAGCCGCAGTACCGCGCTACTTTCTCCTGGAACTTCGGCGATGGCACGCCGGTAGTTAGCGGTACTGGCTTCAGCGGGCCCAACGCCAGCAGCTCGCTTTACGCCAGTGTCTTCCACGCTTACCAGTACGGCGGCACCTACCAGGCGACGCTGACCGTCACCGATGCCGCTGGCAACGTCGCGAGCGTCTCGCACCCGATCACGGTCGTCGGCCCGCCACCTCCCTCAAACGGTGGCGGCTCCGGCGGAGGCACACCTAACGAAAGCGCTCCTGGCAGTGCAGGCAGTGCAGCCACGCCTACTGGCACCACCACAGGCAAGGGCTCCGGCACTGGGCAGCCTCCCACACCGAAGGGCACCCCGCCGATCGCCAGCGCCGTGGCTGGCAATCGCTCGCTCGCTCGCGCTCTGCGTCAGGGTCTCGTGGTCAACTACTCCGTCAACCAGCAGGTCGCCGGCCACTTCGAAGTGCTGCTTGACAGCGGCACCGCCCATCGCCTCGGCATCACGGGACGCAAGGCCGTTGGCCTGCCTGCCGGTTCGCCGCAGTCGCTGATCGTTGGTCAGGCCATCCTTGTCACCACCAAGGGCGGGCACTCCAGCGTGCGCATCAAGTTTTCCCCGCGCACCAACGCCCGCCTACGCCGTGTGCACAAGGTGACGCTGCTGCTGCGGCTAGTCGTGCGCAACTCGGCCACGCAGAGCACCACAGTGCTCACCCCGGTCTTGCTGCGCCGCTGAGCGGGGGTTCACGGCCAAGTCGGACGGAGGGACTGCGCCACCGCCGCGCCGGATGGGTTTACAGACCTGGCCAATGACGTGCCACAAAGCCTTCGTTGGAGCGGATTGCCGGCTGCCAACGTGAGGCGAACACGCCGCTGCGCCCGCTGGTGTCGTAACGGATCCAACCATTGCCCAAGTTCACGTACATATAGGTGTGCCCAGCGTTGGCATACACCGTGATCCACTTCCCTGGCCCTGGTGCGCCCCAGCTTTCAAGGGTCCCCGAGGTCTCCGGCGCTGACAGCAGCCCACCCGCCGCCAGCGCGTAGCTGACCGAGCCCGAGCAGTCATACGCGTTATCCACAAAGGACGCGTGGCCTCCCCCGAATACGTAGGGGAAATCGGTGATCGCGTTGCCGCCCGCGATCACCCTCGCCACCACCGCCGGAATCCCCTGCGGCGGCGTGATCGTGCCATTGCCCCCGATCGAGCCTCCTCCCGGCACCGTCGTGAGTGTCTGCTGGCGCGCCTGGCGTTCCACCGCATGCATCTGGTTGAGCTCCCGCCGCACTTCCGCGTCCGAAGGCGCTCCGGGGGCCACCGCCACTTCCGCGGCCTTACTTGGCGTGGTCGCGGCTTTGTGATGCACCGAGGCCGGTGCCGGGAAGCTCTTGGCGGCTTCAGGGTCCGGTACCTCGCTTGCCACCACCTGCCCTTCGGCGCCCACCGATACGCCGGCGGTGTGGCTGCTGGGCTTCGCATGCACCCCACCCCCGTCGGCTCCCGCGGCGGCGCTCAGGGCCGTGCCCGGATGGGGAGTGCTCGCGGCCGTATGCCCACTCGTAGTTGAAACTACCTTGGCCGTGGCGTGAGGGTGGTGTGAGCCGCCCCCGCCGACACCGATGACAAACACCGCCACCAAGGCGAGCACGGCGCAGCCGGTCAGTGCGCCGGCCAGCGAGTAGCGCGATACACCCCATCCCCGGCGCGTCCAGGTCGTCCTGTCCTCGCTAGTGGCCACCACCCCAAAGCCTAGCCTGCTCGCGGCGGCGCGTGCGCCAGCGGGCACCGTTTGGCGAACTACTCGACTTGTGCTAACCACCAATGCGCGATGCGGATCGATGGCACCACTCTTCCTCCCGACGCGAAGCTCGAAGCCGAGGTCGCCATCGTGGGCGCGGGTCCCGCCGGTATTGCGCTCGCGCTCGAACTTGCTCAGGCCGGCCACAGCGTGGCGCTGATCGAGAGCGGCGCGGAGTCCTTCGATGCCGAGGCCCAGCAGCTGGGCGACGCTGTCGTGGATGACCCCGCGCACATGCCGATGTCCGAGGCCACCCGCCGCCAGATCGGCGGCGCCTCCAACATCTGGGGCGGGCGTTGCGTCCCCTTCGATCCGATTGACTTCCAGACCCGTCAGGTAGCCGGAAATGCCGATTGGCCGGTGAGCTACGAGGAGATCCAGCCCTATTACAAGCGCGCATGCGAATGGTGTGTGTGCGGCTCGCAGGACATCTTCGACGCCCGCGAGCTGCCGGATCTGGCTGAGCGCTCTCTGATCCCCGGCTGGCCGGAGGGGGAGCTGCGCTCCACGACGCTTGAGCGCTGGTCACTGCCGACCAACTTTCGCCAGCAGTATCTGCCGCGGCTCACAGAGTCCCCGCTAGTCACGCTCACCACCAAGCTCACCTGTACCGAGATCGTCGTCGGAGAGGACGGCTACACAGTCAGCCATATGGTCGGGCAAACGCTGGCCGGCAGCTGCTCCACCATTCGTGCCGGGCGCTATGTCCTCGCCTGTGGAGGCCTTGAGGCCACGCGCCTGCTCTTCGCCTCAGACCGTGTGCACTCGCGTGGCATCGGCAACCACGCCGGCCACCTCGGCCGTTGGTACATGGCCCACATCGAGGCGCGCATCGCGCGCGTGCACTTCGCCACGCCCGCCAAGGACACCATCTACGGCTACGAGCGCGACCCCGATGGGGTCTATGTGCGCCGGCGCTTCACCTTCTCGCCTGAGTTCCAGCTTGAACACGAGTTGCCCAACGCCGCGATGTGGCTTGAAAACCCCGAGATCGGCGACCCGGCCCATCGCAGCGGGCCCCTCTCTTTTGTCTACCTGATGCTTGTCTCTCCGCTGGGGCGCCTGCTCATCTCCGAGGGCATCCGCAAACACCAGCTCGGCAACACACGCCTGATCTCAAAGCGTGCGCATCTCGCCAACATCCTGCGCAGCCCTTTCGCCACGACGGCCTTCGCGCTCGCGCTCGGTTATGGGCGCTTTCTCAAGCGCGGGCGCAAGCTGCCCGGCTTCTTCATCCCCAGCTCCGCCAATGTCTATCCGTTGCTCTACCAGAGCGAGCACCTGCCCCACCACGCCAGTCACGTCGCGCCGGTCGGCGAGCGCGACGCCCTGGGCATGCCCAGACTGCACCCGCAGATGCACATCGATGAGCGCGACATCGACGGTGTGCTGCGTGCCCATGAGCACTTCGACCGCTACCTGCGCCGCCATTCCCTGGGGCAGCTTGAGTACCTCGTGGACGGAAAGGACTTTGAGAAAGCCATCCGCGATCGCTTCTTCTACGGCTGCCACCAGTCCGGCACCACGCGCATGTCGGCTCGCTCCGAGGACGGTGTGCTCGACGCCGATCTGGCCGTGCACGGCTTCAACGATCTATACGTCGCCAGCAGCTCGGCCTTCGTCACCTCCAGCCAGGCCAACTCCACCTTCACGATCGTCGCCTTCGCTCTACGCCTGGCCGATCGGCTGAGCCTGAGCCTCGCAGCCCAGCCTCCGCGTAGTCGTCTCGCTACCCTTGACTGATGAACGACGATGCCACCGCCGTGGACTTGCTGCGCCCACCTGCGCCGCCGGCGGCTCCTGTTCCCCCGCCAAGCGCGGAGCCGCGCGCGCACATGCGACTGCTGCACGGCCTGCGTCGCCCCTCCAATTGGCTGCAACTGATCCGCTTTGGCGTCGTCGGCGGCACCGGCTTCGCCGTCAACCTCGGTGTCTACGCGCTCTGCGTGCACGCCTTCGGCATCGACTACCACGTCTCCGCGGTGCTGGCCTGGTTCGTGGCTGTGACCAACAACTTCCTGCTCAACCGCCACTGGACCTTCGACGCGTCGGAGGGGCAGGTGCGCTTCCAGGCTCCGCGCTTCTTCTTCGTCAGCCTCGTGGCCTTTGGCTTCAGCTTCATCCTGCTCGTGGTCTTGGTCGAAGCCGGCGGCGTCGCCAAGGTGCCCGCCCAGGCGCTGGCCGTGGCGGCCTCCATGCCCCTCAATTTCATCGGCAACAAGCTCTGGAGCTTTCGCGGCTCGGCCCGCTAGCTGGCTTGGGTCTCAGGCCCGTCTGGTCCGCAAAGCAAGCCCAGCAGACACCTATACTCTGAGCCCCACCCTCCCGGAGGATGCTTGTGCAGGAGATGGTCATTTATGGCGTCAGCTTTGACATGGTCGGCAAGCAGCCGATCGTGCTGCTGAAGACGGTCGACGGCAACAGATTTCTGCCGATCTGGATCGGCCACCCCGAGGCGGCCTCGATCCTGATGAAGCTGCAGGGCGCCTCCACGCCGCGGCCGATGACGCACGACCTGCTCTACGACATGCTCGGCGAGCTTGAGGCGAAGTGCACCCAGGTAGCCGTCACGGAGCTACGCGAGAACACCTTCTTTGCCTCCATCACCCTCACCATGAACGGCCGCGAGCTTGAAATCGACTCCCGCCCGAGCGACGCGATCGCCTTGGCCGTGCGCTGCGGCGCGCCGATCTACGCTGCCGAGGAGGTCATCAACGAGTCCGCCATCGAGTTCGAGCACAACATCGAGGAGTCCGAGGACGTCGTTGAGAAGTTCAAGGAGTTCCTCGACGAGGTCTCCCCAGAGGACTTCGCTGCGGGCGACTCCTGAGCGGCGCGATGCTGCGTTCATGCCTCGCTTGCTCAGGTGCCGCCCGAGCGCATAGGTGCGCTCAGGAGGATCCGCGAGACGAGTTCGTCGAAGCCGATGCCCGCCGCATCCGCGGCCTGCGGCAGCAGGCTGGTCTCGGTGAAGCCCGGTATGGCATTGGTCTCCAACACCCATAGCTCGCCGCTGTCCTGATCCAGCATCAGGTCTACGCGCGCGAAGCCGCGACAGCCGAGCAGCTTGTAGACCTGCAGCGCCAGCCCCTGCGCCTGCGCTGCCAGCTCCTGCGGCAGCTCGGCCGGACACACAAAGGCCGTGCGCCCGATCTGATAGCGAGCCTCGAAGTCGTAGAAGTCCTCGTCGTGCGGCACTGCCTCAACCACGGGCAGCGCCACCGCCTCGCTGCCGTCCAGGGAGTCGAGCACCGATACCGCCAGGTCGCGCCCTTTCACGTAGCGCTCAAGCAGCACCTTGCGGTCGTAGGAGAAGGCCGCCAGCAGTGCGCCGGGCACGTCCTCGCTGCTGCGCGCGAACTTGATCCCCAGTGCTGAGCCCTGTCCGGCCGGCTTGACCACCAGCGGGAAACCGAGGCTGTGCTCGATGTCCTTCAGCGCCGCTGCTGCCCCCAGCTCACGGAAGGCGGTCTCGTTGAAGGAGTGAAACTCAGGTGTTGGCACCCCCGCGTCGCGCATCAGGTGCTTGGCCAGCACCTTGTCGGCGCAGCGAATGCAGGCGGAGGGGCCCGAGCCCGTATAGGGTACGCCAATCGCCCCCAGCAGCTCCTGCACCGCCCCATCCTCGCCATCGCGTCCGTGTAAGGCGATGAAGGCCACATCGGGCTTGGCCTCGCGCACCTGTTTGACCAGCTCGGGGCTGACATCGATCACCACCGTCTCGTGCCCGAGCCGCTGCAGGGCGTCCTCGATCTGAGCGCCCGAGCGCAGCGAGACCTGGCGCTCCAGTGAGCGGCCCCCCTTCAGAATGGCGACCTTCATCTTCCCTGCGCTCGCCGCCGGGGGAGGTCCACGACGTCGGCCATCTCCCCGGACTCCTCTGCGGGCGCCTCGGCTGGCGGCCTGGCGGGAGGAGGTGGGGAGTCGGTCAGCGTCCCGAACAGCCCGACCTGCTCGTCGACGACCTTGCCGATGCGCCGGATCGCCTCGCGGATGTCCTGCTCGCGGATCCCGGCGAAGTTCAGGCGCATCGAGGAGGCGCCTCGGCCATCCATATAGGCGGCCCGGCCAGGCACGAAAGCGACGTTCTCGCTCTCAAGCGCTCGTGCCAGCAGATCGGTGGTGTCGATGTACTGCGGCAAGGTCGCCCAGATGAACAGGCCGCCCTGCGGTTTGGTCCAGCGAGCACGATCGCCGAAGTGCTTCTCGAGCGCCTCCAGCATCGTGTCGCGGCGTTTGCGATAGAGCTCGCGCAGCGTCCGGATATACCCCATCCAGTCCTGTTCCTCGAGATAGGCAGCCACGAACAGCTGCGTCACCGGGGAGGAGCACAGATCGGCGCCCTGCTTGCCCAGGTTGAGCTTCTCAAGCACCGGCCTGGGGGCAACCGCCCAGCCCACCCGCACTCCGGGCGAGAGGATCTTGGAGAAGGTGCCCAGGTAGATGACGAGATCTGAGGCGCCTCCCCGCCCGGCGCTTGAGGCGTCCAGCGAGTACAGCGTCGGCAGCGGCTCGCCTTCGTAGCGCAGCAGCCCATAAGGGTTGTCCTCCAGGATCAACAGCTCGCGCTCGCGCGCCACCTCCACCAACCGCTGACGGCGCTCCAGCGACATCGTCACCCCGCCGGGGTTCTGAAAGTTGGGGATCGTGTAGATGAACTTCGGACGCCGGCCTTCGGCCCCCAGCGCGTCGAGGGTCGCCACCAAGGCGTCGATCGGCATTCCCTCCTCGTCCATCTCGATCTGTACGACATCGGCCTCGTAGGCGCTGAACGTCGGCACCGCGCCCGGGTAGGTGGGCGCCTCGGCCACGATCACGTCCCCTGGGTCGATCAGCGTCTTGCAGACCAGGTCGATCACCTGCTGGCCGCCAGTGGTCACGATCACGTCCTCGCAGTCCACCATCGTGCCCTCGGCTTCCATGACCTTGACGATCCCCTTCATCACCACAGCCATGCCACCGGTCGGGCCGTACTGCAACGCGCGCGCCGTGGACTCGGCCGCCACACGCGACATCAACTTCGCGTAGAGCTCGGGTGCGAACGTCGAGGTGTCCGGCAGTCCTCCGGCGAGCGAGATGACCTCAGGGCGCTCGGTCAGAGCCATCATTTCGCGCATCGCCGAGCTGCGCATGCCGCGGGTACGCGCCGCAAACAGCCCTTCGTAGCGCGCCAGCTCGTGCGCCGCGGGACGCGCCTTGTGGCGGGTGGGGGGGATTTCATCCCTTGCCATAGCCGCAGAGACTAGCTTGGCGGGAGCAGATCGCACGGGCGAGATAGGCTGCGTGCAGCAGCAGGCAGGACCGTTGCGCGCGGCAACCGGCAGGACCCTCACGATCCCTATGAACAACCTCACCTTCTACATCGGCCTCGGTCTGGGCCTCGCACTTGCGGCGGGTCTGCGCCCGTTCCTGCCGGCCTTGCTCGCCGGTGCCCTCGGGTCGGCGGGCGCCCTCGGCGTCGGCTTCTCCCACAGCGACTTCTCGTTCCTGCAGGAAGGCTGGTGGCTGGTGGCGATGGCGGCCTTGCTGCTCATCGCCTACCTGCTGCAGTTTCGCTTCGGCGCGGAGCGCTTTGAGGCCGGGCCGTTGGGGGCGATGATCGCCGGCCTGGGTATTGGCGTCGGTGCGCTGTTGTTTGCAGGCACTCTCGGCGAGCACGGCGACGCCACCTGGCCTGGGCTGATCGGCGGTGCGCTTGCCGCGCTGCTTGGTCAAGCAGCGGTGCGACCGCTGATCGCGCGCGCCCGCGCGCGTCTGGCGGATCGCAGCGCACGCGAAGCGCTCACTCTCTACGTCGATAGCGCCGCGCTCGTGATCGCCGCACTTACCGCGTTGCTGCACCCCCTGGGCTACATCGCGCTTGTGCCCTTCGCTTGGCTCCTGCTCTCCACCCGCCGCCGCGCCGGAGAGAAGTACGCCGGGCTGCGCATCCTCGGCCGCTAGCGTTCGGGCCGGTTCGCTGTCCCGTTCACTCCGTCCCGCTCACCCCTCTCCACCGTGTCTACCCCTCCCAAGCTGATCCTCTGCGTCATCGACGCCATGGCCCCGGCCATGCTGGAGCGCGCCGTCGCCGAGGGCCAGGCACCGGTGTTGGGGGAGATGATGCGCCGCGGTCTGTACGTCTCTGACTGCGTGGCTGCCTTCCCATCCGTGACCCCCGTCTGCGCCGCCTCAATCGTGACGGGCACCGCCCAGGACCGCCACCACATCCCCGCGATGAACTGGTATCACCGTGAGGAGCAGCGCTATGTCGAGTACGGATCGAGCTTCCGCGCCTCGCAGCGCTTCGGCATCGCGCGCCAGCTCACCGACACCGTCTACAACATGAACCGCGCGCACCTGGCGGCCGATACGCCGACGGTGTTTGAGGCGCTCGATGACATCCAGGTGCGTACCGCCGGCACCACCTATCTGATGTACCGCGGGCGCCACCGTCACGAGCCCCAGCGCGACAGCACGCTTACGCGCCTGGCCGCGACGCTTGTGCGCCACCCTGTGCTGGGCCCACGCGAGCTGTTCTACGCCGATATCTTCTCCAGCCGCCCCACCGGCTGCCGTTCCGGGCTGGGGATGCCGGGTGTGCGCGATCGCCACTCAGGCTGCGTGGGCTCCTACCTGGTGGAGCACGATCTGTTTGATTTCCTGCTGCTGTCGCTGCCCGACAACGATTGGCGCTCGCATAAGGATGGCCCCGAGGCGCAGGTTCAGTCGCTGGCTCACGCAGATGAGCAGTTGGCACGACTGGTGGCAGCTGGTGGGGGCCTTGACGCCTTTCTGGAGCAGCACGCGATGATCGTGATGGCCGACCACTCCCAGGCGCTGATCGCCGAGACGATCGACCTGCACGCCGCCCTCGATGAGCTGCAGATAGCTGGCCCCGGCAACTCAAGGCTCGCCGCCGTCGGCTCCGCTGCACGCCGCACGCGCACCGAGCCGCGCATCGCGCTCTCCCCGACTCAGCGAGCGGCGATGGTCTACGTGCTCTCAGAGCACCGTCGCTCGACGCTGCGCTCCACTGTCATCAGGCGCAGCTTGCAGATCGATGGTGTACAGCTCGTGATGTGGCTTGAGCTCGACTCGCACGACGCGCCGCTTGAGGCCGTCATCGCAAGGCCGTCCGTGGGCGAGCTGCGCTTTGCGCCCGGTGGGAAGGTCTGCGATGCGCGCGGGCTCAGCTGGAGCGTGCAGGGCGAGCTGGCGGCGCTCGATGCCTCCCTGCGCGACGGGCGCATCCATGCTCCGGCCTTCCCCGACGCGCTTGCTCGCGTCTGGTCGGCGCTCACCTGTCCCACCTCCGGCGATGTGCTGCTATCTGCCGCCCCCGGCTACGAGTTCCTTGACTGGGGTGGCCAGGCTCACGTCGGCGGTGGCTCCCATGGCTCGCTACATGCCGATGACTCGCTTGGGGCGCTGATCTTCTGCGGACTGCAGCCGCCGCCCAACGCGCAGTGGGCGATCCGCGACGTCGCCCCTTTGATCACTCAGCACTTCGGGCTTGGACCCAGCAGCCGGTAGACATCCAGCGCGCTATTGGAGAACACCAGCTTGCTCACGCTCGCCGGCTCGCGCGGGCCGCCTGTGTGGGTCTTGTCGATCAACACGTAGCTGACGCCCCTGCGCGCCAGTTCTCGTAGGGCTTCGGGATTGGCCTGCGCCACGGCGCGCTGGTTCAAAGCGAAGCGCCCCGGGTAGGGCAGCCCGCCGGTCTGTCCTCCAGCGGTATAGCGCCAGCTCTCAAGAAACACACGCCGTTCTGAAAACGCGGAGTAATAGAAATACACCGACTCGGCATGAGCCGCATTGTCGTAGTGGTTGTTGACCGCCAGCACATCGCAGGGGGTTGTGTGTGTGCGCACCCATAGAAGACCCGCATACAGCGGCGCCGTCATCCCATATTCGCTGTTCGTGTCCGCCAGCGACGTGGACTTGCCCACCACTGTCTTCCACGCTCCGTTGCCCGCCAGGGCGACGGGCTTGACCAGTGCCAGTGCAAGCAGCAGTGGTATGCAGCACGCGGCTACACGTGCCCATATTGAAGGGAGCGATGTTGTGTAGCGCTTCTGCATTGTCCACACTGCCAACGCCACCGCACCCACCACCGAGCCGTAAGCCAGCACCAGCCATGCCTTCCGCGCCACGCCAGTCAAGCTGACAGCCCCCGACACAGCCGCGATCACCACGCCTAAAGCGAACAGCCCGGCGCACACGCGCAGCAGCCCCCGTCTTACCATCAGGGGGGTTTCTCCCCACAATCGCACCAGCCCCAGCGCTGACACCGGCACGAGGGCGATATAGCCATAGACGAAGAACACTCCCTCGACCCCGCCGGGCGCTCCCAGCATCACGTAGCCCGCCAAGCCCACCAGGAACACCGAGAAAAGCAGCGTGGTGGATTCCGGCAGGCCCCTTTCTCTCCACAGCAGCCAACCCGCGCCAAGCAGCGGCGCCAGCGCGCATACCGCCAGTACGCATCCGCCGACCGCCAGCACCAGCCAGTAGAACGAGGGTCCCGCCACGCTCTTGGCCACGCGTGTGGCGCGTTCCAGGGTGTTGCCTTCCTGCAAGAAGGCGAGCGGGTGCACGCCCATCGTTGCGGACCCGCCGCCGGCGATCATCAGGAAGTACACCGCCAGCACCGCCACCCCGGCCACTGCCACGCAGTAGGTCAAGCTGCGTGAGCCCTTGCCTCTGGCTGTCTGCCACAGCCAATACAAGCCGAGTCCCCCCACGAGATCGAACGCTCCGAAGGCCTTCGCCGAAGCCACTCCCGCCACGTACATCGCCACCATCAGAAGCAGCCCCGCCGTCTCCCCTCGGCGTGTTGTGCCGGGGTTGGGTGTGGTGGGCGAGGAAGAAGCCACCACGCGCGTCTGCAACAACAGCAGGCCCCCGAGAAAGAAGGGAACGCCAAAAGCGAAGCTGGGGCTGAGCGGGAACTGCGTGAAGGGGTTGATCTGCAGCACCAGCGACTTCAATGGGTTCAGGTTCACGTCCTGCGTACCCAGCAGCAGAAGCGCTGCCAATGGCCCGATCCAGCGCGAGCGCCCCAGGCTCGAGCCCAGCGCCCACAGCTGCAGGGCCGCGATCAGAAACATCGTGCTCGGCAGCAGGCGCAGAAACGAAGCCGCGAGAGGGATGCCCATGACCTGATTCAGCGCCGCGGCGTGCTGGAAGACGCCTGTGTAGTAGTGCAACGGCTGTCCCGCTATCCATGACTCCGTGATCGGCCAGTGGTGACGCGCCTCGCCCGCCAGGGTTATGTCAAACACGTTGTCCTCGCTGTAGGACACGCTGTGCGCGCTTTCCGGCAGAGGCGAGGAGGCGAAGAAGGTAAACGCCAACAGCACCACCGCGGCGCTCACTGCCAGCGGCACGAGCAGGCTCGACCGCGATCCCGATGTGGCTCCCGATGTTGCGCCGGGTCCTCTCAGCAGCACCAGCAGCCGCTCCCTTGCCGCTGGCTGCAGCACGATCGCCCCGCCGAGGATCAGCGAGCCCAGCGGCAGCAGCGTAAGCACGCCGCGTGCGTGCAGTGCGGCCGTCAGCGCAAACGCTCCCACCTCCATCGCGTAACCCAAGGGCCAGCCGATCGCCAATGTGCGCAGGCGCCCTCCCGTGCTCGGGCTCAGCAGGATGTACAGCAAGCAGCCCGGCAGCACCACGTACAAGGCTTCGAACACCAGAAACCGCGGCAACACTGTGGCCCCCACGCCCGACCCAAGCCAGGTGCCGAGCACGGCGACCACGGCGATCGCCAACGCCACCAGCGGGCCCCAACCGCCCCTACGCCTGGCAGCCGCCGGTGACGCCTCATCGGTGGGCAGCAGCAGGCTCGACATAGTCGAATCAGAGTAGATATCGCACTGCGCAGAGGTGCCTCCTCGCTGTCGCCCACCTGTCTGGCAGCCGTCCATCCAGATCGAAATGTGTCTGACTGAAGCGGGCGAGAAGCGCTTGACCGACCCCGACCCTTTGCATACGATTCACTCGATGCTGCCCATTTGTTCGAGTACCGAAGCCGACTGGCTGCCGAGCACCCTCGACGCCCTGAAGTACTCGGGCGCCGGCATTGTCACCGATGTTCTCTCCCCGGAGCTGCTCCAGCGCATTCGTGCGGGCATGTATGAAGCGCAGGCGCGCACGCTTGAAGAGGTCGGGCAGGAGCGGCTCGATCGCGCCCGCGAGGTGGGTGTGATGCGCTCGATGCTCAGCTACGACCCCGTCTTCGCCGAGCTCCTGGAGCTGCCGGAGCTGCTGGCGATCGTCGATAACACCGTTTCTGACACCGCCGTCATGCACCTGCAGAACGGTCTCATCCTGCCGCCTTACGATGGTGCGCTCGGCGAAATATTGCAGTACACCTTTCACATGGACTTCCCGCGCTACATGGACGGCTATCTGGCCTCTGTCAACACGATGCTGGCGATCGACGAGTTCAGCGCCGCCAACGGCGGCACGCTTGTCGTACCGGGCACCCACCAGCGCACTGGCCCGCCCGGGCAGAGATACATGGAGAACGCCTCGGTCGCGGTTGAATGTCCCGCCGGCTCCATGTTCGTATTCGACTCGACTCTATGGCACGCCGCGGGACGCAACATGACAAATCGTGACCGCCTCGCCATCAACCATATGTTCACGCGCTCCTTCTTCAAGCAGCAGATCGATTATGTGCGCGCGCTCGGCGACGAGTTCGTGCTCGAACAGCCTCCGCGCACTCAGCAGCTGCTTGGCTGGTACACCCGCGTTGTCACCTCCAGTGACGAGTACTACCGACCTGCTGAGGAGCGGCTGTACCGCGCCCATCAGGGGTGAAGCAGCGCCTTGGGCTCGCTGCCCAGCTTCACCAGGATGGTGAACTCATATAGGTCGTAGTGGTGTAGCAGCGCCACGTTGCGTGACCAGCTCTGCTTACACAGCTTGAAATACTCGCCGGGGTCCGCGTAGTAGAGATAGTCACGCAGCTTCCGCGCATCGGCATAGCGCGTCAGCATATTGAAGGCGAAGCCTCTGCTGCTGTGCCGCGCCAGCGCGTCGATGGTCTTAACCACGTGTGCCCGCCACTGCTCGGATGAAGCCTGCAGGCGAACGTTGAAGATGCCGCTGGCCACTGTGTAGTCGGCAACAGGCAGCTCGCTTTCGCGGTCGGTGAAACTGCACCTCGGGTCGCGCACGTCTGCGCGTGCCCGCGCCACCATCGGCGTGCATACATCGAAGCCGACATAGCGAAACGGAGCGCCGGCGGCGATCAGACGCCGTGCGAGCGCGCCATAGCCACAGCCGTAGTCCAGCACCAGCGGCTCCCTTGGCTCCTCCTGCATCACGAGCAGCAGCTGACTGAAGCGCAGCTGCTGGGAATCCTCAGAGTTCCAATCCACCCCCTGGGGTGTGACGCCGTGAGCACCGAGCTTCTCGGAGTAGTACCGCGCCACTGGTGTCACTACGTCAGAAATTGCGCAGCTCCCAACTCTTCTTCGGGTGCACCGGCGCCTCGGTGGCGCGCAGCACCGTTCCCTCCTCCTGATCCCTCAGCACCACTGCTCCGGCGCCGATCACGCACCTTGGGCCCAGCTCGATCCCGTCGCGCATCGTCGCATTGACCCCTATGAATGACATTTCCCCAACCATCACATGTCCTGAGATCACCGCATGAGAGGCTATGAAGCAGTGGTCCGCGATGCGGCTGTGATGACCAATGTGATTGCCGCTCCACACCACCACATTGCTGCCGATCTCCACAAATGGCTGGATCACGTTCGCCTCGAATACGAAGGTATTCTCACCGACACCCTCGTCGCTCATCACGTACGCCCTTGAGCTCACATATTTGACGAACTCGTAACCCAGATCCTTGCAACGCTCGTAGATGCCGCGCCGTACGCTGTTCACGCCGCGAAACCCCGTCGCTATCAGCAGGTCCACGCGGTCGGGTGGGTGGCTCTCCAGTAGCTCCTCAAACGCCATCACCGGCAGGCCCGCGAACGCGGCGGCGGTTACGTACTCGCCGTCCACCGTATACCCCACGACCTCGCGGGGACTGTCCTTGCGCAGATACACCTCAGCCACCTGCGCGAAGGCGCCCACGCCGAAGATCACCACGGGCTTAGGCGTCATCTCGCCCCCAGCATGTACTTGGGGGCGTCTTCGCCCACGTTCAGCAACAGGTCCAGCACGCTCACGCCATGCTCAAAGGGCCCGTGCAACTGGGGATACTCCGGATAGCCCTCATAGCTCATCCACTGCACCTGCACGCCCGCCGCGCGAAAGCTCTCCTCGTCCAGGTACTCGCGTGCCGCCGGACCTGACAGGTAGCTCGTCGCATTTGCTGCCTTGCAGATCCCTAGCAGTCGCTCCGTCTTCTGCCCGCTGCTGGCGTAGTCACTGGAGGAGCTCAGCGGCGTCTTGATCCCCAGCAGATCGCGCAGCCCTTCCAGGAAGCGCCGATTGATGGCGGATAGCTTCAGCTCCTTGCGCCCCGTATACAAGTTCTCCAACGCAGCCTCGTAAGGCTTGAAGAAGGGAGCCTTGCCATACCACGACCGAACGGCCGCCCAATGCCGCTGCGCCCAGCCGGGGTCGCTTACGAATGTCTCGTCGATGCGCTGCAGATAGCGCCCTTTCACCTGCACCGGGATCGTCAGCCAGCGCACCCCCTCGGGAGACTTCAGCCGATTGCGATTGCGCCAGTCCCGCCGGGTGTACTGCACGTCGTCGTAGATGATGAACTCATCCACGCGCCCCATCAGATCGAAGTAACCCTTCCACGGCACGTAGTTGGACTGAAGTATCGCGACTGTCTTTCCACTCATGCCCGTGTCCCTACGCCCGCACGCCGATGATCAGGCCTGTGATCACGATCGCCACGCCCAGCACCTTGCCGGGCGAGATCCCCTCGCCCAGGAAAAGTCCGCTGAATACGAGCACCGATATGAAGGACACCGCCGAGAAGGGATAGGCGCGACTGAGGTCGAGCTTGGAGAGCGCGGCCATCCAGCAGAGCGCCGCGAGGAACGTCGTCGCCATCGCGCTCAGCACCCAGGGGTCCGTCAACAGGCTGCCGAAGAAGTGCAGCTTGCCTTCCAGCGTCGCCGGCAGGTGGCCGCGCTGGGACACCCGCCACTTCACTACCAGCTGTCCGTACGCGGTCACCATCACCGATATCCCCACGTACACCCACGCCATTCTCATTCGCTTCCTCCCGGACCTACCGCGTAGCCGACGCCGCTGCGTCCGTAGCCGTTGCCGTTGTAAAGCAGATAACGCCTGCCACCCCGTTCAAATACCGCGGGGTATGCCTGCATTTCCGAGTCCCACGCTTCTTGGGACCCCGGGAGTGCGGTATCGGCGTCCGCGCGCTCCCAGTGGGTTCCGTCCGCGGAGGAGGCGTATGCCAGTCCATAGTTCGCGCCGCGCGCACACAGCCACATGCGGTAGCCATCCGCGCCGCGCGTCACGCAGGGGCGACCCATCGCGTACTCGCCGGCGTCCTTGAAGTCGATCGCCACCCGCCCCTCGCGCTGCCAGCGCAGGCCGTCAGCGCTCTGCGCGTAGCGCACGTGGTAGTAGTGGCGCGGGGTGGGGTGGGTGGGGTTCTCATCCATCTCCCAGCGCGCGCAGGACACGTACCACATGCGCCACACCCCATCTGCCTCGCGCAGCACCCAGGGCGAGGCCGTCAGGTATGGGTCCACCGCGTTGCGCTCCAGGATCGGCGCCTTGGATACGCGCTCAAAGACGTTCTCTCCCGGCCGGCGCACGGCCAGTCCCGCGTAGAAGTAGAAGGGCACGGTGACCCCTAGTGACCAGCCCGTGTAATAGAGCAACGTGCCCTGTCCCGGCGCTCCCTCCACTACACACGACACCGTCACTCCCGCGTCGTCAAATGCACCTAGCTCTCCGGGGCTCAGCACTGGATCGGGGTCGTGCCCGGCAACTGACAAGGCGCCTGCTGGCGTCACCTCCAGGCGTGCCCGTGCGATATGCGCTCTGCCCTTTTCATCTCGGGGCGAGTAGTAAAGGTTCAGGGTGTTCTCGGCTGTGCTCTCCACGACCGGCAGCGCCACATGGGAGTGACTCCAGGCGCGCCGCGGCGGCGCGGACAGCAGCACTCCCCTGCGCTGCCACTGCACTAAAGGGCCTCCACGCTGGTTGAGGAAGGTTCGCCGCGGGTGCTCTGCAGGGGCGTCTGCGAAGTGCTCGGCTGCTCCCTCCATAGCCCGTTTCGTTCATTTCTCGCGCCTCCCACCATGCGGTCCACCACATACACCGGCCGCGCTCTAACCTGATCGAAAACCTTGCCGATATACAACCCGGTTATTCCTGTGCTGAGGATGATGAAGCCGCCCACGAACAGGCCGCCAGCCACCAGGCTCGTCCAGCCCGGAAAGACTGTCCCGACTACCCTCGCATATACGACGCGCAGCGCCAGCAGACCACCCAGCGCGGCCAGCCCGAAGCCCATGTAGACGATCCAGCGCAGCAGCACAGTGGTCTGGAAGAACACCCCGTCCAGGGCATGGTCGATCAGCTTCGGCAGACTGTATGAGCTGCGGCCCTTGTAGCGCAGCGCCGGCTGGTAGTCCACCGCCACGGTGTCGAACTTCAGCCAGGTGAGGATCATCATGTAGTGGCGGTCCTGATCCTCGAAGGTCAGAAACGCTTCCACCACCTTGCGCGAGATCACGCTGAAGCTGCCGTACTGCCCGTCGATGTCGGCGCCGGCGAAGACTTTGATGCCGCGGAAGTACATGCGCCCGACGAGCCCCCGCAGCCAGCCGGTGGGCTTGCGCACGCGGCGACCGAACACGATCTCATAGCCCTCCAGCGACTTCGCGTACAGGCGCGGCAGGTCCTCCGGTGGGTCCTGCAGATCGCAGTCCATCACTGCCACCCGCTCACCCCGTGCGTGCCGCAGGCCCGCGGTGATCGCCGCGTGCTGGCCAAAGTTGCGACTCAACAGCAGTCCACGCACCGCACTGTCAGCGGCGGCCAGACGCTCGATCTGTGGCCAGGAGCCATCGCCCGCGCGATCGTCGACCAGCACGATCTCATAGCTGATGCCCATCTCCGCGAGCACCGCCGTGAGGCGCTCATGCAGGTGGCCCACGCACGCGCCGCAGCCATATACGGGGACCACCACGCTCAGTGCCGGCCTATCAAAATCCACCTGGACGACGCTAACGGCGGCACCCTGGTGGGCAAAACGATCGCGGGGACCCGGGGCCTCCAAAAGCCCTTGGGCGGCGTATTTGTTTCCGACTGATGGCTTGATCGGCTCGCTGATAACTGGGACCATTTTGTAAATGGAAACTCTTGCCGACGGTGTGCCGAGCACCAAAATCCCCTTCAACCGGCCCCACACCACAGGCGATGAGTTCGGCTACATCCAGGAGGCCATCGACAACCTGCACCTGTCGGGCAACGGGCCTTTCACCGAACTCTGTTCGCAGTGGCTGGCCCAGCAGCTCGGCTCGCCGCGTGCGCTGCTCACCTTCTCCTGCTCCTCAGCGCTTGAGATGGCCATGCTCGTCGCGGATGTCGGACCTGGCGATGAGGTCATCGTGCCCTCCTACACGTTCCCCACCACCGCCGGCGCCGTCGCCCTGCGCGGAGCTGTGCCGGTCTTCGTCGATATCCGCCCGGACACGCTCAATCTCGACGAGCGGCTGATCGAGGAGGCCATTACCCCCCGCACCCGCGCGATCGTGCCGGTTCACTATGCCGGGGTGGCCTGCGACATGGATGCCATTCGCGTCCTCGCCGAGCGCCATGCTCTGGCGGTGATCGAGGATGCCGCGCAGGGCATCTCCGCGGCATATCGCGACGCGCCTCTGGGGGCGATCGGCGACCTTGGCTGTCTGAGCTTTCACGAGACCAAGAACCTCACCTGCGGCGAGGGCGGCGCCCTGCTCGTCAACCGGCCGGAGTGGATCGAGCGCGCGGAGATCCTGCAGGAGAAGGGCACCAACCGCTCCCAGTTCCTGCGCGGACAGGTCGATAAGTACACCTGGGTCGACCTCGGCTCCTCCTTTCTCACCAGCGAGATCAACGCGGCCTTCCTATGGGCGCAGATCCAGCACTCCGCTGAAATCCTTGAGCGGCGGATGGCCATCTGGAGCGCCTATCACGAGCGCTTCGCGGCACTGGAGCGGGATGGTCTCCTGCGCCGGCCCACGATCCCCGCAGGACGCACGCATAACGCGCATATGTACTACCTGCTGCTGCCCACCCGGGCTGAGCGCGATCGCTTCATCGAGCGCCTTGGTGCGCAGCGCATCGAGGCGCACTTCCACTACATACCGCTGCATTCATCGACCGCCGGCCGGCGCTTCGGGCGTGCTCCGCTGGAGCTGCCGGTCAGCGAAGACACCAGTGACACGCTTGTACGCCTGCCGCTCTTCCTCGGCATGACCCCCGCCGATGTGGAGCGGGTCTGCGTCGCCGTCGAGGACGCTATGGCGCCCGCGCGTGTCCCTTCGCGCCCACCCCTCTGCACGGGTCGTCAAGCCTTCAAACGTGCCCCAAGGTCTCGCGCGCGCCAGTAACCTCGCTGCACGATGACCTCGCGCTCATCCGTGCTCGCTTTGCTGGTCACCTGCGCCGCGTCGCTCACCGCGGTTGCGCCTGCCTCGGCCGCCACGCCCCCAGCCGCATCGCTGCCCGGGAGCGCCTCTGTCACGCCCTCCAGCGGCAACCCCT
Organism: Solirubrobacteraceae bacterium; assembly: GCA_025449845.1. Classification (GTDB taxonomy): domain Bacteria; phylum Actinomycetota; class Thermoleophilia; order Solirubrobacterales; family Solirubrobacteraceae; genus Palsa-744. Next base: position 169,455 of record JANWIP010000020.1, on the reverse strand, counting down.
CCTCCTCTTCTTCTTTTTCTTCTTCCTCCACGACGACAGCTGCCAATCCCAACACGCCCGTACCTGTCGCTGCCTCAGACCTGCCTTACCCAGGTCGTCACCTCTCGGCCAACCAGGTGCTGCGTATCGCTGAAGGGCTGCCCAAGGTGCGCCACGAGCGCGCGAAGTACCCCGGCTCCTACGGCGGCGCCTATTTGAAGGGCCCCGGACGCTGGCAGGTCTCCTATTTCTCGCCTAAGGACAAGGAGATCGTGCAGGTCTACATCGCCGACGCCTCCGGGCGGGTGCTCGAGCAGTGGACCGGCTTTCAGGTCGCCTGGACGATGGCGCGCGGCTATCCCGGAGCCTTTGGCAGGCACGTCACCAAGCTCTACATCTGGCTTCCCCTCTGCTTGCTCTTCTTCATCGGCTTCTGCGACTGGCGCCGGCCGCTCTCAATGCTGCACCTCGATCTGCTGGTCCTGCTGTCCTTCTCGGTCTCGCTGGCCTTCTTTGACCACGCGCGCATCGACGCCTCGGCGCCGCTTGTCTATCCACCGCTGCTGTACCTCTTCGTGCGCATGCTCTGCATGCTGCGCGCTGGCAGCGGGCGCATCCCCCGGTTGCGCATACCCCCAGAGATGCTGGCTGTCGGCGTCGTGTTCCTGATCGGCTTTCGCATCGGCCTCAACGTCGCCGACTCCAACGTCATCGACGTGGGCTATGCCGGGGTGATCGGAGCGCAGCGGCTCACGCACGGCAAGCCGCTGTACGGCAGTTGGCCGACGGACAATGAACACGGAGACACCTATGGGCCGGTCAACTACGAGGGATACGTGCCCTTCCAGCAGATATTCGGCTGGAGCGGGCGCTGGGACGATCTGCCCGCCGCGCATGCCTTCTCGATCTTCTGCGACCTGCTCGCGGTTGCGCTGCTGTTCCTGCTCGGCGTCCGCGTGCGTGGGCCCACGCTTGGCATCGCGCTCGCCTACGCCTGGGTGGCCTACCCCTTCACGCTCTACGCGCTTGAGAGCAACAGCAACGACGTGTTCGTCGGTGCGCTCGTGCTGGCGGCAGTGCTGTTCGCTACTTCCCCACCCGCGCGCGGGATCTTCGCGGCGCTCGCGGGCCTCACCAAGTTCGCTCCCCTGGCGCTCGTGCCGCTGCTGGCTACGCATGGGCTGGGTCGGTTGCCTTCCGTCAGCGCCAAGGCGCGAGCGCTGATGCTGTTCGTGGGAGCCTTTCTGCTCACAGCTGCCGTCGTCTCCATCCCGGCTTTCACCCACGATTCCCTGCACACGATCTACGAGCGCACCTTCGTCTATCAGTCCAACCGCCTCTCGCCCTTCTCGGTGTGGGGGCTCTATGGGCTGCATGGCTGGGAGACCGTGGTGGAGGCCGCCGCCGTGGCGTTGGCCGTGCTGATCGCTTTTCTACCCAGGAGGCCCGATGTGGTCGGGCTCGCCGCTGCCTGCGCCGCCGTACTGATCGCCACAGAGCTCGGCATCGAACACTGGTTTTACCTCTACATCCCCTGGTTCTTCGGGCTCGTCATGCTTGCGCTGCTGGGTGGGCCGCTGCCTGCACTCGCGCGGCCCGCCTCGACCGTATTGGAGACCGAGCAGCCCGTGATGTGGAATATCGATACGCCCACGCTCGCGCGCCCGCTGACCTGACAGTTGCGCCGTGCCCACGCCATTGCCGCGCCCGTGCTCGGATCGCCCCCCTGCAGGCGTTCGTCCACCTCGCTCACCACCAGCCACAAGCCGCCGCCGCGCCTGGCCAGTTCCTTGAAGTTGGCCACGCTCGGCGGACCGACAGGCACGCTGCCATAGCCCGTGCGATCCTTGTATCCCACGAAGCCGGCCGGCAATGGGCGGTCGCGCCACTCCTGCACCACCGCCACGCCATCGCCGGCGCGCAAGGCCGGGTCGTAGTAGCCAAGTGAGGGCAGCACCAGCGCGTTGTCGACCACGACCGCTTCGCGGGGTTTGCGTTCCGCGCGCAACCACGCCACGGCGGGTGGCCAGTTCTCCTGCAAAACGCTCTGCTGTTTGATGTCCCCCACCAAGCCGGCCATCACAATCGCCGCCAGACACGCGGCCGCCACCGCGGTGGCGGCCGTCACGGCTCGACTTCGCTTGGCCTCCCACAACTGCCCCGCCGCCTCCGCTACCAGCAGGCACAGTCCCGGCAGTGCCAGGATCGCGTAGCGTGGCCAGAAGACCGGCTGCACCGCCGAGACCGCCAGCAGCAGCGCGGGCGGCGCCAGGCCCCACCAGGCCGGCACCGCCAGCTTGGACAGCGCGGTTTTTCTGCCATACCACCAAGCTGTGGCGAGGAGCACTACGACCGCGAGTACCGTCACCCAGCGCACGGCGCTAACGCCCGAGAGGCCGCCGGTGAACTCCTGCACCGCGCCTTCCACCAGGCTGCGGCTCAGCTTCGGCAGCCAATACAGCGCATTGCGCCGGCCGCGCGCGATCGTTGCCGCGAGGAGCAGGGGAATGCAGCACACCAGAACTGCCACCAGCGACCACAGCCAGCGGCGCATCCCATCCTTTCCCGCACGTCGTGCGACCAACAGCTGCGCCGGCAGCGCGATCGGCAGTGCCAGCAAGTCGCAGTAGCCCAACAGGGCCATCGCCGCCACATAGCCGACCCGTGCTTGGGTGCGGTTCTGCTCCAAGGCGCGCGGCAGCGCTCCAAATCCGAGGCAGGCCGCGAGCACCACAAACGCGTAAGGCCGTGCCTCCTGGCTGTACCAAACCGCCATCGGGTTCACCGCCAGCAGCGCGGCGGCTCCCAGCGCCACGGCATCTCTGTAGCCCAGCCGCTTGGCGGCCCACCACAGTGCCGGCACGCTCGCGGTGCCGGCCAGTACCGCCGGGATTCGCAGCACCGCCTCGCTCGTGCCGAACACCCGAATCAGGGGCCACAGCACGATCGGGTAGGGCGTCCCATTCGCCTCGTAGCCGAACAGGCCAAGCATGTGCCCGAAACCGCGTTGGGCCAGCGCCAGCGAGTAGGTCTCGTCGGTGAACAGGCTGCGTCCCAGGTGCGTCACGCGTAACCCGAGCGCCAGCAGCGTCAAGGCCGCCAGCGCGAGCGCTCGCCTGTGCCCTAGCGCCTCGTCCCCGGTGCTGGCATCAACACCTGCTCGATCGCGTCGGCCTTGCGCGACTGCGTGCATCTGATCACCACCCCCATCAGCCAAGGGTCCTCTTCGGAGGTGCTGAAGCGCACCGGCATCTGTGTCACGAGCGCCTCGACGGCCTGCTCGCGCTTTACGCCAATCACGCCGCCGCGCGCGCCTGTCATGCCCACGTCGGTGATGTAGGCGGTGCCACCGGGCAGCACGCGTCCATCGGCGGTGGGGACATGCGTATGGGTGCCGACGACGGCAGTCGCGCGCCCGTCCAGCAGCCAGCCCATTGCGATCTTCTCGCTGGTGGCCTCGGCGTGCATGTCCACCAGCACGTGCTCCACGTCGCCCAGCTCCTGCAAAGCCATGTCGATCTCCGTGAACGCGCTGCGCCCCGCGCGCACGTAGAGATTGCCGCTGAGGTTGACGACACCCAGGCGCACGCCATCGTTCTCCACGATGCAGGCGCCTCTGCCCGGCTGACCGCGCAGGTAGTTGTAGGGGCGCAGGATGCGCTTCTCTTCGTCCAGATAGGGGTAGATCTCGCGGCGATGGTAAGCGTGGTTGCCCAGTGTGATGGCGTGCACACCCGCGGCGAAGAGCTCCTTGGCAGCCTTTGGTGTTATGCCCAGTCCGCCCGCCACGTTCTCGCCATTGACCACCACGAAGGTAGGCGCGTAGCGCTCGCGCAACTCGGGCAGGCATTCCAGCAGCGTGCGCCTGCCGATGCTGCCGACGAGGTCGCCCACGAACAGGATGGTCGCCTGCGCCTCAGCCATACTCTGGCCATGACGGGAGGGCGATGAGCGTCGAGGACACGACGGCGGCTCCTGCCGAGCCGCCCCGTCCGGGCGTACCCCCGGCTGAGCCTCCCAGCCCGCAGGAGCGGGAGCTGGTGGGGGACGAGTCCGCGGGCGGCGGGCAAGGCTCGGGCGCCGAGGCGGGCACGACCGCAGTAGAGCCCTTGCGCACCGTGGTGCCACGCTGGGTGCAGCTGGTGGTGCTGCCGATCGCGCTGCTGGCGCTGTGGGCGCTGGCCAGGGCTTCGGGCAAGGTGCTGCTGATCTTTGTGGTGGCGGGGGTCATCGCGCTGATCCTCAACCCGGCGGTTGCCTTCCTCCAGCGCTCGCGCCTCCCCCGCGGCCTGGCGGTGCTGGCTGTGTATCTCGCATTCTTCCTGACTTTGGCCGGGATCGGCTTTCTGCTGGCCAACCCTATCTCCAACCAGGTCCGTGCCTTCACGCACAACCTGCCCCATCTGGTGAACGAAGCCAATAGGACGATCGAAGAAGTCCAGAGCTCTCTAAACGAACACGGCATCCACGCGCACCTCGTCAAGCAGGGCAAGACCGCCCTGCAGACCCTGCAGGACAAGATCTCCAAAAGCTCCAGCTCGCTGGCGTCCTTCGGCGGGGGGCTACTGACCGAAGCGGCCGCTGCCTTCTTTGATGTTGTGCTGGTGTTCGTGCTGTCCGTCTACATGCTCATCTATGGGCAGCGCATCGGCAGCCTAGTACGCCGCGCCATGCCCGCCGGAGACGGCACTCCTGCCGACGATTACCCCACGCTGGCCCAGCATGCCGTCTCCCGCTACGTCGGCGGGCAGCTGCTGTTCAGCCTCATCATGGGGGTCTCCACGGGCCTCGCCCTGTACCTGTTCGGCGTTCTGGGGATCTTCCCCGCCGGGGAGAAATACGCCGTGGCCTTCGCGATGTTCTATGGCGTCATGGAGCTGATCCCCTATATCGGCCCGATCCTTGGCGCGCTGCCGCCGATCATCGTGGCGCTCGTGACCAACCCCATCTCGGCCTTATGGGTGCTGCTGCTGTTCGTCGGGCTGCAGCAGTTGGAGGGCCACGTGGTGGCGCCACAGATTTTCTCTCACACCCTGCGCACCAACCCGCTGCTCGTGATCTTCGCGCTGCTCTTGGGCCTGCATCTGTACGGGGTGATTGGCGCGCTCGTGGCGCTGCCGATCCTCTCAGTGCTGCGCGAGACTGCCGTCTATCTCTCTCGTCACCTGACCCTCGAGCCCTGGGAGCGCTCGCCGGGCAGGCTGCTGTGAGCGACGAGGCGGTGCTCAGCGCCAAAGGGATCACGAGGCGCTACGGCGAGCGCGTGGCCGTGCGCGAGGTCAGCTTCGAGGTGCGCCCCGGCGAGCTGGTCGCGCTGATCGGCCCCAATGGAGCGGGCAAGACTACGCTGCTGTCGGTGCTTGCCGGTGTGCAGAGCGCTGATGAGGGCAGCGTAGGTGGCAGCGCCCAGGGCGTCGGCTGGGTGCCCCAGCAGCCCGCCATCTACACCAAGCTGACTGTCGCCGAGAACCTCGCGCTGTGGGCGCGTCTTGAGCGCGTCGCCGATCCGCGCGAGACCGTGCGGCGCATGCTCGAGCAGACCGACCTGGCGGACCGCGCCGACGAGCAGGTCGGGCGTCTCTCCGGTGGCAATCGCCAGCGCGTCAACATCGCCGTGGGCCTGCTCTCCGAACCCGCGGCGCTGCTGCTGGACGAGCCCAGTGCCTCGCTCGATCCGATCCAGCGGGGGCGGCTGTGGCAGTTCATCGCGGATCTGGCCGCACAGGGCACCAGCGTGGTGTTCTCCACCCACAACGTCGCCGAGGCCGAGCGCTGCGCCAGGCGCGTGCTGGTGCTGCATGAGGGGCGCCTGCTGTTTGACGATTCGCCACAGGCGCTGATGCAAGCCGCCGGTGGCGGCGCGGCCGGCGACAAGGTCGATTTCGAGGAGGGCTTTGTCGCCTTCTTGCAGAGGGCTGCGGGGTCCGAGAGGTCTGCGGCATGACGCGGGGGTCCGCGACATGAGATGGCTGCTGGGCAAGGACCTGCTTATCTTGCGCCGCTCCCGCGTGCTTGTCGCCGTGCTTGTCGTCTACCCGATCGCCATCGCCCTGCTGATCGGCCTCGCCCTCTCGCGCTCGCCGGGCAAGCCCAAGGTCGCGATCGCCAACCTCGCTGCGCCCGGGGCCGCGGTCGAATTGGGTGGCAGCAAGATCGAAGTCGGGCGTTACTACTCTCAGCTGTTCAGCGAAGTGCAGCCGATCAAGGTCAAGACGCGTGAGGAAGCCGTGCAGAAGGTGCACTCTGGCGAGGCGCTCGCGGCCGTCGTGATCCCCGCCAATATCGCCGCCAAGCTTTCATCCGTGCTGAGCCAGGGGCAGCTGGAAGTGATCTACAACGGCGATGCCCTGCAGCAGAGCGTCGTTCAGTCGAAGATCCAGGCGGCCGTGGCGCAGGCCAATCTTGCTCTATCGGTGCAGATCCGCAAGCTCGCCGCGCAGGGGATCAACCTGCTCCTGCAAGGGGGCGACTTGAGTCGCCTGGGTATCGCCCAGAGCCATCTGCTGGGGCTCGAACAGGCCCCTTCAGTGCTGCGCGAAGCGATCGCCCACCAGCCGCCGGGGCACGTGCGCCAGGAACTACTGCGGGTCCAGGAACTGGCTGACTTCGCCGCGCGCAACCTCAACATCAGCAAGGACGTGCTCGCCACCGTGGGGCAGCCGGTGCAGGTGCACAGCACGCTCGTGCACGGACGGCGTACGCCGCTTGACACCTTCGCCGTGGTCGTTGCCGTCAGCATCTCCTTGATGTTCGTCTGCGTGCTGCTGGCGGCGGGCGGCATCGCCTTGGAGCGCGAAGACAACACGCTGGCGCGGCTTACGCGTGGGCTTGTCTCCCGTGAGGGGCTGGTAGTCGAGAAGCTGCTGCTAGCAGGGGGGTGCTCGCTCGTGCTTGCCTTCGCCATGCTCGCCGGCATCGGGGCGTTCGTCACGCTCGACTGGAGCCGTATTGGGCTGTGGCTCGCGGCGCTTGTGGCGGGAGCGCTGGCATTTGGGGCGCTGGGGGTCGCGATCGGTGCTCTAACACGCGAGGTCCGCGCGGCCTCGCTGCTGGCCTTCCTGTTGTCGCTCCCCCTCGCGTTCCTCGCGCTCGTGCCCGCCGGGGCGGTGGCGCCGGCCCTCTATAACGTCATTCGGGCAATCTCGGCGGTATTCCCTTTCAAGGCCGCACTGCAGGCGCTCGACGCGGCTGTCAACGGAGCCGAACCGGCGATCGGCGGATCGCTCGTGCATCTGTTGGCGCTGACGCTGCTCTTTAGCGTCCTTGCGCGTATTGGCCTGCGCAGAGCGTAGGGGTCTATCCTCGGTGGGTCATGGCTTTTCCACAGACGCGCCTGCGCAGGTTGCGGGCTTCGCCGGCCTTGCGGGGCCTGGTGCGTGAGACCGATCTGCGCGCTGAGCAGCTGATATTGCCGCTATTCGTCTCTGAGACCGCGGAAGGCCGCGAGGAGATTCAGGCGATGCCCGGGGTGCAGCGCCTGTCGATCGCAGAGGCCGTCAAGGAGGCCGGTGAGGCCACGCGCTTGGGGCTGGGGGCCGTGCTGCTCTTCGGTCTGCCCGCCGAGAAGGACCGCGAAGGCTCCGCCGCATGGGACGAGGAGGGCATCGTGCAGCTCAGTACGCGGGCGATCAAGCAAGCGCACCCCGAGCTGCTGGTGGTAACCGACGTCTGTCTCTGCGAGTACACCGAGCACGGCCACTGCGGCGTGCTTAGCGAAGACGGCCAGGTCGACAATGACGCCTCCGTCGATCTGCTTGCCCGCACCGCCGTCTCGCACGCCCGTGCGGGCGCGGACCTGGTGGCGCCCTCGGACATGATGGACGGGCGCGTAGGCGCCATCCGTGAGGCCCTTGACGAGGAGGGCTTCTCCCAGACTCCGATCATGGCCTACAGCGCCAAGTTCGCTTCGGCCTTCTACGGACCCTTCCGTGATGCCGCGGGCTCTGCCCCAGCCTTTGGCGACCGCCGCGGCTACCAGATGGACCCCGCCAACGGCCGCGAAGCCGTGCGCGAGGCGCTGCTCGACGCGCAGGAGGGGGCGGACATGGTGATGGTCAAGCCCGCGCTCGCCTACGGCGATCTGATCCGTGCCGTCAAGCGTGCCAGCCGTCTGCCTGTGGCCGCCTACAACGTCAGCGGCGAGTATGCGATGGTCAAGGCCGCGGCCGCCGCCGGCTACCTGGATGAGCGCGCGACGGTCATGGAGATCCTCACCTCACTGCGCCGAGCGGGCGCAGACATCATCATCTCCTACCACGCGAAGGACGCCGCCTTATGGCTAGCCGAGTAGACATACCGACCCCCAAGACCCGCAGCCGCAAGGATGGCGCGGCCGTGGCGCTTGACGATCTCGACCGCCGGCTGCTCAATCTGATGCAGGGCAGCTTCCCGATCGAGACCCGGCCCTACGCGGCGGTCGCTACCGCCGCGGAGGTCACCGAGGAGGAAGTGATGTCCCGCGTGCAGCGCTTGCTGGACGAGCGCATCGTGCGTCAGGTCACGCCTATCTACGACACGCGCGCACTCGGCTATTCCTCGATGTTGGTGGCAGCCAAGGTCGATCCGGAGCACCCCTGGCGCGCCGCGAAGATCGTTAACTCCCACCCTGGGGTCTCTCACAACTATTTACGTAATCACGACTTCAACATGTGGTTCACGCTCGCCACCGAGCCCGACTCCAAGCTCGGCCTAGAAGGCACGCTGGAGGTGCTCAAGGAGCTGACTGGCGCCGAGTCGATCCGCCAGCTGCCGACGCTGAAGCTGTTCAAGATCCGCATGGATCTGGAGATGGAGGGCGATACCAAGGCGCTCGCAAGCGAGGGCGTCGCGCAGGAGCCGGTTGAGCTGGCGGCCGCCGAGTACGACGAGTTCGACATCGCCGTGATCCGCGCGACGCAGGGCAACATGGAGGTCACCTCCGAGCCCTATCTGCTGCCGGCCAAGCGTCTGGGCATGACCGTCGACGGGCTGTTGGAGCACATGCAGGGAATGCGCGAGCGCGGCATCCTGCGACGGGTCGCCGCGATCCTCTACCACCGCCGGGCGGGTTTCAGCGCCAACGGCATGGGCGTCTGGAAGGTGCCCGAGGAGCGCATCCCCGAGCTAGGGCCGCGCATGGCGGCCTTCCGCGGCATCAGCCACTGCTACGAGCGCCCGACCTACGCGGACTGGCCCTACAGCGTCTTCACGATGGCCCACGGCCGCTCCAAGGAGGAGTGCGACGCGGTGCTCGACGCGATCGCCGATCAGCTCGGCATACAGGAGCGCGCCACGCTCTACTCCTCGACCGAGTTCAAGAAGATCCGGCTGCTCTACTTCACCGATGAATTCAAGCAGTGGGAGCGGGAGTTTGGTTGAGGGAGGAGGACCCCTCCGGGGTCCTGTGATGGCCGGTTATGCCCTTGTGGGCCGCGCACTTCATGACCTCGCTCTCTGACACGCATTCGGCTGCGCTCTACGAGCGGGCCTTGCGGGTGATCCCGGGAGGTGTGAACTCGCCTGTGCGCGCGATGCGCGCCATCGGCCGCGACCCAGTGTTCGTCGAGCGCGCCCAGGGCGCTGAGCTGTTCGACGTCGACGGCAACCGCTTCGTCGACTACGTCTGTTCTTGGGGGCCGTTGATCCATGGGCACGCGCACCCGGCCATCGTGGAGGCCGTGGCGAAGGCGGCCCGAGGCGGCATGAGCTTTGGCGCGCCCACGCCCGGGGAGGTCGGCCTCGCGGAGGAGGTGTGCAGCCGCATGGAGGCCGTGGAGATGCTGCGCACCACTTCTTCGGGCACCGAGGCGACCATGACTGCCTTACGTCTCGCCCGTGCCGCCACCGGTAGGAGCAAGGTGCTGAAGTTTGCGGGTGGCTATCACGGGCATGTGGATGGCCTGTTGGTGCAGGGCGGCTCGGGCCTGGCCACGCAGGCGCTGCCCTCAAGTCCCGGCGTGCCTGCGGCGGTGACGGCCGACACAGTCGTTGTGCCCTGGAATGACCGTGAGGCGCTGATCGCGGCCACCCAGGAGCACGAGCTGGCGGCGATCCTCGCCGAGGGCATCCCCGCCAACATGGGGCTCGTGCCGGCATCCGAGGGCTTCATGGAACTGCTGCGCTCACGCGCGCAGGCCAACGGGGCGTTGCTGGTGCTCGACGAGGTCATCAGCGGCTTTCGTGTCGCACGCGGTGGTGCGCAGGAACGGACGGGGGTGCTCGGCGATCTCGTTGTGTTGGGCAAGATCATCGGCGGCGGCCTACCCGCCGGCGCTGTGGGAGGCCGTGCCGAGCTGATGGAGCTGCTTGCTCCCGCCGGCGAGGTCTACCAGGCCGGGACGCTCTCCGGTAATCCACTCGCCGTGGCTGCCGGACTGGCAACGCTTGAACTGCTCGATGAGCAGGCCTATCTGCGCCTCGCGGCCATTACCGAGCATCTCGCCCAAGGTCTGCGTGAGGCCGCGGCGGCCGCGGGCTGCGCGGTGCAGGTGGTGCACGTGCCGGGGCTGCTCACGGTGTTCTTCTGCGAGCACGTGCCGGCCAACCTGGCTGAGGTGCAGAGTTGTGACCTGGAGGCGTATGGCGCTTGGTGCCGCGCACTGCTTGCGCGTGGTGTCTATCCGCCGCCTTCGCAGTTTGAGGCCTGGTTTCCCTCGTTGGCGCATACGCCCGAGCAGATCGAGCGGACCGTCGAGGCCGCTCACGCAGCGTTCAGGGAGCTTTTGCCATGAGCGCGGTTGGACCTGCGCGGATGGCAGCGGCCGGGCCACGGGCCGGCGAGGCCGCGGCTGAGTATGAACTGCTGATCGAGGACATCTACGAGGGCTACCGATTGCACTACGGCTCCGCGCAGCTGGACCAGTCCGAGGCCGACCTGGCGCTGCTGGCGGGAGATCAGCTCTACGCGCGCGGCCTCGCGCGGCTCGTGGAGATGGGCGATCTGGTGGCCGTGGCGGAGCTAGCAGATGTCATCACGCTCACCGCTTTGGCCCACGGGGCGGGCGATGAGGAGCTCGCGGGCGCGATTTGGGAGGCCGGCGCATGGGCGGTCGGCTGGGGCCCGAGCACAGAGCATGAGCAGGCCAAGGCGCTCGCGCGCGCCGGGGCGCCGCAGGCGCTTGAGGCGATGCGCGCCGTGGTCGCGGGCGCCGCGGACGCGACCGGCGAGAGGCAGTACGGATCCCGGTCAACCCCCAACCGATATTCTTAATGGGCTTTGGCAAGTAAGCACGAACAGCACAAGTCCAGGTACACCCTCGACCGCGGCATGCCGGGTGCCTTCGAGGGCGAGACCGTCACGCGCCGGCGCTTCATGAACATCGGCGGGCAGGCCGCCGGCGGGATCGCCGCCGCCTCCTTCCTGCTGCCCGCGCTGGGCTTTGCCATCGGGCCGATCTTCAAGGAGGCGCCCCACACCTGGGAGACGGTCGGACCGATCGGCGATTTCCCCGACAACAACTACATCCCCACGGTGATCACGATCACGCCCGGCGTCGGCGAGGCCGGCAAGACGACGGTCTACGTGCGCAAGCGCAATCCCGCGATCGACACCGACCGCGCCGATCGCGACGCGGCGTTCATCGCCATCTCCACGCGCTGCGCGCACCTCGGCTGCCCCGTGCGCTGGGTCGGCGCTGCCGAGCGCTTCATCTGTCCGTGCCACGGTGGCGTCTATGACCTGCTGGGCCGCCGTGTCGGTGGACCCCCCGTGCGCCCGCTGGATCGCTTCTACACGCGCGTCAGGGAAGGCTACGTGCAGATCGGGCCGCGCTACAGCGTCAACAGCGAGCTTGAACGCTTCTCCCCGCGCGATCCGGGCGAGCCGATCGACGGCCTCGGCCAGTACGCGTACCCATCGCGGCCTTCCGCGCGAAAGCTCTAGACGATGCCCAAGCTCCCTGCCCCTCCCGTTCCCGCGCCTCTCAAGGCGCCCCCGGCCCGGCCCGGCGAGGGCAATGGCAAGGTCGCGCCCGTCGATCACGGCCGCAACGCGGGTGTCGCGGTCGTGGATTGGGTCGATGAGCGCACGTCCCTGAGCGGCGGCGCGCGCTGGCTGATGTTCCGCAAGGTGCCCAAGGGCACCAACTGGTTCTACACGCTGGGTTCGGCCACGATGTTTGCCTTCCTCTCACAGGCCGTCACAGGGGTCTTCCTGGCGATGTACTACCGCCCCGATCCCTCAGGCGGCGCGTATGAATCGATTCGCCACGTGACCAACGAAGTGTTCCTCGGCCAGTTCGTGCGCGGCATGCACAAGTGGGGATCGAGCGTGATGGTGATCCTCGTCTTCTTGCACATGGGCCGCACCTTCTTCTTTGGCGCCTACAAGTATCCGCGTGAGCTCAACTGGGTGATCGGGGTTGTGCTGCTGATCCTCACGATGCTGATGTCCTTCACCGGCTATCTGCTGCCTTTCGACCAGCGCGCCTACTGGGCCACGATCGTCGGCACCAACATCAACGGCACCGGACCCCTGCTCGGCCCTTATCTGAGCGACTTCCTGCGCGCCGGCCCGGAATTCGGGGCCACGACGCTGTCGCGCTTCTACGCCATCCACATGCTATTGGTGCCGGGCGCGATTGCCGCTTTGATCGGGGCGCACCTGTATCTGGTGACGAAGCTGGGCACCACCGCTCCTCCGTGGCTGAAGGCCGAGAAGGACCCCGAGCTGCGTAAGGCCGAGGCATGAGCACTGCCGTCGACCTGTCCGCCGCCCGGTTCGCGGTGGCGGCATGAATCAGCGCGAGAAGGAGGAGTACCTCCGCGAATACGGCATCCTCAAGAGCCAGGGCAAGCCGTTCTTCCCTTATGCCGTGGCGAAGGACGCCGCGATGGCCTGCGTGGTCATGGCCTGCATCATCACTATGTCCTTGGTGCTGGGGGCCGAGTTGGGATCCAAGGCCAATCCCACCACCACCACCTACGTACCCCGGCCTGAGTGGTATTTCTTCTTCCTCTTCGAGGTGCTGCGCGTGGTCAAGCCGCCCAGCCTCGTGCCGCTGGCGACCATCGGCGTGCCCACGCTGGGCATGATCTTGCTGTTCCTGCTGCCTTTCTACGATCGCTCGCCTGAGCGCCGCCCCGAGCGCCGGCCGATCGCCACCATCACCGGCATCGTCGTGATCGCCGCGATGGCCTTCCTGACCTACTCGGGCGCCAACGCGGGATCGCCGACGGCGATCGAAATGGCCACGCCCCCGGCGGTGCTCAAGGCCGGTGGCACCACCCTTGCGACTTATGAAGCGGGCAAGCTCGCGGTGGCGCAGACGGGCTGTCTGGCCTGTCACAAGATCGGCGAGAACGGCAACGACGGTCCGGGGCCACAGTTGACGCACATCGGTGCGCGCCTGCCCCGCCAGGGGATCGCGCGCACGCTCGTCAACCCCACGGCGCCGATGCCCTCCTTCCGCAACCTTCCGCCGCAGAAGTTCAACGCGGTGGTCGAATTTCTCTCGCAGCTCAAGTAGAGGGCCCGCCCGCGGTCATGCCCGAGGCAGGCACGCTTGAGGCTGGTGAGGTGCGAGCGATGTTCGATCGCGTCGCCGGGGTGTATGACCTGCTCAACAGCGCCATGACTGCCGGCTTGCACCACCGTTGGCGCGAGCGCGCCGTGGACATCGCGGGCGTGGGGCCGGGCGCGCGCGTGCTCGACGTGGCCACGGGCACAGGGGATCTGGCGCTTGAGTTGGCGCGTCGCGTGGCCCCCGGCGGTGAAGTGGTGGGCAGCGACTTCTCCGAGGGCATGCTGGCCCGCGCCCGGTTGAAGGCTGGCAAGGCAGACGTGCGCGCAGAGATGCGCTTTGAATGGGGCGATGCGCTTGAGCTGCCCTATGCGGATGATTCCTTCGAGGCCGCCACGGTTGGCTTTGGCGTGCGCAACTTCTCCGATCTCGGCCGAGGCCTGGCGGAGATGGCGCGTGTGGTGGCGCCTGGCGGCAAGGTGGTGGTATTGGAGTTCACGACACCCACGCGTGCGCCGCTGTCATGGTTTTACCGGCTGTGGTTCGATCGCATCGTGCCGCAGTTGGGGCGCTTCTCCGCCGATCCCGAGGCGTACAGCTACTTGCCCGAGTCCGTGAAGCGCTTCCCAGGGCCTCCCGTGTTGGCCGCGGAGTTTGAGCGAGCCGGGCTGCGGGAGATCGGCTGGGTGCTCACGGCCGGCGGCATCGTCACGATCCACTCGGGCACGGTGCCGGCAAAAGCCCCATGACGGGAGCAGCGGTGAGCACACCCAGCGACATGGACGCGGTGGAGGCGATCATGCGCAATGGTGGCCAGGAGCTGCGCGCGCGCATGAGTCGCACGGAGAGCTACCTGGAAGCCATCACCGAACAGGCCGGCGTTCCGCTTGCCAAGCACGCCACTGCCACCGTGGTGGCCGGCGGCAAGCGCCTGCGCCCGTTGCTCGTGGTGCTCGCGGCCGAGTCCGCCGGTGGCCCGTTGCAGAGCGAGGCGGGCGAGGAGAGCCTTGTGCGGGCGGCCGTGGCAGTCGAGTTGGTGCACTCCGCCACGCTCGTGCACGACGACGTCATCGACGGCGCACAGCTGCGCCGCGGGCACCCCACGGTGGTGGCCGTAGCCGGGCGCGAGACAGCCGTCGCCACCGGGGACCTGCTGTTCTCCCGAGCCTTCGCCGAGCTGGCCCGCAACAGCGATCTCGACCAGCTGCGCGCGCTCTCTGATGCCAGCTCCGCGCTCGCCGCCGGTGAGCTCTTGCAGCGCGAGGACGCCTACGCCAAGCATGTAGCCGTCGAGCGCTACCTGCGTCGCTGCGAGCTCAAGACGGCCGCGCTGTTTGAGGCCGCCTGTCGGCTGGGGGCGCTGATCGCCGTCGAGGGCTCACGCGCCCTGGCCGATGCCCTAGGAGATTTCGCCAAGCGCATCGGGTTGGCCTTTCAGCTGCTGGACGACGTGCTCGATGTCTCCGGCCCCGTCGAGCGCACGGGCAAGTCACGCGGCACCGACCTGCTGGATGGCACCGTCACGCTGCCTCTGATCCTCGCGCGCGAGCGTGATCCCGAGCTGGCCGCCGTGGATCTCGCTGAACTTCAAGGGCCTGGGCAGGCCGAGGAGCTGTGCGACCGCATTAGCGCCACGGGAGCGCTCCAGGAGGCCAGGAGCAGGGCGCTGGCGCTGGTTGCACAGGCCAAAGCCGCACTGCCCGAGAGTCTGCCCGCCGACAGAGTGGCGCCGCTTGACCTAGTTGCCGACGCGGTAGTAGAGCGATATCGCTAGAAGTCGCTGGGCACGATCACGTCGGCATCCAGCGCCCGCACGAAGAACTCGATCTCCTGCGCCATATTGGCATGCGTCATGCGTCGGAAGTCGCTGAGCAGCGCCGCGGTGGCGCGGTCCAGCTCGTCATCCAGGCGCTCCACGGCAGCCTGGCCAAAGACCCCCTCGCGCAGCTCCTCGCACTCCGGGCAGCGCAGCTCGATGCGCCAGAAGCCCGGGCGCTCCTCGGTCCAGTCGACCGGGTAGACGAGCTCGCCGCCGCAGGCGGTGCAGACATGCAACCACTGCTCGAGTTGCACCTCTTGGCCGACATGGTTGTCGTTCGGGGAGTACATAAGGCGTTCGCCAAGGTCATCGGCCCTCCTTGATGTCGCCTTTAGCCGCTGCCCAGAAACGGGTAGGTTTGCCCAGCTTCAGTACGTAGTCGCATCCCAAAACACTGCTAATTTCAACTGGGAATGGCCACCGCCATACGACCGATCGGCCATGAGGAGCGGCTCAGCCTCGTGGACCATTTGGACGAGCTGCGCACGCGGCTGATCATCAGTGGGGTGGCACTGGCGGTCGCCTTCGGGATCTGTCTGTGGCAGAACCACACGCTGCTGCAGTGGATCAACGAACCGCTGAACAAGCAGACACAGAAGCAGGTGGAGCGCGGCGAAGGCCCCCTGGGTCAGACGGCGCTGGCCCAGCAGGCGGTGCTGGGGCTGGCCAAGAGCACCGAAGCGCTCGCGCTTACGTTGAGCACCCCCGCGAGCGGGCTGCCCGCGGCCACACGTGCACGCCTGCTGGCGCAGATCCCCCAGGTGCGCAAGGACGTGGCCAAGATCCCAATCAAGCCTCAGGGCAATAAGCCGGTGACGCTTGGTTTCGGCGAGCCTTTCACGACGACGCTCACCGTCAGCCTCTACTTCGCCTTGGTGCTCGCGCTGCCGGTGATCCTGTTTGAGCTCTATGGCTTCCTGCTGCCGGCGTTCAGCCCCAGTGAGAGACGCGTGGTGCTGCCCTTGCTGAGCGCCATCCCCTTCCTGTTCGTGATCGGCGTGCTGTTCGGCTATTTCGTGGTGCTGCCGGCCGCTGTGCGCTTCTTTCAGAACTTCAACAGCGGGCAGTTCGACGTGCTGGTGCAGGCCAGTCAGTACTACAAGTTTGCCGCCACCACCCTGCTGGCAATGGGCCTGGTCTTCCAGGTGCCCGTGGCGATTCTCGCGGCGGTGCGGGCCCGGATCGTCACCGTCACCCAGCTGCGCAAGGGTCGCCGCTACGCGATCGTGGCCTGCGCGGCGGTGGCTGCGTTCCTACCGGGAGACGCGGTCACGCTGCTGCTGGAGACGATCCCCCTATATGTGCTCTACGAGACGAGTATCCTGTTAGCAGCGGTCATGTCGCGCCGTTGGGCGCGAGAGGGAGTGCCGGTCACCGCCACCACTGGGCCAGACGCCGATGCAACGGGCGAGCCAGAGGGCATGGGATCGGATAACTCTTCAGAGACGACCACGGAACAGAGCGTGCAGACCATCATCGACCACACCGACCCAGACCTTTCCGAGTAATGCTGTTCGACCTCACAGGCCGCGGACGGCGCAAGACCGTCAAGATCATCTACTCGGGCCTGGCCGCGATCTTCCTGCTGGGCTTCGTCGGTTTCGGCGTTGGCAGCGTAGGCGGGGGTGGTGGCGGTCTCGCCGAAATCTTCGGTGAAGGCAACGGCGGCGGCGAAGCCAATTACAGCTCGCAGGTCAAGAAGGCCAAGCTGCTCACCGTGCAGCAGCCGAACAACCCCGCCGCGTGGAGCGGCCTGGTCCATTACACAGTGCTTGAAGCGGGGACGGGCAAGAACTACATCCGCACCAGCACCGAAGAAGGGTTCGGTCCCAAAGCGCAGCCGCTGCTGAAGCAGATCCAGACCGCCTGGCAGCACTACCTGAAGCTGAACCCCCACAATCCCAACCCGGAACTGGCGACCGAAGTGCTGCGGATCTACTCCACCCCTGGTGGTCTTTCCAACCCCGATGAAGCTCTGCGGCTGTTGAAGATCAAGATCGCCAGCCAGCCTCCCAGCGCGACGCTGCAGTACGACCTTGCCACCGCGGCCTATACAGCCCACAAGCTGGCCGAAGGCAACCGGGCGGCAAAGAAGGCGATCGCACTGGCACCCGCCGGTGAGCGAACGATCCTCCAGAACTATCTCGCCAAGGCCAAGGCAACCGCCTCCGGACACGGGACCGCGGTTGGCGGCGCCTCGGGCGGGCAGACCATCAAGATCCCCAGCTCGCAGGTCCCCCAGGGCGCCCGCAATGGGGGGACGGTGACGATACCCGCCTCCCAGCTGCCCAAGGGCGCCATCACCGCTACTGGGGGTTCCTCGACCACTCCCCCGGCGCAGAGCACCACGGCGCCGAAGAAGTAGGCCGGGTACCGTCGTGGGCCGCCCGGGGTACACGGGGCGCCTGCTCGTCGACTGCGCCGATCGGCCGGGGATCGTCGCCGCGGTCTCGGGGTTTCTGTTCGACGCAGGGGCCAATATTGTCTCCTCTCACCAGTACTCCTCCGATCCTTCGGGGGGACGGTTCTTCCTGCGCACCGAGTTCTTCTTGGAGGAGGAATCTTTGGCCGAGGGACTCTTGGCAGAGGGGTCGATTGGGCAGGCGCGCGGGCCGGCGGTTTCCTCTCACGAGGTTTTGCGCGCAGCCGGGGCACGGGAGGCTCTGCGGGAACGCTTCCAGGCGGAGGTAGCCGAGCGCTTTCAGATGGACTGGCTGATCCGCTGGTGGGACGAGCGCAGGCGCGTGGCGATCCTCGTCTCGCGCCACGACCACTGCCTGGTCGACCTGCTCTGGCGTCAGCGACGTGGGGAGCTCGATGCCGAGGTGGTGGCGGTCGTGTCCAACCATCCCGACCTGCGGGGAGAGGCCGAGGCGGCGGGGGTGCCCTTCCATCATGTGCCCGTCTTGGAGGAGGGCGGCATGATGGGTGCCGAGGCACGGATGTTGGAGTTGCTCGCCGGCGAGGTGGATGTCGTGGTGCTCGCGCGCTACATGCAGATCCTCAGCGGGGATTTCCTGGCCCGCATCGGGGCACCCGTGATCAACATCCACCACTCTTTTCTGCCGGCATTCGCGGGCGCCGATCCCTACCGACGGGCACGCGAGCATGGGGTCAAGCTGATCGGCGCCACCGCCCACTATGTGATCGAGGAGCTCGATGCCGGGCCGATCGTCGAACAGGGAGTCGAGCGGGTCGACCATCGCCAGAGCGCGGCGGAGCTTGAGTGGGTGGGGCGCGACATTGAGCGGATTGTTCTTGCCCGAGCGCTTGCGCTGCATCTCGATGACCGCGTCATCATCGACGGAGGGCGGACCGTTGTGTTCTGAGCGGGGCTTGGCGCTTCCGCGTTGGCGGCGATGCAGATACGCCATGCTCGCGGCAGGCGCGGCCCTCGGCTAGAATCCTCGCGGCATCCCCCGGACCGGCTCTCGCCGGTATTCTCGCGGGCCGTTAGCTCAATTGGCAGAGCAGGGGCCTCTTAAGCCCAAGGTTGTTGGTTCGATTCCAACACGGCCCATAGACTTAATCTCCAGTGTTCATAGGGGATTCAACGGTGCCTCGGGGCGCGGTAAATCGTCTCGTGACTGATCCGCATCCCCTCATCTCAGGATCGGAGCCTATTCGCGCCCGGACATCCAGGACAGGGTGCGGCAGCTGGCCGAGAAGCTGGACCAGCTGGCCGCCAGCAACACCGACCCGCATCCTTCCGGCCGCCAAGATCGCAGGTTCCGGCCCGGCTTGGTGGCCAAGGCCATACAGCAGGTTCTGGCCGAAGCGCGTGGACCGATGCGAGCCCGAGACATCCTCATCCACCCCAGCAGGACCAGCGGCGCAATAGTAGTCGCCCAGTCACTGCTTACGTCGGCCTATCTCTCCTAATCCACGCGATGTAACCCTCGGCATCGTAGATCGCGTGTACCGTTCCTACAAGCGCATCGACCAGAGGCGCCGCGTCTTGACGCTCTACAAGATCTCCAAAACTACGCGCCGCCTCTGCCGAAAGAATAAAAATATTCAATGGCCATTCAAACCCTCCACTACAACGCTCAGATACGTCCTTTGGCGTGCCGAGCGACGTTACGTCACATATATGGAACACTGTGCCGCGTGCAACAACCACGCTATTTGCCGCGACAAGACTCTGCGTATATTTGTCTTGGGGCGACAGAAGGTAATCCTCAACAATAACAATGATCTTTCCTACAGTAGCTTCAAGTGATTTGAGTAGCTCCAGGAGTGCCGCCGCGCGGTCCTGCTCATCAAGTACGTCTAGATGCGCGACGCTCTCCTGTAGGCGCTCTACATTGTCGCAAGGTAGCTCTGCGTGGGCTCCCAGCACTACTATCTTGCCTTCTGTCAAATCAAGCCTAGGAAGGAGCATGGACCCTAAGCAAACGCTCCCGTTGAGGCACTGTTGTACCCACCGCTGTCCGATGTCCCCTAGCTCAACGCTGAACGTTGTCTTTTCTGTCATTACCAGTCACCTTCCACCTGTTTGACTACTCACATTATAGCTCAGGCACCTCGGGAATTGGATCTCCCGGAAAGAGGGGCGTCTTTGGCGTATTGGGGTCTGAGTAATCGTAATGGGGTCCCTTTGGCAGAGGATGATTTAGGTCTGGATGAGCGCTCTGGCGAGTTGCGGGGTTGTACCATGATCCTTCCCTGCTTCCCACTGGTCCGTTCCCCTTCCATTCCCAGCCGGGCCCGGGGGGCTGTGTGGGGTCGTTGTAGTTGGGATAGACCGCGCCTGTTGTGCAATTGCCGCTGAAGCTTGCGACCGCGCTAGCGGTGAGTGCACCGCCGCATACTGCCTCGCCGCCGAATATGCAGGGCACGGTGACAGCGGCGTATGCTGGGATGTCCCATAGCGTCGGCTGTGAGCCTCCGCCGTTGGGTCCGCCGACGGCGCCGGAGAGGCAGTTGCCTTCTGTCCAGAAGCTGACGCTGACGGGGTTTTCGTTGCAGAGCCCAGTGGGGTCTGCTTCGTTGATCGGGTTGTCGTAGGTGTAGGTGTAGGGTGCCCATGTGGTCGCTCTGAGCGGGTCGGCGGTGAGGAACTGGGCGGTCGCGGGGTCGTAGGTTCGGGCTCGGAGGTAGATGAGGCCGTTGTCGGTCGTTGTGTACTGGCCGTCGTAGCCGATTGGGGTTGTGGTCGTGCCGGTGGTGCCGGTGGGGTTGCCGTAGGCGTCGTAGGTCTTGGTAGCTTCGATCGCACCGGTAGAACTGGTCAGCATCCGTGTTGAGCCCTGCTGATCGTGGTGGAGGTAGAGAGTGACCCCTTTGCTTTGAATCTGCTCTATCGGAACGCTACCAGGCCCGTAGACGTAGCTGCTCTGTTCGTCGCTCAGGATCAGCGGCACGCGGCGGTGCGTGTCCCAGGTGAGGTAGTTGGTTGTGGCGAGTTTGGTTTGCGACACGCGCAGGCCGTCGCCGTTGTAGGCGTAGGTGTCGCTGAGCGTGGTTTTGACTTGTTTGACTTGGTTGAGGTTCCCGGCCTGGTCGTAGCCGAATGTCGTAGCCGGGCTTCCTTTGGGGGCGCTGGTGGTGCGCTCTCCGACCTGGTCGTAGCTGTAGGTTGTGCCGCCGCCCGCTTCGAGCTGGCTGCCGGCGTCGTAGGTGTAGGTGTTGGCGCCGATCTTGGTGGGGTTGTTCGCCGCGTCGTATTCGTAGCTGGTGCCTGCTCCGCTTGTGAGGCGGCTGTTCGTGTCGTAGACGTAGCTGGCGCTTGCCGAGCCGGGGAGCCCGGTGGTGGTCGTGGTTTTGACCTGCCCGTTGTTGTCGCGGCCGTAGACGATGGACGCGAGCACTTTCAGGCCGCTGCCGGTCATGGTGAGTTTTGTTTGCTGGTCGGCGTGGTTATAGGTGAGTTTGTCTTGCTCGCTTGTGCCTTTCGGGAAGGTCGTGGTGGTGAGGTTCGAGTTCGGATCGTAAGCGAACGTAGTTGTGTTTTTGGATGGGTCGGTCACGCTCTGGAGGCGCCTGGCGTTGTCGTAGGCGCGCGTCACGAGCGTGCCGTTGGGATAGGTCAGTTTTGTTTGATTGCCCGCGAGATCGTATTCGTATCCGGTGCTGTCGCCGTGTCCGTCCGTGTTCTGCACGAGGCGGTCGAGGACGTTGTAGGTGTAGGTGCTTTTTCCTGTGCCGTCGGTCATCTTTGTGCGGTTGCCGTCTGCGTCGTATTCGTATTTGGCGGCTGGTGTTTTGCCGTCGGAGTAGCTGATTTCTTTCAGACGGTTGGCGGGGTCGTAGGCGTATTTTGTGGTGCGTTTCGCGGCGTCCGTTACGGCTGTGAGGTTGCCTACGGCGTCGTATTCCTTTTTCGTAAGGCGCCCGAGTGGGTCTTTGATTTCGGTGATCTCACCGACGGCGTTCCGTGTATAGGTGGTGGTGTATTTGTTGCCGTCGGTCTGGCTTGTGACGCGCCCCGAACCGTCGTAGCCGGTTTCGGTCGCGGTGCCGTTGGCTTCTTTGGTCTTCGTTGCCTCGTTGTCCGCGTCATAGGTGAACGTTGTGGTGTGCCCGTTGGAGTCGGTGATGGTTTCGAGGTTGCCGTTCGCGTCGTAGGTATATTTGATGGTGTGGCCGAGGGGATCGGTTATGGTGGTTGGTCTGTTCTGCGCGTCGCGTTCGATTTTGGTGGTGAACTGTGATGCTTCGGCGCCTTTGACGTTTCCGGCCGGACTGACGGTAGAGGTTTCACGCGAGTCTTCGTTGTAGCCGAGGGTGCGCCTGTCGCCTTCGGGGTCGGTTTCGCCCGTGCGGTCGCCCGGGTTGTTGTATTCGTAGCTCCAGGTGTGTTTGAGTGGGTCCACTGCGCTTTTGACGTTACCGTTCGCGTCATAGCTGTAGGTGGTGGTCTGTGTGGATTTGCCTGGGGCTGGGCGGGAGACGGTTTCGGCGTTGCCGTGGCCGTCGCGGGTGATGGTTGTCTTCTCGCCAGTGGGCGCGGTGATCGTCAGGACGTCATGGGTTCCGTTGTAGGTCCATTTCGTTTCGTGTTCGTTGGGGTCAACCATGCTCGTCCTGTTGGCTTCCCCGTCATAGGTGTATTTTGTCTTGTGGCCGTTGCCGTCGGTTATGCTTGCGAGGTTATTCTCGGCGTCGTAGGTGAAGGTCGCTGTGGTCGCGCTTGCGGTGCCAAAGCTGCGGGTGATCGAGAATGGCAGATCGTTGCTTGTAAAGCGCTCGTCGGTGACGCTGCCCGTGGTGTGATTGGTGATCTTGGTGTGGAAGGGTTCGTATTCAAAGGTTACTTTGCGTTCCAGGGGATCGGTCTGTGATGTGACACGGTGTGAGCCGTCGTATTCGGTGGTCGTTTTTCCTTCTCGCCCGTCTGCGCTCGAAGTCATCTGGTGTGAGCCGTCGTAGTGGTACAGCCAGCGCGCTTTTGTTTCACCGGGCTCCGTGACGCTGGCGAGGTTCCCGGCTTCATACGTGTATTTCACGGTGTGGCCCATTGGGTCTTTCGCGCTTTCGATCAACCCTTCGCCGTTGTAGGCCAGGGTGATCTTCCGTCCGGCTGGGTCGGTGATCGTTTCGATCTGTCCGCCTTTGTTGTAGGCGAGTTTCGTCTGGTTGCCGTTGCGTTCGGCGACGCTCTGGAGCTTGCCTGTGCTTCCTTCAAACTGGTATTTGATTTGATTGGCAAGGACCACCGAATACCCATTTACGGTGCTGCCGCTCATCGAGTCCTGGGACCATGACGGCGGCGTGAACGATTCGCCTTTGCCTTCGGTGAACGAAACGGTGCTGCCATTCGCCTGATACAGAGTCGCTTTACCTTTTTCGATGACCAGATGATCACTGAACGAGTTGCTCCACCCCGCCCCAAACGCTCCGGTTGCACCTGCGGCAGCGGCCTGGGCGTTATACGTGCGCGTCAGGTTGAGACCGACGCCGCGGCCACCAACCGCTAGATCGGCCTGTGCTTCAAAGAAGTTGCCCGTAGCGCAATCCACGGGGTGTACGCATGTCGGATGTTCCTGGCCCGGCGCTGAAGGGTTGTTGCCCCCGTACTGTGTAGACGAGGCCGCGGACACCGGGTCGGCGAACACGAATTTACCTATCTGTTCGATGATGCTCCCAAGGTTTTCAAATCCAATTTCGACTCGCCCCGTCCCTTCTCCTTCTGTCTTCTCAAACGTCCCAGTATTAATAATTAGTGCTGAGCCGCCTTCCGAGCCGATCCTGAACAGGACAGTGCCCCATTCTGAGTTAGCCTTGATCGTCCCGGAGTTTGTGATCTTGGCACCCTTTTCGGCTTCGATGAGCCCTTTTTGGTATGCGAGTGTGCCGTTGTTCACCCACGACCGTTCACTTATATGGTCAAAGCCGGCTTCGATCGTGCCTGATACACCCGATTCCAGCACCGTGGACCCCGAACCAGACATCGTCCCTCCTTCCCACAAGAAGGAAGTGGACACGTTCAACGTGCCGGCACCGGCCAAAATACCGCCACGTATGGTGAGGCTGTTGACTGTCACGGGTTTGCTCTGAATGTTCAGTGACCCCGAAGAGGCGTCTAGCTGCGCACTAGTCGCACTCGGCGAACCTTCCACGGTCACAGTCGCGCCAGAGGTGTCGATTGCACCGAGTAGGGTGCCGCCGTTGATCGTCAACGCACCGGCTGTAAAGCCGATTGAGGCACCTTTCGACGCGGACCATTCGGCACTCGGGGTGGATGACCCGCCCCCTCCGAACGTAAGAGACCCAGTCACGGCATCAACCACGCCTTTGTTTTCAAAGGCGATTTCGACTCGCCCCGTTCCTGTCCCTTCAGTCTTCTCGAACGTCCCCGTATTCACCAATGACCCTGAGCCGCCTTCCGAGCCGATCCTGAACAGGACAGTGCCCCATTCTGAGTTAGCCTTGATCGTCCCGGAGTTTGTGATCTTGGCACCCTTTTCTGCTTCGATGAGTCCTTTTTTGTATGCGAGTGTGCCGTTGTTCACCCACGACCGTTCACTTATATGGTCGAAGCCGGCTTCGATCGTGCCCGATACACCCGATTCCAGCACCGTAGACCCCGAACCAGACATCGTGCCCCCTTCCCACAAAAACGAAGTGGACACGTTCAGCGTGCTGGCGCCTGTAAGCGTGCCGCCATTCACCGTCAATCTGCTGATCGTCGATGCTTCAAGCGCGTTCGTGACTTCAAGGGTGCCGTTCGAGACCACCAGGGTCCCTTCGACCTGGACGACCCCTGCCTGGTTTGAGCCTTCCGTGACCTTCACGGTTTCGCTCGCCCCAACGCACGCCACATCCGAGGACGTCGGGACATGTTCGGCGGACCAGTTCGCCGCCGTCTGCCAGAGCCCTTCGGCCGGGCCTTTGTAGGTGTCCGTGCAGACCGCTGCCGAGGCCATCGCGGGCAGCGCGAGCACCATCAGGGCCAAGGCCGCGAGGCCCGCGAGCCAGACGGCTTTGCGGCTGAGGGCGCTTCCTTGGGACGGGGCCTTCAGGCGAACGGTTCCAATCAGGCAGGACAAGGGCGACACGGGGGCCACCTCCTCGGGGTTGTCGGCTAGGGCCAGCATTCGGGACTGGCCCGTGGGGGCGGGCGAACGTAACACGCTCGCCACAGACGACCAAATGGGCCACGGCGCACCAGATCGGGTAGGGAGTTGACGGTCGGTGCTGGCAGCTGGGCGACGTTAGCCCGTGCGGCCAGCAGCGCTCGGCGCGGCCCTCGGGACGTCCGGCAGACTGGCAGGGCAGCGTGCCCGACCGGCCTGGGGCTGGGTGTCCCTCGTTCCTACCGCGCTCCCATGCGGCCCTCCCTCTCAGGGGCTGGGGGCAGATGATCGGGTTGGCCGTGGTGGTGCTTGGCGTGCCGGCGGGGCTTGGTGCTCGGCTGGCTGTGGATGTTTCTGAGGGCCGTTGCCACACCTTGCTCCATACAGGGTCTCGTGGCGTCATGGGGTCTTCCGTAATGTGGCCGGGGCCGGTGGCCGTGGCCCATGACCCTGGATGGAGGCTTTGGATGGGCATTTTCTTGGTTTGTTCTCAGCGGGACGAGGTGTAGCGATCTCCTCCATTGCCCGCGAGCTGGCGCTCGGCTGATGCCCGTGCCGTCCGAGTAGGACCTACGGCCGCTCTTGGCGACATAGGGCCAGGCCGACTTCTTCCTCCACGGCCTAGCCACCAGCCGCTCCACCGTGGGGCGCGGAGCACGAACGACCTCCGCGCAAGCATCTGAACCCATGCCCAGCATCTCTGGCTCCACCGATGATAGGCCGGTCAAATCAGCGCAAAGCACTGCGTCCCAGCGGCGCGGGTCGACGAGCAACGTCTACTTCTCCAGCTCGTCCGTTGGGAGCACCGGCTCGGTGCTACCCGAGACGCCTCCCTTCGCCCCGCAAGCAGGACCGCATTCCCGCTGAACGCGGTCACGCCGCCGCCCAGTCCACTGCCGGGCTTCCTGTCCGGCGAGTGAGCTGAGCTGAATCGTTCTCTTGGCCACCGACGGGCGCCGCGAGAGAAATCCGGCTAAAGCGGTGGGACCTGGTTATTGACCTGCGTTCCGTGGTACAGATGGTCGTGATCCCTACACGCGGCCGGGAAGAAAAACTGGACACTGTCGCTGCGTACGCCGTTGTAGCTTGCGAACAGGGTCGCACGTCCGACGGTCCCGACTTTACATTTCGGATCGTTGCTGGCCCGCACGCGGAGGATGATCTTCATGATGTTCCCGGGAAAACCCCACATCACCGCGACATGCGAGTGATAGACGAGATGGTGCGCAACCGTCATAGTTATCGCACGGGTTGGCTGGTTTCGGCCGCGGTCTTCTTGACACAGGATCCCGGAGACGGTGTTCGCTTCCAGATTGATCTGGCCGTGGCCGCGGGCGAAGCTGCCCGTTTCGCCGATCGGAGGACCGGTGTGGAAGCCCCATGGCGGAATCCCGCCGACGATCGGGATCTGGCCGCAGCCGGGCGAATACCCGGCGGCCTGACCGGCCACGCTGATCAGCGCCAGCAGCGGCGTCAATACCAAAACCGCGAGTCCAATGCGCCGCATGATGTGGTTCCTCCTCATCTCGGAGCCGAGCATAGCTCAGCACGATCCCGCTGTGCGCAGGCGCGCTCGATATCGCTGCATGTCGGCGCGGTTGAAATCGCTGTGGGTCTGGGTCCGCAGCGCTGGAACGTTCTCGTGGTGGTAAGGGCTCGACAAGCTCTCGTTGTGGCCGATGACATCCGCGATTGGGATGTGGTAGCGGCAGCGCAGCCAGCGCACAAGTTGCAGACTCGCCCGCATCTGCTCGGGATCGTCGAGCACTTCAGCGTCGCTGTAACCGACGTGCTCGATGCCGATCGCGGTCCAGTTCAGCCCCACGGTGTGACGACACATGACGCCCAGCGGGACGAACTGATGAATCGTGCCGTCCTTGGCGATAACGAAATGCGCGCAAGTGTTGGGCAGCTCGTGCAACTCACTGTCTGGAACGTCGGGCGCGAAGGTGTTGAAGGTGGACTGAAAGTCGGGAGTCTCCGTGTAATGGATGACGATCACGTGCGGTTCGATCAGTCGGTAAGTGTCCAGGCCGTAGTGACGCATCGCATAGTGGACCATCTCCGCCTTGCGTCTCGCCCCAAACGGGATCGGGCTCTGGACGATCGACGGCCGCGTCACTGTCGCCGCGACCGGCGCCGCGCGCCGCGGGGTCGCCATTGTGGTCGAGGTCGTGCCATGTTCGCGGGCAGACGAGAGGGTCGATGCGGCCACAACGCTTGCCGCGGGCTTAGCTGTGGACGGGCTTGACGCAGCCGTGGCGGCTAGGCTGTCCGACCGGCCACAGCCACCGCTGAGCGCCATAAAACACAGCATTGGCGCGAGGAGCAGCTTGCCTCGCGGCTCAAGGTATTTGTGCATCGGTTGCTCCTATGTCAAACAGGGCACGAAAATTGCGGTGTTCCGCTTGGTCCGTGTCCTGGGTTTGGGGGTGGTCGGGGGCATCGAGAGGAGGCGGTGAACTGACACGAGCCTAGAGGACCGGTCGCGTTTGCCACCTGGGCCCGCTG
This sequence comes from Solirubrobacteraceae bacterium, assembly GCA_025449845.1. Classification (GTDB taxonomy): domain Bacteria; phylum Actinomycetota; class Thermoleophilia; order Solirubrobacterales; family Solirubrobacteraceae; genus Palsa-744. The sequence goes on along the minus strand of JANWIP010000020.1, from coordinate 142,186 downwards.
CACTAGGTGATCTCAGTGGGTGTTAGGGTCGACTGGTGACTGGCCGTGTTGATTATGAGCGGCACGGGCGGACATACGCTCAGCATCGGCGCCCGGACCCGCGCATCGCCGCGCGTATTCACGCCGCGCTTGGAGATGCGCGCACCGTGCTCAATGTCGGTGCGGGCGCTGGCTCCTATGAGCCGAACGATCGATGGGTGCTCGCTGTCGAGCCGAGCGCGACGATGCGGGCGCAGCGCCCCGCTGGCGCCGCGCCGGCGATCGCCGGACGCGCGGAAGCACTTCCCTTCGACGAGGACGCGGTCGATGCCGCGATGGCCTGCGTCACAATTCACCATTGGGAATCAGCGCAGGCGGGACTTGCCGAGCTTCGCCGCGTATCCCGGGGACCGGTTGTCGTCTTCACTTTCGAGCTTGAGGCTCTGCCCGCCTGGCAGTTGGAGTTCTTGCGCGAGGGCGTTGCCAAGGAGCTGCCACGATTTCCCGCCATCGACGATGTCGCCGCCGCCCTTGGGGGGCAGGTGCGCGTGGAGAGCATTCCAACGCCAGGCGATTGCGTCGATGGATTCTTTGAGGCGTTCTGGCGACGCCCTGAGGCGCTGCTGGATCCAGCTGTCCGCGGCGCCCAGTCTGTTTGGGCACTGCTGGATGCCGACGTGGAGCAACGTATCGTCGATCGGCTGGCCGACGCGCTTGACTCAGGCCTCTGGGATGACCAGCACGGCCACCTGCGTGAGCAGGCCAATTTCAATGGTGCCTTGCGCCTCGTGATCTCCGAAGCGCCCGACGACCACGGCTAGGAACAACCGATCTACGCCTGCATGCCCTCTACATGGTCCTGTCGTCTGCTTCGGCCTGCCGGATACACGCTGCCAGTGCACGCACGGCCGGCTGAATTGCCGCCTCGCCGAGGTTGGCATAGCCAAGGACCAGGGCCGGCGTGTTGCCGCCCAGGCCCTCCAAGGCGATTCCTCGGGTGCGCGCAGCGGATAGGACGGCCTGCTCGTTGAGGCTGGGGGGTAGCCGCAGCACGGCGTAGAGGCCCGCGGCGGCGCCGTGGATGCCATGCTCGGGGATCTCGGTGGCCAGGGCCGATAGGAGGGCATCGCGTTGATGGTGGTAGCGGCGGCGCTGGCGGCGTAGATGGCGGTCGAGTTCGCCGCGGTCGATCAGATCGGCCAGCGCGAGCTGCTGCAGCGGGGCTGGCATACCTCCACGCCGCCGCTGACAGGCGGCGAGCGGTTGCGCGAGCCGCTTCGGGAGAGCCATCCAGCCGAGGCGCACAGCTGGGGCGAGCGTCTTGCTGGCGGAGCCGCCGTAGATGACCTGCTCGGGGGATAGGCCCTGGAGGGAGCCGATCGGCTGGCGGTCGTAGCGGTACTCGGCGTCATAGTCGTCCTCGAGAATCAGGGCATTGCGGCGCTGCGCCCAGGCCAGCAGGGAGGCGCGACGGGCGGAGGATAGGACTGATCCCGTGGGGTACTGGTGGGCCGGGGCGAGAGCGACGGCGGCGAGCGCCTCGTGCTCCAGGTGCTCCACGACCAGGCCGTCCTGGTCTACCGGGATCGGCACCACCTGAAGCCCCGCGTCGGTGGCTGTCTCCCGTATACCTCGCCAGCCGGGGTCCTCGACGGCCACCCGCTTGGCACCATCCGCGGCAAGCGTTGACCACAGCAGCCCCACGCCCTGGCGCAGGCCTGTTGTGATCACTATCTGCTCCGGGGTTGTGCGCACACCGCGCACCCGTCCCAGGTAGGCAGCGAGCGTGGCGCGCAGCTCGGGCACCCCGGCGGGGTCCGGGTAGCCCAGGCGCTCATCGGGCGCGGAACGCAGCACACGGGTAAGCGCGGCCGCCCAGGCGCTGCGGGGAAAATCACTCAACGCGGGACGGAAGGGGCTCATGTCGTGGCGAACCGCGGGCGTCACCGTGGTGCTCTGCTGCTGGGAGCCATCCGGCGCGGCGGTGTAAGCCACCGTAGTTCCCCCTCCCCGGCGGGTATGCAGATAGCCCTCGGCAGCCAACTGCGCATAGGCGTCCACCACCACACCTCGCGAAACGCCAAGCTCTGTGCAGAGGGCGCGCGTGGCGGGCAGCCGTGTGCCCGCTGGGAGGCGCCCTCCTCGCACCGCCTCGCGCAACTGGTGCTCCAGGCGAGAGCGCAGCGAGCGGCCCGGGGAGCCTTCGAGGTCGATATGCAACTCCATTGGCCCTAGATTCTCATAGTCATTTGGTTCTGTTCAAGGGGCCAAGTCACGCGTAGCCTGTCAGATATGCCAACCTCCACTCGCACCAAGCTGCGCCGCATGCCCTCGCGCGGTGTCTACGACCGCGACACGATCGATCAGATTCTCGATGAGGCGCTGGTCGCGCATGTGGGTTTCGCCAGCGAGGACCAGCCGTATGTGATCCCGACGCTGTTTGCCCGTGTCGGCGAGCAGGTGTACTTCCACGGCTCCGCCGCCAGCCGAACCATCCGCGCGCTCGGCGCCGGCGCACCGGCCTGCTTCACCGTGACCCTGCTCGACGGGCTGGTGTTGGCTCGTTCTGCCGTGCATCACTCGGTCAACTACCGCTCCGTCGTCGTGCTCGGCGTCGCCCGTGCGGTTGAGGGTTTGCCGGAGCGCAGGGAGGCGGTGCGGGCTTTCACCGAGCGCCTCATCCCCGGTCGCTGGGAGGAGGCGCGTCCGCCCACCGACAAGGAGCTGAAGGCCATCAGTGTGCTCGCTCTGTCCCTTGATGAGACTTCGGCCAAGGTGCGCACCGGTCCGCCTCTCGATGACGAGGAGGACTACGCGTTGGATGTCTGGGCCGGCGTCATCCCCCTCCACAGCACCGCCGGCGCGCCGCTGCCCGATCCGCGCCTGAGCTCCGGCGTAGGGCCCTCCGATGCCGTTCGCCGCTGGACTCCCCAGCGCGCCTGAGCGCGCCGGCGGCGGTAATAGTGCTCACTCCGCGGGGGCTACGCGCCGTGACGCGTTGACGTCGGGGGAACGCTGGCCGGATATTGTTCACCGCATGCTGGACAGGCGGCCATGACTCAGGAGCGCTGGGATGGGATAGACCGCTACATCTCCGACCACCTCTTGGAGCCTGACCCCGTGCTTGACGCGGCGCTCAAGGACAGCGACGCGGCCGGCCTGCCGCCGATTGCCGTGACAGCACCTCAGGGCAAGCTGCTCCAGCTGCTGCTGCGTCTGGCGCGCGCGCGTACCGTCCTTGAGCTTGGCACGCTCGGTGGCTACAGCACGATTTGGCTTGCTCGTGCCCTGCCCGCTGACGGGCGCCTTGTGAGCCTGGAGGCAAACCCCGACTATGCCAAGGTCGCGCAGGCCAATATTGCCCGCGCGGGTCTCGACCGCGTCGTCGAGGTGCGCGTTGGGCCTGCGCTCGACACGCTGCCCGTGCTCGCCGCAGAGGGTGCCGGACCGTTCGACGCGATCTTCATCGACGCTGACAAGCAGAACTACCCCGGCTATCTCGAATGGGCCATCAAGCTCTCCCGTCCCGGCACGCTCCTCATCGGCGACAACGTCGTGCGCAACGGGGCGATTCTCGACCCGCTCCTCGCCGATTCGCACAGCAGTGAGGAGGTCCTGCAGGGCGTCCGTCGCTTCTACGAGATGGTTGCCGCCGAGCCGCGCCTAAGCGCAACCGCGATCCAGACCGTCGGCAGCAAGGGCTACGACGGATTCGCGCTCGCTCTAGTCGACGCCGTGGAGTAGCACAGCTGAGCCGTCAGGCTCGTGGCAGCCGACTTCCAGGAGTGGCGCAGCCAAGCCGGCAGGTTCGGGGCTCGTGCGGACCCAGGTTCGCTCCCGCCGACTTCCTGGAGTAGCGCAGCCAAGCCGTCAGGTTCGAGGCTCGTGCGCACCCAGGTTCGCTCCCGCCGACTTCCTGGAGTAGCGCAGCCAAGCCGAGCCGTTAGGCCGGTGCGGACCCGTTGCGCCCGATCAGCGTCTCGCGGCCCGCGTCGGTCCAGATGACCTGCTCGCGGCCGGGGCCGACTCCGATCAGGGTCACCGGCGCACCGACCTGCTCGGAGATGAACAGCAGATACTCGCGGGCCGCCTCGGGAAGATCTGAGAGGGTGCGGCACTCGCCCAGGTCCTCTTTCCAGCCGCGCAGCTCGGTCAGCTCGGGGGTCGTGTGGTGCAGCACCGTCTGGTGATAAGGGAAGTCGTCGAACTGTGCTCCCTCGGCTCCGCGGTAGCTGGTGCAGACCTGGATGCGGTCAAAGCCTGAGAGCACGTCCAGCTTGGTGACCACCAATGCGGTCATCGTGTTCAGGCGCGCGGCATAGCGCAGTGCCACCAGGTCAAGCCAGCCGGTGCGCCGCGGGCGCCCGGTGGTGGTGCCGAACTCGCCTCCGCGCTGGCGGATCGCCTCGCCCATCTCTTCGTGTAACTCGCTGGGGAAAGGACCCGCGCCGACGCGTGTCGTGTACGCCTTGGAGATCCCCCATATTTCGTCGATGTTCTTGGGTCCGACGCCAGCCCCTACGCAGGCTGCCCCGGCCAGGGGATTGGAGGAGGTCACAAACGGATAGGTGCCGTGATCGATGTCCAGCATCGCTCCCTGCGCACCCTCGAAGATCACCTTTTCGCCGCGATCCAACAGCTCCCACATCAGTCTTGAGGTGTCGGCTATGTGCTGCTCCAGGCGATGGCCATAGGTCAAGTACTCCTCGGTCATCGTGTGCAGGTCGAGCTTGGGGTCCTTCTCGAAGGGGCGCAACGACAGACGCTTGGGCTCCATCGCGGCCATGATCTTCTTTTTGAGGATCTTCTCGTCAAGCAGGTCCTGCACGCGGATGCCCAGGCGTGCCGCCTTGTCGGCATAGCAGGGGCCGATGCCGCGGCGGGTGGTGCCGATCTGCAGGCTTCCCAGCTTGGCCTCGCCGGCGGAGTCCAGCAGCAGGTGGTAGGGCATGATCAGGTGCGCATTGCTGGAGATACGTAGGCCGCTCACGTCGACCCTGCGCGCGCGCAACGCGTCAAGCTCCTCGATCAGCACCCGGGGGTCGATCACCACGCCGTTGCCGATCACGCAGCGCTTGCCCGGGTAGAGGATGCCTGAGGGAATCAGGTGCAGCTTCCACTCCACGCCCTCGCGCACGATCGTATGGCCGGCGTTGTTGCCGCCCTGGAAGCGCACCACCGCATCGCCGTGTTCGGCGAGCAGATCGGTGATCTTGCCCTTGCCCTCATCGCCCCACTGGGCGCCCACTATGACTATTCCTGGCATCTCGACCTGGAGTTTACGGGGTGTCCTCAGGCCGTCTGTGCCGGAGCTCGGAACTCGCGCCGCTTGTCCTCGCCATACAGCGGAATCAGATCGCCGCACACCTCCACCAGCCGCGACACCGTGCGCGCCCCCAAGCGTTCGGAGAGCTCGTCGGGCATCAGGTTGGTCGTGGCTACTATCGCCCGCTCAGCCTCATAGCGGGCATTCACGATCGAGTACAGCTGCTCAAGCACCCAGTCCGTACGCGCCTCAGCGCCGAGGTCGTCCAGATGTAGAAGGTCAACGGCTGTCAATCGGTCCAACAGGTCGAGCTTGCCCTCGGGCGAGTCGATCGCTTCGCGCAGCAGATTCAGCAGGCGCGGCAGCGAGTAGATCGCCACCGAGCGCCCCGCGTCAAGGGCGGCCTTGGAGACGAGCATCGCCAGCGTCGTCTTGCCGGTGCCGACGTCTCCTTGCAGCCACAGTCCTTTGCCTGCATCGAGGTTCGCGCCGATGCGCTGCACGTATCGCCGCACCGACTGGATCTGGGCCGGGGCGGTTCTGGCAATGTCGCTCACCGGAGGTCGATCGAAGGACACGCCTCGGTAGCGGCGGGGAATGCGGCCCTCAAGGCTCCGTGTGCGCGCGCCCGCGATGCGCGCGGCGCGGCAGCGGCAGTCCGAGGCGGTGTTGCTGTCCTCCTCTATGACGAAGCCGCTGCCGTCGCAGATGCCCAGGGGACAGGCGCCTGCTCTGAGCGGTACCGGCAGAACCTCAGGCGCGGGTGCGGGCGCGGAGAAGGTCTCTGGTGTCTGTGCCGGGGTGGACAGGATGTCAGGCAGCTCTGGGCTCATTGCGCGTAGCGTTCTCCGGCGTAGTTCATGAACTTCGGGTACTCCTTCTGGAAGGTCAGCGTCACCTCGCCGGTGGCGCCATTGCGGTGCTTGGCGATGATCAGGTCGGCCTCGCCCGGACGCTCTGAGTCCTGCTCGTAGTACTCGTCGCGGTAGATGAACATCACCAGATCGGCGTCTTGCTCAAGATTTCCACTCTCGCGCAGGTCCGAGAGCTGGGGCTTCTTGGGTGAGCGCTGCTCCACCGCACGGCTCAGCTGCGACAGCGCGATCACGGGCACACTCAGCTCGCGCGCCAGGATCTTCAGCCCGCGACTGAGCTCGCCCACGGCGGTCACACGGCTGTCATAGCGGCTGTCGGTACGCATCAGTTGCAGGTAGTCAATGACGATCAAACCCAGGCCGCCCTCAACCTGACTATGCAAACGCCGAGCCTTGGCCCGGATCTCCAGCATTCCGACGTCACTTGAGTCGTCCACCCACAGCGGCGCATTGGCCAGCCGCTGGCTGGCCTTGAGGATCTTCGGCCAGCGCTGCTCGCTCACCCGACCCATGCGCAGCTCCTCGCCTTTGATGCGCGCCTGAGAGGCGACGAAGCGCTGGGCTAGCTCGGCCTCCGCCATCTCCAGCGAGAACAGTGCGACGGCTTTGCCATGCTCCACCGCGGCGTTCTCGGCGATGTTGCACACCAGTGCGCTCTTGCCCATCGCGGGACGGGCCGCGACGATGATCAGGTTGCCCGGCTGAAAGCCGCCCGTGATCTCATCCAGGTCCTTGAAGCCTGAGGGGGTGCCGGTGAGAGCTGTGCCCTCAAGTGAGAGCCGATGCAGTTTGTCGAGCTCCTCGTGCAGCACCTCCTCGATCGCCCTGAAGTCCTGCTGGCGATCGTCGCGGGCCACCTCCAACATCGCCTTCTCCGCCTGCTCCACCAGCTCGCGTGGGGGTGCGTCGTGACTGAGCACGCTTGCCTGGATCTCATACGTGCTCGTCAGCAGGCGACGCAGCAGCGCGTTCTCGCGCACTATCTGCGCGTAGCGACGAGCGTGACCAGCGGCGGGCACCACACCCGTGAGCTCATCCACCGCTGCCACGCCGCCGATGTCCTCAAGCTTGCCCATTTGGCGCAGGCGATCGGTGACCGTCAGCACGTCCACTGGCTCACTCTCGTTGTAGAGGGTCAGCATGGCTTGATATATGAGGCCATGACGCTCGCGGTAGAAGTCCTCAGAGCGCAGTCCCTCCTCGATTACCAGCGCATACAGCGAGCGATCGGACAGCAGGATCGCGCCCAGCACCGACTGCTCGGCGTCGAGATTGTGGGGTGGCGCGATCACGCCCGTCGGCGGGACTGCGCCATTGGTCTGGGTGGCGGTGCTCATGGGTTGCGCGAGTCTAGATCGGCTCGGGCTTGGGGCTGGGAGGGCTTCCCGCTATGAGGGAGGAAATCGGGCGCACGAACTCATGTTCGCACGGGGAGCGGATTTACTTTTGCGCTACGACCATGGTCTTCACGGTGGCGGTCACGCCCTCGACCACATCCACCACGATCATGTAGGTGCCCACGTTTTTGATGACCTCATCGAGGTGCACATTCTGGCGGTCCAGTCGCAGCCCGCGCGCGTCGCGGATCGCGTCCGCGATATCCTGCGCGCTCACCGAGCCGAACAGACGCCCGTCGGGACTTGCCTGCTCGGTGATCGTGAGCACCGTTTTGTTCAGCAGCGCTGCGTTGTCCACAGCTTTTGCCGCGAAGTCGCTCTCGGCCTTCTCGGCCGCCTCTTTGCGGCGCAGCTCGGCTGCCATCGCGCCGCGTGTCGCCGGCTGGGCCAGCTTGCGCGGGATCAGGTAGTTGCGCAAGTAGCCCTTGGACACGTCCACGACTTTGCCCTGCTCGCCGAGCTCATCGACGTCCTTGAGGAGAATTGCCTCGGGCATCCGGTGGCTCCTTAGCGGTCCCTATCGCGGTCGCCGCGGTCACGGCGCGGGGCGTCATCGCGGCCGCCCTCGTTCACATAGGGCAGCAGCGCCAGCTCGCGGGCGCGCTTCACCGCGCGGGCGATCTGGCCCTGGTGGCGGCGGCAGGCGCCCGTGATCCGCCGCGAGCGGATCTTGCCCTTCTCGCTCACGAACTTGCGCAGCGAGCTGACGTCCTTGTAGTCGACCTGCTCGACCTTGTCGCGGCAATGCTGGCATGGCTTACGCCGGCCGCTTCCGGGCCCGCCCTTCTTGTCTCGACGGCGGACTGGCTTGCCGCGGCCGCGCGATTTTGCCACTTCTAGGACCTACCTTTGTGCTGGTTTGCTGGGAAATCGAGGGGCCCGGCTCGCCGGCCTGCGGCCAGCTGCGCCACCCCCTAGAACGGGATGTCGTCGTCGCCTGTGGCGCCGACTCCTACCGGTGCGGGCTGGAAGTCCTGGTTGTCCACCGGAACATCACTGCCCTGTGAGGCTCCATTGCCCGCGAACCCGCCGCCTGAAGAAGCGTCGTCCCGTGAGCCCAGGAACTGCACCGAGTCGGCGATTATATCGATTGCCTGACGCTTTGCACCGTCCTGTGCTTCCCACTCGCGCCACTCCAGGCGCCCGTCGATCGCTACGGGGCGTCCCTTGCTCAGGTAGCGCGCCGCGTTCTCGCCCTGTGCGCCCCACACCGTCACGTTAAAATAGTTGGGCTTGTCGACCCATTCTCCGCTGGCATTGTCCTTGCGGCGCGTATTGCAGGCGATGCGCAGGCTGCACACCGACATGCCGCTGGGCAGCGAGCGCAGCTCCGGGTCCGCGGTCAAGTTTCCGGTCAGCACGACCCGGTTGATATTGGTGGCAGCCACGTCTCTTCCTTTCCTTTCCGGCGCCCGGGCGGGGGCCGGCTGTGTCTCTCGTATTAGGTCTTTCGAGTCTAGACCTGCCTTCGGGCGCCACCTTTGGCGCGACCCCGCATCTTGCGAGGTTTCGAGGGCGGCGCAGCCAGTCGAAGGCCGGCTGGCCGAACGGGGACTCGCGCCGGAGGCGCGTGTCCCCGCTTCGGTTGGGCCCTCGTTGTCGGTCTTAGCGGTTGCGGGATGAGGTACGGAAGACCTCGTCCCAATACGGCGCGCTGATCCCGAAGCCCTTCGTCTCATCCTGGAAGTGGTGGCGCATGTGGCGCTCGCGCAGCGTCCTGCCCAGACGCCCGCGCGGTCGGAAATGGTGCACGTAGTAGTGGATCATGTCGTAAGCCAGATATCCCGCGAAGAACCCAACGCCCAAGCCTGGGGCGTAGCGACTACCGAACACCACATAGATCGCGCCGAACACCAGTGCGCCCAAGGGCAGGCTCACCGACGGCGGCATCACCAGGCGTAGCGGGTCGTTGGGATGTTCGTGGTGGATGCCATGGATGATCCAGTGCAGCCGCGCCCCCAGGCCCTTCTCCGGCTCGAAGTGAAACACCACGCGATGCAGCCAGTACTCGAACAGCGTCCACATCGCGTAGCCCGCCACCGCCAGGCCCAGCATGCCCAGCACGCTCACCTTTTCAAGGCCCCATGCGGCCAGTAGCACCACTGCTGGCACGAAGATCACTACCACCGCCGCGGGGTGCACCCGCGAGAGGGCGTCCAGCAGCCGTGACTCGAACATCTTCGGCGAGTCGCGCAGCACATCCGTTCTGCTCAACGGTTGATCTCCTACATCCACTCCAGCCACGCCTTCGAGTGTATTACGCCGCCTCCGCTTGCGGAGGGCTTATGGCCGATTTCTGCTCAGGCCGGCTCGCCGACCGCGAGCTCGGGCTCGACGGTGGGCTCAGGGCTGGGCTCTGGAGTGTCTGAGTGCGGGGGTGCTGGGTGGGGCGGGTCTCCCAATTCGCTCTCCGTGCGCCTGCCCGGCTGCATGTCCGGCGCTGCCGGTGTGCCTGGCTTCAGCTTCACGATCCGAAAGCGCACGATCCCGTCCGTGATCCGCAGCGTCCTGTCCAGTCCGCGCAGCAGCTCCGGCGTGTTGGAGTGGAACTGCAGCAGGTGGTACTCCGCTGCCTGTTTGTGGTCGATCGGGAAGGCCAGTGCGCGGTCGCCCCACTCGTCATGGCGCAACAGCTCGCCCTGCGCTTCGATCGCGCTGCGCGCGTCCGCCACGATCTTTGCCCGCACGGGCGCCTCCGCCTGCGTGTCCAGCATCAGGACCAGGTCATATGTGGGTGCGGGCAGGGTCATACGTGCGGCGCGGGATGATAACAGTGCGGCGGGGTGCCTGACAATGTGGCGGAGGGCCTACCTACCCCGGCCCTTTGCGCGGATGTCCGCCATCTGCTCGTCGATCCAATCGCCCGGATCGCGCGAGGTCACGATCTCGACCAGTCCTTCCGCCCGTCGCTTGCGCTCCGCGGGCTCCATCGCCAGCGCCGCATAGATCGAGTTCGCCAGCTCCTGGATGTCGAACGGGTTCACCGACAGTGCGTACTCGCCCAGCTCCTCGTGCGCGCCTGTGTTCTCGGAGAGGATCGACACGCCCTCGTGTTCGTTGACGATCGGACCCTCCTTCGCCACCAGGTTCATGCCGTCGAACATCGCGTTCACCAGCAGCACGTCGTAGTGCTTGTAGGCCGCCATTGCCTCCTCCAGGTCATCGCGCAGCTTCAGCTGGATCGGCATCCAGTCGGGTGTGCCGTGGCGGTGGTTGACGACGGCCACCGACGCCTCGATTCGCTCCAGGTACTCGGCGTACTGAGGCACGTCTGTACGTGAGGGCATCAGCTGGGCCATGAACGTCACCCGCTCGCGGAACTCCGGGTGCTGCTCCAGGAACAGGTCGAACGCCGCGAAGCCGCGCAAGACGTTCTTGCTCAGATCCGCCCGGTCCACGCGCAGAATCAGAAAGTCCCGCCGGCGGCGCAGCAGCTCGCGCTCGAACTCCTTCACCCGCGGGCGCTGCGCCACCTGGCGCGTGGCCTCATGGTCGATCGGCAGCGGGTAGGCCCGCACCCACACCTCGCGCTCGCCCACTTGCACCAGACCGCGCTCAAAGTCCACGTCCAGCTCCATCAGATCGCGACAACACTGCAGAAAGTTGCGCCGGTAGCTGCGCGTATGAAAGCCGATGATGTCGTTTGCCAATAAGCCCGTGAAGATCTCCTCGCGAATGCGCGAGGGCAGCACCCGCCAGGCATCGGACTGCGTCCAGGGGATGTGGATGAAGTGGTGCAGGAACACATCCGGGCGCGCGCGGCGCACCAGATCCGGCAGCGTGTAGAGGTGGTAGTCGTGCACCATCACCACCGGTTCGGGGCTGTCCTTCAGCTCCTCTACCACCGCCCGCGCCAGGTCCTCGTTGACCACGTTGTAACCGAACTCGAACGCCTCGATCTCCTCGCGGCGGATGTCCGGTGCGTTTGACAGATCCCACAGGTAGTGCTGTATGAACCACAGCATCGGGTTGGCGAAGACGTTGTAAAAGCGGTCATACGCCTCCGGGTCGCTCACTACCAGACGCACCTGATAGGAGCCGCCCGCTGGCGAGCGCACCGTGAAGGCCTGCCCGCCGTGGCTGTGTGCCACCTCCGCGTCGTACTCGCTCATCGCGCTTGCCACCCACACCGCCTCGCGGTGCGAGGCCAAGCCGCTCAACGCCGTCACCAGACCGCCTGAGCCGCGCTGCACCTCGCCGTCGGCCTGGAACGTCACAGGTCCCCGGTTTGACACCAGCACCAGCGGAGCTCGCTGTGCCGGTGCCTCGCTCATGACTCCGCCGGTCCCGTGATCCCGCTCACGACTGCGCCAGTTCCGTGAAGATACGCAGGTAGTCGCGCAGATAACGCGGCGTCAGGAAGTGCGTACGCACGTGCTCCTTGCCCCGCCGGCCCAGCGCTTTGCCGAGGGCCGGGTCCTTGAGGATCTCAAGCGTGCGCTGCGCGCACTGCTCCGCGCTCTCCACCAGGAACCCCGTCACGCCGTCCTCCACCTGCAGCGGTATGCCGCCTACGTTGCCTCCGATGAACGGCCGCGCCTTCCAGATCGCCTCCGAGACCGTCAAGCCGAAGCCCTCGCGCGTTGACTTCTGCACCAGCACATCGGCGTGGGACTGGAAGGCGTTGACCTCGATCGAGCCGACGTTGTTGAAGTTGTTCAGGATGTGCACGTCTGGATCGCCGTCCGCGTGGGCGATCGTCGCGTTGAAGAAGTCCCAACCCTCGGGGTCGTCGCTGGCCATCGAGCCCACCAGCGCCAACTGCAGGTCTGGCAGCTTCTCCTTCACCGTGCGGTAGGCGTCGATCACTCCCAGCGGGTCCTTCCAGGGATCAAAGCGCGACACCTGGCACATCAGCGGACGATCTATGTCGATCCCGAACTGGCCGCACACATACGAGGCGTCCTCTGGCGAGAGCGCCATGTTCTTCGGCGCCAGGGGGTCGATCGCCGGGGGCACGATGTTGACGTTGCCCCCCATGCCCTTGGGCACATATTCCTGCATATGGAACAGCGACTGGGGGTAGTTCTCGATGAACGGCAGCAGGCGCTCGATCGTCTCTGGGTTGGGCGTTGAAAGATCGATGTGGCAGCGCCACACCCAGCCTGCTGCCTTCTCCGGCACCAGCTGGTGCATTGCGGCCGGCTGCGGGTCGTGCACCAGGCACACGTCCCAGCCGGCGCTCAGCTCGCGCGCGTTCATTTCGTTGTAGCTCATCCACGTAGCCCACTGTTCCTCATCGAGATCCTGCGGCGCGCCCTGCAGGGCATTGTGCATCAGCTTCGTGGCATTGAAGAACTCCTCGCGGCCATAGATCACCTGCCACTCGCACTCCAGCCCCACATCGCGCATCAGCGGCACCAGCGTGTAGAGGATCTCCGAGACCCCGCCGCCGAAGGCGGTCGCCGATACGTGCACCACGCGGCGGCCTTTCAGCGGCTCCGCCAGCTCGCGAATTTCATCTATCAGACCCCGGCCGCAGATGTGCGTGTAGTCGGTGAGCGACTTGGTTCCTACGGCCACGGGCTGGAGCACGGGCGCACAATATCCATAAGGACCTGTCATAGGCCCGAAGGGGGGACTATGGTCTTCGGCGGTGCTCAACGGACGTATCTACCGCGCCGCATTCGTGCCTCTGCTGTTCGCCCTCGCGATAGCTGGCTTTTCCTTGAGGGCGCCTGCGCACTCGCTCTCCTCCACGCTCGCCCCCGACGCCTTCGACGGGCCCCGTGCCTTCGCGGAACTGCAGAGCCTCGCTGCCAAATACCCCGAGCGCCGGCCGGGCGGCGCGGGCGATGAAACTCTTGCCGCCTATGTCGCGCAGACTCTGAGCGGGCTCAGTGGCTCAAGCTCCGCCGGCTTCTCCGTGCATACCCGCCATCTGGAGGCCCAGACCATCGACGGCAAGCGCACCCTCACTACTGTCATCGCTCGTCGCCCCGGCATCACTGGCGGCAGCCCGATCGTGCTGCTCGCCCATCGCGACGCTGCCCGCCGCGGTGCCGCCGCCGAACTGTCGGGCACCGCCGTGCTGCTTGAGCTCGCACGTGTATTGGCTGCCAGCGAGACCGCGCGCACCGTCATCGTCGTCTCCACCAGCGGCGGCAGCGGTGGCGACGCTGGCGCGCTTGACTTCGCCACCCACTCCGGCGGGGCAGTCGACGGGGCGATCGTGCTTGGTGACCTCGCCGGCGCCACCGCCCACAAGCCTTTCGTGGTGCCTTTTTCCGCCGGGCTCGGCAGTGCGCCTGCCACGCTTGCGCGCACCGTCTCAGCCGCGCTCACCCGCGAGGTGGGCGTCGATCCCGGTACGCCTTCCACGCTCGGTCAGCTCGCCCACCTCACGCTGCCGCTCGCTCCCGGCGAGCAGGGCCAGCTGATTGCGCACGGCATCCCTGCCGTGCTCGTCCAGGTCAGCGGCGAACGGCCGCCCCGGGCGAATGAGGCGATCAGTGCCACTCGCCTACAGAACTTCGGCCGGGCCGTACTCAGCTCTGTCTACGCACTCGACGGCAATCCCAACCTGAGCGCTGCCGGGGGCGTCGGGGGGGAAGTTGAAACCGCGCTGCCGATCCAGCGCAAGCTGCTTCCCGCTTGGGCCTTGCGGTTGCTCCTCGCCACGCTGCTGCTCCCGCCTCTGCTCGTACTCATCGATGGTTTCGCCCGCTCGCGCCGGCGCCGTCTTGCGGTGGGGCGGCGCCTGCAGTGGGTGCTTGCTTGCGCGTTGCCCTTTCTCATCGCGGCTTTCTTCACGCGGCTGCTCGGCCTCACCGACGCCATTGCCGCCCCTGCGGGTCTCATGCTTGCGCAGGCGCTGCCCTCCGGCGCTGCCGCGCTGGAGGCTGTGTTCGCGCCGCTCTTTGCGCTCGTGCTCGCCTGGCTTGCGTGGCCCGCTCTCATGCGCCGCCTGCATCTGCACCCGCGTGCCGATGACGATGCCGCTGGGCTCGCGCTGCTGCTCGTGCTGCTCGCCATCGCCATCCTCGTCTGGATCTTCAACCCATTCATGGCCTTGCTGCTCGTGCCCGCTTTGCACCTCTGGCTGTTGCTCGCCCAGCCCGACTGGCGTCGCTCGGCGGGGCGCACCCACCGTCTGCGTGCGCTCGCGGTTGTGGCACTCGGACTGCTTGTCCCGGTTCTGCTCGCCGCCTTCTATGCCCGCCAGCTCGGCTTCGATCCGGCGCAGGCAATCCACGCCTCCGTGCTGCTTTTTGCCGGCGGCTACTACGGCGTTCCCGCCCTCATCCTGTGGTGTCTAACGCTTGGTTGCCTCGCTGCCGCCGTGCTTGTGGCGATCGGTTCCTCACCACCGCTCATCGCCGGCCCCGACTCGGCCGATGGGATACCCATCACCGTCCGCGGACCCATGTCCTACGCTGGTCCAGGGTCACTCGGCGGCACCGAGTCCGCTCTGCGTCGCTGAAACGTTGCTCACGAGACCGGGACCCCAGAGAACTGACCTGACATGCCCAAGCTGACATGCCCGACATCCCGCTGAGCGATCCCCCGGCTTCTGGCCAGCCCAGTTTGGGCAGGCCCACTCCTGCCGATCGGCTAGGTCTCGCACGGCCCGGCTCCCCGTCCGGCCTATCCGGCTCTCCTTCCGGCCTGCCCGGCTCGGTTCTTTCACCCGGCGTGGATCGTCGTTCTCACCGCGGGCCGCGCCGCGCCTGGCGCGCGCTCTCCTGGGGATTGATCCTCGTGGGCGTCCTTGCTCTTTCAGACGCCGCCGTCACGCTCCTCTGGCAGGAGCCCTTCTCCGCGCTCTACGCCCGCATTCAGCAGGACCGCCTCAGCGGTGCCTTGCACGAGGTCGAACTCGCTCAGCCCACGCCCGTCGAGCGCCGCCAGCTCTCATCGCTGCCCGCCCAGCGCCAGCGCATCGCTTTTCTCGCCAGCGAGCTCCAGCGCCACGCTGGTAAGGGCAGCCCTGTCGGCACCATCCACATCCCCAGCCTTGGCATCGCCTATGTCGTCGTGAACGGCACCGGGGTCTCTGAACTGGAGAAGGGGCCTGGTGTCTTTCCCGAAACCCACTTCCCCGGTATCGCCGGTACCACCGCTATCGCCGGTCATCGCACCACCTATCTGGCGCCCTTCCGCCATATCGACTCGCTGCGCCGGGGGGATCGCATCTTCCTCAACATGCCCTACGCCCACTTCACCTATGTCGTCAGCGGGCATCGCGTGGTGTCGCCCAACAATGTCGGCGCCGCGGTCAACCCCGTCGGCTACAACCGCCTAGTCCTCTCTGCCTGCACGCCTCTCTTCAGCGCTGCCCAGCGCCTGCTCGTGTTCGCGCGTCTCACCACCGCAGTGCCGATCGGAGCAGCCCGCCTTCCTGCTGTCCGTGGCCCCGTCTCACCGCTCACCAGCGATGCTCGAACCCCTCCAGTGCTCGCTGCTGGCCGTGCTCCAGCAACAGCACCCCCGGCGGGGCCCGCGGCGAGGACGCCACCACCTGCCCCACCCACGTGATGCCCACGCCTCCGACTCGCTCAAGCGCCTCCTCGCTGTCGTGGCGCTTCTCTGCCGGGACGCATACGCACAGCTCGTAGTCTTCCCCCGCGCCTGCCGCCAGCTGCCACGGGGGGATGCCCAGCTCATCGCACACCTCCGCAACGCCTGCATCCACCGGCAGCGCCTCCAGGCGCACCTCCAGTACTGCTGCACTCATCCGGCCGACATGGGCGGCATCGCTGGCCAGCCCATCGGAGAGGTCGATCATTGCATGGGCGCCCGCCGCTGCCAATGCGTGTCCCTCCGCTAGACGGGGCCTTGGCCGGCGCACTCGTTCCACCGCCGCCCGCGTTGCTGGTTGCGTGCCTGTCGGGGCCTGCCCTGTGGGTACCTGGTCTTGGCCAGTGCCCGTCTGCCCCGATTTCATGCGCGCCCGCCCTTCCAGCACCGCCAGTCCAGCGCCAGCGCCGCCCAACTTGCCCGTGACGCCCACGATGTCCCCCGGCCGCGCGCCGTCACGGCCCACCACCTCGGTCTTCTCCCGCGCCCAGCCGATCACGGTCATGCTCACCATCAGCGCCGGCGCTGCCACCACGTCGCCGCCTATCATCGCCGTGCCTGTCTGCAGCGCCAGCTCACGCGCGCCGCGCACCAACTCCAGTGCCCGCTCCTCGCCCAAGCCCGCTGGCAATCCCAGCACCATGTAGGCCTCGCCCGCGGGCACTCCCATCGCCGCCAGGTCTGACAGGGCGCCCGCGAGGGCCCGCCAGCCCACCTCTGCCGGGGTTGCCCAGCCGCCTCCTGCTCCATCCCGCAGACGGAAGTGCACGCCCTCGACCATCGCGTCCACCGACGTCACGCATACCGCCCCCGCCCGCACCACCGCCGCGTCGTCTCCCGCCCCGCGCAGAACCTGCGGCCCGTAGGTGGGAGCCAACTCGGCCGCGATGGCCTCGATCAGAGAACGCTCGGCGATGTCCAGAACCTACTTGGCGATGTCTGGGGTGGGTGGGGGACCCAGTCCAGAGCGGTTGGTTCTAGCGATGCCGGTAGACGATCCGGGCGCGATCCAGGTCATACGGCGAGAGCTCGCACCGTACCCGATCGCCCGGCAGGATCCTGATCCGGAAGCGGCGCATCTTTCCCGCCACGTGCCCCAGCACTACGTGATCGTTGTCGAGCTTCACGCGAAACATCGCGTTCGGCAGCGCCTCGATCACCTCGCCCTCGAATTCAACCTTGTCTTCCTTTGCCACGTGCCAATCCCATTCTTTGCGGGTTTCCGCAGTCCAAACTACCAGTGTCAGCCGTGGGGGGCCGTGGTGCCGCCGCCCGCGCCCGCCTGCGGTGTCTGTTCGTGCACCTGTGGCGCCGGGGCGTTGGGGGCTTCGTTCCCGGCGGGATGCTTGGGTTCGGTTTCCGGGTGAGTTGGTTCGGCGTGGGTGCCCTTTGACTTTTCCTTCTTGGCGCTCGAAGACGATTCTTCTTCGTTGCCGCTCGATTCCACAGCTTTGCCCGTCGATGCGTACTTGCCGAAGAACGGCTGATAGGCGAGCGATTCGCTTGAAGTCGGGAACGGCACGCAGTTATTGCCTACCACTTCGGTCATGTAGGCGTGCCAGATATGGGCCGGCAGGCGACCACCCTGCTGGGCTTCGCCGTGGACGTCGGTCATCGGCACCCGCCGGTTCGGATAACCCATCCACACGACTGTCGAGTACCGCGGGGTGTAGCCGTCAAGCCACGCGTCCGCAAGTTCGCTGGTGGTCCCCGTCTTGGCTGCCGTGGGGCAGCCGATCGCCGAATTGACGGCCGTGCCGCTCTGCACGTTTTCCTCCAGAATCTTCGTCTCCTCCGCGGCGACGGCGCTGGAAATCGCACGCACGCGGTGATCGCGGCCCCAATTGCTGTCAACGTGACCGTCCGCGAATACCACCTTCGTGATCGCCACCGGCGTATTGCGCAGGCCGCCATCGGCCAGCGTCGCGTATACGTTGGCCATCTCCAGCGGCGTGACCCCGACCTTTATGCCCCCAAGCGCCTGCCCCGCATTGCCTTCCAAGTGCGTTTTGACCCCCAGCTTGTAGGCCATCTTCGTGATCGTGTCCTCGCCCAAATCCGCCGCCAGCTGCGCATACACGGTGTTGTCCGAGGCCAGCGTTGCCTGCACCAGGTTGATCGAACGATTCAGCGAAGTTCCCTCGAAGGTCTTCACTTCATAGGTCGGATATCCCGGCAGCCATCCGGGCGCCAGCGTATGCGACACGTAGTAGGTGCTGTTCGGGTCAATTCCCCGCGTAAGCGCGTCGGCCAAGACGATCGCCTTGAATGTCGAGCCCGGCTGACGGTGGCCGTCCGCGGCCAGGTTGTACTGGCTCTGCTCGTAGCTCTGACTCTCAGCCATCGCTTCGATGTGTCCGTTGTTGGGATTAATCGTCACGATCGCCGACGCTGGGTCTTCTGGCTGGTTGAGAACATTCGCGATCGCCTTACGCGCCAAACGCTGCATATTCAGATCAATCGTCGTATAGACCTTCAGTCCGCCTTGCTCCACCTTCGCCCGCCCATAGCGGTGGTCCAGCTGCTCACGTACGTATTCGAAGAAGAAATTCTCGCGGCGCTGTGAGTAATAGGTGCTGTGCTTCACTCCCAGCGGTTTGCGCTCCTCCCGCGCCGCCAGATGGGGGCTGATGTAGTGCAGTTCCGCCATCTTCGCCAGCACCTCGTTGCGTCGCTCGCGCGCTGCCTGTGGATACAGGAACGGGTTGTACTGCGACGGCGCCTGCGGCAGTCCCGCCAGCAGCGCCGACTGCGCCAGGTTCAGCTGCGAGGCGGACTTGTCGAAGAAGATGCGCGAGGCTGCCTGCACCCCGATCGCCGTCTGGCCGCCCACCGTGCCGTATGCCACGCTGTTCAGGTAGCCCGTCAGGATCGCGCGCTTGCTGTGATTCTTGTTGTATTCGATCGCCAGCTTCGCCTCGTCGATCTTCTGTTTGAAGGTGTGCAGATCGTTGCCCAGGTACAGGTTGCGCACCAGCTGCATCGTGATCGTCGAAGCACCCTGCAGCGTCTGCCCGTTCACGACGTCCTTCACCGCCGAGCGGAAGATGCCCGTCAGGTCGACGCCATTGTTCTGATAGAAGCGCTGGTCCTCGATGGCCACCGTCGCCTCGCTCAGGTAGTGCGGCATCTGTCCCCAGGTGATCGGGGTGCGTAGCGCATCGGACTGGATATAGCCCAGGCGTTCGCCATTCGCCGCGAACACCTGCGAGGACGCGCCGCTGACGATCGGGTGCAGATCCGACAGCGGCGGCGAGGAGTTCGCCACCGAGATCACGAAGGCCACCGCCGCGATCGTGCCCACCACCAGCATGCTCGCCACCACGCCGAAGCCGATCATCAGCATCCGCGTCGGGCCGCCGCGGTTATGGCGCCGTCGGCGCTCTCTGGCCTGTCGAGACATAGGTGGTATTCGAGATTACCGCTTCAATGTGTGATTTCCTGCCGCTTGCACCCATGAACCCCGATACCGCCGAGTTCGCTGTCGTAGATGGCGGGGCAGTCTCTGACCTCACCGCGCGGCCCCGCGCGTTAGAACACACCGCGCCTGGACCGCCCGGAGAGACCGCTGGCGCCGCAGAGCGCGGCCCCCTCCCCCTCCCTGCTGTTTTTACCGATGTCTCTGCATCTGGGCGTTGGCTTGCGCGACTACGCGCCGATCCCGCACGCATGACTGCCGTACGCGACGCTTGGCAGGCGCTCTGGTGGTCGCGGCTGCTGGTCTGGGCCGCCGGCGCCGGCACGCTGCTCAGCTTTGGTTGGGGGCCCGTGCGGGGCGCCTTCAATCCTCCGGGCGTCACGCGTGGTTTTGGGCCGCTCGGCGACCTGCTGGCCGGCCCCGCGGCCCGTTGGGATGCCTCCTGGTACCTCGTCATCGCGCACTACGGCTATCGGCCCGATCTGGGGTCCTTCACCGCTTCTCGCACTGCCTTCTTTCCGCTCTACCCGCTGGGGATCAGGGGGTTCTCGGATCTCGGGCTGCCGCCCGTGCTTGCCGGCGTGCTCATTTCGCTGGTTGCTTTCGCGCTCGCCCTGTACGGCATCCATCGTCTTGCCACGCTTGAGCTCGGTCCCTCCGTGGCGCGGCTCTCGGTGCTCTTGACCGCCTTTGCGCCGATGGCCTTCTTCCTCTCCGCCGTCTATACGGAGTCGCTCTATCTCGCGCTTTCAGTCGGGCTCTTCTGGTCTGCCCGCCACGGGCGCTGGATGTGGGTCGGGGTGCTGGGCGCGCTCGCCGCCGCCACGCGCAGCGCCGGCGTGCTGCTGCTGCTGCCCGCGCTGCTGCTCTATCTGCACGGTCCTCGCGAGGACCGCCCGCCCGACCTGGCGGGGGCGGTGCGTCGCTATCGCTTGCGGGCGGATGCTCTCTGGCTGGCGCTCGTGCCGCTGGGCGCCGCTGTCTACATGGCCTACCTGGGGCTCTCCGGCGGGGATGCGCTGCTGCCTTTTCATGCCCAGGACGTCTGGAACCGGCACTTTGCCGGGCCTTTCGTGGGCGTCTGGGATGGGCTTCGCGCCGGGTTTGACGGTCTGCGCCAGCTGCTCTCGGGACAGAGTCATCACGTCTACTTCGCGCCTTCTCAGGGCAGCCCCATGATCGCCGCTGGGCATAACGTCCTGCTGCTCGCGTTCCTGCTGCTCGCGCTGCCTGCGCTCGTGGGTGTTTGGCGGCGGCTGCCTATTGCCTACAGCGTCTATCTGTTGGCGGCGCTTGCGCTGCCGCTCTCAACGCCCGTGGCCTCTCAGCCTTTGATGTCGCTGCCGCGCTTTCTCGTCGTGCTCTTTCCCTTGAGCATCTGGGCGGCCGCCTGGCTGGCTCCCCGGCGGCGTCTCGCGATTGCCGCGCTTGCGCTCAGCGCCTTGCTCATGGCGCTCTTCGTGGCACAGTTCTCAACATGGCATTGGGTGGCCTGAAGCTACGCGCGGTTCTGCTCGACGGGCTGGGGACCCTGGTGGCCTTGGCGCCGCCGTGGGAGGCGTTGGCCGCCGGGCTCTGGCGGGACTACCGCATCGAGTTGAGCACCGAGCAGGCGGAGTGGGCATTCACCGCCGAGATGCACTACTACCGCGCGCATCATCTTCAGGGGCGCGACGCCGCGAGCCTGGCTGCGCTGCGCCGGCGCTGCGCCGAGGTGCTCTATGCCTCGCTGCCGCCGCACGCCGCTCGCGCTCTCTCTTTGCGCCAGGTCATGGCGGCCATGCTTGATTCGCTGCGCTTCAGCGCCTATGCCGATGTGCTCTCCGCGTTGACACTCCTGCGCGCCCGCGGCCTTAGCTTGGTGGTCGTCAGCAATTGGGATGTCTCGCTCGCCCCTACGCTGCAGGGTCTGGGGCTCGGGGGGTGCTTCGATGCCGTCATCACCTCCGCGCAGGTGGGCGCTGCCAAGCCTGCGCCCGAGGTCTTCCGTGCGGCGCTTGACCTGTTGGGGGTCTCGCCACGGGAAGCCTTGCACGTGGGAGATGACGCTCGACTCGATGTACTTGGGGCGCGTGCCGCCGGCGTGCTGCCGGTGCTCTTGTGCCGCCAGGATGTGGCCGACGCGCCTGTGGGGGTGGCCACCCTCTCCTCGCTCGCCGAACTGCCCGCCATGATCTGACTATGCAATCCGGCCCAAGCTCATGGCGTCCTTGGACGGCTCCCGCCGCGCTCTTCGCCGGCGTGGTGCTCGCGGCCGTGGGCGGGCTCATCGTGGATATTCCCGCGGCGCTCTTCTTCGGCGTGAAGATCGATGCCTCCAAGCTGCCTTCTGGCCTTGAGATCGCCGACACCGCCATTCAGGACCTCGCCTTTGTGGCGGCCGCCGTGATCTTTGCCCAGCTCGGGGGGCGCACCGTTGCGGCCTGGCAGCTCGGCCTGCGCCCCACGCGTCGCTGGCGTGCCGTGGGGGCCGTCGTCGGGACGGTCCTCATCTTTCTCGTCTTCACCGAAATCTGGTCGAGCGCCGTGGAAGTCAGCACCAAGGAGAAGCTGCTCGAACAGCTAGGGGCCAACGAAAGCACGCTGCTGCTGCTCGCCAGCGCCGCGCTCACCTGCATCGTGGCGCCTATCTGTGAGGAGGTGCTGTTTCGCGGCTATTTCTTCGCGGCCCTCTCCAACTGGCATGGGTGGTTCCTGGCGGCGGTGCTCACCGGGCTCGTCTTCGGCGGCGTGCATGCCGGCTCCGCCCCCATTGTGGATCTCGTGCCGCTGGCCTTCCTGGGGTTTGCGCTATGCCTGCTGTATCGCTTCACTGGCTCGCTCTACCCCTGCATCGCCACCCACGCCGTCAACAACTCGATCGCCTTCGGTGCGCTTGAGGGCTGGGACGCGGGGCAGACCGTGCTGCTGATGTTCGCCGCGCTTGCCACCATCGCTGCGTTGGGGTTGCTGCTGCGACGCGCTGGCGTCATCGGCGATCCGCCCCCTGCTGGCGCCCTTGCTTCGTCTGCCGTCGCCGCGGGCACATAGGATCTAGGGGAATGATCGTCGCCGCCCCTCCGCCTCCGCCTGTGAGGCCCGCTCCCGTCGTGGGGCACCTGACGCTTGCCGTACAGCGTGCCCACGGTCACCCGCGCTTCGCCCTGACCGGCGAGAGCGTCGTCGTGCGCGGCATCGTTCTGCCCTACGTGGCGCACCAGAAGGTAGTCGTGCGCTTTGCGCGCAACGGGCGCGAGGTGTTTTCGCGCACCGTCTCCGTCACCCCCGTTGGTAATGGCGCTGGGCAGTTCCACATCTCCTATGCCAGCTCGGCCACCGGCGTTATCAAGATGAGCGCGGCGCACGCGGCCAGCGCCGAGCAGGGGGCCTTCTCCGCTAGTACCGGCGCCGTGCGCATTGTCAGTGCCACGATGCACGAAGGGGCCAGCGGGCCGGCGGTGCAGCTGCTGCAGGAGCAGCTCAGCGCGCTGCACTTCGCCGTTCCCGTCGACGGCAACTACGGCGAAGCCACCGGCCGCGCCGTGGTGGCCTACCGCAAGCTCACTGGACTTGAGCGCATCACCAGCACGAACGCCGCGATGTTCCATCTGCTTCAGCGCGGCGCGGGGCAGTTCCATGTGCGCTATCGCTCCGATGGGCGCCACGTCGAGGCCGATCTGACCCGGCAGGTGCTGGCCGAGATCGATGCCGGGGGCAAGGTGCGGCGCATCTACACCATGAGCTCGGGCAAGCCTTCAACGCCGACCGTCATTGGGCGCTTTCGCGTGTATTCCCAGACGCCCGGCACCAATGCCAAGGGCATGGTCGATGCCAACTATTTCATCCGCGGTTACGCCATTCATGGGTATGCCGAAGTGCCCACTTATGCCGCCAGCCATGGCTGTCTGCGTGTGCCCGTCCCGGATGCCTCTTCGATCTATGGCTGGGTCCAGTTGGGCACGCCTGTCGATGTCTACTTCGAGAGCGGCGGCGGCAGCCACACGGTTCACGGCAACGCTGGGCCTTAGGCGTTTTGTTTTGAGGAGGCCGCCACAGGCGGCCGTGGTGGCCGGTTTGTGCATGGTCTAGGGCGGTTTTAGACGCGCACTCGCAGCATGCGGGCCAGGTAGCCCACGCCGAAGCCGTACACCAGCAGCGCCAGCACTAAGAGCGCGCCGCGGTTTGCCCATTCGTTGTGCACTCCTGCCACGGCGCCTTCGAAAGGCGAGGTGATCGTTGACGACGCTTCATCGATCGTCGTGCGTATTTCGCTGTCGTGCTTCTTCTTGCTCGTCGACTTGGGGGGCGGCGCGGTGCCGGCCGGTGCGCTTGCGTTGACTTCGTTCTGCTGGTGCGCCGAGGCGTTGCCTGCCTGGTCGATCACGAACAGTGCGAAGGAGATCAGCACGATCAGGCAGGCGATGCGCGAGCCTAGGCGCAGGGCTGTAGAGACGGCGTTCACGTTGTGAGCTTAGGCTTCGCTGTGGACGCCTTGGCCTTGCGGGGACGGATGTTGTCGGCCTGGGTGGGGCCTCGCGCAGGGACCCCGCGCTCCGGGGCTGGGGTGTGCGCCGGTAGCCTTAGTTCGACCCGGTTTAGCGGGTTGCGCCCTCGTAGTCCAATGGATAAGACGACCGCCTCCTAAGCGGTAGATCCAGGTTCGACTCCTGGCGGGGGCATGGGGGGCGAAGTGGCCTGCAATCAAGCCATTCTCTGTCTCAGGCGTTCGCCGCGACCCTCGGCTCGGGGGCGTCAATTCGAGCCCACTGCCATCTACTGCCAGATGGGCGCCCTCGAAGCAGCCGCAGTCGCCACCGATCGCTCGCCACGGATCGCCTCGAACCAAGCGGAGACGAACTCGCGAAAGCCGAGGTCTTGCGGCGCCTCAGGTGGCGCTTCTGTTGTGTGCGGCTGCCAGATGCCGCGCCGCACGTCGGGTTGCGGACCACTTCGCCCTTCGGTGCCCTGTTGGTCATCGGGCCTCACCTGCCCCGCGTCGTTTGCACCAGTCAGCCGGCAGACGCCGCTCGGGAAAGACCCGCAAGGGCTCCAAGTGGCTCGACTGGACACTCGAGGAGTCCGCGCTGGCCGCGATCCGCACCAAAGACGTCTACCTCGCAGCGCAATACGCCCGCCTGAAGCCCCGCCGCGGCCACAAGAAGGCGCTCGGCGCTGTCAAGCACTCCATCCTGTGCGCCTGCTGGCACATGCTCAGCACCGGCGAGCTCTACAACGACCTCGGCGGCGACTACTTCCGCAAACGCGACCCCGAACGCACAACCAAACGCCTCGTCACCCAGCTCGAAGCGCTCGGACACACCGTCACGCTACAGGAGGCGGTGGCAACCTGAACGTTATTTTCCTGTCAGGATACCGCGCAATCTACGCCCCCACGAAGGCGACCACGGGGCGGCGGCCGACGGGGAGATCGTTTGGGCACTGGCGGCTGGTGGATGAATCCACCGCCCATTGCTGCCCAATCAAACGCTCCGACAAGGGCTCATAATCGCCCCCGGCTGAGTCGCTACACGCTGCCGTGGCCCGTGAGGGTCCGCCGTGGTTGGCGAGTGCGAGCGGCACGGACCCCGGCGGGTAAAAGCGCCTCGAAGGACTTGCGGGAGTGAAAGTAGCTGGAGTGGGTGCGCTTTATCGTCGCCAGTGAATCGGCGCTGAGCAGAACGATGTCGAGGTCGGAGCGGTCGCGAGTTTCACGCTCGACTTGATCGTATGCCGCCTGTGCTGCGTCGTAGTCCGTGCCGAGAGGACGAACGTCGGCGTGGCGGGCCTTGATGTCGTAGATGATGAGGAAGTGCTTGATGTCGGCGGGGCTCATGGGTGGGTTCATGTTTACTCGTCGCTGGGCAGGATGTCTTTGATAATGGCATAGCGCTCCATGATGGCGGCCTGCAACTCGTCGGGTGGACACTCGCCCTGGTCGATGAGCGCGAGGACCTCGGAGAGGGCCAGGTAGTAGGCATGGATCTCGCCTGCCCCGACTCCGAACTTCAATCCGACTCCCATCTCTCTGCCGTCCTCCTCGACCAGGTTGGCCCATGCGTGCTGCCGGACGGTGCGGAGCTGAACCTCAACCGGATAGCCACTGCGTTTCACGATCAGATGTAGCGCTCGGTATCCCGAGGTCTTCGGCTCGGCGATGTAATCCCTGACTTTGATGACCGTCCATGACTTGCGCAGGCGACGAGTCAGGGCGTAGACGTGACGCAAGCTCGGCAGCACGGCGCGGACGCCACCAATGTCCTGCATCTGCGTGACCTGCATCGTAGGCTCGCGCGAAAGCTTGTCGATCATCGTGTCGTGCCGCTTCAAACGCTGCGCGACCTCGATCTGGCCACCAACCTGGCCGCCCTCTCTGCTTACGTGGTAGCGCAGATTCGCGGCGACGCTGGACAGCGGTCTGCCATGGAGCGTCCGCCACCACGCCACGGCATCGGACGCCTTGACGATCTTCGCGCCACCGAACTTCTCGCTCGCTCGATCGGTGCCTTCCTGTCGCGTCGTGTTTCGCGCATCGAGGAGCAGCTTGCCAGCGCGATTGACCTGGCCCTTGGAAAAGGGCGGTTTGGTTGCGGGCATTGCTGGCGTCGTACTCATCGACGCAGCCTACGGCCTGCTCCCGATCCAGGTTCGACTCCTGGCGGGGCATGGGTAACCTTGGCTCATCGCCACACGCGCACTTGTCACTGGGGCCACTGGGTTCATCGGCGGTCGCCTCGCGGAGTCACTGGCCCGCTCGGGGGTCGATGTGCGGTGTCTGGTGCGCACACCGGCGAAGGCTGAGCAGCTGCGCTTGCAGGGGTGTGAGCTTCGCCAAGGCGATGTGACCGACCCCACGAGCCTTGAGGGGGCGGGGGCGGGAGTGGATGTTGCTTACTTCTTGGTGCATGCCATGGCCGGTGGGGAGGGATTCCAGGAGCGCGAGCGCGCGGGGGCTCGCAACTTCGCGCGTATGGCCAAGCGCGAGGGGGTGGGGCAAGTCGTCTACCTCGGGGGGCTTGGCGATGAAAGCGTCTCCAAGCATCTGCGCAGCCGTCATGAGACGGCGCTGGCGCTCAAGGCCGAGGGGCCGCCGCTCACCTACTTCCGCGCGGCGATGGTGGTGGGGGCCCAGAGCGAGTCCTATCGAACGCTGCGCTACCTCGTCAAGCGGCTGCCCGTGATGATCGCGCCGGCCTGGCTGAAGATCGCCACGCAGCCGATCGGCATCGGGGATGTCATCGAGTATTTGCGCCGCGCGCCGGAGGTGCCCGAGTCTAGGGGCCGCGAGGTGCAGATCGGGGGCCCTGACGTCCTCTCCTACGGGGAGATGCTCGACCGGATGGCCCTTGCGATGGGGA
Source organism: Solirubrobacteraceae bacterium (assembly GCA_025449845.1). Taxonomy (GTDB): domain Bacteria; phylum Actinomycetota; class Thermoleophilia; order Solirubrobacterales; family Solirubrobacteraceae; genus Palsa-744. Next base: position 115,397 of record JANWIP010000020.1, on the reverse strand, counting down.
TGCGCCCGCGGCCCAAGCTACCGGTGCCCTTCATTACGCCTTGGCTTTCGGCGCTCTGGCTTGGGCTGGTCACGCCGGTCGATACGAACGTGGCGCGGCCGCTGGTGGAGGGGCTCACGACAGAGACCGTCGTCACCGATGGCTCGGGAGCCGATGCTTTGGGGGTCGCGCCGCGAGGCTTTGATGAGGTGCTGCGGCTGGCGCTGGCCGAAGAGGTGGGCGTCGGGTAGCGATCCCGGGTGGACAAATCTGCGCGAATGTTTCCGATTTCGGAGCACCCCGGTCAGTAGAAAGCCCCTATTTACGGGCTTTTGGCTGACTTCGAAACCAGTCTATGTGTTCGATTTTTTTGATCTTGACGAATAGATCTTCGATAGGCATACTCAACCGGGCTCCTTGTTTTGGCCGTCCCAGTGGACGGCGATGAGGGGCGCTACATAGGCATCGAACGGCAGGCCCCGAGGTTCGGGGCAGGCCCGGGGTGTCGCCTTAGCAGGATGTATCCAATCGAAGGTCCATTCCGGCATCAGTCCGGGAGAAAGGAAGCATCTCGTATGTTCAAAATGAGGTTCGCCTTGCTTGGCGTGCTTGCTCTATTCGTTGTCAGTGGGATCGGTGCGTCGACTGCGTCGGCTACAGGTGGTCCGTTCTGGCACGTGAACGGAGGCAAGTTCGCGCAAGGCACACAACAACTGAAACTCCAGTTGAAAGGCATAGCCGTTCTCACTTCGACGGTCTCTTTGATGGCCGTGAGAGTCGAATGCCGGAACAGTGTTTCGGAAGGCGCGGCTATCGAAGGCAGTGGTCCCCAAAAACCGGGCCAGGCCAAAGGTCGCCTGGCATTCACATCGTGCACCTCTGTTGTGGCAGGTAACGGGACGAAGTGCAAACCACAGGAACCGATTACCACTAATCAAACAAAATCACACCTCGTAACTTTCACGGGCAATCAATCCAAATTCGCGGAGCTATTCGAACCGCAACAAGGCTCTACTTTCACCAACATATCCTTCCTTGATGGTCCAGGAGGAACTTGTCCCATTAAATCGGGCAATCCATTTCCCGTAAAAGGTACTGTGGCTGCCGAACTATTGCCAAAAGAATCGGAAGTACAAGAAGGTCAATTGGTGTTCCCCGAAACGCCTATCACCAAGGTATTTTTGTTTGAAAACGAACAAAAAGTACAACCTGACGAACTGGGCGTATCGCTCGCTTTAGGCGCCAACGAAGCGCACTTTATCGCAGGATATGGGGCAAGGCTGAGTGATAACAAAGTATTCGGAGTATGGAGTACATAGCCACGCAAACTACGTAGCAACCTAGCCGATCGGCTGGGCGGAAAAGCTGGCGATGCGAAAGCACCAGCTTCCCGCCCAGCCCCAACGGCGGCGTATGGCTGGGTCAGAGACACAGCTTGCTCCAGCCACTTTCGTCCTTTACCCTCAATGGAGTCGTGCAGGCTGATATTACATTCACATCCCGCGCCCAAGGGGAGGCGATTGTTGCTTGCGTCCCTTTTTGAAAAGGCTATGTGCAACTGCGATGTTTGCAGCCGCAATACTAATCCCAGTGACTACGTCGGCAGTTGCGGGCGACGTCCCTCTTGGTCCGTGTCCAAACGGCTCCACCTTGGGATTTCGAGCGTATCTCCCGGACTGCCGCAGCTATGAGCTGGTTTCTCCGTCGTACAAGGAGGGCTTTACGGCTGCGGCTGATGGGGTTTCCGAAGAAGGCACCCAAGTGCTCGGTGAATCTTTTGGAAGTTTCTCAGGTACCGAAGATACAGGAGCACTGGGCCAGTCCTACAAGTTTATGCGGACAAGCACGGGATGGGCTTCGACCCCGCTCGACGCCCCCTATTCTGAGTTCTCACTTTACGCTGTTCAGACAATCAGCCCGGACTTCCAGAGCAGTCTTTGGTCTGCGCACACACCTGACCAGCCCCTCTTGGAAGGCATTTACCGCGGGCCGCCGGAGGGAGCGCTGAAGCTCGTTGGCCCCGGGGAACCACCGAATGCGGGGGGAGAGGTGCTTGAGTTCCAGGGAGCGTCTGATGATCTCTCGCATGTGCTGTACACAGACCGGTCTCCTGGTGGAGGAGAAGTAAACCATCTATGGCCGGGCGATACTACCGCGGGTGGGCGTCTACCGTCACTTTATGAATACGAAGGGCTGGGCAACTCGGAACCCCGGCTAGTTGGGATAACCAATATCGGCATGCCCGCCAGTGTCCCGACAGCCCACTTGATAAGTGATTGTGGTACATATTTGGGAAGTTTTCCCGAAGGAAACACCTATAATGCCGTGTCTGCAAGCGGCGCTACGGTCTTTTTTACGGCAAGCGCCTCAAGCGTGTGCCACGCGTTTGGTCCATCGGTCAACGAAATTTATGCGCGTCTTGGAGCGTCACGGACCGTGTCCATATCTGAGCCTTCAACCATCGCTTGTACAGAATGCCAGACGACCAATAGAATGGATGCGCAGTTTCGCGGCGCATCACTCAGCGGGTCAACGGTGCTCTTTACGACTGAACAGCCGCTGCTGCCCGATGCAATAGGCGTAGGTCCTTATCTATATAGATATGATTTCGAAGCTGCTGAAGGCAAACGGGTAACGCTCGTTTCCGCTGGTGACGGTACCGCTGGACGTGTGTTGGGTGTTGTGCGGGTGTCTGAGGATGGGTCACATGTTTACTTCGTTTCACAAGCGAGGCTGACGGGCGCTAATAAGGAAGGGGAGGCCCCGATCGATGGGGCTCCTAACCTGTATGTCTGGACCACTAAATGTGCCGGGCCGGCGTCTGGATGTGAAGAAATAGGTAGCGAACATATGGCGTTCGTTACCACACTTTCGTCGGCCGATGAAAGTGACTGGACATTACAGGAGTCCCATCCGGCGCAGGCCACGCCCGGCGGACGCTACTTGGTATTTCAGAGTGTCGCTAACCTGACGCCCGACCAGAATGGTCGACAGGAAGCTGGACAGGTGTTTGAGTACGACTCACAAACGGAAACACTTGTCCGGGTATCGCAAGGTCAGGGGGGCTTTAACGAAAACGGACATTCGGCCAGATACCGTGCCACGATCCCAATCCAGGGCTACGAGCGTGATCCGCACATTCAGCGCTCAACACACTTGGCGGTATCAGCCGATGGCTCACGTGTGTTCTTCTCGAGCGAAGATGCACTCACGCCACAGGCATTAGAAGGTGTTAATAACATATACGAATATCACGACGGGAGGGTAGGCTTGATCTCTGACGGTCACGATGTAGCTCTCACAACGGGCAGTCCTGCTGTCGAACTAATAGGGACCGATGGATCAGGGCAAGACGTTTTTTTCACGACTACCGACCAACTTGTGCCTCAGGATACGGATACATTAGCGGATATATATGATGCGCGCATTAATGGTGGATTTGTGCCTTCGCCGACTCTTGCACAGTGTGCAGCCGACTCCTGCCAGGGTCCGACCAGCGGGCTGCCTCTCCCGCCAGCGACTGCGCCCGCAATAGGAGAAGCGCCCCCAGGGCCGGATGTCGTTGGCGCCAAGCAGAAGCCAGCTGCGCCCAAAAGGAAGACCGTTAGAGGGAAGAAGAAGTCTAGGCACAGGACGCGTGCGCATGCACAGCCAAAGCATCGGCATGGCAAAAAGACCGTTAGGCATAGGTAGGCTATGCGGGTAAGGGTGATAGCCGAGTTCCTTTTTTGCGCAATAGCAATAATACTTACAGCTGCGGAGCCCTCGCCGGCCAACGCCGGGGCTGTCTCAGCCGCTCCTGCATGGGAAGTAGCATCGATTGCGCATCCAACCAACTTTTCCGTCGAAGACAATACAAAATGCGCAAGTAATGGCTATTCTATTTGTGATCAGTATATCGTGACGCTCACTAATGTTGGGGGCAGATCGACGGAAGGGCCGGTGCTTATCACCGACACTCTTCCGCAGGGGCTAAGGCCCCGCAATATGCAGGTGATTAATGTTGAAAGCGAAGGTTATCCGCAGTCATGTGACACGACTGATACTACCTGTAGCTATAACGAAACGGTTAGGCCGGGCGATACGTTGGTTGTGGTCCTAAAGGTGGAAGTCACGTCAGCTGTTGGCACCATTACAAATTCGGCCAGGGTTTCGGGTGGTGGTGCGGCGCCGGCCTTTACGGCCGAGCCTTTGACTACGCCCAATACCGCAGAAGGTCTATCCGTTGGGTTCGGGATCGCTGGCCTGGGCTTTGCGGTGCATGGCATAGAAGGTCAGCTGGAGGCGCAGGCGGACAATCACCCGTATGGCGTGACGGCGACAGTGAACCTAAATACTAATATTGAAACCAGATCGGGCGGTCCGCTTTCATTTGCTGATGTCGATCCCGCAAAGGATATCGCGGTCTATCCGCCGCTTGGTTTTCTAGGCGATCCAACCGCGGCAGCCCAGTGTACAGAGCGCCAGCTCAACCAGGGCGGGGAGACAAAGAGTGAATGTCCACCTGCCAGTCGCATTGGTACTGCTCTGCTCTTTACCGAAAGCGGTGTCGTCAGCTCCCTCGAACCGGCAAATCAGGCGGTGGTGTCTTCGGTTTATAACATGGTCCCGGATAGAGGCTATCCTGCCCAGTTTGGCTTCAAGGTCTTTGGGTATGAGGCTCCGTTGTATGTGAGTGTGGTACGCACACGAGCTGGCTACGGTCTGCGCGTCGCCAGCCCCGGCGTTCCGCGGGCCATCAACTTTGAGGGGGCGGAGCTGACGTTCTTCGGCGACCCCAATACCGAAGACGGCAACCCAAGCGGCGCCAAGGCTTTCTTCACCAACCCCAGCAACTGCCAGGCCGGCCCACTGACGACCAAGGTCGAAGCTGACCCCTGGAGCGCCCCTGGGCATTGGACATCCGCCGAAACAGTGGCGTATCCAAAAATAGACGGCTGCGAACTGCTGCAGTTCGCGCCCACCGTCGAGTTGCACCCCGAAGTCAGCGAGGCCGAAGCGCCCACCGGCCTTCAGGTCAAGATCAAGGTGCCGCAGAATCCCTCGCAGTTCCCCGTGCTGGCGGTGCCCCAGCTCAAGGACGTGACCATGGCGCTGCCGCCGGGCATGACGATATCTCCGGGTGGTGGCGATGGCCTGGTGGGCTGCCCCGCAACGGGCCCCAACGGCATCGACATGCCTACCGGAGGCGGCACTCCGACCGAAGCCGGCGAAGGAGAAGCGATCGGCGCGGATGGCATGACCCATCTCACGCTCGGACACTGTCCGCAGGCATCGCAGATCGGGACAGTAGAGGTCAAGACTCCGGTGCTGGAAAGCCCACTGGAAGGGCATGTATATGTGGCGCAGCCGCAGTGCGGCGGGCCGGGGCAGCCTGGGTGCACGGCCACGGATGCCAGCGAAGGGCGCCTGTTTGGGCTGTATCTGGAAGCCGAAGGGTCAGGCGCGGTCGTCAAGCTCGCGGGCAGCGTCTCGGCCGATCCCGCTACCGGCCAGCTCACCGCTAGGTTCACAGAAAATCCGCAGCTCCCTTTCAGCGAAGTGACGCTCAACATCAAGGGCGGCGGACGCGCCCCTGTGGCCAACCCGCGCCAGTGCGGCGAAGCGCTCGCCAGCGCCGACCTCAAGCCCTGGAGCGCCCCGATCACGCCCGACGCGCTCGTGCCGGCGTCGTTCAATGTCGACTGGGACGGCAACAACGGTCCTTGTCCGGGCACGCCTCCCTTCAGGCCTTCCCTCGAAGCCGGTGTCACCAATGCGGCCGCCGGTCACTTCAGCACCTTCTCCTTCACCCTCACCCGCGGGGATCGCCAGCAGGATCTCTCGCGGCTGCAGGTCAAGCTGCCCCCGGGGCTGCTGGGAATGCTCTCCAAGGTGCCGCTCTGCGCAGAACCACAGGCCTCGCTGGGCACCTGCGGTGAAGAAAGTCTCGTCGGCACCACTCTCGTCAGGGCCGGCTCGGGTTCTCAGCCACTGGGGGTCACCGGCAAGGTCTATCTAACCGGGCCCTACAACGGTGCGCCGTTTGGATTCTCCATCGTGGTGCCTGCCGTCGCCGGTCCCTTCAACCTCGGCAACGTCGTCGTGCGCTCGCGCATCGACATCAACCCCGAAACCAGCGCTGTCACTGTCACCAGCGATCCGCTGCCGCAGGTCAAGGACGGCGTGCCGCTGCACCTGCAGATGGTCAATGTGCAGGTCAACCGCAAGGAATTCTTCTTCAACCCCACCAACTGTGCGATCAAGCAGATCGCCACCACCGTGGATTCAACGCAGGGCGCCTCCGTCAACCTGACGGCGCCGGTCGCGGCCGAAGGCTGCAATGGCCTGCCGTTCAAGCCCACCTTCAAGGCTTCCGCGGGTGGAGCCGTGTCAAAGGCTCTGGGCGCGAGCCTCGACGTGAAGGTGACCTCGGGCACAGGTCAGGCGAACTTCGGCGGGGTGGCCGTCACACTGCCCAAGCAGCTGCCGGCGAGACTAACTACGCTCCAGCATGCCTGTCCGGCGGCGGTCTTCGCGCTCAATCCTGCCACCTGCGATCCCAACTCGCTTGTGGGGATCGTCAGGGCCACCACGCCCATTCTCCCTGTCACCTTGACGGGTCCCGCCTATCTCGTATCCCACGGCGGCGCCGCGTTTCCCGACCTCGTCATCGTGCTGCAGGGCGAGGGGGTACGCATCAACCTCACCGGCAACACCAAGATCGTCAAGAGCATCACCAGCAGCACCTTCGCGAGCGTGCCCGACGCGCCCATCAACTCCTTTGAGCTGATGCTGCCCCGCGGCAAGCACAGCGTGCTTACGAGCACCGTCAAGTCCCTCTGCGGGCAGAAGCTCGTCATGCCAACGACCCTCACCGGGCAGAACGGGGCCGTCATCAAACAGAGCACCAAGATCTCGCTCGCCGGCTGCCCCAAGGCCGGCAAGCCAAGGGCAGGCAAGGCACAAGCAAGAAGCAAGGCAAAGGCCCGCGTCAAGCGTCCAGCAGCAGCGTCACGGGGCCGTCGTTGATCAGCTGCACGTGCATGTGCGCACCGAACGCGCCGCGCTTGTAAAGCGCTATATCGGCTCTGCCATACCCGCCGGCACGCTGGCCAGGGCTTCATCGCGCCCCGTCATCGCCGTCGCCACGCGCACGCAGTCGCGCCCGTCGCGTTTGGCCTGGTACAGCGCGCGATCGGCGCTGCGCAGCAGGTTGGGCATGTCCGCTCCGTGCATCGGATAGCCCGCCACGCCGAAGCTCGCCGTCACCATCTGCTCCATGCCGTGCACGCTCGTCTTCGCCAATGACTTCGCGATGCCTTCGGCCACCACGCCGGCTGTCGTCGGGTCGGTGTTCGGCAGCAGCACCAGGAACTCCTCGCCGCCCAGTCGCGCCGCGAAGTCGCTCGTGCGCACCGACTCCTTCAGGGTGGTCGCCATCGCCGCCAGCACCTCGTCGCCGCGGTCGTGGCCGTATGTGTCGTTCACGTCCTTGAAGCGGTCCAGGTCGATCAGCATCGCCGACAGCGGCGTCAGTGAGCGTCCTGCCTGGGCGATCAGCAGCCTGAAGGTGTCATCCAGGGCGCGGCGGTTGGGCAGGCCCGTCAAGGAGTCGGTATGGGCCCGCCGCTCCGCTATCGCCAGGTTGCGCAGGTTCGCCAGCACGGGCGCGGTGTAGGTCACTGTCTCGTTGATCAGGCGCCTGCCCTGCTCATTCAGCGGGTCCTCATGGGAGATCAGCAGGGAGCCGATCACTTCGCCGCTCACCAACAGCGGCTCGCACAGCGAGCGGCTGCCGGTCTCGCCGCAGATCTCACACGCGACGGCGCTCCCAGTGTGCGCTCCGCGCTCCTCGTGCTCGCGCCCCAGGCGGATCGCCAGGCATGAGCGCGGCTTGGCGCCCTCCAGTGCCTTTGCCAGCGGGCCCTTGTCAAGCGGCGTGGCTGCCTCCAGGCGGTCTGCGCTGTTGTTGCGGCTCAGCACTGTCACCTGCGCGCCTTGCAGACCTGTCTCGATGCGGCGCTTGATCAGCTCGCGCGCCTCATCCTCCGTCTCGGAGACCTGCACCACCTCCGCGAAGCGGCGTCGGTCTTCGACGTACTCGCGCTCACGAGCGTCGCGACGCAGCTCAACGGCCCGCAGCGCCTCTTGGGCCTTGCGCTCGCGGCGGAAGTTCACACGCACCAGCCACAGCCCGGTCAGCGTCAGCAGCAGGGACAGGCCCACGACAATCCACGTCGAGAGCGCCGTTGCCACCGACAGCAGATGCACGCGCCGCGCGTTCATCGCGGCCAGGTAGCTCGCGTTGGCGGCGCGGAAGGAATCCATGATCCGCTTGCGCGTCAGCGCGTCCTTCAACGACAGATGGTGTACCCCATGGTGCCGCGCCAGTGTGATTACTGCCTGCGCCACGCCTTGCCAGCGCGCCGCCAGCAGCTCCTGTTCGCCGAGTGCCTGGTCTGCCGCCGGCACTCCGTGGGCGTAGCTCTCGGCCCTCTTCACCGCGGCGGTGAAGCGGGCGCTGCCGCTCATGTACGGAGCCAGGAACGTTTCGTCGCCCGTCTCCAGGAAGCCGCGCAGACCCGTCTCGCGGTCCAGCATCGTGTTCAGCAGCGTCTGTGCCGTCTGTGTGCCTTCATAGCCACGATCGGCCGCTCCGCGCTCGATCGAGCTGGTCGCGAACAGCGTCGCGACGACGACCGCCACCGTGCACAGCACGGCGCCGATGGCGCGAAACGAAGTGGGAACAGGGGTCAATTCAGGAGGTCCTTCGAGGTCGTACCCCTATCGGATATTTGCTTCTTTTCCTTTAGCCACAAGGCTTTTGTGGCCGGCATGATGACCTGTCACGCGGCTGCGCGCGCGTTGTCCAGTGCCGTTCGTTGGATCTACGCAGTGGTGGAGAGCACTTCAAGCAGGGCTCTCACCACGACCGCATCCAGCTGCTCGCCCGCCACCCGCTCAAGCTCCGCCCGCGCCTGCGCCGCGGTGCGCGCCGGGCGATAGGGGCGGTCGGTCACGATGGCATCCCAGGTGTCACATGCCGCGATGATACGCGCTGCCCGCGGGATCGTCTCGCCGGCCAGGCCATCCGGGTAGCCACCTCCGTCCCAGCGCTCGTGGCTGCCGCGCACCGCCGGCGCCAGGTGCGCGAAGGCGTCGATCCGTGCCACCAGATCGCCGCCTACCGCCGCGTGGCCGCGCATCACCTTCCACTCCTCATCATTCAGCGGGCCGGGCTTCAGAAGGATCTCGCTCGGTACCGCGATCTTGCCCACGTCATGCAGCATCGCCGCGTAGCGCACATCCTTTGCCTCCGCTTGCGCCATGCCCAGTTGCAAAGCCACCCGCTCGGCCAGCTCCGCCACGTCCGCGCCGTGGGCTGCGGTGTAGTCGTCCTTCGCCTCCACGGTGCTCGCCAATGCCGCAAGCGTTGTGGTGAACGCGCTTTCAAGCTCGCCTACGAGCTTCGCGCGGTGCAGCGCGCCGCCCAGGCTTGCCGCGATTGCCTCCACCAGCACCGCATCGGCCTCGCCCAGCGCGGCTGGCTCGGCCGCCTCGATGTTCAGCACGCCCCAGACTCTTCCATCGATCATGATCGCCACTGCCAGCTCGCTGCGCGGGTCCGTCTGGGGGTCGCGCACGATGTAGTCGCGGTCTTTGTGCGTGTCGTGGACCAGCGCCGTGTTGCCTGAGCGCGCCACCCGGCCGTTCACGCCTTCACCTGCCGACTGCTCCACCAGCAGGAACTCGCGCATCACCTCCGCCAGCGCGCCGCGGCTTGCCACCAGACGCAGCATCCCGTCCTCGTCAAGCCGCTGTATCGCTGCCAGGTAGAACGCGAACGTGCCGTGCAGCTCGTCCACCACCAGGCGCACCATCTCATCTACATTGCGCATCGCCGCCAGGCGCCCGGTCAGCTTCGACGCCACTCGCAGCTGTGCTCGCAGGTACGCCAGCTCACCCGCAGCAGCCATTCGCAGCACGTGTGTGTCCTCGCGGTGGCGCTGTAGTGCCTCCGCTCGGCGCTCACGCTCCCGCGCGCCCGTTCGCGCGCGGGATGGTTTCACTGACAGCTCGGGCATTTCATGCGCACATCGGCCCCTTTTTCCGCGCGCTTGAGCCTATGCCGGGTCGCTCAGCGCCTTGTCAAAAAGGAGCGCCGCATCGTGACCTCTCTCACCCCTCCTCTTCGTACAGCGACTCGCTCGCGACTTCGCGCCCGCGCGCGTCCCACAGCTTGATCTCCAGGAGGTCCTGTCGGTAGTCATCAGGCGCGATCAGCGTAAAGCGCTCCTCATCCAAGGTGCACTGGTCAACCGCCAGGCCCGCCAGCTCGGCCGTGGCGATTGCGCCGCCGGGCACCAGCGGGCGGCCCCATACCAGCGTCATGCTTGCGACCGCGCCGCTCTCCCCCCGCCAGCGCCCGATTGTCTCCTCGCAGACGTCGATCTGCCAGTCCGGGTTCTCGGTTGCCGTCTCGTCCGTGAAATCCGCGTGGGCTTCAAGCGCGCTCGGTTCCCCTTCCTCGCTGCTGAGCATCCGCACGTAGCCAAATATTTCGTAGCCTCCCGTCGTCATGGAGGTCGCGGGCACGTATGTGCGGCCGTGCCAGCTGCGGTCCGGATACCACACCACCTCGCCCAGCTCGCCCAGCTCCGCGGGCGGGTCCTGCAGGTCCGCCACGGCCGCCAGCAGTGCCTCGCGCAGGCGCGTCTCCCAACGCCCATAGGGCAGGCTCTCCTGCGGGGGCTCCGCCGCGAAGCGCGGCACCAGTCTCGGCTCGGGCGGCATCGTTGCGTTGCAGCCTATGTCTCGCGCAGCGCGGCCGCCGCGTCCTCGGGCGCGACGATGTTCAGGTTCACTCCCGTGGAGAGCTCCAGGCCCGCCAGGTGCGTGAGCCTCGGCATCACGTCGATTCGCCAGCACATGCGCTCCACGCCGCGGGGAGCCGTCCTCACCCACAGGTTCAGCGGGGGGCTCGCGCCCAGGTGCTTGCGCAGTCTGCGCAGGCCATCGTGCAGCAGCCTTGCGCCCAGGGGCCCGTCTTCCTCGAAGCGGGGCCTCGGCTTGCGCGGCGCCAGCATCAGCTGAAAAGGGACCCGCGAGGCCCACGGCGCCAGCAGCACCGCCTCCTCATCGATCGCCACGACCCTCGCCCTGCGGCGGACCTCCTCCGCGACCAGGTCCTCCACGAGGTCGTGGCCGAGCGTGCGGGTCGCGTAGGCGCTGGCCCGCTCGCGCTCGCGTGCCACCTCGGCGGGGACGAAGTCAAGCGCATACAGCTGTGCGTGCGTGTGCTCCAGGGAGGCCCCGCCCTCGCGGCGCTCGTTGACGATCAGTTGCGTATATGCGCACTGGCTGTGCGCTTGCATCCGCAGGCGCCACGTCTGCATCGCCAGCTCGACCTGCTCGGCCGGCAGCTCCGCCAGCGACTGCACCGACTGGGGACCGTTCACGATCACCTCATGCCAGCCTGCGGCCGGCGCGACCGCGAACAGGTCTGGCCGTGCCTCGGCTGCTGGGGGTTGCTGTGTGCCCGGGGGCGCCAGCGCCGGATACAGGTTTGGAACAACCCTCACCTTCCACCCCGGCGTGTTGGGCTGGCCGCCTGCCGGTCGCAGCGCATATAGCTCAGGGGGTGTGAGTTCCTCGTTGCCGTCCGCGAAGGGGTCTTTGGCAGCCTCGATCGGCTGTGCCGGCGGGCATCTCGGCTCGCCTCCGGGCCGTCTTGAGCGCTCGCCCGCCACGATCGTCTTGTGGCCGCTCAGGGGATCCACTCTCACTTCAGGCATCTCGTCTCATACCCCCACCGCGTAGCGTTCGATGTCGTGTTCTAGGGCCTGCGTGCTCGTATATGGGCCCTGGTGGATGAACTTGCTGCCGTCCTTTGCCAGGAACACCGTCACCGGCGTGAACGACGAGTCTGTCACCGCTAGGCCCAGGGCACCGCCGCTGTCGTAATAGCTCGGGTAGCTCACCGGCGTGGCCTTCAGAAACGCTCGCGCGTCGCCACGGCTCGTGTCCTTTGAGTCCAGGCCGATGAATGCCACGCGCTTGCCCCAGTTGCCAGCGGCCTGCTGGAACACGACCCGCTCGCCCTGGCAGGGCACGCACCAGGAAGCCCACTTGTTGATCACTATCGGCCTGCCCTGCAGCGCCTTCAGCTGTGCTTGCCAGGCGCTGGTGCCGCCTTCCAGCAGCTCTCCACCGTGCGCGTGCAGTGCCGCCAACGCTGGCGGCGAGCCCGCGAGACGGGCGTTGACCGCGGCGCGCGTCAGCTGGGCTGAAGGCGTCTGGGAGCCGCCGGCATGGGTGGCGGTCTCGTTCTTGGGCAGCTCCGCCACACCGATCGTCAGCACCACCGCCAGCGCCATCGCTGCCCCTGCTACCGCTGTCCATAAGAGCTTTGGGTTCATCTGCAACGGGGCCGTGGGTTCATCTCTCAGGGAGCCTACCCGTGAGGCGCACTTCAATCTGGTGCTGAGGTGCTATATCCTGGAGTCACGTCAGAGCCGGGTCGCTCTGAGCACCCGGCGTTTCGTTCGCTGGCCTAGCGCCGGCATTGGGTCGCGTGCAACTGGGAATCAGTTTCGCGCCGGCTCCGTCTCGAAGTCACAACAGCCTCAATGGCCGAGCCCACGCCAGTGGCCCTCGCGGCCGCGCCAATTCCTAACACCGCCGACATTGCGCGCGCGGAGAAGTTCGTGCGCGAGCGCTTCCTGCATGACGGGGAGGACCCCGAGGTCGTGCTTGCTGTCGGCTCTCCACGACGGCGCGCGTTGGATGTCGCGCTCAAGGAGCTGGAGGAAAAGGCCAAGCATCCATCCACCCATTGGCGTCGGCGCTTTTCGCTGCTGCTCGGGTTGGAACGCATTCTTTCCGATGAGGAGCCTCGCCTCAAGGACGGCACCGTCCTCTCCGCCCACCAGGTCGATGCGCTCTCGGGCACGCTCACCGCCTTGCTGGCCGAGGCGCAGCGCTCGAACGGCAACGGGGGTGCCAACGGTGGCACCAACGGAGGTGCCGGCGCCGCCGGTGGCAACGGGCGCCCTTCTGGGGCCGCCTCCGCTGCCGCCGCCTCGCCTGAGCTGCTTGCCTCGGCCGCGATCCTCGGGCTCGAGAACGCGGCGGCCGATGTGGAGGGTGGGGATGGCAGCGGGAGTTCCTCGGCTGGCGCGGAGTCCGCCGCTGGGCGGACTGACGGGGATGACTCCGACGAGGATGACGAGGAGGACTACCCCGACGAGGACCTCGAGGATGAGGACGAGGACGAAGTGGACGACGACGAGGACCTCGAACCTGTGGCCGCCGCCGCTCCTGACGAGGACGAGGATGAGGATGAGCTCGACGAAATCGCGCCGCTGGCACTCGACGATGATGAGGACGATGAGGCCGAGGCCGCAGAGGATGAGGACGATGGCGAGGAGCCGCGCGACTGGGTGGACGATGACGATGAGGAGGATCTCGGCGAGCAGCCCGAGGACCCCAATGCCGCCAAGCGCTTCTGGTTCGAGCACGCCACCGGCGCCGGCAAGACCGTCGCCGCGCTGGGCTTTGTCGAGTCTTCGCAGACCGGCGGGGTGCTGATCCTCACCCATCGCCGCAATCTGGTTGAACAGTTCAACGGCGAGCTGCGCCAGCGCGGCTACTCCAAGCGCATCTCACGCCCGCTCTACGTGGGGGAGGACAAGGCCACGGGGCCGGTGACGGTCGAGACCTACCAGTGGTTTGTGCGTAACGCTGGGCGCATATCCAGCGCTTACACGATCGTCATCTGCGACGAGGCTCACACCGCGCTGGGGGAGAAGACCAGCGGCGCAATCCGGGAGTGGACGGGGCCGATCTTCATCGGCATGACCGCCACAGGCGCCTTGATCGCTCGGCATGTCACCGATCTTTTCCCCACGCAGACTTCGCGCTTTGACCTTGCGCAGGCCGCACGGCGGGGGGTCATCTCGCCGCTGCGCTGCGTGCGCATTCCGCCTGGGGTAGGAGTGCGTACGATCGCCAAGGTGCCGCTGCGGCGCGGGGAGGTCGATACCGAGTTCGACCCCGAGGAGCTCGCCAAGGTCCTCGACCACCACCCGTTCAACCTGGCTGCCGCCAACTTGTACAAGACCCGCTTCAACGGCGTCCCGGGAGTTGTCTACGCGGCCGGAGTGCGCCACGCCTACAACCTCGCTGAGGCCTTTCGGGCCGAAGGGATCAAGGCACAGGCTGTCTCCGGGGAGACCCCCAAGCGCGAACTGGCGGATATCTTGGCTCGCTACGAGCGTGGCGATGTCGATGTCCTGATCAACGCCCAGCTGCTGGCCGAGGGTTGGAACTCGCCGCGAGCCACCGTATGTCTGCACCTGGCCCCTACCGCTTCGCGACGGATCTATCAGCAGCGCGTGGGACGCGTCACGCGTCGCCATCCCGGCAAGGAGGCCGGGCTGGTCGTGGACTTCGTGCACCCCGCGACGAAGAACGACGATCCCGTGATCACGCTGCATTCCCTGCTGGATCGCGATGTCTATCGTGGCGGCGCCATCGTTGTCGGTCCCGTGCGGCGCGGGCGAGGGAGAAGGATGCGGGTTGAGCGGCGCGTGCTACCGGTCTGTGCCGAGGAGGAGCGGCGTTTTGAGGTCTTCGAGCGCGAGCTGTGGCGGATCTACGTCGAGAACCTCGACTACGGCGAGCAGCATGTGTGGGCCGCGCTTGCCGGAGCCCGCGTGGTCGCTTCGGGGTGGCGCCGCGTGCGCACCATGCTGCAGTTCGATCGCACCGGGGAGCTGCGCTCGCGCTTTCTCGTCACCGCGCTGCAGCGCAACAAAAATGCCGCGCTGCGCATGCGCGCCGTTACCGAGATCGCGACCGTGCGCGACCCCGACGCCTTCGACACGGCGATCGACATCATCGGCGCGTGGCCTCGCGATGAACGGCGCGAGGCCACCAAGATTCTGCTGCGCGCCTTGGTCGATCGGCGGATTGGGCGGCGCGATCAGGCCACCGCCTGGATCTGGCGGCTTGCCGAGTACACGCGCGAAGTGCACGAGGAGTATGCCGTGCAGCGCTGGCCTGAGACCAAGCGTCTGCTGGGGCTGCTTGTGAACTCTTCAGGGGGCGCGCATGCTCGCAATGCCCGCCGGCTCATCCATGCCTCGCGCAAACAGGACCGGCGCTTGGCCGCCGCGCTGCTGGCAGCCGCGCTGGCGCATACCCCGGAGGCCGAAGAGGCGCTGCGGGGGGCCCGGACACGGATGGCGCGCAAGCCGCCCGCTCTAGCGCGGGAGTTGCTCAGGAACTTCCCCAAGCGCCGCGCGCGTAACAAGCGGCGGCGGCCGAAGGGGGCTCCCGCGGCAGCGACCTCCAGAGGAGGCGCCCCCAAGGGGAGCGGTGGGGGAGAGACTGCGAAGGCGGGCGGCGAGACGAAGGGCGCTCCCGCCTCAGCGGCGTTGAAGGGTGGTCCCGCCGCCGCTTGATAAGTGCACCTCGCCTGCCTCCAGCACTGTCTGCTCGCCACTCACCCCAACCACGATGAGGCGCCCTGTGCCGTCGATGCCCTCAGCACGCCCCTGCTCCTGGCGATTGCGCTCTGCCCAGTGGACCTCACGCCCACGTAGGGCGTCCAGCTCGCGCCACGCATCGAGTGTTGTCCCTGCCGGCGTTGCCAGCCGGCGTTCCAATGCCGCCAGCAGACTCGTCAGGGTCGGCTCGATCATCTCGGGCGACAGCCCGAGTGTCGCCGCGGTCTCCTGCAGGTCGGGGGGTAGGTCCTCGAGGCGCAGCGCCACATTCAGGCCGATGCCCAAAACAGCCCAGCCCTCTTGGGGACGGCCCTCGACCAGGATCCCGGCCAGCTTCCTCAGTGTGCTTCTCGCGATGCCCATCGCGCCGCGCGCTTCGATCACGATGTCGTTCGGCCACTTCACGCGCGCCTGCGGTCCCGCCACGTCGCATACCGCGACGGCGGCCAGCAGTGGCAGCGGTGATGGCGCGTCGCGCAGCACCAGCGACATCAGTAGCGAGCTGCCTGCCGGCGCCGCCCAGCTGCGCCCCTGGCGGCCGCGTCCTGCCGTCTGTTCGGCCGCCGTCACAAGCGTTCCGTGCGGGGCTCCCGCGATCGCCAGCCCCCGTGCGCGATCGTTGGTCGAAGTCGTGCTGCGCAGATGCAGACGCGGGCGGCCCAGCGCGACGGACTGAGGAGCTGCCGCCACCGTCAGCCTGTGTGGGCCGGCGCGTTTGTCATTCGTGGGTGTCCGTGACGCATGGGCTGCTCGTCAACGCGTCGGTCACCAGTGCATCGAGTACGCCCTCGATGTCATGGCTCTCGGCCTCGACGTGTGGCTCGATGCCGTGCTCGCGCAGGGTTTCGCTTGTCACGGGGCCGATTGAGACGATGCGCGTGCTCGGCGATAGCGCCGGATTTTCGCCAACTGCCTGCAGAAAGAAGCGCACGGTCGATGAGGAGGTGAAGGTGATGTAGTCGGCTGCCCGCGCGCCGGCGAGCGCGCGCGCGGAAAGCGGCTCGGCAACGGTCTCGTACAACGCGAGCACGTCCACCTCGGCACCCCGTGCCCGCAAAGCGTCGGGAAGGACGTCGCGGGCCTCCTTGGCGCGGGCGACGAGCGCATGCTTTACCGGCAGCTCGGAAAGGGCTTCCACCAGGGCCTCGGCCACAAAGCGCTCAGGCACCACGTCGGCCACGACGCCATGCTCGCGCAGTGCGCGCGCGGTACCTGGCCCGATCGCCGCCACACGTGCATGCGCCAGCGCGCGAGCATCGCGCCCGCCGGCGTGCAAACGCTCGAACAGGTACCCGACCCCGTTGGGACTCGTCAGGCACAGCAAGTCATACAGCGAGGGGTCCAACGGATCGCCTGGCAGCGACTTGATGCGGATCGTCGGCGCCTCGATGACGCTCGCCCCCAACTCCCCCAGCCTCCGTGCCAGGCCGCTGGCCTGCGCGCGGGCGCGCGTCACCGCTACCGTCCGTCCGCTCAAAGGGCCTGGGGATCGCCATGCCATCTCGCCAGCCAGCTCGGCGACCGGGCCAACCACCGTGATCGAGGGGGGTTTCACACCAGCCCCGCTCGCCTGCCGCGCGATTGTGGCGAGCGTCGCCGTCACGGTGCGCTGCGCGGGCAGCGTGCCGCGTTCCACTACGGCCGCGGGCTCGCTGGCAGGACGCCCGGCCGCGATCAGGGACTCCGCGATGTTCGGGAGCTGGCGGATGCCCATGTAGAACACGAGCGTGCCCGGGAAGGCTGCCAAGGCCGGCCAGTCCAGCGCCGTCTCCGGTTTGTCGGGGTCCTCATGGCCCGTGACCAGCGCCACGGCGCTCGCTACACCGCGGTGCGTCACGGGGATGCCCGCGTACGCCGCGGCCGCCACGCCCGCCGTCACTCCCGGCACGACCTCGTAGAGGATGCCGGCCTCGCGCAGGGCCAGCGCCTCCTCGCCGCCGCGACCGAACACGAAAGGATCGCCGCCCTTCAGGCGCACCACCTGCTTGCCCTCACCCGCGCGGGCCACGAGCAGCGCCTGTGTCTGCTCCTGGGGCACCGCTTCGCCGCCACCCTCCTTGCCTACGTACAGCAGCTCCGCATCAACGCGCGCGCCGTCCAGCGCCTGTGCTGGGATCAGGCGGTCGTAGAGGATCGTGTCGGCCTGCGCGATCAGCTCCAGCGCCCTTGCCGTCAGCAGCCCGGGGTCGCCGGGGCCAGCGCCGACCAGGTAAACGCGCCCCGGGGATGGCACAGCATCCTCGGCCTCCG
The DNA here is from genome assembly GCA_025449845.1 of Solirubrobacteraceae bacterium. GTDB lineage: Bacteria > Actinomycetota > Thermoleophilia > Solirubrobacterales > Solirubrobacteraceae > Palsa-744. The sequence continues at coordinate 97,674 of JANWIP010000020.1, read as the reverse complement.
CGCCCCCGGCCGGCCGTTCAGGCACGGTCAAGGGCCATCTCCCGCGCGCCTTTCAGCAACTCCCCCGCCCCGGCAGCCGTCATCCGCCTCGCCATTCTGCTCCCCAGCTCCTCGGGGTCATAAAAGCCGCCGAGCAGGCCATCGCTGACCCACGCCGAGCCGTCGGGCAGCCCAACCCATGCACGTAGCTCCAGGCAGCCGCAGCCGGCGGGGACCGCCCAGGCACCCAAGGGCGTGTGGCAGGAAGCCTCCAGCGCGCTGGCCACCGCGCGCTCGGCTCGCAAGCACGCATTGGTGTCCTTATCCGTAATCGCTGCCACTGCCTCACGGGCAGCGGCGTCATCGCTGCGACCCTCAAGCGCCAGCGTGCCCTGACCGGGGCTCGGCACAAAGCTGGTGGGATCGAGCACACCGCCAACCTCGGCCTCGCGGCCGAGCCGCTGCAGACCCGCGTGCGCCAGCACCAGCGCGTCGCACTCGCCTTCGCCGAGCTTGCGCAGACGCGTATCCACGTTGCCGGTCACCGGCACGAGCTTCAGATCCTCGCGCACCGCGAGCAGCTGCGCCGCGCGACGCACGCTGCCCGTGCCCAGGCGCGCGCCGTGAGGCAGCTCCTCCAGGCTCGCCGCGCCGCACAGGACGTCCGCCGCCGCCGCACGCGCGGGGGTGCCCAGCAGCGAGAGACCGTCGGCCAGCACCGCCGGCACGTCCTTGGCGGAGTGCACCGCGAGATCGATCTCGCCGGCCAGCAGCGCCTGCTCAAGGGCGTCGACCCAGCGGGACTTGTCGGCTACCGCATCCCCCCGGTCACCCGCGGTTGTGACGATCACCGTCTCGCCGCGGCCGAGCAGCTCCACGACCAGCTGCGCCTGGGCGAGCGCCAAGGCGCTGCCGCGCGTTCCGATCCGCATCAGCCGCGCCGGCGGCGCGCGTCCAGCGAGCGCACTTCGGCCAGGCCTGTTTCGGCGGCGTCTGTCGCTGGCAGCGCGTCGAGCGGGTCACCGCGGGCGGGCTCTTCTGCTGGTGCGGTATCGCGCAACCCAAACAGCTCGCGCACCAGCTCAAGGCTCGCGTGGCCACGCTCCTCGCTGAGGCTGCGCAGGCGGATCGTCGGCTCGTGCAGCAGACGCTTGGTGACCGCCCGCGCGATTGCGTCCACGCGCGCGAGGTCGCGCTTGGAGGCCGACTCCCAGCGCCCCTCATTCTCGGCGAGGATCTGCTCCACCAGCGCCCCCGCGTGTTCGTGCAGCGCGCTCACCGTGGGGAGGGTGTCCAGCTGGCCGAGCCAGCGGGCGAAGCGGTGGATCTCCTCCTCCACGATCTCCTGCGCGCGCGGGACCTCCGCGGAGCGCGTGCTCAGGTTGCGCTCCACGACCTCCTGCAGATCGTCCATGTCATATAGCGTCACGCCCGGCAGCTCGCCGCAGCGCGGGTCGACGTCGCGCGGCACCGCGATGTCGATCAGCAGCAGCGGGCGCCCTTCGCGGCGGCTGACCACGAGCTCCAACTCGTCCGCGCCGACGATCGCATGGGGCGAGGCCGTCGAGCACACCACGATGTCCGCCAGCGCCAGCTGCTCGGGCAGGCCGTCCAGGCCCACGACCGATCCACCGAAGCGCTGCGCCAGACCCAGCGCGCGATCGGCATGCCGGTTGGCGACGAAGATCGTTCCTGCTCCCTGATCGGCCAGCGCGCGTGCGGTCAGCTCGCTTGTCTCGCCGGCGCCGAGAATCGTCACGTGGCGGTTCTCCAGGCTGCCGAGCACGCCAGCGGCGAGGTCGACCGCGACTGAGGGGACGCTGACGCGGCTTGAGCCGATCCCCGTCTCAGTGCGCACCCGCTTGCCCGTTGTCAGCGCGGCGCTGAACAGGCGGTTGCCAAGCGCGCCTGTGTGGCCTTCGCGCAGAGCCGTCTCGTACGCCCGCTTGACCTGCCCCTGAATCTCGGCCTCGCCGACGATCATCGACTCAAGGCCCGCTGTAACCCGGAACAGCTGCCGCGCCGCGTCGCAGTTGCGCGGCGAGTAGATCGCCTCCGCCAGCGTCGTCGGACGGATACCGGCGCGGCCAGCCAGCAGGCCCAACACGTCGGCCTCGGCGCGCACGGGGTCGCCCACCACGAGGTACACCTCGGTGCGGTTGCAGGTCGAGATCGCAATCGCCTCACGCACCTCCGGGGTCCCGAGCGCCTGGGCCGCGAACTCCACCGCCATGGCCTCGCTCAGCGCAAGGCGCTCACGCAGCTCGACGCCCGCCGTCTTGTGGGAGATCCCCAGCGCCAGCAGCTCGCTCATAGCGCCTCCGGGCGCGGTGGACGGGCCAGATCAAGCGGCACACTATCGCCGCGCTCCTGCTGGCGATCGGCCTGCTCCAGCAGCTCTCCCAGCTCGCGCTCCACGCGGCTCAGCCGGATCGCCATGATCGCGACGTAGATCAGCACCAGCGCGAATACCACGATGTACGCCGCCGCCACGTACTTGCCGGCCTCGTGCAATGGCAGTGCTGGCATCAGCCGCCCGGCCTTCCTACCGCGGGGGTCGTAGAGCCTGTCGCCGTTGCACCCGCGGGACGCGGGCTCAGCGGGGCGGGGGCGGACGGGGCCGGAGTGCCACTCAGAGCAGGCGGCCCACTCAACCTCGGCGCCGCGCTGCGACCCTGCGCCGGCACTTCGCCGGAGAGCTTGCGCCGCAAAGCGCGCACCTGGCCGCGCGCGTGCTTGGCGGTCATCTCGTACTTGCAAAGCGTGGCGTACAGCAGCGCCATCGCCAGCAGCGAGACGAGAAAGGTCAGCGCCATCGGCCCCGGAAGGTTGGACGTGTCGCCCAGCACGCGCGGGTGCACGTAGCCCGTGGACATCCGCACCGCGGCGAAATTGAGCGGCACAAAGGCGCCGGCGGCGATCGCGAACACGGAGGCGTAGCGCGACTGGCGCTCGGGGTCCTCGATCGAGAAGCGCAGCGGCTGGTAGGTGGCATAGAGCAGAAAAACGATCAAAAACGACACCAGCGTCGGCTCATCCCAAACCCACCAGTGCCCCCACGAGGCCTTGGCCCAGATCGAGCCCGTTATCAGCGTGCCGACCCCCAGAATGAGACTCATGTGGATCGCCACATAGGAGCGCATGTCCCAGCGCGAATCGCGCGTGCGCAGATGCTGGATCGCCAGCAGGCCGCCGAGCACGAACCCGCACAGCGAGACGATCGCCAGCGGCACGTGCACGTAGAAGATCTTCTGCACGAAGCCCTGATCCGCCTCCAGCGGGGCGTAGAAGAAGACGAGGCCCAAGGCGACCGTGAACGCCGCCGCTGTGGCCAGAGAAAGGGGGCGCAAACCCCGTCCGTACATCGATTAATCCTCCAGCAGGAAGTCGAAAACCGCGTAGGCAATCAGCCCGAACACCAGATCATAGAGCGCCAGACCCAACAGCCAGCGTGTCGGGCTGCCGCCAGCGCCGGTGATTGCCAGCAGCGGAGCGCTGGCCTTGGCGGCACCGATCACGATCGGCACCAGCAGCGGCAGCGCCAACAGGGGCCCAAGCAGGTCGCGCGCGCGTGTCTGCACCGCCAGCGCGGCGACGAGCGTCCCAATGACGGCAATGCCGATATCCGCCAGCGCCAATACCGCCAGCAGGTCCGGCATGCTCTGCCCGAGGCTCGGCTCCAGCAGCAGCAGCCCGAAGGCCGGCACGGCAACCAGCTCGAACACCACGAGATAGGCCAGCAGCGCGAGGGCCTTGGCGATCAGCAGCGCGCTGCGATCCACCGGCGCGAGCAGAAACGCGTCAAAGCCGCCCTGCTCGGCGTCTGCGACGAACAGGCGGTTCACCCCCAGCATCGCGGCGAACAGCAGCGTGACCCACAGCACCCCTGAGGCCTCCTTGCCGCTCACGCTCGTGGCGTCCAGCGCGAAGTGAAACACCACGAACGTGCTGACGGCGAACAGCGCCATGCCGGGCACCGACTCAAGCGTGCGCAGCTCGACCAGGAACTCCTTGCGCAGCAAGGCCAGCACCACGGCTGCCACCCCGGGTGGCCGGGGGTGGACCCTTATTGTGGGAGGGGTTGAGGGGGGGTGGGTTGCGCTACCCGTGCTCATCGGTAGAGCCCAGCGATGTCGCCCTCGCGGACATCGCGCGCCAACTTGAGCATGACCTGGCGCCCTTCGCGCAGGCCCAACACGACGTCCGCCTCGGCAACGCCACCGCTGGGGTCGTGACTGCACACCACGCGCGTGCAGCCGCTCCCCGCGCCGATCAAACCCGTCACCTGCTCGCGTGCCGCCGGGTCGAGGTTCGCGTAAGGCTCATCCAGCAGCAGCACCTCCGGCTCGTGCAGCACCGCGCGCGCCACGGCCACGCGCTGCAGCATCCCCCGCGACAGCATCTTCACCGGTTCCCCCGACCGACCCTCCATGCCTACTGCCTTGAGCACCTCGGCCACGCGCAGCTCTCCCACGCCGTGCAGGCGGGCGTGGAAGCGTAAGTTCTCTTCCGCGCTCAGCTCCCGGTACAGCAGCGGCGCGTGACCCAGCAGGCCGATCCGTCCGCGCACTGCCCACCCCTCCCTAGGCAGCTCCTTCCCAAGCAGCCGCACCTTGCCAGCGTGCGGACGCAGCAAAGTCGCCAGCACCCGCAGCAGCGTCGTCTTTCCGGCCCCATTGGGACCGAATACAACCAGCGTCTGTCCTGCAGGCAACGACAGCGATACGTCGCTCAGCGCGACACGTTCGCCATAGTGGCGCTCTAGGTCTTCGAGCTGGAGCGCCGGGGTCAGCGAAGCCGAATCAGACATGACAAGAACCGTCATAGGCCCATGACAAATTTGTCATGGGCGCTCAGGCCGTAACTCGTGGCGCTGCTTGCTCGTCCTGGGCTCGCGCGATCAGCTCCTGCACCGCGCGCTCGTTGTCGGCGCGCAGTAGAGCGATCGGATCGGGATCGCCGTTGACGATGCCCTCGAAGAACTCCTTGCGATCCTGGTAGGTCGGCAGCGTCGCCTTCGCCCAGCCGCGCACGTCGTTAAGCATCACCGCCAAGCGGGCATAGGGCTCGCCAAATAGCGCCTCGATCTCGCGCTTCATGCGCTTGGCCAGGGCCGGGCTTGCACCAGCCGTAGAGATCGCGATCGCCAGCGGCCCGGTGCGCACGATCGCGGGCAGGATGAAGTTGCACAGCGGCGGCACGTCCACCACGTTGACCAGCATGGCGCGCCGCTCGGCGTCGTCGTACACGCTGATGTTCACGTCCGTGTCGTCGGTCGCAGCGATCGCCATGAAGACCCCCTCCAGGTCGGCCGCGCCGGCGTAGGGACGCTGCTCCCAGCGGATGGCGCCCTCGCGCGCATGCTCGCGCAGCGGCTCGATCGCCTCAGGCGCGATCAGCGTCACGTCCGCGTCACAGGCCAGCAGCCCCTCAACCTTCTCCAGGCCGATGTCGCCGGCGCCGACGACCACGCAGCGCCTGCCCTTCAGCTTCAGGCAGGCGATGTAGAACGGCGTGTCGAGCATGTCGCGTACGCAGCTCTGGTCGCAGATGCCCTTGCGCAACTGGCATACGCACTCCTTGCCCATATATGCCTGTGCGGGCATATCCACAGGCTAGCGGCGCGCGCAGGCTCGCGCCCCTGCGCGGTCAGCGGCGCGACAGAGCCCGCGCGCTCGCGCGGCCGATCGCCAGCGCGCCTTCGCGCCAGGCGCGCTCGCGGTCTGAGTCGCGCGAGCTGCGCATCCACGCCACTGCGCGCGCAGCCTTGCCCAGCGTCTCGTCATACGGCCCCCACCACAGCCCGCGCATGCCTGAGGGGTCCCAGGTGATCAGCTTCTCCTGCGCGCAGCCACGCAGACCCGTCTCCCCCAAGGTGCGCCCGAGGCCCGCGCCGGCGGCGGCACCCCACGGTCCGCGCGACACCGCCGGGCCGGGAAGATGATCGTTCAGCCACACCATTCCAGCCTCCAGGTCGCGCGCTATGCGCTGGCCGGCGTAGCGGTCGGAGGTCCATACCGAGGCGCCCAGGCCGTAGTCGCTGTCATTCGCCAGGCTGACTGCCTGCGCGATGCTCTCCACGCGCATGACCGCCAGCACGGGGCCATCGAGCGGCTCGCGCATCACGCGCATCTCGTGGGTGACGCCCGTCAGAACGGTCGGCGCGTAGAAGGCCCCGCTGCAACCCTCTGGCTGCTTCTCGCCTTCAAGCGGGCCGCCGCAAAGCACTCTGGCGCCTTGCGCGACGGCCTCATCCACCAGCTCTTTGACGTGCTCCAGCCTGCGCATCGAAGCCAACGGACCAACCTGCACGCCTGCTTTGCCCGGGTCACCCACGGTCAGCGCACCGGCTCCGCCGACGAGCCGGTTGAGAAAATTCTCATGTACCTCGCGCGCGACATAGATGCGCTCCACTGAGCCGCGCGCCTGACCGGCGCCGGCGCAGCCCGCCCACAGCGCTCCGCTGGCCGCGCGCGGGACGTTGGCGTCGGCGAGCACGACCATCGCGTCCTTGCCGCCCAGCTCCACCGTGACCTCCTTCTCCTGTGACACGCATGCGCGTGCCACAGCGCGGCCAACGCTCGGTGAGCCGGTGAACAGGACCTTGTCGCAGTTCTTGGCGCGCGCTAGCGCCACTCCCACCTGGGCGCCACCGTGCACGAGGCGCACGAGGCCCTCGGGAAGATCCGCCCGCGCCAGCACCCGCGCGATCCGCTCGCCCGCCAGGCAGGCGCGGCGTGCGGGCTTGAACGCCACGCCGTTGCCCGCCAGCAGGGCGCCCGCGATCTGCGCTAGCGGCTGGGCGAAGGGGGCGCTGCCCGCGCCGATCACACCGACCACGCCGTAGGGCTCATAGGCGATGCGGGCGCGCTTGGCCGGCCCCAGCGAGCGGTGCACGCCGACCTTCTGTGTGCCTAGGATGTCCCCCCCCTCATCGGCGATCCAGATCAGCGCGTCGATCGCCGGCAGCAGCTCAAGCGTGACGATCTCGGTGCGCGGCCTGCCCTGCTCACGGCCGAGCAGCTCAGCGAGGCCGTCGAGTTCGTCCACGATCGCCTGCGCCACCCGGCGCATGTAGCGCGCGCGGTCCTCCACCCGCAAGAGCGCCCACAGCGGCTGCACCTTCGCTACCTCCGCGACGACCCCCTCGATCGCGTCGGGCAGGCTGGCCCGCACCTCCCCCAACGCCTCCCCCGTCGCCGGATCGCGCGCCTTCACCGCCGCTGTCTCGCTGATCCCCACGCTCATGCCGAGCGATTATCGCGCATCGGCGGCGACTCATCGATTTGTCCATTTCTCGCACGTCGCTCCTGCAAGGCGCGTCACATTCAGTGAATTGTCCGGAATGTCCAAAGAAGGATCTGCCTGGATGACACGGAATATCCACCTGGCAGGGAATTACTGGGAGAAATGCCCCTGCCGTTCCCCGACAAAGCCCACACCGCAACCGCATTGCCTCTAAGGAGGACACCACGTGACCAAGCGCTCTCGTCCCTCGGGTCTGCTCTCGCTGCTCCTGGCCGGCGTGCTGGCCGCTGCTCTCACTCTCGGTCTCAGCGCCTGCGGCAGCTCGTCCAATAGCAGTTCCGGTTCGGCCACGAATGCCTCGGATACCGGCGGCGTAACCGCCTCCAGCCCAACCGTGACGGTGCTGATGGGGACGGCGCCCGATTCGCTTGACCCCGCGCTCGGGGTCAGCACCCAGTCTTATGAGGCCACCTGGCTTGCCTACACGGGCCTCGTCACCTACGCGCACGCCTCAGGCGCCGCGGGGGCGCAGCTGATCCCCGGGCTCGCCACGAGCCTGCCCACGATCTCCGCCGATGGCAAGACCTACACCTTCGTTCTGCGCAAGGGCCTGCTCTATGCCAACGGCGAAGCCGTCAAGGCGAGTGACTTCGCCTACACGCTGGAGCGTGCCATCAAGCTCGGTTGGGGCAACAAGCAGTTCCTCACCGGCCACATCGTCGGTGCGGAAGCCTTCGATGCAGGCAAGGCACACTCCATCTCGGGCATCGCCGCCAATGACGCCACAGGAGGCATCACCGTCAAGTTGACAGCGCCCTTCGGGCCTTTCCTGAACGTGCTGGCCTTCCCTGCCGCTGGCCTTGTGCCCGCGAGCACGCCGATGAAGCCGTTGCCCAACAATCCCCCCGCGGGGGTCGGGCCGTACACGATCGTCCATGTCGTGCCCAACCAGTCCTTCGGTATGGCGGGTAACCCGCACTGGGCCAGCGAGGCCATCTCCGGCATCCCTGGCGGGCACACCAACATCGACGTCAACATCGTCACCAACAATCAGTCCTCGGCCGAGCAGGTCTTGAACAACACCGCCGACGTGTTTGACTGGAACGACACGGTGCCCGGCACGCTGCTGCCGCGGGTGCACTCCCAGGCCGCCTCGCGCTACGCGCAGGAGCCCACCGTCTCCACGGAGTTCTTCTTCCTCAACACGCAGGCCAAGCCGTTCAGTTCACAACTCGCGCGTGAGGCAGTCAACTATGCGCTTGACCGTCGTGCGCTCTCGCGCCTGGATGGTGGGCAGTTGACGCCGGCCTGTTACCTGCTGCCGATCGGCATGCCGGGCCATCCCAACGGGCCCTGCCCCTACGGAGACCCCAACGAACCGGTGACGGCGGCAAACTTCGCCAAGGCCAAGGAACTCATCACGCAGTCGGGCATGGCGGGGACCTCCGTGAATGTCTGGAGCGAGTCCCATCCGCCACACAAGGAATACGCCGACTACTACGCCAGCGTGCTCAATTCGATCGGCCTCAAGGCGACCGTCAAGATCGTCGCCGCCGCGCAGTACCCCGCGACGATCGGCAACATCAAGAACGTCAACCCCCAGACCGGCTGGATCGCCTTCAGCCAGGACTTCCCCAACCCGGTCGATTTCTACCAGCTGCTGGACGCGGAATCGATTTCACCGACGGAAAACCACAACCTCTCGCAGGTCAACGATCCGCACATCCAGAGCGAATTGGCGGCGCTCTCACCCGTGCCCTCCTCGAAGCTCAACAGCGTCGTGCCGAAGTGGCAGGCGCTGGACGAATACACAGCTCAAAAGGCCTACATAGCAGTACTCGGCTATGACGACGTACCGAAGTTCACCTCAGAACGCATCAATTTCGGTGCGCTCGTTTTCCACCCCGTTTACGGCAATGACTGGAGCACGCTGCAACTGAAATGACACCACTGCGGCCGGGGATGAGGTCGCCGCCGGCGACGAAGGGGCCGCCCCCCGCGGGTAGGGGACCCTGGCGGCTCGCGTGGCGGCGCCTGGCGCGCAGCCGGGCCACGCTTGCCTTCGGCGGGCTTTTCCTGGCGGTCGTGGTGCTGTGTCTGCTCGCGCCGGTGTACGCGCACGACATTGCGCATACGGGCCCGAACGACAATCACATCACTGAAACCGTCAAGGTCGGCGGCAAGACGCTGGAAGTCGTCTCGCCGACAGGCGTGCCGATCGGTCCCACCTGGCATTCGCGCTTTTTCCTCGGGGCCGACGCCAACGGGCGCGACGTGGCGGTGAGGCTGCTCTACGGAGGACGCAACTCGCTTGAGATCGGCGCCATTGCCACGCTGATCACGATGCTGCTGGCAGTCTTGATCGGCACCTCAGCCGGCTATTTCCGAGGCGTGACCGATGGCGTGCTCTCACGGCTGCTGGATGTCATCTGGGCCTTCCCGCCGATCTTGCTGGGGGTCGCGCTGGGGGTCGCCCTCGCGGTCGGGGGGCTTGACCTAGGGGTGGTGAAGTTGCACAGCGGCTCGCTGTTGCTGCCTGCGCTGATCGTCGGTGTCGTCTTCGTGCCTTATGTCGCGCGGCCGCTGCGCGGGCAGGTTTTGAGCCTGCGCCGACGCGAGTTCGTCGACGCCGCCCGCGTGCAAGGCCGCGGGCACCTGCGCATCCTGGCCGAGGAGATCCTGCCCAACCTGACCTCTACGATCGTCGTGTTCATCCCGCTGATGCTGGCCAATGCCATCCTCTTGGAGGCCGGTCTCTCCTACCTGGGGGCGGGCGTGCAGGACCCAAATCCCTCGTGGGGCACGATGCTCGCGGAAGGCATCCGTCTCACCCCGGGAGCGATTCATTTAGTGCTTGCGCCCGGCTTGATGCTGGTCGTCGCAGTGCTCGGCGTCAACGTCTTTGGCGACGGCCTGCGCGACGCGCTCGACCCGCGCGCGGGTCAGCGGGCGATTGCCATGCGCTTGCCGCGACCCACTACCGCCGGCGCGGCCGTCGAGGAGGCCTGAGCGGTGGCCGGCTTCCTCGCACGCCGCCTGGCCGGCATGGCCGCTGTGCTGCTCGCGATCTCGCTGCTCACCTTTCTGATCTTCCAGGTGATCCCCGGTGGCGATCCCGCGGTGCGGATGGCGGGGCGCCTGGCGACACCCCAGCAGGTGCAGGACGTGCGCCACGCGTGGGGCTTTGATCGACCTGTCTATGACCAGTACCTAACGACGATGGAAAAGGTGCTCAACGGCAGCGTCGTCTCCTATTCGCAACAGATCAACGTCGAGGAAGAAATCCTCCGCAGCCTGCCGCCAACGCTCTCACTGGCCGTGGGGGCGGGTGTGATCTGGCTGTTCTTCGGGGTGCTCTTCGGAGTGCTCAGCGCGATCACCGCCGGGCGCTTCGTCGACCGCTCGCTGACCGTCGTCGCGCTCGTCGGCGTCTCCACGCCCGCTTTCTTCCTCGGTGCCCTGCTGCTCTACTACCTCGGCTACCGCCTGGAACTGCTGCCGCTGGGCGGCTACGTGCACCTGACGAGTGATCCTTGGGGCTGGTTCACACACATGCTGATGCCCTGGCTCGCGCTGTCGGTCGCCTTTATCGGCGTCTATGCGCGCGTGTTGCGCTCAAGCGTGCTGGACACGATGGGTGAGGACTACGTGCGCACCGCTCATGCCAAAGGGCTTTCCGAGCGCCGCGTGCTCGTCCGCCATGTGTTGCGCAACTCGATGATCCCGATCGTCACGCTGTGGGGCCTGGACTTTGCCGCGGTGGTGGGCGGCGGGGCGATCGTGATCGAGTCGGTCTTCGATCTGCACGGGGTGGGGCAGTACGCCGCCGAATCGATCGCGCGCCTGGACGTACCGCCGGTGCTCGTCGTCACGCTGCTGGTCGCCTGCGCCGTGGTGGTGCTCGGCGCGGTGGTGGACATCCTCTACGCCGCGCTTGACCCGCGCATCCGCTTGGCGCGATGAGCGACGCTTCCGTATCCGGCGAGGCGCCGCGCGCCGACACCGCGGCCCGGGCCGCTGAGTTGCTGGATGTGGCCAACCTGCGCGTGTCCTTTGACACCGAAGCCGGCGAGGTGCGGGCGGTGGACGGCGTGTCCTTCGCGGTCAGGCGAGGAGAGGTACTCGCGCTGGTAGGCGAGTCCGGCTCGGGGAAGTCGACGATCGGGCTGACGCTGATGGGCTTGACGCGCAGGCTCGGCGCGCGCATGTCCGGCGCGGTGAGATTGGAGGAGGAGGATCTGCTGGGCGCGAGCGAGCGGGAGTTGCAGGCCCTGCGCGGCCGGCGCATGGCGATGGTCTTCCAGGACCCCATTAGCTCGCTAAACCCGGTGCAGAGGGTTGGCTGGCAGATCTCCGAGCAGATCCGCGCGCACCAGCCGCTCGTCAACGGTGCGCAGGCGCTCGAGCAGGCGGTGGAGCTGATGGACCGCGCCGGCATCGCCGACGCGCGCTCGCGCGTGCGCGCCTACCCACACGAGCTCTCGGGCGGCATGCGCCAGCGGGTGATGATCGCCATGGCGCTCTCCTGCGAGCCGGGGCTGTTGATCGCGGATGAGCCCACGACAGCGCTGGATGTCACCACGCAGGCGCAGATACTGGCCCAGCTGCGGGAGCTGCGTGAGCGCACCGAGATGGGCATCCTGTTCATCACCCACGACCTGGGCGTGGTGGCCGAGCTCGCCGACCGCATCCTCGTGATGCGCGGCGGGCAGCTCGTCGAGCAGGGCGAGGCGGACGCGATCCTGCAGGCGCCCGCGCACCCCTACACGCAGAGTCTGCTTGCGGCATACGCTCCGCGCCCGGTGCGCTCGCCGCGCGCGTGGGTCGGGCCACAATCCTCGATTACGCCGGGAGCCGCCGGGGGATCGCACTACTCAACTGGGCTGGGCATCGCTGGAGAGGCACCGTTGGAGGAGCGGGCGCAACTGCAGGGTCGGGCGCTGCTCCAAGCGCGCGAGCTGAGCGTCACCTTCCGCGGCAGCAGGCGTACTCGTGTGCAGGTGCTCGACAGCGTGTCACTGACGCTGGGCGAGGGCGAAACGCTCGGCGTGGTGGGCGAGTCGGGCGCCGGGAAGACGACGCTGATCCGTTGCCTGATCCGGCTGACGGACGCGAGCAGCGGCACGATCCACTTCCGGGGCCAGGACATAACCAAGGCCAAAGGCCGCCAGCTGACGCCCGTCAGGCGCGATCTGCAGATGGTCTTCCAGGACTCCCACGCGTCGCTTAATCCCCGCCGCCGCGTGGAGTGGATTCTCCAGACGGGCCTGCGTCTACGCGAGGTCCCGCACGCCCAGTGGCGCGAACGCGCGACTGAGCTGCTGGAGCGGGTGGGACTGCGCGCGGAGCACCTGGAGCGCTACCCCCATGAGCTCTCAGGTGGTGAGCGCCAGCGCGTGGGAATCGCGCGTGCGCTCTCCTGTGACCCCAGGGCCTTGGTGCTGGACGAGCCGGTGTCCTCGCTCGATGCGACGGTGCGCGCGCAGGTACTCGATCTGCTCGTCCGCCTACAGGAGGAAGGGGCCCCCACCCGCCCCTTGAGCTACCTGCTGGTGAGCCATGACCTGATGGTCGTGCGCGGCGTGAGCGACCGCGTAGCGGTGATGCGCAACGGCAAGGTGGTCGAGGTGGGCCCCACAGAGGAGCTGTTCCGCGCGCCGCAACACGAGTACACCCAGGCGTTGCTGGCGGCGTGTTTAAAGCTCCCCGGGCAGGTACGATCGGCGGTGTGAGTGGGCTGAGTCAGGAGGCGACCGAGCTGCTGGGCGAGCTGCTGCGCTTTAACACGGTCAACCCCCCGGGCAATGAGCGCCCGGCACAGGAGTACCTGGCGAAGCTGCTGGGCGAGGCGGGTTTTGAGTGCGAGCTGCTAGGCGCGGAGCCAGGGCGGCCAAACCTGGTGGCGCGCCTGACAGGCACGGAGCCCGGCCCCACCCTCTGCTATTTGGGCCACGTCGATACGGTCTTGGCCGACGCCGAGGAGTGGAGTCACGGTCCCTGGTCCGGCGAGGTGCACGACGGTTACATATGGGGCAGAGGCGCCCTTGACATGAAGTCCCAGGTGGCGGCCGAGATCGCGGCGGCGGCCGCGCTGGCCCGCGAAGGCTGGCGCCCCACGCACGGCGAGCTGCTGATCGTGACGGTGGTTGACGAGGAGACCGGCGGCGAACTAGGCGCGGAATGGATCACCAAGAACCACCCCGAGAAGGTGCGCTGTGACCTGCTCGTGAACGAGGGCGGCGGTGCGGTGTTCGAGTATGGAGGCCCGCCCGCCCGGCGCCTGTACGGCGTGTGCTGTGCGGAGAAGGGCGTGTTCCGCTTCACGCTCACGACCGACGGCGTGGCGGGACACGCTTCGATGCCCAAGATGGGAGACAACGCGCTGTTGAAGATGGCGCCGCTGCTGGAGCGCCTGGCGGCCCGCCAGCCGGCCTACGAGTTGACGGCCGAGCCCGAGGCGTTCCTAAAGGGACTGGGCGAGGACCCTGCCGACCCTGTAGCCGCCGTGGCGCGGATGGCGGCGGAGGACGAGCGCTTGGTGACGGTGTTTGAGCCGATGTTCGGCGTGACCTTCACACCCACGCGCATCAAGGCGTCGGAGAAGATCAACGTGATACCCAGTCGGGCCGAGCTGAAGGTGGACTGCCGCGTGCCCCCTGGTTTGGGCGAAGCGGAGGTGCTGCGCGGCATCGAGGAAGTATTGGGTCCCCACCCACCCCCCCACCCACCCCCCCACCCACCGGCAGGTCCTAATCCCCGCGTTGAGTTCACCGAGCGCGTGGTGGGCAATCGCTCGCCGATCGATACACCCCTCATGCAGACCATCTCGAAGTGGGTCGCTGAGCACGACCCGGGCGCCGAGGTGGTGCCCGTGATCCTCCCCGGCTTCACCGACTCACGCCACTTCCGCGCGGCATTCCCGGAGTGCGTTGCGTACGGTTTCTTTCCCCACCGCCACCAGTCGCTGTTCGAGACGATGCCCTTGATCCACGGGGCCGACGAGCGCATCGATGTGCGCGACCTGGGCTTCGCGGCCGAGTTCTTCCGCGACCTGGCGTTGCGTATTTTGGGCTGAGCCCTCATACTGTCGTTTATGACGCCATGGATGGTGTACCAGGCAGGCAAGGATGACTGTGAGCGAAGCGACTGAAGCCGTAAGCGCGAAGGCGCAGACACACCATGCGGCCGTGGTAGCCGCTGCGCATCACCACGCGGAAGCCGTGAAGGCCGCCGCCCAGGCGCAGCACGCGGCCGCGCTGGCTGCCGCCCATCGCGCGGCGATCCTTAAGAGCGAGCAGGCGCATACCTCCGCGCCGCACATCTCGATCGCCGAACACATCCAGAACTGGGCCTACCAGTGGTCGAGCGTCGTGATGATCATCTTCTTCCTCTGCCTTATCTTCCTGATGTGGCGCACGCTGAAGGTGATGCCACGCGTCAAGCCGCAGCAGATCAAGCCGGCATCGGGCCAGGCGGTGTCCTTCGGCGACATCGCCGGCGTGGACGAGGCCAAGGGGGAGTTGCAGGAGATCGTGGAGTTCCTGCGCGAACCCGCGCAGTTCCACGCGCTCGGCGCAAGAGTGCCTAAGGGCATCCTGCTGCACGGCCCGCCCGGCACGGGCAAGACACTGCTGGCCAAGGCCGTGGCCCGCGAATCGGGCGCGCAGTTCTTCGCGCAGAGCGCGGCAGCCTTCGTGGAGATGTTCGCGGGCCTGGGCGCGGCGCGCATCCGCCGCCTGTTCAGCGAGGCGCGCAAGCACGAACCGGCGATCATCTTCATCGACGAGCTCGACGCCGTCGGCGGGCGCCGCGGCTCAGACATCTCAGGCGAGAAGGACCAGACGCTCAACCAGCTGCTGGTGGAGATGGACGGCTTTGACTCCAGCGGCAGGGTGGTGGTGATCGCCGCCAGCAACCTGCTCGACAAGCTCGACCCGGCGCTGCTGCGCCCCGGGCGCTTCGATCGTCAGGTATTCGTGGCCCCGCCCGATGTGCGCGGGCGCCAAGGCGTGCTGATGGTGCACACGCGCAACAAGCCGCTTGACGATGTGAATCTGGAACTGGTAGCGCAGCAGACGAGCGGCCTGACTGGGGCGGATTTGGCGAACATCTGCAACGAGGCTGCGATCTTCGCGGCCCGCCGCAACGCCAAGGTGATCGGCGCTCAGGATTTCGACTCGGCGCTTGAGCGCGTGATCGCCGGGGTGCAGTCAAGGCGCGTGCTGAACGCGCACGAGAAGCGTGTCGTCGCCTTCCACGAGGCGGGGCACGCTTTGTGCGGGGAGCTGCTGCCCTCGGTCGACCGCGTGCATCGCATCTCGATCGTCCCGCGCGGCCGGGCGCTTGGCTACACGCTGAACCTGCCCGCCGAGGACCGCTACCTGAAGACGCGCGAGGAGCTGCTCGACTACTTGACGGTGCTGCTGGGCGGCAGGGTCGCCGAGCAGATCGTGTTCGGGGCGGTCACCACGGGGGCCTCGGATGACCTCAAGCGCGTGGCGGAGATATCGCACTCGATGGTGCACGACTACGCGATGGGCACCGCCGGGGTGGGGCGCTCGCCCGATGGGAACGTGCAGCTCTCGGAGACGACGCTGCGGCTGCGCGACGAAGAGCGCCAGGGGCTGATCGAGGAGGCGCGCCGCGCGGCGCAGAAGCTGATCGTCGGTCATCGCGGCAAGCTCGACGAGCTGGCGCAGGAGCTGCTCGAGAACGAGGTGCTCGACCGCGATGCGATCGATCGCATCATGCGCGGCGTGCCGCGCCTGGAGCGCGCGCCGGGTGTGGGCTTGCGCGTGGTGGCCGCTGCCACCGCCGTGGACGCCGCGCTGGGGGAGACCCCACCCGGCAGCGCCCGCCTCTAGACGCGCGGCGAGCGAACCTACGCGGCTCCCGCAGGGGCTCGGGAACACGGATACACTCATGCGCGTGTTCGACCGTATCGACCATGTCGGCGTTGCCGTGCAGGAGATCGACTCCGCGCTGGAGCTCTGGCGCGATGGCTTCAAGCTTGATGTGGCGCACCGTGAGATCGTCGAGGATCAGGGAGTCGAGGCGGTGCTGCTCAATGTCGGCGAGAACCACATCGAGCTGCTGGCCCCGCTCGGGCCCGACACCCCTGTCGGCAAGTTTCTGGCCAAGCGAGGGCCGGGGATGCACCACATCGCCTACCAGGTCCCAGACATCGAGGCCACCCTGCAGCAGCTCGCTGAAGCCGGACTACCGTTGATCGACAAGACCCCGCGCGTGGGCATCGGCGGCGCGCTCGTGGCCTTCCTGGAGCCTAAGGGAACCGGCCGCGTGCTCACCGAGATCGTCCAGCCGGCAGATGGAGAGGGACACTGATGGCTTTGCAATTTCGTCGCATCAGCATCGGCTTCCAGGGTGGGCACTCGCTTGCGCTGAAGGTCAACGAAGATGAGCTCAAGGGTCTCTACGCCGGGCTCGGCGAGGGCGGCTGGCACGAGCTTGAGAGCGAGGACGGGCCGGTGCGCCTGTATCTCGGCCAGGTCGTCTACGTCCGTGCCGAGACAGACGACCAGCGCGTCGGTTTCGGCGTCTAAGCAGCCGATGAGCGGCGCGCTACGGCGTCCTCCCTCGCTCGTGTGCGAAGCACACTTCGCTCGGTGCGTCCTTGTATCGCTTGCCCCTCGACTGCTTAGACGGGCGAGTTGATGTCCTTTGATGAGCGGGTGCTGCTGGCGGCGCGCACGCGCTTCCACAACCCCGGTGCGGAGCGCGCGGTCGCCGGCTTCTCACGGTTGGGGCAGCACGGCGCGGTGTGGCTGGCGATCGGTGTGGGGGGTTGGGCGATCGATGCCCGTCGCCGGGCGCAGTGGCGGCGAGCGACGGGCACCGTGGCCGGCACGTACGCGTTGAACACGGCCATCAAGCAGATCGTCCGCCGGCCCCGCCCGCAGCTGCCGGGACTGCCGGCGTTGACGAGCACGCCGACCCAATTGAGCTTCCCCAGCGCTCATGCTTCGACGTCCGTCGCCGGCGCGATCTCCTATGCGCGGCTGGGGTTGCCCGCCGTGCCGCTGATTGTGCTGGCGAAGGGACTGGCGCTGTCGCGGTTGTACCTGGGTGTCCATTATCCCTCCGACATCCTTGCCGGCGGCTTGCTCGGTGCGCTCGTCGCAGAGGTCGCGCGGTGAGCACACGCATCGGCATCGTGGGGATGCCCAACGCGGGCAAGTCCTCGCTGTTCAACGCCTTGACCAAGGCTGGCGTCGAGGCCGCCAACTATCCCTTCACGACGATTGAGCCAAACGTGGCGGTCGTGCCGGTTGTGGATCGGCGCATGGAGCAGGTGGCCGAGACGGTAGGAGCCTCGGAGCTCGTGTGGGACACGATCGACTTCCACGACATCGCCGGATTGGTGGCGGGCGCGCATCAGGGCGAGGGCCTTGGCAACCGTTTCCTCGCCAACATCCGTGAGACCCACGCGTTGGTGCACGTCGTGCGGGCGCATGGCGATGACGGTGTCATTCACCCCGAGGGCAGCGTCGACCCGGTGCGCGACATCGACACGATCGAGACCGAGCTGATCATGGCCGACCTGGAGCAGGCCGAGCGGCGCCTGGAACGCGTCACGCGCACCGCACGCGGAGGCGACCGTGTGGCGGTGGCCGAGGAGGCCTGGCTCGGAGAAGCGATCGCCGCATTGCAGGCGGGCAAGCCCGTGCGCACGGTGCCCGTGCCGGCAGATGCACCGAACGCGGTCCGTGACCTCGGCTCGCTAACGGCCAAGCCCGTGCTGTACGTCGCCAATGTCGATGAGGGCTCCGAGGAGGTGCCCGCCGCGATCGCCGCGCATGCCCGGGCGCAGGGCGCCGGGGCGGTGGCCGTCTCCTCCCGCATCGAGGCCGAGTTGGCCGAACTCGATGAGGCGGACGCCACGGCCATGCGAGCCGAGCTCGGCGTCAGCGAATCCAGCCTTGAAAGGATCATCCACGGCGCTTTCTCACTCCTGCAGCTGATTGCCTTCTTCACCGCCGGCGAGGCCAAGCCCGCCCAGTCCTGGCACCTGCGCCAGGGCCTGAGCGCCTGGCACGCAGCCGGCGAGATCCACACCGACATCCAGAAGGGCTTCGTCCGCGCCGAAGTCATCGGCTGGCAGGACCTGGTCGATGCCGGCGGCTACGCGGGTGGCCGTGAACGCGGAACCTTGCGCCTGGAGGGGCGTGATTACGTCATGACTGACGGCGATGTGATCACGGTCAAGTTCACGCCTTAGGGAGAGCGTCTTCACGCAGGGCACTCGGACACACGGCCTAAAGACCCGGACACACCGCTTGGTACACTGGACCTATGGGATTGGCGCTGAACAGCTCAGCAGATGAACTCGGGTGCAGTGAGCGCACGCTGCGTCGCTACATCAACAGGGGGCTGCTGCGCGGCCGCAGAGTTGCCCGCGGTCAGCTCGAACTGTCACAGGCGGAAGCTGCCTATCTGCGTGGTCATTGGGGGCTGTTGAGCAAGTTGATGGAAGCGCTGCGCACCGAGCGCGACGTGCGCCTGGCTGTCCTCTTTGGCTCGACCGCGACCGGCGAGGACACCCCGGTCTCCGACGTGGACCTGCTGATCGTCCATCGTCGCTCGGAGTGGAGGGCACAGGCCGGTGTGCAGCGCCGCCTGCGCCGGATTCTGGGTATTCCCGTGGATGTCGTGACCTTAGAGCAGGCCGAGACACAACCCACGCTGCTCGCCGATGTCCTGTGCGAGGGGCGCGTGCTGATCGACCGCGACGATCTCTGGAGGGGGCTACAGCAGCGTCGCGATGAGCTCCTGGCGGCAGGGGCTCGCGAAGACGCGCGCACTATGGCCCAGGCGCACGCGGCAGTCGCGGCTGCGCAGGAGCGGCTTGCACAGGCGTGACTGAGCCGCGGGCGTCCAAAGGCCAGCGGCGGATCGCGACCATCCTCCAAGAGATCCCCAGTGCGCGCGAGCAGCTGTTGGTTGCGATGGAGGGGTTCGGAGAGGACTTCGAGGAGGATCTCTTCATCGTTGCCGCGCGGTCCTCGGACGCCGGCGAACGCAACAGGGTGGCGGTCATCGAGCGCCAGTATGAGGTGCTGCTCAACTGGGTCCACGAGCTGGCGGCGCGTGGGCTTGCCGAGGGTCAGCGCATAGGCGTTGTGGACAAGGCCCCCGGCCATGCGTGGGAGCGCCTCGCCGCGCTCGGCGTCATTTCACACATGTCAGCCGAACGCCTCCAGGAGGCCAAGGAGATGCGCGACGCGCTCGGCCACGCCTATCCGCCGGCCAACTGGAAAACGCTGCACGAGGGCGTACTGGTCCTGGTGCAGGAGCTCGACCGCTACGTCACCCGCTTTGCGCGCTGGGCCAAGGACGAAGAGATCCTGCCACCAGCTTGACCCACCCCTGATTCTCCTAGTTGGCAGCTTTCTCCAGGCGTGCGGCCAACCCTTCCATTCCAAACTCTCGCGCCTTGAGGGCGCCGCGGGCAAAATCTGTTGGGGCATCAGGTGGGAGTTCGAACTCGATGGGAACAAGCGTGGCCACCTGCTTGAAGGTGCGCAGCAGCTCCGCGTGGTGCAGCAGAGTCGCGGAGGACCTCGCTCTGAGGGCTGAGTCGGGGCTCGCGGCGGCGGCGAGGATGTCCTGCAGGGGACCATGCCTGTTCAGCAGCTCGGCGGCCGTCTTGGCGCCGATGCCGGGGGCGCCGGGCAAGCCATCAGAAGGGTCGCCGCGCAACGCGATGAAGTCGGGGACCAAGGCAGGATCGATGCCGTAGCGCTCACGGACCTCGGCGGGGCCGACTTCGAGCGGAGCGGCGCCTTTCTTCAGTTCGAGGATCGCTACGTGCTCGTTCACCGCCTGGAACATGTCGCGGTCGCCGGTGAGCAGCAGCGCGCGCCCGCCAGCCTTGGCCTCCAGCGCCGCCAGCGAACCCATCACGTCGTCGGCCTCCAGATCGTCGCTGTCGCTGACCGTCCAGCCGAGGCTCGCCAGCAGCTCGGGGGCGCGCTGCCACTGCGCCGCCAGCTCTTCAGGCATCGGGTCGCGGTGGGCGTGGTAGGGGGGGTAGAGCTCTACGCGGTAGGCGGCCTGCTCGGCTCCGAAACACGCCACGACCGCGCGGGGGTGGCATGCCTCGGCCGCATTTAGTAGCGCATTTACTGTCCCCAAGAGCGCGTTGACCGGCTTGCCTTCGGCGCCTTTGATCGACTTTGGCAGCGAGAAGAACGCCCGGTACAAGAGCCACGGGACATCTGCCAGCAGCAGTGGGTTAGCGGCCAACGGTCGTGCCGCCTGTTACTCGGCTGCCACTTGCCGCGGTTGTGCCGTCTGAGCCCGCTCCGGTGCTCGCTGAGGTTCCGCCGCCTGGCCCCACCGGCGGGGGGGAGGGAGTCGGCGTAGGCGTCGGAGCCGATGCTGCCGGCGCGGGTGCGCCGCTGTGGTCGGGCTCGCGGTGGGTGCCGTGGGAGTCGTGCACGGTGAAGTAGGCCCAGGTGTCGAATAGGTTCAAGCGAGCTGCGAGTTCGTTGCCGGTGATTGGGGTGGAGCCCTTTGTGCCGAGGATATTGGCGGAGATTATGCGCGGTGAGACGCCGCGCTTGAGCACTTCGATGCCACGGAAGCTACCGCGCACGAGGCCGCTCAGGTCTTTGGCGGCAGCGGCAAAGCTAAGGCTTGTGCGCCAGGTGTGCAACGGGCCGGCGTCGAAGGGGTCCGGGACGCCGCGCAGCCACGGCTCGGGCGTCGAGCCGGGGAAGGCGTTTTGGATGCTCTCCGTGCTGCCGCCGGAGCTGGCGAAGAAATAGGTGATCGCGGGCTTGCCCGCGTAGGTGACGATCTGGCCTGCTGTGGCCTGCACCGCGCGATTGCTTGCGGGCGTTTCCGCCGCCCTGCCGCGGTACACCTGCGAGCGCGTATCGGCGTAGACATCGAACTTGCCTTCGCCGGCGTGCGCCGTCAGCGCATAGGTGCGGCTCGCGACGGCTTGGGCCTCAAGCGCCGCCAATGGCCACTGCGGGGACATCTCGGCCGCCACTACGCCGCGCACGTAGGACTCGATCGGCACCTTGTGCACCTTGCCGCCCATCAGCACACGCACGCGCGTCTTGGGCGAGACCTGCCCGATGGCGGTCCCTGTGTAGTAGTGGGCCAAGATGGCCTGGTAGTTGTAGCCGTGTTGGGCGTAGCCCAGCGCGCCGTCCTGGCTCATGCCGACGCCGTGGCCGTAGCCCGCGCCAACGATGATGAGCGTGGCGGCGCGGGACTGGCCCGCCTGCGCCGGTGTGCCGCCGCATACACACCCCAGGCACAGCATCGCCAGCAAGGCAGCAGCAAAAGCCGTTACGCCCACGGGCGAACGACGGTTAGACGCCGCGGTGCGGTGGTAGGTTGAGGCCATGACGCACGTGATGGATCGGAACAACCCCCGCGATCCATGAGCAGCAGTCTTGCAGCCAACGAGCAGCACGTGCTCCAGGCGGTCCCCAGCGACCTCTACATCGCGGGCGAGTGGCGGGCGGCAGCCGCAGGGGCGCGGTTCGCTGTGGAGGACCCTTCGACCCAGCTGCCGCTGGTGGAGATCGCCGACGGGACGGCTGAGGATGCGCTGGCTGCTTTGGCGGCCGCCGCGGAGATGCAGAGCGAGTGGGCCGCCTGGGCGCCGCGCGAGCGGGGCGAGATCCTGCGGCGGGCCTACGAGGCGATCGTCGCGCGCAGCGATGAGTTGGCGCTGCTGATGACGCTTGAGATGGGCAAGGCGCTGGCCGAGTCGCGCGCCGAGATTGCCTATGCCGCCGAGTTCTTCCGCTGGTTCTCCGAGGAGGCCGTGCGCGTGCATGGCCGCTACATGGTCAACACCACCGGCAAGGGACGCATCCTCACCATGCGCCAGCCGGTGGGGCCCTGCGTGTTCGTCACGCCTTGGAACTTCCCCACCGCCATGGGCACGCGCAAGATCGCCCCCGCCATCGCCGCGGGCTGCACGATGGTCGTCAAGCCTGCGCAGCAGACGCCGCTCTCGATGCTTGCGCTCGCGCAGATCCTCGAGCAGGCAGGGCTGCCCGGTGGGGTGCTGAATGTCATCACCTCACGCCGCTCGGGCGAAGTCATCGAGCCGTTGCTCAAGGACGAGCGCACGCGCAAGCTCTCCTTCACCGGCTCCACCGAGGTGGGGCGCTCGCTGATCGAACAGTCCGCCCAGCAGATCCTGCGCGTTTCCATGGAGCTGGGCGGCAACGCCCCTTTCATCGTCTTCGCCGACGCAGATCTCGATGCCGCCGTCGAGGGGGCCGTGATCGCCAAGATGCGCAACGTCGGCGAGGCCTGCACCGCCGCCAATCGCTTTCACGTCGAGGAGCCCATTGCGCAGGAGTTCTCGCGGCGCCTAGCCGAGCGTCTGGGCGCGATGAAGGTCGGGCGTGGGACCGAGCCCGATACCGATGTGGGCCCGCTCATCGACGACAAGCAGCGGAGGAAGGTCGCCGAGTTGGTGGGGGATGCCGTGCAGCGCGGCGCCCGCGTGCTCGTCGGTGGGGAGGCGCTCGATGGTCCTGGCTATTTCTACGCCCCCACGGTGCTTGCCGACGTGCCGGCGGATGCGCATGTGCTGGCCGAGGAGGTCTTCGGCCCGGTGGCACCGATCGCCACCTTCGCCACCGAGCAGCAGGCGCTGCAGGCGGCCAACCGTACCGAGTACGGTCTTGTCGCCTACCTCTACACGCGCGACCTCGAACGCGCCATGCGCATGGCCGAGGGCATCGAAACCGGCATGGTCGGTCTCAACCAGGGCATAGTCTCAAACCCCGCCGCGCCTTTTGGCGGCGTCAAGCAGTCGGGGTATGGGCGCGAGGGTGGCTTTGAGGGGATCGGCGAGTACTTGGAGACCAAGTACGTCGCTTTGAGCCTGTAGGCCTCAGTGCCCGGCGTGCTGCAGTTCGTTGATGTCGACGGCGTTGGCGGGCGCGGTGATGGTCACCGGCTTGTTCCATTCGTCGAAGGTGATCTTGCCGCCGCCCGAGCCGCTCTTTGAGATCTGGATGGGGAAGGGCTGGCCGGTCGTAGCCACATAGAGCGAGCCGCCCTGGGTTGTGTCGGTAACGGGGATCGCGGGCTGCCCCGAGATGGTCGTCTTGCTGCCCTTGGTGAGCGTGCCGTGCTGCGCGAGCGCCGCGCTGATGAGCTTCTGCAGATCGGTGAGCGAGGCGAGAGTAGCGAGGCTGCCGCTGGTGGAGGAGGCCTTCAGCCACTTGCCTTGCAGCAGCTGCGCGGCGGCGGGGCCGGCGAAGTGCTTATAAAATTCGGAGCTGCCGCTGATGTAGGCGGTGCCATTGAGCTGGATCAGTTCGAAGCTGAGCCCGTTCTCGGAGATCTTGCCCTTGCCGCCCTTGCCCGCCACGAGGCTGAGGTCGAGCGTGATGGGGGCGCCACCTGAGACCATCGAGCCGGAGACGTGCACCGCGCTGGCGCCTTGGGCCGCGGTCTTGGAGGCGCTGAGGATTTCCGTGGGGGACTTGGCGGCGACGCCGTTTTCCGAGGAGCTCGAGCCCGAGCTGCCGCAGCCTACGATGGCGGCCGCAGCGAGCGCCAGTACCACGCAGGCCGCTGCCGGAAGGAGTCGGAAACATTTCACGCCGGGCACCTTAGCCGCTAAGCCGGATGCCTGTCAGGCTCATCTATTCGTCCATTCGCTGGTCGCGGGCCTGCTTGGCTCAAGGTTGGACGGGGAAGAACCGAACAGCATGAACAAGGAGCCCGTTATCTAGTGCGCGGAGTCACCCAAGCCGACCTTCAGCGGTCCGCCATGCGCGGAACATCTCGTGACACTCTGATGTCGGTGGCGGCACTGGTCGCCGGGGCCGTGGCGGTGACGGTGCTGGCGGCTGGCGTAGGGGCGGCCGCGAGTGTGGCCTGCGCGCTTGTCGTGGCGGGCGCCGCCAGCGTGATCGGCTGGCGCGTGGGCATGGCCCGTCAAGGTGAGCTGGAGCGCGAGATCGAGCGCAGCGCTGGCGAGCTGCGCCGCGCGCTCGGCGAGCTGGAGGTGGCCCAGGCGGAGACCGTGCGCCGCCTCTCGATGGCGGTCGAGTTCCGGGATGAGGACACCGGCGCGCACATCGAGCGCATCGGGCGCTTCTCCACGCTACTCGCGGTGCAGGTGGGCATGGAGGGCGACTGGTGCACACGCATGAGCCACGCCGCGCCGCTGCACGATGTTGGCAAGGTGGCGATCCCCGACGCGATTCTCCTGAAGCCCGGTGCCTTGACCCAGGATGAGCGCGCGATCGTCGAGACGCACGCCGAGGAGGGCCACAGGCTGTTGCGCGGAAGCTCCTCATCGATCCTTGACCTCGCGGCCTCGATCGCCTTGAGTCACCACGAGAAGTGGGACGGCACCGGCTACCCGCGCGGCCTCAGCGGCGAGGCCATTCCCATCGAGGGGCGTGTCGTGGCGATCGCCGATGTCTTTGACGCCTTGACGAGCGATCGCGTGTACCGCCGTGCCTTCTCCGTGGAGAAGGCCGTGGAGATGATGCTGGAGCAGCGCGGCCAGCACTTCGACCCGGTGCTGCTGGATGCCTTCATGGAAGTGCTGGGCCGCAGCGGCCCGGACGCGCGCGCGCAGATCAAGTCCAACCCCCAGGCGCTGCTCGCGCACGTGCGCGAGACCTACATGCAGGCACTGGAACGCGGCGACGCGGAGACCGCCGAGGGGACCGTGGCGCAGGCGATCGAGGACGGCCTCACGCCGGCGACCCTGCACGCCGATGTAATCGAACCTGCGCTTGTTCACATTGACGAGTTGTGTGAGACAGGCGAGCTGGACCAGGACGGCGAGCGCCAGGCGCTTGTCATCACCCGCCGCATCCTCGCCACGCTGCACCGCTACATGCTGGGCGGCACCGACCCGAGCCGCGAACTGGTGATCGAACGCCTGGAGCAATGCGTTGCGTCGCTGCAGGAGCGTCTCGCCGCGCGCGAGCACGCGCTTGGCTAGATTGCGCGCATGGCAGATCGCGCGATAGTCACCGGCGGCGCCGGGTTCATCGGCTCGCACCTCGTGGATGCCCTGCTGGCGGCCGGCGGCGAGGTGACGGTCATCGACGATCTTTCCTCCGGCAAGGCCGAGCGGGTCAACCCGGAGGCGCGGCTGCTGGAGCTCGACATCGTCGACCGGCGCCAACTGGAGGCCGCGATCGAGGAGATCGCTCCGCGAGCGATTTACCACCTGGCGGCGCAGTCGAGCGTCGTCGTCTCCGTGGAGAACCCATTGCGCGACTGCGAAGTCAACGTGATGGGCACGCTGAACGTGGTGGACATAGCCAGCCCCCTGGGTGTGCCCGTGGTCTTCACTTCAACCGGCGGCGCGCTTTACGGCGACGAGGCTCCCCGGCCGACTGCTGAGGACCGCATTCCCGCTCCGCTGTCGCCTTATGGCGCCTCCAAGTGGGCCGGGGAGGCATACGTGAACACCTGGTCGCTCTCCTCGGGTGTGCCTCATGCGGTGTGTCGGCTCGGCAACGTCTACGGCCCCCGCCAGAGCCCTCACGGCGAGGCCGGGGTCGTCGCGATCTTCAGCCATCACCTGCACGTCGGCAAGACACCCAAGCTCTATGGCCACGGCAAGCCGACGCGCGACTATGTCTACGTGGGAGACGTCGTCCGCGCGCTGCTCGCCGCCAGTGGCCGCTCCGGCACCTTCAATATCGCTACCGGCGTCGCCGCCGATGTCCTGACCGTATGGCAGGGGCTGGGTCAGGCGGCCGGGGTGCAGATCGAGCCCCAGCTTGCGGACCTGCGCCCGGGGGAGCTGCAGGACAGCTGCCTCGATCCTTCCCTCGCCGCGCGCGAGCTTGGCTGGCGAGCCGAGGTCGGGCTGGATGACGGGCTGCGACGGACCTATGAGGCGCTGGTGCAGGAGTTCGCGCCGCAGACCTAGAGCGCCGCGCCGTTAGCGCGAGCTGCACCGTGGTCGCGGGCTACAGCAGCCCAACCTGGCGCAGGATCGACACCGAGTCCGAGTAGACGTCCTTGCGCTTGACCTTGCCTTGCTCGAAGGGGATCACGTCCATGCCGTTCCATGTGATCCGCTTGCCCGAGGGCTCGGCCACGATCTCGCCCCGACTGAGCGGCTTGACGTGGGTGGCCGTGGCGGTCCACTCCTGCACCACCAGGTCCTCGCGCACATAGAGCCGGCGAGTCTCGAACTTGATGTCGGGCCAGGACTCGAAGATGTGAGCAATGTGTGTCAGCGCCTCATCCCCCTCGGCGCGCTCGCCGGCAGTGTGGTTCTCGAACACCATGTCAGGCGCGTGCATCGTGGAGATCCGCTGCACGTCGTGGGCGTTCCAGGCGTCGTTGTAGGCGGCGATCGTCGCGTGCAGTTGCTCGCTGACGCTGCTCATGCCCAGCCCATCGGTTCGTAGCCGCTCGATCGAGGCGCCGAGACGATGAGCACGCTTGCGGGCTCCTGGCCATCGTTACTGACGGTGCGCTTGTGTTCAGGGTCGAGCCGCGCGAACGTCCCCGCGGGCGCCGTGTGGCTCTCACCGTCGATGAGGAGCGTTGGGCTGCCGCTGAGGATGTAGAAGACCTCCTCCTGATCACGTTCGCTCTCGTCGTGCTCGGGAATGCGCTCGCCTGGAGGGATCTCAACGATGTTGATGCCGAATGCCCCCAGGCCGAGCGTGCGGCGGACGAGTTGCCAGTTGCCCGTGGCCTCGCAGTCCTCTCGATGGGCGAGCTTAAAGCTCATGACTGTCTCCTCTTGTGGTTTGGAGGTGATGTGGGTCCCGGTCACGTACGAAGTACACTACCTACTAGTAGGTAAGAAGACAAGGTGGATTGCAAGAATGCGCACCGTGGCAGCGAGAGCACAAAACAGAAGCGCCGCATTGCCCGTGACGAACACAGGCCCGCAGGAGGGGGGCACTCGTTCGCGCATCCTCGACGTTGCCGAACGGCTCGTGCAGGTCCGCGGCTTCAATGGCTTCAGCTATGCCGACGTCGCCGCCGAGTTGGCCCTCACCAAGGCCAGTCTTCACTACCACTTTCCGGGTAAGGCGGAGCTCGGCGAGGCGCTCATGACGCGCTATGCAGAGCGCTTTGCCGAGGCACTGAGCGTGATCGACGGTGACATCGCCGAGGCGCCAGCCAAGCTCGACGGGTACGCCGGCTTGTATGCCGACGTGCTGCGCGAGCGCAGGATGTGTCTGTGCGGAATGCTCGCGGCCGAGTACGAGACCCTCGCGGCGCCGATCCGCGATGCGGTCATCGCCTTCCTTGACGACAGCGAGCTCTGGCTTGAGGGCGTGCTTGAACAGGGCCGCAAGGACGCGAGCTTGCGGTTCAGCGGCTCGGCGCGGGAGACGGCGAGGAGCATCGTCAGCGGCCTTGAGGGCGCCATGCTTGTCGCTCGGCCCTACGGCGAGGTCGAGCGCTTCCAGACAGCAGCGACCCAGCTCCTTTCGAGCCTTGCCCAGCGCGTCCGGTGAGGACGAACGACTTGGCTGCGCGTAGACGTATTGGGCTGGGGTGGGGGGCTCTGCGCAGCGGTAGGCTGGCGTCCCCAAACAGCTAAGGTTGGGGTCGCGGCGAGATAGCTCAGTTGGTAGAGCACACGACTGAAAAATCTGTTGCGTGAAATCTGGAGGGGCTGAGGGGCGTGGTTTGCCTACAGAAGGGTCCGTTTTAGGGGGGTTCCTTGCGTGTGGCGGGGGGTTCGTTTGATGTTCCGTCCAAAACTTCGTCCAAAACGGCTGCTGGGTATGTTTTCGCGGACGGGTCTGCGTCGTTGTCGTCGCGGTACAGGTGCGTGCGGGCTTCTTGCATCAGGCGGTCGATCTCGGCGCCGTGCGTGCGGTTGACGCGCTGTTGTAGCTGGGCGTAGATATCGAGGGTCATGGTGGAGTCGGCGTGGCCGACTTGGCTCATGACCCACTTGATGTCGAAGTTGTTCGCGAGTAGGGCGATCGATATGTAGGTGCGGCGCAGTGTGTGCGGGGTCACGGTTGGAAGGGGCGGTAGCCCGCGGGAGCGCATGCGCTCGTCGGCCAGCTCTTTCGCCGCGACGAGGAGTTCCCACACGCGCTGGCGGGACATTTTCCGGCCGCGACGGTTGGGAAACAGCGGCGCCTGGGGGCCGGTGTCGAAGCCGGCTCGCTGTAGCCGGTCGATGTGCTCGGTGATTGCCTCTACGTGCTGGTCGGTCATCTCGACTGCTCTGATCCCGGCGTCGGTTTTGGCGTCGGGGATCTCGAACCGGGAGCCTTCCACCCCGTTCAGGGTGAGCTGGCCGATCTTGAGGTCGCACAGCTCGCTGACCCGTATCCCTGATCGCCCGAGCGTGTGGACGATCGCCTTGCGGCCGACGTAGTTGCCTGCCAGATGGTCGATCTTGGCGCAGTGATACCCGACCGTCGCCTTCGGTAGCCCGAGTGCCTGCACGATCTGGGTGGGGCGCATGCCGTGGGAGAGTGCGCGGGCAACGGCTGCCTGGGTGGAGTCTGCGGGGGCGTTGCGGTATGCCCTGGCATAGGTGGCCAGCGAGGGGTCCTGGTCGCTGGCGGCATCTTCCAGGGCGATCAGCTCGTCGCGCTCCAAGACGCTCCGGCGTGGTTTGGGGATGTCGATCCTCATCCGCCTGCCGCGCGCGGGATTGACGGTGATGTACCCGTCTTCGAGGGCGTCCTGCATGATCGCCGCGAGCATGTCGAGGAGCTTCTTGAGCGAGGACGCACCGACTGGCCTGATCCGGCGCCCGCGCTCGTCGCGGAGATCGGCGCCAGCTGCGATGGCTTGGGCGAGCTCGCGTGACTCTCTGAGCTTGTGCGCTTTGAAGGCAAGGCACAGTTCGCTGCTGATCTGATCGAGCCGGTAGTGCCCGAAGAACGCCAGCAGATGGCCGAGCCTCCAGCGGTAGTCCTTGCATGAGCTGGGGCTCAAGGGTCTGCCGCCAAGGACGCCTTCCATCCTGGCTTGCAGCCAGTAGGAGGCGTACTTATGAAAGGTTGGCATTCGCTTCTTGCTGGTGCGAGCGGCCCTGGCAGGACGCTCCCATAACCCCGCGGTGACCGCCGTGATGATGCTTCGAAGCTCGGCACTGGCCGTGCGCTCAGTCCACCCTCCGCCACATCCACACTCACACACGCGACGTTCGTGCAGCACGATCGTCTGGCGGGACCCGTGGACTGTAAATCGCAGCCGGAAAGCCAGCGTATCGTCTGCCTGAGCTTCTTGGGTGATACTGCCTGTCAAGGGCCTGGCCATCAGATATCGGCCAGGGTCGAGTTGCTCGGCCTCAGGTGCCGCGGGCGGTCTTTCGGTGGGCGGCTACTCTCCATACCTTCTCGTCGGGCACACCACTGGTTTGCCCCCGAAGGAATTTCGGGCCGCTGTTAGGCGCGGCCTCAAGGACTCGCTCGTGCCCGGTCCGAGTAGCCAGCAACCGTTGCTGACCCTCGGTGGATGGATGGCGAGAGGCGGACTTGAACCGCCGACACCGGCATTTTCAGTGCCGTGCTCTACCAGCTGAGCTATCTCGCCGCAGCCCCAAATAGTATCGGGCCGCACTCGCAGCCGCTGAGCACGCGACGCTCTGGCGTGCCTCGTCATTCCGCCAAACCGAACCCCCCGTCTCGCCGTTGACGAAGGCGACAGGCCCCAGGTGGCCGCTCGTGGGACCGCGGATGCTGGAACGAAGCGCATGAAAGACCATGTAAACAGGTATTGTACATTATTATCAAGCAGCCGGGAGGTGGGGTGTCTGAGGGGGCCTCGCGACCCTCATGCCCGGGTGTCCGCGTCCAGCCGGCGTGCTGTGGAGCGCCTCGGCGTGTCCTAGCCTGAAGGTGTGCGCGTCGAGCTTCTGTTCTGGGAGGGCTGTCCCTCGCATCCCAAGGCGCTCGCCGAGTTGCGCTCGGCGATGGCGGACGCGGGGCTGGATCCGGACATGGTCATTCTCCGTGAGGTCTCCACGGAGGCCGAGGCGGCCCGGGAGCGCTTTGTGGGGTCCCCGACGATCCGTATCGATGGCGTGGACATCCAGCCGCCCGGCGAGGAGCCGTTCGGGTTGACGTGCCGCGTCTACCATCGGCGCGATGGACGGATCTCCCCGACCCCGGACCCGGCCGACGTGCGCGACGCGCTGGGGGCCACACAGACCGCCACTGCCACCGAGAGGAGCTTTGGATGACGAGGATCGGCGATCGCGCCCCGACGTTCGCGCTGCCGGACACCGAAGGGGCCACGCACGGGCCGGGCGGCGCCCCCGCGACTGTTGTCGTGTTCACGTGCAACCACTGCCCCTACGCACTGGCGTGGCATGAGCGGATCGTCGCGGTCGCGCGGGACTTACGCCGGCCGCGGAGTGCGGATGCTGGCGGTCAACCCCAACGACGCCGGGCGTTACCCCGGCGACTCGCCGCAGGCGATGCGCGCCCGTGTCGAGCGCGGGGAGTTCGACGGCGTCCCGTACCTGCGCGACGAGTCCCAGGACATCGCGCGTGCCTACGACGCGAAGACGACACCGGACGTGTTCGTGCTCGACGCCGACGGCACACTTCGCTACCGCGGCGCCCCGGACGCCGACTACGAGGACCCCGCTCAGAACGCCGCCTTCCTGCGTTCCGCCCTCGACGCCGTGCTCGACAGTCGCGACCCCGACGAGCCCGAGACGCCGCCGGTCGGCTGCTCGATCAAGTGGAAGGCCTGACGCCCGCCCCCCGGAAGCAAGAGGGAAAATAGACGCCCCCCGAGGTCGACGTGCTCACCGTGTGGGCGAGACTTCAGGTGCGCTGACCGAGGACGGGCATACGCCCGCTTGAGCGGATCAAAGCGGAAGCGGGCGCTTCTCTGAGCTCCAGACCTGGGTTTCGTCCAATGCGCTAGCGGTGAGTTCGGGGGTGGCGCTCTCACTTGCAGCACAGAGCAGGGAGTGCGTGTCGAGCATCTCGTCTTTGTCGGGCTCGTCGGCCTGTTCCAGGCCCGGAACATCCAGGCTCGTGAAACCGAGGCCGGGCCATACGAGAGCCCTTGTTTTCTCGGGCGGGATATACCAGCGCAGCTGGGAACGGCTGTTCCCGTCACAGCTGCAGGGAGGGCTGCCTCAGTGAACCGGCGCAGAACTAGGTTGGGCGATCTTGCCTTGAGGTCAGAGCAACGTACTGTGCAGGCGCCTATCTACCGCGGGCCGTCCGAGGTGCTGCATCAGTAGCCTGTCACCATAATGCGGGCCTTGGATCGGTTACGAGCCTCGCCGCTGAAGTGGGCCGTGCTGTACCTGGTGCTGGCGCCGATCTTCGCGACATGGTACGCGTTTCAGCCAGAAAAAAGCTTCCACGACTCGAACATTGAGTTCGAGTCGTCGCTCGAACGGGATGCAAGAAGTCTGGCGCGCGAATTGACGCCGCCGGTGCGCGCGAGAGCCACCGAGATCCACTGGAGCACCTCTATCAACGGTGGCGTGGCACACGAGTGGCTGGTTCCTGGCACCATCCACGTCGCTGCGATCCGCCACACGAATAATCAGCAGCTCTTGCTGGACATTGAAGGCGAATTCACTGGCCAGTCAGCGGTATCTGGCGAATTTGGCGGCGGCGTCCGGGAGTGGGTTCAAGTTATTCCGGACGAATCCTATCTCGCGATCTCGCCACCCGGAATCCCAGAACCCAGCGGAGCGGTGGAAGTCGGTTACCCTGTCTCGCTCACAGAATCAAACGGCGGTCCTACAACCTTTCGTGACATCACTAGGCCGCCTGTCTCCATCCTTTTCCCCTTCCTCTCTCGACCTGCTGCCGAGCCGCCCTCTAGTGAAGGGCTGCTAGCTGTGTCGAAGCGCCTAGACGACAAGATTGTGCGCTTATACCGGGCTATGGAGGGAGATCCGTCCTACGCATCTGGACTGTGGTGGCGCATGTTCTACTTCAGTGCCACGACAATCACCACTTTAGGGTTGGGTGATCTGACGCCCGTATCCCAGGCGGCTCGTATATCGGTCGCGGTCGAGGCGCTGGCAGGGATAGTCCTCATCGGTTTGTTTCTCAACGGACTTGCAGGACGCCTCCGCAAAGCACGAGACTCACGCACGGAGTCCAGGCGACACTAGGCGACTGGCGCGTTCCACAGACCAGGGGATGACCTCCTACTAGTGACCGTCCGTGCAACCGGCGAAGGTAGCAGGCACACACACGTAGCTCCGCTTTTGGACGCGAGCGAGCGGGTTGCTGCGCGAGGTTACCCCCTATCGCTTGGGACGAGAAGCAGCGGCAACGCGACCAGGAGTCTCGCCGCTCCTATCGCGTGGTTTGGGCAGCGCCGTGTCCGACCCCTTCAGCGGTAGCCATCGCTTTGTCGCTGACGGGCATGAACTTAGTGGTTAGCGGTCCATGGGAGCGCTGTTCTTAATCGCCTGGTAGATGAACTCCCAGCGCTCCGGAGTCTTGGGCTCCTCACCTCGGAATCTGATGTTTGCCAGCATCTCCACGTCGGCCTCGGGGAGGCTCCGGCTCTTGGCGAACTCGACGAGGCTGGGAGGTCGGCTGCCTGCCTGGGCAGCGGTGATCACGGGCCTGCCCAGCAAGTCGGACATCGCCACGCCCAGCGCACTGGCGATCCGGTAGAGGGTGTCCGCCGATGGCCTGCGCACATTCTTTGTCTGATCCTCGTGTTCGAGGGTTGATAGGTAGCTCTTCGCGACGCCGGCCTGCTCGGCCAGCTCGCTCGGGCTCAGGCCTCGCTCTTCGCGGAAGCGCTTGATGCGCTCACCGATGGTTTCACTGGATTTGTTCATGTCGAACCTCCCCTTGTGCGCGCGGGCGTGAGCAGCGCTAATACCCGTCCGCCGCTGCCGTAGCGCCGCGCGCTGATTCTGACTGGCCCAGACTCGGTGCTGGCCAGGTCGCCGAGCGTGCCCACCTCGTCGACCAGCTCCCCCTCGTGGGCGCGCTGGATTGGTGAGCCGTCGCTGACCGACTTGTGCTGGCGCATGTACGGCCAGTCACCACGCCCGTGTGACCAGGACATACGCAACTTGGGCTCACACTCGTCCTCGTGGCCCCTCTCGGATGGCTTGTGCGCCACCCTGAAGACGAGCAGCATAGCGGCGTCCCGTTGAAGGTCAACAGCACGCAGCGCGGTGGCCTCGATACTGGCCTCGTAGGACCCGGCGAGCGTCTCGATGCCCGCCAGCCCCGGTGCAGCGTGGAGGAGATCGCGCACGAAGAACCGCCGGGGCAGCAGCAGCTCACTCGCCGCGATGTCGCAGAGCTGCTCCTCTCTGGTCTTCGGGCCGCTGCAGCGGTACTGGCGGGTGTCCGCGAAGCCTGGGAGCAGGGTGTGGCCTACCTCATGCAGGATCGTGAAGCGCTGCCGCTCGATCCCGTCCAGCGCGCGCACGCCGACAACGAACCCATCGCGCGTTGGCGCCAGGACGCCGGACCACGGCTGCAGCCGCTGCTCGACGCGCGCGATGCCCCGCATGGATGCCAGCAGCTCGACGGGCACCGGAGGAACGGTGGCGGACTGGTCGAGCAGATCCTCGCATAGGCGCCGCACGATCGCCTCGTCGGTCAAGGCCGGCTCTACTTGGCTGAGCTGCTCGAACAGCGATAATTGGTGGTTCTCCATTGCGAACGCGAGATCTCATTCTTGCATGCCTGGCAGCGGACCTGCTAGCGTTCTCGATCAAGAACTGCAAAACCTTCAATGCGTACCACCGGTGCGCAGCCAAAAGGAGGGCTCAACCCCAGATGACGATCGCGCGATACGTACAGCATGAGGTCTTGGCCAAGTTCGCACAGGACCACGTGAACCTCTCACCCCAGCGGGCGCGGGAATACCGCGAACAGGGCAACCGGATGCGGGACAAGCTGGAGAAGCACATCGCCGCCCACCCCGGCTACGCGCTCGTGAAGATGCTCAACGCGGGGAGCGTGGCCAAGGGCACGGCGCTCGCCACGATCGGTGACATGGACCTCGCTGTGTACGTAAAGCGCGCCGCCGTGCCCGAAGGCGACGAGGAGCTGGTCGAATGGCTGAGGGACCGCCTGCGAGAGTGCTACCCGCAACTGGACGACGATCAGTTCGAGCTGCGGGATCACTGCGTCCAGCTCCGGTTTCGCTCCCACAACCTCGTGGACGTTGACGTGGTGCCCGTCCTCTACGACGGAGAGCCCGACAACGTCGGCTGCCTGATCGTCAGGGACACCGGCGAGCGCGTGATCACCAGCGTCTCCCGGCACCTCGACTTCATCCGCGCGCGTAAGGGGGTCTCGCCGAGCGACTTCGCGCAGGTGATCCGTCTGCTCAAGTGGTGGGCGGGCGAGCTGAAGGATCGCGATCCGTCTTTCCGCTTCAAGTCCTTCATGATCGAGCTGATCTGCGCTCACGTCCATGACATCGGCACCGACTTCGCCGACTACGTGGAGGCGATGGAGGCGTTCTTCACCTACATCGTGACCACCGGCCTGGAGGAGCGCATCGCCTTCACGGACTTCTGCTCCGCCAGCGACCTGCCGGCGCTGACCGGCGCGGAGATCGAAATCCTCGACCCCGTCAACCCGGAGAACAACGTCGCCGCCTCATACACGCGCACGCACCGCGAGATGATCGTGACCGCCGCTGCGGAGGCGCACGACGCACTGGCGGACGCCGCCTACGCCACCACCAAGGGGCGCTCGGTCGAAGACTGGCGCGACATCCTCGGCCCTACCTTCGCGGGGGCGGTGTAGGTGATGAGCGGCTCATACAGCGAATCCGAGAGTTTCACCATCGCGCACGCACGACACGTCTGCTCGCGCGTCGCCGCCGACATGCGGCAGATGAACCGCTACTACGGCTACCCCGACGAGTCGGAGATCGACAACTACCTTGAGGAGCTTGCGCAGCATCTCATGGAGAGTTACCTCTACAGCTTCGAGATCGGCTTCAAGCGCAATGGGCGCCGCCTGTTCACGCTCTACTACGAGGTGCTTGCCGATGGGTCGCTCTCGGACTCGCGAGCCGGTGGCGTCCCGGCGGACGTCGATGTTGAGGGCGCGTCGCCGTTCAACTTCCTGAAGCGGTCCGAGGCTTTTGGTCGCCTGCCGCAGCTGCAGCGAGAAGCCTTTAAGGCGAGGATGCCGGTCCGGCGGGTCTTTGGCTACGCCCCGATCGACGGGGAAGGGCGCTGGATCGCTGAAGACCGAAGCTACGCGGCTGCGGGGACGGGTCTTCGGCGGCGGCGGTTCGTGCCTGCATGACCGAACCTACCGACCTCTTCGACCCCGCCCAGAAGTTCCCTAACCCAAGTGCCGGGGACCGCTACGACCGCTTGGTTGGCCTGGATGACGTCAAGGAGCGTCTGCTCAAGGAGGCGCGTCTGCTCCTCGATCCGCAGCTCCTCAGCGACTGGAGCCGGAAGCACCACGGCGGCGCGGTCTTGCCAGCGGTGGAGGCGTTCGGCGAGCGGATCCCCCTGTTCGTATTCGCCGGCGACGTGGGGACCGGGAAGACCGCCCTGGCTGAGACGTTCGGGAATGAGCTGGCGCGTGTCTGTCGCGTCTCAGTGACGCTGATGCCGCTGAGTCTCAACGCGCGTGGCTCTGGGCGCGTGGGAGAGATGACGAGTCTCATCGCCTCGGCCTTCCGCGCGGTCGAGGAGCGTGTGTCCGGCCAGCGGGGGGCTGCGCGCTCGACGTCGGCGGTGATCCTCCTCATAGACGAGGCGGACGCGCTCGCGCAGTCGCGTGAGGCCTCGCAGATGCACCACGAGGACCGGGCCGGGGTCAATGCGCTCATCCGCGGAATCGGCCACGTCTCAGCGGAAGGGATGCCGGTGATCACCGTGATGTGCACCAACCGCAGCTCCGCCATCGACCCAGCCATCAAGCGTCGAGCAGCGCAGATCTTCCAGTTCGAGCGCCCGAACGACGCGCAGCGCGCTGACGTGCTCAAGCGCGCGTTCGAGGGTGCCGGCCTCAGCGAGGCGGACCTCGCGGACCTCGTGCGACGCACAGGCCCAACGAAGGGACGCCCCTACGGCTACACGTACTCGGATCTGACCACGCGGCTCATCCCCGGCGTACTCATCGATGCGTTCCCTGACCGTGCTTTGGACTACGCGCGCATCGTGGAGATCGTGGAGGCCCATCCGCCCACGGCACCCTTCTCCGAACGCCGTAATGACTGACCCGACAGGCAGATGTTTCGTCAGCTATCGGCGCGAGCGCACGGGTGAAGCGAGGCTGCTGGTGCTGGCACTACACGACGTCGGCGTGCCCACATGGCAGGACGTCACCGACCTGGGCTCCGAGCCGACTGTCGAAGAGCTGCGGAGGGTAATCGGCGACGGTGCGACAGCGTGCGCGCTCGCCTGGATAACACCGGACGTGGAGGACTCGGACATCATCCGCAAGGTCGAGCTTCCGGCGATCATCGAGCGCAAGCGAGCCGGCAAGGGCTTCTTCGTGCGGCCGGTCGCCGCGGGCGGACTCGACTATGCCGAAGCCGGTGAGATCGCCAGTCGTCATCTCGGGATCGAGGATCTAGGCGCGTGGAACCTCGCCCGTACGGCCTCAAGTCCCATCGACGAGGCGGGGGCCGCCGAGATCGCCGAGCTGGTGCTGCGCGAGCGCGTGAAGGCCATCGCCAGCGCGCTAGCAGATGGCGACACCCTGCGCCTTTGCCTCCACACGCGCGAGCGTGCTCCGCGCACTACAGAAGTGGCGCTGGCCCTCGACTGGTTCGAGCGCTTCGATGGACGCTGCGCGAGCGCTGCCGCATGGCGCAACCTCCTACTACCAGCGGTCGGTCTCGTCGCTGCCACCGTGCGCGA
The DNA here is from genome assembly GCA_025449845.1 of Solirubrobacteraceae bacterium. Classification (GTDB taxonomy): domain Bacteria; phylum Actinomycetota; class Thermoleophilia; order Solirubrobacterales; family Solirubrobacteraceae; genus Palsa-744. The sequence continues at coordinate 60,659 of JANWIP010000020.1, read as the reverse complement.
GCTAGCACCCGGCACGCCCGTCGAGGCCGAAGGGCGCTGCGCGCTACCCGCCGCCCTTGCGCTCGGCGCCGCCTTTCTCGCTCCGGGCGGCCCTGAGCTGCGGTGGCGTCAGCGACGGGGAGGCGTCCCGGACGAGGTGTGGTCATTCGCGGCGGAGCGCGAGGACGCGCAAGTCGAGATCGACACTCGCGAGGTCACCGCTTCTTCAGAGGACATTGCCGTGCTCGTGTCGATCAACCACGATGCCGAGGAGGCGCTGCGGGAGAGCCGCGGCGAGGTGCCCGAGTTCCGTGGCTATGTGCGGCTGCGCGGCACAGGCGGCGCCCAGGTCACGCTGCGCAGCCCCGGCGAGGCTGCCGACGCGGCCTTGAGGCTGGTCGACGCGATCAAGACGGCGAGGACGCGATGGCGCGACATCCGCCGGATACATCTCTTCATCGCCGGCCCTGCCGGGTTCGCGATGCTAGTCGGCCAGCTGCTCAACGGGCTTGGGCCGATCCAGACATACGAGCACATCCCGGACGACGCCATCGGCCGCTACCAGCGAGCTGCGCTCCTGCACCCTGGAGCCTGATTAGGACGGTGCTGCGGCGGCCGACCCTGATAAAGAGTTCGGCTGGCCCGGCAAGACCGAAGGGACGACCTACAAGGTGGGATAGCGGTGAGCCGCTAGTTCCTTTGTAAACGAAGGTTCTGGTGTGACGCTATCTAGATATCGGCTATCATGGGACCGCTAGATTCAATGTGGACCAAACTACTGGCTTTCTGATGTTACAAAATGGGCGTGGAATCTCAGGGGTGGGGCGTGCCGAGTTGTCGGCCGTGCTTGAGGATCGTCGGTTTGTCTCCCCGGAGCTCGTCGCACGCGTGTTGGGCGTGGATGCCAAGGTTGCGGCGCGCAAGCTCGCGCATTGGGCTGAGCAGGGGTGGCTGCGTCGGGTGCGGCGGGGCCTGTATATCGCCGTGCCGGTCGAGGCGCCGCCGCAGAGCTGGTCGCAGGATGCGCTGGTACTAGCGAGCGCGGTGTGGTCGCCGTGCTACTTCAGCGGGTTCACGGCGGCGCACCATTGGGGTCTGACCGAGCAGGTCTTTCGCACGACGATCGTGAAGACCACACAGCGCGTGCGCGCATCGACGGCCAGCCTGCTGGATGCGGAGTATCTGCTGATGCATACCACCGAGGACGCACTCGAGTGGGGGTTGGAGTTGGTGTGGCGGGAGGAGGTGCGGCTGCTGTTCGCCGACCCCGCGCGGACGGTCGTTGAGATCCTCGATGCCCCGCGGGTCGGTGGTGGCATCCGGCACGCCGCGGAGATCCTGCAGGCGTATCTCGACGACCACGAGGGTGAGCGCCTTGTGCAGTACGCGCTGCGGCTCGGCAACCGCGCTGTCCTGAAGCGCTTGGGCTACCTCCTGGAATCGCAGGGCTGGGGCGAGCCTGAGCTGATCGCCGCGTGCCGCGCGGGCCTCTCGAGTGGCATCTCGCTGCTCGACCCCGACGGCCCCCGCACGGGTCCGCGCGTGCCAGGGTGGCGACTGCGAGCCAACGTCATCGTGGAGCCCCAGGAGCCGTCGTGATCGCCAAGCAGGAGCTCATGCGACTCCGCGGCGAGTGGCAGCTCGATGTCGGCGTGATCGAGAAGGACTATGTGCTCGGCTGGGTGCTTGCTGCGATCGCGGCCGAGTCGGCGCTTGCGGACACCTGGGTCTTCAAGGGCGGCACGTGCCTGCGAAAGTGCTACTACGAGACCTACCGCTTTTCCGAGGATCTCGACTTCACCGTCGTCGACGGCGGCCCGGAGGAGCCCGCCGAGTTGGTCGAGGTCTTTAAGGGGATCTCCACCTGGCTCGCGCGCGAGACGGGGGTCGAGTTCGAGATCGAGCAGGACACGTTCGCGCGGCGGCGAAACCTGCGCGGCCTACCGACGACGCAGGCGCGCATCGCCTACCGTGGGCCGAACGCCCCACGCGGGACGCTGCCAAAGCTCAAGCTCGACCTGACCAGCGATGAGGTACTCGTCGAGCGGCCACTGCGGAGAAGGGTCGTGCACTCATACAGCGACCAGCCGCTCCCGGGGGGCGGTGTTCTGTGCTACTCGCCGACTGAGCTGCTCGCCGAGAAGACACGAGCGCTTGCCACCCGCTGCCGCCCGCGCGACCTCTACGACGTCGTGCACATGCACCGCCACCCCGACCTGATCGGCCGGGCCGAGCGAGTGCGAACGGTCCTCGGCGCCAAGTGCGCGCACGCCGGCGTCGCGGTGCCCGACGCGGACTCGATCCGCGCCTCGCCCCACGCCCAGGAGATCGAGCGCGAGTGGGAGAACATGCTTGGCCACCAGCTGCCGCGACCACTTCCGCCGTTCGAGATGTTCTGGGAGACGCTCGAGGAAGTGTTTGCTTGGCTCGCCGGCACACTGCCCCGCAGCAGGCTCAGCCGTGTGCCCTCCAGAGAACAGCTCGACACCTGGCGGCCCCCACACGCGATCGCGTCCTGGCGACGGGGTGCGCCGCTGGAGTTGATCCGCTATGCGGGCGCCAACCGCCTGAAGGTAGAGATCGACTACCAACCTGCCGAGGGGCATCCCGGACGCCGGCTGGTCGAGCCCTACGAGTTCCGCCGCACCCGGTCGGGCGACATCGTTCTGCTCGCCGTCAACGGCCAGGGCGAAACGCGTACTTACCGCATCGACCGTATCGCCGCCGTCCGACCCACCAGCCGACCCTTCGCCCCACGCTTCATTGTCGCCTTCTGAGGCATGTCGAGTCAGAACAACTGCAACCCTTTCTGGCGGCATAATGGCAGCGCCTGATGGGATCCTGGGTCAAAGCGCTGGCTCTCGCGATCCAGTGGGCGCATCCCGACGTATCCGAACATCGTCCCGATTGGTCCGCCGCCAGCGGAGCCCCCCTGTCGGCCCCGTAGGGTTTTGGCCGAAGTCCGCCGTTTTCGGCCAAAACCCCCGTGTATCCGCAAGCATCCGCGAGTATCCGCGCTATCAGCGAAGCTGGCCGCGACGGCCGCCGACCGAGAGTCCGTTGGCTGTGAATTTCCGCTTGCCTAAGCCAAAAATGGCTATGGAATGGGCTCCGGCATGATGCCCCGGAAGGCCCCCACGAGGGTACCTGGAGCGAGCGGGAGAGTGGGTCCCGACGCGACTGAAAATCGTGGTGTCCCCGGTTCGAGTCCGGGTCTCGCCATCGGCCTCGGCTGGGTTTGGCCGTGTTGGGTTTGGGACCGCGATCCCGTCCGTGAATCATAAACACACGGACCCGCTCAAAATCAGACGGTATCTCCCGCTACGAGGACTAGCCGCTTGCAAAATAACTGCAAGCGGACGCTCGCCCGACTCTTCCGATGTGCGTTGAGAGGCGCGCTGCGTCCTTGACGCAGACCAGCTCGTCTATCTCGAGGAACGCTTGGGCTTGGAGGCGTAGAATCGCAGGCAGCGGCTGCGTGCTGGGGTGGGTTCATCGCTCGCAACCTTTTCGAGTATGCAGAGGTAGTAGAGGCCAAGCAGGAAGCGCTCAGTTGCTACTGGCCCATAGATGGCGAGATCGTCCCACGGGCGGGAGTAGGGGTCGCCTGGCGCGAGCTTCTCCAGAAGGCGGGCGATCAGGCCAAGCGCGCGACGGTGTCTGGAGTCGGTTAGTCCCATGTCCATCACGACGAGCCGAGCGGCTGGACGCAACAGCTTCCAGGCCCTTGCCAGCGCGGGACCGGGTTCGGGTATGACTGAGTAGCTGAGGCTGAAAAGCACAGCATTGACGTCTCGATCGAGTTGTAATTGGGCGGCGTCCTGGCGGAGCAGCTGAACATTTGACCAGCCGTGGCGCTCGGTGAGCTTGCGTGCCTCGGCCAGCATCCCCTCGGAGGCATCGACAGCGATGACGGTTCCAGTCGGGCCAACCGCGTCGATCAAGTAGGGAAGGTTGCGCCCGGTGCCGGCTCCGATCTCAAGAACTACGTCGCCGGCTTTCAGATTGAGTGCTGCGACCGCCTTGCGTCGGGCAGGAGGGAAGATCAGATAAAGGGGCTCCAAGGTGCTGTAGAGCCGGGCAACTCGGTCGTAGCCCTTGACGATCTCTCCCAGCGGCCTGCGGTTGGGGTACTCCCCAATGACAGTCCGTGACTGCTTCCCGTCGATGCGTCCCACGACGACCGGCGTACCGTGCTGTGGGACGAGCGTGATCCCGCGCATGACCACGGATTCGGGATCGGGCCGTGTCGGTTGGAGGTCGACGCTTGAGACGACGGTGCGGATCACCTCCGCCATCTCGGCCTGGGCGAGCGACGCACCGATGCAGCGACGGATGCCGCCACCAAACGGCAGCCAAGCGTAGGACTCCGCTTCGCCGTCGATGAACCGCTCTGGACGGAACTCGTGGGGCTGCGGGTAGAGATCCTCGCGCAGATGAACGACGGCAATCGCCGGGTAGACACGGATACCGGCTGGGAGGTCCCAGCCGCCGATCGTGCGGGGCTTGGTGAGCGTGCGAGCGTTGGCGTCGATCACCGGCCGCAGTCGCAGCGTCTCGCTCACAACGGCATCGAGGTAGGTGTCGTCGTCGGCGAGCAGTTCTTCTCGCAAGCGGTGAAGCACGCGGGGATTGCGCAGCAACAGGTCGAAGGCGAAAGCGAGGCCGGTAGCAGTCGTCTCGTGACCGGCAAGCAGCATTGTCATCAGCTCGTCACGAAGCTCGACATCGGTCATCGGCTGGTCGTTCTCGTCGCGGGCGCGCAGCAGCAACGAGAGAACATCGGTGCGGTCCTCAAGGTTCGGCTCGGAGCGACGAAGGGCGATCTCCTCGTAGATCAGTGCGTCCGCTGCCCGCAAGCGACGTTGAAACTGGCCCCACGGGCTAAAGCGACCGAGATCGCGGCGCAGCATGTCCGGCAGAAAGAGAACGGCCTGCATGTCGAGCACGGAGACCAGGGTGCTACGTAGCCGCTTGATGCGGTCTCTGTCAGTCACTCCGAAGACGGCACGGACGATCACCTCGAAGGTGAGCGCCCGCATCCGCTCGCGCATGAGGAAACGCTCGCCCTCCCTCCAGCTGCCGATGTCGGCTGCGGCGACATCGCGGATGACCGTGCAGAAGTTCTGGATGGCCGCTCCTTGAAACGGCGGTAGCAACAGCTTTCGCTGGCGCAGGTGCTCGCGTCCGTCGAGGGTCAGGAGGGAGCGTTCGCCGAGCACCGCCGACAGGGGAGCGTTCGCCTCGCCGGCGTGAAGATCGGATTGCTCGCCAGTCAGCATCTCGCGGATCGCGCTCGGATCGCAGACGTAGACGCCCACGCCAAAGACGAGCAGCGGCACGGTGAAGACGTCTCCGTAGCGCTCGCGCCAACCGAGCAGCGACTGCAACGGTCGTTGGATGAGGCGAGCGGTGTTGACGGATGCTGGGGCGTGAGGACCCGGCGGCAGCGGCCCGTAGGCATGATGGCTCATAATCCGAGCATACACGACGAGAATGTAGTAGAGTCCCGCTCGTGGCAGGAAGGCCGAGAAGCGCAAGCCGGGGGTTTGCTCCCCTTGAGTCCGAGGTAATGGATGCGATCTGGGACGCGAGTCGGCCCGTGTCGGTTCGTGAGATCGTGGACGCACTCAACGAGCGGCGGCCCGAGCCTTTGGCCTACACGACCGTAATGACGGTGATGAACCGGCTCGCCGCAAAGAACGTCCTGACGCGCCAGGGTGAGCGCCGCAGCTACGTGTACGAGGCGACGGCCGCAGACGCCGCTGGGATTGCGGTGCGCGACGTGATCCGCACCTACGGGGATGCGGCGGTGGCTCATTTCGTGGATGAGGCGCGCGCCGATCCCGATGTGCTGCGCCGTATGCGTGATCTGCTCGCGGAGGACGCATGAGGCTCGATAGCGCCAATCGCAGCTTCCCTGCCCTGATGTCCCTCTCGCTGCTACTGGGTATGTATGTGCTCTGTGGCGCTGTGGGGAGCGTGCTCGTGCCGCTTGTCCTCGCGCGGATTTCTCACGGAGGGATCGCTGGACTCTTGGGCAGCGGGGGCGCGATGCTGCCCGTTCTCCTTTTCATCGTCCTGATAGCCGTTGGCCTTGCGTTCGGAGCCCGGTCGATTGCGCGTCAGATCCTCGCCTCCCAAGGGCTTGCGCGCCGTGTGCGCGGGCTGGCGCTTGAGCTGCCTGACAAGCTGGCGCTTAGAGCATCAGAGGTCGGGTTGGGTGGGCGCGTGGTGCTCCTTGATGCACCCGAGCGGTTCTCCTTCGCCTACGGAGTCCTGACTCCCCGCGTCGCGGTCAGCCGAGGGCTCCTGCAAGGCGTCTCGGATGAGGAGCTGCGGGCAGTGCTTGAGCACGAGCGCTACCACGTATGCAACCTCGACCCGTTGAAGGTCGTATTGGTGCAGGCGCTCTCGGCCGCGCTCTTCTTATTGCCCGCGCTGGATGCTCTATGCGCCCGCTATCTCGCGGGCCGAGAGCTTGCCGCAGACCGTCGGGCACTCAGAGCGTGTGGGCGCCGGCCCCTCGTCGGCGCGCTGCTGAAGGTCGTCCGTGGCCCGGACTGGAGCGAGCTGGAGGGGGTCGCGGCGATCGGGGGCCCCGAACTGCTTGACGTTCGCGTAGCGCAACTGGAGACCGGCGTCCAGCCAAAGCTCGCCACGCTCAGTATCACCCGTGCCACGGTCTCGCTCGTCGGCGCGGCGTTGTTCGCAGCCATTTTCCTCGCATCGGTGTTCAGCTTCGGCGGCCCCGCGGCGGTGGACCGGGCAACCGGCACCGGCCTTAGCACCGTCGATCTGCTGAGCGGGTTGATCTGTGCCGCTCCATTTGCAGCCGCAGGGCTGGTGGCGTACTGGCTCATTGCCCGACGCGCGAGCCGACCGCTGGTCACAAAGCGGGAGTCGGCCGGATGGCCCGACCCACCCGTTCGGTCGGCCGGGCTACAGGTTCAACGACGGCCCGAGGCCGATGGGGCGCTCACTGAACATGGTGCGCTGCCCGGTCGCTGATTACCTGGGCAAGCACGCCGCCGCCGATCTCTGCGCGGGCTCGTGGTGCAACCTGGACTATGCCCTCGCGGAGATGTGGGGAGCCCGCCTACAGCGATCCAGCACCCTCGTCGCGGGCGCTGACTGCTGCGACTTCCGTTTCCACGCCCTACCCGCGAGCGGCGGGCAGGCGCCCGCGGCGGCCCATAGAGCAACATCGTCATTTGGGGGTTGATCCTCACGTTCGGCCCGCGACCACGCGAGAGCACCCAACCTGGATAGACCGTTATCCGTGGCGCATGAGCCGCCCGATGGCGGCCATCATCTCGGCGGTTCGCGCATCCTTCTCGCCCGGTTCAGCTCCGATCACGCACGTATGGGCGTGCCCGTCGAGCAGCCCGAGCGCGACCTTATCCAGCGCGGCCTGGATCGCCGCGATCTGAGTGAGGACGTCGATGCAGTAGCGGTCCTGCTCGACCATGCGCTCGATGCCTCGCACCTGGCCCTCGATGCGCCGCAACCGCGTCTGGAGCTGGTCCTTGGTGGCTGTGTAGCCGCGCGTCGGCGGCGTGGTCTTTGCGCTCATACGGGCACTCTAGCAAGACACCCCGGGGGGGTATGCTAGCTTCGTGTCCATGACCTCGAAGGCAATCCCGTGACGGGTGTACTGACGACGATCGGTGACGGCTTCAAGGATGCGTTTCTGATGGCTTGGGAGGTGTGGTGGGCGCTGGTGCTCGGCTTCGCCATCTCGGCGATCGTCCAGGCATGGGTGCCGCGCGAGCGCATCCAGAACGCGCTCGGAGGTTCGGGCTTTCGCCCGGTCGCGGTGGCGACGGCTCTTGGTGCTGCTTCCTCGTCGTGCAGCTATGCGGCGATCGCGATTGCCAAGAGCCTGTTTCAGAAGGGCGCATCGGCGGCTTCCGCTCTCGCGTTCCAGTTCAGCTCGACGAACCTCGTGGTCGAGCTCGGGATCGTGATGTGGGTTCTGATCGGCTGGCAGTTCACGCTCGCGGAGTTCATCGGCGGCCTCGTGCTCATAGCGATCATGACCGTCCTGCTGCGCCTGTTCGTGTCAAAGCGTTTGGAGGAGCAGGCCCGCGAGCACGCCCAGGAGGCCGACAGCGGCCATCAGCACCACAGCGCGGGCGAGCACATGACGATCCGCCAGCGTCTGACGAGCGCGAGCGCCTGGTCGGATGTGGCGCACAACTTCCGTAACGACTGGTCGATGGTGTGGAAGGAGATCCTGATCGGCTTCCTGCTCGCCGGATTCATCGGCCAGCTCCCCAACAGCTTCTTCAACGCTCTGTTCATTACGGAAGCCCCGGCTGGGCTGAAGCTGATCGAGAACGCGATCATCGGCCCGATCATCGCCGTCCTGTCGTTCGTCTGCTCGGTCGGCAACGTGCCGCTCGCTGCGGTGTTGTGGTCAGGCGGGATCAGCTTCGCCGGGGTGATCGCTTTTATCTTCGCCGACCTGATCGTGGTGCCGATCGTCTTGATCTACCGCAAGTATTACGGCGACACCTACACGAAGCGGATCGTCGCGCTGATGTTCGTGACGATGGTGGCAGCGGCCCTGATCGTAGATGGCCTGTTCAGCGTCGCTGGGCTCATCCCCCAGGCCAGGCCGACCCGAGCGGACATCTTTAGCCAGGTCAAGATCGACTACAAGCTGTTCACTAACATCCTCGGCGTAGCTGTCTTCGCGGCGTTCTTTGCTCTGACGATGCGACGTGGCGTCACCGACCCGGTGTGTGGCATGAAGGTAGATAAGGCCAAGGCGCTCCGCATGGACTTCGCCGACGAGACGTTCTACTTCTGCTCAGAGCATTGCCTCCACGCTTTCGAGACAACCCCGCCGAACACTTGGGGGAAGTGGCCCTTAGCGTCTGCCGACCAACCAGCCGATTAGCAGGGCCGCCGCGATGATCCCGGCTGCCGCGAACGGCACGGGCTTACGCTTGGCGGTGCTCGCCACCTGCTGCACACCTGCCTGGGCCGAGTCAGGTGTTGCCTCCTTCGCCTTGGAGACAAACTCGTCCTTCTTCTCCTGGGCGGCATCCTTCAGATCGGATATCCGCCCTTGCGCGTGGCCTTTGGCCTCTTCGATCCGCTCCTGCGCTTGGTCTTTGGCCTCTTCGATATCGGTCATCGCCATACATTGCTCCTTCAAGGTCGCACGGCTCTTTGATGCATAGATGCCCTCTGCTGTCATCGCTAAACCGGTGCGGCTGGCGCCTTGACCGGCGGCGTGCGCTAAACCATGGTCATCCTCAACTGGCGCGCGACAAACCGATTCTCAGCGCTCGCGCTGCTGTGCGCCGTCTGCGGGTTGGCCTGCGCGGTTGCCGGCGCGATCGCCGTCCCAGCTGACGCGGCAGTCTCCCCCAGCTGGAGCGGCGCCGTGGAAATCGACCAGGGCCGGACGCTGAGCGCGATCTCGTGCCCATCGCTGGGACTGTGCGTTGCGGTCGACGGTGCGGGAGGCGCGGTGGTCAGCACGCAGCCGGCCGCTGGCGGACGGGGCTCGTGGTCGGCACCGTTCATGATCGACGGCGCCGCCGGGCTGACGTCGATCAGCTGCACCTCGACGTCGCTGTGTGTTGCCACGGACAGCGAAGGACACGCGGTGCGCAGCACCCACCCCGCGATCGCGCAGCCGTCTTCGTGGTCCGCGCCGTTTGCGTCTGAAGGCGTCGCGGGGCTCAGCTCTGTCTCCTGCGCCTCGCCGACGCTTTGTGCGGCGGTCGCCAGCGAAGGGCGCGTGGCCGTAAGCACCGAACCGTCTGCCGGCGCGTCCTCCTGGCATACGCGTCTGCTCGATCCGAGCCTCGGCCTGGTGGCGATCTCCTGCTTCGCCCCCGCCTCATGCGTGGCGGTCGACAACACGGGCAACGCGTTTGCCAGCTCCAATGTCGCCGCCGCGCTTGGTACGGGCGGCCTCCCGGGCTCAGGCGCGACCTGGAGCTCTACTGCCTTCGATCTCTTCGGCACTCCCACTGCGATCTCGTGCGCCACTACCGGGCTGTGCGTGACCGTCGACAGCACCGGCTACGCCTATGCCAGCGACAATCCCACAGCGCTGCTGCCTGCCTGGGTCCCAAGCGGCATCGACATCCAGCCCGCCAGGGCACTGACGGGCGTCTCGTGTGTAACGGAAGGGCCAGGGCTGTGCGCGGCAGTCGATGCGAGCGGTCGCGTCTTCACGGCCGAGCTTCCGGCACCGGCCGTGCCAAGCCCCCCAAGCGAAGTCGGCCTGGTGCAGCCGCACCCGTCGATCGCCGGCACGCCCGCGCTTGGGCAGCCCCTGACGTGCCGACCGGGCATAAGCACCAGCGGTGTGACAGGCACCAGCGGGGTGGCACTCAGCTACGCATGGCTGCGCGACACGAGGGCAATCGCCGGGGGCGGCAGCCCCGTCTACGTCGTTGGCAACAACGATGTCTCCCATCACCTGCAGTGCCGGGTGACGGCCACCACCGCAGCGGGCAGCCTGAGCGCCAGCAGCGCGTTCGTGACGGTGCCAGCGGGCGGGCTCGGCAGCATCTCCGAGACGTTCGTCGGCGCTCCGCATGCCGGCCGGTTCGCGGTCAAGGTGCCGCTGACGTGCTCGCCGCAGGCAGTAGGCCGATGCACGATAAAGCTGCGTCTCAGCGTGCTGAGCAGGCGTGTGACGGTGACGGTCGGCGCGAGTACGGTGCGGCTGAGACCAGGCCAGCGCTCGAGCGCGACGGTTGCCCTAAGCACAACGGGTAGGCGGCTGTTGGCACACGTGCGGCGGCTGGCGGTGAGGCTCTCGGTCAGCGGCACGGTGGTGGGCGCCATCAGCGCCTCGCTGAAGAGCGCGACGGTCACGTTCACGGGCTCAGCGAAGGCGGCCGCGGGCAAGAAGGCGCAGGCAGGCCGCTCCCGGCAGGCAGGCCGCTCCCGGCAGGCACGCCGCTCCCGGCAGGCACGCCGATCCACGCAGGCACGCCGCTCCGGTCACCGAGAGCTGGCATCCCAGGCCGGCGGCGCAACTCCGGCCAGCGTGCTGGCCCCGACCCCCTACATGGGCTGGGATACGTACTTCACCTTCGGCGGGCACTTCGACGAGGGGGGGGTGCTGGAGCAGGCCAGCCTGCTGCTCACACGCGGGCTGGCGCGCGAGGGCTACCGCTATGTGTGGCTGGATGTCGGCTGGTGGCAGGGCGTGCGCAATGCGACCGGCGCGATCGCCGTGAACCCGGCGCAGTGGCCGCACGGAATGGCGTGGCTGGTGAGCACACTGCATGCGGCCGGGCTGAAGGTAGGCCTCTACACGGACGCGGGCAGCGTCGGCTGCGGCGGCCCAAGCCAGGGCAGCTATGGCCACTACCAGCAGGACGTGAACACCTTCGCGGCCTGGGGCATTGACGCGGTCAAGGTCGACTTCTGCGGCGGCGTGCGCCAGGGCCTGCAGCCTGCAGCCGCCTACGCGGCTTTCCACGAAGCGATCGTCCACAACGCGAGCCGCCGCCCGCTGCTGCTGTCGATCTGCAACTTCCTGCAGCCGGGCCAGTTCGCCCCGGAAAACCCGGCCCCGGAAAACTCGGCCTTCGCCTCATACACCTTCGGTCCGAGCAGCGGCAACAGCTGGCGCACAAATACCGACCTGGGCATACCGGGGGAAGTGCGTTTCGCCAATGTGCTGAGCAACCTCGACGCGGACGCGGCGCAGCCGCAGGCAGCGGGACCGGGCCACTGGAACGACCCGGACTATCTGGGGCCGGACCAGGGCATGACCGCCGCTCAGTTCCGCAGCCAGTTCAGCATGTGGGCGATGCTGGCGGCGCCCCTGATGGTGAGCGCGGACCTGATCACGCTCACGCCCGAAAGCGCGGCGACGGTCGCCAATCGCGAAGCGATCGCGATCGATCAGGACCCCGCGGGCCTGCAGGCGCGGCTGCTTGCCTCGGGCGGCGAAGCGCAGGTGTGGGTCAAGCCGCTGAGCGATGGCTCGCGCGCGATCGCACTGCTCAATCGCGGCTCCCATGCGCTGCGGATCGCCACCAGCGCGCAGGCGGCGGGAATGCCGTCGGCGAGCAGTTATGCGCTGCGCAACGTCTGGAGCGGCGCGCTTTCAAGTCTGCGCTCACCCGGCAGCATCGCGGCGAACGTGCCGGGCAACTCGACGGTTCTGCTGCGCGTCTTTGCGAGGTAGGCGTGTGCCGTGGCGGTCGGCAACGGCACTGGCACTGGCGCCGGCGGAGGCTCACGGAACCTGATCCTCGCGGCGATGATCTTCGCCGTGGCGATGACGTTCATCGCCTACGCGACGCGCTCGGTGCTGTATGTGATGGCCGCGATCATGGCCGCGGCGGCGGTGGCGGGCTTCATCGGGCTGCGCGCCGGTGTGCAGGAGGAGGGGAACGTGAAGGCGGCCGAGACGGACCCTGAGGTCGAAGCGGTCACTTGACTTTTTTTGAGAGGCTCCGCTTCGCTACGCCGTGTTGGTCGCATAGGCCTCCAATAACGCAGGACGCGGAGCTGCCTGCTGCTCCTCTTACCCCTGTGGTTCTGCGATCCAATCGCGCAGTGCGGCGTGCATCGCCTGCACGCCGACGATCGGCCCGGCGGGCTCGCTCCACTCAGCCGGCACGACGGCAAAAGGCCGGGTCTGAGGGCCGCCGAGGCCGCCGTGGGAGCCCATGAAGTCCTCGAACGGCGCAACCTCTTCGGCGCTGGGGTCGTACATGCTGTTGACGAGGATGTCGGGGCAGTGCGGGAATTCATCGTGGCGGCGCAGGTGGTCGGCGGCGGTGGCGTCGAAATGAGCGAGCGGGTCCTCACCCTCGACGGCATCGTCCGCGAGGTGCAGCCGCCCGCGGCCGCCGATCACCACAGCTCCGTGCTGCTCGGAGCGCACCATCACGAAGCCGACGCCGGGGTGGGCGCTGAGCTCCTGCAGCAGGCGCGGGTGGCGGGCGTCGATCCGCTCCAGCGTCAGGCGCTCCTTGCTGAGCGGCAGGTAGATCAGCCCGAGGTTGCCGGAGACGAGCACTACGGCCTCGTCCTCGCCGGCGTCGGCGGGGGCATCGCGCTCGGCGAGCGCCTCGCGGTTGGGCCCGAGCGCGACGGTGCCGTCGACCATGCGCTCGCGCGTGGCGCGCGCCACCATGCGACCGCCGACGCTGGGCTCGCCGCGGGCGTCGGCCAGCACAGCGCCCATGTCGCCCCAGGCCTCGTCGATCGCAGCCGGCGCGCGCACATCACCCTGTGCGAGCGCGCCGCGTACGACATCCTCAAGCGTGTGGCCGTAGCGCAGGCGGAAGGGCGCGCCGCGCGTCTGGCCGTGATCGGAGAGCACGACGAGGTGATAGGGCCGGGGGGCCTGCGCCGTCGCGCGCTCCAGGCGCTCCAGCTCGCGGTCGTGGCGGCGCAGCACAGCGAGAGCGTCGGGCTCGCGAATGCCCGAGTGGTGTGCCACCTCGTCGTAGCCGACGAAGGTGGCGTAGCTCACGGGCACGCCCTCGACGATGTCGGCCATCAGCATGGCGGTGTTGACGTCGCGCATAACGACGGCGATGGCGGCGCGGATCAGCGGATAGAAGCCACCGCGCTCGACATGAGGTGCGCCGCTGCGGCGCTGGCGGGAGGCAGCGCGGCGCTCGTACGCGATGTCGGCGAGCGAGAGCAGCACGGTGCGGATGAAGCCATGAGGGTCGGAGAAGTAGGCGAACATGTCGCTCGCCTTGGAGCGGCTGCGGTCGCGGATGACGCTCATCGTGGCGGTGCAGCGCGGGGCGTCGCCGGAGAACATGTTCCCCCGGCTGGCGCCCCCGTTGGCCAGCAGCCCCTGACCGGTGGAGTGCCGGCGCTCGATCTCGGCAGCGTCAGAAGGATGGTTGGAGACCATCGTGCGCCCCGTCTCCTTCTCATACCAGCGGAAGGCGGGCATGTCCCAGTTGCTGCCGAGCAGCAGCCCCGCCTGACTGGCGCCGGTCTGGCAGCTGAGGTCGCACTCCCAACCAAACATGCGGTGCGAGCCGTCGGAGAGCCAGCGCGCGATCGTAGGCACGTGCCCGTCGCGCAGCGCCTCGCGCATGACGGTCTCGCCGAGCCCGTCGATCTCGAACATGATCACCCCGGGGACCTCGCTGCTGTTGCGCCCGCGCGAGCCGCGCGCGCGGCGCCTGACCACGCGAAGATTGCGCGCGTCGCCTTCGACGTCGAGCAGCGGGGCGACGAGCATCGAGACGAGCGCCAGAGCGAAGGCGATCGCGACAGATGCACCGAAGGACGGCGTGTGGCCGTCGACCAGCCAGAAAGCCAGCGAGACGGCGCCCGCGCTAAGCGCCAGCGAGGCGAGCCCGAAGCTGAGAATGGTCAGCGGCAGCGCGATGCGCATGACGATCGGCCAGAGGATCGCGTTGATCAGCGCCATCGCCACCGCCACCAGCAGCGCCGCTTCAAACGACAGCGCTTCCGTGCCGGAGAGCAGTGAGCCCATCACGACCAGCACCAGCGCCTCAACGCCCAGCATGACGGCCGTGCGCACTGCGAAACCGATGGCAGCTCTGCCGGCCTTCATGCGTTCCCGCCCTTTGCCTGATCGCTCACTGACAGCATCTCGTTGCTACCTTCTCGTCCATGGCCGATGGCGCGGGTGAGGCCCGTCGCGCAGGCACCGGCGCGGACCGTATCGTTTTCCTGGGCCACGCGAGTGCCCTGGTCGAGCTGGACGGCGTGCGTCTGCTCACCGACCCGCTGCTGCGCTCACGCATCCTGCACCTGCGCCGCGCCGTCGCCTTGCCTGAGCCGAGCCTGTTCGCGGCGCCCGACGCGGTCCTGATCTCACACCTGCACCAGGATCACCTCGACCTCCCGTCGCTGCGGCTGCTGGGCAGCGATACGCCGCTACTCGTCCCCGCCGGCGCCGGAGCCTGGCTGCGCGGGCAGGGCTTCGCCGACGTGCGCGAGCTGCGCGTCGGCGAGGAGGCGAGCGTGGGCGCGCTCACGATCACGGCGGTGCAGGCTCGTCACGACGGCCGCCGCCTCCCGCGCGGCCCCCATGCCCCCGCTCTCGGCTACCTCGTACGTGGCAGTCAGGTCGTCTATTTCGCCGGCGACACAGAGCTCTTCGCGGAGATGGCACATCTCTCGCCTTCCCTTGACGCGGCCCTGCTGCCCGTGACCGGCTGGGGGCCCACGCTGGGCCCCGGCCACATGGACCCGCTTCACGCCGCTCGCGCGGCCCGTCTGACGCAGCCGCGCATCGCAATCCCCATCCACTGGGGCACGCTGCGACCCGTCGGCCGCGCCCGGCCCGACTTCACCGATCCGCCGCGCCTGTTCGCCCGGCACGTCGCCGAGCTGGCTCCGAACGTCGAGGTGCGCATTCTGAACCCGGGGCAGGAGACAGCGCTCTAAGCGTCGCGCGCGGTCGCGATCTGCCGATCTGCCAAATCACCGATCGCCGTCTGCCCCTGCGTGAGCTACCATATGCGCAGCAGACTTTTACCATATGCGCATGTAGCTTTCGCCAAATACGCAATCATCGTTGGCCATATGCGCAGGATTGGAGGCGATCGTCATGACCGAGCTCGTATCCCGCCGGGCAAGGAGGCTGGTGGTGGAAGCGCTCGCCGATACCCGAGTGGTGTTCGTGACGGGTGCCAGACAGGTCGGCAAGAGCACCTTGGCTCAGGAGATCGTCGCGAACGAGCATCCCGCGACGGTGGTGAGCTTCGATGATGAGGGTCCACGCGCGGCGGCCAGGCTGGACCCAACGGGGTTCCTGGAGGGGCTGCCCGGCCCTGTTCTGATCGACGAGGTTCAGCGGGTCCCAGAGTTGCTGCTGGCGATCAAGTACCGCGTGGACCGGGACACCCGGCCGGGCCGCTTCCTGCTCACGGGCTCGGCAAATGTGTTCGCCTCCAGGCGAGTGCACGAGGCACTGACGGGCCGTATGGAGACGATCGTGCTGTGGCCGCTCGCGCAGGCCGAGACGCGTAACGCTGACACCAACATCGTCGATCTGCTGTTTGCCGGCCGCGCCCCCGACGTGCAGGGGGCACCCGTTGGTCGTGCCGCATTTGCCTCGATCGCCGCCGCCGGTGGCTACCCCGAGGCCTTGCTGCGCTCTCCAGGCAGGCGTCGGGATCGCTGGTTTGCCAACTATGTCCATGACACTTTCGAAACCGACCTGCGGGACATCAGCGACGCGCTGAAGCTGACAGAGCTCCCAAGGCTGCTTCGCCTGATTGCGGCGCAGGCGGCCAACGAGCTTGTCTACCGGAACCTGGCGAGAAGGCTTGACCTGACCCACGCCACCGTCAAGAGCTACATCGAGCTGCTCGAGATGGTGTTCCTTGCGAGGAGGCTTCCCGCCTGGCGCCCCGGCATCGGAGCGCGCGAGGTTCGAGCGCCCAAGGGGTACATAGTCGACTCCGGCCTGCTGGCGCACCTGCTCGGCGCCGGTGAGCGGCGCATCGGAGAGGACGATCAGGTCACCGGCAAAGTGCTGGAGAACTTCGTGGCGATGGAGGTACTGCGCCTGGCCGACTGGGCCAAGATCGACACACGCCTGTATCACTACCGCCAGGGCCGCGAAGAGATCGACCTCATCCTCGAGAGTCGCGCGGGCGCGGTGGCCGCCATCGAGGTCAAGTCCTCCGCGACCATACGACCCCGTGACTACTCAGCGATCACCCGGCTGCGCGACGCCATGGACAAGCAGTTCAAGGCCGGCATAGTCGTCTACACCGGCAGACAGACGGTCCCCCTCGGGGATCGCATTTGGGCTGTGCCAGTCAGCGGCCTGTGGCAGTAGACGGGCACATGCGGGGGTGTTGTTTGAGGTAAGGGGGCGATACACTCGGCTTCCGCGCCAAAGGCGTATCGCCAGACGACATGAGGAGCAGCCGTGAGTTACGAGGAGTTGGAGCTCGGTCCCGTCGACGTCATTGTCATCGGCTACCCGGCCGACGCACCGCGAACCGGCGAGGCGCTGCCGCTGTTCGTGGATCTCGTCGACCGCGGTGTCATCCGGGTGCTTGACGTGCTGATGGTGCAGAAGGACCCAGAGGGGAATGTCTCCGGAGTGGAGATCACCGACCTCGACGGGGACGGGGTCAACGACTTGGTCGTGTTCGCCGGCGCCCGCACAGGAATGCTCGACGACGAGGATGCCGGCACCGCGGGCGAGCTGCTTGAGCCCGGCGAGATGGCCTTGCTGATCTGCTTTGAGAACACCTGGGCGGCGCCGTTTGCCACCGCCGTCCGTCGTAATGGCGGGCGCATGCTTGCCTTCCAGCGCATTCCCGCGCAGGACGTCCTCGACGCGGTCGAGGCACTCGACGCCGCATCCTGAACTGAAAGGGATTTGATATGCCACTACTTCGCACCATGGCCCGCACCGCAGTCATCGCCGGTACTGCCACGAGCGTCTCAAACCGTACGAGCCGCCGTCAGCAGGGCCGTTGGGCCGCCCAGGAACAGCAGCAGCAGGCTGCGGCGCCCGCGCCCGTCGCCGCGGCCGCACCGGAAGTGGACCCGATCGAGCGGCTCAAGGAGCTTGGGCAGCTGCATGAGTCCGGTGTCCTCACCGACCAGGAGTTCGCGGCCGAGAAGGCCAAGATCCTCGGCTGAGCCAGCCGAGGTAGCCGACAGAATCGCACGGCGATGAAGATCGCCAATCTGCACGAGAGTCCCTCCCGTGAGTTGGCCGTCGGCCATATCAAGGGGGTCTGGCGCGATCTTGGGCGAGGATCCGGCAGTCGCACCGTGGGGCTGTGCCGCATCGAAGTAGCCGCGGGGCACTTCTCCACGCCCGCGCACGACCACGGCGCCGATGAGGAGATCTTCTTCATCCTCGGCGGCAGCGGCCTGCTCTGGCAGGAAGGCCAGACCTGGGATGTTGCCGCGGGCGATTGCATCGCGCATCGGCCCAAGCGCGGCGCGCACACCCTGCGCGCAGGCGATGGCGGCCTCGACGTGCTCGTCTTCGGTCAGCGCCGTGACCCGGCCCTGACCGCACTGCCTCGTGCCGGCATCGCCTGGTCATTCCCGCGTTGGGTCGAGCTTGCCGACGGCGACTCGCCCTTCGCCCGTGAGGCTGCCGCCGGGGCGCCGGAGTGTCCCCCTCCGGGCGCCGAGCGCCCGCGCAATCTCGTCGCGCTTGCCGATGTGCCCGCCGTCTTCGGAGGTCGCGTTCGTCGTCTGGGACAGGCCACCGGAGCTACGGCAACGGGCCTCAACCACGCCGTGCTGCCCGCCGCCGGGCAGGGCGCGCCGGCCCACTGCCACTCCCTGGAGGAGGAGCTCTTCGTGGTGCTCGACGGTAGCGGCGTGCTTGAGCTGTGGGGGCGTGGCGCGGACAGCGCCGAGGAGCATCCGTTGCGCGTCGGCGATGTGATCTCGCGGCCGTCGGCAACAGGGGTGGCGCACGCCTTCCGCGCCGGCCCCGATGGGCTCACCTACCTCGCTTACGGCACCCGCGAGTCCGGCGACATGTGCTTCTACCCCGAGTCGGGACGCGTGTCGTTGCGCGGCCTCGGCATCGCGCTCCGCTCTCCCGAGATCGATTACCTGCCGGATATCTGAGCCGAACCCCCGATCCTGATCGGGCGCAAGGGTGCAGCGACAGGGAGCGCGGGTCGGGGGGACGGAGGCTTAGGCTCTGCGGATGACGCCGCCCCCGGAGGATGAGCAGGTCGTCGTGCGGCGGCGCACGCTGGTCTCGATCGGCGCGGCCAGTCTGCTGGTCGCACTCAAGCTGGGCGTGGGGCTGGCCGCCGGCAGCCTTGGCCTGGTCTCGGCCGGCGTTGAGTCCAGCGGCGATGTCGTCGCCGCGGTGCTCACCTTCTTCGCCGTGCGGCTAGGGGGACGCCCTGCCGATGCCGGGCACCCATACGGTCATCGCCGAGCCGAGAACCTGGGGGCCTTGGGCGAGGCCGTCATCCTGCTCGCCGGTGGGGTGATCGTCAGCATCGGCGCGATCAGCCACCTGCTGGGCGGTGGCGTCGCACCCAACGCTCAGTGGTACGTATTCCTGGTCATCGTCATAGCGCTTGTGGTCGACTTCAGCCGCACCGTCGTCTCTTTCCGCACCGCACGGCAATACGGCAGCGCCGCGTTGCGCTCAAACGCCTTCCACTTCGCCGGCGACATGGCCGGCTCGGTCGCCGTGCTGATCGGCCTGCTGCTTGTGCGCGCCGGCTTTGCGCAGGCGGACGCTATCGCCGCACTGGTAATCGCGGTGATCATCTTCGCGGCCGCGTTGCGACTGATTGCCGAGAACGCCAACGTGTTAATGGATCGCACGCCCGCCGAGGCGCGGGAGGCGGCCGAGGGGGCGATCGCCGCACTGGGCGCGGACATCGAGCTGACGCGCCTACGCCTGCGCGAGTCAGCTGGACGCTACTTCGCCGATGTCGTCGTCGCCGTCGCCCCCGGGCAGGCCGTGGTGGAGGGCCACCAGGCCGCGAGCCTCGTCGAGGCCGCCGTCGAGAACGTGCTGCCCGGCAGCGATGTCGTCGTCCATGTCGAGCCACGTCGCAGCGGCCTTGAGCTGCGCGACCGCGTGCTGGCCATCGCCCTGGCCGAGCCGCTGGTGCGCGAAACCCACGACGTGACGATCTTCGAGCAGGACGGCGCAGTCAGCGTCTCGCTGCATCTCAAGTTCCCCGCCGATCTGGACCTGCGCACCGCGCATGCCGTCGCCGAGCGCGTCGAGCAGGCAATACATCTACGGCCCGGTGTGGCAGATGTCCAGACCCACCTGGAGCCGCTTGAGCTTCCCCTGCGCGCGCGCCCGATTGACGATCGTGCCGAGCAGCACGCAATGCAGGAGATCGAGCGCCTCGTCGCCGCGCGCGTGAGCATCGAGCTGCACTCGGTAAGACTGCTGTCGACCGAGTCCGGGCGGGTTGTATTCCTGACGGTCGAGGTAGGCTCCGCTGCTTCACTGGTCGATGCCCATCTGCTGGCCGGCGAGCTGGAGGACCAGCTGCGCCAGCAGCTTCCCGATATCGCTGATGTGGTCGTCCACACCGAGCCGTAGCGGTCGGTGCCGGCTGCGCTCAGTGAACGACGATCTTGCCCTTCATGCCTTCGGAGACGTGAATGGTGCAGTGGTAGTTGAAGGTGCCGCTGTGCGTGAAGCGCACGGTGAATGAACCGCGGGACTGGGTGCGGGAGTGGAAGCCGTGACCCGTGACGTTGTGTTCGGTTTCACCATCGCGCCACTGCCAGGTCACGCTGTCGCCGCGGTTGATCGAGAGGTTGCCGGGGTGAAAGGCGATGTTCTTCAGCGTGACGGTGTGGCTGCGCGCCGCGTGAGCGCCACCCCAGGCGCTCGTTGGGACGATCACCGCGGCAGCCACCGCGAAGAGGACCGCCGCTCGTGCTGCTCTCGTTCTCATCGTCATCTGAAGCTCCTCTGGTATCGACCGCATGGCAAAACAGTCCTCTGCCATATGTGACGCACTTTCTCGCCTATCCTTCCCGCGATGAAGGCCGCTGTCTTGCGCGAGTACGGAGTGCCCCGCGCCGATGAGTTCCAGGAGCCCGAGGCCGGCCCCGAGCAGGCGGTCGTGGAGGTGCTGGCCGCCGGCGTGAACCCCGTGGACGTGGCGATCAGCGCCGGGCGCTACTACGCCGGCAAGCCGCCGCTGCCGTGTGTCGCAGGGCGCGAGGGGGTCGGGATGCTGGCCGGCCGGCGGGTGTACTTCGACGCGCCGATCTTCCCGTATGGCTCGATGGCCGAGCGCGTGCTGATCGACCCGCAGGCGGCCTACCCGGTCCCCGACGGGCTCAAGGACGGCGTCGCGGTGGCGCTCGGCATCTCCGGCGTCACGGCCTGGCTGGCGCTGACCGCGCGCGCTCAGCTGAAGGAGGGCGAGCACGTGCTCATACTCGGCGCCTCGGGCGTGCTCGGCCAGATCGCGGTGCAGGGCGCGAAGCTGCTCGGCGCAGGCCGCGTCGTGGCCGCCGCGCGCTCCCCGGAGGGCCTGGCGCGCTGCCTGGAGCTGGGCGCGGATGCCGCGGTGCGCCTCGATGAGCCCCCCGATCTCGCGGCAGCCCTGGCCGAGGCCGCGCAAGGACGCATCGACGTAGTCCTGGACCCGCTCTTCGGCGCACCCTTCGCGGCGGCGGTGAACGCCGCGAGCTTCGGCGCGCGCCTGGTGCAGATCGGTGCCGGCGCAGGCGCCGAGGCGACGCTTGAATCGGCGGCGATCCGCGGCAAGATGCTCGTCATCATGGGGTACGCCAGCATGGCGACGCCAGCGGAGGTCAAGCGCGCGGCGTACCTGCAGCTGGCCGAGGCCGCCGCCGACGGCGGCCTGACGGTCGACGTGGACGCGCTCCCGCTGGAGCAGGTCGGCGAGGCCTGGAAGCGCCTGGCGGCAGGCTCGCACCGCAAGATCGTGCTCGTGCCTTGAGCGACGCATGAGCGCGGGCGAAATCCTCGCCCTGGCCCTCGCGGGCCTGGGCGCAGGCACGATCAATACGGTGGTCGGCAGCGGCACGCTGATCACCTTTCCGGTGCTGCTGGCCTTCGGCTACGCGCCGGTGACGGCCAACGTCTCCAACACAGTCGGCCTCGTGCCCGGCTCGGTCAGCGGCGCCTGGGGCTACCGCCGCGAGCTGGCGGGCCAGCGCCCGCGCGCGCTGCGCCTGGGCAGCATGTCGGTGCTGGGCGGCGCCACCGGGGCCGTGCTGCTACTGGTGCTACCCGCCTCGGCGTTCGAGGCGATCGTGCCCGTGTTCATCGCCGTCGCATTGGTGCTCACCGTGCTGCAGCCCCGTTTGAGAGTGTGGCTATCCCGGCGTGAGTTCGACTTGGAGGGAGGGGGAGGGGTTCTCTTGCCCCTCGCCATCTACCTGGTCGGGATCTACGGCGGCTACTTCGGGGCAGCGCAGGGCATCTTGTTGATGGCAATCCTCAGTGTGGCGTTGTCACAGGACCTGCATCGGACTAACGCGCTGAAGAACGTGCTCGCCGGCCTCGTCAACGGCGTCGCCGGTCTGTACTTCATCTTCGCCGCGCACATCGACTGGGGCCCGGCGGCTGTGATCGCCGGCTCTTCCATCATCGGGGCGCAGCTCGGCGCACGCTATGGGCGGCGGCTCTCACCGACCGCCCTGCGAGCGGTGATCGTCGTGGTCGGCACCTCGGCCATCATCCGCCTGCTGTTCACGTGAGCCGGGGGCGAGGTCTTCTGATCGATACTTCCCCGATGCCATCGACGCCCTACCCGATGCGGCGACGCCGTTTGGCGAGCAGCGCGCTCGTGTCCCTCCTACTCCTGGTCCTTGCCGGCTGCGGCTCGGCCGGCAAGAGCCAGACGGGCTCGGCGCTCGTGCCGATCGGCGCCGGCCTGCATGGACCCGCAGGTCTACAGGCGACGGTCTACGCCAAAGGCCCGGTGACGGTGGCCTCAATGGTGTTCGATCCCCAGGGGCGGCTGTGGTTGGCAGCCGCGGGCCTGGAAGCCCACGCAAGCGCGGATGGCGTATATCTGCTCGCGCACCCCGGCGGCCAGGCGATCAAGGTCATCTCGGGGCTCGAAGACCCGCTCGGTCTGGCGTGGTTTGACAAGCGGCTGTATGTGGCCTCGACGGGGCGGGTCGACGCCTACGGCGCATTTAACGGCAGACGCTTCACCGAGCACACGAGGATCATCGACGGACCGGTCGCGGGCGGCGAGAACAATCTGCTCGCGATGGCGCCCAACGGTCGTTTCCTGATGGGCGTCACGGCGACCTGCGACCACTGCACGCCGAAGTCCAGGTGGTCAGGCTCGATCGTCTCCTTCCGACCCGATGGCAGCGATCTGCGCCTCTACGCGAAGAGCATCCGCGCCCCGTTCGGGCTGGCCTTCTACCCGGGCACGAGCGATCTGTTCGTTTCGATGAACCAGCGCGACGACCTCGGCGCGCGCACCCCTGGAGATTGGCTGTCCTTGGTGCGAGCAGGTCAGGACTGGGGCTTCCCTGACTGCTACGGGCAGGGTGGCCCAGCCTGCGCGGGCGTGCCGCAGCCGATCGCGGTGCTCGACAAGCACGCCGCCGCCGGAGGCGTGGTGATGGTCAGTGGCGAGCTAGGCGCGAGCGTGGGCACCTCCGCCCTCGTCGCGGAGTGGCAGTCAGCAAAGGTGCTGCGCGTAGCTCTCGACAGAAGGGGCTCAACATACAGGGGCACCGTCAGCCCCTTCCTGAGCGGCTTGCGTAATCCGCTGGCGCTCACGCTGGCCCCCGATCGCTCGCTGCTCGTGGCTGATTGGGGCAGCGGAACGATCTATCGCGTACGCGGCACCAGTTGACGTTCCGGCCCCGGGGCGTGGAGCCAGTGCGATCGGGCATCGCAGCGACGGGCATGGGAAACTTTTCGATCCGCATTCACACCCCGACAGCAAGGAGCACCATGCCGAGCCTGAGCCGCCACGAGGACGTCTTTCTGCTCGACCTCGGCGATGACGAGAATCGCTTCAACCCCGATTGGGTCGGGGCTGTCAACTCACTGCTGGACGAGGTCGAGGCGGCGCCCGCGCCGCGCGCCCTTGTAACCGTCGCGCAGGGCAAGATCTGGTCCAACGGCCTGGACCTCGAATGGCTGGCGGCCAATATCGAGCAGGCCAATGCCTTCCTGACGCAGGTGCACGAGCTGTTCGCGCGCGTGCTCACGATCGGCGTGCCCACGGTCGCGGCGCTGCAGGGACACACCTTCGCGGCCGGCGCGATGCTCGCGGTGGCGCACGACCAGCGCGTGATGCGCTCGGACCGCGGTTACTTCTGCCTGCCCGAGGCCGACATCAACATCCCTTTCAGCCCGGGTATGAGCGCGCTGATCATGGCGCGGCTGCCGATCGGCGCGGCCCACGAGGCGATGACCACGGGACGGCGCTACGGCGGCGGGGCCGCGCTCGACGCGGGGATCGTCAACGCCGCGGTGGGCGAGGATGAGGTGCGCTCGCACGCCATCGCGCTCGCGGCCGCGCAGACCGGCAAGGACCCCGCGACGCTCGCCACGATCAAGGGGCGGATGTACGCTGACGCGGTCGCGGCGTTGCGCGATGTGCAGGCCAACAGCATCTCGCTGCCTGGGAGCTAGACGCCAGGCGTTGAACGGGTCCAGCGCCGAGGGAGCTAGACGCCCGGCTTGCTCTGACGCCGCAATAGCGCGCGCAGCGTGGAGCCGTTGCGGTAGCCCACGAGCGGGGCTATCTGCTCGTAGCTCATGCCACTCGTGCGGCGCAGGTGGTTCGCGCGCTCCACGCGCAGGCGCTGGACCAGCGCATGGGGAGTCAGACCGGTGCGTGCACGCGTGTGACGCTCAAGGGTGCGGCGCGTGGTGCCGATCGCGCCCGCCGCGGTGTCGATGTTCATTTCGGTGTCCAGATGCTCGCGCGCCCAGTCCTCGAACTCGCTCACGAGGCCATCGGTGTCCGCCAGGTAGCCGATCGCCGCTTCCACGCTCAGCGCAGGGCGCTCGTCCACAAGCAGGAAGCGGGCCACGGCATCAGCCAACTGCGGGCTGGCGCGCGAGACGAGACTCATCGCCAGGTCGATGTGCGCGAACGCAGCGCCGGCCGTCGTGATCGGGCCGCTATGGATCACCATGCGCGACATATCGAGGTCGATCTGCTTGTAGCGGCGGCGGAACTCGCCCGAGAGCCACCAGCTGGTCGTGGCCGTGCGGCCGTCCAGCACCCCGGCCTCGGCCAGCACGAAGGTGCCGGTGCAGGCCGCCGCCAGGCGCGGAGAGTCCTCGCGGTTGGCGAGCCAGTTGCGCACCTGGCGCACCTCGCGGCTGCCCAGCGCTTCTTCGAGGGTCGGCGGGCTCGCCACGCCGATGCCGGGAATGGTGAGCACATCGAGGACGGCCAGCGCTTCGTCATCCCCCACGCGCTGGTCCACTTTCAGGGAGAGGCCGCTCGCGGTCGCGACGCGCGCGCGACTGCCGAACACGTGCACCTCGAAGGCCTCGATCGAAGGGTCCACGAGAGCGCGCAGTCCCTCGGCCGTGCGCATCACATCGAGCAGCGTCGTCAGGCCTGAGTCAAAACAGCCAGGGACCGCGACGATACCTACGCGCATGTCGCACATGATAGTCGACGCGTCGCATTTCCTACCCTGGCGGGGTCTAGCCTCTGGCTTTCATCGGCGTGCAGGCATGGCCTGAGCGCCCAAATGTCCGAGCACCCATCTACAAGGAGCTATACGCACGTGAATCCCACCACCGAGCTGCTGGCGCGCAATGAGCGCTTTGTCCAGGAGGGGCACAGCGAGCTGTCGTTTCTGCCGCGTCTGCGGACCTGCATCGTCACCTGCCCCGATCCGCGCGTGGATCCCGCACAGGTGCTTGGCATCGAGCTGGGGGACGCGGCCGTGGTGCGCGCCGCCGGCGGGCGAGTGTCGCCGATCGTCTTGCAGCAGCTGCTGTTTCTGCAGCTCGCGGGAGCCGCCGCCGGCCAGAGCGATGTCGGGCTTGAGCTCGTCCTGATGCAGCACACCGACTGCGGCATCACCCACCTGCAGGGACCAGAGCACCGCGAGGCGCTCGCGGCGTTCCTCGGTGTCGCAGCCGAGGAACTGGATCAGAAGGCGGTCGCCGATCCTCATGCGGGGATTCGTGTCGACATCGACGCGCTGGCCGCCAACCCCTTCATCCCGGGGTCGCTCTCAGTCTCAGGACTCGTCTACGACGTTGCCAGCGGCCGAGCCGAGCTTGTCGAACGCCGTTCGCCGCTGCGGGAGGAAAGGACCGAAAGCGCCCCGATTGGATCGGCTACGACCTGATCAGGGCCAAGGCAGGCCGCGATATCTACCGCGGCGGCGGCCACGTGCAAGCCGGCGGTTGCGGTGGGCCTGGAGACGAGCCTCGACGGCCTCGACATCCGAGGCTGGCCCTAGCAGACGCCAGCCGTCACGCACGAAGGGCAGCATCGTGACGGCGATCACCCAGCCGGGCCAGAAGCTCGCGTCGGCACCCGCTGCGAACCAGACCCCGACGCAGATGGCGGAGAGGCTCAGCGAGCCGCCCGCCTCCTGTGCCAGACGGCGGCGTAGGCGCGACTTGCGCTTGCTCAGCTCAAGCTGCACCGAGGACGCGCTGACCGGCAGGTCGGCGTGGAGCGCTTCGAGGTCGGCGTAGGTGGTGGCCTGGTAGGCCCCGCCGATCCGCTCCTCCAGCTCCTCGGCGGTGAGTCTGCCCGCGACCGTGTGCTCGTGCAGTTCCTCGATCAGGCGCTCACGATCGGCATCCGAGACTCGCAGCTGGGATGGATCGCTCATGCCAAAAGGTTAGTGGACGCAGGGAGTCCGTCGGATAACTAAACCGCTGCGGCGACGGTGCTGCGTGCCGGGACCGTGGCTCGCTGCACCATCACGCGCACGCCGTGCTTGGGTGCCAGCGTAACTCCGCGCAGCACCACCGGATCAGGCCGCTCGCGCAGCAGTCCCAGCTGCACCGCCGGCACGGCGATGCGCAGCACCTCGGCCATCTCGGCCTGCGCGAGCGCGGCGCCGATGCAGCGGCGGATGCCGCCGCCGAAAGGCAGCCATGCGTAGGACTCGGCACCCTCGTCGATGAAGCGCTCTGGGCGGAACTCGTGCGGCTGGGGGTAGAGCTCCTCGCGTAGATGCACCAGCGCGATCCCCGGATACACCTTCACTCCGGCGGGCAGCTCCCACCCTGCGACGGTGCGCGGCACCGTCAGCGTGCGCTCGGCGGCGTCGATCACGGGACGCAGGCGCAGGGTCTCCTTGACGACCGCGTCGAGGTAGGAGTCATCCTCGCCCGCGGCGATCTCTTCGCGCAACCGCTCCAGCACCGGTGGGTTGCGCAGCAGCAGATCAAAGGCGAAGGCCAGCCCTGTCGCGGTGGTCTCGTGCCCTGCGCCGAGCATCGTGAAGAGCTCGTCGCGTAGCTCCGCGTTGCTCATCGCGTGCCTATCCTCATCGCGGGCGCGCAGCAGCAGTGAAAGCACGTCGGTGCGCTCCTCCAGGTCGGGCTCGCGCCGGCGCTCCTCGATCTCCTCGTAGAGCAGCGCATCCGCCGCACGCAGGCGCTGGGCGAATCGCCTGCCCGGGCTCAGCGGCCCAAGATCCTTGCGGGCTGCCGCGAGCACGAAGATCGGGCTGCTGTCAATTACCGCCCCCAGCCGCTGGCGCAGGCGCTCCACGCGCTCGGGCCGTGTCACGCCGAAGACGGCCCGGCAGATCACCTCGAAGGTGAGCGAGCGCATCCGCTCACGCAACACCAGCTCCTCGCCCGCTCGCCAGCCGGCGACCTCGCGCTCGGCCACCTCGCGCGTCACCTCGCGGAACGCGCCCACCCGCGAGCCCTGGAAGGGCGGCAGCAGCAGCTTGCGCTGGCGCAGATGCTCGGGGCCGTCGAGCACCAGCACCGAATGCGGCCCGAGCACCGGTTCTAGGAACGAGTTCGCCTCACCGGCGCGCAGGTCGGACTGATCGCCTGTGAACAGCTCGCGGATCGCTTCGGGATCGGCGACGTAAACGCCGATGCCGAAGCCGGTCAGCTTCACCGTAAAGAGGTCGCCGTAGCGCGCGTGCCAGGTGCGCAGCATCTCCACCGGCCTGCGCGCGAAGCGCAGCGTGGTGAGCACGGCAGGACCGCGAGGTCCAGGCGGAAGCCCCATCGGAGGAGTCTAAACGTCGGGTGCGCCCTGCTCAAGCGCTCCCTATGGCCGCTCCTCCCAGTTGGGCACCTCGCGCACCTCGAGCTTGCTCCAGCGGCCGGTCTCGCGCAGCGCCGTCAGCTCGCGGTGCTGCTTGGGGGCGCAGAAGTAGAGGACCGCGTCGAAGCGGTCCTCTAGGGCGTCGAGCTTCGTGCACACTTCGCGCCGTGGCTTGGTGTTCAGCTCGACCTCGATGGCGGTCCTAAATCCTTCGTGAATCGCTACGCCGTCGGGCACGTGCCCTCGCGGCAGCCGGGTCTTGAACGTACGGTGCCATCCGCCGCGGCCGCGCACGCTCAGCTCGCGCTCGCAGATCCAGCGTGTGCCGGGAGCCCCAGACTGGATGTGCAGGCGCACTCGCCGACGAGGATGTGGCGAGCGCGCAGGTGGCCGGTCTCGCACAGCCGCTCCACCAGGTTGCGCGTCGTCATCGTGCGTCTGCCCATCAGCGCTTCGAGGTGGTCGAGCCTGGCGGCGTACTGTTCGCCCATACACTTGACCACCAGGTGGTCGCGGTGGCGCACCATCTCGCCGTCGAGGCGCGCATCGGTCCTACTCCGGCAGCTTGCGGGCCACCGTTAACTCATCGACGTGCAGTTTAGCGACTCGCAGCTCGCCGATCTCCAAGGTGCGGATCGCTCCGCGCTTGATGGCGAGACGGCCGATCGCGATGCGCCCGATGGCCAGCGCCCCAATCGCGCAGGCGCCAATGGCCAACGCCCCGAGCGCTGTAGCTCCCACCGCGCCAGCGCCGATGGCGCCTGAGCTGGGCTGTTTGTCGTGCCGCATCGCGTTGATGATTCTACCCCCGCCAGAGCCGGCTGATTGGCAGGATGACGATCCCGTCGGGATGGAGGTAGGCCTGAGCGCCGGTATACATGACGACGCCTCCCAGAAACTGGCTGCCGAGCTTGCGGCGCAGCTGCAGCAGGCTGCGCAGGTCGGTAGGGGAGACGCGAGACGCGGCTTTGACCTCGAGCGCGGCCACCATCCCATCCTCGCGCTCCACGACCAGGTCGACCTCGGCGCCGTCCCTTGTGCGCCAGTGCCCGCGTTGCACTGGTGCGTCGAGCCAGGCGAGCTGCTTGCACACCTCGCCGACGACGAAGGTCTCCAGCAGATGCCCGAACTCGGTGAGAGCGGGGGCAGAGGCCGCTCCGAGCTTGCGCTCGGTCAGACGCAGCAGCCGCGCGGCCAGTCCGCTGTCGATCACATGGATCTTCGGCGCCGCGGTGACGCGTGAGGCGAGTGTCCTGCCCCAGGCTGGGAGCTGGTGCATGAGGAAGACGGTCTCCAGCAGTTTGGTGTAGTTCTCGGCCGTGGACTTCTCCATGCCGATCGCGGAGGCCGCGTTGGCGATGTTCAGCAACTGGGCGGTCTGACCTGCGAGCTGGCGCAGCAGCAGCGGCAGCTGCCTTCGCTGGCGCACGCGCGAGAGCTCCAGAACGTCGCGCTCGACCACGAGGTTGACGTAGTCGTCGAACCAGCGCGTGCGATCAGCGGGGGTGGCGCGGCGCAGCGCCGACGGAAATCCTCCAGTGACCACGCGGCTGACGTACTCATCGCGGGCCGTCGCCGGCAGGCTGGGGTCCGCCAAGGAGGCGGGGTCGTGGAGCAGGACCTCGGCGAAATCCTCGTGAACCTCAGTGATCTCGCCTTGGGAAAGCGGCAGGACCTCAATGCGGTGGGCGCGGCCGGTGAGCGCCTGGGCCGTCGCTGGCAGCGTCGCGTAGCGGGTCGAGCCGGTCAGCACGAACCTACCCGCTGCGCCGTCGCGGTTAAGCTCCGCCTTGATTGCGTCAAGGAGCTCTGGCACGTGCTGAAACTCATCGATCAGCACCGGCGCCTCGCCGCGCACGAACAGCGCCGGATCGGCCCGCGCGGCGTCGCGCGTCGCAAGATCGTCGAGGTCGACCACCTCGCGGCCCTTTGCCACCGCCAATGTTCGCAGCAAGGTCGACTTGCCCACCGCCCGCGGGCCTTCGAGTACTACCACCGGCTCGACCGCCAAGCGTCGGCGCACAACCTCCCCCAGGCGACGGTCGATGGTCTTGGAAAGAGTCGCGTGCACGAGCTCAGTCTACCGCATCTTCCGCAACTGGAGCCCCTTTACTTCCGCAACTGGAGCCCCTTTACTTCCGCAACTGGAGCCCCTTTACTTCCGCAACTGGAGGGTCTGGGCTGGTGTGACGAGGTAGTTAGGCTCGACGAGGTCCTCACTGCACCGTGAATGTCGCCTTCATGCCCAGTTCCTCATGGGCGGGCAAGGCGCAGTAGAAGGTGTAGCTCCCGGGGGCCAGGTGAAACTCCACGTCCGAGTGATGGCCTGGCAGCACGATTCCCACCGCGCCCACGTCGGGGCCGCCGGCAGCAGGGCGGATGTGGAGGTTGTGTTCGTCCTGCCCGGCGTTGACGAGCTCCACCACGATCGGGCCAGCGGTGGTGCTCGGGCGCGAGAGGGTGAGGCTGAACTCCTTGGCGCTCACCTGCACGTGGCCCGGCCCTTGAGGATTCCCGCCCCCACCAGCACCGCCTTCTGCCGGAGGGGCTTCACCGGATGGAGGCGTCGGCGCTCCGGGCTGGGTAGCGGCGGTGCCCGGTGTCGATGGGTTGCCGGGGGCTGGCAGGCCGGTAAGGGGACCGGATGGCGCGGGGACGCGCTGGCTGTGTGCTGCGCCCAGAGCCTTGCGTCTAGGCGATGCCTGACAGTGCTTGTGCTTGTGGTGGTGCCGTCGGCGGCACACATGCTTGCCGGCAGCCGCGCCGTGCGTGGCTCCCAACGCCACGGCAGCCGTCGTCCCTGCCAGGCACACCGCGCACAGCGCCACGGCCAGCCGGCGCCAGGCGCGCGTGCTCACTTGACCAGCACCGGCCTGGGCATTTCCGCGGCGTTGGGGATCACGAGACCGGCTTCGGTCTGGAACCACTGCTCCACGAGCGAGCAGTAGAGCGCGCGGAAGTCGCTCGTATTGCGCAGGTTTTCGTTTTCGTCCAGCTGCGCGAGGCCGGGGAACTCGCCTACCATTTCACCCTTCGCCCGCGTGCCGATCAGGAAGGCCGCGCCGGCCGCGCCGTGGTCGGTGCCCGAGCCGTTTTCTTCGGGACGGCGGCCGAACTCAGACCACAGCTCCACCAGCACGCGATCGGCCAGACCGCGCGCTTCCAGGTCGCGCTGGAAGGCCAGCACCGATTCCACCGTCTTGCCGAGGTTGCTCTTGAGCGTTTCGACCTCGTCGCTGTGGGTGTCATAGCCGCCGACGCCGTTGAGTGACACGCAGCGGATCGGCAGTCCGGCGTGCAGCATCGCCGCCAGCGCTTCGAGGCGTTCGGGGAAGGCGTCGCCGGTTGGGTAGGTCGCCTTGGGTTCGTACTTAGGTTCGCCGCTGCTGCCCACGAACGAGGCCATCTGGCCGAGCACGATGCTCGTGTCAAGCGAGGCGCCGCGCGCCTGCGCATAGGCGGGGGAGGGGGCGGGCAGGGCACCCAGGTCGCCATAGGCCTGCACCGCAGGAGCCATCACCGGTTCATCCACGCCATACGCCCACAGGCGATAGTCGGCGGGGGTGGACACGGCTGCCACAGGGACCCGCGTCGTGGCCAGCGCGGGGGCCAGGCTGTAGTCCAGGCTCAGACCCTGAAGCGGGTTGTCTTCTTCACCCGTGGCATCCAGCAGGCGCCCCATCCAGCCGCTGCGCGTTTCGGTGTCGAGCTGGCCCACCTCCCAGTAGTGGCGGCTCGTGAAGTGGCTCTCGTCGGGCGGGTCGTAGCCCACCGCCGGCAGCACGCTCACCTTGCCCTCGCCGTGCAGTGTCGCCAGGCCCTGCGCCTGGGGATGCCACATCAGGCGTTCGTCCTCGGTGAACTTCAGACCTTCGCCTTCCTTCAGCGCCAGCGTCGGACGCAGTTGGGTGTAGCGCGCGTCGCCGATCGGCGCCAGCACCGACATCGCGTCCCAGCCGCCTTCCATGAAGATCGACACCAGCACGGGCTTGGCGGGACCTTCGGCGGCCTTCGCGATGCCCTCTTCGAAGTGACGCACGCCCAGCATCGAGGCGCCATATACCGACAGCGCGGCGCCCGCCGAGCGCAGCATGAACGTGCGGCGGTCCATGCCCGTGCCCGCCGGTATCGGCATCCCCGGCTCGATGTTCGGCAGGCCGCGACCCGCCGCCGCAACGCCCTTGCGCAGCAGTTGTGCGCGGTTGAAGTCATTGCATGCGCATGCCTTGGGCATTCTCAGCTCACCTGCATATCCGGGGATGTCGCGATCAGCATGCGCAGCGCGTTCTGCCGTATCGCCCGATAGGGACTCTGCTCCCACTTCGCCGTCTGTCCGTTCAGGCACGTGGCCGCGAACTGCTGCAGGCGCGCCTCGCTTTCTGAGCTCAACAGAGGATTGCCCCAGTAGGCCATGGCGTTCTCCATCGCCTGCGGCCCTTCCTCGGTCGCGGGGTAGTTCGAGCCGCCTTCCGGCCAAGGGTTCACATAGGAGTTCTGCGTCACGTAGTTGGCCAGTTCCCATCGCGCCTTCGCGGTCGAGGTGTCAAGCCAGCGCGTGTAGTCCCAGCCGGAGACATTCGGCGGGTGAAACAGCTGTTGACCAGCGCCGCCCGACAGCCACGCCCACGCATTCGTATCGACGTACCTGCCCACGGCCCGCAGCAGCCCGGCGTTGTAGACGACCGGCGGCGTCACCATCTCCGCGCCTTCGTAGAAGTCCGGGTGCTGCAACACGGCCTCCACGACCGCCTGAATGTTGAAGCCCGAGCGCAGGTAGAGACCCTGAAGCGACCCGAGCGTCGCGGCGTCGGGTGGGGACGGGATGAAGTAACCCCACAGCTTGGTCACGAAGAAGGAGGCGTGCAGGGGATGGTTCACGCACAGGCGCACCGCGTCTTCCCAACCCCAGTTGCCCGTCTGGCCGAACACCGTCTTGGTGCCGTTGTCATGCCGTTGGGGGTCAAAGCGGAAGTTGTGCAATCCCAGTTCGTTTGACCAGTCCGCCGTCCAGCCCGTCAGCGCGCGCGCCATTTCGCGCACGTCGTCCTCGGTGTAGGCGCCGCGATCGGCACCCAGGGAGAACAGCTCCATCATCTCCCGCGCGTAGTTCTCGTTGGGGTTGTCCTTGTCGTTGTAGATCCCATCGAGGAACACCAGCATCGCCGGGTTCTGCGTGACCGCCATGAACAGGTCCTGGAAGCTGCCCAGCGCCATCGCACGGAACAGTTCGTTCTGGTCCAGCATCATCTGCTGGTCGCCGACCTTGTCGTCGCTGTTGGCGAACCAGTCGTGCCACATCAGCGTCATCCGCTCCACCAGCTGCTGATTGCTGCGCACCATGCGGTCAAGCCACCAGCAGTGATCGTCGCCCCACTGGTCCGCCGGGGCCAGCGCGTGGCCTTCGTCGTCCGTCGGCGCCGGGCCGCTCAGCACCGCCGCGCCGCTCGGGCGCGTCATTTCAAACACCACATCCTGCAGTGGACGCCCCACCTGCGCCTGCACCTCGCCCGAGCGGCCGCCGAAGCCCGCCCGCCACATCAGGCGGTTCATGTGTGCCAGCGTCGTCGGCACGCTGTACACCGGCGGCGGGCTGTTGGACGGAGGCGGCGGGGCCGCGACCGGCGTCAGAGGTGCGCCGGGAGCGCCCTTGTGCAAGGTGGAGGGCCGCTTCTTGTGCTTGCGCTTGTGGTGCTTGTGCTTGCCGTGGTGCTTCTTGAGGTGCTTGGAGTGATGCTTGGGCTTGCCGTGCGCCCCCTGGGTGTGGTGCTTGGATGGCTTCTTACGCGAGCCGGGCTTGCGGCTGAGGACCATGTTCGGACCTTCGGCTCCGTCTGCGTGTTGGCACCAGCATTCATCGTGCGCTGTAGGCGCATGTCGTATCAGGGGTTACCGGTTGGTCCGCGACGCTGGACGCGACCAGGACGAGCTGCTTGCCGAGGGCATTGCCTTGAGCGAGTGGGCGATCAGCTTGGCCGCATCAGTTCGCTGAGCCAGTGGGCGACTTCGGGCGGACTCTTACCTGACCTGGATGTCTGCGGAGGTCCCTGTGGGTTCTCTATTGACAAGTACGGTGGAGCTGGTGTACAGTGCATTTTTGTAATGGCATCCCCGGGTTGGGATGCCGGACATATGGTCGGTTTGGGCCGGGTCTTGTTGCCGGCTTGCAGCTCAGCAGGGTCTGTTGGAGAGGGACTGGATCAGAACTTTCGAGGGAGATGTTGTTCGCGTGGAGTCGTTTTCGACATACGTGCCGGGACTCGTTGTGACCCCAACTGGGGGTCCTTCCAGATGCGTCAGCATCACTGACGCATCTCTCTCTCTCTCTCTCTCTCTCTTGGCCCGGCTCTCTAGCTTCTAGGCCATTTCGCCGCCGTCGGTTGGCGGCTCGCCCCGGTCGTGTGGGCCGGGTTGGTCTTTCGCGCGCGTTTGGCGCGCTTGGTTCGTCTGCCGTCTCGGGTCGTGTGCCGGGGATGGTCGTGTGCTGCTCGGGCCTCCCGGGTGGTCATGTTCTTTACTGCTCTGGGAGGGGATGTTGATGCTGAATCGGCGGCTGGTGTCGGTGGTTGGGGTTCTGCTGTGTGTCGTGGGTGGGGGTCTGGTGTTGGGTGGCGCTCCGGCGTTTGCGTTGCGCGCGCATGTCTTCGTCGGCTCTTTTGGTGCGCCCTGTGCCGGTGGACCGTGTGGTGCGGGGCAGTTCAAGGAACCGTCGGGGGTCGCTGTGAACGCGTCGACGCACGACGTGTATGTGGTCGATAAGGGGGATAATCGCGTTGAGCGGTTCAGTTCCGCGGGCGCTTTCATCTCGCAGTTCGATGGGAGCGCGGCGCCGACTGGTGCGTTCTCCGAACCGAGTGCGATCGCAGTCGATAACTCTCAGAGCCCGTTGGATCCCTCGGCGGGCGACGTGTACGTGGTCGACACCGGCCATTCAGTGATCGACAAGTTCAACGCGGCGGGCGGCTATGAAGGGCAGTTGACCGAAACGACGGGCGGCGCCGCATTCGGTCTGTTGCGTGGCGTGGCGGTCGACGTGAGCGGTGTGGTGTGGGTGTACCAGGCAAGTGGTGAGATTGACAGTTTCAGCGATGCGCTGGTCAATGAATACCTCTCTGCGCGGGGATCGCCGTTTGAAACGAGCCCGGGGTTTGCTGTTGATTCCGAAGATGACCTGTACGTGAACCGGGGCTCTGAACACTTCGCGAAGCTCAACAGCTCCGGGGAAGTCCTGAACGAAGCAGTGGATGGCGAAAGGTCTACCGCGGCCGCCGTGGACATGTCGAGCAACGAGGTGTTCATCGACAACGTGAGCACCGTCGCGATATTCGGCTCCACGGGGTCGCTGCTGGAGCGCTTCGGCGCTGAACACCTCAGCGGCGGCAGCGGCATCGCGGTGGACCCTGGGAGCGAAGCGGTGTACGTCGCGGATTCCGTCGCGGGTGTCGTAGCTGTCTTCAAGCCCGAAGTGCTGCCGAAGATCACGACCGCCCCAGCGTCCGGCGTGGGCGCGGCGAGCGCGACGCTCAATACGACGATCATCCCGAACGGCTCGGATACAATCTGCCACTTCGAATGGGGTACGAGCTCCTCCTATGGGCAGAGCGTGCCGTGTCTGCCGGCTGCGGATATCGGCGCGGGTACGAGTGCTGTGTCGGTGAGCGCGCACCTGTCGGGTCTCAGCGCGAACGTCACCTATCACTGGCGTGTCACCGCCACGAACGCGAGCGGGACGACCACTACGGGTGATCACACGTTCGTCTACATCATCCCCGGTGCGGGTTTGCCGGATAACCGTGCGTATGAGATGGTGACGCCGCCGCGGAAGAACGGGGCTGTGATCGGGAAGTCTCTTGTGCGTTTTGCACCTGATGTCTCACTGGATGGTTCGCGTGTGGTCATCATTAGTATTCAGTGTTTTGGTGGTGCGGGTTCGTGTACTGGGCAGAGGGAAGCCCAAGGTGATCCGTTTGCGTTTTCGCGTACGGGTGGTGGTTGGGTGACGGCGCCGTTGGCGCCGCCGGCGACCCAGTTCGGCGGGAACACCCCTCAGTTGGTGAACGCGGACACCGGTACCGCGTTGTTCGCTGCCCAGACGCCTCCGGCGGGTGGGGATGGTTGGTATGCGCGCCGGCCCGATGGGTCGTTCCTTGGTGTCGGCCCGGTGACTCCTCCTTCCCTGGGAGCATTGGCTGAAGGAGCGTATGGCGCGGTGGGGGCGACGGCTGATCTTTCGCATATCGTGTGGGGCATAAGCGCCAATGATGGTGGGCTGTGGCCGTTCGATGCCACGACGGCGGTAGGTGGAGATAGTTCAGTGTATGAGTATGTGGGCGCTGGCAATGTCGCGCCTGTTCTTGTGGGTGTGAGTGGCGGTGCTGGCAGCACCGATCTGATCGGCACGTGCGGAACCCAAACAAGTTTGAACCAAGAAACTCCGGGGTCGTTGTCTGCCGATGGGCGGGTGGTGTTCTTCACCGTGGCACCGTGCTCGTCGGGTTCGGGTGTCAATGCGGGTGTTCCTGTGCCGGCGTATGAGTTGTTTGCGCGTATCGATGGGTCGCGGTCGGTGTTGTTGTCGGGTCGTTCGCCGGCTGGCTGTACGAGTGTCGCGTGCTTGGGTTCTCCCGCGAGCGATGCCCATTTCGAAGGGGCGTCGGTGGATGGGTCCAAGGCGTTCTTCACGAGCACGCAGCAGCTCACGGACACGGCGAGCGAGGACAGCGGCGACAGCGCGAGAGATCTCGGGTGCATTCAGGCGGCTGGTGTGAATGGTTGTAATTTGTATGAGTATGATTCCGCGGATCCCGCTGGGCGTGGTCTGCTTGCGGTCTCGGCGGGGGATTCGAGTGGTGGTGGGCCGCGTGTGCAGGGTGTGGTGGCGGTCTCTTCCGATGGTTCGCATGTGTATTTCGTCGCGCGGGGTGTGTTGAGTGGTGTCGCGAACAGTGGGGGTGGTGTTGCGCGGGATGGTGCGGATAACCTGTATGTGTTTGAGCGTGACGCGGCTCACCCGGAAGGCCGTGTGGCGTTCATCGCGTCGCTGCCCCAATCCGACCACGAGACTTGGGATTATCATCCTCGGCCAGCGAATGTGACTCCCGATGGGCGTTTCCTGGTGTTCACGAGTTATGGTGCGTTGACCGCGGACGATACGAGTATGAGCGGCGCGGCGCAGGTGTTTCGCTATGACGCGCAGACGGGCGGACTGGTCAGGGTCTCGGTCGGGGATCGCGGGTTCAACGACAACGGCAACCGCTCCGCCGGTACGCCCTGCGGCACTGGGATTTGTTCGGAGGACGCGAGCATCGCGGAACCGCAGGCCGGCCACCGCGCTGGCGCGGCGCGTTCGGATCCGACGATGTCTCATGACGGGTCGTTTGTGTTCTTCCGCAGTCCTGTCGCGTTGACGCCCGGTGCGCTCGATGACGTACGGGTCGGGGTAGAAGGAGGAGGAGGAGTCGGCGGCATCCTGCCGGGGTATGCGCAGAATGTGTACGAGTATCACGATGGGAGGGTGTTCCTGATCTCCGATGGCAGGGACACCGGGCAGACAAATGTTCCGCCGTTTGACCAGCGCCGCCCGTCTGATGTGTTTCTGCTCGGCAGCGATGCGACGGGCGCGAATGTGTTCTTCGCGACCTCCGATCGGCTGGTCGGGTCGGACACGGACACCGAGCTTGATGTATATGACGCGCGGGTGTGTACCGCAGGCGACCCGTGTGTCCCCTCCGGTCCCGCGGCGGTGACGTCGTGCGATGGAGAAGCGTGCCACGGTGTCGCGGGTGTGGCGCCCGCGGCGCCGGTTGGCGCGACTATGACGTTCAGCGGCCCGGGGAATCTCGCTGCCCCGGTCGCGGCGCACAGGAAGGTTGCGGTGAAGAAGCATGTCAGGCACAGGCGGCGCCGTGGGCGGCCGGGCAAGCGGCGTGTGAAGGGTCGTGGGGCCGCGCATCGTGGTGGGCGTGGGAGTGTGGGTGGTAGGTCATGAATGGGTATCGGACTGGGGAGGTCTCTGTGCGCGGGTGGATCACGGCAGGGCGGTCGTTGTTGTCGGTGTGGCTGGCGGTGTTCGTGGCGGCTGGTTGTGTTTCGCTGCTGTCTGCGGGTTCGGCGTTCGCGATGACGCCGGGTGCGGCGTTGACGATCCATTCGTTCGCGTCGCCGAGCAATTTCTCTGTTGGGGATGACCAGAGCGCGTCGTGTTTGTCGCGTGTCAGTAGCGTGAGTACGTTTGCGTGTGATGTGTATGAGGTGACGGTGAGGAATGTGGGGAGCACGCCGACGGATGGAACGCCGATCGTGATCGCGGATACGTTGCCCGTGGGTGTGACGGCGCAGAGCGCCGATCTCGTCTTGCGCAGCCCGGGGTTCACGGAACAGGAATTCTCGTGTGATGCGGTATCGGTGCGGTGTGAACTCCCGTCCCCGCTTGTGTTGGCGCCTGACGCGACGCTGAAGATGTATATCTATGTGGCGCTCGAACCGGGCGCTTCGGGTGCGGTGGTGAACACGGTGCGGGTGTCGGGTGGCGGCGCCCTGGAAGCTGTGACGAGCGGGGGGAATGAGATCTCGTCCTCTCCGGCGCCGTTCGGTGTGGGTCTGAGCTCGTATATCGTTGGGTTGGATGGCGGCCCTGATATCCAGGCGGGTGCTCACCCGTATGGGTTTACGACGAGGATCGATCTCAATAACGATCATTCGCACAACCCGGAAGCAAACCCCGTCCGGATTCCTGGGGAAGGTGCGGGCGCGACGAGTGTGCAGGATGTCAAGGATGTCGCGGTGGATCTGCCGTTGGGTTTCCTTGGCAGCGCGCTGGCGACTCCGAAGTGCACGCTCGCGCAACTCTCCGCCGGAACCCCCACTTTTGGTAGCACCAATGATTGTCCGCTCGCGTCGCGGGTTGGATTCATAAAGACTGAGCCAAGTGCGATTACGGGCGTCAGCAGCCGGCTGTACAACATGGTGCCCGAGCGTGGTGTCGCGGCGGAGTTCGGCTACATCGATGAACTCAGGACCTCGCATGTGCTGTATGCGAGCGTCGTGCCGACACTCAAGGGTTATGTGCTGCGCGCGACGGCCCCCGATGTGCCGCAGATCCCCCTGGTGAATGTCGAAGTGACGTTGTATGGGGATCCCGCTGCACGCGACGGTGCGGGGACAACACCGGTGGCGTTCTTCACGAACCCCTCCAGCTGTTCGGGTGAACCGTTGGTCACGTCGGTCCATATGGATTCGTGGCAGAACCCCGGGCGGCTCAACGCGGACGGCACGATCGATCTGAGTGATCCGGCGTGGGTGTCGAGCACCTCGGAATCTCCGCCGGTGACGGGTTGTAACCTGTTGCGTTTCGAACCGTCGCTCGCCCTGCAACCCGAAACGACCACAGCGGACAGTCCGACGGGGTTGAACGTCGCCATCAAGGTTCCCCAGAGCGAGGACCCTGAAACGCTTGCGACGCCTCCGCTGCGGGATGCGAGCGTGGTCCTCCCGGCGGGGTTGACGGTGAACCCTGCTGCTGCCGGTGGGTTGGCTGCGTGCAGTGAGGCGCAGATCGGCTGGCAGGGGGGGAGCCTGAGCGATTTCACGGCGAGCGCGCCGTCTTGCCCTGAAGCTTCGAAGATCGGGTCGGTGGAAGTGAGTACGCCGCTGGTCGAGGGCACCCTCGTGGGGTCGGTGTATTTGGCGAGGCAGAATGAAAACCCGTTCCACACGTTGTTGGCGGGGTATATCGTGATCGATGACCCGGTGACGGGGGTGGTTGTGAAGATCCCGGGGAACTTGACACCGGATCCTGTGTCGGGCCAGGTGACGGGGGTGTTCAGGGAAAACCCGCAGTTCCCGTTCAGCTTGTTGAAGCTGCATTTCTTCGGTGGCCCCAGGGGGGAGCTCGCGACCCCCACCGGCTGCGGCACGTACACCACCACGTCGGATCTGATGCCGTGGTCCGCACCTGACTCCGGTCCGGACGCGACACCATCGGACAGCTTCCCGATCAACACCGGGTGCGCGACCGTCTTCGCCCCCGGCTTCACAGCGGGCAGCGCGAACCCGCAGGCGGGCGGCTACTCGCCGTTCGTGTTGTCGCTGTCGCGTACTGATGGTGACCAGAACCTGTCCGGGCTCACGGTGACCCTCCCCCCGGGTTTGCTGGGGAAGATCGCCGGGATACCCTTGTGCCCCGAGGCGAACGCGAACGCGGGGACGTGCCCCGAATCCTCGCGGGTCGGGAGTGTCCAGGCTGGTGCGGGTGTTGGCCCTGACCCGTTCTTCGTGGGTGGCAGTGCGTACCTGACGGGCCCATATAACGGTGGTCCCTATGGTCTCGTTGTCGAGGTCCCCGCGGTCGCGGGCCCGTTGAACCTTGGGACGGTTGTGGTGCGCCAGTCGCTGCGGATCGACCAGCACACCGCGCAGGTCACGGACGTCTCGGACCCCTTCCCGACGATCCTGCAGGGCATCCCGCTACGGGTCCGCCGCGTGGACGTGACCCTCGACAGGCCCGGGTTCACGTTTAACCCGACGAACTGCACCCCCATGCAGATCACGGGCACAGTGACCTCCACCCAGGGCGCCACCACGAACGTGTCTTCCCGCTTCCAGGCGGCCGGGTGCCGCGAACTCGCGTTCAAACCGTCGTTCACGGTCTCCACCCAGGCGAGCACGAGCAAGAAGAACGGCGCGAGCCTCGATGTGAAGGTCGGCTACCCCACGGGGGCACAGGCGAACATCCGCAGTGTCGCAGTGACGCTCCCCAAGGCGCTGCCCTCCCGGCTCACCACGATCCAGCAGGCCTGTCCTGAAGCGACGTTCAAGGCGAATCCGGCGTCGTGCCCCGCGGGCTCTGACATCGGGATCGCGATCGCACACACACCCGTCCTCGCAAGCCCTGTGACGGGACCGGCGTACCTGGTGTCCCACGGCGGCGCGGCGTTCCCCGACCTGGTGCTGATCCTGCAGGGCGAAGGCGTGAAGCTCGAACTCATAGGCAGTATCAACATCAAGAAGAGCATCACCAGCTCGACGTTCGCGAGCATCCCCGACGCCCCGATCTCGAGCTTCGAGTTGAAGCTCCCCGCGGGACCACACTCCGGGCTCGCCGCCGTTCTCCCCGCCAAGGCCAAGGGCAACCTCTGCGGCACGAGCCTCACGATGCCCACCACCCTCACCGGCCAGAACGGAGCGCAACTCAAACAGAACACCAAGATCCAGATCACCGGCTGCCCCAAGACTAAGAAGGCGAAGAAGCATAAGAAGGCCGGGAAGAAGAAGGGGTAGGGGCGGGTGTCGATCGTCATGGACACTCGTGTGGGCAGCAAGGGTGCTCTTCCGCGCTCGCGGGTGAGTGAGATCCAGCGGGCGCGGATGCTCAACGCGATGGCGGAGGTCGCGGCGCAGGAGGGGGCGCAGAACGCCAGCGTCGCGCGTGTCGTGGCGCGTTCAGGGGTCTCGCGGCGCACGTTCTATGACCTGTTCGAAGATCGCGAGGACTGCTTCCTCGCGGCTTTCGAGGACGCGCTGGGGCGTGTGGCCGAGCGGGTGCTGCCAGTGTTTGGGGGCTCGGGGTCGTGGCAGATGCGTGTCAGGGGTGGGCTGCTTGCGATCCTCGCGTTCATCGAGGAGGAGCCCGACCTCGGACGGTTGCTGATCGTGGAGAGCCTCACTGCGGGCCCCCGCGCGATCGAGCGTCGTGCGCAGCTCGTCGCGATGCTCGTGGATGCCGTCCGGGAGGGTGAGAGCGAGACCAAACGGGGGTATGGGCAGCCGGCGCTCAGCGCTGAGGGCGTCGTCGGGGCCGTGCTGTCCGTCGTGCACGCGCGGCTGCAGCGGGGGGAGGCGGATTCGCTGATCGTGCTTGTCAACCCGCTGATGGGGATGATCGTGCTGCCCTACTTCGGTCCCGCCGCCGCCAGGCGTGAGGGGGAGCGCCCGCTGCCCACTCTGCCCCCCCGCCCTTCAGCGCGGCGCGGCGATCCGCTGCGCGATCTGGACATGCGGCTCACCTATCGCACCGTCAGGGTGCTCGTCGCGATCGCCGCGAGCCCCGGGGCGTCAAACCGCCAAGTCGCGGAGGCCGCGGGGATCGCGGACCAAGGGCAGATCTCCAAGCTGCTCCTGCGCCTGCAGAATCTCGGCTTGATCCGCAATGTTGGGGTGGGGCCCGTGCGCGGTGAGCCCAACGCCTGGCGGCTCACCTCCAGAGGGCAGGACGTCGAGCGCACAATCCGTGAGCAGACCGGCCGGACACAGCCATAGCGCACCGCGAGCCGGCGGGCTTCAGCCCTGAGCCGCGTTCTCTCGCCGCGCGCGGCCCATCCCTCTCCCAACCAAAGGCCGACCTTCGCTCAACCTGCGATGAGCGCCCCCCGGCGCGTCAGGGTTGCTTCGGTCTCGCGCAGGGCTTCGCAGAAGATCTCTAGCCCCCGCATCAGCAGCTCGCGCGTGAGCACCAGCGGGGGCAGCAGCCGCGCGACGTTGCCGTAATGGCCGCCAAGCTCGATGATCAATCCCCTGCCGCAACAGGCCCTGCGCAGTTCGTCGGCCAGCTCCCGCCAGGGCTCCCTGGTGTGCTCGTCGCGCACCAGCTCGATGCCGATCATCAGCCCCCGGCCGCGCACCTCGCCCACGCTCGGCAACTCCTTAGCCGCCTCGCGCAGTGTCGCCAGCGCCAGCTCGCCGAGCGCGGCCGCGTGCGCGGGCAGGTCGTGCTCCAGCGTGAACTCCAGCGCCGCCGCGCCTGCCGCCATCGCCGGCTGGTGACCGCGGAAGGTGCCGATGTGCGCACCCGGCTCCCAGGTGTCGAGCGTGGCGTCGTAGGCGATAGCCGACAGCGGCAGGCCGATGCCGCCCAGCGCCTTGCTCATCACCATCACGTCAGGTGTCACCTCATCCGCTTCGCACGCCCACAGCGTGCCCGTGCGCCCGAAGCCGGTCTGGATCTCATCGGCGATCAGCGGCACCTCGTGGGTGTGCGTGATGCGCCGCACCTCCTTCAGCCAGCCTTTCGGGGGCACGATCGTGCCGCCCTCGCCCTGGATCGGCTCGACGATCACGGCGGCCGGCTTGGGCACGCCGCTGTGGGGGTCCTCCAGCGTGGTCTCAAGCAGCTTGGCGCATGCCAGGGCGCAACTGTTCGGACGCAGGCCCAGGGGGCAGCGGTAGCAGTAGGGGTAGGGCATGAAGTGCACGGGCGTATCCACCGGGCCGTTGCAGGAGGTGTCGCTTGTCACCGCCATCGCGCCCTCCGTCATGCCGTGGTAGCTGCCCTGAAAGGCCACCACGGCGCGGCGCCCCGTGTGGCTGCGCGTCAGCTTCAGGGCCGCCTCCACGGCATCCGAGCCTGTAGGCCCGCCGAAGTGCACCCGCGCGGTGCGCTTCAGCGCGCCCGGCATCACACGCTTGAGCGCGTGCATCAACGTCAGGCGCGCTTTCGTGGGGAAGTCCAGCGCGTGCACCAGCTTGCGCTGCTGTTCGCTCGCCGCTCGGGCCGCCCTGGGGTTGCCGTGGCCCACGTTCAGCGTGCCCGCTCCGCCGAAGAAGTCCAGGTAGGTGTTTCCGTCGACGTCCTTCACCGTCGCTCCGCGGCCCTCCTCCCAGGCGACGGGCACGCTGCGGGGGTAGCTGCGCGCGCGGCTCTCGACCGCCGCCTGTTCGGCCAGCATCCGCTGCGATTCGGGGCCCGGCACATGGCCCGCCACCTCCGGCGCCGGGGCGAAGTGCAACTCTTTGAAGCGCTCCTCACTCATCGGGCGCGCCAGCCTGCCACTGCCGCCTGACCCAGCGCCACGCCACCGTCGTTGGCTGGCACCAGACGGTGGGTGTGCACCTGAAAGCCCGCCTGCTCCAGCGTCTCGTGCGCCCCGCGCAGCAGCCACTCGTTCTGCCACACGCCGCCGCTCAGCACCACCTTGCGTAGGCCGGTGCGCCTGGCTATCTCCATGCAGGTGACGCGCACCATCTCAACGACGGTGCAGTGAAAGCGCAAGCTCAGCTCCGCTGCTTTGGCGCCGCCGCGCGCGACCAGCCCCGCGAGCTCTCGCACCATCGGGCGCGCGTCGATGCGCAGCGGCTGCTCATCGCTGTGCAATGCCCACTCAAGCGGCTCCGCGCGTGTGCCCGGCTCGATCAGCTGTTCCAGCTCGATCGCCGCCTGGGCTTCGTAGTGGCAGTGCTCCCTCACCCCCAGCAGGGCGCTGACGCCGTCGAACAGCCTGCCCATGCTGGAGGTCAGCGGTGAGCTGATCCCCGCTTCCACCATCCTGGCCAGCACGTGCCTTTCCTGCTCGCTGCGCGCTGCCACGACCGGCACTCCCGTCAGCTCTCCGAGCTCGCCATGGGCCTGTGCAAGCAGCGACAGCGCCACCCTGAATGGCTGTTCCACCGCCTTGTCCCCTCCGGGGAGACGGAAATATTCGAGCTGGCCGGCG
Organism: Solirubrobacteraceae bacterium; assembly: GCA_025449845.1. Lineage (GTDB taxonomy): Bacteria > Actinomycetota > Thermoleophilia > Solirubrobacterales > Solirubrobacteraceae > Palsa-744. Next base: position 16,594 of record JANWIP010000020.1, on the reverse strand, counting down.
CGCTCGAAGCCGCTGTAGTCGCCGATCAGCCACTCGCCGCCCCAGATGTTGCCGTCGATGCCATAGCCGGTGCCGTCGAAGATCACTCCCATGACCGGCTCGTTGAGGCCGTGCTCGCACATGCACGCCGCCATGTGCGCGTGGTGATGCTGCACCTCAACCGTCGGCAGCTGACGCTGTTCGCGCGCGAAGCGCGTGCTCATGTAACCCGGGTGCATGTCGTGCGCCACCACCTGCGGGTTTACCTCCAGCAGCTTCGCCAGGTGGCCGATGGCGTGCTCGAAACTACGACGCGTGGCGTCGTTCTTGAGGTCACCGATGTGATGACTCAGAAACAGCTCCTCACCACGGGACATGCAGATCGTGTTCTTCAGCTCGGCTCCCACGGCCAGCACCTGGGGCATCTCGAAGGGAGCGTTCACGGGCACGGGCGTATAGCCGCGCGCACGCCGCAAGGGGCTTACCTCTGTACGCCCTCCAACGCTTACCGCTCGGACGATCGAGTCATCTACGCGCGTGTAGATGTCACGGTTGTTGATCAGGAACGCGTCGGCGATGCCCGCGAGGCGCTCCAGCGCGTCCTGGTTGGTGAACGCGATCGGCTCGTCCGAGACGTTGCCGCTCGTCGCCACCAGCGTGTCCAGCTCACCTTCGAACAGCAGGTGGTGCAGCGGGGCGTATGCCAGCATCGCTCCGTAGCGGCGGTTGCCCGGGGCTACGCTGGGCGCAAGCTCTGCAGGGGCCTGTGCGGAGTCGAGCTTGGCCACCAGCACGATCGGCCGCGCGAGGCTGCTGAGCAGCTCCGCCTCGCACTCCTCCATGCGCGCGTAGTTGCGCATTGCCGCGAGTGTCGGTGACATCACCGCGAAGGGCTTTTCCTCGCGCCGCTTGCGCCGGCGCAGCTCTGCCACGGCGTCCTCGTTGCGGGCGTCCACCATCAGGTGGTAACCGCCGATGCCCTTCACCGCGACGATTGCGCCCGCGCGCAGCAGGACCACCGCATCTCTCACCGGCTGCGTGGTCTCCAGGCGCCCGCGCCGTGAGTCCCACAGCTCCACCCTGGGGCCGCATTTCCAGCAGGCCACCGGCTGTGCGTGAAAGCGCCGGTCGCAAACGTCGTGATACTCCTCGGAGCACTCAGCGCACATCGGAAACACACTCATCGTCGTCATCGCGCGGTCGTAGGGAACGCCTTCGATGATTGAGTAGCGCGGGCCGCAGTTGGTGCAGTTGATGAACGGATAGCGGTAGCGGCGGTCTGCCGGGTCGAGCATTTCCGCGAGGCACTCGTCGCATACGCGCGTGTCCGCCGACACCAGCGTCTGCGCGCGCTCGCCCTGCGCGCTCAGCTGGATCTCAAAGGCCTCCACGACCACCTCGATCGAGCGCTGCTCAAGCAGCGCCACCGAGTCGATGCGCGCCAGTGCCGGCGCGGAGGTGCGCACCTCCATGATGAATGCTTCGAGCGCTTCCTCGTGGCCCTGCACCTCCAGCACCACGCCGTCGCTGTCGTTGCGCACCCAACCTCCCAGTGCGTGTCTTGCGGCTGTGCGCCACACAAACGGCCGGAACCCCACCCCCTGCACGATCCCGCGGATCTGGTAGCGGCGCGTCTCGAACATCGTTCGCTAGCAGAGCCTCGGCAGCTCGGCTCCGTAGAGCACCTCGACGGTTGCTTCCGTGCCGTCTGACTGGCGCATCGACACGGCACTCTCGCGCCGCTCCACCACGCTGCCGACGATTTCCGCCGCGTGCCCGTGGGGCTGCAGACGCACGGTCTCAACGATCTCCGCTGCCGCATCGCCATCCACAAACAGACACAGACAGCCCTCGTTGGCCAGGTACAACGGGTTGACACCGAGCATGTCGGCGGCCATCGCCGTCTCACGCTGGATCGGCAGGCGCTCGTGGTCGATCGCCACCGACACGCCTGCTCCGTCAGCCACCTCGTTGAGCACCGTGCCCAGGCCGCCGCGCGTCACGTCGCGCATGCAGTGCACCAGTTCCGGGTGCTCCTCCAGCAGGTTCCACACCAGGCCATCGAGCGGCGCGCAGTCGCTGGGGATGCGCTCCTCAAAGCCCAGGCCCTCGCGGATGGAGAGGATGTGGATGCTGTGGTTACCCAGCCAGCTCGTCACGATCACCGCATCGCCCGGCGTCACATGCGCCATGCCCAGCTCGTGGTCGCGATGCAGTTCGCCGATACCCGTGGTGTTGATGAAGATCTTGTCGATCTCTCCGCCACGCACGACCTTGGTGTCGCCCGCGACGATCGTCACCTCCGCCACGCTTGCCGCCTCTCTCACCGAGTCAAGGATCCGCTCCAGGTCGGCGATCGGAAAGCCCTCCTCCAAAACCAGCGCCAGCGTCAGGAAGCGCGGCATCGCGCCGCTCACAGCGAGGTCGTTGACCGTCCCGCACACCGCCAACTTGCCGATATCGCCATTGCCGAAGAAGATCGGGTCCACCACGAAGGAGTCGGTGGTAACGGCTATGCGTGAGCTCTCGATGCCGAGGACCGCGCTGTCCTCCATGCGCCCATGGTGTACCTCGCCCAGGCGCGGCGCGATCAGCTCGCCGATCAGCTCCTGACTCATGCCTCCGCCCGTGCCGTGGTCCAGCTCGATCAGCTTGCCGGTGGCGCTCATGGGATGGCTACCGTGTTGAACTGCGGCAGCTCATCGGCTGCCACCGCAGCCACGAGTTCATCGGTGGTGAGGATCGTTGCGCAGTAACTGCGCAGCCACTCAAGCGCGCGCGTCTGGTCCTCTTCGCGCGCGCTGACCACGGCGTCGCTGGGGACGATCACGTTGTAGCCGCGGAAGAAGCCATCGGCAGCCGTGGTCTGCACACAGATCTGCGTCTGCATGCCGGTGATCGCGACCGTGTCCACGCCTAGCTCTTTCAGGCGCTCGTCGAGGTCCGTTTCGTAGAAGCCGCTGTCCTTGTTCTTTTCCACGATCACGTCCTCCTCGGCCAGGAACTCCCCCATGATCCGCGCCCCATCCGAGCCCTTCGTGACGGGCAGCCACCCGTCATAGCGCTCAGCTCGCGGATCGTCCTCTTTGTTGATCAGCTGAAGGTGCACAATTGGCACGTCCAACTGACGCATATCTGCCAGGAACGCTGTCATCTTCGGCGTGAATGCCGCAACGGCTCCGCGGCGTTCCTCGTTCTTGTTGACTAGGTCGTACTGCAGGTCGTTCGTCAGGACTGCACAGCGGGCCACAGGCGTCTCCTCCGTCTGGATGTCGTGCTGGTGGGGATGGGGTATGTCCGCCCCCGACGGCCAGTGCAGGCACCGCCGGGGGGTCTGGCAGGACATCGGGCAATCGTCAATATATTAGACGTGTTTAGATCATTCTTTACTTCGCCGGACGTATCCGGTAGCGTCGCAATCATGAACAATTCCGCTCATTCTGCAAGCCCTACCGCCGTCCCCGCGCCTGCTGAGGCGCCTGTGCAGGCCCCTGGGACCCCGGATCGGCTCGGGAAGGCGGCTTCTGGTGTCAGTCAGCAGGAGGACGCCCGCGCCAGTAGCGCAGATTCGTTTTTGACTCCCCCGGTCTCTGTCTCGGACTACGACCCGGCAGCGATTGAGGCGCGTTGGCAGGCGGTGTGGTTGGCGCAGCGGGCCTTTGCGGTTTCGCCGCCACAGGACACACGCACGCCCGCCTACGTATTCGCTGGCTGCCCTTTCACTTCCGGGGATGCCCATATGGGTCATATCCGCAGTTACACCATCAGTGACGCCTACGCCCGCTTTTTGCGCGCCCGTGGAGACGCCGTCCTTTTCTCGCTCGGCTTCGATTCCTTTGGTCTGCCCGCAGAGCTTGAGGCGGTGCGCCGGGAAGTGACACCGCAGGCGTGGGTTGCCCGCTGCGTGGAGCGTATGCGGGGGCAGTTCGAGCGCCTCGGTTACTCCTGCGACTGGGAGCGCAGCTTCGTCTCCTCCGAGCCCGACCACTATCGTTGGACACAGTGGTTGTTTCTAGCCATGCTTGAGAAGGGCCTCGTCTACCAGCACGTGGCGCAGGTCAGCTGGTGTGATTCCTGCCAGACCGTGCTGGCTGCCTTGCAGGTTGAGGAGGGCACCTGCTGGCGCTGTCACGAGGAGGTCCGCTTCCGCCGCCTGCCGCAGTGGTTCATGCGGATCTCGGCCTATGTAGAGGACAATGAGAGCGGGTTGGACACGCTGCCGGGCTGGAGCAAGGCGGCCGTGGGCGCCCAGCGCGCTGTCATCGGACGCGTCGAGGGCGTTGAGGTGGACGCCGCCCTGTTCGACGGCACGCCCCTTACCGTATTTACCCCTTACGCGGATGCGGTTGAGCAGGCGGCCTTCATCGTGGTTTCACCCGCACATCCGCTCGTCGACGTATGGACCGAGCAGCCGCAGGTGGCCGAGCAGCTCACGCGCGTGCGCGAGGCCGGCTGGCGCCGCGACGATCGTGACCTTGAGCAGGTGCCCGTCGTGCCCACCGGCGCGATCGCCAGCGTGCCCGGTGTGGCCGGGACGCTGCCGATCGTCATTTCGCCTCTGGTGGATGCCCGTTTTGGGCCCACCGCAGTGCTCGGCATCCCCGCGCTCGATGCCACCGATGAGAGCATCGCCCAGCGCCTGGGCTCGGCCTTTGGGCCCGGCGCAAAAGGGGTGGGCGCTCTGGGCAGTTCGTGGAAGGTGGAGAGCCGCTCGGAGGCCAAGCCGCGGCCCGCGGTGCGCTACCGCGCTCGTGACTTCGCCATCTCCCGTCAGCGCGCCTGGGGTGCGCCGATCCCGCTCGTGCACTGCAAAGCCTGTGGCGTAGTGCCCGTGCCTTTTGCGGATCTGCCCGTGCGCCTGCCTGAGGATCTGCAGGTGACCGGCGCCGGCAATCCGCTGGAGGGGATCGAGGAGTTCACGCGCTGTGTCTGTCCCACCTGTGGTGGCGAGGCCCGGCGTGAGACAGACACGATCGACTGCCACGTCGATGGCATGTGGATGTGGATGCCTATCTGTGTGCCTTTCGAGGACCGGCCCGAGCACATGTTCGATCACCCTGAATACAAGCGCTGGCTGCCCGCCAAGCAGATCGTCTGGGGAGCCGACGCCGGGGGTTATATGTTCGACCAGCGCCTGATCGGCAAGGTCCTGCAGGATCTCGACACGCTGCCCCCCGTGCCCGGGCGCGAGCCATTTTCGCGAGCCTTGATGCACCAGATGATTCGCTTGGAGGGGCGCAAGATGAGCAAGCACCTCGGCAATGTTGTCGACCCCAACGAGCTGGTGGTGCATGTCGGCGCTGACACCGTGCGCCTCGCCGTATTGCAGGCCGCTTCTCCAGGGCGCATCTTCAACTGGAACGACCAGCCGATTCGCTACTGCCAGACGTTTCTGAAGAAGCTCTATGGGTATGCGGAGCCGCGGCTGCGGGCTTGGGCTGCCGGGGCTGGTGAGGAGAGCGGCGCCGAAGAGAGCAGCGGCGAGGGGCTCCCGGCGGAGGTTCGCCAGCCGCGCATCGAGCTCAGCGACAAGCGCCGGCGGCGCCTTGTGAACTGGTGCAAGACCGCGCTGGGGAAGGTCACCGAGGATCTGGAGCGCCTGGAGATGCAGCGCGCCGCGCACAACGCGATGCTGTTGCTGACCCGCATCCAGGACTTCGAGCAGCGCGCTTGCGAGCGCCGGGAGCAGCCGCGGGCGCAGGACAGCGAGGCGGTTGTGGCGGCTCTGTTGTTGTTGGTCCAGATGCTCGCACCGCTGACCCCACATATCGCCGAGGAGCTATGGTCGCTCGCCGGCAACCCCACGCTGCTCGCGACCAGCGAATGGCCACAGGAGGTGCCCACCGCGGAGGCTCCCATCGCGGAGGAGGCCACTCTCGAGGGGGAGGAGGGCACTGTCGCGACGGAGCCCCCGCTCGAAGAGGAGGTGACCACGGAAGCGGCGCCGGAGGAGGCCATGTAAACCAAAGCAGCGCCAGCAAGCCTTTCCCGCGCGTCCGTAGCTCAACCGGTTAACGGCGAAGTCAGTAGGTGAGGGGGAAGGGCACCACGGGAGTCATCCAACCGGAGACCATCCTTATGCGTCAAGCCGGCGACCCCGTACCGATCGCGGTCGTGGTGCCTAGAGCTTTTGCCGAATTCATGCGCCTAAGAGCAGCGGCCTTTGGAGCCGCAGATACGGGTTCGATCCCCGTCGGACGCATCGCAGGTAGACAGCAAAGAGACATCGAACAGACGTCCAGCGCGCGTGCGGTTGGGACCGATTTGTGGGTCCCAACAAATGAGATGATGCGCTGTGTATGGACAAACCACCCCCGCAGCGACTGCAACTGTCGGGTGCGGATAGCCCCCGAGGTGGCCACAGGAGCGTGGCAGCGCGAGCTGCGGGATAGGCGCGTGCCCGAGGGGTTCTTTCGCTTCCTCTGGAACGGCGGTGAGTGGCTGGGCTATGGGCTGCCCAACGGAATGGTGCGGGGCGTGTACTGCCCCACCCACTGCGCCCAACGCGACGCGCGCACCCCGCGCTTGCAGCGCCTCGCCGAGGAAAGCGAGCGCGAAGCATGTCTGACGCTGGCCGGATAGCTCTTGCGGGATTGCGCATGCCCAATCCACGGCGTCGAGTTAGCGCAGCCGAGTTCGCGTTGTCTGGTGTGCAGTCGATAGTCTGCCCGCCGTGGCGCGAACGCTGATAGACGAACTGAAATCCAAGGTCGGCGAGGTCGTCGAGCTTCGCGGCTGGGTCAACGCGGTGCGTGATCAGAAGCGGGTGCAGTTCGTGATCGTGCGCGATGCCACCGGTATGGCTCAGACGGTCGTCTCCAAGGAGGAGCCACCGACGGCGCTCAACGAGCGGATCTCCGCGCTGACGCCTGAGTCAGCGGTAACCGTAAGTGGCCTGGTCGTGGCGGATGAGCGGGTCAAGCTGGGCGGTCTGGAGTTGCAGTTGCAGGATGTGCAGGTGGAGGCGATGGCCGAGCCCGAGCTGCCGGTCACGGCGGAGTCGGCGCTCGACAAGCGCATCGATTGGCGCTACGTAGATCTGCGTCGTCCCGACCGCAGATTGATCTTCGAGGTGCAGGGCACGGTCGAGCATGCGATGCGCGAGTTCTGGCGCCAGCAGGGCTTCATGGAGATCCACACCCCCAAGTTCATGGGCTCGGCCAGCGAGTCCGGCGCAGAGCTCTTCAAGGTCGAGTACTTCGAGCGCACCGCCTATCTGGCGCAGTCGCCGCAGTTCTACAAGCAGATGGCGATGGCAGGTGGCTTTGAAAAGGTCTTCGAGATCGGGCCGGTGTTCCGCGCGAACCCCTCTTTCACCTCGCGCCACGACACGGAGTTCACGAGCGTGGACGTCGAGCTCTCCTGGGTTGATTCCCACGAGGATGTGATGGCTTTCGAGGAGCAGTGGCTGGAGCACGTCTTCAAGGTCGTTAAGGAGGTGCACGGAGACGCGATCAAGGAGACCTTCGGCGTGGACACGGTGGTGCCCGCGACACCGTTCCCCAGGATCAGCCTGGCTGACGCCAAGGAGCTGCTGCGGGCCAATGGACACGAGGCTGTGCCGGGGCCTGATGACGATCTCGATCCGCCCAGCGAGCGGGCGCTGTCAGCGCTGATTGCACGTGAGCACGGTCACGAGTTTGTGTTCGTCACCGACTATCCCACTTCGGTGCGGCCCTTCTACCACATGCGCCACGCCGATCAGCCGACGCTGACCAAGAGCTTTGACCTGCTCTGGAAGGGCATCGAGATCACCACTGGTGCCCAGCGCGAGCACCGCTACGAGCCGCTGCTTGAGCAGGCCCACGACAAGGGCGTGGAGGTCGAGCCGATCCAGTACTACCTGGACTTCTTCCGCTACGGAGCACCTCCGCATGGTGGCTTCGGCTTCGGGTTGACGCGGCTGTTGATGCAGATGACCGGGCAGGACAACGTGCGCGAGGTCACGTTCCTATACCGGGGCCCCAATCGACTCGAGCCGTAGGAGAGACTTAAAGAGGCTAGAAGGGGGTCATTGTTTTCAAAATTTGTTAGCAAAGGTATCTACAGCGCATATACCATTGTTATTCGAATAAAAAAGTGGACGGACCTCCCATGGCCGCTCCTTTAACTAACCTCCAAAAGTCCCAAGCCCACAAAGTCCAGCCACAAAGTCCCGCACCCAGTTGCCCTCTGCTGTTGCCCCCCGCTCTCGCTGAGACGTGGCCGCTGCCTCCCCCACCGGAGGAGACTCACCGGCATGCAGAGGACACCGGCATGCAGAGGACATGCAGAGGACACCGTCCGGCCGGAGGCCCCCACCCCCGGCCGGACGGAGTTGTCCCTCCCCCGCGGCTAGTCCCCAGCGCCTGCCGCGGCGGTGGCGTCAAGGCAGTGGGCGCACTGCTCGACGTCGTCTAGCTCGATCTGCAAAGGCGCGTGGTTGGAGGGGCGATGACCCTGGCGATAAGCGTGGTCCACCTCGCAGCGGGAGACGTGCGAGGCGAGCGGCTGACTGGCGAGGGCCAGATCGATGCGCAGGCCGTAGTCGCGCGCATAGTGCCCGTCGCGCTGATCCCAGCAGGTGAAGCCGCGATCGTCGGGATGCAACTCGCGGTAGACGTCGACCAGGTGCCCCTCGCGCATGATCTCGCGGAGGTCCTCGCGCTCGACGCTGCCGGCGAGGTAGGAGTCTTCAAACCACGAAGGCTCGTAGACGTCCTGGTCGGTCGGCGCGACGTTGAAGTCGCCGACGATCAGCAGCGGGTGCTCGTGCTCCTCCTGGGCCTGGCGGGCCATGGCCTCCAGGAAGGCGAGCTTGCCGGCGTCATCCAGTTCAGAGCGCGTGTGCCCGGCGGGTACGTAGACCGAGCCGATGGTGATGCCCTCGACGGTCACCTCCAGCCAGCGCCCTTCGGCGATGTCGTGCTTGTGGTCAAGCGCACCGGAAGGGTGCGTCATGTGTTCGCGATGATCGGCGCGCACCAGGATTGCGACGCCCCCGCGGCGGCTGCCGGGAGAGTGTTGAGAGAGATAGCCAAGCTCGCGCAGGCGACCACGCGGAAAGCGCTTGTCGGGACAGCGAGTCTCCTGCAGGCAAACGACATCTGGCCGCTCGCCGGCTAGCATCTCGGTGAGGCGCGCCCAGCGTGCGCGAATGCCGTTTACGTTCCAGCTGATTACTCGTAGCGTGGGGTCCGTCGTTATCAAGATGTTCTCCCTATGACTGGGAAAGGAGGGGCCCGGCTCGGCGGCCGGTGGCCGCCTGCGCCACCCTCCAATGCAGAAAAGAGAAAGCTAAGGATGAGAACGGCAAACGGCTAGGTCTATCGCGGCCAATATGTACAGCGGCGTTTAGACATTGAGGAGAGTCATAGTTTCTGTTTGGCACCTGATATCAAGGTATGAGGTGTGACGCGAGCGTTTGACAGCTGGACACTTGACAGTAAGAAGTCTCCCAAGGACGAGCTGGGGAGGGTGGGAAGGGGACCGGCAGGGCCGGTCCTGGTGTGGCCGCGTGAGGCGTGGCCGAACGCGCGTGGGGTGTCCGGCCTGGGAAGCACCACACAGGCCGGCGGGTGGCGGCGAGCCTGGGGCTGGATTGCTGTCCGCGGAGGTCTTTACCTTCCAGGGCGTGCGGGTGAGCGAGTTCACAGACGGCACGGAGATCGACCAGGTTCTGCTGGTGCGGGATGTCGAGCGCCGCACGCGCCGAGAGGGCGGGGACTACCTGCGTTTGCAGCTGGGCGACCGCACGGGCGCGGTGAGTGCGATGGTGTGGGATGAGATTGGACCGACGCAGGAGCTGGCCAAGCAGGGTGAGCCGGTGCACGTGCAGGGCCGCTACAGCCGCCACCAACGCTACGGGCCGCAGATCAACCTGCGTGGACTGTCAAAACCCGCGGACGGGACGTATCTGCTTGAGGACCTGCTGGACGGCCCGGCGCGCAGCGCGGAGCAGATGGAGGGCGACCTACGTGAGCTGACGGCCACGATCCAAGAGCCCCATCTGCGCGAGCTGCTGGAGCGCATTCTGGGCGCGGACAGCGAGCTGTGGCAGTCCTATCGCATGGCCCCAGCTGCCAAGCACTACCACCAGGCCTACCGCCACGGCCTGCTGGAGCACTGCCTCGGCGTGGCGCAGGCGGTGAGCGCGATCAGTGCGACCTTCCCGGGGATTGACCGCGATGTGGCCGTGACGGGTGCGCTGCTGCACGACATAGGCAAGCTGGAGGCCTACACGGAGGACCCGTCGAGCATCGACTTCACCGACCTAGGCAGATTGCACGGCGAGATCGCACTGGGCTACTACCGCGTAAGGCGTACGACGGAGCAGATCGAGGGCTTCCCGCAGGAGCTGGCCTGGGCGGTGGGCCACATCATCCTCGCCCACCATGGCACGCTCGAGCACGGTAGCCCCGTGGTGCCGTGTACACGCGAGGCGACGCTGGTGCACATGATCGACAACCTGGGCGGGCGCCTGGGCAGCTTCGACCGCCTGGAGAAGGAGCTGGCTAAAGGCGAGCGCTGGTCGAGTTTCGACAGGGCGATCGGTTCGCCGGCTCACTTCGCGGCACCCGCTCACGTGGGCGAGGAGTCGGTGCAGGCTCCGGCGCGCCAGGCGGCCTGAGGCACCGAGTGGCCTGAAGCACCGAGCGGCCTGAGGCACCGAGCGTCGAGCGGCCTGAAGCACCGGCGCGCCAAGCGGCTTGAAAGTCCGCAAATTGCGGGGCCATCTGGCCTCCCAGAACAAGCAATCCCCGGGGAGTTCTAATCTGGGGAGGGATGGCCAAGGACACCGAGAAACTGATCCGCCAGCTGTCGCTTATTTCCTACCTGATGGCCGAGCGTCGGCCCGTGACGGCGTTGGAGATACGGCGCGACGTGGAGGGCTACAGCGCGATGAACGAAGACGCCTTCGCGCGGCGCTTCTACGCCGATCGGGCGGAGCTCGAGTCGCTGCGCATCCAGCTGACGGTGGAGCGCCCCGCCGATGCAGCGGCTGAGCAGGAGAACTACTCGCTGCGCTCGGAGAACTTCCACCTGCCGCCGATCGAGTTCTCAGACAAGGAGCTGGCGGCGCTGCAGACCGCTTTGCACCTGCTCGATGGCGAGTTCGCCTACGCTGAGCCGCTGCGGCTGGCCTTGCAGCAGATCACCTGGGGCCGGGCCAATCCCTTGCAGGCGCCCGAGCAGCGCTCGGTGGCGCTGGGCATCACCGCTTCGGCCGGCGGGCACGAGCTGTCAACGCGCCTGGCCAAGATCGAGACGGCGATCTTCCGTCAAAAGACGATCACCTTCGACTACTACACGATGGGTCGCGACGAGGTGGGTCACCGCAAGGTGGACCCCTACCACCTGCTCTTCCAGGGCGGGCAGTTCTACCTCCTCGGGTGGGCACATGAGCGCAAGGCGATCCGCGTGTTTCGCCTGACGCGCATCCGCGGCAAGGTCTCCTACGCGAGCAAGGCCGAGCACGACTTCCGCCGTCCCCGCCGCGAGGAGTTCGACCCGCGTGCCTATGCAAACCGCGCGGAGTGGCAGCTGGGAGAGCAGCTGGGAGTCGCCGAAGTGGTACTCAGCGAGCGCATCGCCTGGCAGATCGAGCGCCACTTCGGGCGCTATGGCGAGATCGTCCCGGCTCCCGACGGCCACAGCGGCGATCGGCTGCTGCGTACGCCTTATGGTGACGTGCGCATGATCGTCTCGTGGGTGTTGGGCCTGGGCGAGAATGCCAGACTGCAAGGTCCCGAGGAGCTGGTGACAGAGTACGCGCGGCGCGTGGAGCTGTTGGAGCGCTGGCACGCGGAGGGCCCGCCTGATACCGATGGAGCTCAGGTCGATGGGGTGGACGGAGTCTCAGGCGAAGACGGCCTGGGCGATGCCGAGGGTCAAGGCGATGACAACGCCGCTGGCAATGGCGCTGGCATCAAAGCGCGTCGCGGGGCTCGTGCGGCCGCGACAAGCGCAAACGGCGGCGCCACAAAAAGCGTGCGCCGTGGGGGCCGCCGACGCCGAGGCGACGCCGAGGAAGAGGCGCATGGCACATCCTTGCGGGGGCACCCCGAGGGCGCGCGTCAGGCTGCTGGCGGTGAGGCGGCGATCCGTCCCGAGCGTTTCGCGCGGCTGGTGACGCTGGCGAGCATCCTGATCCAGGCTGGCCGCGCCGGTGAGCGCCTGCCGATAGCCGAGCTGCGCCAGCGCCTGCAGCTGAGCGATGAGGAGCTGCGTGAGGACATCGACGTGCTTAACGTCGTCAACTTCGGTGGCGGCTCTTACGTGCTGTACGCGGAAATCCTCGAGGAGGAGGGGGAGATCGAGGTCGATCCTGAGCCCTACAGCGACAACTTCGACCGCCCCGCGCGGCTGCTGCCCGTCGAGGGCAAGGCGCTGGTCGCGGCGATCGATCTGATCGGCGAGCACATTCCCGAGGGCTCGCTGGCGAGTGCGCGCGAGAAGATCGTCAAGGCGCTCGGCGAGGATCCCATGGAACAGGGTCTGCAGGTTGCGCACGCCACCGGCGACGACTCCGAGGTGGCGGGCTCGATCTCCAAGGCGATCGTCGAGCACCGTCTGATCGAGCTGGAGTACTACAAGGAGAACGAGGATGAGTTCTCGCTGCGCCGCGTCGAGCCTTATGCGCTGACCAACGGCAGGGAGGGTTGGTACGTGGCCTGCTTCGACCCCGAGCGTGAGGCGATGCGCCACTTCCGCCTGGATCGCATCAAGCGCGCGAGCGTCACCAAAGAGAGCTTTGAGCCGCGCCCAGAGGTCGACCCCGCCGCCGAAGTCGACGGCTGGATGCGCACCGGCGAGGTGCAGGCTTCGCGCAGCGCACGCGTATGGATCTCTCCTGAGCGTGCCCGCTGGGCGCGCGAGCAGCGTCGCGTCGTGGCTGAGCGCCCCGATGGGTCAATCGTGGTCGAGCTCAGCTTCGCGGGCGTGCAGTGGCTGGTCCGCGAGGTCCTCAAGGAGGCCGGCGATGCTGCCATCCTCGAGCCCGAGGACGCCCGCGAAGCGGTGCTTGCCGCTGTGACTAAGTTGCGCGCTGTGCCCGTTGGGGTGTAAGGCGCGAGAAACGGAAACACCTGGTTCCACCGGGAATCACATGCTGAGCGGGTCCCAAGGATCAGTTTGAATAGGGACATCCTCTGTATCAGGATGGTGCGGTCACGATGGAGCACATCCGGCCCCACCAGATCTTTGCCATGGTCAGCCCCTCCGAGAGGGACTTCATTGCTCATCTGCCCCGCGTCATCGGCGGCAGCGTCTTCGCTCTGGAAGCCTGCCTGCTGGTGGCGCTGCTGAGAGCCGTGAGACCGAAGAGCGTATTTGAGTTCGGCACTTACCTCGGGGATACAACTTGCCTGCTTGCCCAGAACCTCACTACTCCTGGCGGGGTGGTGTACACGCTCGATCTCGACTCTACCGATGGCATTGAGCTTGAAGAAGAGGATGCCGTGTTGGCCAACCGGTCGGTGCTCGCGCAGCGGAGCTTTGAGGGACTGAAAGCGCAGGTCGAGCAGCTGCTGGGCGACTCTTACCTATTTGATCCGACGCCCTACGAAGACAGAATCGAGTACGTATTCATCGACGGCAATCATGCGCTCAAATACGTAGAAAAGGACACTGCGAACGCATTGCGTATGACACCAGGCAACGGGGCCTCAGCGGTCATCTGGCACGACTATGGCAATCCCGCATGCCCCGAGGTGGCAGACTACCTTGACTCGCTGTCCGAGCGCATGCCGCTCTGTCATATTGAGGAGACACTGCTCGTCTTTCGCCTGCAGGGCATCCCCCTGCCAGAAAGACGCCCCATCTCCTAAGGATCTTCTGGGGCTTTTGAGGCTGAGGCTCCCCAACCCCAAACGCCGAGGCCCAGCACCAGGGGTGGGTGCTGGGCCTCGCTGAGCGTCGCCGGAGAGGTGGAGCAACGCTCAAGATGAATGGGTCTGGCGCTTACTTCTTCTTGCCCTTCTTCTTGACAGGGCCGAAGTTCTTCTTGGCTCTGCGCATGCACGCCCCCCGCTTCTTCTTTGGCTTCTTCTTGCAGAGCTTTACTGCTTCCTTGTACTTTTCCGCACGGGTCTTGATGTGGGTGCCTTCGATTTTTTCTATCGGCTGTGGTGGCGTGGGTATGATCTGCACTGGTCCCGGCAGGGTGATGCCCGAAGGGAAGGATCCGGTCTTGAATGAGTGGTCGGGGCCGAATACGGTCCCGTCTTCATTCTGTGCGCCGAACCGGTAGTGATAGGTGGTGCCAGGCAGCAGGTTCGTCAACGTGAAGACGAGCGGTACTCCTTCGTTGCCGCTGCCGACTACGCCGAAGCTCGGCGTATAGACGATCTTACCTTCGACTTCGGTGCCCACTTCCAGGATGTAGTTGGTCTGCAGGCCGTTCGGGTTGATTAGGCCGGTGATCGTCGCCTTGGTCTGCGACACCAGTGGCGGAAGCTTGGTCTCAGTTTCCACTTCCTCGAACGCGAGCTGGGGAGCCGCGGTTGTGAATGTTTCGTCGGGGCCTTCCACCCTGCCGGCCCCGTTTTCCGCAACCACACGGTAGTTATAGGTGGTGCCAGGGTTCAGTTCGGTGACCGCTTCTGGGCCGACTTCGACGGCTTCTGTGCCGGCCGCGAGCGTCTGGTGCTGGGTTGCCCTTCCGTAGGTATGAGTCACTTCGAACTTAGTCGCTTCTTCGTATTCAAAGAAGTACGTCGCTTCGCTGTTCTTGGGGTTGATTTCCGCCCCCAATGAGACGCTGTGCCGATTTTCGTTTTCAGAGAACTCTTCTACGATCGCCGGCTTTGCGGCGGACGTTTCGAACGTGGCGTCCGCACCCTGGATTTCGACTGCGGGTTCGTTCTTGGGGGTGGCAACTAGCCGGTAGTGGTAGCCCGTCTTGGGCACGAGGCCCGTCACCTGGATGCTTACCGGGTGGGCACCTTCGCCCGAGACTTCGAGGACCGCGGTCTTCGAGCCGTAGGAGATGGTCGTGCCGTATTCGAAGAAATAGCGGCCTGGTTCTTCGCCGGTGCTGACGATGCCGTGAAGCGTGGCCGTTTCAGAGCCGATCGGGCTGGCTGCACCGGTTTCGGCTTCCACCAGTGGCTTGGTGGTGACTACGACATCGCTCCCTTCAGTCGTGCCTTCCACGTTGTTGGCCACAAACCGGAAGTGGTATTCGGTGTTCGCTGCCAGGCCCGTCAGTTCAGCGCTTACAGGCACGCCGACGATACCTGTGCCGGCCACCGAACAGGGAGCTATGGAGCCGTATGCGGTTGTCGTGCCGTACTGCACTTCACATGTGGTGGCGGCGCCACCGGGATTGATCTTCGCCGAGACCTTCACGGTCGTGGTCGCCCGTTCTACAACGACCGCTTCTTCGACGGCTGGCTTGGCCGCCGTCGTTTCAAATGTCTGGGCTGATCCGGGCGTTGCGCCGAATGGATTTGTCGCGACCAGGCAGAATGTATACACCGTCTTCGGCGTTAATCCTGTGGCTTCGGATTCCACTGCTTCGTTGTTGCGAATGGCGGGTTCGCCTGGCGTGGTTGTATTGCTGCCTTCGCCTTCGCAGGTGCCGTTGGTGTTGTAGCCGAAGTGATAGGCGGTCTGTGCGGGGCCACCTGGATTGACGGTACCGTGGAGCTTCGCGGTATGCCCAGTGATTTCCGTGGCGGGAGTTCCTGTCACCGGTGCCGACGGGGCTGGCGCTTCTTCGGCAAAGATTGTGGCATGCCCTCTTACGAGGTCGGATACGTATACGTAGTGCGTTGTGCCGCTTACGCCCAACCCGGATGTAAAGCCGCCGAAAACGGGGTCTTCGTGGCCGAATGGCGTAAGCGCCACGCCTGCTTCTGTATATGGCTGTATCTGGGCGTTGGTCCCCTCGGCGACAAAGATATCTCCTGTACTGGGGTCGGTAGCGACTGCCTGTGGCGCTTCGCTGTTGATCACTTTTTCAAAGGCGCCGCTTTCGCTGTACTGCCGCACTGCGTTGCCGAAGTTGAGTACGTACACATGACCGTGTGCGTCTGTCGCCACACCATAGGGAGTGGCAACACCACTGGTGATGGTTCCGATTACCGTACCTGTTGAATTGAGCTTGTCAACGGTGTTGGACGCAGCATCGGTGACATAGATATCTCCCTTGGATGGACCGGCGGAGTTATCCACGGCCACGCCGGCGTCTTCGGTGAAGCCTGCAAGGGGGAATGAGGCAATAAGTTCACCCGTGGGGCTGAACTTATTGAGCACGTTGCCGCTGGCCGGACGATAGCTGACGAAAAAGTCACCGGTGGCATATTCAACTCCCACGCCGATGGCAGCGCCATATTCAGTGATCTGGTTGCCTGATATGTGTGTAGCGTCGGTGCCTGAGAACGGCGCGGGCGCGCCCAGTGCGGTGTATCTGGATACGGTGCCGGGAATGTCGGTGACATACACATCTCCGGCGGTGCCCGGGTTTGAGCTGTTGTCGACTGCCACGTCAAACACCTGACTGAAGCCATTGGAGCAGAGGGCCGGATTTCCCAGACCTGTGCAGACGTCGATGTATGGCGTGGCGCTTGCCCCTGCGGCCCCCACGGCCAGCGTCCCCAGCGCTGCCAGGCAAGCGATCGTAAGCTTGAGC
>JANWIP010000019.1 GCA_025449845.1 Solirubrobacteraceae bacterium | reverse complement strand
CCGGCCGCACAACCAGCCGCCTAAATACTTGACGCACGCCAACCAGCCCCCCTTCAGTCCCGCCCAGTCTATGGTTTCGGGCCGCACTTAGCCCCCGCCGGGGCCACCCTTGCAGCGCCGCACTTTACCGTATGCGCAACACTCCGTCTACCGTGACTCGTGATAGAAAATGCCCAAAATGCGGACTTCGCCAATAGATCGACCATAGCGACGAGTCGGAATGACCGTCTGTCAGCCCCGCAGCCGACTTTTACATCCATCAACCATTCCCTCCACCCTGGGTGGAGGGCCAGCCGCGCGAAACGCGGCTGTAGCCCTGTCCAATCGCTTGCGATACCGCTTTGGACAGGGCTTTGGATAGCAGGCCGTACGGCTCCCGCAGCGGCCAAGTCAGAGCGCCGTCCAGCGGCGGACCCCATTGCGGCCTGTCTACGCATAGGCGAGGCCAGCCAGCGGTTATAGGTACATCTTGACAATGCTGTTCATTGTTGCTGAGGACACGCTGGCCCCTCCCTGGACAATTGCTTGCGGCCTACGCTGCCTACCCCACCTTCTCCAACTTAAGCGAGCGCCCCCGCACGCTGTGCCCGTCAAGCGCGCCGATCACACGGTCGGCCTCAGCGGCAGGCACGGACACGAAAGAAAAGCGATCGAGCACCATGACGTCGCGCACGGCCTCGCCATCAAGGCCGGCAGCCGAGGTGAGCGCGCCAACGATGTCGGCAACGCGCAGGCCGGCGGCCTTGCCACCGCCGACCATGAGCTTCACGTAGGGCTCCTCGCCGTTGCGCGAGATCTGCGGCTTGGAATGCCGGCGCGGGCGCTCAAGCACAGGCACAGGCGCGCCCACGACGCCCTCCTGCCACGCATCGATGGAGGTGCCGATGTGGCGCTCGATGGCCTCAAGCTCGCGCTTCTGGCGCGGCTCGACGAAGGTGATGGCCCGGCCGGAGCGCCCGACGCGCCCTGTCCTCCCAATCCTGTGCACGTAGGTGTCAGGCGAAGTGGGCACGTCGTAGTTGACGACATGGGTGACAGTTGAGATGTCAAGCCCACGAGCGGCGACGTCGGTGGCGACGAGGATCGGCACACGACCTCCCTTGAAAGCCAGCATGACGCCGTCGCGCGAGCCCTGGCTCATATCGCCGTGCAGCGCGCGAACATTCATGCCGCGATCGCGCAGGGTGCGGAAGAGCTGGTCGCAGCGGATCTTGGTGCGCACAAAGACGATCGCCTGGTCAGGCGCCTCGGCTTTCAGCACTTCGACCAGTTTGTCGGGCTTCTCGCGGATATCGGCGGGGAGCTGGAACTGGGCTACGGTGTCGATCGTGAGCGTGGCGGCCTTGACCTTGATGGTCGTCGGTTCGTACAGGTAGGCGTCGGCGAGCTTGCGGATAGGCGGCGGCATGGTGGCCGAGAAGAGCGCCGTCTGGCGACCGGAAGGAGTCATCGAGAGAATCCGCTCGACATCCTCCAGAAAGCCGAGGTCGAGCATCTCATCGGCCTCATCGAGAACCACAAAGCGGGTGTCGTGCAGCACGAGCGAGTGGCGCGAGATCAGATCGAGCACCCTGCCGACGGTCCCGACGACAACGTGCCCACCGGCCCGCAGCTGCGCCTGCTGGGTGCGGATGGGAGCGCCACCGAAGACGGCCACGACATCGATGCCGCTGTGCTCGCCGTAGGTGCGCAGCGCCTGGGTGACCTGGATGCAGAGCTCGCGCGTAGGCGTCAAGACGAGCGCCTGCACCTCGCGCTCCTCGGGGTCGACGTACTCCACGATGGGAAGCCCAAACGCAGCGGTCTTGCCGGTGCCGGTCTGCGCCTGGCCGATCACGTCGCGGCCTTCGAGTAGCGGCGGGATGGCCTGTTCCTGAATCGGGCTGGGCGACTCATAGCCGACGTCGCGCAGCGCGTGGAGAGTGGACTCGGAGAGGCCGAGGTCGGCGAAGGACTTACTCATTCGGGACGAGAGCTTACGGGGTGCGAGCCATCATGCCCACGGATCGAGCAGCAGCTTGCCCGTGGTGCGCCGCTCACGCAGGTCGATCTGAGCCTGGGCGGCGTCTGAGAGCGCATAGGTGTGTCCAACCGTCGCCTGCAATTCGCCGCTCACGGCGCGCGCAAAGAGCTCGGCGAGGGGCTCAGCCCACATAACGGGGCGACCAAGGCAGTGGAAAAGATAGAAGCCCACCACTGAGCGGGAGTGGCGCAGAAGCGAGCCGGTGGACACCTGATTCGGTTCCTGCGAGGCGATGCCACAGATCACAACACGACCAAAGTGAGCCAAGGCGCGGTAGGAGGCATCGAACACCGCACCACCAGCCATCTCAAAGACAACATCGACCTCGCGACCTTCGTTGGCCTCAATCAAACGCTCTGTCAAACCCTCGGCAGGCTCGGAGTCGATCGCCACATCCGCCCCCAACTGCAGTGCCAGCTGTCGCTTCTCCTCACTGGAGGCCACAGCGATGATCCGCCCCGCACCAAGCGGCTTACCAAGCTGGACCGCCAACGAACCCACGCCGCCCGCGGCGGCGTGCACGACGACGCTCTCTCCCCGCGCCACGCACCCCGCGGTGCGGTAGAGGTGCCAGGCAGTGAGGCCCTGAATCATCAGCGCCAAGGCGGCCCCCTCGTCAAGACCGTCGGGAATCGGGAACACAACGTTGCCGGGCGCCGTGGCGAACTGCGCATAGCCGCCGCTAGACACAAGCGCGATGACGCGCTCGCCGGTGTCCTCGCGCACCCCCGCGACCTCCCTCCCCGGCACGAGCGGCAAGGTAGCCTTCTGCACATAGGAGTTGGTGCGGGTGTGAACGTCGGCGAAGTTCATGCCCGCACGGGTGACGCGAATGAGGACCTCCTCAGGCCCCGGCTCAGGCAGCGGCAACTCCACCAACTGGAGCACCTCAGGGCCTCCGAACTCGGTCATCTGGATCGCGCGCACGGCCGCTGAGGCTATCGCTGAAAGCGGCGAGGCTGTAGGGTCCGCGCCGATGTCCATCACGGTGGTCGGATCAATCGCGTATGACACGGTAACGACGCCCTTCGGCGAGCGCGACCGGATGCTAGGCGGCGCCGCGGTGCACTTCGCGCTGGCGGCGTCGTTCTTCGAGGAAGTGCGCGTGGTCGGCCCGGTGGGCGAGGACTTCGGTGAGCACGAGCTAGACGTGATGCGCAACCGCGGCGTGGACGTATCGGACGTGGAGCGCATCCCCGGTGGCAAGACCTTCTTCTGGCGCGGCAAGTACGGCTGGGACCTGAACTCGCGCGAGACGCTCGATACGCAGCTAGGCGTGTTCGAGGGCTTCCAGCCGAAGCTCTCACAGGCCTCGCTCGACAGCGACGTACTGTTCTTGGCGAACATCCAGCCCGACCTGCAGCGCGATGTGCGCGCGCAGCTGCCAAACGCGCGCTTCGTGGCGCTGGACTCGATGAACCTATGGATCGAAGCGGCCAGAGACTCGCTGGTGAAGGCGATCAAGGAGTGCGACTGCCTGATCCTCAACGACAGCGAGCTGCGCCAGCTGACGGGCAAGGCCAGCATCTACGCGGCGGCCCGAGAGATCCTTGAGTGGAGCCCCCCCCACCCGCGGGTGATCGTGGCCAAGCAGGGCGAGTACGGAGCCGCGCTGGTGACGAACGAGGGCTTCTTCTCGCTGCCGGCCTTCCCGCTTGAGCGCGTGGTGGACCCCACCGGCGCCGGCGATACCTTCGCGGGTGGCTTCGTGGGCTACCTGGCGGCGCACTCAGATCAGGAGTACTCCGAGGAGCTGCTGCGCCAGGCAATGGCGCACGGCACGGCATTGGCGTCCTTCAACGTCGAAGAGTTCGGCACCGACCGCATCGAGAAGCTATCGGGCGGCGAGATCGTGGCGCGGGTAAGGCAGTTGCGCGAGTTCACGCAGTTCTCCGCCGCGGCAGAGCCGCTGCGCGACTGACCCACTCTGCCTCGCCCGATCCTCTGTCTGCCTCGCCGATCCTCGAGCTCTGCTTGCGCCCTGCGCCGGCGGCCGCAATCCCTCCCCACCCCTTGGCACGGCGAGTAAATGGTTATACGATCGATGGGGAGTGGATGCATGGACCTTCATCTGGCTGATGGTGATCCTGAAGATTCCCGTTGTGGCGATGTTCTTGCTGGTGCGATGGGCGGTCAAGCAGGAGCCTGAAGACCCGCTGGGCGAAGACGACGGCGGCATCTCGTTCGATCCCGGTCAGCGCTACCCCAGTCATCCGCGTCCGCGTCTGCCGCGCAATCCACGGCGTGGCCCACATCACGGCTCCCCGTCGCCACTGTCGCCCCCGCGCGTTCGCGGCGTTGTGGCTCATACGCGGCTGACCACGCGGCTGAAGCAGCACTGACACCGCGGCCGTTAGTACTGTCCGCTATATGAGCAAACTTCGCTGCCCTGCCCTTCTTGCCATATGAGTCAACCTCGCTGCCCGGCGCTGCCCGCGATATGAGCCAGCCCCCCTGCTCGGTCCTGTCCGACGCCACGATCATGCGCATGGTGGCCGCGGGGCGCATCAAGCTCGACCCGTGGGACGAGGACATGGTGCAGCCGGCAAGCGTGGACCTGCGCCTGGGCGGCTCCTTTCGCGTGTTCAGCAATCATCGCATCACGGCGATCGACCTGCGCGAGCCACCGACGGAGTTGACCGAGCAGGTGGTCCCCCCGGATGGCGAGCCGTTCGTGATCCACCCAGGCGAGTTCTGCCTGGGCAGAACGCTGGAGCACGTGGAGCTGCCGGATGACATCGTGGCGAGGATCGAGGGCAAGAGCTCACTCGGGCGCCTAGGCCTGATCGTGCACGCCACCGCCGGCTTCTGCGACCCCGGCTGGAAAGGCACGCTGACGCTGGAGCTCAACAACCTGACGCGCGTACCGATCAAGCTCTACCCCGGTTTGCCGATCGCGCAGCTGTCGTTCATGACGCTCGACGCGCCCGCTCAGCGCCCCTATGGGCACAAGGAGCTCGGCAGCCACTACCAGGGTCAGGTGGAGGCAACGGAGAGCCGCTACGGTGTAACTCAGACCACGTGACAGGAGGACAGATGAGTACCGAGACGCATGCTGGCGCACATGGGGAGGCCATCGGTCAGACATCTGGCAACGGCGCGAGCGCCTCAGAGGAGCGCCTGACTGTTACCGATAGCCGCACGGGCGCCACGTATGAGCTGCCGATCACCGACGGCACAGTCAGAGCGATGGACCTGCGCCAGATCAAGGTGGATGAGTCGGACTTCGGCCTGATGGCGTATGACCCGGCCTACACGAACACGGCCTCATGCCGCAGTTCGATCACCTACATCGACGGCGACGCCGGCATCCTGCAGCACCGCGGCTACTCGATCGAGCAGCTGTGCGAGCACTCGACCTACCTGGAGGTCGCCTACCTGCTGATCCACGACGAGCTGCCCACGGAGGCACAGCTTCAGGAGTGGGTGCACGAGATTACGATCCACACGTTCGTGCACGAGAACGTCAAGGACTTCATGCAGGGCTTCCGCTACGACGCCAACCCGATGGGCATGCTGGTGGCCTCGGTGGGAGCGTTGTCGACCTTCTACCCCGACGCCAACCAGATCCACGACGAGGGCATCCGCGCGATCCAGATCATCCGCCTGCTGGCGAAGATGCCGACGCTGGCAGCGTTCGCCTTCCGCCACAACATGGGCCAGCCCTATGTGTACCCAGACAACGATCTGGACTACGCGGGCAACTTCCTGGGGATGATGTACAAGATGACGGAGCTCAAGTACGAGCCCGACCCGCGCCTGGAGCGAGCGCTCGACGTGCTCTTCATCCTGCACGCCGACCACGAGCAGAATGCCTCCACGAGCGCGGTGCGCGCGGTGGGCTCAACGCAGGTTGACCCCTACTCGGCGGTGGCGGCAGGGGTGGCGGCGCTGTATGGCCCGCTGCACGGAGGCGCCAACGAGCAGGCTCTGCGGATGCTGCGGCGGATCGAGTCGGTCGAGAACATTCCCGGTTTCCTGGAAGGCGTGAAAGCCGGCAATGAGCGCCTGATGGGCTTCGGCCATCGGGTCTACAAGAACTACGACCCCCGC
Source organism: Solirubrobacteraceae bacterium (assembly GCA_025449845.1). GTDB lineage: Bacteria > Actinomycetota > Thermoleophilia > Solirubrobacterales > Solirubrobacteraceae > Palsa-744. The sequence goes on along the minus strand of JANWIP010000019.1, from coordinate 137,292 downwards.
GCACGCATCATCCGCGAGCATCTGGATGCGGTCTTCGAGGTGCGCGGCAAGAGCCCGCTGCTGGAGATCGCCACGGAGCTTGAGAAGCGCGCGCTGGACGATGACTACTTCACCTCGCGCAAGCTCTACCCCAACGTGGACTTCTACTCGGGCCTCATCTACGAGGCCCTGGGCCTGCCGGTGGCAATGTTCCCGGTGATGTTCGCGATCGGCCGCACGAGTGGCTGGATCGCACAGTGGCTCGAGATGGTCAAAGACAGCGAGCAGAAGATCGCCCGCCCCCGCCAGATCTACACCGGCGAGCGCGATCGCGATTACGTGCCGGTGGCGCAGCGCGGATAATCCGCACCAGCCCCGCCGGTCGCCACATAGGCACCCCGAGGGTCAACCGGTCGTGGCTGTCACCCGCTCGCTTGCGCTGCCATTATCCGCGCATGAACGGCAAGTGGACCCTGACCGTCCGCGATGGCCCCCGTGTGGGCCATAGGCGCTTCGAGACGCCGGGCGAGGCGATCGACGCGATGGAGCGCGAGCTCGACGAACTGGCCCCCACCGCGAGACGCCGAGCGATTCAAGTCCCGGGCAAACGCTTCGAGGCCACCCGCCAAGTCGCAGTGCGAGCTGAGATAGCCGGCCCGGGCGGCTGGCTGAGCGGCCCTCGCGGCGGCGTGGACATGCGCGGCGACGGCTCGACCGAGGCCTACACCGGGCGCCTGCGCCGCAGGCTGGTGGAGCTGCAGGCGGGGGAGACGCCCTATGACGGGCTGCGCCGGGCGCTAGGAAATTGGCAGAGCGCCTAGCGCGCGCCCGGCAGGATCGAGAGCACCTAGATTTTCCATTCTTTGCCGTTCCAGGTCTCGCTCAGTATTTCGGTGCCCAAGCCACTGGTGGAACTGCCGACAGCGAGGCATGCTTCGGCAGACGTGCACGATACCCCGGTAAAGTTGCTCGCTTTGGCTTCTTTGGGGTTGGGGGGTTCCTGAAGAGACCAGGCTTTGCCGTTCCACGACTCAGCGAGGGTTGCCGTGATGCTTGCGCCGTGGGTGTAGCTGCCGACTGCAGTGCATGCTTCAGCGGTCGCGCACGACACACTCGACAGGCTGCTTACTTTGGCATCTTTGGGATTAGGAGTTTCCTGGAGAGACCAGGCTTTACCGTTCCACGACTCAGCGAGGGTGAGTTCCGTCCCGGCACTGTTTACGTATCGGCCCGTCGCTGTGCAGGCGTTTTCGTTGCACGACACGCCGGATAGGCTGCTTGCTTTGGCTTCTTTGGGGTTGGGAGTTTCTTGAATGGACCATTCTTCTTCAGGGGTGCGGTGCTCAGCGAGAGTCACTTCGACGCCCGAACTGTTCTTGTAGTGGCCAACAGCGGTGCAGACTGAGATTGGGTGGCACGCAATGCCGCTCAGGGCGCTCGCTTTTGCGCCACTTGGATTTTGGGTTTTCTTGATCGTCCATTTTTCAGTTCCGCTGAACTCGGCGAGCGTCACTTCCACTCCAGAGCTGTTGACATAGTCGCCGACGGCATTGCAAATGACGATGGGCCCACACACCACGCCATTCAGCCTGCTGGCTTTTGCTCCGCTCGGATTGGTAACTTCCTCGATCTTCCATTCTGTGCCATGCTGGCCCTCAACCAGCATTTCTTCGACACCTGAGCTGTTTACGAAACTGCCCACAGCCCGGGTGCTACACCCTCCACAGCCCGACACTCCACGCAGTTTGCTCGATTTTGCACCGCTTGGGTTCAAAGTTTCCTGGACCGACCATGACGTGCCGTTCCAAGACTCGCCTAACGTCACCGTCGTACCCGAACCATTGACGGTACTGCCGACACCAAGACACGCTTTGGGAGTGGATGTGCACGACACCCCCAATAGCCGCGAATCCGCAACCGCCGCGGCGGGCAGAGCGCAGACGAACAGAGCGACGACGAGCCCCAGCAGGCAGACGATGCGCCCGGCATCGCGGTCGGCTGTCGCCGGAGGCTTCCTCACGATGGCTCACCTGGTGGGCAGAATGTGCGGGATGCTCGCGTGCGCATGGCTCACGAGATCAACGTTCCCGACCAGGCGGAACTTCTGCGATCCCGGCTACAGCACCAGCGTGGCCCCATGCCGGCGCAGCCAGTCGCGATCCTGGCGATAGCCCGGCCAGTGACGCTCCAGCAACGCCCAGAAGCGAGGCGAGTGATCGAGTACCTGGAGGTGGCAGACCTCGTGCCAGACGACATAGTCGAGCACGCTCTCAGGCGCCAGCAAGAGGCGCCAGTTGAAGCTCATGCGCCCGGCGGCGGAACAGGAGGCCCAGCGGGTGCGCTGGGCGCGGATGACGAGATCGCGGTAGGGCGTGCCGGCGACCGCAGTGGCACGATCGAGCCGCTCGGCGACCTCGTGACGAGCCATGCGCCGGTAATAGCGCTCAAGGGCTGGCCGCGGATCGCCTGGCGGCACAAGCAAGCTCTCCCCGCGGCGGTGCACGCGCTGACGCCCGAGCTGGGGTTGCAAACTCAGCGTGGTTCCGAGGTAGGGCACGGTGGCACCGCGCTCAGCGATCTGCGCGAGGACGCCCTGCACATCCTCCAGGCGCCGCTCGATCCAAGGTCTGAGCTCGACGATGGCGGCAGCGGCAGCCCGCTCGGGGGCACCGGCGGGCAGCACGACCTCGACGCCCGAGTGGGCATGCACGTTGACACGAACTCGCCGCGCTCGGGTGGAGCGGCGGATGGTGTAGGCGATGTCAGCACTGGCTGCCAGAGACCGGGGCATATGAACCGTGAGGGTACGCGCCCCGCCGGGCGCAAGACGCGGGTGCATAATCCAACGCGATGACGCAATCCAAGGTGAGGCTCCCGCGCGACGTGCGCCCCCCGTACGCGGTGTACCTCAACGGGGTACCGCAGGAGTTGGGAAATGACTACTCGGTCAGCGAAGGCGCATTGGTCTTCCAGCAGGAGCTGCGCAAGGACAAAATCAGCGGCTGGCGCTGGCTACTAGGCGCATGGGGCGTGGGCACCTACCGTCAGAACGACTCGGTGGACGTGCGCTACGAGGCGGCCGACGGCTCGCCGCGCGTGGCGGAGGGACTTGAGATCGAGCCAGCGTAAATGGCGTTCTGCCAAGGCTTGGCGAGCTTGAGCGCGCTGAGGATGGCGCGGGTCGCGGGCGAGCGGTTGAGCGTGTAGAAGTGGATGCCGGGCGCGCCGGCCGCAAGCAGCTCGGCGCACTGGAGGGTGGCGTAGGCGACGCCGAAATCGCGCACGGCCTCCTCCTGACCCTCGCGCGCGTGCAGCTCGCGGCGCAGACCGTCAGGAATGGAGGCCCCGCACATCTGCGTCATGCGCTCGAGCTGACCGATGTGAGTGATGGGCAGGATGCCGGGGATGATGGGCACCTCGATACCAGCAGCGCGCGCGCGCGCGAGGAAGTCGAAGTAGAAGGCGTTGTCGAAGAACAGCTGGGTGATGAGGAAGTCGACGCCCGCGCGAACCTTCTCGGCCAGATGCTCAAGATCCTCCTGAGGACTGACGGCATGAATGTGCGTCTCGGGGAAGCAGGCGGCACCTATGGCGAAGGGGTAATCGGCTTTGATGAGCGCGACGAGTTCGCTTGAGTACTCAAGCCCTCCCTCGGTCTTCCTCCAGACCTGCTCGCCCTTGGGCGGGTCGCCGCGCAATGCAAGCACGTTGTCGATCCCACAAGAACGCATCTCATCGAGCGTGGAGCGCAGTTCATCAACGGTGGCCGAGACGCAGGTGAAGTGCGCCATGGCCTCCAGATCAAAATCGCGTTTGATGCGAGAGACGATCTCGATCGTCTTGGCGCGCGTGGAACCGCCGGCACCGTAGGTGACGGACACGAAGGAAGGCTCGAGCTCGCGCAGCTCAGCAAGCGCCTCATACAGGTTGACCTCCCCCTGCTCGGTCTTAGGCGGGAAGAACTCGAACGAGAAGACGGGGCCGGGGGTGGCGAGCAGCTTGTCGATGCGCATTGACAGATAGTATTTGTTTGGAGAAGCTCCGCCCGGAGGGCTCCGCGGTGTGGGCCGCGTGGTGCGCGCCGACCGCGGCGGAGTTGCATCAGAGTTGACGCCGTTAGGCCGGTTCCCAGCGCTCCGGCTCACCGGGGATCTTGATGGCGCGGCCGGTGACCTGGAGGTGCAGCAGAAAGGACAGCGTCTCCATCAACAGCCAGGCGGCGGTGGCGGGAGAGAAGGGGATGTCGTCATAGATGCGCGGCACCATCTCAAAGGCCGTCGCGGGCTCAGGCGCCATCGCGGCAAGCACGCGCTCGGAGCGTTCGGCGACGAGCTTGCGATTGCCTTCGATGTGGGCATGGACATCGGTGAAGGTGCGCCCGTGACCGGGCAGGCAGAGGCGCGCCCCGAGCCGCTCGACGACATCGAGCGAATTGACGAATTCCCCAACGGGGTCGGGGGAGAAGCCATAGTCAAAGAAGAGCGAGATGCGCCCAAGCAGGTGATCGCCGGAGATCAAGAGACGCCGCTCGGGCTGGAAGAGACAGACGTGCGAGGGAGCATGGCCGGGCGTCTCGTGCACGGTCCAGGTCCCAAGGTCGGTGGCGATGGTGACACCGGGCAGCAGCGCGCGATCGGGCTCGATGACGGCGGCGATGCCGGAGTCGTGATCCTTGCGCTGCTCGGCGTAGCGGCGCAGAGGCTCCTCAGGCACGCCACTCTGGCGCGCCACCTCCAGGCGCCGCGCGACAGCCGCGTCGGTGTCCTGCGCCCACTGGGACATGTGCTGGTAGTTGGGGTGCATCCATAGCTCACATCCAGCGCGCTCGACGATCGTGGCGGCCTGCCCGTAGTGGTCGGAGTGCGCGTGAGTGCAGACGACAAGATTGATGTCCTCAACGCGCAGGTGGCACATCTGGAGGGCCCGTTCGAGGTGCGCCATGGAGCCGGGCTGGTGCATGCCGGTGTCGAACAGCACCACGCCGTCCCCAGCAGCGACGGCCCAGGCGTTGCAATGAGGCACGCCCGGCCAGGGCAAAGGCAGGCGCAGGCGGTAGACGCCGGCCATGACGCTTTCGCCGCGCCCCAGCTCGCGCTTGGTGTTCGTCTCCGACACTGGGGGCTGAGCCTAGTGGGTCCGCCGGAGTTGGCGTGCATTCACGAGTTGGCGTGCATCATTCACGAAGCTGGCGCGCATTCATGCAAGGGCCTAGACTTCGTCTTTCCGGAGTTGCTCACAGACCGTACCGAGCTTTCCCCCTTGGAGTTCCTAGAAGGAGGCAGATGATGGCCGAGGAAACGGGTTCCCCCAGCAGCACAGCCTCAAAGGTGCAGGAGGCTGCCGCGAACATCCACCAGCCCGCGCGCAAGCGCATCACGCGCGCTGAGGGCAGCGCGGCGGAGAAAGTGGTGCGGGAGTACTTCGAGGCGATCAACGCGCGCGAGCTTGAGGCGGCAGTGGCGATGTGGGTCCCCGAGGGACACGAGAACGTGCACGGCCAGGGTCAGTTCAGCGGCCGTGAGGGCCTGCGCGAATTCATCGGGAGCCTGCTGGAGGCGCTGCCCGATCTGCGCTTTGAGATCGTGAGCACGACGACGGAGGACGAGCGCTGCGGCGTACAGTGGCGCCTGACGGGCACCTTCGCGGGGCCCGGAATGCTGAACGGCGTAGCGCCAACGGGTCACCCGCTGACACTGGAGGGCGTCGACCTGCTCACCGTGAAAGAGGGGCTGATCGAGAGCAACGAGGTGTTCGTGGACACGATGGCGGTACCGCGGCAGATCGGCATGATGCCGCCGCTGGGCTCAGGCGCGGAGCGGCGCATGATGGGCGCCTTCAACCTGAAGACGCGCCTGACGGGCCCGGGCGAGGCCAAGCTGGTGGCCGAGGGCGTGTGGGTGGTGCAGGGCCAGCCGGGCCGCTGCAACGTGTATTTGATCGAGGAGCAGGACGGGGTGACGGTGTTCGACGCCGGCGCGCGCACGATGGTGCGGGCGGTGGCCTCGGCAGGCGCCAAGCTAGGCGGCATCAAGCGGCTGGTACTGGGTCACGGTCACACCGACCACCGCGGCACGGCTCCTTCACTAGGGGTGCCGGTGCTATGCCACCCAGACGAAGTGCAGGACGCCGAAGGCAGCGGCGGCTGGCGCTACTGGGACCCGATGCTGTCAGGTCTGCCCACCCCACAGCGCCAGATCCACCGTGCACTGCACCGCCTGGCATGGGACGGCGGCCCGGTGAAGATCGCGGGCACCGTCACGGAGGGCGAGGAGGTGGCGGGCTTCAGCGTGGTGCACATACCCGGCCACGCGCCCGGGCAGATCGCGCTGTGGCGCGAGTCTGACCGGCTGGCATTGGTCACGGACTGCTTCTATACGCTTGAAATGTGGGGCCGCGACTGCCCGCCGCACCTGCCGGATGCGGTCTACAACTACGACACCGAGCAGGCGCGCCAGAGCATGCTGAAGCTGGCGGCGCTGGAGCCGGCAGCGGCCTGGCCGGGCCATGCCAAGCCGGTTACGGGCGACGTGCGCAGTCAGCTGGAGCGCGGCGCCGTCGCGAGCTGAAGACGGATCGGGCGTTGAGCAAGCGCGACCGGCTGGTCGCTCCGACCAGCGACTACAAGGACGCGGAGGGCAACGTGCTGACCCTGCGCGGCTCACTCACGCCGGCCACGCGACAGGAGTACGCCAGCGTCCTGACCGGCAATCCGCTGTCCCGCGAGGATGCTTGGCACCGAGCGGTCGAGTTCCTGTTCGAGCGCCTGGCTGTCCGCTGGGAGATCGCCGGCGTGCCGATCAAACGCCAGCGCGAGTTGCTGCAGCGCTTCCGCGTGTCCTCACCCGAGGAGCGCGACTGGATCAGAGGAGTGCTGCGAGAGCACTGTGCAGAGAACTTCCCCGACGTGCAGGCCCCCTGACTCGCTTAGTCGAGCAGCTCCAAGCGCGCCCCGTGCGAGCTGCCCGCCGCAACGAATCTGGCGGTCGCCGGAGAGAGAGCGAACTCGAGCATCTCGCCCCCCTCACAGCGCACCTCCAGCCGCCGCCCCTGATCGTGAACGGTGAGAACGACGGCCGCCTCAAAGCCTCCGCCAAAGTGCGCGACGCGCGCGCGGGCGCCGACGCGGGGCATGGGGCGGGAAGGACCGAGCATCATCAAAGGATGACGGCTGACGAGGGCAAAGCAGGCACAGAACTTTCGTCCATGCCTTGGGCACAAGGCACAGAACTTTCGTCCATGCCTTGTGCCACTTACGGGCGCGCGGCCCGCTTGACATACGATCCAATCAATATGCGCCGCACAAAGATCGTCGCCACCATCGGCCCCGCCTCGCGCGAGCCAGACACGCTGCTGGCAATGGTGGAGGCCGGGATGGACGTGGCACGGCTCAACTACTCGCACGGGAACCTGGAGGAGCACGCAGAGACGGTGCTCCGCGTGCGCGACGCGGCCGGACGCGCGGGGCGCCCGGTGGCGATCCTGCAGGACCTGCCAGGCCCCAAGCTGCGCATCGGCCCGCTGCGCGAGGACATCGTGGAGCTGAAGCCAGGCGACGGCGTGACGTTCGTGTGCGGCAACGAAGAGGACGAAGGCGATGCCAAGCGCATGAACATCTCCTGGGCAGGCCTGCCCGACGCACTGGAGGAGGGTGCGGTGCTTTATCTGGCCGACGGCTCGGTGCGCCTACGCGTTGCCGCAGTCAGAGCGGGAGCACACGAGGTGGACGCCGAGGTGGAGGTCGGCGGCGCAGTGGCCTCGCGCCAGGGTGTCAACATCCCCGGTCCAGCCGATGGGCTGCCGGCGGTGGGCGAGGAGGATTTGGAGCTGCTGCGTCACGGCGAGTCGATCGGCGTGGACATGGTGGCGCTGTCCTTCGTGCGCCGCCCCAAGGACGTGGAAGACGTGCGGGAGCACACGCGCCTGCCGCTGATCGCCAAGATGGAGAAGCCCCAGGCGGTTGAATGCGCCGAAGATATCCTCAAGGCGGCCGACTGCGTGATGGTGGCGCGCGGAGACCTCGGCATCGAGTTGCCGATCGAGCGTGTGCCGATCGTGCAGAAGGAGCTGCTGCGCCTGGCGGGCCGTCTGGCGCGCCCCTCGATCACAGCGACGCAGATGCTCGACTCGATGGTGACCTCCTCGCGACCCACCCGTGCGGAGGTGGCCGACGTGGCCAATGCGATCCTCGACGGCACCGACGCGGTGATGCTCTCTCAGGAGACGGCCGTGGGCGCCTATCCGGTGGAGGCGATCGAAATGATGGCTGCCGTTGCCAAGCAGGCCGAGGCGGTGGCCCCTTATGAGGACTGGAACGCCTCGCGCGTGATGCGCAAGAACAGCGACCCCGCTTACACGCTTGCACACAGCCTTTGCGTGGCCGCCCGCGAGCTGCGCCTGGACGCTCTGGTGGTCCCCACCCTCTCCGGTCGCTCGGCGCGCATCGTCTCAGCGCACCGCCCCACGGTTCCCATCTACGCTCTCTCCCCCGGCCGGGAGACGGTGCGCCGCTGCGGTCTGATGTGGGGCGTGCGCGCCGCCTCGATCCCCCGCCACGAGACAACGGAGGCCCTGATCGCCGACTCTGCGCGCCGCGTGGTGGAGTTGGGATGGTGCAAGCCCGGCCAGCGCGTGGGAATCACCGCGGGGCTGCCAAGCGGGCGCCCCGGGACGACTAGTTTGGTGCAGATCCAGGTGGTTTAGCGCGTCGCCGTGAGGCTACGCAGGACGCAACCCACACAGGACCCCCTCCGGGGGGTCCTCCTCAAACCCTCTACGAGGTGGCTACCGCGCCGCCCTGTGTGTAGAAATCGGCCTCCTGGCGCCCGAGCTCGGTGACGGGCTCATCGCCATACATCCACTCGCGCGCGATGCGATGCCAGTTGTTGCGAGCGCGCAGCTGGGAGAGGACCGCCAAGGTCAACATCTCCATGCGCCGCCCGAAGAGGTGCTCGGGGCGCATGTCCTGATGGCGCATCTCGCGGAAGTGCGAGGAACGCGGGTCGGAGCTTTCGATCATCACCTGCGTGGCGATCTCAGGCGTCAGCTCGACCACTTCATCAGCGGTGGTGTACCACCAGATGGCGTCTTCGATGAAGGCCAGCAGATTGTCGGGGTCAACTCGCTCAGGCTCGGGCAGAAAACCCGACTCGGCCAGCAGCCGGTGCAGTGTCTGAGCGTCGCCCTCGCTGACGGCGCGCTGGGCGGCCAGCTCGAGCTCCACCGGCTCAGCATCCATGCGCTTGAAGAGGCCGAAGTCCAGGAAGGCCATGCGGCCGTCGGAGAGCAGCAGGAAGTTGCCTGGGTGCGGGTCCCCGGAGAACTGCCGATGGCGGTAGAGGCAGCCGAGGAAGAAGCGAAACACGATCTCGCCGACGCGATCGCGCTGCTCCTGGGGGTACTCCTTGATCTCCTCGAAGCCCACGCCGCTGACGAACTCGCTCACCAGGACGCGCTCGCGCGAGAGGCTCGTGATCACATCAGGCACCACGATGAAAGGGTGCCCCCGGTAGATACGGGCCAGTGAGCGCTGGTTCTGCGCCTCAAGCTCGTAGTCGAGCTCCTCGCCGATGCGCTCCTGGATCTCCTTCGTCAGCGCCTTGACATCCATCCCCGGAGTCATGCGCTTGAGCAGGCGCATGATCATGTCGAGGTTCTGCATGTCCGCGCGTACGGCCGCGGCTACGCCCGGGTACTGCACCTTCACCGCCACCTCGCGGCCATCGTCCTTCAGGCGCGCGCAGTAGACCTGCCCGATGGAGGCCGCCGCGATCGGCTCCTCGTCAAACTCGGCGAACACATCCTTGATCGGTTCTTCCAGGTCGTCCTCGATGACCTTGCGCATCTGCTTGAAAGAGACCGTCGGCGCCGCGTCCCTGAGCTTGGCCAACTCGCGCTGGAACTCCTCGCGGTGCTCCTCCCCCACGAGGCCCACGTCGAGGAAGCTCATCACCTGCCCGAGCTTCATCGCCGCGCCCTTCATCGTCCCCAGCGCCGCCACGATCTGCTTGGCGGTCTGGAGCTGGCGGCGGGCCATCGCTTCTTCGGACTCCTGCTCGCCGCGCGTCACGTTCGCCGCGCGCGTGCCGAACTGCTTCACGGCCTCTTTGGCCGCCAGCCTCCCCACGGTCGCCGTGCGACGCACCCTTGAGGTGGGGATGCTGTCGCTTTCCTTCTTGTTCTTGCCTTCGCGGGCCACTCAGTGATCTTACGGCGACCCTGGGAGCTCAGGCGGTTGCCTTGACCTGGGAGCCGGGCACGATGTCATCTGTGCCGTCGCCCCAGCGCACCCAAGCCTTCTTGCCGCCATCGTAATCCTCGCCCAACAGCACCAGCGTGGCCGGTTCCCCCAGCGCGATGCAAGGAGCCACGCCTTCCGGATCGAGTCCCCGCCAAACGCGAATGAACTCGTTCTCCTCCCACTCCCGCGCCACCGTCGTGGCATCGGCGTGCCCCGGCTGGATGATGGTCTGCGGCGGCAGCTCCATCAGCGTGCCCATGATCGAGTCCCGTAGGTCGGTGTAGGTGGTGTGCCCGGGTGCCCTGACCCCACCCACGGAGCCGCGGAACAGCGTGTCGCCCGTAAACACCATCGCATCGCCACCCGTGAAACCACCGGGCGCCGTCGTCGTCGCATGCCTGCCCCCACCACCCGTGGGCATGCCCACGAGGAAGGACAGCATCCCCGCCGTGTGCCCCGGAGTGCGCAGAGGGCGCACCTCAAGCGCGCCCATGTGCAGCGTCTCGCCGGCCTCGACCGTCCCGGTCGCCACACCGCCCTCCGTTCCGCCATCGAGCAACTCGCGCTCCAGCGGATGAATCAGCACCTCAAGGCCAGGCCACTTCTTGAGCAGCGTCCCCACCTCGCTGACGTGATCGAAGTGGTGGTGCGTCAGCAGCACATGCGTCGGGGTCAGCTCCAAGCGCCCCGCGGCCTCCACCAACCCCCCCACAGGACCCCCGGCATCCACGAAGAAGGCGGGCCCACCTTCCCCGTCCGCCACCAGGTAAGTGTTCGAGAGGAACTGCGGATGCATCGCTCGCTCCACGATCATGCGCGCCATACTTGCACGACTGACGCCTTGGCGGGTGCCCGTGCCAACATCGTTGCCCTCGCGTCCGCTCATCACAACCACGCTGGAGGATCGATGGCCCTTATCCACACCTGCTACCGCATTACCGACATCGACCGCTCGGTGGCCTTCTACGAGGCGTTGGGCTTCAAGGAGGTCGGCCGCGTACCGATCCGCGACGAGGCCGTGAACGTCTTCATGAACCAGCCCGGCGACGGCGAAATGCCGCGCCTGGAGCTGACCTACAACTTCGGCGTGGAGTCCTATGAGATAGGGACGGCATACGGCCACATTGCCATCACCGCCCCCGATCTGGATGACATGCTGGCGCAGCTTGCAGTCCTGGGCATCGAGCCCGAGAAGCCGCCTTACACGATCCGCGAGGGCGGCTCCCGACTCTGCTTTGTGCGTGATCCGGATGGCTATAGAGTCGAGATATTGGAGATGTTGGGATAACGCCGGACCGGCTGCCACGATCGTGAAGTCATGCCGGCAACTCAGAAGGAATGGATCAAGCGTCTCCAGCGGGAGGGCTGGACGCTCGACCGTGGCGGCAAGCACCAGGCCAAGATGACGAAGCCCGGATACAGGCCGATTACGCTTCCCGAGAACAAGCGGCGCGCATACTCGAAGGGCTTCGAGGCACAACTGCGGCGCGAGGCAGGTCTTGAGGACAAGCGCGGTTGAGCCGATATCCTTAAAGGAGAGCACGATGCCTGAGCCTCAGCAACTGCACGTCAACGTACGACTCGAGGATGGGTCCCTTTGGGCAACGGTGGATGAGCACCCTGGCGTGTTCGCCACGGGCGACAATTTGGATGAGCTGCGGGAGAGCCTCCAGGAAGGAATCTCACTTGCCCTCGCCGGCCCAGGAGAGGCGCCGCCAACCGTGACGCTGGCGCCACTGCACCCGGAGCCGGTTGCGACGACAGCAAGCGCCGAACTCGTGTACGCCTGAACGCCGTCAGGCGCGTCGGCGACGAGTTGCAAACCGTACGGTAGCTCGATGGCTACAGAATTGAGATCCTCGAGATGTAGGGGCGTTCGCGTGCTGAACTATCAGCGCACGTAGATCGCGGGAGGGTAGCGCGGCTCAGGGATGGGACTCCAATCCGCCCGCCGACGCCCCTTAAGCGCACCGCGCGGCCCGCCGATGGATAGGCATGCGTCGTGCGGCGTTCTTCCTTGGGGTCCTGTTCGTAGTCCTCGGAGTCCTCGGCACGCTGATCGAACTTACGCGCGGGGAAGACATCTGGCGACGCCACAGCAGCCTCGCGTCCGTAGCGGCGGGCCTTTTCATGATGCGCGCATGGCGCCTCACGCTGAACTGGCGAAACTCAGGCGACTGAGGATGCGAAAGGCGTAGAATTCGCAGGCATCCCAACCCTCGAGGAGGCGAAGATGAACACGTATGTGATCCTGCGACGCAGCGGATGGCGATCACCGCAGGACTTGCAGGAGGCAGCCGGGCGCTCGAAACAGGTCGGCGATGAGGAGATGTCCGAGGACATCCGTTGGATTCGCAGCTACGTCCTGGAGGAGAACGGAGGATCGGTCGGGACGGTCTGCATCTATCAGGCAAGCAGCCCCGAGGCGATCCGCGAGCATGCCTCCCGTGCCGACCTGCCCGTTGACGAGATCATTCCCGTGGCAGATACGGTGATTGTCCGTCCCGATCCAGAGGCAGCCTCGGTTTAGAGAAACCGACGAGAGATCCGGCCCACCCAAGATCCGGCCCACCCAAATAAGCGCGAGGCGCCAACACCTATAGTGGGCGCCTCGTGGAACTGGGCTTGTGCACATTCGCCGATCTCGCCCCCGGCGCGGGAGCAGAGCGCACCGCCGAGCGCCTACGCGAGCTGCTGGAGGAGATCGAGCTGGCAGACGAACTGGGGCTGGAAGTTTTCGGTCTCGGCGAGCACCATCGCCCCGACTACGCGGTGTCCTCACCGCCGGTGGCCCTGGCGGCAGCGGCAGCCCGCACGAAGAACATACGCCTGAGCAGCGCCGTGACTGTCCTCAGCTCGGCGGACCCCGTGAAGGTGTTCCAGGACTTCTCAACGCTCGACCTGATCTCAGACGGCCGCGCGGAGATCATGGCGGGCCGCGGCTCGTTCACCGAGTCCTTCCCGCTGTTCGGATACGACCTCGAAGATTACGACGAGCTGTTCTCCGAGAAGCTGGAACTGCTGCTGGCCCTGCGCAAGTCCGAGCGAGTTACGTGGTCGGGCAAGCACCGCGCAGCGCTGCGGGACGTAGGCATCTACCCCCGTCCATTGCAGAACCCGTTGCCGGTGTGGATCGCGGTGGGCGGCTCACCCGGATCGATCATGCGCGCGGGCGCGCTGGGCCTCCCCTTGATGCTGGCAATAATCGGCGGGTCCCCGGCGCGTTTTACACCGCTGATCGACCTGTATCGGGAGGCCGTCAAGCAGGGGGCGGCCCGTCAAGCAGGGGAAACTCAAGCAGGGGAGACATCCCCAGCTGGCGAGGCCGACGCAAGGCCCTCTGAGGTAGCGGTGGCCAAGCCCTCCGAGGTGGCAGTCGGCATCAATTCCCACACCTACGTGGCAGCCACCTCACAGCAGGCGCGAGACGAGTACTTCCCGGCCTATGCGCCGATGATGAACCGGATCGGCCGCGAGCGTGGCTGGCAGCCGCTGACGCGCGAGCAGTTCGACCGCTCATGCGGCCCGGAAGGCCACCTGCTAGTGGGAAGCCCCCAGCAGGTGGCCGAGAAGATCCTGGCCGAGCACGAGCTGTTCAACCACGACCGCTTCCTGGCGCAGCTCAGCGTGGGCACGCTGGCCCACGACAAGGTGATGCGAGCGACGGAGCTGTTCGCGAACGAGGTAGCGCCGATCGTACGAGCGGCGCTTACGCCGTAGCCAGCAGCAGCGCGCCAGCAGCAGCGGCGCTTACGCCGTAACCAGCAGCAGCGCGCCAGCAGCAGCGGCGCTTACGCCGTAACCAGCCGGCGCTCCTCGACGCCGTCAAGCAGCGTCCAGTTCCCCCGCAGCGCAGCCTCGGCCCGAGCAAGCATCCGCTCGACGTCTGAGTCCTCGGCCAGCTCGGAGATCAATCCGCGTGCCTGGCGCGCGTGCTCGACATCGAGCGTGGCATGCAGCTTGAAGTAATCGAGTCCGGTGGAGTCCTCGGCAACCCCGTAGTGAGTCCTAAGGCCGTGCAGCTTGGTGGTGGAGATTGCCGGCTGGGAAGCCTCGACGGTGTAGAGCACTGCAAGGTGCTCAAGCAGATCCGCACCGGCGGTCCAGGACACGGCGCACTCGCGCGTCTGCGCCAGCGGCTCCCGGCCCAGTCCTTCAGGTCCGAGTCCCTCAACTCCAAGCCCCTCGGCCCCAACGGCCCGAGCGAAGTCGTCCCAGAGCTCGATGTGACTGACCTCCTCGGCGGCGTGCCTATTGAGCGTTGCGGCATGCTCAGGACCAGCCTTGGTAGCGGCCAGCTGGGAGGCATCGGCGAGCGCGACGACCGCGTGGCGATACTCGCCGGCGTAGAAGCTGAGCTCCTGCGGCGCCAGCGCCCCCGCGTTCCAGCGCTGATAAAACGGATGCTCAAGCACGTTGGTGTGAATGCGTGCCGCATCGAGAAGATCAAAGATGTCCATCGTGGTTTCCCCCTAGGTCGCCGTGGGTCGTGTGGTGGTCTCGGCATGGTACGCCCGAGGCCGGCTGACAGCTAACCTCCAAGGGAGATGGCGGACACAGGCAAGATCGCCAAGAACCTGGAGCGCTTCGCGCAGGCCGTGGCGTCACACGACCGCGAGAACCCGACTCACAACGCCCACGGCATCGGCCTGGCGCACTTCGACATGGAGCGCCTGGGCTTCGAGGAGGGTGAGGAGATCCTGCCCGGCATCACGATTCACGCCGACAGTGGCGTGACGGGCAACTTCCGCGTGCTGTGCGACGGCCAGCACGATGAGGAGCTGACGGAGGCAGAGGAGCAGGCAGTGGAGGCAATCGCCACCGAAGCGATTCCGGCCGGCGCACCTGTCGTGTCTCCGTTTCCGCCTTACGAGCGGTAGGCCATTCGGATCAACCTCCGAAGGACCACGCCGCGAAGAGCCACTTCATTTGCGCCGGATGTGCGCATATGCGCACATCCACCGTTTTTTCTCTACCTATCCACCGCCCTTTATCTTCCCCCGCCCTTTATCTCCCCCTACCTAGCTGACACGCGCGGCGATCATCGCCACGAGGCGCTGGATCGTGGGGCAATCCACGCCATGACGAGCCCCGGCACGCAGGACGGCCCCGGGGATGGCATCGAGCTCGGGGGTACGACCCGCGGCGATGTCGCGCTGCATGGAGCTGCCGAGCGTGGCATGGGCCTGATTGAGTTCCCCGAGAGGATCGCCGGAGTCCATGACGGCCCCTTCAGCAAGAGCAACGGCGCAGCCCTCCTCGATGGCACCAACGAGCTGATCGCGCAACTCGGGCGTATCGCGGATCTCTCCGAGCAGCTTGTCGAAGGCGCTGGTGGTGCAGGCAAGAGCGTTGAGGCGCACCAGCTTGGACCACATGACCTGCGGCTCAGAGTCTCCGACGCGCGCGGGGATGCCGGCGTCGGTGAGAGTCTGTGCAAGCACCCCCATGCCCTCGCTGGCGCTGGCATAGCGACTTGCCATATCCACACGCAGGAAGGGACTTGTGTGCACCACGACCCCCGGCTCAGGCCGGTCGGCCTCAACACGGATGGTGCCAGCAACTACGGTCTCATTACCAAAGCGCGCGCGCAGCAGAGGCAGATGATCGAGACCGTTGAGCAGCGGCAAGACCAGCGCAGGCGCAGCGGCGATGCGCTCCAAGGCCCGATCGAGCCCGATCGCCTTAGTAGCCACAACAAGCACATCAACCGGCTCCTCCAGACGGCCGACCACGCGGGGATGGGCAACGAGCTCACCAAGGCGCACGCTGCTGACACGCAGCCCGACTTCATCGATGACAGCCGCGGTGGAGTCCCTGGCGACGATGGTGACGGGCACACCAGCGCAGTCGAGCGCGGCCGCGATGAGCCCCCCGACGCCCCCGGGTCCAAGCACGGCGATGGACGGAGTCACGCTGGGGAACCCAAAGAGCCGGGCGGATCGAGAAGCGGACTAGGAGGCGGATCGGAAAGCGGATCGAGAAGCGGACCAGGAGGCGGATCGAGAGGACCGGGAAGCGGATCGATGAGCACGCCGGGATTCATGATGCCGTGCGGATCGACGGCAGCCTTGGCCCCGCGCAGAGCGGCAGCGAAGGGCTCAGGCCGCTGGCGGTCATACCAAGGCCGGTGATCGCGCCCGACGGCGTGATGGTGAGTGATGGTGCCACCGGCGTCGATGATGGCATCGGAGACGGCGCGCTTGATCGCCCACCACTGCTCGACCTCCTCGCCACGCGAGGCCGGGGCAATTACGGTGAAGTAGGCGGCGGGGCCGTCAGGGTAGACGTGAGTGAAGCGGCAGGAGACCTGCCCAGCAGCAGGTCCACGACCCCCGACTCCCGCGCTGCCCCCCTGGCACACCTCGCGCAAAGCCTCCTCGGCGGCAGCGGTGACGCGCTCGTGAAAAGCGGAGAAGCGCTCCCAGGTGATGGCAGTCTCGAAGGTTTCGCTGAGAACGCCGGTGGCCACGAAGAGATCCCGCATGTAGGGAGCGCCAAGAAATGCCTGACGCCAGGAGCCAACGGCATCCGCCCCATCGCCGCCAGCCCCATCGCCGCCAGCCCCATCGCCGCCAGCACCAACGCCGCCCTCCCGGCGCCGCTTTGATCGCTCCGACACCTCCCCCCCATGCGCGCGGCACAATTCAAGCGCGCGATCCATGTAATGGTCAACTGGATGATCGGCGGACTCGAAGCCGAGAAGAAGCAACGCGCGGGAGCCATCACCAGCCATCGTGAGACGCGCCTCGCGCGGATCGATGAGGCGGCAGTTGGCAGGATGCAGACCAGACTGGGAAAGCGCACGTACGCAATCGACGCCAGTTGAGAAACAATCAAAGGCAACCGCGGCGGAGCGCTTATGCAGCGGCCGAGGCAAGACACGCAGCCAAGCGTCGGCAATAACCCCGAGCGTCCCCTCCGAGCCGCAGAGCATGCGATCGGGGCTGATTCCGGCACCGGAGCCGGGGAGCCGCCGAGACTCCCAGACACCAAGCGGAGTCAAAGCGCGGACAGACTCGGTCATGTCCTCGATGTGAGTCCAGAGCGTGGCGAAATGCCCGGCGGCACGCGTGGCAAGCCAGCCACCGAGCGTGGCGTACTCAAAAGACTGAGGAAAGTGACGCAAGGTGAAACCGTGCTCTGCCAACTGCTCCTCCAGGCGAGGCCCGCAGGCACCGGCCTGGATGCGCGCGGAGCGAGAAACAGGGTCGAGCTCAAGCAGGCGATCGAGCCGGCGCAGGTCAAGCGAGATGGCACCGTTGCAGTAGGAAGGCACTTCCGGGCGAACACCACCGACGACACTGGTGCCACCGCCAAAGGGAATCACGGCGACGCGCTCAGCCGAGCACCACTCAAGCACGCGCTCGATCTCAGCATCCGAGCGTGGATAGGCAACGAAGTCAGGCGGATGGTCGAAATGCCCACGAAATCCAAGCACGACCTCGGGGTAGGACTTACCCAAGGCGTGCGAGGCGCGAGCATGAACATCAGCGGCACAGAACTCGGCAAGCGCAGCGGGGATCGGCAGCCGCACAGGCGCAAGGCGCACATCGGCAAGCAGCAAAGGGTCCTCGACCTCAAGCGCTCCAAAGCCAAGATGCGCGGCCACACCGGATGCCGCGGCACGCAACTCCAACGGCCCAGGCTGCTGGTCGGCAAAACCCCAGCCCCAATGCTTGTGCGCACGGTTGGTCACGAATTCCGAGTCTATGCCCACTAGCCTTATGAGCTGCATGTCCACCACCCCCCGCCCCACCGAGACAACTGAGCAGCCAGAGATCCTGGCGCGCGGCCCGTGGCCGCTGGAGCAGGTGCAGGTGAACTGGCTGGACGAGCGCTTTGAGCCCCCACAAGCACACGCGGAGGCAGCGGACGCGGCGATCGCGGCGCTGCGCGAGCGCGGGAGCCCGAGCCATGATGGCGTGAGCGCACGCCTGGTGGATTACAGGGAGGGCCCAGAAGGCATCGAGATGGACCTGCAGCCGCTGCGGTGGGCGCTGAGGCTGGTGGAAGGCGACGCATCACATAGTGTGGCGGCGCTGTGCGTAACGCGCAGCGCGGACGGCCGCTGGCTGGCAGGCCGTCGCGCGCCGTGGCTGAGCTCATGGGCAGGCCGCTGGGCACTAGGCGCAGGCGGCGCGGTGGACCTGGGCGAGAACCCGGCGGACACGCTCACGCGAGAGCTGTGGGAGGAGTGGTCGGTGACGCCACAGCGCGTACAAGGCGAGGCGCTGATCAGGCTGCCCCACGGCATGGTGATGTTCGTGGGCCAGGCGTGGCTGCCACCAGGCGCAGAGGTGGTGCGCGATCCCGAGCACGACGAACACGCATGGTGGCCAAGCGAGATCGAGGAATGGCCCGAGGAGGCCGAGGAAAGCCTGCGCCGGATGGCGCGCTGGCTGGCGGAGTGAGCCCGGCGTTCGGCGTCCTGAAGTGGACGTCGTTCACGCACTCGTGCATCTATCTGGCCCTGCTGGTGTGCGCGTTCGCAATCGGCAAGCCGGAGCCGACGACGACCGTGCTGGGCTTCACGCACGGCATCCTGTGGATCGCGATGTCGCTGGCGTGCATAGCGGCAGCACGCGCGCGCATCGTGTCGCTGCGCCTGGCGGTAGCGGTGGCGGTGCTGGGCGGGATCGGACCATTCTTCGGCAGCTACGAGTTCACGCGCGAAGAGCGCACGCGAGAGGCGAGTTGCAATTAATGAAATGGTCGGTGGACCGCGACGGTCCGCCCACCGGGAGCGCTAGAGTGAAGGGAAGAGATGGCCACGGGCACAACGACCTCGGAGACGATAGATGTCGTAACGCCGGCCGCGGGGGAGTCGGTCACCGAGGGTACGGTGCTCGAATGGCACGTGAAGGTGGGCGACTTCATCAAGGTCGACGAGACGATCGTCGAGATCTCGACCGATAAGGTCGATGTAGAGCTGCCTTCGCCGGCAAGCGGAACAGTCGTTGAGATCCTGGCGCAGGAGGGCGATACGGTGACGGTAGGCCAGGTGATCGCGCGGCTGTCGGCCAACGGCGCGGCGCCCGCGCAGGCCCCCTCCGGCGACGCACCCGAAGCCACCGAAGCCACACAGGAGCCCACCTCCGGCAATGGCACGAGCACGGCGGATACGGACGGCAAGCGCGTATCGCCGGTGGCAGCGCGAGTGGCAGCGGTTGAGGGCGTGGATCTGAGCGGCGTAGCCGGGAGCGGTCCGGCAGGACGGATCGTGAAGGCCGACGTGCTGGAGGCAGCAGGCAACGGCACACCGACCAGCGGCAACGCAACCAGCACCGAGCAGCCCGGAGCCCAGCAGATGAAGGGCGGGGCGGCGGCACTGGCGCGGTACATGGAGCAGTCGCTGCAGGTGCCGACGGCGACGAGCTTCAGGACGCTGACGGTGACCTTCCTGGATGCGCGCCGCCAGGAGCTGAAGGCGGCCGAGAAGAAGGTCTCCTTCACACACCTGATCGCCTACGCGATCGCGCGCGCGGCAGATGACATGCAGGTGATGGCCCACCACTACGAAGCGATCGAAGGCAAGCCCCACCGCATCGACGACGGCCAGGTAAACCTAGGTCTAGCTGTGGATGTGGAGAAGAAGGACGGGAGCAGAACGCTGATGGTGCCGGTGATCCGCAACGCGGGGCGGCTGCCGTTCAAAGAATTCCTAGCTGCATACAACGAGCTAGTAGAGAAGGCACGCACGAACACGCTGACGGCCGAGGACCTGGTAGGCGGCAACATCACGCTGACGAACCCAGGCGGCCTAGGCACGATCGCCTCGGTGCCGAGGCTGATGGCAGGCCAGGGCACGATCGTAGCGACAGGCTCGATCGCCTACCCGCCGGGCCTAAACAACGTAGGCTCGATGATCGGCGCGGAGAAGGTGATGACGATGACGTCCACCTACGACCATCGCATCATCCAGGGAGCAGAGTCGGGCCGCTTCCTGGCGCGCATAGAGGAATATCTGCAAGGCGAGCGCGGCTTCTATGACGGCGTGTTCGCCTCGCTTGGAGTCGAGCTCGGGCCCACACCCGCCGTTCCCGCCCCCGCGGCGGCCGCGCAGGCAGCGCGCGAGGCACCGAAGGGCGCGGTGGACGAGGAGCTGCTGCAGGCAGTGCAGGCGGCGACGGCGCTGCTGAAAGCCTTCCGCACGCACGGCCACCTGGCGGCGCGCCTGGACCCACTAGGCGTGGAGCCCGAAGGCGACCCGACACTCGACCCCGAACCGCTCGGGCTGACGCCAGAGCTGATGGCGCAGATACCGGCAAAAATCCTGCGCATGTACGTGCCGGGGGCGACGCTGGCCGACGCCTTGCCGCACTTGCGCGAAACGTACTGCGGCACGATCGCTTACGAGATCGAGCACATCTCAAGCCACCGCCAGCGGGTGTGGCTGCGCGAGCAGATCGAGTCCGGCACCTTCCGTCAGCCGCTGACCAAAGACGAGCAGCAGACGCTGCTGAAGCGGCTGATCGAGGTGGACGCGCTGGAGCGCTTTATGCACAAGGCGTACCTCGGCCAGCATCAGTTCTCGATCGAGGGCCTGGACATGACGGTGCCGATGCTCGATGAGCTGATCCAGCTCTCGGCGGTGCACGGCGGGCGCGAGGTGGTGATCGGGATGGCCCATCGCGGCCGCTTGAACGTGCTGGCACACAACCTAGGCCGCAGCTACGACACGATTTTCGCGGAGTTCGAGGGAGCGTCAACGCTGGAGGCGGTGACGACGATCCCGCAGGGCGGCACGGGCGATGTGAAGTACCACCACGGCACGTTCGGTGAGTACGCGCTGCCGGACGGCAACACGATCAAGGTCAACCTGGAGTCAAACCCAAGCCACCTGGAGTACGTCTCAGCAGTAGTAGTGGGCGCGACGCGCGCGGCACAGACGACGCGCCAGGGACCACACGCCCACCAGGATACGAACGCGGCGGTGCCGATCGCAATCCACGGCGATGCGGCGTTCCCGGCACAGGGCGTGGTGGCAGAGACGCTGAACCTACAGGCCCTGGACGGCTACAAGGTCGGCGGCACGGTACACCTGATCACGAACAACCAGATCGGCTTCACGACAGACCCGGACGACGCGCGCAGCACACGCTGGGCCTCGGATCTGGCGAAGGGCTTCGACGTGCCGATCATCCACGTGAACGCGGACGACGTGGAAGCGTGCATGAGCGCGGTAAGACTGGCGTTCGCATTCCGCCTGGAGTTCGGCCACGACGTGCTGATCGACCTGATCGGCTACCGCCGCTTCGGCCATAACGAGAGCGACGAGCCGGCGTATACGCAGCCGGAGATGTATGCGACGGTGAAAGGCAAGAAGCGCGTTGCGGAGCTGTGGGCAGAGCGCCTGACGGCCGATGGCGTGGTGAGCAAGGAGGAGACGGATCGACTGGCGCAGGGAGTATGGGACAACCTGACGCTGCTGCATCAGCGCCTGAAGAGCAAGATCGCGGAGGCGGCGGAGCACGAGGACGATCAGAGCACAGGCGAACATCAGCTGGACCGCACGCAAAGCCCGGATGTGAGCACGGCGGTACCGGCGGCGCAGCTGCGCGAGCTGGGCGAGCAGCTGCTGCGAGTGCCCGAGGGCTTCACGGTGCATCCCAAGTTGGTGAAGCAGCTGGAGCGCCGACGCGCGGCTTTGGCGGCGGTAGACGCAAGCACGAACGGCTCTGCGGGAGGCGCATCCGCCGCTGCCGGCGCCAATGGCCCGGCGGGCGCGGACGCCCCCAACGCAAGCGTGGACTGGGCGCACGCGGAGGCACTGGCCTTCGCCTCGCTGCTGACCGAGGGCACGCCGATCCGCCTGACGGGCCAGGACACCGAGCGCGGCACGTTCAGCCAGCGCCATATGGTGCTGCACGATGCAAAGACGGGCCAGACGGTGTGCCCGATCCAGAGCCTGCCGGAGGCACTGGCGCCGCTGGAGCTGCACAACAGCCCGCTGTCCGAGCTGGCGTGCATGGGCTTCGAGTATGGCTACAGCCAGGAAGCCCCCGAGACGCTAGTGCTGTGGGAGGCGCAGTTCGGCGACTTCGTGAACAGCGCGCAGGTAATCGTGGACCAGTTCATCGTCTCGGGCCTGGCGAAGTGGGGCCAGACCTCAAGACTGACACTGCTGCTGCCCCACGGCTACGAGGGCTCAGGCCCCGAGCACTCAAGCGCCCGCCTGGAGCGCTTCCTCGCACTCGCAGCGGAGGGCAACATCCGCGTAGCGAACCTGACGACTCCGGCGCAGTACTTCCACATGCTGCGCCGCCAGGCGCGGATCGCCAAGGAGCGCCCGCTGATCATCATGACGCCGAAGTCGCTGCTGCGCCTGCCACAGGCGGCGAGCACGGTGGAGGAGATGGCGGAGGAGACGCGCTTTCAGCCGGTGCTGGCGGAGCCGGGCGTGGACCCGGAGAAGGTCACAAGACTCGTGCTGTGCACGGGCAAGATCTACTACGACCTGGTAGGCCACCCGGCGCGCCCGGAGAACCCAGGCTTGGCAGTAGGCAGGATCGAGCTGCTCTACCCCTTCCCGGAGGGCCAGGTGCTGAAGCTGATGAATAGCTATCCGAACCTGCAGGAGGTCGTATGGGTGCAGGAGGAGCCGCGCAATATGGGCGCGCGCGCCCATATGTTCCCGCGCCTGATGCAGATCATGCCCGAGGAGATGCACTTCGGCTACATCGGCCGCCCCGAGCGCGCAAGCCCGGGCGAGGGCTATCCGGCAGCGCACATCAGCGAACAGAGCCGCATCGTGAGCACGGCGATCAACGTGCAGGTGCCCACGAGCCAGTATCCACGCAAGACCCCCGGAGAGCGCTGAGCGATGCTGTGGCGACGCTTCAAGCTGATCTGGCGCCAGCGCCGTCGCAGGCGCCGCGCGCGACGCGGCTAGCTCACCCGCACCGAGGCGGTGCTCGCTGCGCCGCCCTGCAAGGTCAGGACGAGCTTGCCGGTGAAGGGATGGCGCTTGCTGACATGGGCGAGCCGCTTACGCCCGGTGGAGGTGAGACGCAGCTTGACGTTCGCGCTCGTGCCCTGCGTGAGGTTGTAGGCCCCCTTGGCGAGCACAAGCGTCTCGTGCCGTGAGGTCGTCCGGTGTCCTCGGTGGTGCTTGATCACAAGCTGCAAGGTCAACTCGATGGTCCCCTGACAAGTGGCGTTGGTGCACTGGATGTGCACCGGCAGGGTCTTGCCAGACACGACCAGCTTGGACCCAAGGATCTTCACGAGCGGACTGGGGGGTGGCGGCGGAGGAGGAGGTGGCGGCGGCGCGGGAACGGCGACACCAGCACTGGCGGCGCTCTTGCCACCGTTGGAGTTCCTGGCGGTGACTTCGCAGGAGAGGGTATGCCCTTCGTCGGCCCCCTGAATCTTGTAGGAGCTTTCGGTGGCACCAGGTATCGGCGTGCCGTCGCGTAGCCAGCGGTAGGTGAAGCTCGGCGGGGGAGTCCCCGTCCAGAGGCCGTTGGCACAGGCGAGCGTGGCACCAACGGCAGGAGCTCCGGAGATAGCGGGCGGCGTGACGTTGACGGGCGGCGCGGGAACGATGGCGGGCTGCAGGGCAACGTTGATGCCGGTAGTGGTGTTGGGCACGGTCACCAACACCGGATTGGCTTCGCTGAGCGCGGAGTGACCGTTGTAGACCTGAGCGACATAGTTGCGACCCGCGAAGAATTCGACGCTGTATTCCCCGTTAGCGAGCGGGGGCGAGATGTATTCGCCGTTCGCGCCAGCTTCCCCACAGCCGACAAACGTTGCATTCAGCCTGAAAAAACACACCAGGGCACTTATGCCGGCACCCGTGCTGGCATCGGTGACCCTGCCGCTGATGCGCCCGCCTTCGCTGAGTTCCGCATCGATGCCCGGGGTGGCGCCGGGCGAGACGACCGATACCAGATTGGATTCAGTGAAATTGGCCTTGCCGTTGTAGTACTGGGTGACGTAGTTGAGCGCGCTTTCGGGGGGAGAGAAGAATTCCACTTCGTATTCATCGCTGGCCAACCCTTCGATGGTGTATTCACCGTTGGCGTGGGTCTTGGCACATGCAAAGCTTTCATTTCCCGAACTATGCGGGAAGGCACAGACTTCGATGCCCTTGATCGGAGACTTGCTGAGCGCATCGATGACGGTGCCCGAGATTTCTCCGCTGCCGCTCGCTGCCAGCGCGCTCGCGGCCAAGCCGAGCGAGAGGGCGACAGTCAGGAGCGAGGCAAATGGCAGCGCCCACCACACCCGGGAGCAAGCTTTGCGGCGGCGGCGTAAAAGAAGATGGCAACCCAAGGCAAGATCCAGACTAGGCGAGCTGTTCAATAGGTCGCAAGCCTTGTCTCTGAATATTCAGGCAAGGCGCAGTCGATACCCGCAAGGCCAATGCCAAGCGTGCCGTACCTAACGTCCCTGCCAGGCCGGAGGGCGCTTCTCCTTGAAGGCGGAGGCGCCCTCCTTGGCATCCTCGGAAGCGAAGACCGGCCCGGAGATGGCGCCCTGACGTTCCCACATCTCCTGCGCGGACCAGTCGTACTGCTCCTGCAGAATGCGCTTGGAGGCGATCAGTGCCAGCGGGCCATTGGCGGCCAGGCGCGCAGCCAGTAAAAGCGCCCCCGCAACGGCCTCACCAGGCTCAGCCAGACTGTTGACGACCCCAAACTCGTGAAAACGCTCGGCGGGCAGCAGGTCGCCCGTGAGCGCGAGCTCCATGACGACGTGGTAAGGCATGCGACGCGGCAGGCGCAAGAGCGCACCGCCAGCAGCGACGAGCGAGCGCTTGGCCTCAGGGATGCCCATCTTGGCGCCTTTGGCGGCGACGATGAGATCACAGGCCAGCGCGATCTCCATGCCGCCGGCCACGGCAAAGCCCTCGATGGCGGCGATCAGCGGCTTGCGCGAGGCGCGCTGGGCGATACCGGCAAAACCACGGTCGCCGAACCAAGGCGACTCCCCCTTGACGAACGCTCCGAGGTCCATGCCCGCGCAGAAGAAGCCGCCGGCGCCGGTGAGCACGCCGACGGAGAGAGCATCGTCGCCATCGAGCTCCTCAAGCGCCCCGGCGATGCCAGCGGCGACGGCGGCGTTGACGGCGTTGCGAACCTCAGGGCGGTCGATGGTGATAAGCAGAACGTTCTCGCGGCGCTCGGTGCGAACCGCTGGGCTATCAGCGGCGGCGGTGGCGGCCGCATCAGTGGGGGCAGCGGTGTCGTTGGTCATGCGCGCAGACTACTAGGCCGCAAACAGCGTCAGCTCCGGCTCACGCTCGCCACGCAGCACTTGCAGATCGACCTCCACACAGTCGATCCCGCGCGCCTGGGCAAGCACGCGCGCCTGCGGCTTGATGCGCTGCGCGGCAAGTACGCCGCGGCAGCAGCCAAGCGCGGGATCGAGGCGGATGCGCTCCAGGTAGCGCGTGAGCTGCTCGACCGCGTCGATGCTGCCGATCCGCTTGATCTCCACGGCGATCCACTCATCCTGGACGTCGCGGCACATGAGATCGACAGGCCCGATGTCGGTAGGCCACTCGCGCCGCACGAGCCGAAAGCCCTCACCGCACCACTGCGGCGCGGCCGCGAGCAGCTCTTGCAGTTCGCGCTCAAGCCCCTCCTTCTCAAGCGAGGCGAGCACGTCGAGCTGATGCTCGATATCCGAGAGCACCTCAGCAAGCACGATCTCGACGCGATCCTCCTGGCGCTGCTTGCGCACCACAAGCCGCGCGAGCACGCCGTCCGCATCGTGCTCCTCTTCAAGCACGGTGGGCGGCGTCATCCAGTTCAGCGGCTTGACGTTCGGCCCACCGCCGTCGGCCCAAACCATGAACGTCCCATCGGCCTTGAGCATCAGCAGCCGCACGGCCTCGGGCAGCACGGTGGTGACACGGCCGATATAGGACACCTCGCAGCGAGCAACGATCAGGCGCACCGGAGCAAGGTACAGCCAGCATCGGATCGCTCGCCCAGGACAATCACCCCGATGCGGCGTAGAGTTCAGACGATGCCCGCAGCCGCGATCCGCAGCTACCGCGCCATTGGAGCAGGGGCGATCCTGACGGCGGTCATCTACCAGCTGGCCAAGGGCCTGGGCGGGCGAGGCTGGAGCACGACCGACTACTTCAGCTACTTCACCATCCTGAGCAACCTGTTCGCGGCGGGCATCCTGCTGGCAGGAGCGCTACGTGGTCCGGGACCACGATCGAGAACCACCGATCTGCTGCGCGGCGCGGCGGTGATGTACATGCTGACAACGGGCATCGTCTTCGAGGTACTGCTGTCGGGCCACAAGGAGAGCACGCCATGGGCGAACGCGATCATCCATCAGATCATGCCGCTGGTGATGATCGCGGATTGGGCGATCGACCCGCCACAGACAGAGCTGCCGCTGCGCAAGACGCTGCTGTGGCTGAGCTTCCCGCTGCTGTACATCGCCTACACGGTGACCCGCGGGGCGATCGTGAACTGGTACCCATACTTCTTCGTGAACCCCCACCACGCGGGCGGGTACCTGGCGGTGCTCGGCGGCGTCCTGGCAATTGGGGTGGGGATGATCGCCTTGATCGGGCTGATCACCTGGATGGGCAACCGTCGCCGGCAGACCCGGGCGGTCTCCCAAGCGGCTGTGGCCTAACTGCCTGCCGGCGGTCCAAGTTTGTCCGACTCATCCGAGGTCTCACCGCTCATGGCCTGGCGGAACTCGCGCATGCCCTTGCCGAGCGCGCGGGCCATCTCAGGCAGGCGCTTGGGGCCGAGCACGAGAAGCGCGACGACAGCGAGAAAGACGAGGTGGACGGGGTTCTCAATTCCCACTGTCTTCCAGGCTAGCGCCAAGCACCGCCGGAGCGGTCCTTACGCTCTCAGACATGGCGTCCCAGCAATACGCGGCCCAGCCCGGACGGCCATATCCACCACCGCCCGAGCCCGAGGCGTTCTGGCCAGCACAGGCAACGATCCTGGCCGCGATCGCGCTGCAGTTCGCGCTGCCCTCGCGGCTGGTGGTAGGTCCGTTCTGGCTGATCCCCTCACTGGAGGCGCTGCTGCTGCTGGGCATGTTCCTGGCCACACCGAACCAGCTTGAGCACGAGCATCCCCGCCGCCGGCGCGTGGCGCTCAGCCTGACGGCGTTCGTGAGCGTCGCGAACATCTACTCGCTAGGCGCCCTAACCCACTATCTGCTGCACAGTCACATCTACAACGGACGCGAGCTTATCGTCTCCGGCGTGCTGATCTGGTCGACCAACTTCCTGATCTTCGGCCTGTGGTACTGGGAGGTCGATCGCGGCGGACCGGGACGGCGCGCCGCCGGACACGATGGCCAACCCGACTTCCTGTTCCCGCAGATGAGCGACGATCGCATCGAGCCGCGCAATTGGCGGCCGAAGTTCATTGACTACCTGTATGTATCGCTCACCAATGCGACGGCGTTCTCCCCCACGGACACGATGCCGCTGACGCCGATGGCCAAGATGGTGATGGGGGTGCAGTCGCTGGTGTCGCTGGTGACGATCGGCCTGATCGTCTCGCGCGCCGTCAACATCCTGAGTTGACTCAAGCGCAAGAGTCAGAGACGTAGCCTTCGCCAAAAAGCTTGGCAATCCCCGCGCCACGGCACAGAGGTGCCATTTGACGTAGAACGCGCAACCATGCTGGGCCGTGAGCCAGCGGCCATACACGCAGGCGCGTTCTTATGCTGCCCGAGCTTTGGGCATCGCCGCGCCCCTTTGCCTGATAGGGGCACTGGCGTGGCCGCTGCTCCTCACCGATGCGACGTTCAATGAAGACTGGCTGAATCACCTGTGGTACATGTGGCACCAGAGCGTAGCGATCCGTGACAATCACTCGCCAAGCCTGTTCCTCAACTATTCACACGGCGTTTTCTATCCGCTGTATGCCTTTTATGGCGGAACGATCTATACGTTGACGGGCGTCCTGTCGCTGGCGCTGGGCGATGCTCCGCTGGACGCATATGTGCTGACATATGTGCTGGGCTTCATTGCGGCATACGCAGGCTGGTATTGGACAGCGCGCATCTTCGGCCTGGGCCGCTGGCTGGCGCACGTTCCCGGGATCATCTTCGTCACCTCGGCGTCATATCTGACGATCGTGTATGCGCTCGGCGATTGGCCGGAGTTTATAGCGGTGTCGGTGATGCCGTTGATGATCGCGTCGGGGCTGGAGGTGATACGAGCAAAACAGCTGCGCCTGCTCCCAGCGGCGGCCCTGGCAGGGAGCAGCATCGTCTTTTTTGGCAGCCACCTGCTGACGGTGATCTGGGGCTCGACGATACTGCTGATCGTGGGCCTGGCGCTGCTGGCGTGCGTACCGGAGGCGCGAGACAACATCGGCTGGTCAAATATCCTGCGCGTCGCAGGCATCATGATTCCGGCGCTGTTGGTGAGTGCCTGGTTTCTGCTGCCGACGGCAGCATATGAGTCAAAGACAGTTATCGCACAGTCCTATCCCCACTTTCGGCAGCTACTGAGGGAAAGCACATATCCAGTCGCCGCGCGGCACCTATTTACGTTATCGCGCAAGCAGGCGTCAGGCACCATACTGACGACATCGCTCCCGATACTGGCCATGGTGTGGATTTTCGCGGGCATCGCAATCTCACTGCGAGCACGCAGGAGCGGAGCATGGATGAGGATCCTGCTTGTCATCTGCGCAGCCACTGCCCTGCTGCTGATCGTGATGACGCACGTGGGAATCATTCTTGCGCTTCCGCGCGTGTATTCGACGTTGCAGTTCAGCTTTCGCCTTGAGAGCTATGTGCTACTCGGAATCAGCGGCGCGGTGCTCGCCGTGCTGGTAGCGAACCGCGATGGGGGCAGCGAGAGCAGATATTGGGCCTGGGCGCTGGTGCCGATTCTCGCGATAGCAGTTATCGGAGCGGTACAGCAGACGGGCGCCCATCCCCAGGGACGAAGCCGCAGCATCGCACTGAGCTCGTATCTGAAACCGATATACGAGCAGGAAGGGCTGTTGAATTATGTTTATGACCCGGTGCGTCCGATCAGCACGCAGCTACCTCGCGTGACCTTTCCCCCAGAATCAGTGCACAATGATCGTGCGTCACTGGTGGTCCATGAGGCACCAGGCCAGCGCGTGGACACCAATATCAGGAGTCGCTCGGAATTTGTGCATATCAGCGGCGCAGAGATCGTCGGAACCGACGAAGAAGCCAATGATGTGCTCGAAATCACACCATACGCCCATGCGACGAGCACTGCGGTGAAGATTTCCGTCAGCCCCGCGGATCACACGGCGATCGTGGCCGGCCGCCTGCTAACGGGGCTGGCGCTGGCGATACTGGCTGTCGAGTTCCTGCTGCTGGCTACGGCGAGGCGCCGCCTAGCGCGCTAAGACTCAAACCACAGGTACGGCGCGCGGCTCAAGCGCCAAGGCCTGCACGAGCAGCGCCTTCACATCCCCACCCGCACCCAGGCCGAGCGCGCGCTCAAGCGCCTCCAAGGCTCCCTCGCGGTCAAGCAGCTGCAAGCGCAAGCGACCCAGACGCTCCCAGGCGCCGGCATCGGTGGGACCGCGCTCGGCAGCGCGGTGAGCGGCTTCCTCGGCGAGATCCAGAGCGCCGACGTCTTCATAGATGCGGGCGGCGAAGCGATGCGCCGCAGGCCGCTCGCCATCTACGCGCGCCCAGTCACGCACGGAGCGCGCGGCGGCCTCCAGGTTGCCGGCCTGCCAGAAGGCCAAGGTCATCAAGCGCAGCACGCCGACGTTCTTAGGCTCGGCATCGCGCGCATAGACGAGCCGCTGCGCGGCGAGGGCGTAGTCGCCTTCAGCCATGGCGCGCTGCGCGGCGGTCATGAAGCGCGCAACGCGGGCCCCGGCAGGATCGGGCTTGGAGAAGTCGACGAAGCTCATGCTGCCGGCTGGGACGGTGCGCACGCCGTGGCTGAAGCGCACACGGGCCCACTGCTGGACCTCATCATCGCCGGTGGGATCGCCGGTGAAGTAGATGCCCGCCACGGTGCCGACCCCCCACTCGGGATAGGACTCGCAGCGCGCGTAGCGGTGCACGACGGAGTGGTCGGGCACGCGACTGCCGAAAGGATCGTGCACGGCCTGCTCGTGGGCATGCTCGCGGGCGCGCTGCTCCTCTTCGTAGGCGCGGCGACCAGCCTCCTCGCGCGCGCGACGCGCGGCGGCAGCGCTGACCTTGACGGCGTTGCGCGAGACCTTGCCGCCACGACTGCCCTCGGCGAGGCGCTCCAGCTGGTCGGCGGCCTCGTTGATGGCCTTCAGATGGCGCTCGTGCTCATACTGGCGCCCAGCAGGCGCGACGTCGGGGTGCCAGCGCTTGGCCATGCGCCGGCGCGCGAGCTGCACCTCGCGCTTGTCGAAAGGCGCCTGGAGCTCCAGCAGCAGCAGCTGCTGCTCGATGTCGAGGATGGCCGCGGGCATACCCCGCTTACGTTATCGCCCTATCCTGCCTTTCATGTCCTCTCAGTACATCTTCACGATGCACCGCCTGTCCAAGCTGCACCCGCCGGATAAGACGGTGCTGAGCGACATCACGCTGGCGTTCTATCCAGGCGCGAAGATCGGCGTACTCGGCTACAACGGCGCGGGCAAGTCGACGCTGCTGAAGATCATGGCCGGCATCGATCAGGACTACCGCGGCGAGGCGATGCTGGCGCCGGGGGCCACAGTGGGGATGCTCGCACAGGAGCCGCAGCTGAATGAGAGCAAGGACGTGCGCGGCAACGTGGAGGAAGGTGTTTCCGAGACCAAGGCGCTGCTCGAGCGCTTCAATGAGCTGGCAGCGAACTACTCCGATGAGACAGCGCAGGAGTTCGGCGATATCCAGGCCAAGATCGACGCCGCCGACGCATGGAATCTCGACACGCGCCTTGACCAAGCGATGGACGCCCTGCGCCTGCCCCCGCCGGAGGCAGAGGTCGCCAGCCTCTCGGGCGGCGAGCGCCGCCGCGTGGCGCTGTGCCGGCTGCTGCTGAGCGCGCCGAATCTGCTGCTGCTGGACGAGCCAACAAACCACCTCGACGCGGAGTCGGTGGCATGGCTGGAGCAGCACCTGGCGGAGTACGCGGGCACGATCGTGGCGGTCACACACGACCGCTACTTCCTGGACAACGTGGCAGGCTGGATCCTCGAGCTCGACCGCGGCCGAGGCATCCCCTACGAGGGCAACTACTCCTCGTGGCTGGAGCAGAAGGGGGCGCGCCTGGCACAGGAAGAGCGCAGCGAGAAAGGGCGTCAGCGCACGATCGCGGCAGAGCTCGAATGGGTGCGGACGAACCCAAAGGGCAGGCGCACGAAGTCAAAGGCACGTCTGGCGCGCTATGAGGAGCTGGTGGCGCAGGAGCGCCAGGTGAAGCTGGAGGACGTGCAGATCCACATCCCGCCCGGCCCACGCCTGGGCTCGCAGGTGCTGACGGTGTCGCATCTGCGCAAGGGCTTCGGCGAGCGCCTGCTGATCGAGGACCTCTCCTTCGATCTGCCGCGCGCAGGCATCGTGGGCGTGATCGGCGCCAATGGCGCTGGCAAGACAACCCTCTTCCGCATGATCACCGGCCAGGACACCCCCGATGAAGGCAGCCTGGAGCTGGGCGACACGGTGCAGCTGGCCTACGTGGATCAGTCGCGCGATGCACTGGACCCGGAGAAGACGGTGTGGGAGGAGATCAGCGACGGCCTGGATCACCTGGAAGTGGGAGAGCGCGTGGTCAATAGCCGCCAGTACACGGCAGGCTTCAACTTCAAGGGCACCTCCCAGCAGCAGCGCATCGGCAAGCTCTCAGGCGGCGAGCGCAACCGGGTGCACCTGGCGAAGCTGCTGCGCAGCGGCGGCAATCTGCTGCTGCTGGACGAGCCTACGAACGATCTCGACGTGGATACGCTGCGCGCGCTGGAGGACGCATTGCTCGGCTTCCCCGGCTGCGCGGTGATCATCTCCCACGATCGCTGGTTCCTGGACCGGATATGCACGCATGTGCTGGCCTTCGAGGGCGACTCGCAGGTGACGTGGTTCGAGGGCAACTTCGATGCTTATGAGGAGAACCGCCACGCGCGCCTGGGCGCCGCGGCAGACCGCCCGCATCGCATCACCTACAAGCGGCTTGTGCGCAGCTGAGCGCCACAAGCTTCCGCGTTCGCCAAGCGCCATGTGCGCGACTGAGCGGACCCGACTGGCCGCCCAGCCAGTATGCTCGCGCCGGATATGGAAACACGCTTCGACCGCGATACGGCGGTGCACCGCATCGATCCGCCCCTGAGAGACGGCGCAAAGCCGGCGGCAAGCGCTTCCTTCGCAGCTGAGATCGCACCAGGCTGGCGCGCGGGACGCGGACCCCACGGGGGCTACCTCGCAGCAATGCTGCTGCGCGCGCTGACAGAAGCAGTCGCGGACCCCAGGCGCTCGCCGCGCTCGCTGACGATCCATTACGCCTCGGCACCCGAAGCGGGCCCGGCCGTGATTCACACGACGATCGAGCGCCAAGGCAACTCGCTGAGCACGCTGTCAGCGCGCCTGGAGCAGGAAGGCTCGGTCAAGGCACTGGCACTGGCGGCCTTCTCCGTCCCCTGGCAGGCGCCGCGGGCGGGGGAGATGCCACCGCCGGAGGTGGCGCCGCCGGACCTGGAGCAGCGCGCGACACCGCCGCTGTTCAAAGGCGCACCAGAGTTCACGAAGCAGCTTGTAATGCAGGTACGAGTCGGCGCGATGCCCTTCATCGGCGCGGACCATCCGATGGAAATCGGCGGCTGGACGGCATTGCCCGAGCCGCGGCCACTAGATGCGCTGTCGCTGGCGCTGTTCGCAGATGCTTGGTTTCCGCCCTCATTCATCGGCCTGTCCGAGCCGGCGATCAGCCCCACGGTCGACCTGACGATCCACTTCCGCCAGCCGCCACCGCCCCAAACAGGGGCGCTCGATGGCATGTGCCTGGGCATCTTCACGACACGTCTACTACGCGAAGGCTTCTTCGAGGAGGACGGCGTCATCTGGGCGCCCGATGGAACGGTCCTCGTGAACTCGCGCCAGCTGGGCCTGATCCTGCCCACGGACAACCCCGTGCTCAAGCCCGAAGCAGAGGAAGCACGCGAGCCCGCGCCCGCGCGCGAGGCCGCCCCTGCCGACGCTTCTTAGTAGTCGCTAAGATATCTCTCCGCAGCTCCCCTTTCAGACGACGATAGAGATGAGGATTGCCATGGCTGACTACACCTCGAAGCGCATCGATGACATGGAGGGCGCCTTCGGCGGCGGCCTGAAGAAGTGCCGAGCCGAAGTAGGCGCGAGCTCCTTCGGAATGCAGATCGTGGATCTGCCACCCAACTACGCGGACTACCCCGAACACGACCATGCGGAGGAGTCCCAGGAGGAGGTCTTCGCGGCCCTGCGCGGCTCGGGGCACTTCGATGTCGAAGGCGAGCGCGTGGAGATCAACCCGGACGTGGTTGTGCGCATCGGCGCAGCCGCCAAGCGCAAGGTCTACGCCGGCCCCGAAGGCCTACGCCTGATCGCCCTGGGCGGCACCCCAGGGGCGGCATACGAGGTCAAGCCCTTCACCGAGCTGGACGCAGCGACGGCCTAGCGAGCGGCCCCCAGGCGGGCCGACTTGGCCTAGCGGCCCTTGGCCCGCCTGGGTTTGCGCTCTTGTTGCGCTGGCGCCCTCAGCGAGAGGCCAGCTCAACACATTCAGGTTTCAAAGGCCCCAAATTTTTCGGGGAAATTCGCCAACCTCGCGGCGTAGGCGCCGGTGAAGACTGCGGTGAATCCTATAATTTTCAGTGGCGCAAGACTGACTTCCGTTCCTTCATGTACGACTTTGAGAATGGCGGTGCTTGGAAATGAAATGAGGTTTTCTTGCTCTTCCTTTTCCGCCGGTATAACCTCGGCGACGGTCGACCCATCGATTCCCACTTCTTTAAACGGGCACGTGCCTCCCGAGCCATTGGCAAGTTGAACGACGGCGATAACCATTCCTTGCCCTGGTTCAAACACCTCCACAATATTTGTTTGCCCGGCTTTAGCCAGATATGATTTGAGTGGATTGGTTTTGATTTGGGCAGTGCCACCTACGATGCACTTGGCACCTGCCGGTATGGGCACCGTGCAGCTTGAAAAAAGCAGACGGCCTTTAGCTTGACCTTGAGAGGTGGTGCTGCCTTCGAGAACTCCACCTTCGGAGATGCTGTTCCTGCATTCTATTTCCAGCCCAGCCTGCGCTTTGAACACTAAGGCACCTTTAGACTGCAGTTTTATTTGTCGTGCTTCGTTTAGAAATAGCTTTGTCCCAGCCGCGTGCCAGAATGGACCGCCAGTGGCCGAGGCAACCGATGCCGAGATCCCGCTGGCGACCAAGAGAGTAAGCGCGCCCAGCACAGCGCACCCTATCTTGAGCATAAGGCGACTCCTTTATGTCATAGCTCGATAAATACCCGCAAGGGCATCCATCGAGTATGCCAGCTAAACGAACTATGTCAAGCTATTCGAAGTCAGTGGGTGCGCTTCTTGGCGGCCGGCCGCTTCTTGGCCTTGGGGCACCCGGTGACGGCGATCTTTGTGGTCTGCTTGATCTGCGCGCCATTCTGACCGGTGATGGTAATGGGCATCGCGAGCTTCTGGCCGCAGAGCGCCTTGACGTTGGAGGTCAACGCACTATGAGGCCCTCTGGGTAGCTGCAGCTCGAAGCTTTCGATCGGGGCGTCGGGAACGCTCGCGAAGGTGCTGCTGGTGATGCCCTTGGTGATGTTGGTGTTCCCCGTGAGGTTGATCCGCACACCGTCGCCCTGTAGGACCACGACGAGGTCAGGGAAGGCGGCGCCACCGTGAGAGACGAGATAGGCAGGGCCGCTCAGCTTGACGGGAAGAACGGGGGTGCTTGCCTGCACGACCCCCACGAGTGACTTGGGATCGCACAGCGCGGGGTTGCTCGCAAAGACTTCCGCCAGACAGGCATGCTGCAAGGTGCTCAAGCGCGCAGGCAACTGCTTGGGCAACTTCACGGCGACACCCGCGATGTTCGCCTGACCAGCAGCGGAGGTGACCTTGACATCGAGACTGGCACCGAGGGCCTTGGAGGTGGCGGCACCGGTGGAAACCTTGAAGCCAGGCGTGAAAGGTAGCCCACTGCACCCTTCCACGGAGACGGGCGAGCTGAGGCTCGCCTGAGCACCCTGGGCGGATTCAGCAGTAGCGGAGACCTGCAGACCCGAACAGTGGGTGGGATTGAAAGTGAATTCATTGCGCGTGACCGCCACATTGAGCGTCTGAATTCGCAAGGGAATCCCATCGCGGGACTGCGGCAGAGGATCGCTTGTGATAATCACGGCGCTGGTGGTCGGGTCGATATCGATGCGCGAGCGCACGATGACGTTCCCCAGATTGAAGGGGCCGGCAACAGCCGGCACGACGACGGAGAGACCGAAGGGGGCACCGCCATAGGGTCCGGTGAGGAAGACCTTGCCGGTAACCCACAAGGGATGCGAGCCAGAGCCCGCGGCGACATTGACGCTCCCGATGTTGCTGGCTTCTCCGCATTCACCCAGCGCCGCTGCAGGTTCATCACAGAGCGGCACCTTGGAGAGCATCCCCAAGAGCCCGGGAGGCATTCTGACCTGAAGCCTTGAGAGATCCTGCTGGCGATCGCCACGATTGAGGGTGAGCGTAAAGGGACTGAAATGCCCCGCCGCCACCCTCGTCGGCCCCGCCGAGAGGCTCGGCGTAAAGGGCGTCGCGGGGCACGGCGCCCCGTTGCCATCCCAATCGACCCCAAACGACGGGCTCTTTACGAGAGCATCAGGTGTCACAGGCGAGCTCCAAGGCGAAAGGTCCGCTTCGGCAGAAGCAGCACCGCACTGCCGCGGGTTGGCCAAAGGCGCCCGCGCCCCACCATTGAGCTGAATATCCACTTCGCTGACAGGCAACTGCGGATTTTCCTTGAACTTGGCCGTCACCCGGCCCGTCGCAGGATCGATAGACACGCTACCGGCCAGCTTCACTACGGCAGCAGCTTCTTCGCTACCAGCTTCAAGATATAAGCCGAAGAGATTCCCATTCGTCGCATCCGCCGCCGTGCATACCGGCTGGCCTGCGCCGCCGCACTTGGGCTGCGCTATGTAAAGATGACCCATGAGAGGCTTCTTCAGCACGGGGGTCACGATCTGCACGGTGCCGACCTGCGAAGCCGCAGGACAATGCCCAGCAACAAGCTGGGTCATGCCTTCCTGCCCGAGTTCTTCGCCCCGTTCACCTGGAGCACCGGCACCAACATCGAAGGGATTGCTGCCACCCGTAGGCATGTCGATCCCATGCGGCCCAGACGCTTCGCAGCCAGCCAGCCCATCTCCCCCGCCAGGAGAGATCGCCATGCCTTCTGGAAGAGTCATGGTCACATCCTTGAGCTGCGGCGTCGCCAGCACAGGGAAGCGCTCGGGGTTCTGCGGAACCTTGAGCTTGATCTCATACCCCGAAGGCGCTTCGGCCTGGGTTACTTCCGGCTGCATTTCGACCATCGGTTCAAACTGCAGCAGGTTGCAGCCGGCCATCTGAGGATACGCGACCGATTCGCCCGTGACCCACTGACCAGGGTGAACCCAGGAATCAGCCTGGACCTTAGCCGTCAGCGGGCCGGCACTGCAGTTATCGGGGTTCGTAAAGAAGGCCCGTGAGACGTTCGGTTCGCCATCGGCCGCCTTGGGATCGCCGAAGAAGGTGAGTGCGGCGCCCTCGACATGGAGTGTTGTGGGCAAGCCTGGGGTGGCCACGCGCAATCCATATCCGGAAGGCGTATGCACCAGACTCACATAGAGCGGTACCGAGATTCCGGATACCTTGAAGCCGAACTGCGCCGGATAACCGTGCTGCGGCACCATGTTGTAGACCGCCGACTCCGCGCCACCGACGTTTGCGGGCGCAACGGTCCCTGAGACGACATTCTCCTCGAAGAAGATGAACGTGCCCACCCGGCTCGTGGGTGGGCATTCGGAATTCACGTTCCCACCGCCCCCCAGCTCAGTTCCGGTGCACTGGGCGGCAGCGGTGGGGTCGCCGAGAAAGCCGAGCGGCGGATATACAGCCAGATTCTTTGGAGGCTCGACGCTCCCTGGAACAAGGGTTCCCGACGGCTCAGCCGTGATAGCGGTGTTGAAGTTCACCGTGCTCGTCACTCCATATGGATGACCGCCGGCCTCAGGATCCGACAAACCGTACGCATCGTGTGCTTCAAAACCGAAGTCCGAGATATCAAACGGAGCTGGCAGCAGATCTACGGTGTTCGGCGAGGTCAGCGGCTCGCTCGTGGTGACCTGTGGAGCACCCCCACCCGAGACCCGCGCTGTGTTGGTGACTATACCATTCGCCGAGGTCACCTCAACTTCCAAATAGACAACCAGCGTCGTGCCGGGGTCCGCCTGTCCCACGTACGTGCAGGTGGTGACATGCAAGCTGCATGTCATGTGCGGGCCATGACTTTCCAGCTCCAGATTCTCCTCCATATTATAACCTCCCATCCCGACTGCCTTGAGTCCCGCTGGCAACGTGTCGGCGATAACCACAGGCCCTGTCGTCGACCCATCTCCCACATTCGTGAGCGTCACGACATACTGATCGCATAGGAAGAATTCGCTTCTGCTACACAGCGCGGTATCGCTGGTGGAGAAGTTCGTTGGCTGAGCAACCGAAGAGATCACCCACCTTGGAGCAGGTGAAACGGCCGATGCGGTGAAGGGGGACACCGCGCCGGCCGTTGCCATGACCACAACCACAACGGTTATCGTCATCGTTCTTGCGATGCTAGTGCGTCGATAACCCGATAGCAACCACAATTTGGATGACGACCGTAATCTCAAATCTGAGGTCATGATTTACTTCCCTCCCGCGACCTTGGAGCCTTGCGGCGCCCGCGCTTCGACGTGCTTCGCCTGCGCTTCCTGGGCTTCTTGGCTTTCTTCGTGACCTTCGCTTTCTGCTTGACTCCAGCCGACGATGTGACCTCAACCGGCGATTCTTCCTTCACACCTGAGGACACCCCTGGCATGAGCAGAGGCGGGGGTGTCCTCGCAGCGCCCTGGCAGGAGTCGCCCGCACACGGCGCCGATTCCACCGGTGGCGCAAAACCACCATCGATACGCGCGTCATACAGGTCGGCCGAAGCGTCTCGATCCTGCGGGATCAGCTGATCCGTAGTCATGAAGAATACGTCACGACCCGACTCATCGGTCCCGATCAAGCTTGTCGCATTGACGGCAGCAACATCATGCCCACCAGCTATCAATGATACTTCTCCGCGATGATATTCATATACGCTAGAGAAGCCCTCCAGCGCACGCGGCGTCAAAGCAGCTGCACTGGAGAAGAAGACACGAGAGCCGTCGGCAGATACCGCCAGTCCTGTGAAGCGTGTATCGGACCCAGCGACTCTGTAATACTGACTGGGGATGGTTGCAGGATACATCTTGGAATTTCCATTTCCGTTGTAGCCGTTTTGTCCATGCGAGACACGGGCAAGTGTTTCGGCCTGAGCGTTATACTCGAACACCTGACCGGCCTCTGGCAACCCTTCCTGATCGGGCGTCAAGTCCGCCGTGCTCTGAAACACTAAGTAGCGCCCATCAGGAGTTGCCTGCACGGGCCGCGAATCTGCCGAACCCCAATCCGCGCCATCGGCGCCGGATAAGGTGGCCACAAACGACGTACGGTCCACAGGGCTCCCGCAGGAGCCTTCCCCACCGGGACATTCCTCCACCGATACGTACAAATTCGGTTCGCCCGCCACCGGAGCCCTTCCTTCCCTGTTCGTGCCGGTCAGCGCGCCCTGTGCAACGAAGTAGACATGCGATCCGTCCTCGGAGACCCGCGCTACCCCCAGTACGTCAGCCCCCGTGCCTGGAGTTGGATCGCCTTCTCCGCCGCGCGATACTTGGACCAGCCTCGTTAGCCGACCTTCACCTATGTCCGCTGCATAGAGATCGACACCGTTATCCGTATCCGCATCCACCAAAGGCTGACTCGTCAAGAAGAACACCCGCGACCCATCCAGCGATGCACCAGCGAAGTTACCGGCCTTGCGGTTTCCAGGAACACTCTCGGCTGTCGCACACGCTCCCGTGCATATGCGGCCAGGTACGGACAGGAGAGGTGGCTCAGAGATCGCAATCGTTTTTTCCCGATTAATCCGTGCATACAATTCATCCGCCGATGGAGCGCCACCACAGTGCATAGCCGTGAAGAAGACCGTCACGCCACTCGCCGAGACCGCGTTGTAGGCCTCTTCTTCGGGACCGCCACCTCCACCAAGAACAGTGCCGCAGTCGCTGATCAGGTGCGATTCACTGACACTTGCTAGCCTGCCTTCATCGCTGACGCCCACCAGGCCCGGTTCGGAGTTGCCCGTCCCAGCATACTCATAGAGCGAAGGTAGGCCCCCACCGAGAGTTGTATCTCCTGGCCAAAGCGGATTCTCTTCCGCCCCGTTTGCCGAGTGCGCGTTGAAAAGCAAGTAACGCAGATCTACAGATGCCCCCGCAAAGTGAAGTGCCGTCTGGTGCGCTGCGGGCGGTGCACCAGGACCCACCCGCGTCACCACGCCACCGGACATGTCCACGTAGATATCTTCAGACGACTGCCCTGGCACACTAGCGAACCAAAGACTGCTGCGAAAATCTGGGCTCAGGCTCGGAACTTCGTGGAGGTTAGGAAATCTGGAGAATGGCGCATCCAGGGGAATAGACTCCCATCCCGCTTCGGCTCGCACAAGACGGTAGAAGTGCCCAAGCGTACCTGAGCCTTCGGGGATCGCACCTCCAGGATCCAGGAAGTTACCAAGCGATTCGGCCTGAATCTGCGAGCCATCTTCAGACATTGGACCAGCCCCGAACTGAAAGCCCTCCTTGTAAGGGGGCGTGACCATCTCATAGGCCCTGCAACCTGGAAGGGACGCCTGGAAGCCCGTCAGTGTTCGATTGGGACACCCAACAGACCCCTCCGCGAATCCCGCGATGCCGAGCATGCCGGTGGCCAGCAGCAGCAATACAAGCATCACGACAGTGATATGCTGCCCATTTGTTCGCTTGGTCGCCAACTCCGATCCCTCCCCAGACGGACCCCAAGAGCCCATCTTTCGATACTACGTCCGGATGAATGGCGCCGGCCACGCTGCGACCGGTAGAGCATAAGCGATCTGTTTGACCCCTTGCTTGGGTGTCTCCAACCCTTGTGAGATTTCCACATATGGACGTGTATCTCTAGGAACAGATAAAGGCAACGACAAACGGTAGACCATCATTCTTTCGCTTTAGCATACGTCAACATCAGAATCAGGTTTCAATACTCCGCAGTCTTACACCGTAGGTAATTGGGAAAGTTGATACAATCCCGATGATTTGGGGATGGAGATAGCTTCTGTACCTTCATGTTTGACTTTAAGACATAGCCGTCGAGGGGAAAAACCATTATACCTTCTTGCCCTGATGGTATAACTTTGGCAACAATTGATCCCGCGACCCCTATTTCATTAAATATGCAGCTATTTCCTGGACCATTTTCTAGCGAAAAGACTGAAATTGTGGACCTTTGTGATGGTTCAAGACGTCCACGATCTTTATTTGGGTTTCGGCTTCGGCCACGTAGGATTTGGTTTGATTGGTTTTTTATTTGGCCTTCAGCTACCTTACATCTTCCCCTGTCGGCCCAGGTACCGTGCAGCTCGTATAGACGGTACGGCCTTTATCTTGACCTTGGGGTTACTGTGCTGCCTTCGATAGTTGCACCTTCGGAGATGCTTCTTTGGCACGCGATTTCCCGCGTACCCGGCAGATTGAGTATCATAGGACCTTTATTTTATAGTTTAAGTTGTCTCGTTTCGCTCGATGCCAACTTTTTTTCATTCACATGCCAGAACGGACCAGACGCCGATGCCGTCGATGCCGGATACCATCCGCGATGAAGAGAGCAAGGACACCGAGTCTTATCAATATAAACCAACTCCTTTGTGGTTTACGGATTGGTCGATATCTATGACCGTGCCCCTGGCAGCTTCATATGCCGCCGGGGGCACGGTGAAATGCAGGCACTCTTGCGAGTGGCCCTTATATTAGCGATCTATCAGGTTTCAAACGCCCCAAAATTTTCGGGGAACGTCGCCAGCCTAGCAGCATAGACACCACTAAAAGTTCCCACGGCGCCTACAGTTTTCAATGAGGGGAGCGTTACTTCAGTTTCTTCATGTATGACTTTGAGGATCGCTTTTTCTGGGAATGAAATTAAACCTTCTTGACCTTCCACCCTCGCTGGTATCACTTCAGCAACGGCAGAACCAATCGCCCCTACTTCTTTGAACGCACATGCTGATTTGCCGGTTACGAGGTTGAATTGCGTAAATATGTTTCCTTGCCCTGGTTCAAAGACCTCTACAATACCCGTTTGGCCGGCTTTAGCCAGATACGATTTGATTGGACTGGTTTTGATTTGACCTCGATTGGTCAGCGTGTCGCCCACTAGGCATTTTTCTTCTCCAGGTACGAGTACTTTGCAGCTCGAGTAAAGCGTACGGCCTTTACCTTGACCTTGAGTTGTTGTATTGCCTTCGATAGTCCCACCTTCTGAGATGCTGTTCTCGCATCTGATTTCCAGAGTCCCCGGGACTTTGAGGAATAGAGGACCTTTAGATTGTAATTTAATTTGTCGCGTGCCATTCAGCGAAGTCCCCCCCACATGCCAAAACGGACCAGACGCCGAAGCTGCCGACGCCGAGATCCCACTGACAATGAAGAGAGCAAGCGCGCCAAGTATGGCGAGTCTTACCTTGAACATATGATCTGCGTTCCTTTCCTCCGGCCAACGGCCGGGATGATGATTGGGTAGTCGCTTCTTGGATAAGGCGACACCCCGGCTGACCTAAGCATGCAGGCCGGCCAACAGATGTCTTTGCTGCGCCCCCGCGATCTCCGCCAAGCGGGCCGGTTTGCGAGGAGGCCTACACAGCGTATGGGACTCCA
This sequence comes from Solirubrobacteraceae bacterium, assembly GCA_025449845.1. Lineage (GTDB taxonomy): Bacteria > Actinomycetota > Thermoleophilia > Solirubrobacterales > Solirubrobacteraceae > Palsa-744. The sequence continues at coordinate 95,118 of JANWIP010000019.1, read as the reverse complement.
GTGGACTATCTCAAGCTATTCGAAAGGAGAACGGGCCATACTTCAATCCTCCACCCAAGATCCCTTATGGAGCAAGGCCCGATCGACCCCAAACCCACGAATAATCGGAAACAAACGCCCAGATTTGTCTAGGAGAAAACTACTCCCTACCGCCCCACAAGCCCCTCAGCGCGACAGCGAAGTCTCCCCGTCCAACCCCAAAGCCACGGCCGCGATGAGGCGCGCGCAAGCATGCACGTCGCGCAACTCCACGAGCTCGACCGGCGAGTGCATGTAGCGCAGTGGGATCGACACCAGCCCCGTGGCCACCCCGCCGCGACTCAGGTGCACAGCATCGGCGTCGGTCCCCGTGTTGCGCCCAGAAGCCTCGACGGTAAACGGAATGCCCTCCCGCTCAGCAGCCTCATGCAACAACTCGAAGAGCCGCGGATTGAGCGTGGAGCCCCGGCTAATGACGGGCCCCGACCCCAACTCATGCTTGCCGGCCTCCTTCACATCGATCCCCGGGGCATCAGTCGCGTGCGTCACGTCCACGACAATCGCCGCATGCGGCTCCAGCGAGAAGGCACTGGTACGCGAGCCGCCAAAGGTGGTCTCCTCCTGCGCCGCCGCAACAGCCACAAGCTCCCACTCCCCACCCCCGGCCTCAGCCACAATCCGGGCAGCCTCGAGCGCCACAAACGAGCCAAGGCGATTGTCAAGCGCACGCGAGGCCAGCCGACCATTGGGCAACTCCAAAGGATCGCCGTCGATCACCGCCACATCACCCACCCGCACAAGCCTGCGCGCCTCCTTGCCGTCCTTGGCGCCAATATCGATATGCAGATCGCGTACCTCGGCAACCTTCTTGCGATCATCGTCGCGCAGCAGGTGGATCGGCTTCTTGCCGATCACGCCGGCAAGGTCACCCTCACGGGTCGCCAAGACCACGCGCTGCCCGACGAGGATCTGCGCATCCCAGCCTCCGACCTCGCGGAACCAGAGAAAGCCTTCGTCATCGATGTGGGTGACGATCAGCCCGATCTCATCGATGTGCCCCATCACCATCAACCGCCGAGCCTGCCCCTTGCCGCCCCCACCACCAGCGCCACGTGCCCCGGACCCTCCGCGCGCCGGCACCCGCGCCGAGGGCGTACCCACAACATCGGTGCTGACCTGCGCACCAAAAGCCGCGGCAGCCTCACGCCAAACCGCCGCAGGCGCCGTCTCATACCCCGAGGGTCCGCGCGCCGCCAGCAGCTCGCGCAGCACGACCGGGAAGCCGCTGTCCTTCCCCGCCGACCTGCCCCCGGCGGCGGCGTTGCCCTTACGCCCCGCGGGACTCACGATGCAAGCAGCCCGCGCAGCACATACTGAAGAATCCCGCCATGGCGGTAGTAGCGCTGCTCCTTGGGCGTATCGATACGCACGGTCACCGCAAACTCTCGCTCCCCAGCCTGCACGGTCACCTCGCGCGGCACCTCCTCGCCGTCCGCAAGACCAGCGATCGAGAACGTCTCATGCCCACTCAACCCCAGCGAGGCAACCGAATCGCCGGGCTTGAACTGCAAAGGCAGCACGCCCATCCCCACAAGATTGGAACGGTGGATGCGCTCAAAGCTCTCAGCGATCACAGCGCGCACCCCCAACAGCTTGGTCCCCTTGGCAGCCCAGTCGCGCGAGGAGCCCGAGCCGTACTCCTTGCCGGCGAGCACCATCAGCGGCACGCCCTCCTGCGCGTAGCGCATGGCGGCGTCATAGATCGACATCGACTCCCCGTCGGGCAGGTGCAGCGTCACCCCACCTTCGGGAAGAGCCCCCCGCTCACCCGCCAACTGATTACGCAGGCGAATGTTGGCAAAGGTCCCGCGCATCATCACCTCGTGATTGCCGCGCCGTGAGCCATAGCTGTTGAAGTCGCGCGGCTGCACCCCGTGCTCCTGCAGGTAGAGCCCAGCCGGGCTGTCGCGCTTGATGGAACCGGCCGGGGAGATGTGGTCGGTGGTGACGCTGTCGCCCAGCAGCGCAAGCACGCGAGCGCCTTCGATGTCGCGCACCGGCTCCGGCTCGCGCGGCAGACCATAGAAGTAAGGCGGATTGCGCACGTAGGTCGACTCCGCGTCCCAAGCAAAGCTGTCGCCACTAGGCACCGGCAGCGTGCGCCAGCGCTCATCGCCGGCATAGACACCGTCGTAGCTGCGCCGGAACATGTCCGACTGCACCGCCTGCTCGATCGTCTCGGCGACCTCCCTGGCAGAGGGCCAGATATCGCGTAGGAACACAGGCTCGCCCTCAGCATCCTCGCCCAGCGGATCGCCGAGCAGGTCGATATCCATGGTCCCCGCCAAGGCATAGGCGACCACGAGCGGCGGCGAAGCGAGGTAGTTCATCTTCACGTCGGGGTTGATGCGCCCCTCGAAGTTGCGATTGCCCGAGAGCACTGAGCACACCGCCAGATCGGCGTCGCTCACCGCCTTGGACACCTCCTCGGGCAGCGGCCCGGAGTTACCGATGCAAGTGGTGCAGCCATAACCGACGAGATTGAACCCCAGCGCCTCCAGCGGCTCGATGAGGTTGGCGCGTTCGTAGTACTCGGTCACGACCTTGGAGCCGGGCGCCAGCGAGGTCTTCACCCACGGCTTGCTCCGCAGGCCCTTAGCGACGGCATTGCGCGCCAGCAGACCGGCGCCCAGCATCACGGAGGGATTGGAGGTGTTGGTGCAGCTGGTAATGGCCGCGATCACCACGCGGCCATGATCGAGCGACGTCTGCGTGCCATCGGCGAGCGTCAAGGGCACCGCGGTGGCAACGGGCCCCGCATGTCCAGGCGCACCGTTGGCCGGAGGATCTGAGGCCGGATATGAATCCGCGCCATTGGTCTGCACATAGTCCCCCAGCACCCGTCGAAAGGCATGCTGGGAATCGCTCAGCGAGATGCGATCCTGCGGGCGCTTGGGGCCGGCGATGCTCGGCACGACCTCCCCGAGATCAAGCGTGAGCGTCTCGCTGAAGGTGGCCTGCTCGCTGTGCTCGTCATGCCACAAGCCCTGGGCCTTGGCGTAGACCTCCACCAGCTCGATCTGCTCGGCAGGGCGCCCGGTGAACTCCAGGTAGCGCAAGGTCTCCGCATCGATCGGGAAGATCGCGCAAGTGGAGCCGAACTCCGGGGACATGTTGCCAATCGTGGCCCTGTCAGCCAAGGGCAGCTTGGCGATACCAGCCCCGTAGAACTCCACGAACTTGCCCACCACGCCGTGCTCGCGCAGGCGCTCCGTGACGGTCAGCACGAGGTCGGTGGCCGTGGCGCCCTCGCGCAGCTCGCCGACGAGCTCAAAACCGAGCACCTGCGGGATGAGCATCGACATCGGCTGGCCCAGCATGGCCGCCTCGGCCTCAATGCCGCCGACGCCCCAGCCGAGCACGCCGAGCCCATTGACCATCGTGGTGTGCGAATCGGTGCCCACCAGCGTGTCGGGGTAGGCGCGCGGCAGGCGCGATCCCGCACCGGTAGCCGCTGCCCCCCCATCACCCGCATCCGCAGCCGCACTCACGCCCGCACCGCCAGCGTCCTGCACGAACACGACGCGCGCGAGGTACTCAAGGTTGACCTGATGCACGATGCCGGTATCCGGCGGCACGACCTTGAAGTTGTCGAACCCCTGCTGCCCCCAGCGCAGAAAGGCATAGCGCTCGCGGTTGCGCTCGAACTCAAGCCGGGCGTTGGTGTCAAAGGCATAGCGCGTGCCGAACTCATCGACCTGCACTGAGTGGTCAATCACCAGCTCGGCAGGCACCAGCGGATTGATCTTGGCGGGGTCTCCGCCCATGGCGGCCATGGCATCGCGCATCGCCGCCAGGTCCACGATCGCGGGCACGCCGGTGAAGTCCTGCATGACCACGCGCGCCGGCGTGAAGGCAATCTCCTGGCTCGGCTGTGCCGTGGCGTCCCAGCTGGCCAGCGCCTCCACATCCTGCGCGCGAATCCCCTCGCCGTCCTCGTTGCGCAGCAGGTTCTCCAGCAAAACCTTCAGCGAAAAAGGCAGCCGCGCAACGTCAAAGCGCGCCTGCAAGGCATCGAGGCGGAAGATCTCATACTCGCGCCCGCCCACGGCGAGCGTGTTCTGTGCGCCAAAGCTGTTCTGCGACATGGTCTCCTCGACGGTATCAGCGGCTGGACGGCGACTCGCCTGCCAGTCTCTCAAAGCCGCCGAGGAGACGGCCCTGTCAGCTCTTGATCAGCGGCCCGGCCTTGGCGAGCACCTGCTGCATCGTCTGCGGCGGGTCAAAGGCGCCATCCGGCGTGGGGCTCTTTTCGATCAGGAGGTTGATGGCGGCAGCGTGACGCGCCTCGACCTGGACGATCGAGCCGGCAACGCCCAGCACGGCCTTGCTGTGCAATGACGGCGCGGCCCCGTTGTAGGCGCCGACACCGGTGTTCTCCAGCACCGAGGCCAAAGCGAGGAACGTCTTTTCGTTGCTCACGGGGAACACGAATTCAGGCTTGGCCACCGGTGTGCCACCCATTTCCTTGATGGCGCCCATCAGCGCGGCCACGTGCTGGGCCTCCTCTTCGGCGAACTGCGCGGCGTAGGCCTTGGCCTGCCCGCTGAGCCCAACCTGCTTGGCCTTTTCCTTGTAGAAGGCCGTCTCCAGATACTCCAAGGTGAGCGCGAAGTTGAGGATTTCCACGTCGCCTGTAGAGCCCGATGCAGTGGTGCTGGAACTCCCCAGCGCCTGAGAGACGAACGGCGCGACCGCCGAAGCCCCGTATACCGCACCGGCCGCCAGCGTGCCGCGCACGAGGAAGCTTCCGCGCGTCATGCCGTGCACCTCGATCGCGCCCATCTGCGCCTGGGCCGCGGTCAGCTCCGCATGGCCCTCGCTGAGCTCTGGATCGGCAGTTGTGTTGTTGAAAGACATAGTCAAGATTCCTTTCCGCGTCTAGCCCAGAAACGGCTTGACAGCCGTCAGGACGGTGGACATGTCGGCCGGGACCGCGAAGGCCCCGTTGGGGAGGATCGGCTTCTTCACGAGCGTGCCGAGCGTCGCGGCGTGACGCGCCTCGACGGAATGGATCGCCAAAGCCGAGGCCAATACTTCGGGGCTCTGGATGTTGGCGGCCTGCCCGAGGTAGGCCGCGGCGCCGAGGTTCTCGACGGTGTAGGCCAGTTCGGCGACCTGCGTGGCGTTTTCGATCGGGAACTTACCTGCGGGCTTGGTCACCGGAGTACCGCCAAGCTTGCTGACGGCGCCCTTGAGCGCGGTGACATGCGCCTGCTCCTGCGCACCAAAGTCCTTGATCACCGACAGCACCTTGCCCTTGAACAGATTGGCGGCAAGCACCTTGCTGTAGAACTCGGTCTCCAGATACTCAAGTGTCAAGGCATAGTTGAGGATGCCCACGTCACCGCCGGCGGGAGCCGCTGCCGAGGTTGCCGTCGCGGCGGCACTGGTTGCGGCGGTGGAGCCGCTCTTGCTGCTGCTGCCGCAGGCAGCCAGTACGAACGCTCCAAAGCTGGCAGCGCCGGCGCCTCCGACCATCTTGAGAAATCGCTTGCGATCGGTGTCGTCGCGCACCAAGCGCTCGACGATCCCGGGGGACTCGACTGACATCACATACCTCCATTTTCGGGGGCCGGTTCTTATTCGCGGATACTGCGCGCGAGCCCCGCGCACGGATCACCCGCCTGCCGTCCACCCGTGGATCAGCGACCCCCCCGTCCGTGAATCAGGGACCCCTCAAGCCGCGTGTGTCACGGCGCGCGTGATGCGCCCCTTGCCCTCACGCTTGCCCTGCAGTAGCGCCGCGTCACAGGCGTCGAGCAGCATGTCGGTGCTCATCGGCACGCGCCACTGGGCGACCCCGATGGAGGCGGCCACGCCAGGGTTCACATCAAAGGAGGGGATCTCCAGCATGCGCACACGCGCGCGTTCGGCGGCGATCGCGGCGCTCTCCAGATCGGCGCCGGCCAGGATGACCACGAACTCATCGCCGCCATAGCGGGCGACGCGGTCAAAGGCACGGAACTCCCCCATCAGCGCCTGAGCCACCTCGCGCAGCAGCGCATCGCCCGCCGAATGCCCGTGGCGGTCGTTGACGAGCTTGAAGTTGTCGAGGTCGATCAGCAGACAGGCCAGGCGGCCGTCGGTGCGCATCGCACGGCCGATCTCTTCATTCAGGCGCCAACGCATGGCGCGATGGTTCATACAGCCCGTCACGGGATCCGTGCCAGCCTCGGCACGCGCGCGCAAGAGAGCCAAAGCAGTGGCAGCTTGATCGACCAGCGTTGCGGCGCTCTGCACGGCGCGCTCATCAAAGGGCCTTAAGTCACCGTGCTCCACAAAGGGCTCTACAGAACCTCCATCCGCACGCTCGCGGGCGAGGATCACGACGGCCTCCACGTCGCCGCGCACAGCCAGAGGCAGCAGCAATGCGCAGCCCACGCCCCCGCTGGAGGCCATGCGCGGCACGGCAGCGGCCAGCTCCCGCGCCCCGTGGGCTACCACGTGCTTGCCCGAGTCCACCACCCATGCCACCCCGTGAGGGCGATCGCCAGGAGGCGCCAGGTAGCTGAGGCGCCCCTCGCCGCCGAACATGTAGACGACGACGGTGTCCGCGGTATCGGCGAGATGATGCACCTGCACCTCCGCGACCCCAAGCTCGGCGAACAGCTCATCGGCCAGCGAACGAAAGATCTCGCGGGGTTCACCGGCGCTGTCCGCAACGTGGCTGAGGCGTCGCACGCCAGCCAGCAAGGTGTCCATACCCGCGCGTGCCATCCCCTGCAATGTAGGAGATGGCACGGCGCAAGTCCACCCTCGGCGCTGTTACCCGTGGAAGGTGACCGTCACGAACGTCTTGGAGGTAGGGCCCTTCTTGAGCGGGATAAAGCCCACCCGCAGCTTGATCTTCAGCTTGCCACTGCGGTGCAGAGCCTTCACGCCACCGCTTGTGAGCGGCACCTTGAGCGTGATCTTCTGCGCCTTGGCGGTGTGCTTGTAGGTGGTCTTGAGGTTCGAGCCGCTGCCGCTGACGCGCCCCGCTTCAGGCGCGTTGACGGTGAGGATCGCGGTATGCCCGCTGGTCTTGTGCGAGGCAACCTTTACGCCACAGCCGGTAAGCGTGATCTTGGTGTTCTGCTTGATCACGGGGCCGCTCTGCGCGGTGAGCGTGGTGGGCATCGTCAGCGACTGACCGCAGAGGTTGACCCCGTTGGAGGTAAGCGCCGAGTTGGGACCGATGGGCAGGTTGAGTTCAAAGCTCGACACCGGCACATCGGGGATGGCGGCGAAGGTGGAGGTGGTGATGCCCTTGGTGATGTTGGTGTTGCCCACCAGGATCACCTCCACACCGCCGTCGCTGAGCACGAGGTCGAGGTCGGGGAAGGCCGCGCCTCCGTGCGAGACGAAGAAGGCGGGGCCGGTCAGCTTCCCCGACAGGACCGGCGTGAAGACGGTCGCCCCACCGACGCGCGAGTTCGAGGGGCAGGCGAAGGGATTGGCGTTGAAGGTCGCTTCCGGACAGGCCTTCTGCAAGGTGGTCAGGCGCGAAGGCAGCTGCTTGGGCAGCTGCGCCACGACCGAGCGCAGGTTGGACTGGGGACCCTTCGGATAGCCGATCTTCACGACCAGGCCGAAGCCGTTCTTCTTGGAGGCGCTGCCAGCGTTCGAAGCGGCCGTGAACTTCGGCTTGAAGCCCAAGGCGCCGCAGTTGCTGACCTGGAAGGGCGTCGAGAGGCTCTGGCTGGCACCCATGCTGGAGCCGAGCGCGGTTTCGGTCGCCAGGACACCGCAGTTGGTGGGATTGACGAGGAAGCCCTGACGGTTGATGGCCATGCTCAAGGAGCGCAGACGCAGCGGGATGCCCTTGAAGATCGTGGGCACGTTGCCGCTGACGGTGATGCGTCCAGTGAAGGAATCGACGTCGATGCTGGTGCGCACGACCACGGTGCCAAGCGCGAACGGCCCAGCGGTGGCGGGAATCGCCACGACCATGCCGTAGGGCGAGCGGCCGACAGGACCGGTGAGATAAACGGGACCGGAGAACTGCGTAGGCGTGGGCCCTGAGCCGGCGGTCGTCGTGGCGGTGCCGATCTGGCTGGCCGCGGAGCAGGCGCCGGTGGCAGCCTGCGGTTCACCGCACAGCGGCACCGAGGGGATCAGGCCCACGAGGCCCGCGGGCAGCTTGGCCGAGACATGCGACAGGTACTGCTGGCCATCGGCGCGCCCGAGGTTGAACGTGAAGGAGCTCGGCGAGCCGGCCGTGGCAGGGGCCACTTGCGTGGACTGGCTGAGCGAGAAAGGCAGCGGCGAAGGACAGGCGCCGCCGTGGCCGTTACTGTCCACCGTGAATGAGCTGAACGGCGTGGCGGCGGGCTGGCCGGTGTAGGGGCTGAGCACAGTGCTGGTCGTTGCGCTGCCGCACACCAGCGGGTTCGCCACAGGCGCCAGCGCACCCGGGGTGAACTTCAGGATCAGATCGCTGAAGGGCTGTTCGGGGTTGTCGGGGAAGACGACCGTCAGCCGCCCGGTACCTTCATCGGGCACCACTTCGCCCGCGAGGCGCACGGAGATGCCATAGCGAGCAGACTCGGCGTCGAGATAGACGACGAAGGGAGGCCCACCGATGGGTCCGGCCGCAGAGCTGTTCCCAACCGCAGGCCCGCCCAGAAAGACGCTTCCCACGAGGGAGCCCGCGGGTAGGCCGGGCACGTTCAAGGTCGCGTCGGCCACCTTCGAGCCGCCGGGGCAGGTGACAGGTTCGCGCGTATGAATGCCGATCTGCGCGGGCGAGCAAGCTTCAAGCCCATGCGCCGCCGAGGGATTGAGCGTCATGCCTTCGGGCAGCAGAACACTGGCCGACTTGAGCTGCGCGGAGTCCAGGTGCGCGGGATTGGGATCGTGGGGCAGCACAAGTTCGGTGGTGACGCCGTCGGGCTGGTCGGACTGCGTCGTTTCCGGTGCCAGCGAGAAGGTCGGCGCGAAGGGAGCGAGCGCGAAAGGCGGCAGACCGTTGCAGCCTTCGGTGCCGATCGGCACCGTGTAGGAGCTGGTTGCCCTGGCTCCTTCGTAGGATTCGCCGCTCCAACCCGTGGTGGTGGACGGGCCAGGGCCCGCGCAGTTGCTGGGGTTGCTCAGGAAGGCGCCATTTTCAAGCGGGCCGTTGTTGCCGTTGAAGATCAGGCGCGATTCGAGCAGCCCGGGCGGGATGTTGTGAATTTCAAAGAGATCGTGGTAATTGCTGGCCCATTCGACGTGCCCCTCGATAAATGTGTGCACGAAGGCTCCGGGGGATCCGGGCACCCCCAGGGCCACACCGAAATAGGAGGACATGCCGGAGGGCTGTTCGAGGTTGTAGACCTTGCCCGACAGCGGTACGTCGGCGAACACACCGGCCGCCACTTCAAGCACTGTGGTGATGTGGTTTTCGCCGATGATGGTGTTGCCAGCACCAGTTTCGACGCAGTTGGGCGCCAGGAAGATATGCTTGACGGGTTCCACTTCTGTGGATTCGAAGTTCTTCACCGAGCACTTCGCGACGGCCTCGGGATTGGTGCTCACGCCGGGGGCGACGTCGATGCGCAGGCTCTTGACACTGGCCACGGGACCAAGCGTCGTGAAAGGCACCGTCTGTATCACCTTGCGATTAAGCTTGAAATCGCTGACACCGAACGGAGGATGCCCAGCAGCCTGGGTATAGGCTTCCGCTTCGGCCTTGGCCTTTTCTTCGGCGGGGGTCGCGGCCTTGTTGCAGGTGGCGACCTTGCAGTTGGACGCGAAGAAGCTTTCAAGCCCGAATTCCGGTGCGGCCAGCGCAGCAGACGCCGAGACAGCCAAGAGCGCACCGCTGAGCAGCAGCGCGAGGAGCGATACGCGAACGGGGAACCTCATCCCAAACCTCCCTATTAGACAGAAGGTCTATACCCCGATTCCGCTCCTTCTAACCTCCCGCGAACGATCTACCACTGCAGGAGCATCAGCCCGACGGTGATGCCGGGGCCGATGGTGATCATCAGCCCGTACTCGCCCGCCTGAGGCTCGCGCTGCTCGATCGTCTTCTTCAACACGTAGAGGATCGAGGGAGTGCCGACGTTGCCGTGGTTGGCAAGCACCTCATAGCTAATCTCGACCTGCTCGCGCGAAAGATCAAGCGCCTCCTGCACGGTCTCGATGATGCGTCGCCCGCCAGGGTGAACCACCCAGTGATCAATCGCGGCGCGCGAGAGCCCATAAGCGTCAAGGAAATCTTCGGCGAGCTCCTGAAGGCCCTCACCGGCGCGGTCCGGCAGATCGCGGTCGAGGTGCAGATAGCTGTCCTGCGCGGCGAGCTCAAGCTTGACGGCCCCCAGCGTGCGGCCGATCTGGTGAACCTTGGAAGCGACGATCGTCGGACCGACCCCCACGCCACCGCAGCCGGCGCCAAGACCAGAGTCATCCTCCCCCTCAGGCAGAGGGTCCCCATCGAGCAGCGCCGCGGCACAGCCATCGCCAAAGATCGAGGAGCCCACGATCTTGGCGCGCGAGTCATCCTCGGCGGAGCGCATGAGAATGCCGGCCATGCTCTCGGCGGCGACGACCAGTCCCTTCTTGCCGGGATGGTCGCGCATCGACTGCGCCGTGAGGCGCATCAGCGGCACGGCGCTGGCACAGCCGACGCCCAGCACGTGGTACTTGTCGGTGGAAGGATCCATGTCGTAGTGGTCCACCAGACGATGAGCCAAGGTGGGTCCACCGAGCGAGTAGAGCGTGGCCGTCACGACGGTGCCGATTTCAAGCGGATCGACCTGCAGGCGATCGACGGCCTGCACGGCAAAGCCAAACAGCTCCTCCTCGATCTGCGAGGTGCGACCCTGCAGCGTGGTAGCCAGCGAGTCGCCGCTGAGATTGAGGTGACGGCGCTGCACGCCACAGCGGCTGAAGATGCGCTCGGCGAACTCGTCGCCTTTCATGTCGAGCATCGTGAGGACCTCCTCTTGCGAGAAGGACATCTCGGCGTCAGCCAACTCCAGAGCGGTGATGCGCGGCCCCCGCAAGGCGGTGCGAGGCGAGTCAAGCTGCGGTGCGCCGGTAACCTTCAACTGCAAACGGTCCCCCTGAATCAGATGAGCAAAGCGTCAGGCCAAGGGCGAGACGATACCGGAGCAACCCCCGGAGAGCACAAAAGGAGCGGCGGATGAGATTAATCGGCGCGGGCCTGCCCCGCACGGGCACGCTGACGCAGAAAGTGGCAGTCGAGATGCTGGGCCTGGGGCCTTGCTACCACTGGGTGGACGTGCTGGCCGACCTGCGCAGGGTCGATCAGTGGCAGCGCGCGATGGACGGCGAGGGACCATGGCAGGAAATCTTCGCCGGCTTTGACTCAAGCGTGGACTGGCCGGGGGGCTACTTCTACAAGGAGCTGATGGAGGCCTACCCCGACGCCAAGGTGCTGCTGAGTGTGCGCAACGCAGAGAAGTGGGAGCCCAGCTTCCGCGAGACGATCTGGAATATGGGCCACGGCGAGTCGCTGCTGCGACTGCTGTCAAGTGCCCGCGCGCAGGTGGATCCGCAGTGGCAGGATTATCTGGCGCTGGTACAGCGGATGTTCTGGGGCCCGGAAGGCACCTTCGCCAACGGCCACGCGACCCCAGGCGAGTTGATGGCGGAGATGGAGCGCCACAACGAGGAGGTAAAGCAGACCGTGCCCGCGGAGCGCCTGCTGGTGTGGCAGGTAACGGACGGATGGGAGCCGCTGTGTGAGTTCATGGAAGTGGAGGTGCCGCCAGAGCCGCTGCCGCACGTGAACGACCGCGAGACATTCCTGGGCAGAGTGGCCGACGGTGCGATCGCCACACTGGCGACATGGCGCGAGCGCCAGAGCAGTGGAGTCGTGGCCTAAAGATCAGCTCTTGACGGTGGGCGAGGTGCCCAGCACCGCGCCAGAACCGTCGAGCGCCTGCACGGCCACATAAGCAGCGCTGCTGGAGATCTGAATGGAGGTCTCAAAACCCGCCCGAGGTGCAGCGCCAACCGGCGCAAGCGCCCCCGCGGATGAACCAGCAAGCACGCGCCAGGAGGCAACAGCGGTGGCGCCATTCCAGCTGGCGAAAACGCTGAGCTTGCCGGCACCGGCAGACTGCACAGCCAGCGCAGGCGCAGTGGTTGGCTGCCCGCTCCAAGGCGACAAGTAGGAGCGAAAGTTCTGCACATTCTTGCCAAGCGAGGCGTCAAGCAGCACATGCCCGGAGGCGTCGTACTCGGTGAGGTTGGGCAAGCCGCCATAGCCCATCAGCCAATCGCCGCCGGGCAGCGCCAAGGTATTGCCCTGACTTGAGGCCAGCAGCGTCTTGGCAGGATTGACGAAGGCCTTCTGCAAGGTGACGGTGTGACTTGAAAGATTGGGCAGCAGCAACAACCCGCGCGATTGGCGCTCCTTAGGCGGCGTGGAGCCGTTATCAAACACGGAGATGAGCCCACCGGCCTGGAACTCGGCGTCGTGCTGCCAGTAGAAGCGCACGCCGGAACCGAGATGAAAATCGCTGTGCGCGCCACCGAGGCGCCAGTTGATGGCACCGCTGCCCAGATCCACGTCATAGAGCGCCCAGGTGCTGCGCCCGGAAAGCAGCACATCATTACCCGCGCCGGGATCGATGGAGTTGATGTGAATGTAATCCCAGGGATAGCTGTTGTGAGGCACGGGCAGGTCGTAGGACTCACTCAAGGCGACATGGCCAAGCGCGTGCCACTCCCACATGACGAGCCCGGTCTTGATGTCGATCTGCTGGACGACGGAATCGGTGAGGACACCACCCGCGGCACCCTGCACAGAGCTGAGGCTGAGGTGAATCGGGTCGAAGGCATCGATCCAGGCGGTGCCCTGCGGAGTAAGGCGGATCTCGTGCAAGTCCGCGTGGTAGCCGTTGCCGGCGCGAACCGTGGCCAAGGGGTGATAGGAGGAGTCATAGATCTCATCTTCACCCTCGCCGAAGCCAACCTGCAGCACATGGCCCTGCCACCAGGTGAGAGCGGGGCGCCCCTGGTAGCTCTGCACCTGAAAGTTGGTGGCAATCTGATGCGCGGGCAAAGGGTGAAACCAGACAAGCCGCCCCTGCTGGTCGACGATCTCAGGCCCAGGCGAACCCTGACCCTGATACGGAGCGAGAAAGAGGTCCCCGGGCGCCGCGCCGGGGCGAGCGGGCACGGTCAGCTTCAAACTAGAAGGCGTGAGCGCAGGCGCCGAGCGGTAATGCTGCACGGCATGAGGATCGCCGGGACTGGTGGGAAATTCACTGTGACTTACTGCCGCCTGGTGAGCGATGGTGAAAGTGGTTGTGGTGGCCCGAGTGGACCCAGCCGCCAACACCTGCGCAGTGACCGTCACCTTCTCGCCAGCAAGGAAAGGATGCGCGGGCAGAAAACTTTCACCCGTACCAGTGGAATAAGCCGCCAAGTGCCCACTGTGAGCGCCACTGCGCGAACCAGTGACAGTAATCGACTGCACATGAGTACCGGCCGACCCGAGGAAGCTGATCTGCGTGGTCGGCGAAGCGTCGGGCGTGCCGGCAAAAGGCGAGACCGCGACGGGATCAGACAGCGATGCTTTGGAAGCAGCCGGCGAGGAACCCCCGCAGGCGGACAGCAGCACGGCCAGAACGGCAGCGCCCAGGGGCAGCCCAGCCAGTCGCCCTCCCCCCCGCAAGCGCATCAGCCCCGCAGCCCTCCCGCGGTGAAGCAGCCGCCGGTGGGCCAAGACTGTCCACCCCCGAGGCGGAAGACGACAACCGCGGGCGGGGCGTAAGTAGGGGTATGGGGAGGAGGGGTTGGGGTTGCGTGTTGCGCAGCCGGAGCCGGTGCCGGGAAGACCACGGGGGTCCCTGAAGAAGGCGCGGGCCGCGCGCTGGGAGCCGGCTGGCTCACAGGCAGAGGAAGCGGATGCACGGTTGCCTGCGAGGCGAGCGGAGCAGCAGCCTCAGGCGCAACAGAAGCAGGAGCGGACGCCGGCACGGATGCGGGAGCCGCCGCCGGCACAGGCGCAGGACCCGCCGCAGGCGCCCCGGGGCGCACGCGCGGGATCAGCCTGAAGGCAGCGACGGCGCCGATGAAAGCTAAGGCGGCGGCCAGCAGGAAGGCGAGGCGAAAGCCGTCAGTGAGCGCGAGCAGCGGCGCGCGGTAGTCCACCTTGACGAGGTGGGTGGTGTACTGAAAGGCCAGCGAGGTGAGCACGGCCAGCCCGAGCGCGCCACCCATCTGGCGCGAGGTGTTGACAAGACCCGAGGCCAGCCCGGCCTCGCGCGGAGCGACGCCGGCGGTGGCGGCGATCGTGGAAGGCACGACCGAATAGCCAAGTCCCACCGAGACGAGCAGACCGGGCAGGAGCAGATCCGAGACGTAGCCGCCGTTGACGGCGACGCGCGCGCCGAAGATCGCAAGGCCAAAGGCCATCAGTGTGAGCCCACCCCCCAAGACGGGCCCGGCGCCGTAGCGTGCGACGAGCCGTCCGGAGCGCGCGGCGCAGGCCATGATCGTGAGCGCCATCGGCAGGAAGGCCAGACCGGCGCCGATCGGCGGCATCTTCAGCACCAACTGGAGATAGAGCGAGAGGAAGTACCACATCGGAAAGAGCGCGGCGCTGAAGAGGAAGACGATCAGGTTGGCGGAGCGCAGCAGCTTGATCGAGAGCACGCGCAGCGGCACGAGCGGCGCGGAGGCAAAGCGCGCCTCGATCAGAAAGAAGGCGCTCAGCAGTGTGATGCCGAGCACGATCGGCCCGAGCGCTTCCGCCGAGCCCCAACCGGCCACACCGGCTCTGACGATGCCGAACACCAGCGCCAGGAGTCCGCCGGTGATGGTCAGAGCACCGCCAAGGTCAAAGCCGCCCTGCTTGCCCTGCGGACGCCGTTCGGGCACGGCGACGCGCGCGACAAGCGCGGCGGCAATGCCGATCGGGATGTTGATCAGCAGGATCCAGCGCCAGCCGAGGCTCTGCGTGATGATGCCGCCGAACAGCACGCCGGCGGCGCCACCGGCCCCGTTCATGGCCCCCCACATGCCGATCGCGCGCAGCCTTTCAGCGCCGGGGGCGAAGGAGGAGTTGATGATCGAGAGCGAGGCCGGCGCCATGATCGCCCCACCAAGACCCTGCAGGCCACGGGCGCCGATCAGCATCTCCTGGCTGCCCGCGAGCCCCCCAAGGAGCGAGGCGAAAGCGAACAGCAGGAGGCCCGAGGCGAAGACGCGGCGCTGGCCGATCAGGTCGGCGGCCCGCCCGCCCAGCATCAGGAAGCCGGCAAAGGCGATCGTGTACGCGTTGACGATCCACTGCAGATCGTTTTCGGCAAAGCCGAGGCTGACGCGGATCGAAGGCAAGGCAACGTTGACGATGGAGACGTCGAGGATGACCATGAACTGCGCGGTGCAGCAGACGGCCAGCAGCAACGCGTGACGCGAAGGCGCGCTCGCTTTGTCCTCGGCGATGGCGGTAGCGGCAGGCGCGCGGACGGTGGCGGTGCTCACAACGATGAGGGTAGTCAGCCCGCGGGCTTGGCGGCAGGGGGCGGGAGCACGGCGAAGGTGGCGGAGGTGCTGAGCAACTGCCCGGCAGAGTCGAGCGCCTGCACGGCGAGGTAACCGTTGTCGCCGGATTCGCTCTTGCCGGGATGCGAGCCGTAGTTCTCGGGCAGCGTGATGGAGCTCTCAAAGCCACTGTCGGGCATCGTGGCGACGGGCTTGAGCGAGTCGGGATCGGCGCCCGCGAGCACGCGCCAGGAGGCGACGTCGGTGGCGCCATTCCAGCTGGCGAAGACAGCGGTGGAATCGCCGGTGGTGAGAATGGCGGCGCTGACCGCGGGCGTCGCCAGCGGATGCCCATGCCAAGGGAAGCGGAAAGCACGGTAGGAGGACATGCCAGGCGGCAGGTGAGCGTCGAACAGCAGATGCCCATCCTGGGCGAACTCCGTGATCTCGGGCACGGCGCCCCATCCGACGACGACGCTTTCATCGGCAAGCGTCTGCGAGTTACCCTGCGAGTCAGCCATCAGCGCGTTCGGGTGCGTATAGACGCGCGCGAGCGTAGCGCGATGGTGCGGGATGTCGATGGCCACGCGGACGCTGCGCGACTGATAGTGAATGCGCGGGTTGGAGCCATCATCGAAGAAGGTGACGGCGCCGTCGGAGTGCATGCGCGCATCGTGCTGCCAGGCGGTTTCACTGCCGGGCCCCATGGTGAAGCTGCTCTTGGTCCCCCCCAGCCGCCACTGAATCGCGCCGGAGCCCTGCTGGAGCTGGTAGGCGGCCCAGGTGGAGCGCCCGGAGATGAGCAGATTGCCGTCGGACTCGGGGTCGACGGAGTTCAGATGGAAGTAGTCCCAAGGCGTGGGCTTTTCCTTGTCGGGCACCGGCGCGTGCGACTCGCCCACGCCGACGTGATCGAGGCTGTGCCATTCCCAGCGCACGAGACCGGTCTTGACGTCGATCTCCTGCACGGCGGTGTCCACGACGGTGCCGTTGCGCGGCCCATCGATCGGGGTGAGGTCGCAGCGCATCGGGTTGTAGACGGTGATGTAGGCGACCTGATCGCCCGCCAGCTGGAAGTCGTGCAGGTCGGCCTGGAAGCCATTGCCGGCACGCACGCGGGCAACGGTCTGGTAGTTGTCATCCATCACGATGTCTTCACCCTGGCCGAAGCCGAGCATCAGCACATCGCCCTGCCACCAGGTCAGATCCTGGCGGCCCTCGTAGCTCTGCAGGCTGAGGTTCTCAGCGTTGACGCCACCGGAGAGCGGGTCGAACCAGACGATGCGCCCCTGCGGGGTGTAGATGAGCGGCCCGAACTGGCCGGGGCCGGGGCCGACCGTGGTGAGGATGTCCCCCGCGGCAGGATCGCGGTCGGGCACCGTGACCGACATCACGGGCGGCTGCACGCCGGGCTGTGAGACGAAGCTCTGGTAGGCGGAGGCCGGCGCGGGCGGGTTGGGGAACTCGGGAATGCCGTCGGTGGGGAAAGGAGTGGCGACGCGGAAGCTGAAACCGATGCGCTGCCCCGCGCCGGAGGCGCCGTCGAGCACGGCGCGCACCACCACGCGCTCGCCTTCGGTGAAAGGCGTGTTGGGCACGAAGCTGCCGCCGTCGCCCTGGAAGTAGCCGTAGACGTGGCCATAGTGGTAGCCCGAGCGCGAGCCGGTGACGGAGACGTCCTGGATGTTGCTGACGGAGGTGCCGAGGAAGCTGATCTGCGTCTTGGGGTTGGCGGTGTCCGTGTCAGGCGCGGGTGAGACCGAGACCTTGCTGCTGGCCGAAACGGGGATGCGAGCGGAGCCAGTGTCTACCGGGCTCGGCAGCGTGGCGTTGTGTTCGAGCGTGGCGGGTAAGCACACGGGCGAAGGCCCACTAGGCCCGACGACGGTGTGCGCGCCGGAGAAAGAGCCGGTGCCGAGCACGACGGCAACGACCACCCAGGCGAGCCCGGCGAGCGGCAGGATCAGCAGACCAAACTTCAGCTTGCCGCCCACGCTGCGCCCCTTAGACCGCCACTACAGCGTCGGCGAGGGGGCCGAGATTGGGTTGGTGGCCGTGCAGCTTGTGGGCGAGGAAGCGGCTGAAGAGCCGATGCGCCGGCCCGTGGAAATCCGAGGAGCCCGTTGTGAGCAACCCCAGCTCCTCGCAACGATCGGCCAGGAGCTGCGTCTGAGGGCCGTCGTAGGTCACGTAGAAGCACTCCACGCCATCGACGCCCAAGGCCACGAAGCGATCGATCGCCTCAAGCACCTCTCCAGGAGAATCGATGTCCCAGAACGGGTGCGCCCATACCGCCACGCCGCCGGCCTCGTGGATCCAATCGATCGCCTCCCCCACCGTGGGCTCGGTGCGCCCCGAGTAGGCGGGGGTGCCGGGGATCAGGTAGGCAGGCAAGAAGGAGGCGACATCGTCGTGGCCTTCCTCGGCCAGCCGGGCGGCGTTGGCCGGATGCGACAGCACCGCCGCTGAAAGGTGAGGGCGCCCAAGCGGCTTGCCCGCGTCAAGCCGCGCCTGCAAGGGAGCCTGATCGACCTCGAAGCCCAGCTCTTCGAGCTTCTGCGTCATGCGCCCGGCACGCGCCTCACGATCCCCGCGCGCGCCGGCGAGGCGGTCGCGCAGCACGGGATCGTCGTGGCGAATGCCATAGCCCAGCAGGTGCAGGTCCTCGTATGAGCCATCGACCGCGGAGATCTCGGTGGCGGGCAGCAGCGCGATGCCGTGCGAAGCCGCCGCGCTGAGCGCCTCGGAGACGCCGTCGACCGTGTCGTGGTCGGTCAGCGCCAACAGCTCAACGCCCGCGCGCGCGGCGTGCTCGATGACCCCGGCGACGGGCAGTTCGCCGTCGGAGTACAGCGAGTGAGACTGCAGTTCAAATGCCGGCCAGGGATTACTCATACAAAGGTGAGGAGCGATCTTATCGGCCAGCCCTCCTCGGCAGGCCCACTGCGACGCCCGCTCCACGCCCCGGGCGTTCCCGCCGCGCTTGACCGCGCTCGCGGATCGCCGGGGCGTGGGGTGGAGTTGGCGTCAATCGTCTACTGGTAGGTCACCGCGGGACCAGGACCGCCACCCGGGTAGGAGCCCGAATGCGATCCCGAACCCGAACCGGAGCCCGAGCCAGAGCCCGAACCGGAGCCCATATGCGGGCAGTTGCCGTTAGGCATCGGGGATTTCGGCGATGGGGTCGATGGGTTGGTGTTCGTGTTGGGAGCAGTGCTCGTGTTGGGAGCAGTGCTGGTACTAGGAGTGCTGCTCGTGCTGGGGGGCGTGCTGCCCGATCCGCTAGGCGCGGCCGCAGCACCGGCAATGCCGGCCGCCGCACCTCCCGCGCCCAGCGCGGCGGTGACAAGCACCGCCCTGAGCATGTTCGATCGCTTCATTGAGACCTCCTGGGTTGAGGGGATTGGTTTACGCCCCTCGCCTTGCACTGCCATCCTGCGCCGGGCGGCTAAGTCAGGCCCTTGGCTTGTGTAGGAGCTGTGTATGAGCCGAAGCTGACGCACAGCAGCGCCCCGCCGCCGGGCGCGTTCCCGGCCTTGGCATAGCCACCGCCATCGAGCGCAGTCTGACGCACGATCGCGAGCCCGAGCCCCGAGCCGGGCTGACCACGAGCACCGTCGGCGCGGTAGAAGCGATCAAATACAAACGGCAGATCGGACTCCGCGAAACCGGGACCAT
The DNA here is from genome assembly GCA_025449845.1 of Solirubrobacteraceae bacterium. Lineage (GTDB taxonomy): Bacteria > Actinomycetota > Thermoleophilia > Solirubrobacterales > Solirubrobacteraceae > Palsa-744. Next base: position 75,969 of record JANWIP010000019.1, on the reverse strand, counting down.
GGTCGCGCACGGTCAGCTCGCCATCCTTCAGCTCGACTTCGATAAGCCCCTGCGGCGGAGTGAACTTGAGAGCGTTGTCCAGCAGGTTCGAGACGGCGCGATCGATGCGCTGGCCCTGGCCGCGCAGGAGCGTGGGCTGCAGCCGGGACTCAAAGCGCACGTCACCACGGCGGCGCGCGCGTGTGAGGGCATGTTCGACGATGTGATCCAGGCGCACGTCGTCAAGTGACACATCCCCCGCGTCGTGTTCGCCGCCGCGGGCCAACTCCACGACGTCGGCGACGAGCGCCGTCAGCTCATCCAGCTCCGCCAGCACGTCCTGACGCAAGTTCTCCAGCTCGTGGGGCGGCAGACGATCCGCCTCCTGGAGCACCTGGATATTGGCGCGCAGGCTGGCGATGGGAGTGCGCAGCTCATGACCGGCGTCGGCGATCAGATGACGCTGGGCAAGCACGGAGTGCTCAAGCGCATCGAGCGTGGCGTTGAAGCTCTGCGCCAGCCGCGCCAGCTCGTCGCGACCACTGACATCCAGGCGCTGGGAGAGATCCAGGTTGTCGCTCAAGCTCTCGGTACGTCTGGTGAAGCGCGCGATCGGCGCAAGCGCGGTGCGCGCCACCAGCGCCCCAAGCAACACCGCCAGCGCGCTTCCCGCCGCACCGATCACCAGCAGGAGGAGGAGCAGCCTGCTGAGCTCGTGGTCGACCTCGGTGAGCGGCCGGGCCACCATCACCGCGCCACGAGCGCCGGTGCCAAGCGTGAGGATGCGCAGCCTGATGCCTCTGACGGTGCGATCGGTGAATGCGCTGCCACTGCCGCGGCTGGCAATCAGCGCCTCCTGCGCGGTGGGAGCGATGCGCGCGGGGGAACGCTGACCGCCGGGCACCACCAGCGCCCCCTGAGGCGAGATGAACTGCACGTAGCCCTGCGCCTCACCAAACGGAGCCGGCAGGACATTGGCGGGAAAACCGTCGGGCGCGCCACCCGGACCACCGCCGTCGGGGGTGCCACGCGGAGCACTACCCGCACTGGGGGCACCTGCCGGACCGCCGTCATCTGCGTCTCCATCGCGCGGAGGCGGCCCACCCCCGTTCCCCGGAGGCAGCCCGCCCCCGGCGCGCCTGGGAGGGCGGCCCGGACCGGGCCGCCCACTGAAGGCAGGTGCCGAGAGAACACTCGCCCGCGCGCGCAGCGACTTGTCGATTTCCCCGCGCAGATCCGAGCGCACGCCGAGATACAGCCCCAGTGCAGCCACGAGCACGGCAAGCGCAACGGATACGCCCGCGGTCGCGGCGATGCGCGCGCGCATGCTCATGATCATGATCAAGGCTCGCGCAAGACGTAGCCGAGACCGCGCACGGTGTGAATCAGATGAGGAGCCCCGGCATCCTCCAGCTTGCGGCGCAGATATCCGATGTAGACGCGCAAGGCGTTGGAGGTGGGCCCGAAGTCATAGCCCCAGACACGCTCGTAGATGACGTTGTGGGCCAGCACGCGCTGGGGATTGCGCATGAAGAGCTCAAGCAGCTGATACTCGGTGCGCGTCAACTCGACGAGCTTGTCCCCCACCACGGCGCCGTGCCGGATGCCGTCCAGGCGCACGCCGGCGAACACCGGCACGTCCTCCTCGCCCTCACCGTTGCCTTCTTCACCAGACCCCTGGCCCGAGCGGCGCAGCAACGCGCGCAGGCGAGCCTTCAACTCGCCGACGTCAAAAGGCTTGGTCATGTAGTCATCAGCGCCGGCATCCAGGCCGTCGATGCGATCCTCCACAGCGTCAAGCGCGGTCAGCATCAGGATCGGCACGCGGTTCTGCAGGCGGCGCAGGCGGCGGCACACCTCCAAGCCGTCCATGCCCGGCAGCCCCACGTCCAGTACGACGGCGTCAGGGATATCGGTGGCGATCGCGTCCAGCGCGCGAGTGCCATCCTCAGCGCCCTGCACCTCATAACCGGCCAGTTGCAATGCGCGCCTGAGCGCCTCACGCACGGCGCGGTCGTCATCCACCACGAGGATCTTCACGTGCGGATTGTTGCGCGAACCGCCCTCCTCCCGGGGTGATAGTCGGATGTCCAGAGAGCCCAGCACAAATTCCAACCGCCGTCCATATGGCGCAGTGACCCCACGCGGCGACACTTAGCTACGAACTCAACCCGCGCCAGCTCCGCGGCGACCCCCGACGACCGTCAGCTAGAGAGGTGATGAACCACGCGACCCTCAACCCCTCAGATACTCGCCCTGGGTGGTGGCGGCTTCTCGATGGAGAAGGACAGTTCGTTGCTCGATGACTACGTGCTCTCGCTGGCCGGCGTGGCGCGCCCACGCGTGTGCTTCCTGCCGACGGCCTCAGGCGATGCGGACCACTACGTGGTGCGCTTCTACCGCCGTTTCTCGGCGGAATGCGAGGCGAGTCATGTGTCGCTCTTCCGCCGCGACCAGGGCACGGGCGGGGTCGAGGAGGACGTGGCCTCGCACCTGCTCTCCCAGGATGTGATCTATGTGGGCGGCGGCAATGTGGTGAGCATGCTGGGCGTGTGGCGCGCGCACGGCCTGGATGAGGTGCTGCATCGCGCATGGGAGCAGGGCATCGTGATGTGCGGTCCTTCCGCGGGCTCGCTGTGCTGGTTCAGCGAGGCCCTGAGCGCCTTTCATGGTCCGCCGCGACGGGTACGGGGATTGGGGCTTTTGCCGTACTCCAACTGCGTGCACTACGACGCCGAGCCCCAGCGGCGCGAGGAGTATCACCGTTTCGTAGGCGATGGCATGCGCGCAGGCTTCGCCACCGACGATGGCGCAGCGCTGCATTTCTGCGGGCGACGGCTGATGCGGGTGGTCAGCTCGCGTCCGCAGGCCAAGGCGTACAGGGTCGAGCCACGCGGACATAGCGTGGTGGAGGTTCCGCTGGAGGTCGCCTATCTGGGAGATGACTTCGAATCCTCCAGACCTTGCGCGTCAGTGGTCGCAGCGTGAGCGCAGCTGCCGATCCCGACGCGAGCGAGGACGACGAGCACGCCAACGAGCGCGACACCAACGGGCGCGAGGACGATCAGCGGCTCGCAGCGGTCGAGGACGATCAGCGAGTGATCTTCGCGATGGGCGGCGGAGGCTTCACGATGGAGCCGAGCAATCCGCTGCTTGACGACTTCGTGCTCAGCCTCGCCCCCGCGGACATCACGGTGCCGCGGATCCTCTTCCTGCCTACGGCCTCAGGCGACCCCAACGCGCAGATCAACGCCTTCCAGGCGCGCTTCGTGGGCCGCCCCTGTGTGCCGGAGCACCTATCGCTGTTTCACCTGCGCGATATGCAGCGCTCGCTGGAGGAGACGGTGCTTGAGCAGGACATCATCTACGTGGGCGGAGGCTCGATGCGCAACCTGCTGGCCATCTGGCAGGCCCACGGTCTCGGTGAGCTCTTGATCAGAGCCTGGCGTCAGGGCGTCGTGCTCGCGGGCCTCAGTGCGGGGGCGATGTGCTGGTTTGAAGGCGGCATCACGTGCTCCAGCGGTCCGCCCGAGCCCTTTGCGGGCCTGGGGCTGCTCGAAGGTTCGCTGACGGTGCACGCCGACGGCGAGCCCGAGCGCCTGCCGGTGTGGCTGGCGGCGGTGCGCAGCGGGACCTTGCCCGGAGGCTGGGCGGTGGACGACGGCGTGGGATTGGTCTTTCGCGGCAAGCGCCTGCAGCGCATCGTCAGCTCGCGGCCCGGCGCGGGGGCGCAGCGCGTGGATGCGATCGCAGGCGAGCTCGTGCGCAAGCGCCTGGAGCCCGAGCTGCTCGGCGGTGGGGCTGGGCCGGTGGCGATCGATGAGGATGTGCAGGAGCTGCGCCAGGTACAGCGCCTGCGCCACGGCATGCTCGGCACCGGCCCCTTCGGCGCGGGCGGGCACGGACTTCGCGGGCCGTAATCCGCCTCAAGCCCGGCCTTCGAGCACAAGCAAGGCTCGCTCGGCGTAAATGCCGCTACGCACTGGCCCCTTCGGCGTGAGGTGGCATGGAGTTCACCGACCACAGGACGAAGGCCAGCACCGCCAGGCCAGCGATGGCGTCGGTGAAAAGGGTGGCATAGAAGAAGCCAGGTATCTGCGGATTGCCGTAGAGAAAGTGGCCCATGGTGGCCAGGCCGGTGAAGGAATAGACCACGAGGCATACGTGTGCCTCGCGATAGCGTCCTTCGCGGTAGCGGCGGTAGCCCATCAGGCCGATCCAGGTGAGCAGCGGCCAGGCCACGACGATCGCCACGCGCACGACTGTGTAGAAGCTGCCCTTGGGACCTGGGTACTGATCGACGGCGATGAAGTTGTGGGTGTAGTGGATCGCGGTCGAAAGGATGCTGGCCGCGAGGATTGTCTTCAGCACAGTGAGTCTGCGCTGCTGGTCTGCTAGCACGGTGGCCTCCACGGAGTTGATAGATCGTTCTAGAGAGGGTACTCTGTCAGAAACCACGACAGCGCGCAAGCCCGCGCACCGCTCCGCCGCCAGGCACAAACCGCGGCACCTCAAAGCGAAGGAATCTCAACCCTCATGCCCAGCAGCACCAAGGAACGCATCCTCGACAGCACCGCCGAGCTGTTCCGTCGCCAGGGCTATACGGCCACGGGTATGAAGCAGATCGCGGCCGACGCCTCGGCGCCTTTCGGCTCGGTCTACCACTTCTTCCCCGGCGGCAAGGAGGAGCTGGGCGCAGAGGTGATCCGCACCAGTGGCCGCCTCTACATGCAGATCTTCGTGGAGGTCATCGCCGAGAACCCCGAGGTGCTCGATGCGGTCGAGGCCTTCTTCAGCGGCGCCGGCGAGACGCTGCGCGAAACCGACTACGCCGACGCCTGCCCGATCGCCACGGTGGCGCTGGAGGTGGCCAGCACCAACGACACCTTGCGCCAGGCCACGGCCGATGTTTTTGAGGAGTGGATGGCCGGAGCCACCGAGTACTTCGTGTTTGCCGGCATCGCGCGCGTGCCCGCGCGTGAACTGGCCTTCTCGATGCTCTCGCTGCTGGAGGGCGCCTTCATCTTCTGCCGCGCGATGCGCAGCACCGAGCCGATGGCCGCCGCGGGCGCCGCGGCGGTGGCGCTCGTGCGCGCGGCGCTGGAGTCAAGCCGTGAGGGCGAGGGCTGACGTGCCAACCGGCATCCCCGGTCCGCCTAAAGGCATTGCCAGCCTGCCGCTCCGCGTCCTCGCTCGCATCTTCAACCGCACGGCGACCCACTGCGCCCTGGCGCTGGCCGCGCTGGTCGTCGGCCTGGAGCCGCTGCTGGTGAGGAGTCTGGGCGCAAGCGCGCCCGGGTGGTCGCACTGGTGGTGCTCGGCGGCCAGCATCTCGGGCGCGCATCACGCGACGGGCAGCGGCGCTCTCGGCGGGGCGCTGCACACGACGCTTGCGCTGCTGGCTGTCCACTGGCCACACTTCCTGCCGATCCTGCTGGCGCTCGGCACGCTGGTCTATCTGTGGCGCGCCAATGAAGCCTGGCGAGCGGAAGCGCCGGGACCAGGCTCGGCGCGCACATCGCGCACGCTGAGCGGCTGAGCGCAGTCCGAGCAGATGCGGCGCTCACCGAGCACGCCGCCGCAGCCCTTGTGGCGGAGCAGGATCGGCGGTCCCGCGCTCGGCGCCGCGTAGCGATCGCCCCACTGCAGCAGCTCGACCACCACCGGCCACAGATCCAGACCCTTGTCGCTCAGCAGGTACTCATGGCGCAGCGGGCGCTCCTGATAAGGGACCTTCTCCAGGATGCCCTCCCCCACGAGGCGCTCCAGGCGAGCGGCGAGCACATTGCGGGCCACCCCCAGATTGCGCTGCAGATCATCGAAGCGGCGCACGCCGAGGAAGATGTCGCGCAGCACGAGGATCGTCCAGCGCTCGCCCACCAGCTCCAGTGCACGCGCAATTGAGCAGTTCTGCTGTTTGTAGTCGTTGCCCAGCATCCCGAGCTCAATCTAGCAGAGATTAGTTGCTTGAAGCAACTCTCTCTGCTAGCGTGCGTCCCTTCACGCAACCGACACGCGCAGCGGCGCGGAGGGAGTGCAGATCATGGAGCGCAGATGGAGAGTCCTCTTGGTCGTGGTGGTGGGGGTGTTCATGGCGGGCCTGGACGTGTTCATCGTCAACATCGCCTTCCCGCAGATCCAGCACGACTACCCCGGCACGAGCCTTAGCTCGCTGTCGTGGATCCTGAGCTCCTACACGATCGTCTTCGCGGCCTTCCTGATCGTCGCCGGGCGCTGGTCTGACGCGGTAGGGCGTAAGCGCGCCTTCCTGCTGGGCATCGGCCTGTTCGTGGCGGCCTCGGCGGCCTGCGCCGCAGCCCCCTCGGTGTCCTTCCTCGTGGCCGCGCGCGCGGTGCAGGGCCTCGGCGCCGCGCTGCTGCTGCCCGCCTCGCTGGGCCTGGTGCTGCCGGAGTTCCCACCCGAGCAGCGCCATGTGGCGATCGGGATATGGGCGGCGGTCGGTGGCATCGCGGCCGCCGCAGGGCCACCGCTGGGGGGCCTGCTGGTAGAGGCCGGCTGGCGCTGGGTGTTCGTCGTCAACGTGCCCGTCGGGCTCGCGGGCCTGGTGGCGGGATGGTTCGTGCTGCGCGAGATCCGCCACCCCGAGACCGCCCGCCCGGACTTCCTCGGCGCGGGCCTGCTGACGGCCGGCGTGGCGACGCTGGTGGTGGCGATCGTTCAGGGCAGCTCGTGGGGCTGGACGAGCGCGCGCATCCTGGGGCTGTTGGTGCTCTCAGCCGTGCTCCTGTCGCTCGTGGCGCGGCGCATCGTGCGCCACCCCGCGCCGATCGTTGAGCCAGAGCTGCTGGCGGTGCGCGCCTTCAGCGCCGCCACGATCGGATCGCTGCTGTTCTTCGTGGCCTTCGCGGCGATGCTGCTGGCCAGCGTGCTGTTCCTGACGGGCATCTGGCACGAGCCGATCCTCACCGCGGGACTGATGATCTCGCCGGGACCGGCGATGGCGGCGATCACCGCGGTGCCCGCCGCACGTCTGGGCAGCCGCATCGGCCCCGGCCGCGTGGGCGCGCTCGGAACGGTGCTGTTCGCACTCGGAGGCGTCTGGTGGATCGGGCACCTGGGCAGCGAGGCCAACTACGCCCTGGACTACCTGCCTGGGATGTTGATCGGCGGCCTGGGCGTGGGGCTCGTGATCCCTTCACTGACCGGGGCGGTCGCGGCGACCTTGCCGCCGGACAGGCTCGCCACCGGCATCGCGGTGCAGACCACCGGCCGCCAGCTCGGCTCAGCGCTTGGATTCGCGATCCTGATCGCAGTCCTCGGCACACCAAGCACCGCGCAGGACTTCACCGATGCCTGGGGCTTCATGCTGATTGCCAGCCTGCTCGCGGGGATGGCCCTGCTGGCGGTGGGAGGCCTGCCGGCAGGTGCGGCCAGAGAAGCGCCGCTAACCGTCCCAGCCGTCTGACGGGTGCCCGAGCGCTTCATCGAGGGTGCGCTCGGGAGCCCCGCGCTGGCGACGGTAGCGATTCTGGGCAGCGAGCATCTGCGCGATGTCGCTGCTCTGGAGCCGCGCTTCGGTCTCGGGCGAGCGGGTGGGCGTCCAATCGAGCAGCTCCTCATTACCGCCGCGATAGAAGTGCGCACCCAGGATCGCAACGGCGATAAGCAACAGCGGCGTACCAAAGACAAGGATGACGAAGAACAGCTGCATACCCATGCCAATCAGGCCCCCGCTGGCGCCGGGCGCACCTTGCGCTTGGTCTTCGGCCTCGGGGGCTTGCCGCGAGGCGGCACGGCAGGGCTCGCTCCGAGCCCGTCGATCGCGGCGTGCAGTGCGGCGAGGCGAGATATGAGCTGGGCCTGAACGCGTTCCAGCTCGCGGACATCGAGCAGGCGCGGGCGCGCGGCGCGGGACTTGGCGCCGGCGGGCTGCGGGACGAGCGCGGGATGCCTGGCTTCGAGCTCGCCGAGCGTGCGCTGCAGCGCCGCGATCTGGGTGCGCAGCTCGTGGCGACGTGCCGCCTCGGCGTCCAGCGGCTGCCCGGCGCCCGCCGGCGCGACGTAGAGAGCGGCGGCGACAGCGCGCGGGTCCACCCCGGTGTCGTGAGCTTCGCGGGCGGCGTTGGCGGCGATGGTGTCAACGGCCGACGGCGTCTGTGAGGGCTGATCGGCCACGAAGGTGCCCGAACCCTGGCGGCTGAGAAGCACCCCCTCGTGCTCAAGGCGCTGGTAGACGGTGCGCACGGTGTTGGCGTTGATGTGCAGAGCCTCTGCGAGGTCGCGCAGTCCCGGCAGACGCTGGCCCGGCGCGAACCTGCCATCGCCGATGCGGGCACGCAGAGCCCAGGCCAGCTGCACGCCGAGCGGAACCTCGGCATTGCGGTCGAGCACAAGCTCCTGAAGCAGCGCCTGGGAGGGCTCGGAGATAGGCGTCATGGGGGCCGCAGAAGAGGCCGTCGCGGGGGCCGCAGAAGAGGCCGTCGCGGGGGCCGCAGAGGACGAAGGCGTCACACCGCGAGATTAGCTCGATCGCGGATAGATTGACAGTGTTCTAGTGAACTAGTAGACTAGTAGAGGATGAGAGGCCTAAGCATGGTCAGGGGCCCAGTGGAGGAGATCGGGGACATGATGCTGCTCACGGGCAGAACGATCTCCTCCGCGATCCGCCCGCCCTACCCCTATGGCGAGGAGTTGGTGTCGCAGTTCCTCTTCACGCTGCGGCTGTGCTGGTTTCCGCTGCTGATCTCGGCGTTCGTGTTCGGCTATGAGGCCCCCGGCCTGCAGGCGGAGAACTTCCTGTCGATCATCGGCGCGCCGGACCGCCTGGGGAGCTTCTTCGTGCTGGCGGCGGTGCGCGAAACGGGACCGTTCATCGATGGGGTGATCGTGGTGGGGGTCGCGGGCACCGCCATCACCGCCGACCTCGGTGCGCGCAAGATCCGCGAGGAGCTCGATGCGCTTCAGGTGCTGGGGGTGGACCCGGTGAAGAATCTGGTGGTGCCGCGCTTCTTGGCGCTGATGCTGGCGACGGGACTACTGGGAATCTACGCGGTGCTGTTCGAGATCTACGGCGGGATGATGGCGGCGATCGTCTATCACCAGCCCCTGGGGCCGTTCTGGGGATCGTTCTTCACCAACGCGACCACCACCGATCTGTGGGGCTCGACGCTGAAGACGACGATCGGCGGGGCGATCGTGGCGATCGTGTGCTGCTACAAGGGCATGAGCGCGAGCGGCGGTGCGGAGGGCGTGGGGAGAGCCGTGAACCAGGCGGTGGTGACTGCACTGCTGGCGATGTTCTCGTTCTATTACGTGTTCACGCAGACACTGCTGGCGACACACCCACAGATATTGGTGCCGCGATAGGGCTCAGTCGATGAGCCGGCGCCCGAGCAGCACGATGGCAAGGCGCCACATGAGCAACGCCCAGCCGAGGAGGACGGCGAGGTGCCCGATGTCGGCGACGCCGAGGGGGCCGAGAACGGCGTCGCGCACGAGCTGGACGCAGTGGTAGAGCGGGTTGAGCTCGGCGATGAGGTGCAGCAGAGGCGGAAAGGTGGAGATGGGAAAGAAGGTGCCAGCCACAAGGAACATGGGGGTGAGCACGGCGGAGGTGACGTAGTTGAAATTGTCGATGGTCTTGGCGACGGCGGCGATGACGACGCCGAAGGAGGCAAAGCCGAAGCCGGTGATGAAGCCGATGAAGGGCACGAGCAGCATGCCCCAGGAAGGGGAGAGCCCGAAAGCGATGCCGACGAGCAGAGGCGCCATGCCGTAAACGCCGGCGCGCAGAGAGATCCAGAGCGTTTCGGCGGTGATCAGCTCCTCGACGTCCAGGGGTGTGGCAAGCATGGCGTCGTAGGTGCGCTGGAACTGCCAGCGCACGAAGGTGTTGAACATGCCGGGGAAGGCGGAGGCGAAGAGCACGGCGGTGGCGACGACGCCGGTGGCGACGTACTGGACGTAGTCGACGTGGTTGACGTGGGAGACGAGCGAGCCGATGCCGAGACCGAACGCGAGTAGGTAGATGGTCGGCTGGACAATGGAGGAGAACGTGGTGGAGGGCCAATAGCGCCCGAAGATGACGATGTCGCGGCTCATGACGGCAGCCAGGGCAGCAGGTTCGAGGCGGTGCACGCGGCGCGGGGGCGCGGCGGCGGGCAGTGCGCCCTCACCGGAGGCGGATGGCGAGGGCGGTGAGGGTGATGGAGGAGGCGAAGGAGATGGCGAAGAGGCGCTCATTCGATCAGCTCCCCGGTGAGCGCAACGAAGGCGTCCTCGAGATTGGCGGGACGAGTGACCCCGGAAGGCAGCTCATCGGTGAGGGACTCGCCGTTTCGGGCCTCACCGTTGAGGGACTCAGCGTGCAGGATCGCAACGGCCGGCCCGGAACGGCGATGCGACCAGCCGCGCTCGGTGGCCAACTCGTCGATGCGGGCGAGCTCGGGCGGCGGCCCGTAGACTTCGAGCACCTCGCGCCCGGCGTGGGCGAGTACGAGCTCGGCAGGCGAGCCCTGAGCGATGACGCGCCCGAAGGACATGACGGCGACGATATCGGCGAGGCGCTCGGCCTCCTCGATGTAGTGCGTGGACATCAGCACGGTGACGCCGCTTGAGCGCAAGGTGTCGATCAAGGACCAGAGCTCCTGGCGCACCTGCGGATCAAGACCGACGGTCGGCTCATCCAGCAGCACAAGACGCGGGTTGTGAATCAGCCCGCGGGCAACGAGCAGCCGGCGGCGCATGCCACCGGAGAGCTCGCGCACGATGGTGTCGGCGCGCGGCACGAGGTTGGCAATCTCAAGCGCGCGCTGTACGGCGGCGGGACGCCCAGCGGAAGGCACGCGATAGAGGCGGGCAAAGACCGTGAGGATCTGGCGGCAGGTGAGCTCGACGTCGAGATTGTCGAGCTGAGGCACGACCCCCATCGCCATACGCGCCTGCTTGGATTCGCCCGGCAGGCTGTGACCGAGCACCTCGATCTCGCCCGCATCGGCAAGGGCCTGGGCGGTGAGCAGGCGCATGGTGGTGGACTTGCCGGCACCGTTGGGCCCGAGCAGGCCGAAGCAGATGCCGGTGGGCACCTCCAGGTCGAGCCCATCGACGGCGGTGATGTCGCCAAAGCGCTTGACGGCGCCGCGCAGAGAGATAGCCGAGTCAGTCATAGCGGTGCCAGATCCTGTCAGACGTGGACTAGGCAGGCCGGGTAGGCTGCGCGGCAAGCTATGCGATGAGGCGAAAGGGAGCCGAGATGAAGCTGATAGGAGCTGGGTTGCCGCGCACGGCGACGCTGACACAGAAGACCGCGCTTGAGCTGCTGGGGGTAGGCCCGTGCTACCACATGGTGAACGTGCTGGGAGACCTCGATCAGGTCGATCTGTGGATGGCGGCGCTGAACGGAGAACCGCAGTGGGAAAGGATCTTTGCGGGCTTTCAGTCGACGGTGGATTGGCCGGGGGGCTACTTCTACAAGGAGCTGATGGAGGTATACCCGGACGCGGTGGTACTGCTGAGCGTGCGCGACCCGCAGGCGTGGGCGAAGAGCGCACACGACACGGTGTGGAGCGTGCGCCATGGCGAGTCGCTGATGCGCCTGCTCTCAAGCGCGTGGGGCGAGGTGGACCCGAAGTGGCGAGGCTTCCTAGAAATGGTGGATGGGCTGCTGTGGAAGGACAAGGGCACGCTCGCGAACAGTCATGAAACGCTGGAGCAGTTGGAAGCAGGCATGGTGGCGTTCAATGAGGAGGTCAAGCGCACGGTGCCGGCGGAGCGGCTGCTGGTGTGGGAGCCCAAGGATGGCTGGGAGCCGCTGTGCAGCGCGCTGGACGTGGCGATCCCGAGCGAGCCTGTACCGCATGTCAATGACAGCGAGGAGTTCGTCGCGCGAGTGATCGACGGCGCGCTTGCCGGACTGCAGGCCTGGCAGGCTGCACGGGTGAGCGCCTAGACAGCGCGACAGCGCCCACCGGCCTGCGCTACGCAGCTCGCCGCCAAGCGGCGCTGCCTAGCCGCCCAGCGCACCCAGGCAGCGATTATTTGAGAGGCACGGTAACGTCGCCCTGTTCTTCAAGCAGCGTCTTCCAGGTGTCCCAGCTCATGCAGAAGCGCCCGCCCTGCGCGTACTTGGTGCCCCAGCTGTTCCAGAACCAGACGAGCTTGTTCTCAGCGTCGATCTCATCGGCGACGACCTCGTGGCCACCGCGCACGGTGGCACCGGGAGCGATCTGCACGAGGCCACTCGAGTCGGGGGTATCGAAGCTGGTGAACCACCTGATGCCGGTGATGACAGGCCGCAGGACGAGCGCCTGAAGCGCGTGCTCAACGCCGAAGGCGTGCCGGTAGGAGGTGATTAGGCCGAGCTGCTTGGCGGCCTTGCAGACCATCAGTCCGCTGCCTCCGGGATCGTTGGGAGGGTAGGGCTCGCCCTCCATTTTCGTCTCCAGTTCATAGAGCTGGACGGCGTCGTGCTCGGTGAGAGTGGTGCTGCCGGTGAAATCAGGCGCGGAATCAAGCGCGCCGCAGAGGGCGTTGGCGGTGCAGGATCCAATTTCTCCCTGGTCGAGCGGGAGCCCGGTGGCCTGGTGTTTGACGCTGACGATCTTGGGAGCCCTTTTGGCCGTGAATTCGCGCGAGCGGGGATCGTGCTCGACGTGGCGGCCCAGGCGCATGCCCGCCATCGGCTGCTCGTGCAGGCGAGCCTTATGGACTTCGTGATCTGGAGCCATGAAATGGTCCTTTCGCCGGCGTGAGGTGGCGGATGTCCGCCGTAGACAAAGAGTTCTACATTCTGAGACTTACGCTGTCAATCGATCATTTGTGGAGATCCGCTTGCTCTGCTTTCGGTTACGCGGCCTGTGCTGCCAAGCGCTCGCCGTTCACTCCCTCCGGCCTCAGGTCGACCTCCTGCCGCTGGGAAGCCGGGGGGCGCAACAACAGGAAGGCCGCGAGAATCCCCAGCGCAACGAACACCGAGGCGACCACATACGCCAAGTGGTATCCGCCGGTCAGCGCACTGGTCAACGGGCTGCCGTCGGCACTCAACGCCTGGGTGCGGTCGGTGGCGATCGTGCCCAGCGTGGCCAGGCCGATCGCGCCGAACAGCTGCACGGAGACGTTGATGATCCCCGAGGCCAGACCCGCGTCGCGCGGGGGCGCGTCGGCCATACCGATCATCAGCAGTGGCAGGAAGGATGCGCCCGCGCAGAGGCCGAGTGCGAGGAAGGCGAAGAAAAGGCCGGGGAAGTAGCTTGCATGGACACCCTGCAGGGCCAGTAGCACCAGGCCGACGACGATGCCGCCCAGCCCGACCGCCAGCGTCTGCACGGCGCCGAAGCGCGCCACCGCGCGTGCCGATATGCCCAACGACATCGCCGCGATGGCGAGGGTCAGAGGCATGAACGCCAGTCCCGTGTCGATCGCGTCGTAGCCGAGCACGCGCTCGAGGTACAGCGCGCCGAGGAAGAACGCGGAGAACATGCCCGTGACGAGCAGGCCGCGGACGAGGCTCGACCCCATCAGCGTGCGCAGGCGCAGGATGCGCAGCGGCATGATCGGGTTGGCCACTCGCGCCTCCAGCGCCAGGAAGGCGCCCAGCAGAGCCAGTGAGACCCCGCCCGCGCCGAGCGTGCGCGGCGAGAGCAGGCCGTATTCGCTGGACTTGACGATCGCGAACGCGCCAAACATGGTCGCAAGCGTGATCAAGGCCGAGCCGAGAATATCGACGCCTCCCGCGAGGCCGATGCCCACGTTCTCCTCGATCAGCATCCAGCCAAGCAGCAGCGCAACCGCGCCGATGGGCACGTTGACGAAGAAGATCCAGTGCCAGTTCAGCGACTGCGTGAGCGCGCCGCCGGCGAGCAGGCCAATGGAGCCACCTCCGGCGGACACAAACGCGTACAGGCCCATCGCCTTGGCCTGCTCGGCCTTCTGCGGAAACTCGGTGACGATGATCGCCAGGATTACGCTTGAGGCGATCGCGCCGCCAATCCCCTGGATCAGGCGGGCGCCGATCAGCATCGCCTGACTGTCGGCCAGCCCGCACAGTATGGACGCGGCCACGAACAGGCCGAGCCCGCTGAGAAAGACCTTCTTGCGGCCCACCAGATCGCCAAACCTGCCCGCCAGCAGCAGGAAGCCGCCGAACGTGATCAGGTAGCCATCGATTACCCAAGTGAGGTTGGCCTGCGTGAAGTGAAGTTCGCGCTGGATGGCGGGCAAGGCGACGTTGACGATGGTCGCATCCAGGACCATCATCAGCTGGCCGAGGCAGAGCACGCCGAGCGCTATCCAACGGCGACGCTCGCGCTTGCTGGCCGCATCGCCGCGGGCGTCCGCGCCGGCGTCAGAGTGTTCGCCGGCGCCTGACTCCAGCGCGATGCTCGATTCCAGCGCGGCGCTCGATTCCAGCGTCTCAGGATGATCGGATGGGGTGGCAGTGGTGCTCATCGAATGCTCCTTCCAGGGTGCTCGAAGGGAACACCATAGCAGGGATCATCACTGAAACAGGTATCATCGATTTATACGTGATGATTGCTGCAAGATGGTATAATCGTGCCGTTATGAACGATGAGGCTCGTGCATGTGCCCCCACTTCGATGGTGCTGCTGACCCGCCTGGCCAAGCAGGTCTACAGGCGCAGCAGCGAGGAGCTGCTAGGCATCCATATGCGCCTGTTGATGGCGCTCAGCTACGTGCGAGACCATGACAATGCCCCCCAGCAGGAGCTGGCGGAGGCACTCTGCATGGACGCCAACAACGTCGTGCTGTTACTCAACGAGCTTGAGGACCTGGGATATGTGACCCGTCGTCGTGACCCGCACGATCGCAGGCGCCACCTGGTCGAGCTGACCGACGAAGGATCCCGCGCACTGACCAGCGCCGAGCGCGCGCAGGAGACGATCGAGGACGATGTGCTGCGAGCGCTCGACCCGAGCGAACGCGCGATCCTGTGGCAGCTGCTCACTCGCGCGCTGCAGGGCGCCGAGCCGGACGTGCCGCCAGTTCCGGACGGAGCCGCGACAACGCCGATCTCGGCGTAGGCACTAAGCACCTAGTTAGGGCGAAGATCCTCGGTTACGCAGGGTGAGTCCGGTAGCTCGAGGATCTCGGGATCGCCGGTGAGCAACACAAGCCCGTGAGCGGCGGCAGTCGCGACTGCGAAGCAGTCACCGAGCGCGATCGATGCACGAGCCTTCAGGCGTGCGGTCTCGATCATCCGCGCGGTGCCCGGAAGGTCCAGTGAGAGGGCGGCCCGCAAGGACGTGAGTGTGTCGTCAGCGGCAATCCGCCCGTGATCACGCTCGAGGCGGTAATAGACCTCAACTAGATTCACCCAACTCACGATGGGCCGTGTGTCGATCAGTCCCTCAACGCGCGAGAGCGCAGGCTCCTCACCATCCAGCCAGGCGAGAATCGCCCATGAGTCCAGGCAAACGTTCACCGGGGCTCGCGCGCCCGATCCTCAAGCAGACGCGCGGCCATCCCAGTGTTCCTGAACCGACCCCCGAGCCGGGCGGGAACCCTCCGGGCAATAAGCACGATCTCCTCATCACGCAACTCGAAGTCGACCTCGTCGCCCGGATGCAGATGCGCCCGATCACGCAGCGCCTTCGGAATCACGACCTGCCCCTTCGCGCCGATCCGCCCTGTCATACCTGAAGAGTATAACGGCCCAGCACCTATGTTCTGTGGGCACTATCAGTTGCCCTTGTGCAAGGCGGGGCCTGCGGTAGCGTCACCGGGCGAAGGCCCCACTCGGCACCCGAGGTCTGCCAACAAACGGGACGGAGAGGGCGGGATTCGAACCCGCGATGGAGTTTAACCCCCATACTCGCTTAGCAGGCGAGTGCCTTCAGCCACTCGGCCACCTCTCCCCGAAGGTCGGGGCACCAGTGTAAAGCCTCCCGCGACGTCCATGCACTACGCGGCCGGCCCGCAGCAGCTTCAGTGACGCTCGGATCCTCCCCCCACAAGGGCGATAAAGAGCACGAGGCGAACTGGTCTTGTCTGTGTAGCAACAGCGCTACAATACGTGCGTGGCCGGGGTATCTGCCCGCGACCTTCGCAACCACACTGCAGCCGCAACGGAGAGGGAAGGATTCGAGCCCTCGGGACGGGGGTTGCCCGTCCAACAGTTTCCGAGACCGTTAACATTTGGCTCTACAGAGCCAAATAATGACTGCTCGCGCCACAATTCGCGCCAGTCCTCGCGAAAACGCTACTTGAGGGTTGGCATAAGACGGAAGGGGGGAGATTCGAACTCCCGAGGCGGGGGTTGCCCGCCTGCCGGTTTTCAAGACCGGTGCATTCAACCGCTCTGCCACCCTTCCACGCGGATTACGAAGGCTAATCGATTCGGCTGCGCCCGCGAGAGCCTAGGGATCAGGCGAATCGCCCACGGCCGCCTCTCGCCATCGCCCGGCCGCGAAGCGGCAGGATCCCATAAGCAGGCCGACGACAAAAATATGACGTGAGATCGTCGGCCACTCGGGGGCGTCCGGTAAGTAGCGGTCGATCGTGACGGTGATCGAGGCGTGGCCCATGAACTTGCTGACCTTGTCGATGGTGATGCCGGCGTCGAGCATGTGCGAGACGGCCGTGTCGGAGTCGCGCAGGCCGATCGCGCGGATGCGTTCGCCCTCGGGGATGACGCTCTCTTCGTTCCTCGCGGTGCCGTGCCCCCTCCCACGCGCATCGTGCGCGCTTGTGGATGGTGCCGGGTCAGAATAGGTCGCTCGCTGTCCGGCCGAATACGAGGTCGCGACCGGTTCGGCCGGTGCACTCGAGGTGCCTGACGAGCAGGTGGTCGAGTAGCTCGATGACGACAGTCGTGCGCTTGCCCTTTTCGGTCTTAGGGTCGATTCGCCCTCGTACTGATCCCAGCCGGCGTGGATCTTGATGCGCTTGAGGGCGAAGTCGATCTTTTCGGCTCGGAGCGCGCGTAGCTCGCCGAGGCGTATCCCCGCGTATATCGCGCATCCCCACAGCGCTTGGTCTTCCTCCTCCAGCGGCACGGCGGGAAGCCTCAGCCCCTTCGTCGCGGGTCGGTCAGCAGCGCGTTGTGGGTGCCGGTAACGAGGTCGAAATCGCGCCCACAGCACCCGCGCCGCGTTCACGCAGGCGTGGACCTTGCTGGCGCTGTACTTGGACTGCCAGACGGTGATGCGGGCCTGCAGGTCGGGGCGTTCGATGTCGCTCATGAAGTGCATCCCCAACTCGGGGATGAGCCGCAGCCGGAGCCTGTCCTAGTGGACCCGCGGCGGCGCGGAACGGAGGACAGGCGAGGTGCCCATGAGCGGTGGGCGGGGGCCTATTTCCGTCGGGGCGCGTGTGCCTTGGCTCTCTTGCGCGTGGAACAGCCGGTGACGGAGATCTTGGTGCTCTGCTGCAGGCGTGTTCCGTTCTGTCCAAAGATGGTCGTGGGCATGAAGAGTTTGCTGGAGCAGAAGTTACCCTTACTCGCTCTTGGCAGGTTTTCGGTCAGTGCGGAATGCGGTCCCTGAGGAAGCTTCAGGTCAAAGCTCGAGATTGGGACATCGGGTACCGACGAGAAAGTGCTGGTGGTTATGCCTGCCTTGCTGATGCTGGTCCCGCCAATCAGTTCGACGGTGACACTCTGTCCCTGAAGAACGACGACGAGGTCGGGGAACGCGGCGCCGCCGTGGGAGACCAGATAGGCGGGGCCACTCACAGGAACGTTCAGCACTGGCGTGACGCCGATCGCCGCGCCGACAACCGACTCGGCCGGACAGGTCGCGGGGTTGGCGGCGAACATCGCCTCGGGACACGCGTGCTGGAGCGTCGTCAGTCGCGAGGGCATCTGTCTGGGCAGCGAGACCCTGACGGCGGCGATGTTGGCCTGCGAGCCATGCGGGTAGCCGATCCTGACATCCAGCGAGGCACCTTTTGCATGCGAGGGATGCGCAGCGGTCGAGACCTTGAACGTGGGGTGGAACGGGAGGCTCGCGCAGTTGGCTGCCTGGAATCGACTTGAGATCGACGCGGTGGCGCCTTCGTCTGAGAGAACTGCGCCTTCAAATCGCTGTGCGCGACAGTTGGTCGGATTGAAGACGAACCCTTCGTGATCCAGGAGAACATTTATAGCTCGGACATCGACAGGCACGCCGTCGAGAATCGTTGGCAGCGTGTCACTCGTCGCGGTGATCTGAGAGGTACGACGATCGACGTTCAACGCCACGCGTACCGGTACTGTTCCAAGGTCGAAGGGACCGGCTTCGGCATGAACGAGCGTGAGCAGCCCAAACGGCGCGTTCTTGTATGGCCCTGTCAGGTAGACAGGGTCTTCTCGTCCGCCGACCTGTGGCAGTGACAAGGGGTTTGGTCCAGGGCCCGCCACGACTGTGACGTGTCCAATATGGCTGGCGGTGGGACAGGCCTGCTGCACTACCAGAGGTTCTTCGCACGGCTGCACCTTGGAGATCAGCCCAAGCAGCCCTGGGGGTGTGCGAACGCTGAGCTGCCGGAAACGCTGATCCTGGTCAGAGCGCGACAGCGTCAATCTCAGCGGGGAGAATCCTCCAGCCTGAGCGTTGACCGTTCCGGCTTCGAGTGCCGGGGCAAATCCGGCGACACACCCGGAGTAGATGGTAAAGGTGCTGGCAAAAGCTGTAGACAGGTCAGTGCTCCATGGTGTAAGGGCCCCGGTGGCACTATAGGAACCACATCCGCGGGGTGTCACGAGCGCGGCGCGCGGGCCGCCGAAGAACGAGATCTTCAAATGGCTGAAGGGCTGCTGGGGACTGTTGTCAAACGTCGTGCTCAACTGCCCCGTGCTCGGGTTCGCTAGCACCAGACCGGCGAGCTTGACTGTCACACCAGAGCCTTCGGCCACGACATATAGAGCGAAGAGGCTCCCGAATGGATTGTGTTCCTGCTCTGCGAGATAGACAGAGCCCTCGAGCGGAGCTTCGAGCAGGGGTGTCTCGATCTCGACGTCGCCAACCTTTGATGCGTCTGGGCATGCCGCGGGAGCCGCGCTGTGGATCGCAATCTGTGCTTCGCTGCACGCCTCTCGGCCGGTTGCAGCCGAGGGAGATATGGCCATGTCCACAGGGAGTGTGACAACTGCCTTCTTCAAGTTCGCCTCTGCCAGGCCGCTTGGATTGTCGTTCTGCGGGAGCGTCACATCGACTGCCATTCCCGTCGGGGAGTCGGCCACCCTATTGGTTGAAGCGATACTTACGGCCGGGCTGAAGTCCAGGCGCCCGCAGCCGGCGAGACCGATCGGTCGACCTTTGGCGTCGTGGTTGAATGCGATTTCGCTCACGCCTTCCAATTCGACCGACTGCACGGGATTCTGCCAGGAGTCCGCGCGAATCGTTGTCGCCAACGCGCCCGGCATGCAGCTTGTGGGAAGCGTCAGGAACGGCTTCTGTGCTGTTTCCACCGGGCATGGGTGTTCAACTCCCAAGGCAAAGCGTTCTCCCAGGCCGCCCAGGCATTCACCGCGTTCGCCGTCATGACTGGAGGCTGCTGGAACACCCCAGAACGTCGTCTTGACCCCAAACACTCGCTGTGCCTGGCTGGTGTGCATGGAGCCCACCGTAACGCCGTAGTCTCCGCCCGTGCGGACTTTTGGAACCAGCACAACTGGCACCGAGTTCGGGCTGAACCCGAACTCGGCTGGCACACCAGGGGGCGCGACAAGATTGTAGATTCCCAGTGTCAGTGGCACGGGTTCGCCTTCTCCCGTTGTCGTGATTTCCACCTGCGCCACCCCTATCTGGCTGTCGTCGGGACAGCTGGCACCAGACAGGCCGAACGCCAACTTCGAGTTGGGCGTGTTGAACGACGCGATGGAGCACTTGGGAGTTGCCGTAGGGTCGCCCGTCAAACCGGCAGGCAGAGCGACTTCGACGTCCTTCACATCGCCGTCAGGAATGAGTTCACCCGTAGATCCCGGGGTCGTATTGAACTTGAAGGTTGTATTGATCGCAAAAGGATGCGATCCCGCCTGAACGGCAGGAGAGTTGTTTTCGTTGACAAACACATTGTCAAAGCTGCCAGGCTGAAAGCCGAACGAGCCAAATGCCGGCAGGGCAGATAAGAGGAAAGTCATAAGCAAACTCCCTAGACACAACATGCCGCGCACCATCCACGACAGTTGCGCTCCCCTGGTCATCGTACTCATGTCAGTCACCCCGTCTTTTCTTGCCGCTCTTCTTCTTCTTGGGCTTCTTCTTCGGCTTTTTGTCGGATCTCTTCTTCGGCTTCGCCTTTATAGCCGACCGCGGGGTGGTAGAGGGAGCGCTTTCCGGGCCCGTAAGCAGGAGGCTGGACAGTGGCGCGTACTCGGGTGTTGACGGGGCTCCAGGCAGACACTCTTCTCCGTCACATGCGCCAGTCACAGCCGGTGCCGGGAAGCCGACTGCTTCTCCCGGTACGTGGGGCGCACGTACATCGTAGAGGTCAACGAGCTGGTCGGTATCCTGACCTACGAGCTGTGCCCGGCTGATGAAGAACACATCATCGCCACTGGCACTGGCGTCGACAAATCTCGCCCCGTTGCCATCGATGCCATCAGATAATAGATAGGTGTGGCCGTTCTCGTACTCATATACATCCTCCTTGCCATTGGTGTCCTGTGGAACTACAGCATCTCCGCTATCAAAGAAGACTCGCTTGTCAGCCCCATCCTGCGCTAGTGCTCGCGATTGATACTGCCCAGTTACAAGATTGAAGTTAGTGGCACCTGGGATGCTCGAGGGACCGATTGGGCGCGTACCATTTGGATTGCACGATATGCAGGTAAGCCCCACACCTGCTTCATACAAGAACACCTCCTCACACGCCGCTGGCAAAGGATGTGCGAGAGCGTCAGCTCCACAGCTGGTGCCGATGCTGACTCTGTTGTCGTAACCCGTTAGGCTCTGGTTCGACATGAACAATAAAGTTCTGCCGTCGGGCGACAGTCGCGTGGTCCGCACGCCCAGCCTGGCGCTCCAGTCAAACGCCACGCCCAGGGCATTGTAGACAGAGTTGCTTCGTTCATCGTCGCCCGAAAGCGTCGCGATGAACCTCGTTCCTTCTCCTTCATGCCAGACATAAAGGTTGCACCTGCTTTCAGAATTACCGCCGATCGAGCAGTTGCCCGGGGACGCGCCCGAGGCGAGCACTCCGTTTGCAACAAAGTACGCGTACGAGCCGTCTTTACTCACACCGAGGACACCCTGCACTTCGGCGCCCTGTGGATCTATGTGATCTTCGGTCAGGTCAACCAAGCCTGCGCCTTCTGGGGCGCCAGGCTCATACATGTACAAGTTTCCGACGCCGCCATTTGATGCAGTTGCGGTGGCCGTCAACTTCTGGGTATCCCCAAAGAACACTCTTGTCCCGGCATCATCGGCCGCCAGGTAGGAGCCTTCTCCGCCGGGCGCATCA
The DNA here is from genome assembly GCA_025449845.1 of Solirubrobacteraceae bacterium. GTDB lineage: Bacteria > Actinomycetota > Thermoleophilia > Solirubrobacterales > Solirubrobacteraceae > Palsa-744. The sequence continues at coordinate 54,630 of JANWIP010000019.1, read as the reverse complement.
ATCTGCACCGTCCTTGCCGAATCCGTTCCAATGCTTTCGCGCATGTAGAGGGCGGATTCTCCTCTCCAGATCACCCGTGCGCCGTCTTTGGAGATGGCCCCGTCCTGTCGGTCAGAGCCGCCTCCGAACAACGGATATATCGTTTCCACGGCTCCGCTGGGGCGAACGTTGATGAGCTGGAAGGCTCCTGTAGCCCCACCCCACTCGTACAGGTTAAAATGTCCTGGTTCTTCTGATGGATGCCCACCCAATGCCGCTGAGCTGCGCACGATGACGTGGCTCAGATCGGGCGTCGACCCAAGGAATTCAAGGCCAAATTCTCCAGGGGGCACGCTTGGAGTGTTGGTCAGTAGTGGTTGCAGCGCACCACCGTTCGCGATGCTATTCAGGTAGTAGTTTTCGTATCCTGCCGGTGCTCCCGCCAGTGGTGGGCTTTCGACCGGCCGCGATAAGTTTGAACCCCCCCGACTTCCACCGAACACCAGCCCCATTGAAAGATCCGTCGAAAACGCGTCATATGGGGTGCCCGAGCCGCCGAAGTGCATGGTCTGACTGCTTGTCGGAAGGTCTATGCTTTGGGAGAGCCAGCCACTGCCATTGATGCGACGCGCCGCATACTGGCTGGCGATTGGTGCCGCGCGCGGGTCAGAAAATGCTCCGTAAGATACGTAGGTGACGGCTTGGCCATCTGCGGACGCCTGCACGACCCCGCCTCCGTTAGCGCCTTCGATGCCCACGATATCGCCGCCGTTCTTGTCCAGCGGCGAGACCATCTCCCAAGCCCGGCCATCCGGGAGAGGCGGAGATGCATACACAAGCGATCCTCCGCCAACCAGAAGCATCGCCAAGGCGACAACCAGCGTGACAGATGCTCTGCTTGTATCAAGCAAGCGCGCACTCTCGCTGAGTCCGTCGAGCATAGGCTATTCCTCGTGCGAATCTAGTAGGCCTAGCTGAAGCTAGAGAGTAAGTCTGCTTCTTTGGTGGCGGCTTCGCAAGCTCTGTCTCCTATTTGAGCGAACTCTCGGATCAGATTGCACTCGACGCCAGGACAGCGGTTTTGTAGGTCTTCTAAGAGATGGGAGACATCGCTTGTTTAGGATCAAAGATCTTGTTAGGATGATCAGTGGACCTAAGAGGTCACACGGACCAAATAGGTCACATGCACAAGTGAAGTGCACAGGTAGCCCCAAACTCCCCGCTTGAGCGGTGAGGAGCACGAGGCCCTTGCGCTTCAAGGGAAACGGAGCTCTAACGCCAAAACAGCAATCCTCAGAAGGAGTAACATCGAATGTACAGACTCAAGATGCTGAGCGCCCTAGTAGGCTTGGCCGCAATCGTTGCATTCTCGGCCACACCGGCAGCTGCGTTTAAATCCGGGCAAAAGCAAGGAAATATTAATGTTATTGAATCTGGTGAATTTACTCTCGGCACGGCGGTAAAAGTAGTATGCCCTCCAGCCGAAATAAAAGCTCAATGGCATATTCAAGGAAAAGGGCAGATTAAAACGCAACAGACCGAGACTACACAGGGTCCGGATATGCTGGTCCAAGTCAAAGAATGGGGACCTAGTTGTACAACTAAAGTAAGTGGTAGCGCTGGTGTTCCCACAATGATCAAAGCATGCAACCTCCGATTGGTCCAGAGACAAACAACCCTAGCGAGTGGTGGAGTCGGGAGTCCTTGTCTGATAAAAGTGGGAACTGGCTCGGAACCCACCTGTGAAATTCAAATTCCTGCTGGAATGGAAACGGGAGTAACCACAGATCAAGGTATCAACGTTGGACTCCTAAAAACAGAACTAGGCGCGGGCGCAAATATGAAAGCCACCGTCAACGTCACGGAAGGCGGCATTGGGCAACTCGAAGGAGAAGCAATCTTCGGGCTTAAGGTCGGGAAAAACCCGATATGCCCTGTTCCCGCAGCGAGTGAAAAGTATGAATTGAGAGGCTTAGTATTCAAAGCGGAAGGTGCCGAATCGGTCTGACTTCTCTGAAGTCTTGTCCTTGGCAAGGACCCTGTGAGGTGGGACTGTATCTGTCCCACCTCACATCACCTGTTCGCCTTCGCATTTTGCTGCCAGTCAGGCCCTACCGCCGGCGCTCAACCGCTCGCCCGAGCACCTCGCAGCCGACCTCGGTGACGATCAAATCCTGCTCGAAGTAGGAGGAGCCGACCACCCAGGGAGCGTGGGCGGCCAGGCACATCTCCGGCGCCAGCTCGCCCTCCTCGGTGGCCAAGCCGGCATCGAGCGGGTGCCCGTGCACGGCCTTGAATATTCCCGCGTGAGCCGCGTATTGCTTTTGGCTCGGACGTTCTGCCTGCATGCTCGTAGCCGCGCGTCCCTCGATCGCCCATATGGCCGCGCTCAAATAGACAGAACCCGGTGCTCAATGCCGACCCGAGCCGAGCAATTGAGGTGCTAGAGCGACGCGCGCCAACATGCCCGCAGACTGGGCGGCCCGCCTCTCCTATATCAACGACCTGGCTCGACTAAGGCTGCCGGTGACGACGAGGAAGGGTCTCTGGCCGAGGCGGAGCTGTCGTGGCTCGTCACTGAGGGCCCTTGTGAAGCAAGCAGGATGGGCGATGCTGTCGCTGGGCGGCGCGGAGGGTAATACGGCGCCGCTGCTCTCTGAGCTACACGACCGCCTAGTTGCCGCAAGCAGTCCCTCATGCAGATGACTGCAGCGGCGATTGAGTCAGCACCGCGTAACTCAGTCGCACATCGCGACGTCGCCTACCCACGCGACTCATCGCAGGCTCGTAGAGGCTCGACAGTTGGAGTATCGACACATGATCGGCGATGTGGTGCTTCACGACTTCGCCTGCGGCATCGCGCTTTGCGCACGCGACTAGCTGGCGCTCATCGTAGGGGCCACCGTCCCTACTTGGTTTGTGCGTCCGCAAGGCTTCGCCCACTTTCCGCAGGCTGGGACGACGTACTACCCATCGCAGCTGCCAGGGTGGCCGAGATCGTCCTCTGCGATCAGTGATGGACGAGGCGAGAAGCCGGCTCGAAGTCTCCGTGCAACACAAGCGGATCGAGATCGGCGCCGTTGGGCCAGACGACAGTGCCAAGTTCGTCGTCCACCCGCACCTGTGCGAAGAAGGCCGGATCGGCCAGCGGCTCGAAGACCGGGCCATGCAGCTCTCCGGTGAGATCGACGTCGCGCCGGCTCCCATCGCTGAAGCCGAGCCGAAGCCGGTAGTGGCCAAGCACCTCGACCGATGTCACGGTCACGAACATCATCGCTCCATCTTACGGCAACGGGTCAATCGACTCGGGCATGGTCCCGCCATATACACGCTCCCAATCGGCCTCAAGCTCCTCGCGGTGGAGGGCCGCCCACTCTGCCACGAGCTTGAGCGCACGGCCCGGCAGTTCGCCTACAAGCACCTTCGCGCCGTCAATCGCGATCGCCGCATGGTACTCGGCGTACTGCGCATGGAAGTGGGGCGGCTGGTGGTCGTAGAAATACATCGTGATCACGATGCCGTAGAAGAAGCTGACGCGGGGCACGGCGCCATCATGAGGCGCGGCGCGGACGTGTGCCGCAGACTGGCGCACCCGCCCTACCAACGAGCCTTATGCCAGCACGTACCGTCCCCTCGACACCCGCACGAATCGACGCGAGGAGCCCGAGGCGTGTTCAGCCAGGGCGCCTCTGATCGACGACCACGAAACCGGCTCGCCTACCAATGCCTCAACAGATGCCTGGATGTCCTTGGCTCGCATCGGCTCGCCCCGATCGGTCATCACTTGGACGACAGCCTTCAGCACCCAACCCGGTCGGCGAGGCCGCTGCCGACAGACAACAGCCTGCCGTCGAGGATCACCGCTGGTCCCGGACGGTCGCTAGCTTCTTGGCCACACGGCCCAACGACTCCTGTAGATCGTGGTTCGATAGAACTCCGGTTAGTCCCGTCGTAAAGCCTGCAAATGAGCCGGATTGCGGGCTACATGACCCGCTCAAATTCTTTGACGATGCTCGGCTGCTCGGCCCGCGGCGGCGACCTGGCCCAACAAACCCTCAACCAACCCCGGCCCAACTCGCGCCAAATCCGCGCCAGCCCAAGCACGGATCGTGCGGTTTCAGGCGGCTCCTAGCGGCGTAAGGGTGCCCAGCGTGGGAAGCGCATATCTAGCAGATCCCGCTCAACCATGCGGGAAACGGCTTAGTAGAGCCAAGCAATGACGCCCCAAAGGCTAGTGGATCAACGCCAGCCCGAAGGATCGCCAGATCAAGCCGATCACATGGCTCGGCAAATCGTCCGTCGTGGCCCGGCCGTCTCCCCTGTCAGTACCCTTGCCGACCATGGCAACAGAAGCAGCTAGTGCTCCCAGTCCCCGGAGCGAGACGATCCGCAATCACGCGGCCTTCATCTGGAGTGTCGCCGACCTCCTGCGGGGAGATTACAAACAGTCCGAATACGGCAAGGTGGTCCTGCCGCTGACCGTCATCCGCCGCCTTGACTGTGTACTTGAGCCGACCAAACAGGCCGTGCTGGCCAAGCACAAGGAGATCTCAAGCAAGATCGAGAATGTCGAGCCCGTGTTGCAGGCCGTCGCGAATGAGCAGTTCTACAACGTCTCTCCCCTCACCTTCACGAAGCTCCTCGATGACCCCAGCACGATCGCCGACTCGCTGAACCTCTATATCGGGGGCTTTTCTGAAGCGGCGAAGGACATCATCGAGAAGTTCGACTTCAGCGTCCAGATCGATCGGCTGCGCAGGGCCAACGTCCTCTACCAGGTCATTGGCAAGTTCGCCGAGATCGATCTGCATCCGAAGGTGGTCTCGAACATCGAGATGGGCTACCTCTACGAGGAGCTCATTCGCAGGTTCTCCGAGCTATCCAATGAGACGGCCGGCGAGCATTTCACACCGCGCGAGGTCATCCGCCTAATGGTCAACCTGCTCTTCATCGATGATGCCGACGACATCCTCACCAAGCCTGGAATCGTCAAGACGCTCTGTGACCCAGCATGTGGCACGGGCGGCATGCTCTCGGTCGCCGAGGATCATCTGCGCGCCCTGAACCCGCGCGCGCAGCTTGAGGTCTACGGACAAGAGCTCAACGCCGAAACCTACGCCGTCTGCCGCTCAGACATGATGCTGAAGGGCCAGAACGCCTCGCACATCGCCTACGGCAACTCATTCTCCGAAGATCACCACGAGGGCGAGCGCTTCGACTACCTCCTCGTCAATCCGCCCTTCGGCGTGGAGTGGAAGAAGGTCGAAGACGAGGTGCGCAAGGAGGCCCAGACGCACGGTTTCACCGGCCGCTTCGGCGCCGGCCTGCCCCGCATCAACGACGGCTCCTTTCTCTTCCTCCAGCACATGATCTCCAAGATGCAGCGGCCCGAGGATGGCGGCTCGCGTGTGGGCATCGTCTTCAACGGCTCCCCTCTGTTCACCGGCGCCGCCGGCTCCGGTGAGTCTGAGATTCGCCGTTGGATCATCGAGAACGACTGGCTTGAGGCCGTCGTCGCCTTGCCCGACCAGCTCTTCTACAACACCGGTATCTCGACCTACTTCTGGATTGTCACCAACCGCAAGGCGCCCGAGCGGCAGGGGAAGGTGCAGCTCGTCGACGCGCGCGAGTATTTCATCAAGATGCGCAAGTCCCTCGGGGCCAAGCGCAAGGAGATCTCCGCCGCGCAGATCGAGGACATTACGCGGCTATACGGCGAGTTCGCCGAGGGCAATCAGGTCAAGATCTTTCCCAACGAGGCGTTTGGGTTTCTGCGGATCACGGTCGAGCGGCCGCTTCGACTGCGTTGGGAGGTCACTGACGAGACTATCGCCGCCGTGCTGGCCACGAAGGCCATCCAGAAGACGCCTGAGGATGTGCGGATGGTCCTGCGTGAACTGCTCGCGGCGAATCGGGATGCTCAGTTCTCGACGCAAAAAGAGGTGATCAAGGCCTTTGGGTCTTCCCTCACCGGCCTTGATCTCGCCGCGCCGGCGCAGAAGGCCGTCTGGGCGGCGCTTGCGGTGCGTGACGAGGAGGCGCCCGTCATCGCCGATCACAAGGGGAATCCAGAGCCGGATCCGGAGTTGCGCGACAGCGAGAACGTGCCTTTGCCTTCGGTACCGGTTTCGTTCGTCGAGGATCCCACGGAGCGTTTCGACACACTGACATATCGGACTACGGTTGATGACTACATGCGCGAAGAGGTATTGCCTTACGTCCCGGACGCCTGGGTTGATCATGAGAAGACCAAGATCGGGTACGAAATCCCGTTGACCCGGCATTTCTACAAGTACGTGCCGCCGCGTCCGCTGGAGGAGATCGATGCTGAGATCAAGGCGTTGGAGGATGAGATCCAGCGGTTATTGAGCCAGGTGTCAAGTTGAGCGTTTGGCCGACGCTCTCGGTTCGTAGGCTATTCTCGATAGTGAACGGAGGAACGCCTACAACCCAAGGCTGGAACTGGGGTGGAGCTGTAGCATGGGCAACGCCAGTTGACCTCGCACACGTAAATGGCGGGGTGTTGAAAACGACTGAACGGACTCTCACTGAGGATGGATTGAGAACCGGAAGCCGCGCCGTGCCTCCAGGCTCCCTCTTACTTTCGACGCGAGCTCCCATTGGATACGTCGCCGAAGTCTCCAACCGAACTGCCTTCAACCAGGGCTGTCGTGGGCTTGTGCCTACCGTGCCAGTAAACGTGAGGTATTTTCGCTACCAGCTCTCTTCTCTCACCGAGCGTCTCAATGCGTGGGGGCAGGGATCAACATTTGTCGAGCTGTCGAGCGATGCTCTAGCTACGTTCCCTTTGGTTGTACCATCTCCAGCCATCCAACAAACGATAGCGGACTATCTCGACCGTGAGACCTCGCGGATCGACGTCCTCATTGCGGCGAAGCGGAGGATGGCGAAGTTACTGGAGGAGCGACTGGCTATCTACAGACGTCAGCTTCTAATGTCCCCAGACCATGTATTGCAGCCACTGAAACGCACATGGCGAGTGGTCGACTGCAAGCACCGTACTCCGACATATGTCGATCAAGGATATCCAGTAATCAGCCCGGGGGACGCAACTCCTGGGCGGCTCGAAGTTTCGCGTGCACATCGATTTGTAAGTGAGGCCGACTATCGGGATCTGACCAGCGCTGGGCGCCAGCCGAGGAAGGGCGATGTCATATACAGTCGTAACGCTTCTATTGGGATCGCCGCGTTTGTAGACACAGATAAACCTGTCTGCATGGGCCAAGATGTTTGCCTTATCTCGTCGGATCATGCGAGTCAGCTCTTTCTCACATACTTCTTGAACTCGTTAGGATTAGACCAGCTCGAAGAACAAAAGGTCGGCTCAACATTTAGCCGTGTAAATATTGCACAGATCCTTGAGCTCATTGTTCCAACTCCGAACCCCGGCGACCAGCGTCGCATTGCGCAACAGCTAGATGAGGGAACCATGTCGCAGCAAGCGGTTGCTAGCCGCCTGGAGACTCAAATTATGCTACTCCGAGAGCGCCGCCAAGCCCTAATCACTGCAGCCGTCACCGGCCAACTGGACATCCCTGAGGCAGCATGAGCTCCGTTACCGAGAAGCTGTTAGAGGACGAGATCACGGCTCACCTCCTCGCTCACAGCGGCTACCGCACCTGCAAGACCGGGACCAATCCAAAGTGGCGTGAAGACTTCGACGCAAACCTCGGCCTGGACACCAAAGAGCTATTCACCTTCATCGAGGAGACACAGCAGTCACAGTGGGAAAAACTAGTCAAAGCCCATGGCGGCGACAAGTCGCTAGCGCGCCAGCGGTTCGTGCAGCGCCTAGCGCGGCAGATCGACGAGCACGGCACGGTGGACGTGATCCGACACGGCATCCGCGACCAGAACGTGGAGATCCGGCTCTCCTACCGCCAGCCGGCGTTCGGCGTGGCCCCCGAGCTGGTGGCACACTACGACGCGAATCGCCTGACGGTCACACGACAGCTGCCGTTCGACCCAGACTCGAACAAGACGCTCGATCTGTGCCTGTTCCTGAACGGGATCCCGATGGCAACCGCAGAGCTTAAGAATCACCTGACGGGCCAGACGATCGAGCAGGCAATCAAGCAGTATCGCGAGGACCGCGACGCGAAGAACGTGACGCTGGCGCGTCGCGCGATCGTGCACTTCGCGGTGGACCCCGACTCGGTAGCGATGACGACGAGGCTGGATGGCGAGTCGACGCGCTTCCTGCCGTTCAACCTAGGCCACGACCTCGGCAAGGGAAACCCGCCCAACCCGGACGGCCACAAAACCTCTTACCTGTGGGAGCACGTTTGGAGCAAGGACGCGTGGCTTGACATCCTGCACCGCTTCATCCATGTCGATCGCCCGGAGAAGGGCTCACTGGTGGCACGACGCGCGGCGGAGAAGGTGATCTTTCCTCGGTATCACCAATGGGACGCTGTAAAGAAGCTTGAGGCCGACGCAGCGGCAAACGGTGCAGGTCACTCCTACCTCATCCAGCACTCGGCCGGGTCGGGCAAGTCCAACACGATCGCCTGGACGGCGCACCGCCTCTCGACGCTTCATACGGCTGAGGATCGCAAGGTCTTCGACAAGGTCATAGTCATCACCGACCGTGTGATCCTCGACCGCCAACTGCAGGACACCATCTACCAGTTCGAGCACGCCCGTGGCGTCGTGGTGAAGATCGACGAGGACTCAGACCAGCTCGCCGAGGCGCTGCGGGGCGAGCAGGCTCGGATCATCATCACGACCCTATGGAAGTTCCCTTTCGTCATCAAGAAGATCGGCGATCTCCCGACACGCAACTACGCAATCGTGATCGATGAGGCTCACTCATCGCAGACGGGCGAAACCGCCAATGACCTGCGAATCGCCCTCGGGGCAAACGAGGAGCAGGAGCTGACCGCTGCGGAGGCCGAGGATGCCGGGCTGCTCTCGGCGGCCATCGATCCCGTCGAGGAGGCGCTCGCGAAATCTGCCGGCGCACGCGGCGGGCGGCAGCCAAACCTGTCCTACTTCGCCTTCACGGCCACTCCCAAGGGACGGACGTTAGAGAAGTTCGGGCGCCTGAACCCTCAGTCAAAGGTTCACGAGCCATTTCACCTCTACTCGATGCGCCAGGCCATCGAGGAGGGCTTCATCATGGACGTACTCGTCAACTACACGACCTACCAGACTTTTTGGAAGATCGAGAAGGCGACGCTGGAGGATCCCAAATATGACGCTAAGAAGGCGCGCCAAGCGATTGCCCGCTTCGTGAGCCTGCATCCTCACCACCTCGCCCAGAAGGCCGAGATTATCGTCGAGCACTTTTCTCAACACACGGCCAAGGAGATGGGCGGCCTGGCCAAGGCAATGGTCGTGACCTCTTCACGGCTGCACGCAGTTCGATACAAGCAGAGCATCGACAAATACATCAAGGCAAAGGGCTATGAGGAAATCAATGCCCTCGTGGCCTTCTCGGGCAAGATTGACGACGGTAGCGGCAGGCCTTTGACGGAGGCCAACATGAATGGCTTTCCCGAGGCTCGCACGGCCGAAGAATTCGGGGAGCCCGACTACGGCGTGCTAATCGTCGCGGAGAAGTTCCAGACGGGATTTGATCAGCCGCTGCTGCACACCATGTACGTCGACAAGCCGCTAATTGGGCTGGCAGCAGTGCAGACCCTCTCACGCCTGAACCGCACCCATCCTTTGAAGGAAAACACCTTTGTGCTCGACTTCCGCAACGACACCGAGGACATCATCGCGGCCTTCGAGCAGTTTCACGGCTGCACCGTCGCGCCTCCAACCGATCCCAATATCCTGTGGGATGCTCGGCGGCGCCTCGACAAGTTCGACCTGCTGCGGCCTGAGGAGATCGAGGCGGCGATGCCCGCGCTGCTCGGCGCCGGCGCGTCCGATGAGAAGCGCTCGGCGGAGACCTACGCCGCCCTCGGGCCGGCCAAGGCTCGCTTCGAGGAAATGGATGATGAGCAGCGTCTGGAGGTCCGCGATGCCCTGAATCGCTTCGTGCGGACCTACTCGTTCGTCTCCCAGATCGCGGCCTTCCCTGATGCAGCGCTCGAGCGTGACTACGTCTACTGCCGAGCTCTCTCGCTCTACCTGCGCGATGCGGGCACCGTCGAGCGCCTTGACCTGGGCACTGAGGTTGAGCTGACACACCTGCGTCACCAGATCACCTTCAACGGCACGCTCTCCCTGGCCTCGCAGGTCGGCGAGGTGCATACCTTCCTGGGGGAGGGCACGGGAGGCCAGCAGGAGCTGGAAGTGGATCACCTCTCAAGCATCGTGGCGGTCCTCAACGACCGCTTTGGGATGAACCTGAGCGACGTCGATGAGCTGCTGTTCGATCAGCTAGAGGAGAGCTGGATCGCTGATGGCGAGCTCTCAGATCAGGCCCGCAACAACACAATCGAGAACTTCCGCTTGGTCTTCGACCGCAAGTTTCTGCAGACCGTCATCACCCGCGCCGGCGACAACGAAGAGATCTACAAGAAGATCCTCGACGATGAAGACTTTCGCATCGCGCTCGGCGAATTCTATCTGCGCAAGGTCTATGCGCGCCTGCGAGAAGACCTTTGAGTGGCGGCTGTAAGCGCCTGACCCGGTAAGCCCTCGACCCAAGGCGCAAATTGGCCAGGAAGGCGCTGGGAGGACATCTCTATCCCCGCAAGCCGCCGTTCAGCGCTCCCCCCAACCCGCCCCAAAGCTGCAAGAAACGCCGAATTGGACCCCCGGCTATCAAGCCAAGGCCCGCCAGATCCGATGATCGAGACGGATGCCGTCCGCCTTGCTATCCAAATCGCCCCAGACCGGAGGTCGCTGGATCGACCACTGGCTGGACAGCGTGCGCGATATCGAGTCACTGCGCGCCGCGCACCCGATGATGGACGCGGTCATCGAGGAGATCGATGGACGCATGATCCGCGTAGGCGATCAGTGGCTGGCGGACTTCGCATCGTGCAACTACCTGGGCTTCGACCTAGACCGCGAGATCATCCAGGCAATCCCGGAGTACCTGGAGACCTGGGGCACGCACCCAAGCTGGTCGCGCCTACTGGGCAGCCCCGTGCTCTACGAGCAGATCGAGTCGCGCCTGACGGAGCTGCTGGGCAGCGAGGACTCGCTGGTGCTGCCGACGATCACCCACATCCACGCCTCGGTGATCCCGGTGCTGGCGGCCTCGGGCACGATCTTTCTTGACGCAAGGGCGCACAAGACGATGTACGACGGCTGCCAAGTGGCGCGCGGACGTGGCGCGGCTGTAAGGCGTTTCCGCTTCGAGGACCCCGAGCACCTGGATGAACTGCTGAGCGCCGACCACGACCGTGCACGGCTGGTGTGCATGGACGGGGTCAACAGCATGACCGGCAACCCGCCCGACCTGCGCGCCTTCGCGGAGGTGACGCGCCGCCACGGAGCGCTGCTGTACGTCGATGATGCCCACGGCTTCGGCGTGATCGGCGAGCGCTCCGCCACAGACTCCACCCCCTACGGCAGCCGCGGCAACAGCATCGTGCGCCACGCTGGCGAGAGCTACGAGGACATCGTGCTGGTGGGGGGCTTCTCCAAGGCCTACTCCTCGCTGCTGGCCTTCATCGCCTGCCCCACGGAGATCAAGAATCTGCTGAAGGTCGCGGCTCCCCCCTACCTCTACTCAGGCCCTTCGCCGGTGGCCTCGCTGGCGACGGTGCTGGCGGGCTTCGATGCCAACGAACGACGCGGCGATGAGCTGCGCGCAACGCTGCACCGTCACACGCTGCGCGTCCTTCAGACGCTCAAGGAGCTGGGCGTACACACCCCCAACCGCTCCGAGCTGCCGATCGTTGAGGTGCCGCTACGCGATCATGAGCGCATCGACGCGGTGGGCAGGCTGCTGTTCGAGCGCGGCGTGTACGTGACGCTGGCGGCCTATCCACTCGTGCCCAAAGCCGAGGTGGGCTTTCGCGTACAGCTGACGGCGATCAATACCGACGCCGAAGTGGACACGCTGATCGCGGCGCTCACCGAGCTGGCGCAGCGCGGCGAGCTGCAACCGACAGGCGCCTCTCCAGACCCCAAGCGGGCCGAGGCCGAGACAGCCCTCACGGCGGGAACAGCTCATAAGGCGCGAACAGACCTCAAAGCAGGAACCGACCTCAAGGCGCGAACAGCCCTCAAGGCGGAGGCAGCCCTATGAGCCTCATCGCGGCGGATGCCGGGGAAGCCGCGCAGGGAGGCAAGTCCGCTTCACCAGCGCGCCCGCACGCCTGGCAGATCTACCTGGCGCTGGGCGCCTTGGGCGCGTTCCTGTACGAGCTGGTGCCCCCTTTCAAGGGCTACGCGCCGCTGCTGAACCTGATGGGCCTGAGCGCAGTGATTGCGGTGGTCGTGGGTATCCGCCGCAACCGCCCCAGCTACTCGCTGCCGTGGTGGCTGTTCGCGATCGGCCTGGGGCTGTACTGGCTGGGCGATGTCTACACCTACAGCTACCCCAAGCTGCTGCACGCCGAAGTCCCCTTTCCCTCGGCGGGCGATGCGATCTACCTGACGGTCTACCCGGCGCTGATGCTGGGCCTCTTGCTGCTGGTGCGCCGGCGCAACCCGCGCGGGGATCGCAACGGTCTGATCGACAGCGCGATCCTGACCCTCGGCCTGTCGCTGCTCTCGTGGGTGCTGCTGATCGCCCCCTATCTGCACGACCCCACCATGAGCCTGCTGCCCAAGCTGGTGTCGGTGGCCTATCCGCTGGGCGACGTCATCCTGCTGGCGGCAGCGATTCGGCTGGCGCTCGACAACGGCAAGCACCAGCCCTCCTTCTATCTGCTGAGCGGCAGCATCGTCTCGCTGCTGGTGACGGACTTCGTCTACGGCGTGATGACACTGCACAACACCTACCACCATCAGCTGCTGCTGGACCTCGGCTGGCTCACCTATCAGCTGCTGTGGGGTGCCGCGGCGCTGCACCCCTCGATGGCGGCGCTGGACGAGCCCGCGGAGGAGCGCGAGGTGCAGCTGACGCCGCTGCGCCTGACGCTGCTCACGGGAGCCTCGCTGATCGCGCCGATATGCGTGCTGCTGAAGGAGTTGCGCCGCGGCGATCTGGACCTGATCGTGATCCTGGTGGCCTCGATCGTGCTGTTTGGCTTCGTGGTGATGCGCATGGTCGACCTGGTACGCCAGCAGGAGCGCTCGGCGGCGCGCGAGCGTCTGCTCAGCTCCTGCGGCGCGGCGTTGGTGGGCTGCGCGACGCGCGAGGAGATGCAGAAGGCCGCGTTTGAGGTGATGGCGCCGCTGCTTGAGGGCGCCGGTGTGGGCGTGCTGTGCCTACTGGACCCAAGCGCTGACTCGACCAGGCCGGACCCATCCCCCTCCTCCTCTCAACCCGTCCGCACGCTGAGCGCGGTGGCGCGCAGCGATCAGAGCAGCACTGTGTGGCCGGCACGTCGGCTGAGTAAGGAGATAAGCGCCAAGCTGCTTGAGCTGGCAGGCGGCAAGGCGTCGCGCGAGGTGCAGCTGGAGTCGGGGCTACTTTCGACGCTGGAAGTGTGGCAGGAGTGGAGCAGCGGGCTGGTACTGCCGCTGCCGGTGCGCGGCGGCGTCTCAGGTCTGTTGCTGGTGGTCCGCCCGCGCTCGACGCCGCGTCAGGTCAAGACGGCGCTGGAGGCTCTGACGACGCAGCTGGCGCTGGCGCTTGAGGGCGCGCGACTGGCCGAGGAGATCCACACGCAGAGCAGCGAAGCGCGCTTCGCCTCGCTGGTGCAGCACTCAAGCGACCTGATCACGGTGGTGGGCTCGGACGCGACGATCACCTACCAGAGCCCCTCCAGCGAACACGTGCTGGGGTACAAGCCCCAGGAGCTGCTGGGCACGCGCTTTGATCGCCTGGTGGCGCCTGATGACGCGGGGCACCTGCTGCGGCTGCTGGCCGACGGCGCGGGCTATGCGCGCAAGGACGGCGAGGTGATCGAGTGCACGCTGCGCCACCGCGATGGTGAAATGCGCCAGTTCGAGATCCTGCACACGAACCTGCTCGACGACGAGCACGTGCGCGGGATCGTGCTCAATGCGCGCGACATCAGCGAGCGCAAGGCGTTCGAGGATCAATTGGCCCATCAGGCCTTCCACGATCCGGTCACGAACCTGCCCAACCGGGCGCTGTTCGTGGAGCGCGTGCGCCACGCGATCAGCCGCGCGCGACGCGAGGGGCGCGAGCTGGGAGTGATCTTCCTGGACATCGATGACTTCAAGACGATCAACGACAGCCTCGGGCACGGTGCCGGGGATGCCGCGCTGATCGACGTGGCCAAGCGCCTGTCGACAAGCATTCGCTCAAGCGATACGGCGGCGCGCTTCGGCGGCGATGAGTTCGTGGTGCTGCTGGAGGACCTGGAGGGCACACAGACCGCGGTGGAAGTGGCCGAAAGGGTGCTCGAGGATCTGCGCGCGCCACTGATGGTGGCGGGCAAGGAGCTGGTGCTGCGCGCCAGCATCGGCATCTCGATCCTCGAGGGCGATTCCTCGGCGAGCGCCGATGAGCTGATCCGCGATGCGGATGCTGCGATGTATATCGCCAAGCGCGATGGCAAGGGCGGCTATCGCATGTTCGAGCCGGAGATGCACGCGGGCGTGCTGGCCCGTCTGGAGCTGCGCGCCGATCTGCAGCGGGCGCTTGAGAGCGGCCAGTTCGAGCTGTACTACCAGCCGATCGTGAGGCTGATCGACAGCCGCGTGGCGGGCATGGAGGCGCTGCTGCGCTGGCGCCACCCCGAGCGGGGCCTCGTGGTGCCGGGCGACTTCATTCCCTTCGCCGAGGAGACCGGCCTGATCGTGCCGATCGGGCGTTGGGTGCTGCAGGAGGCCTGCCGTCAGGCGGTGGCGGTGCAGCGACTGTGGAGCGAGGACACGCCGCTTTACATGTGCGTGAATCTGTCGGTGAAGCAGCTGCAGCACAGCGATGTGATCGCCGACGTGCGCGACGCGCTCGTCGATTCCCAGCTCGATCCGGGCCTGCTGACGCTGGAGATCACGGAGTCGATGCTGATCGATGACCCGGACATCGCGGTGGTGACGCTCAATGAACTGCGTGAGCTGGGGGTGCGCATAGCGATGGACGACTTCGGCACGGGCTACAGCTCGCTCAGCTACCTCAGCCGTTTCCCCGTGGACGTGATCAAGATGGATCGCTCCTTCCTGCGCCCCGAGTCAACGCCGGAGGCGGTGGACCTGTCAAGCGCGGTGGTGGCGTTGGGTAGCTCGCTGGCGCTTGAGGTGGTAGCGGAGGGCATCGAACTTGACGAGCAGCTCAGCCGCCTGCGCGATCTCGGCTGCGAGCTCGGCCAGGGCTTCCATTTCGCGCACCCAATGGAGTCCGAGCGGATGCTCGACTACCTAGCAGACAGCTCGGCCTTGGGAACGGGCGCAACCGCGACCGCAGCAGGCGCAGGTGCGACCGCGGCAGGTGCAACCGCAGCCGCCGCCACCGCGGCAGGCGCAACCGCAGCCGGTGCGGCCGCGGCAGGTACGGCCCCGGAGCAGAAGTCCGGCGAGCCGGCGCCGGCATCGCCCGATGCTGCGTAACAACCGCGATTTTCGCCTGCTGTTCATCGGCAGGTGCGTATCGCTGCTGGGCGACGGCGCCTTTCTGGTGGCCGTGGCGTGGCAGGCCTATACGCTCAGCAACGCCCCCACGGCGCTGTCGCTGATCGGCATCTCGATGACGATGCCGCTGATCGCGCTGCTGCTCTTGGGGGGCGTCGTCAGCGACCGCCACGATCGCCGCAAGGTGATGCTGATCGCCGACGCGGTGCGCGCCGCGCTGCTGGTGGCGATGGGAGCGTTGGCCTTGAGCGGGATGCTGCGCCTGTGGCAGATGATGGCGATCGTCGCGGTATATGGAGCGGCGCAGGCGTTCTTCGATCCGGCCAGCGACGCGATCGTGCCCCAGCTGCTGCCGAGCCGGCAGCTGGGCGAAGCCAATGCGCTTGAGCAGCTCGTGCGCCCGCTGGCCCTACGCCTCGCCGGGCCGGCACTGGGCGGAATACTGATTGGCGCCATCGGTCCGGGCGCGGCGTTCCTGGCCGACGGGACCACCTTCATGGTCTCGGCGCTGGCCTTGCTGGCGATGTCCACCCACAGCCCCGCGCGCGCGCGGGCGACAGCGACAACGGGGGCGGGGACGACAACAAATGCAACGGCAACGGCGACAGCAAGCGCAACGACAAACCCGACGGCCACGCAGGAGCTGCGCGAAGGCTGGAGCTACGTGCGCAGGCACGTATGGCTGTGGGGCACATTCGCCAGCGCAGGCCTGGCCTATCTGCTGTTCATGGGCCCCGCGGAGGTGCTGCTGCCATACATGGTGAAGAACGTGTTGGGGGGCAGCGGCGTGCAGCTCGGCCTGGTGCTGGGCGCAGGCGGACTGGGTTCGGTGGCATGCGCACTGGCGATGACCCGCAGCGGACTGCCAAGTCGAGGGATGACCTTCATCTACGTAGTGTGGGCCTTGGCAACGCTGGCCGTGGCGGGCTATGGCCTGGCCACAGCGATATGGCAGCTGATGGTGGCGAGCCTCGCGTTCAATCTGCTGGAGACGGCAGGCACGATCGTGTGGGCGACGATGAAGCAGCGCCACGTGCCGGGCGAGCTACTGGGGCGAGTGTCGAGCCTCGATTGGCTGATATCGATCGGCCTGCTGCCGCTGTCGCTGGCGCTGACGGGGCCGCTGAGCGCGACATTAGGCGTCAGAACGACATTGATCGCCGCCGGCATCCTGGGCGCGGCAGCGACACTCGGGGGCCTGCTGCTGCCGGGGATGCGGCGGGTGGACTACGCCTGGCGCGGCGGCTCTTCGGCGCTGACGGCAAACACGATGTGAGCGCGCGCCACCACCAGGAAGGAGTGGCTCTCAACGGGCCCCCCGTCGAGCGGCGCCAAGCTGACGCTGGTGAGCGTCAGGAAGTCCCGCTCGGAGGCGTTGAGCACATCGGAGACGCGACTGCGGTAGCCGTCGCGGGCGAGCGTCATGAGACCTTCGATGCGGTGGCGAGGGGTCTCCAGGCGGATGCGCTCCTGGCGATGGTCGAGATTCTCAGAGCCATCGCCAGAGGCGGCCGCGGGTGTTGGTGCAGTGGAGCTCATGCGGTCATTATGGCCTGACCGCATGAGCTCCTGCTTACAGCCTGCTAAGGCACCACGATCGTGAAGGCATACCCACCCTTGGGTGTACTTTCGCCCTGCTTGTAGGTATCGACCTCAAAGGCGGTGGGAGAGGATGAGCAGTGGGGATGCTGCGCGTTGACGGCAATCACACCGGGGGGGGTGCCTGAGGGGGTGTAGGAGACCTCGGGCGAGACCGCGATGGTCTCCTTGGAAGCATCGATGGGAGCCGCGGGAATAATGCAGTAGACACCTTCGGCGGCAATGCTGACGCTCGTGATGTTGGAGCTCTGGCCAGCAATGAGCTTGACTTCAGGGGTCGTCTGCACCACGGCGTAGGCGCGCGCCGTTCCGGGCACTCCCTGCGGCCCCTGTGGCCCCGTAGCCCCTGTGGGCCCCTTGGCGCCAGTAGCGCCCCTGGATCCCTTGGCGCCGGTGTCACCCTTAGGCCCAGGTCCGCCGGTGAAGCCGCGCGGGCCGCGAGAGCCGGCGATAAGGCACTCACGCACGTGGTGATGCCTGACGATGGCAATGATGCAGTGCGAGCTGCTGGCCGTGTGGGCCGTGGTGCTGCCCAGCAGATTGGTGCCGGCAAGCGCCGGCATAGCGACAGTCATGGCGCCGATGACGGCGGGGGTGGCGAGCAGTGCAAGTGTGCGGGGATGGAGCTGAGGCGAGCGTGGCATGCGTAGTTAGTCCCTTTCCTTGTGGGGTGCCATCAAAAAGAACACAGCAGAAGCCCAAGTGGAGCGGTGCCACACCAATGATGTCCAGGAGGTGGAGCCCTCAAGCACGGCTTTCAAGCACACGTGCTCTCAAGCAACGTGGTCCGGCACGCGCGCGGGCAGCCCGGCACGCTCGATGGGGCCTACGGGCAGACCGAGATGGTTCTCCTGAGGCCGGTTGCGCTCCTCGCGCACGATGTAGAGAGGCCGGTGCTTGACCTCGTCATAGATGCGCCCCACGTACTCGCCGATGACGCCAAGGGCGATCAACTGGATACCGCCGAGCAGCAGAATGGCAATGGTGATGGAGCCGAAGCCGGGCAGATAGGAATCGACGAGACGCAGCCCGATGACGACGGGGATGGCGATGAAGGCTACGCCGGCGGAGACGATGCCGACGTAGGTGGCGAGCTGCAGCGGCAGGTGCGAGAAGGAGGCGATGGCATCGAGCGAGAAGCGCAGCATTTTGCGCAGCGTGTACTTGGTCTCACCGGCATGGCGGGCGTCGCGCTCATAAGGGACGGCGGTCTGGGTAAAGCCGACCCAGACGGTCATGCCGCGCAGGAAGCGCGAGCGCTCGGTCATGGCCAGGAGCGCGTTCAAGGCAGCGCGGTCGAGCAGCCTGAAGTCACCGGAGTTGGGCTCGAGGTCGACCTGGGCGAGCTTGTCGAAGAGCTTGTAGAACCAGGAGGCGGTGGCGAGCTTGAAGGCGGTCTCCCCCTCGCGCTGCTTGCGCACGGCGTAGACGACGTCGGAGCCCTGCTGCCACTGCTCGATCATGGTGGGGATCAGCTCGGGCGGGTCCTGCAGGTCGGCGTCGATCATGGCGACGACATCACCGACGGCGTGCTCAAGCCCGGCGGTGAGCGCGGCCTGATGACCGAAGTTGCGCGAGAGGTGGATGACGCGCACGCGGGGGTCCTGGTCGGCGAGACGATCAAGCAGCTCAGGGGTTGCGTCGCTTGAGCCGTCGTCGACGAGCACCAACTCAAAGGTGTAGTCCCCGAGCGCTGCACAGGTGCGCTTGACGAAGAGCTCGATGAGCTGTTCCTCGTTGTAGACGGGCGCCACGACGCTGAGCAGCGCGAGCGAGCGCAGGGCGTGAGGTTGGCTTACGGTGGCGGACATGGGGGATGAAGGAGCGAAGCTGGTTAAGTGTCCCTTGTGAGAAGAGTAGAGAACCAACCTGTAAGCAGGCTGAGAATGCCGCTGATGGTGCAGTTCGTCAAGTTCGGCATCGTCGGTGTCAGCAACACGCTGCTGTTCCTGGCGGTCTATACGGTGCTGCTGAAGGGCTTCGGCGTGTGGTACCTGGCGGCCTCGGCGATCGGCTTCATCGTCGGCGCGGTGAACGGCTTTCTGCTCAACCGCCGCTGGACCTTTCGCGGCCACGTAGGCGACTCGTTGACACCGGTACGCTGGGGCGTGGTGCAGAGTGGCGGCCTGCTGCTGAACCTGGGCCTCGTGGCGTTATGCGTGAGCGGCCTGGGGATGGACGAACTGGTGGGGCAGGCGGTGGCGATCGTGGTCGTGGTCGTGGTGACCTTCGTGGCAAATCGCGCCTGGACTTTTCGCACGCAGCCCGCGTAACGCAGCCCGCGTAAGCGCACGCAGCCCGCCTGACGCAGCCCGCACAAGCGCACGCAGCCCGCGTAAGGCGGCTCAGGCGAAGAGCGCAAGCAGCGAGAGCCCGGCGGGAATGCGGACGCCGCGCGCGATCAGCCCGGCCTCAAGGTTCAGCGGCTGCTGCAGACCCCAGTTGAGCGGGGCGGGAGGTATCCAGAGATCGAGGCTCGCCCCCTTCTTACCGCGATCCAGCGGCTCAAGCGCGCGCATACCAACGGCGAGCGGCAGGAGGAGGAAGTTGAAGTGCGTGGTGCGCTGCGCCTCCCAGCCGGCGCTCTCGGCCGCCCCCACAAGCGTGCGACGACTGTAGCGACGGTGGTGATGGTTGACGACGTCGTGGCGGGACCAGAGCCACTGGTAGGCGGGCACTGTGACAAGCAGCCGGCCCCCCGGAGCGACGACGCGGCGTAGCTCGCGCAGCGCGCCGACGTCATCCTCGAGATGCTCGATGACATCGAGACTGACGGCCAGCTCGAAGCTGTCGTCCGCGAAAGGCATCTCCAACACGGACCCTTCAACGACCTCCCCCACGTGGCGCGCACGAGCAGCCTGAACGCTCGGCGGCGAGAGCTCGATGCCGGTGACGTCGCCGTAGTGCTGCAGATCGACCATGTTGCGCCCGGAGCCGCAGCCGGCGTCCAGTATGCGCGCGGCCGGCGGCAAGGCGAGGCTGCGCAGCACAACGTCAAGGACGCGGCGGCGCCCGCTGTACCACCAGTGGCGGTCCTCAGCGCGGTGGGTCTGGAGCTCGAAGTCACGGTCCACTGGGGATGCATCTTTTACAAAAGGACGGACGCGCGCGTTGCGACCCCTATTAGACACCTACCGCGGCGATGAGCACAAGCGCTCGCCACCCCATGCCTTGACAAAATTCTTGGCATGGCTAAACTTCTTTTAATGGCGGCACGAGACATCACGCGGACACCGGCGGTGGAGGACTACTGCAAGGCGATCTTTACGCTGGAATCGCGCCACGAAGAGCCGGTTTCCACGAACGCACTGGCGGAGCGGCTGGAGATCACGGCGGGGTCGGTGTCGGCGATGCTGAAGAAACTAGGCGAGCTAGAGCTGATCGTGCACGTGCCCTACCGCGGCGTGACGCTGACGGCAAAAGGGCGCAAGGTGGCGCTGGAGGTGATCCGCCATCACCGCCTGCTGGAGCTGTTCCTGGCGGAGACGCTGCAGATGCCATGGGACCGGGTGCACGCCGAGGCGGAGGTGCTGGAGCACGTGCTCAGCGAGGAGCTCGAGGAGCTGATCGCGGCGAAGCTGGGAAACCCGACGGCAGACCCCCACGGCGATCCGATCCCCACAGCGGAGCTGGAGCTGGCGGAGACCCCCACGCGCGCGCTCGACAGCATGGCGGCAGGAGAGCGCGGGGTGTTCGTGCGAGTCTCCGACGCGGACCCCGAGATGCTGCGCTACCTGGCGGGCCTGGGCATCTCCCCAGGCGACGCGTTTGAGGTGCTCGAGCACCAGCCCTTCGGCGGGCCACTGCTGGTGAGCTTCGGCGCAAGCGGCGCCGAGCACGCGCTCGGCGGCCAGCTGGCACAGGCGATGCGCGTGGAGATGGGCCCGAATCAGCTGGGACAGGAACGAGCTCACATCGCCTCGCCCCCCTCCCGGACCCCGACCCGCGAAGGTGTTGCATGACGCCGATTCCGCCGCGGAGCACGGCGCCTGTTTTGGAAGGAGTGGGTGGGGCCGCGCTGCCCGCGCCCGGCGCGGCTGCCGGCAGCGCCACCGCTGGCATCGCGCCTAGCGCACTGGAAACGCTGTTCGCGCGCGGGCGGGTGCGGGCGATGCTGAGCATGCTGGGACCATCGTTCGTGGCGGCCATCGCCTATGTGGACCCGGGCAACTTCGCGACGAACATCCAGGGGGGAGCGAAGTTCGGGTACCTGCTGCTGTGGGTGGTGCTGGTGGCCAATCTGATGGCGATGCTGATCCAGTACCTGTCGGCGAAGCTCGGGATCGTGACGGACGCGAGCCTGCCAGAGCTGTTCCGGCGGCGCTACCCGCGCGAGGCGTCGTGGGCGATGTGGGTGCAGGCGGAGATCATGGCGATGGCCACCGATGTGGCGGAGTTCGTAGGCGCGGCACTGGGGCTGAATCTGCTGTTCGGCGTGCCGATGCTGCCGGCGGGGCTGATGACGGGAGTGATCGCGTTCGCGATCCTGCACCTGCAGAGCCGCGGCCACCGCCGCTTTGAGCTGGCGGTGTCGGCGCTGCTGGGCATCGTCTTCATGGGCTTTCTGTATGAGGCACTGAAGATCGGCCCCTCGGCGCGGGAGTCGCTGGACGGCCTGTCCCCCCATCTGGCGGGCACCTCCAGCCTGTATCTGGCGGTGGGGATCATTGGCGCGACGGTGATGCCGCACGTGATCTACCTGCACTCGGCGCTGACGAACGGACGCACGCCGGTGCGCGATGACCGCGAGCGCGCAAAGGTTCTGCGCTATGAGCGCGTGGACGTGATCGTGGCGCTGGGGCTGGCGGGCCTGGTGAACATGGCGATGCTGGCGGTGGCAGCGAAGCTCTTCCACGGCACAGGCCACACGGAAGTAAGCACGCTGAGCGAGGCCCACGCGGGCTTCGCGCAGCTGGTAGGCGGCGGCGCGGCGCTGGCGTTCGCGGTGGCGCTGCTGGCCTCGGGAGCTTCGTCCTCCTCGGTGGGCACATATGCGGGACAGCTGGTGATGCGCGGCTTCGTAGGCTTCAACATTCCCCTGTTCCTGCGGCGGCTGTTGACGATGCTGCCGGCGATCCTCGTACTGGCGCTCGGCTTCGGACCCACGGAAGTGCTGGTGTTCAGCCAGGTGGTGCTGTCGTTCGGTATTCCGCTGGCGCTGATCCCGCTGGTGCTGCTGACCAGCAGGCGCAGCGTGATGGGCGTGCACGTGAATCGCCTGCCCACGACGATCGCGGCCGGTGGGCTGGCCGCCCTGATAACGGCCCTGAACGTCTTTTTGATCTATCAGCAGGTCTAGGGCGTACTCTGAAGAAAGTCCTCTTGCATGGGGACTGAAACGTTCAATCCGAGGGTAGACTGGGACGATCGAGTCGCGTCTCGCGCGGGGGACGGGTGCGTCGAGGCTCGGCCAGTGGTCTGGAGTCCCCCGCCTCGTGGAGGGTCGTCTCGCACGTGGAGCCAGCCTGAGCAGCCGATGAGCACCGCCCTGAGAAGCCGATGAGCACCGCCCGCCGAACTCCAACGTTCCTGATCGCCGGCCTGCTGGGCGTGCTGGTGGTGGCGCTGCTGGCGATGTACGCCTATGACCACTCACGCCGCGAGAACATCGCCAACGGCGTGAGCATCGGCGGGGTGCCCGTGGGCGGCCTGAGCGCCTCGGCGGCGACGGTGAAGCTGCGAGCTGAACTGGCGAGGCGCACGCGGCAGCCGGTGACGGTTCACTACGGCACGCGCACATGGCACATCACGGGCCGCGACGCTGGCCTGACGGTCGACGCGGCGAGCCTGGTGGAACAGGCCGTGAGCGCGAGCCGCGAAGGATCGATCTTCGCGCGCACCGCGCGTGGACTGTTCGGCGGCAGTGTGCACCGCAACATCCCGCTGCACGCCCACTACTCGCACGTGGCGGTGCGCGAATTCGCCGAACGCGTGAGCTCGGAGGTAGACCACCCGGCGGTGAACGCCTCCGTGCAGCCGACCGCCACGGGCCTCAGCGAGGTGCAGGGCCACAGCGGCGTGGTGCTCGACGCAAAGCTGCTGCGCGCCCGCGTGGGACGGGCCCTCACCGGGGCCCTCGTGGCAAGCTCGGTACGCGCGCCCGCGCACATCGTCCACCCCGCCGTGACGACGGCGCAGCTGGCAACCAAGTACCCCGCCTACATCGTGATCGATCGCAATGCCTTCACGCTGCGCTTCTACGAACACCTCAAGCTGGCCTCGACCTACGAAATCGCGGTAGGCATGCAGGGCCTGGAAACCTCCCCGGGCCTGTATGCGATCCAGTGGAAGGAGGTGGACCCCCCCTGGCTGGTCCCCAACTCGGCGTGGGCGGGCTCGCTGGCGGGCAAGACGATCCCCCCCGGCCCCCAGGACCCGCTGAAGGCGCGCTTCATGGCCTTTAACGGGGGCGCGGGAATCCACGGCATCGACCCCTCGGAGTACTCCTCGATCGGGCACGACGCCTCGCACGGCTGCGTGCGCATGCGCATCCCCGACGTGATCGCGCTCTACAGCCGCACCCCCGTGGGCACGCCGGTCTTCGTGGCCTGAATCAGACGCCGCGGCGGACGGTCAGACACCGCACGGTCTGGCAGGCGGGGCCGACAAGCACCGAGACCCCGGAGCTGAAGCTCAGACGCCGGAGCGGCGCGAGAGGTGCTCCTGGTTCTGATGGCGCTCGCCGCTCACCTGCACGGCGATGTAGATGACGATGATGTTGACGACGATGCCGATCCCGATGAAGGTGACGATGAGGCCAATGTCCTTGGAAACGGCTGCGCTGGCGAGGAGCAACATAGGCAGCGCAGCCTAGCAGCGCCTCTCCCCGCTTGTGTCGTAGCCTGTGGCTGCCGCTCGGAGCTCACGACGGTGGATATCCACCGCACAGGGTTCTCATAGCATCGCAGTGCCCGGAGAGGTGCCGGAGCGGTTGAACGGGCGCGACTGGAAATCGCGTAACGGGGGAAACCTCGTTCGAGGGTTCGAATCCCTCCCTCTCCGTTTTCGCCGTCTACGTGGGCATAGCTCGAAATCTCTATGCCAGTCGGGTCGGCACCATGAACTATCATCGAACTCCCCATGACCGCGAAGGAGCAGCTTCTGCAAGAAGCATCGGGCTGGAGCGAGCACGACGCCGAGATCGCGCTGAGGGCCGTTCAGCGTGATCACGCGGGCGACGGCGCCGACGAGTGGGGCGACATATCCGGGCTTCATGAGGTTGCGTTCGAAGAGACGATGCAGAGGCTCGCCAAGGAGGAGCGGGCAGCCGGGCACGAGCCGTGGTGAGACGCGGCGAGGTTTGGTGGGCGCCCTATCAGCGCGCATCGGGGCTTGAGGCGTCTCGCGATCCAAACCGCTCCTCATGGAGCTGTCTGATCAGAGGCCACGGAGATTTCGAGAATCTTCCCGCCATCTCCGTCCCCTCTGTTGCGCCACCACGCGTATCCGCGGCTCTCGGGTTCCCTCGACGGTGGAGGCTGCCCGTCTGTGGTGCCCTCCAGGGACGGTATCCTTTTGGCTTGTGCCTGAGCAGCTTGATTTGACGATCGTCTATGAGCCCGGAGATGAAGGCTGGGTTATCGCGTCGATCCCTGAGGTGGACGGTGTCTTCAGCCAGGGCCGTACGCGGGGGGAGGCGCGCGCAAACGTCATCGATGCGTTGCGGCTGATGCTCTCCCCGGAGCCCGGCAACGCCGACGATCGGCGCGAGCGTGAAGCGCTGCATCTTACGATCGCTGCATGAAGCGACGCGACCTCGAGCGCCACTTGCGCGCTCATGGCTGCCGCCAAGTAGACGAGGGCGGGAACCATGCACGATGGGCCGGCACGCAAGGAGCACGCTCAGTCGTGCCGCGTCATAGAGAGATCGACTACGGCCTTGCGCGCAAGATCTGCCGGCAACTGGGGGTAACGCCGCCAGCAGGTCGCGCTGAGGGCAGTCGGGCTCAGTGGCTAGGAACGTATGGCGTGACGCGCTGCTCGATATCCGTGTCTGTCCACCCCCGGCGTCGTAGCTCCGTCGTTAGCGCCGGGACTTGTCCCGGATGCAAGTGGGGCACATGCTGTGTGATCCAGGTTGCCATGCCAACGATCCACGCCGTCGGCACGGGTCCATGGAAGCGGCTGTCGTCGGACTCTCCACGGTTGTCTCCCATCAAAAACCAGTGCCCGGCTGGAATCTTGATCGGGACCGGGAAATCGCACTCTGGGCTGACGCCGCAAGCGCGGATGTAGGAATCACTCTCGCGTACGAACTCGCCTGAACCATTGGCCTTCCGATAGACGTGGCCCCGTCGAACATAGATTTCGTCGTTGGGCCCGGCGACGACGCGCTTGATGTACTCGATTTTGGACTCTTCAGGAATGGGCGCATCGCAAGCGGCCTCGCCGAGTCTGATGACGTGGGGCTTAGGCCCACACTCCTCACGTTCGGCGCCTTCTGGCGGGTGGTAGACCACAATGGCTCCCACGGTTGGCCGCCCCTTCTGCACGACGACCCTCGTACCGATAGGTAGCGTCGGTTCCATCGACCCTGACGGTACCCGGTAAAGCTGCGACTTACTGAGCCCGCTAGTCGAGCCGATGCTGATAGGCCCACTGGCGTCGCCGGCAGCATCGACGCTGCTCGTCCCACACCCAGCCGCTAGCAGAGCGGCTACCAGTCCAAGAGCAACCAGACTCGCAGCGCGGGCGACAAAACTCACACCGTTCACGAATTCGGAGCCTACCACAGGTCTAGTTCTAGTTATTCGAACCCTGACGGGCGCAGCGGCTTAGTCTGTGTAGTGATGGTGCCCCGTCACAGCCCCTCGATCTGCCGCCCGAGGCCCTTGCTGGGAGGCACTCAGGATACACCTGCGGATGTGTATGCTGTAGTGCATGCGCACTAACATCGAGATTGATGACGGCGTGCTGCAGGAGGCCCAGGAGCTGATTGGGGCTCGCACGAAGCGCGAAGCCGTCGATGTGGCGCTACGCGAGCTGGTTGCCCGCCACAGGCGTATAGGCGTACTGGACCTACGCGGGCGAGTCCGTTGGGAAGGCGACCTGCAGGAGAGTCGTCGCGGGCGCCCGTGATCGTCGTCGACACCAGCGTTTGGATAGACGTGTTCAACGAGCGGGACACCCCGCAGGCCGAACGTTGCATCGAATTGATTGAGGGAGGGGAGCCGATCGCCCTCACCGACATCGTGGTCACGGAGATCTTGCAGGGGCTTCGCTCCGATCGAGAGGCGCGTCTCGTCGAGCGCCATCTGAGGTCCTTCCCGATACTGCGCCTGGACGGTCTCGATGATTTTGTCCTGGCTGCGGATCTATATCGCATGGCGCGTCATGCGGGTGAGACGATTCGTAAGACCCTCGACTGTCTAATCGCGGCGCCCTGTGTGCGAACGGGCGCACCGCTTCTGCACGCCGACACCGACTTCGATCGTCTTGCGAAGTGCACTCCATTGCGGCTGTACAGTTAGATCACCAATCCTGGTACCTACGACGATGGCGGTTGACTTGAGGGGTCTTGCCCTACGCTGAGCTTCAAGCGAGCGCAATCGACGTCGAGATGGCCAACGTGACAATCGCAATATGCGCAAGAGCAGCAACGGTGAGCGTCTGCCTGGACCTTTACGCCGGCCTACTCGTATAAAGTTCAGATGAGGCAAAACATTCGATCCGTGCAGGCGCAGATCTCAGCGAGTCGAGACCAGACCATGGCGACCAGCGAAACGCATCCCAGGCACCCGCGGGGTCGACATTTTGGACTGAAGGCCAAAGCCTTGCGGGGGATCAAGCGCAAAGATGCTCAACTATGAGCCCATCATTCTCAAGCCACGACGATCAGCCCCAGCGGCGCTTCCTGCTGCTGCCGGAGCAGACCGGGCAGGAGGGCGGACGGCAGCAGCCGATTCGTCGCTATCGCCTGGCGAGCATCGCGCGAGGCGGGCACGCCGAAGGAGCCGACGTCACAGCGTCGCGGCACCCAGGCGAGCGCCTGCGTCAGCGCAACGGCTGAGCAGTCAGAAACACCTGCTTGCAGGCCCTCGGCCCCGGCGAGATGCGAGCCGGGGCCGTGATTTGCGCCTTACGGAGCGCTGCTCGCGGCCATCAACTGGGCCCGTCCGAGCCAACTGCCACGCTTGCTCTATGTAGCCGATACGCTACAAAGGGCCGGGACACGACCGGGTCGCCCGGGCCGCAGACAAAAGGCTTCTATGAGATGATAGGGACAGTATGAGTTTGTGGAAACGTATATGCAATTCCGCTGAGCTGGGGCAGCCTGAGGATGAACCGTGGCATAGGCGCAAGCCGCCAACCGCGAGCTTGCTGACCCTCGCCGTCGCGGCATGCCTCGCGCTAGGCGCCGCGGCACTGCCAGCCACGGCGCTGGCCGCCAGGATGGCGAGCGCCTCAGCCACTGCACGCGCGGCGAAGACACTCCAGGTGAGCGACAAGGGCCAGTTGCATCTGGCCAATCCCAATAGCGCGAGCAGTACGCTGATCGAGGAAGGCAAGATCACGGGGACGCTGCCAGGAAGCGTGCGGGCGAGCCTGACGATCGGCACCAGCACGGTGCAGGTGGGGTTCACGATCTACCTGCACGGCGGCACGATCACAGGGCGCGGGACGGCGAAATTCAACGCCGGGCAGGGCGAATTTGCAAGCTTCGGCGGGTCGATCAGCGTCAGCCACGGCAGCGGCCACTATGCGCATGCCAAAGGCACTGGACAGGTATATGGCACGATCAACCGCAACACCGACAACGCCACCGTGCAGGTCATCGGACAGCTGCACCTCTAAAGGTGTCCAAGGGCGCCTGACAATGCGGCGAGGAATATCGGTCCTTGCACTGGCGCTCTGTGCGAGCCTGACGCTGACGGCGAGCGGGCAGGCGGCGCAGAAGGTCAATCTGTTCGCCAACTTCAGCCCCAATCAGCCCGAGGTGAGCACGACCATCACCTTCGGCTTTGACATCTCAAGCACCGATGGGCAGGTCCCTTCACCGCTGCAAGGCGTCGATCTGCACCTGCCCGGCGGCATCGGTCTGGCGCGCAATACGCTCGGCACGGCCATATGCGAACCGATCTACCTCTACGCGCATGGCCCCCGAGGCTGTCCAGCCAACTCGGAGGTCGGATTTGGCGCGGCCCTCGCGGAGGTCCCCTACGGACCAAAGACGGTGCAGGAGCAGGCCACCATACATGCCTATCGAGGGACCTCTGAAGGAGAACACCTCACGATCCTGTTCTTCGCCGAAGGCTTGACGCCGGTATTCGCCGACCTTGTCTTCCCAGGTCAGCTACTGGAGGACAGCATGCCCTTCAGTGGCCGCATCAATACGCAGGTGCCGCTCGTACCGAGCCTGCCCGGCGGCCCCAACGTGTCGGTGGTGCAGTTCCAGTCGACCTTCGGGCCGAAGGACCTGATCTATGAACGTGAAGTGAACGGCGAACTCGAATACTTCCGCCCGCGCGGCGTCACCACCCCCGCGAAGTGCCCGCGCGGCGGCTATCCCTTCGCGGGTGATTTCAGCTTCGAAGACGGCACCCACGTCACCGTGCACACAACTGTGCCCTGCGCAATGAGCGCCAAGAGCCGCCGCCCACAGCGACCGCACCCAGCCCCGCACAGGTAGGTCGCGCACGCGTCACCACGAGCACCTGGCAAGGCGCATGGCGCTGGAGGTACTCGGAGGTGCTGGCCCGCATATGCGGGTGGCGTGCACCGCCGTGGCTGCCGCCGACCACCAGCAGATCGACTTCCTCACCGAAGGCGGCCAGCTCGTCTACGGCGATGCCATAGACCGCACAGCTATCGACGCCATCGAGTTTCGCCAGGCGCTCGCGCGCTTGACGCAGCAGCTGATCCACGCAGACGCCCAACTCGAGAGCAGCATCAAAAGCTGCACGCGGAGCGTAGACAGCGCGAGGTGGGCAGACCACCTCCATGACGCGAATGCGAGCCCCGTGGGCAGCCGCCAGCTCGCGGCCAACGGCAAGCGCCTGGGCGCTGCGGCTGGAGCCGTTGTAGCCAACGCCGATCGTGGCGATCAGCGGAGGCGCTGTGCTGTTGGTGTGGATGTGGGCATTTGAAAGCATCGCAACCTCCTGAAGATCACCCCTCAAGCTACCCACGCCTGCGGACGGACCTATCCGGGGGATCTGCTTACTACTCTGCACAGTTCTACGGAGCGGGAGGCCGCGTGGATCACCCCTTGATGGTGCGCGAGGTGCCGAGCACGGCACCAGATGCATCGAGCGCCTGCACGGCAACGTAGGCCTGCGCGCCCGGCGTGGGTATGGCGGTCTCAAAGCCACCGCGCGGTGCTGCCGCGACGGCGGCCAGCACATGCGAGGATGCCCCCGCGAGCACACGCCAGGAGGCCACCTGCGTGGCCCCATTCCAGCTGGCATAGACGGTAGTGAGGGCACCGGAAGCACCGGCCTGGCTAGTGGCGGAGGTGGTGGCAGCGGCGATCGCGGGCGCTTCGGTGGGAGTGCCGACCCAAGGGAAGCGGTAGCCGCGATAGGACTGGTCGGGACTGGGCATGTGGACGTCAAACAGCAGCTGCCCCGAAGGCGAGAACTCCGAGAAGTAGGACACGGGCCCCCAGCCGACGAAGTAGTCGCCGCCGGGCAGCCCCTGGATGTTGCCCTGCGAGCCGGAGGAGAGCGGCTGGGGATGGGTGAACTGGGCGATGAGGGTGTCGGTGCCGCTCTGCGGATTGACGGCCAGGAGGACGCCGCGCGACTGCGGGTGCACCTTGGGCACGGCGCCGTTGTCAAAGACGCTGATCTGCCCGTTGGGCTGCAGCGTGGCGTCATGCTGATAGGCGGTTTCGGCCCCATGGCCGAGCTTGACGGTGCTGTGCTTGCCGCCAATACGCTCGACGATCTGGCCGCTGTGGCCATCGAGCTCATAGAGCGTGGAGGTGTTGCGGGCGCTGATGAGGATGCTGCCATCGGCGTGCAGGTCGATGGAGTTGATGTGGAAGTAGTCAAAAGGCCATTCATAGGAAGCGGAATGGGCCGAGGCATAGGAGTCGCTCATGGCGACGTGATCGATCGAGTGCCACTCGCGCCGCACGAGGCCCGTGGCGAGGTCCACTTCCTGCAGCACCCCGTCGGTGACGGCCGCCGAGCGCGAACCCCCGGCAGAGGAGAGATCGCAGCGGAGGGGATCGAAGACGGTCAGCAGAGCGGTCCCCTGCGCAGTGATGCGGAAGTCGTGCAGATCCGCCCAATAGCCATTGCCGGCGTAGACGTGCGAGAGGTGGTAGGAGCTGTCGGCGATGCTCTCCACCCCCTCGCCAAAGCCCTGCTCCGGGATGTAGCCCTGCCACCAGGTGAGCACCGGCCTGCCGCCGAGCTGCTGCGCCTGCAAGTTGGTGGCCTCGGCACCGTGGGGCATTGGATCGAACCAGACCACCTGCCCAGAGTTATCGAAGATCAAGGGCCCATCCTGGCCAGGGCCGGAGTAAGGCGTGGACATGATGTAGCCGGGCGCCGTGGCAGGCGAAGCGTGCGTGGTGACAGCCAGCGCAGGCGGCTGCAGTTCGGGACGCGAGTGATAGCGCTGCACTTCGCTCGGCTTCAGCGTGGCGGCGGCGCCGGCAGGGGCGACGTACTTGATGGGGTCGGTGTGGGCGACGGTGAAGCGGTAGGAGACAGCACGCCCCGCGACGGTCACATGCACGGTGACGATCTCGCCGGCCGTGAAAGGCTTGGCAGGCACGAAGCTGGCGCCATCGCCCTGTGAGTAAGAGCGCAGGCTCCCGGAGTGCAAGCCGGAGCTCGAGCCCGAGACCAGCACATGAGTGAGCTGCGCGGGGGTGGCGCCGAGCAGGCTGATCTGCGCGCGCGGCGAGGCATCGAGCGATTCGGGCAGCGGCGCGACCTGCAGGGGAGTGCCGGGCAGGATGTCGGAGCGATTGAGCGTCGAAGGCATACAGCGCGGACTGGAGGGAGGCGCCGAGGAGGCGTGGCTAGCAACGATCGGCGAGCCGCCAAAACCAGCAGCCGCGAGGGCCGCAGATAGCGCAAGGGCGTTCCACCAGGTGAAGAACCGGCGCATGCGTGAGGAAACATTCATGATCGGAGGAAGTTGCGAGGGTAGCGAGGCGCGCGGTGGAATGAGGCGATTATTTTTTGAGGGGTGGGGCATCGTGCCACGAGCAGGAGGCTAGGCGGCAGGAGGCAACAGGCCGTGAGGTGCTAACGCAGCGGGCCGCGAAACCCTAGAAGACGGGCGTCTCGGTGTAGTCACCGAAGACGCGCTGAAGCGACTCGACGATCTCGCCCTCGGAGGCGTGCGCGCGGGCGCAGTCAAGCAGCGGCTCCATCAGATTGGCGTCCTCTTTGGCGGCCTGCTCGCGTAGCCCCGCCAAGGCTCGCTCGACCTGAGCGCCGTCGCGCAGCGCGCGCACGCCCTGCAGGCGGTCGAGCTGCTTGCGCTCAAGCGCGGGATCGACGCGCAGCGTGGGGATCGGCAGCTCGTCCTGCTGCTGGAAGCGATTGACGCCGACGACGATGCGCTCGCCCGCGTCGATCTCCAGCTGCAACTCAAAGGCAGCATCGGCGATCTCGCGCTGAGGGAAGTTGCGCTTGACGGCCTCCACCATCCCCCCTAGCTCGTCGATCTTGGCGAAATACTCGTAGCAGCGCTGCTCCATCTCATCGGTCTGGGCCTCCACGAAGTAGCTGCCGCCGAGCGGATCGACGGTGTTGGTGACGCCGGTCTCATGCGCGATCACCTGCTGTGTGCGCAAGGCGACCCTGACGGCCTCCTCGGTAGGCAGCGCGAGCGCCTCGTCGTAGCTGTTGGTGTGCAGCGACTGCGCGCCGCCGAGCACGCCGGCAAGCGCCTCGATGGCGGTGCGCACGATGTTGTTGAGCGGCTGCTGTGCGGTGAGCGAGACACCGGCAGTCTGGCAGTGAAAGCGCATCAGCCACGAGCGCGGGTTCTTGGCGCCGTAGGTCTCCTTCATCTCGCGCGCCCAGATGCGCCGTGCGGCGCGGTACTTGGCGATCTCCTCGAAGAAGTCGACCTGGGCGTTAAAGAAGAAGGAGAGGCGCGGCGCGAAATCGTCGACGTCGAGTCCTCGCTCGATCGCCTGCTCGACGTAGGTGAGACCGTCCTTGAGCGTGAAGGCCAGCTCCTGCTGCGCGGTGGAGCCGGCCTCGCGGATGTGGTAGCCGGAGATCGAGATGGGATGCCAGCGCGGCATGCGCAAGGTGCACCACTCGATCATGTCGCCGCAGAGCCGCATGGCGGGGTCGATCGGGAAGCACCACTCCTTCTGGGCGATGTACTCCTTGAGGATGTCGGCCTGGATCGTGCCGGCGAGGCGCTCGGGCCCGATGCCATTGGCCTCGGCGGCGGCCACGTAGAAGGCCAGCATGATCGCGGCGGGAGCGTTGATGGTCATCGACACCGAGACCTCCCCCAGGTCGATGCCGTCGAAGAGCGTGAGCATGTCATCGAGCGTGTCGATGGCGACGCCCTCGCGGCCGACCTCACCAAGCGCGCGGGCATGGTCGGAGTCGTGGCCCATCAGCGAAGGCATGTCAAAAGCAGTGGAGAGACCTGTCTGGCCGTGGTCGAGCAGATAACGGAAGCGTTCGTTGGTCTCCTCGCTGGTGCCAAAGCCGGCGAACTGGCGCATCGTCCAGAGGCGCCCGCGATACATCGACTCGTAGACGCCGCGCGTGAAGGGGTACTCGCCGGGCCGCCCGATGGTCTCCTCGGGCGGCAAGTCAGCGGCGGTGTAGAGCTCGCGCACGGGTTCGCCTGACAGCGTTCGATGCTGCTGCTGGCTGCCCGCAGCGGCGGGAGTTGTGGCCATTGCAGGAGTCTACTCGCGCCTATCGCGGGCTTTGCCGCAAAGTTTCCTCTTGTCTGCGACGGCTGCCGACGTATAGTAAGCTCAACCCACATGGCAACCATGGGAGGTTGATGCCATGAGCGACTTTGAGGGTGGCGCAGCCGGCCGAAGGCCGGCGAGCCGGGCCCATCATGATCCCGATCTAACCCAGCAGGTGGCCTACGCTGCGCGCTTGATAGCCCGCGCCGGCCTGGTAGAGGCGTTTGGTCACGTCTCTACACGCAGACCCGAGGGCGGTTTCCTCTTAACGCCCTCGACGCCGCTGTTGCAAGTTAAGCCCAAAGACATCATCCATCTCGACCTGGCCGGTCGGGTGATGGGCGGCGAGAAGGCGCTGTGCCCGCCGGAGGCCCCGCTGCACGCGGCGATCTACAGCGCGTGCCATGACGTAGGCGCGATCTGCCGCACGCATTCGCAGGCGGCAGAGGTGTGGGCAAGCCGCGGCGAGGTGCCGCCGCTGGTGCACGGGCTGGGCGGCCTCAGCGGTGTGGTGACGTTCCACCACGAGCCCCAGCTGGTGGCCTCGACCGAGGCCGGACGCGCGGCCGCGGGCGACCTGGGCGCGTATGACTGCCTGCTGCTGCACGCCAACGGTGCCGTTTGCACAGCGGCGGAGCTGCCCGAAGCGGTGGTGCGGGCCTGGTATCTGGAGGAGCGCTCAAGAGTCGCCGAGCACGCCCGCCGCGCACGCGCCTTGACCGACAGCGAGGCGGTGCTGCGGGCACGCCACTATGAGGCCGAGTCACAGCACGCCTGGGAGTGGCTGAGACTGCGCTTCGGAGACAGCAACTGATATTCACCCCGCATGCACCGTGCCCGAACCGCCGCGGCCTGCGCGCTAGCGCTGCTCTGCGCTCTACTCCTCGCGGCCTGCGGCGGGAGCGCAGCGACCGACCCATCCCCCTCCAAAAAACCAACCCAGGCCACGCTGGTGCTCGATTTCGTGCCCAACGCGGTGCATGCAGGGATCTATCGCGCGCTGGCCGCCGGCTACTACGGCGCGCATGGGATCGAGCTGCACGTGGTGACGCCGGGGGCCACGCAGGACCCGCTCAGCCTGGTAGACGGCGGGCGGGCGCAGTTTGGGCTGGCGGACGGCAGCGATGTGGCGACGCAGATCGATCGCGGCGGCGATGCGCAGGCGGTGATGGCGATCGCGCAGCGGCCGCTAGGCGGCCTGATTGCGCTGCGCTCGGAGGGCCTGCACTCACCAGCACAGCTGCAAGGCCGCACGGTAGGGATCACGGGCGTGCCCTCCGATCGCGTGGTGCTCGAAACCGAGGTGCGCGCGGCGGGCGGCGATCCGCGCAAGGTGCACGTGGTGACGGTGGGCTTCGACGGCGCGCAGGCGCTGCTCTCGGGGCGCATCGCGGCCTTCACGGGGTTCGTGCCGGCAGACGGCGTGCAGCTACAGGTGCAAGGCCATCCGATCACGCCTTTCCGGCTCGACGAATACGGCGGTCCGGGCTATCCGGGGCTGGTGGCCTTCGCCACGCAGCGGCTGATCGCCTCCAATCCCGCCTTGGTCAAGGCTTTCGTGACAGCCACGAAGCAGGGATACGAAGACACCTTGCGCGCGCCGGCGCAGAGCGTGGAAGACCTCTTGCGCCTCAATCCAGGGCTGGATGGCAGGTTCACGAACGCGTCGCTGGCGGCGTACATGCCGCTGTTCAGCGAACAGGGCAAGGTGCCTTTCGGCACGCTGCGCGCGGCGAGGATCGAAGGGCTTTCGGCGTGGATGCTGCACAACGGCCTGATCCACGCGCCGATCACTCCCGCGCGCTACGGCACCAGCAGCGGCTGAGCATCCCTTCCCCCAGCGCCGCTGGGAGCCCGCCCCCGCGGCCTCGTTTTGAGGTCCCCCCCTGCCGCGCTGGTTAGCCGATACGGCGCCCTCCACTATCGATGGTGTGATAATACGTATCTCTTTGTTTACGAAATCGTCAAGCGTGGTACGCTTGATAGCTAGATTCACATGCGACTTCTCATCACTGGCGTAAGTGGACTGGTCGGCTCCAACCTCGCGGCCGCCGCTGTACAGCAGAGTTGGGAGGTGTTGGGCACATGGCGCGACACCCCCGTAGACATCACTGGCGCCCAGACACAAGGACTAGATATGGCCGATCGACACGCTTGCGTGGAGGCGGCAATGGCCTTCGAGCCGGACGTGGTGGTGCATGCGGCAGGCAGCGTGCAGCCCACGCGCCTTGAGCGCGAGCCCTATGCGGCGCAGATGGCGCAAGTGGGAACGGTGCACACGCTGGCCGCCGCGCGCACGGTGCGCGCGCACTACGTGCTGGTGTCCTGCGATTGGGTCTTCAGCGGCATGCTGCCGCCGCATCAGCGCTGGAGCGAGGACGATCCGCCGGAACCGATCAACGCCTGGGGCCGCTCGCGGCAGGCGTGCGAGCTGGCAGCGCAGGACTACAACGGCACCTGGCTGATAACGCGGCCCGCGGGAATCTACGGCGTGAACCTGGCCCGCCCGCAGGGCTCGGGGGAGCTCTCAGAGCACGTGTGGACGCACAGCAGCCTGCCGCTGCGCCTGGTGGACCGCATGCGCCACGACCAATCGCTGCCGGCGCCAGCCGATGGCTACCGCTCGCCGACGTATGTGTGGGACTACGCGCAGCGCGTATGCGAGCTGATCGCCCAGGACTGCGCGGGCGTCTACAACACAGCGGGCCCCGATTCGCTGAACCGCCGTGAGTATCTGCGCCTGCTGGCGCGCTCCTTTGACTGCGATCCGGCGCTGGTGCGCGACGGCACCACGGCAGGCTTCTTGGAGGCCTGCGGCGAGGACCCGCACTTGGCGATGCCTTCCAATACGGCGCTCAGCGACGATAAGTCGAGCTTCGTTCTAGGCCGCCATGCGGTGGATGCGCGCACGGGCCATCACCTGATGCGCAGCCAGTTGCGCGGCGTGCTTTCGGGCGCCGATCCGGCCCAGGCCGTCACCATATAAAGACCCGGGGAAGGGGGGCGAGGAGAGCGCCCCCCGGAGGCCCGTGACGCCCAAGCAGGGAGCGGAGCGGAAGGCCTGTATCGCTCAGACAAGCGGTCTTTCCGACAATCGCGCTACTCTGCGCGCTCGCCTCACCCTCTCTACTGAAAGGAAGCATCGATGAACAAGAGCGAACTGGTCGACGCCGTCGCCGCCGAGAGCGGCCTCACGCGGGCCGACGCCGGACGGGCCGTCGATTCATACGTCCTCGTCATCAACAAGACCCTGAAGAAGGGCGACGAGGTCGCCATCACGGGCTTTGGCAAGTTCTCCGTCGTCAAGCGCGCGGCACGCGTGGGTGTCAATCCGCGCACGGGCGAAAAGGTCAAGATCAAGGCTTCAAAGGCCCCCAAGTTCACGGCCGGCGCGAGCTTGAAGCAGAGCGTTAGCCCGAAGAAGAAATAGCTGAGTCCCCCTCCGGGGGGGCGCAGTATTTGCGGCCGGCAGAGCGCCGGTCGCAGCAGATGGGAGGATTCGGGGGCAGGAAGGGCGGGTAGATCTCCACCACAGGCAGTGCAATAGTGCACCGCCATCACATGGAGGAGACCCATGATTGCCCTGATTGCCCTCGTACTCATCCTGGCCCTATTCGGCGGCCTCGGCTTCGCCGCACATGTGCTCTGGTATGTGCTGATCTTGGCGATCCTGCTGTGGCTGATCGGCTTCTTCGTCGGTGGCGCTCCTACTGCCGGCGGCAGGCGAGGCTGGTACGGCCGCTGAGGCACACTGACGAGGCCGGCAAGGCCGCTGAGGAGGCTGGCAAGGCCGCTGAGGAGGTCGGCAAGCCGCTGGCGCACTCCCACGAGGCTGGTAAGGCCACTGGCGCACTGATAGCGTCGCCCACGGGATGACGCTGGTCAGCGAACTGGAGCTGCCGAACCTCGATTACAACGATCCGCAGCTGCGCGGGCCGCGTTTTCACGCGGCCATGCGCGAGCTGCGCGAGCAGAGCTGGCTGGCCACAGGTCCCTTTGGCTACGTGGTGCTGGACCGCGAGGCCAGCGAGATGTTCCTGCGCACGCGCTCGGCGATCTTCCCCGGCATGAAGATCGCGGAGATCTTCGGCGTCACGGAAGGACCGCTGTATGAGGAGATGCGGCGCAACATCCTGCACATCAATGGCGCCGACCACACGCGCCTGCGCTCGCTGGTGAACCCAGCGCTGGCGCCACGCGCCGTAGAGCGCTATCGGCCGCTGGCGCGAGGACTGCTGGAAGAGCTGTTCGCGGCCAGCGCCTCGCGCGCGGGCAAATGCGAGTTCGTGGATGACTTCGCCAAGCCCTATCCCTCACAGATGATCGCGGCGGTGATGGGCGCACCGCTGACAGACGCCCCTCGCTTGCACCATTGGTCGAACTGGATCCAGCGCCAGTTCGATGCGGCTTCGATGATGGAAGAGCGCGAGGGGATCGAGCTGGCGGTGGTGGAGTTCTATGAGTACGCAGGCGAGCTGGTGCGCACGCGCCGCGAGGACCCGGGCGATGACCTGATCTCGAAGCTGATAGCCGCCGAAGAGGAGGGCGAGAACGGCGAGAACGGAAAGCTCTCAGACGTGGAGTGCGTGAATCTGATTCTCAATGTGCTGATCGGCGGCGTGGACACGACGCAGAGCCAGCTGGCGCACGCGGTGCGGCTGTTCGCCGAGCATCCCGAGCAGTGGCAGCTGCTGGCGGAACGCCCAGAGCTGGCGGCAGCGGCGGTCGAGGAGGTGCTGCGGGTGGAGCCGATAACGCCCTTCACAGCGCGCATCACCACGGAGGAGCTGACCTTCCGCGATGTGACCTTCCCGGCTGACACCGTGGTGATGGTCTGCGCCTTCACGGGCAATCGCGACCTCGGCGATGGCGCAGGCACGAGCGGATGGGATGACTTCGACATCACCGCCGAGCGCGGCAAGGCGCGGGCTTTGACGTTCGGCGCAGGCGTGCACTACTGCCTCGGCGCCAACCTCGCGCGCGTAGAGCTGCAGGAGGCCCTGGCCTACCTACCGTCCCGGATGCCGGAATTGACATTGGACGGAGAGCCTGTTTACGAGAGCATCATGGGCATCTACGGTTTATCTGCGCTGCCCGTGCGCTTCACCGCTCAGTAGGAAGGCCACAAAATTGGGAGGGGGGTCGAGGGACGCCGTGTACCGACATGAGGAAGCAATGTCACGTACGACGAAAGGACCTCTCATGAAACTGAGCCGGAGCTGGGGGATCACATTGGTGGTTTGGGTCTTTGTGGGGGGCGCGCTGCTAGGCGGCGTCATCTGCACGGGCGCGCAGGCGGGGCAGTATCACGTCTACTCGTGCCGTACTCCGGATGGGCAGGTGGCTCCAGTGGATGGGTGGAGCGAATCGGTGTCGCAGGCCAATGACCACACGGCAAATAGCTGCTCCAGCGAAGGCGGCCTCGTGGCAGCGCTGAATGCCGGGCACAGTCATGCAGCAGACACGGATTTGGCGACTTGGGCTTTCAACGCGCCGGCGGGGGAGACATTGGGGGCGGCAACGGTTTGGCGTGCTGGGGACACCGCCGGTGGCGGAGATGCAAACGACTCCTACTTTTTCTGGCTGGCGGGCGTCGCCAACAGTGGCGAAAGCACAGTCCTCTTCGACAAATGCAACGCCTTCAAGGGGTGCTCTAGCGAGGGCAGTAGCCAGAACCCCCTCGCAGCAAATAATCGCGTTGAAGTACCAGACAAGGCACTACATAGTCCATATCTCTCGTTGAATGCATCTTGCGGATCACTGATCTCTGGGTCGGAATGCTCAGCCAGTCCTGGCGACGAACACGGATATGCCGCGGCCGTGGAGCTCTTCGCCGCCGACCTGGTCCTCAACGACGAAAGCCCCCCGACGGTCCAAGAAGTGGCAGGCCGACTGGCCGAAGCACCCACGGTAGGCGGCACAACCGACGTGTCCTTCACAGCCAGCGACAGCGGCTCCGGCGTATACGAGGCCATGTTCCAAGTAGACGGCGAAACGGTCCAGCGGTCAGTGCTCGATACGAACGGCGGCAAGTGCCACGACGTAGGCGAGACGACCGACGGCCTGCCCGCCTTCCTCTACACCCGCCCCTGCCCACCCTCGGCGAGCGTTGACGTCCCCTTCGACACAACGGCCATA
Organism: Solirubrobacteraceae bacterium; assembly: GCA_025449845.1. Classification (GTDB taxonomy): domain Bacteria; phylum Actinomycetota; class Thermoleophilia; order Solirubrobacterales; family Solirubrobacteraceae; genus Palsa-744. The sequence continues at coordinate 15,476 of JANWIP010000019.1, read as the reverse complement.
CCCGACGGCACCCATCACCTGCTGGTGAGCGTGACGGACGCGGCAGGCAATACGACGCCCGTAATGGACAAGCAGGTCACGGTGGCCAACCGGGCAACGCCACCAAGCACCCAGAACCCCACGAGCTCCACACTCGGAACGACCAATCCCGCGACCGCACAAGCCCAGCCCCAGGACCGAGGCGCAGCCAACGGCAGCGGCGCCTCAGATCAGGCAACGCTGAGCGCACGCTGGAAAGGCGCCGGCGTGCGCCTGACGAGCGCCTACGGCAAAGCCCACACCCTGGAAGGCCGCCTGACGGCCCCCGGCGGTGCAGCGATCGCCGGCGCGAGCATCGACGTGAGCGACATGCCCGCATCCGTGGGGGCGCGCGCCGCGGGACTGTCCGCAGCACACACCAACACCACAGGCCACTTCACCCTAAGCGTCCCCCGCGGCCTGACCTCGGCAACGCTGCGCCTGGGCTACCGCAGTCACCTGGCCGACACCACCCCAGTAGCAACCAGAACATTGACGCTGGCTGTGCAGGTGGCCGCACAGTTGCACGTGACCCCCAAGGTGAGCGCACCAGGCCACACGATCCGCTTCAAAGGCCGCCTGCTGGGCGGAGCAATCCCGCGCGGCGGTAAGCAGCTCGTGCTGGAGGCACGCTCACCCGGCAACAACTGGATCCAGTTCAACGTGATCCGCACCAATGCACAGGGCGCCTTCAAGGCCTCCTACCGCTTCCGCCTCCCCGGCCCCGTCCCCTACAGCTTCCGCGTGGTGAGCAGATTCGAGGCGGACTATCCCTTCTTGGCGGGCTCCTCAAACGTCGTGGGAGTGCTGGAGCGGTGAGCGGCCACGCGGCACAAGCAGACGATATGGAAGGGAGGTTTGACTGAGAGCGTCTGCACATCCAGAGCGGCAGCATGGCAGACCTCAACGATCGAGCGGGCGTCGAACACGTGGTGGTGCATGGCGCGATGCTCGAGGTTCTCATGGCAGCGCCGCTCGAAGGACTCACGGCTGCCGGCCCCGGGGTCGCGTGCAAGGTCATGGAGTCGCAGGATCTCCGGCAGATGGGTGAGGTCGTCCTCGCCAGTATCGCGCTCTGCGTCCTCGCGCACGTGCTCCAGCGTCGTCACGGGGCGCCGGTGGTCAAACGTCCCCTCGCGCTCGGGCACGATCAGCAAGATGTGACCGTCCTGGCCAACTACCCGCCGCCACTCAGCAAGCGCCCCGAGCGGGTTGGCGAGGTGCTCCAGCACGTGCGAGGCCAGCACCGCATCGTAGGCACCGTCGGGAACCTCTCCCAACTTCCCCGCCTCCGCGATCAGCTGCCGGCGAGGCTCGATCTCCCGGTTCGCAGCATGTGACCAGAGCGTACGCTCGGCGTAATCAAGGGTATCCAGCGCCGCTAGTCGCGGGTAGATGGGTATTAGGCCGCGGGCACCGAACAGGCTACTCGGGCCTCCTGGCTCAAGCGCCACGGCACCTTGCAGCTTCGCTGCGACCGCCCGCAGAGCGGGGTCCCGGCGAGCGGATGCGAGGCGCAGGCGTTCTTTCGCGGCGGGCACGATTCGGCGGATGGCGACTGCCATGTGGTCCTGTTCATAGCATTCCCTTGATGATCGGCCTCGTCTACCTCGTCTGGGCGCCCCTGGGGCCCGAGCCGCTGCGAGCATTCCTGCGCTCCTACCACGCACATCCGGCACAAGCCGATCACGAGCTTGTAATCGTGCTGAATGGCGCCGCACATGACACCTCGACTGGCGCCAGCACCAAGGCGCTGTCACACGATGCATCGGCGAACTGCGACGCCAAGACACCCTCGCGCGAGGAGTTGCTGGCCGAGCTGGAGCACACAAGACACCGGCTGATCGTGCTCGAGCAACCACTGATCGATCTGGCCGCATATGACGAGGCCACAAAGCAGCTGGAGCATGAGTGGCTGTGCTTCGTGAACTCCTACAGCATGATCCTCACCGACGGTTGGTTGAGACATCTGGCACACGCTGTCCAGCTGCCTGGGGTTGGCATCGCGGGAGCGAGCGGCAGCTGGGAGAGCCAGGCGCAGTGGACAAGAGGCGAGGCGAGAACCTGGCTGCGTCAGCTCTCGGCGATACGGTCCGCGCGGCGGGACTATCCGCGCTTCCCCAACCCTCACATCCGCACCACGGCCTTCATGCTGCGCCGGCAGGCCGCACTGGAGGCGGGCCTGAGCGAGGCTGGCGACAAGCGCGCGGCATACCTGCTCGAGAGTGGCAAGAGCAGCATCACCCGCAGGCTCAAGGAGCAAGGGCAGCGAGCCCTCGTGGTGGGCCGCGACGGGCAAACTTATGAGGTGGGCGAATGGGCGCAGAGTGGCACCTACCGCTCTGGGGATCAGCACAACCTGCTTGTCGCCGACAGGCGCACGGAAGATTGGCAGCGGGCTTCGCCACGTCTGCGCCAGCAGCTCTCGCGCGATGCCTGGGGAGACCCCAACCCTGCTGTCCCAGCGAGAGCCGGCTGGGCCGCGGCGATTCCCGCTGACCATCCGAGCACCGGCGAGGACCCTGCGATCCACGACGCTGCCGTAGTGATCGTCAACTACCGCACCCCCGAACTGGTCGAGCGCTGCCTTGAGTCAGTGCGCGTCACCGCCGCCGAGCTGAGCCTTGAAGCCGTGGTCGTGGACAACGCCTCGCGGGACGGCAGCGTGGAGCGGCTGCGCGCGGCTTTACCTTCGGCGAAGGTAGTGGCGATGGAAGAGAATCGTGGCTTCGCGGCGGGTGTCAACGCCGGCTTTCGCCACAGCCACGCCGAGCTGGTGGTGGTGCTTAACCCCGACACCGAGGTGCGCTCAGGCGCGCTGCAGGCGCTCCTGGAGCATTTGCGCCGAAATCCGCGGACGGGCGTCGTTGCGCCGCTGCTCGAAGATTCCCAGGGGCACTTGGCGGCCAACGGCTACCGGCGCTTCCCGGGCCTCTTCACGCTCGGGCTGGACCTCTGCCTGCCGCTCGGCTACGCGCTGAGCTACGCCCCATCCCTGCATCCCTACGCCCTCTCCCCCGCAGCACTTCAGGCGGGTGCACGCCCTGCCCATGTGTGCGGCGCGGCGATGGCGATCAGGCGCAGCGCCTACGCCCAGGCCGGTCCGCTTGACGAGGGCTTCTTCCTGTACCTAGAGGAGACCGAGTGGCAACAGCGCATCGCACAACAGAGCTGGGGGATCGAGGTGCTGCCCGCGGCGCGCGTCTGCCATTTGGTGCGCGGCGGCGGCGACGATGCGCTCGCCCCCTCTCCGCACTTCCTCGCCGGCGCTCTGCGTTACTTGCGCCTGCGCGGAGTCCCGATGGTCGCATCCCGCACCGTGCTGGCACTGGCGCTGGCGGCCTCGTGGGCGACTCTTTGCCTGATCGCCTGCCTGCCCGGCAAACGCACTACAGCCACGCGCCAGGCGCGCGCCTACCGCTCGCTGCTGGGGCAAGCGCTGCGATGAGCAACATTCTGCCCGGCCGCATTGGGATCAACGCACTGTTCCTGGAGCCGCGCATGGGCGGGCTGGATACCTACTTGCGGGCGTTACTCCCCGAACTGGTGCACCTGGCGCCACAGGTGCGCTTCAGCGTGTTCTGCAGCCCCGGTGGTCACGAGTACCTGGAGGGCCAGTTGCGGGGACAGCCGTGGAGCCAGGAGGTGGAGCTCGTGACCCACCCGCTGCTGGGCCGGCGTGGCCTGAAGGCCGTCGGCGAGCTTACGGTGCTGGGGGCCATCGCCGGCCGGCGCGTGGATCTGTTGCACAGCGTGGCAATGACAGCGCCGCTGCGCACGCGCGCCGTTAACGTCGTCACACTGGCCGATGTGACCTGGATCGTGGCCCCCGACCCGGGCGAGATGGGGACGGTGCGCGTGTGGCGCGCGGTGGTGCCGCCCGTGGCACGCCGTGCCGACCGTCTGATCGCGCTCTCACAGACAGGTGCGGAGCACATCGTGAAGCACCTACGAGTGCCTGCCGAGCGCATCGACGTGGTGCCCCTCGCGGCGGGCAGCGACGGCGCGTTGGTCCGTGCCAGCGCGGCAGGCAGGGCCGTTATGGACAGTGCTGGCGCGGCGCACAGCGACAATGGGGTAATTCCCACGCCCGCCCAGGAGCTGCGCTCCCGCCTGGCACTCGGCCAGGGCCCGGTGATCCTCAGTGTGTCCGCCAAGAAGGTGCACAAGAACCTCTCGCGGCTCGTGCAGGCGATGGCGGCAGTCGTGCAGCGCCACCCCAACGCCATGCTCGTGCTGCCGGGCAACCCCACCACCCACGAGGACGAGTTGCGCGAATTGGCGCAACGGTTGGGGATCGCCGCAAATGTGGTCTTCCCTGCCTACGTCAACGCCGAGGACCTGGAGGGTCTGTACGGGCTGGCGCAGTGCTTCGCGTTCGCCTCCATCAACGAGGGCTTTGGCATTCCCATCCTCGAGGCGATGCGCCGCGGCGTACCCGTGGCCTGCGCCAACGCCTCGGCGCTGCCGGAGGTGGCGGGAGAGGCGGCGCGCTACTTCGATCCCCATAGCGTTCCCGACATCGCCCTCGCGCTCAACGAGTTGCTGGAGGACCCCTCGCTGGCTCAGCGACTTGCCGCGCTGGGCGTGAAACGCGAGGCCAGCTTCACCTGGGAGGCCACTGCACAGGGCACACTCGATAGCTACGCACGCGCCTGGGCAACCACACGATGAGCCCCGATGTGCTTGACAGCGCGCCAATAGACGGCGAGGGCACACCGACCAGCGGGGACGGCAAGCCGACAGGCGGGACCGGCGCAGGGACGGGCGGTGACAGTGACGTCCTCGACAGCGCCGCAGCCGGCGGCATGATCATCCGCGGGGGCATCCTGCGGATCGCCGGCTACGCCGGCGTGGTGGCTCTCTCAATCATCTCCTTCATTCTGCTTGCCCGCCATCTTGGCGTGGAACGCTTTGGCGAATACACAACGGTCATCTCGCTTGTCAGCGTCGTTGCTCTGGTCACAGACGCCGGCATGTCCAGTCTGGGCACGCGCGAGTACGCCGTGAGCCACGGTGCCCAGCGCGAGCGGCTGATGCGCGACCTGCTGGGGTTGCGCGTGGTGCTCACACTCGCGGGCGTAGTGCTGGCCACCCTCTTCGCGCTCGCCGCCGGCTATGACCCGGCGTTGCTCGCGGGCACCGTCGTCGCCGGCCTGGCCACCGTCGCGCTGGTGTTGGGCCACACCCTTTCCATCCCGCTCTCCGCCGAACTGCGCCTCGGCACCCTCTCACTGCTTGACCTCGCCCGCCAGGCGCTCACCGTGGCGGCCATCGTCGTGCTTGTGGCGCTCGGCGCCGGTGTCTTCCCGCTGCTGGCCGTAACGCTCGTCGTCTACCTGCTGCTGATACCCGTCACCGCGCTGCTCGTGCGCGGGAAGATCTCGATGCGCATGGAGCTGCGCCCGCGTCAGTGGGTGTCGCTGCTGCGGGTGACTGTTGCTTTTTCGCTCGCCACGGCAGTTGGGACTATCTACGTCTACACCGCCCAGATTCTCACGAGCCTCGTGGCCAGCACCCATCAGAGCGGGCTCTTCGCAGCGTCCTTCCGGGTCTTTATGGTGCTCGCCACCGTGCCCGGGCTGCTCGTCAACGGCGCCCTGCCCCTGCTGGCGCGCGCGGCGCGCGACGATCGCGAGCGCCTGGCCTATGCGCTGCAAAAGATCTTCGAGGTCTCGCTGATCCTCGGCGTGGCTACCGCCCTGGGGTTGCTGGCAGGGGCGCAGTTCATCATCCACCTCGTTGCCGGCCCTCCCTTCGCGGGCTCCGCGGCGGTCCTGCGCATCCAGGGTCTCGCCATGATCCCCTCCTTTCTGATCGCCGCCTGGGGCTTTGGTCTCATCTCCATCAGGCGCTACGGCAGCCTGCTCGCCGCCAACGCCGGCGCACTCGCGGTCAGCTGCATCCTCACCCTGTCCCTCACAGCCTCCGACGGCGCGCAGGGCGCGGCAATCGCCACCGTCTGCGGCGAGACCGCGCTTGCCGCCGGCCTGCTCGTGGCGCTCGTGCGCGGGCACCCGGCATTCCGGCCCCGCCTTGCGATCATCCCCAAAGTGGCGTTTGCCGCCGTTCCCGCACTTGCAGTTGCGCTGGCGACCGACCTCTCCTCGCTCGCACGCGCGCTGCTCTCGCTGGCTGTTTTCGGCTTGGTCATCGCAGCCACCCGCGCGGTGCCCAGTGAGATTGCCGAGATGGTCCCCCACCCGCGCCTGCCTCGCCGAGCGCCCAGTGCCTGAGCGTGAGCGCCCGCTGCGCGTCGGCCTCAACCTGATCTTCCTCGGCGAGCGCGCCGGAGGCGTAGGGCGCTACGCGCGTCGCCTGCCCGGCGCCCTGCTCGCCGCCGAGCCCGCCACCGAGCTGCACCTGTTCGTCACCCGCGACGCCCCCGAGGATCTGCGCCATGAGCCGTGGGCCGGCGAGGTTCGCTGGACGACGCTGCCGATCCGCCTGCAAGGCCCGCCGCTGCACCTGCCGGCGGAGTACGGCGCGCTTCCCGTCCTCGCCGCCGCTCGTCGCCTGGACGTGCTGCACAGTCCCGCTAACACAGGACCGGCGATCGCCCCAGGGGTGGCCACGGTGGTGTCACTGATGGACCTCATCTGGCTGCACCGACCTGAGGAATGGGAGGCCAGCCCACGCGTGCACCGCACCATGCGTCGCCGCGTGGGACGAGCCGTAGGCCACGCCAACCGCATCCTCACCATCTCGCAGGCCTCAGCCGAGGACCTCACGCGCACCCTGGCCGTGCCGTCGGGGCGCATCGACGTCACCCCACTCGCCACCGATCCGCCACGCGTAGAGCCGACACCAGAGGCGCTGCTGCGCGCGCGACTGGACCTCGGCGACGCCCGCATCGTGCTCTGTGTCGCCCAGAAACGCCCCTACAAGAACCTGCACACGCTCGTGCGCGCACTGCCCGCACTGCCCTCGGAGGTCACCCTCGTGCTGCCTGGCGCCCCCACCGCCCATGAGGCCGAGCTGCGCGCGCTGGCCGCAGAGCTGGGAGTGACCGAGCGTGTGCGCTTCCCTGACTGGCTCTCTGAGCCCGACCTTGAGGGCCTCTACGCGTTGAGCGCGGCCTTCGTGTTGCCCTCGCTGATCGAGGGCTTCGGCCTGCCCATCCTTGAGGCCATGCAGCGCGGACTGCCCGTGGCCTGCGCCAACGTCTCCGCCCTACCCGAGGTGGCCGCCGACGCCGCGCTGCTCTTCGATCCCACAAACCAACAGGAGATCGACGCGGCGATCCGCCGTCTGCTGGCAGACTCCGCCTTGGCCCGGGACTTGCGCACGCGCGGCCATCAGCGCGCAGCGAGCTTCACCTGGCAGCGCACCGGCGCCGCCACCCTCGCGGGCTACCGTCGCGCGCTCGCCGAGCGCTAACCTGCGGCGCCGTGCCCCAAGTGCTGATCGTGCGCGGCCACCAGGCCACGCCCTGGGAGTTGGCGCCCTGGCGGGAGCTGCCTGAGCGCTTTGCGGTCTCCTATTTGCTCACGCGCTCCAACCGCTTCGCCTCGCCCACGGGACTACGGGCGGTGCCAGTGCGGGCGCTGCGCGATCTGCTGCCGCGTGGGGCCGTCGGAGAGGTGGGTGCCGTGGCGCTAGGCGACCGTTACCTGTCAGGGCGGGAGAGCTTTGCCGCGGCGGACATCGTGCACGCCGAGGAGCTCTCTTACTGGTTCGCTGCCGAGGCCGCGCGGCGCAAGGCGCGTCACGGCTTTCGCCTCGTGCAGACTGTCTGGGAGACCCTGCCACACATGGATGCCTACCGCTCTGCGCACGCGCGCCGCTACCGCCAGGAGGTGCTGGCGCACACCGATCTCTTCCTCCCCGCCACCGAGCGCGCCGCGCTGGCGCTGCGCTTGGAGGGAGTGGCACCCGAGCGCATCCAGGTATGCGCTCCTGGGATCGACATTGAGCGCTTCGCCGTGCCCGCACCAGCGCCTGCGCCCACCGAGCACACGATCATCTCCCCCGGGCGCCTCGTGTGGGAGAAGGGTCACCACGACGTGCTGCGAGCGCTGGCCGCGCTACACAAAGGCATCGTCACTTTGCCGGGCGGCGGCCACTGCCAGCCACGCCTGCTGCTCCTCGGCAACGGCCCCGAGGAGATGCGCCTGCGCACGCATGCCTCTGAGCTCGGACTCGCCGAGTTCGTGGAGATCCGCAGTGTTCCCTACGAGCAGATGCCCGCACTGTTCGCCTCGGCTTCGGCGATGGTGCTCGCCAGTCAGTCCTCGGCCACCGCTGCCCTCCACCCCTTCGATCTGCCCAGGGCCTTCTGGGAGGAGCAGTTCGGCATGGTCCTCGCCGAGGCAATGGCGGCAGGGCTGGCGATCGTCACCACCACCAACGGAGCCATCCCCGAGGTCCTCGCGGGCGTGGGAGCGCCAAAAGACGACCCCAAGTCTGGGGTCGATCTACAGCAGCCAGAAGGGGACATCCAGCCGGGGAGCGACCTCCAGCAGCAAGCCTCCTCGGCCGGGGGCCAGGCGCCCGTGGATCTTGTAGCTCCCGGCGATTGGCTGGGCATCGCGCGGGCCCTAGCCCTCGGCCCCCTCAGCCGACCTCCGGCCACCCGGGTCTCCCATCCTCCCGAGCTGGTGCGGCGTTACTCGACCCTCGCTGCCGCCGAGCGCCTCGCCGCCGCCTACGACCGTGTGCTCGGGGCTGATGTCGGCTGATTGCTGGCTCGGTGCTGACCGCGGGCTCGGCGGACTGAAGCGTGATTACGCGGCTGCCTCGATGGCAAAGTGACGATCCAGCTCGTTGGCGTAGGAGCGACCGACCGACGTCCTGTTTTCCTCAAGCCACTGGCTGAAGGCGATCTGACCGAGTGGAGCATCGTGTGAGACCAGCAGCCCCGCCGTTAGACCCTTGATCTCATCCGGGGTGAGCACGACGTCGCGCACGAACAGACCAAGCGCACGCGCCGCCGCGGCCATCAAGGACGGCGGCATGTGAATGATCGGCGAGCGCGCGTCTACGGCCTCTCGAACCAACGCGACGAGCTCACCGAAGGGCATCGTCTCGGGTCCCGCCGCGTCGAGCACCACGTCCTCCGCCGTACCGGCGGCCTCGATGCAGATCCGCGCCAGGTCCTCGACGTGAACCGGCTGCACGAGATAGGCGCCATCGCCAGGCAGCGCGAAAGCGGGCATGCGGCGCAGAGTCCAGGCGATGTTGTTGGCCAGCACATCGCGCTCGCCACCGTAGATCCAGGTGGGCCTGATGATCGAGTAGCGCAGGCCCGACTGGGCTAGGGCGTACTCGACCAGCGCCTTGCCGCGGAAGTACGGCAGCGGCGACTCAACTGAGGGGTTGGTGATGCTGACGTGCACGACGCGCTTGACCCCGGCGCCCTTGGCGGCATAGAACAGCATGCGCGAGTTCTCGATCGCGTTGGCGAAGCTCGTCTGCCCGTGATCGAAGCGGACCCAGAAGGTGTTGTAGAGCGTGTCCACGCCCTGCAGACTGCGCGTCAGCGCGGCAGGGTCATCAAATCGATAGGTGAATGTCTCAACGCGCTCTTGCAGCGGATGTGGGCGGTCAGGATGAAAAGTCAAAGTCCGCACACGATGTCCGCGGTCCAGCAGTCCGCGGGCGATGTGGCTCCCGGAATAGCTGAATGCTCCGGTGACGAGATCAATCGGCGTATGGTCGCTCATGGCATTTCCTCTCGTAGTGATGGCAGGACCGCGTCCACAAGCACCGAGAGGCGCGTGGCAAGGTCGAGTAGTGACTGGGCGCGCGACTGGTCGGCCTGTAGGTGGCTGAGCATGTCGATGCCGAAATACAGCGAGACAAGTCCGAAGGCCAGATCCCTCGGGGCAGCCAGCGCCTGAAAGGGCGTGCCGTTCAGCAGCTGTTCGACCTTGCGCTGCACCATCTCAATCCACGGCTCGATGCGCGCGGCCACCTCGGCCCCGAGACTGGCATCGGTGACGCCTGCGCTCACCATCTCACCGAGAACCGTGATGTATCCGCGCTCGAGGTCCTCGGCGTAGATCGTGCGCGCCAGGTCGGCAAGCTCGGGGGCGGTTCGGGCACGCTCAAACGTCGGCCCGTACTCCTCCATACGGCGCTCGCTGATCAGATCCAGCACCGCGAGCAGCAGATTTCGCACGCTGCCGAAGTGGTAGAAGATCAGCGCCTGGTTGAAGCTCCCCTCGCCAGCGATTGCGCGCGCGCTGGCGCCGGCAAAGCCCTTCGTCTTCAGGGTCTGCAAGGCGGCTTCGGCAATCTGCAGCTTCGTGCCGCTCAGTCCCGCCTCCTTATCTGCTGCCTCGCTCAATGCGCGTTTGTTCATGAGAATTACTTTAGCAGATGCTCAAAGCGATCGCTCAAATAGGGCACGAGTCCATTACCCAGCACCGCCTGGCATCGGAGGTAGGCGTCAGGCTCCCGGGGGCGGACTTCTAGCGAAGAAGAAGAACCAGATCTCTAGCGCGATGACCGCGGTGACGGTGTTCGCGACCACGATCATCTCCAAGGCGGTAGTGCCGTGCTTCTTGCGGAGCAGTTCAGCCTCTTCGGCGCGCATACTGCGCAGCCATGGGGGCGTTCGGCGTTCGCCGGTAGGACGCCCGATGAGCTGGTCATAGCGCGCGTTGAGCCATGTCAGGGCAAGCGCCATAGCTCCGAGCAACACGGCGAGGGATGCGACGACGACGAACACAGCGATCATGCTGAGCGCGCGCTGTCCCACGACCCGCGAGCCGATCCACAGCGCCGCGATCGGAGCGCCCGTCCATATGTTGATCGCGATAAGCGTCGTCGCGATCAGTATCAAGATCCTCCGCAACCTGAGGAACCGGACCGACGGCTTGCCTTGGCCGGTGTTCGACGGAGACCCCTGAGACATTTGTCCTCCCGGAGCGCGAACGTCCGGTGTCACAGCGAGTCCTTGCTGGCGGCGATGAATGGGGCGCTGAGCTGGATGATGTGACGGCGCGTAATCGGCCATGCTCGCTCTGCTTCGTCCTCGTCGAGGATCGCGAGCAGCGCGAGGCCGCGCATCGCTGCCTGGGCTGTGTCGATCACCTGCATAAAACCGGACTGGTCGCTCATCTCGGGGAGCAGGACGGCGGTGGCTGTCGTGTTGAGACTGGCCAGTTCGTGCTGCACCTCCACGAGTACCGCGCGGAGCTCCGGGTCTGTGCGAGCCGCAAGGAGCAGCTCCGCCTGCGCCTGGAACAGCTGCCCGGTGCGCATCGCCCAGATCCGGTCCAGGAGCTGCTCCAAGCGTCCCTTGAGCGATGGAGCATCGGGAGGTCCCTGTGAGAGCATCTCTTGGGTGATCTGCGCTCTGAGATGGCGCACCGCTTCGCTGAGGAGCTCAGACATCCCTGCGAAGTGGTGATGCAAAGCACCCGCAGTCACGCCCGCTCGCTCGAGGATCTTCCGCCTCGTTGTGTTTGCGTATCCCTCATCCACGAGGCAGGTGATCGATGCGTCGAGTAGGGCCGTGCGGGTCGCCGCGCGACGCTCGGCCTGGGTGCGGCGGGGACGCTGTGCCCCCGTTTCCGGCGACGTCATATCCCCATCATACATACCGGCCGGCCGGTATGTATATAGCCGGGCGACCGAACGTCGCTTTGCTACTCACGCTCGCCGGCAAAGGCGGCAGCTTCGCCCCGCCGTTCGCCGCTGCCTGCTCAGCCATCAAGTTCACGCTCATCGGCATCGCCATCCTCTACGCGGTCTGCGGCCTCGCGCTCAGGCTCAGGGCGCGCTTCCTCCAGCTAAGCTAATCCGAGGGCCAGCGGGCCCCGTATATCTACGACAAGACGACGATGAACGTGCCAGGAGAGATTCGAACTCCCGACCTTCGGTTCCGTAGATGGGCCTCAGGCGGCCGATTTGACTTTCTAGAGCCAAATAATGTCGGGTTGGGTGGGGTCCGGTGGCCACATATCTGCCGAGTCGGGGACACGTTTCGGGACACGGTTTCTGGGGTGCAGCCTTCGACAGAGCACGTCGGGAGAGTCGCCTTGCCTCCCCCGCCCGGCGTGCGAGAATATGTGCATGACGAAGATGGAGCTGCACGAGCTGGTGGAGGATCTGCCGGAGAGCACGGTCGACGGCGCCGGGGTGTTGCTGCGCAGCCTCTCGGACGGCCGGATCGATCCGGAGCAGGCGTGGTTCTGGACACCGGACTGGCTGTCCGGCGAGCTTGAAGCCGACCGGGAGGCCGCGAGCGATCCTGGCGAGATCTACGAGGACGCTGACGCCCTCAAGGCCGCCCTGCGGGCCGCACGCCAGGATTAGTGCCTACCTACCAGGCGCGGCGCCGGTTCCTGCGCGACCATAAGAACCTAACCTCCGAGCAGGTGGCAGCCTGGGAGAAGGCGCTCGACCTGTTCATCGCCTGCCTGCGGCGCGGTAGGTTCGAGCCAAGCCTGCGCGTCAAGCGTGTCCAGGGCTACCCAGGCGTCTGGGAGATGACCTGGGCTCCCGACGGACGCGCTACTTTCGAATACGGCGATGAGCTGCGGGCGGGCGAGCAGCACATCATCTGGCGACGCATCGGCACGCACGGCATCTTTCGCCAGCCGTAGACGGGCGGCAGGGCCTATCGTTCGTCATCGTGCGCGTTCGTGGTCGTGTTCGGGGCGTTCGTGGGCTGGGGCCAGTCTGGGCGTGTGGGGTCGGGTAGTTCTTTGTAGGTGAGGCTGGGTGTTTGGGGGCGGGTTTGGCGCATGCGTTCGGCGAGGCGTGTGGTGCGGTCGGTGTCCTCGCCCTGGGTGCCGAGGTCTTCGCGGGCGATGTACCAGTCGGTGTCGGTGCCGTGGCGCGTGCGGGACGCCTCGACGTACGCGGACTCTTTGCTGGTCTGCCAACCGCCGGTTACGACGACGGCGCGGTCGACGGTCGCGCCTTGCTGGCGGTAGATGTGTTGGGCGTAGGCGAGACGGAGAGTCTCCAGGTCGTCGCCGTCGAGGGTGATCTGGCGGTCGCTGCCGTCGAGCGTCACCGTCACCTGCGCTTGTTCGGGGTCGATGTGGGTGATTTCTCCGCGGGTGCCGTTCTCGACGCGTGGTGCTTGGGGTGGGCGGTGCTGGGCGGTGAACGCCACGCGGTCACCTTTGCGCAGCCCGTAGTGGACGGCCTGGAGGGGAATCTCGTGTTCGGTGAGTTCGCCGTGCTGGGTGCGGACGTGTTGCGCGCGGGCGTTGAGGCGGTCGATCTCTTGGTTTGAGGCGTCCGCGATCAACGCGACCTCCCGGAGTCCGTGTTCTTGGGTGAGGGTGTGCCAGCGCTCCACGGCGTGCTCACCGGCCTCATCGCGGGTGTCCTGGTATTGCAACTGGCCCCTGTCGTGGTAGTGCGCCATTGCTTGCTCTGGTTCGCCGGCGCGTAGTGCTTGCCAGGCTCGTCGCTCCTCGGGGTCGTTGGTGCGGTTGATGTCGTGGAGTTCCGCGGTCGGGGTGTGCGCGGTGATGCGGTCGAACATCCCGCCCGGGCCGATCGAGGGGAGCTGCTTGCCGTCGCCGACCGCGACGAGCTTTGCGCCCGTCCGCTCGACCAGGTCAGTGAGCCGGTCCAGGCGGGTGTGATCGCTCATCCCTGCCTGATCAAGGATCACGACGGTGTCCGAGCCTACGTGGACGGCGCCGCTCTCGGCGCGCGCGACGAGCGTCGTCGTCTGCCCGGTCAGGGCTGGGCTTCCTGCGCCGAGAAGCTCCGCGGTCGAACCGGAGACGGCGACGCCAAGGGTTTCGCGGCCGGCGAGCTGCTCGGCACGCGCGGCGGCGTCGATCACGATGCCCTTCCCCGCCCCGGCGGGGCCGACGAGCACGACGGCACGCTCAGGGCCGGTGAGCGTCCGCAGCGCGTCCTGCTGCTCCCGGGTGAGTGGTGCTCCGATCCGCTCAGCGACTTCCCTTTTGGCGTTCCGGCGGGCGGTGTCCCCGACATCCCTTCCGGCTGGTTTGGCGAGCGTGGCGGCGCGGCGTTCGATTGCCTGCTCCTGCGCACGGACCTTCAAGGTGGTCATGTGACGCCCACAAGGGTCAGGATCTGCCGGTCGCTGAGCATGTCCCGCACGAGGGTGAGCGCCATGTCGGGCGGCATCTCCCCCGTGGTCTGCTCCAGCGCGACAGCGCGCAGCTCCGGGGCGGTGAAGATCGCGTGCTGCTCTGTCAGGGCACCCTCGATGCGCTCCTGCACACCCCGCTCCGCGGCGGGCGGCGCCGGCTGTGTGAGGAGGCCCACCACCTCGCCGGGGCCGAACTCGGAGGGCTCCGCAGTCTCTCGCCAGGCGCGGGCGAGGTCCCCGCGGGTCGCGGGCTTTTTCGCGCGGCGGTTCTCCAACGCGAGGCCTCGCAGCTCCCCGTCCCGGGGTGCGCGACCGTAACGGGCACGGAACCGCTCCGCGGCCTTCGCTATCTCATGGGTGCGCCCCGAGAACGCTTCGCGCAGCTCACGAGGGACACCCTGGATCTCGAAGTACCGGCCGCCCTTCCCGGTGCCCCGCTCGATGACATAGCCCTCGTGGGTCAGCTCATCGGCGAGGGTGGAGCGGTAGAACGCGCCGAGCTCCCGCGCCGCACGGAACACCGGACGCGACGCGACCGCGACTACGCGGTCGTCCTGGCGGATCGCGCCGGTGATCACGACATGGCTATGGATCTGGGGGTCGGGGGCGTGGCCGCTGAGACCCCTCGCGGTGGTGTGGCGGTACTCCGCGGCGATCACATCCCGCGCCTGCTCTTCGATCACCTCCTCGCCGTAGCGGCGACGCACCACGGGCACCTGCTCGCGGAGATAGAGGATCGTCTGCTCCACCGCCCGGGCGTGGGCTTGTTCGATCCCTTCGCGCTGCCACGCTTCCCCGAGCGCCCAGACGACGGACACGGATTTCGGGGCAATCAAGGTGACGTCGATCCCGCCGCCGCGGCCGCCGCCCGCACCGACGGCACGTAGCCATTCGCCGGTTGTGGGGTGGCGGCCCTCCATCAACGCGATGAAGTCCTCGCCCTCAACGGTGCCGCTGGTGTTGACCCCGAGGCGCTCCATCGTCTCCTTGTCCATCAGCCACCGGCCGGGGGCCTGCACCATGTCGCCCTCCGGCGTGAGGTAGTAGTCCCCGCGGTCGGGCTCCACCGTCTTTGACTCCAGGTAGCGGGCGTAGCCGCCGGCGCGGTCCGCAGGGATGCTGGAGGCGGTCACATCACCATGCCCCTTACTGACCGCGAACCCCCCAAACCGGCCAACGAGTTTTGATTCGCAGACCGTTGTCTGCTTTTGCTCAACGTGCATCTGCGGATGAAAAGTCAAGGGCTTGCGCGAGCTTTCTTCGAGGTTGCTGAGGTGCTGATCCATGCTCGAGGGTGCGCTCCGAGGGCACAGTGATCGCACAGCACCCGGAGGGCCGTGCATCTGGTCTGTCCGGGCTTTTTGTCGTGCTGTGGGGCGCGTTGTGGCGCAGGTAGATGCGTCGACCGGCGGGGTCGCGT
>JANWIP010000018.1 GCA_025449845.1 Solirubrobacteraceae bacterium | reverse complement strand
GCCAGCCAATCCCGGCCGGATACAGAAACCGACACTACGCCACGTCGGCGTGCCGCACGAGGGATTGGAAGCGCCGGGAGGGTTACGCCGACTACCGCCGCCGCAAGGCGTCTCGGAACGCTAAATCAAAGCCATCAGGGTTGCAGGTGAGCGCCAGGAAGATGATTGAGGGCGTCGAGGACCTGTTGATCCGCCAAGGCATCCCTGCGCCGCTGGCCGCACTGAAGGCCAACGCTGTTGTCTACGCACAACTCTCCACGCGCGGACGCAGACGCTTCGACGAACTCCAAGCGAAACCCAAGCCACCCCAAACAGTTGGAGATAGGAGGGCGGCGTGATCGTCACCCAGCAAGAGATCGACCTGATCCTCCACCCGAAGATCCGCAGACGCGTACTCACTCTCCCTGTCCGAAACGGCAAGAGATGGGGTGAGCGCAAGAAATGCCCAGTCCGCAAGGGCTGTAGCTATACGCTCAGATCGTCGCCACCATATGCACAGCATAAGATCAACGCGGAACGGCAACCAACACGCGCACGCGCCGTCCTTGACCTAGTCGAACGGTGCCAGCAGCCAACAAGGGCAGCCACGATCACCGTCCTAGACGTGGAACGCCAAGACGGAAGCTGGGTCATCCGCTTCGACCTCGGCGACCAGTCCACGGTCTTTGACAACCCCGTCTACCTAGCGAGGTACGGTGACTTCACCATGATCGAGGGCAAGCAGGCGGTGCAGGGCGACCCGGAGCTAGCACCCACACTCGCAGAGGATCTAGCGAAGGCACGCGCGAAGGCACGCGAGGCGAGAGTCAACCCGGACCGTCAGGTGCTCATGAACGCCAAGGGCACGATCGGCCCACTACAGAAGAGCCTGATCGATATGAAGGCCCGCAACCGTCTGGCACTCATACTCAAAGAGATGGACAAGTTAGCCGACGAACTTTCCGTCGAACAGGCTGCTACATTGCCAGCGTCGGTTTGTGTTGCCCGCCAAGCGTCCGCCGCAGTCGAAGGCGAACCCCGGCCCCGCGACACCAAATCCGACGTGCATCTTGAGTCAGCAGCGTGACAACTCGTGCTCAAGGCCTGCGTCGTCTGCGGCAACCCATCTGACCAAGGCCGCTGTCCAGCACACCGCATCAACCGCAACGGCAGCACGCGCCGCTCCCGCAAACAGCGCCAGCGCATCATCCAACGCGATGGCTACCAGTGCCAACGGTGCGGCAGGTACCTCACAGGCAGACAGGACACGCACGCTGACCACATCGTCCCGCTAGCCAACGGTGGCACGTGGGACGACAGCAATATGCAAACGCTGTGCGCCGAGTGCAACCAAACAAAGGGCACGATGAGCGCTGACGACCACCACGTCTATCCCGTCAACGATCTAGTCGAGCACACCACTGATGGCAGCGACTGCATCTGTGGCCCTACTACCGAGCCTGTTGTACGGGATGACGGCAGCATCGGTTAACATCATCGTCCACCACAGCCTCGATGGCCGTGAGATGCACGAGCGTGACTACCAGGGGGCACCAAAATCATGAGCGCAAAACCCCCGGACACCCCGTGAGTTTTCCGCGAAGAAAAGTTGCGTTTTTTGGCTCTACAAAGGCGAATGTGGCTTAGTCACATGTGCGTGTGCGTGTGGGCGTGAGGAGGGCTGTTTTATGGGTGTCCCGAGCATCGAAAAGTGCCCGCTGGACCTAGATCCACGGTGGGGGGCGGTTTGGAGGCTCGCTCGCGATGAGATGAAATTGGTCGACACGTTTTCTGCGTCGATGCGGCCGTTGTTGGATGAGTATGTGTTTGCTCTTCGGGCTGCGGAGGATGCGCGTGTGGGTTTCGGCTGGTTGGGGAGGCTGGAAAACATCGCGGAGGACGATATTGCATGGGAGGCGCTCGGGAAGATCGTTTCGGGTCTGCCTGTTCAGTGGGATAAGCACACGAAACGAGCGATGGAGCTAGCTGGTGTCCTGGGGTTGACGCCGAAGGCGCAGAAGGCGCTCTCCGTGAAGGCGAAGGAGGGCAAGGATGGCGAGCAGGACGACCCGTTCGGGGGACTCGACGAGCTTGAACCAAGGCGCCAGGCCCGCTCACAGGGATAGGACAGCTCACAAGCCGTTACGGCCGATGACGGTCGATCACTGGCGGCAGTACGCCAAGTTGCTGAGGCTCGATAACGGCGAGTACTGGGTTCCTGAGGGTTTCCAGAACGAATTCGTCGCTGACCTGTTTGCTGGTGTCCCTGAGATTTGGCTGATTGTGCCCGAGGGCAACGGGAAGACGACGTTGCTGTCGGGTGTGGCGCTGTACCACGGTGATTACACGGAGGACGCGGCGGTGTTGATGGCTGCGAGTTCGCGTGACCAGTGTGGTTTGCTGTTGGGTCAGGCGATCGGGTTCGTGGAGCGTTCGCCGAGGTTCGAGAAGCGCTTTCGGACGTTTGAAGGCTACCGGCGGATTGATTGTCTGCGTACGCGTGGGCGCATCCAGGTGTTCGCGGCGGATGACCGTACGGGGGATGGTGTCATCCCGACCCTCGCGTTACTGGATGAGCTACATCGTCACCGGAGCTTGCGGTTGTACCGGACGTGGCGGGGCAAGCTCGACAAGCGTGATGGGCAGCTCGCAGCGATCTCGACCGCTGGGGAGCCTGGGTCGGAGTTCGAGGTGACGCGCGAACGCGCCCGGACGGAGGCGCCCGATATCAGCGTGGACGGCCGGCATGTGCGGGCCGCGTCACCCGAGATGATCCTGCATGACTTCGCGCTCAGGGTGGACGATGACCCCGAGGACCTGGGGCTTGTCGCGTCGGCCAACCCCTTTTCTGGTGTCACTTCGGCGTCGTTGGGCAGGAAGCGCGCGTCGCCGTCGATGACGGGCGGTCACTGGCGGCGGTTTGTGTGCAATCTTGCGACGCGCACCGAGGGTGCGGCTGTTGGTGAGGCCGAGTGGCTCGCCGCTGAGGCGCACGAGGAGATATTGCCTGGGCGCCCGTGTGATGTGGGCTTGGATTTGGGCTGGAAGTGGGATGCGACGGCGCTCGTCCCCCTATTCAGTGCCGAGTGGGGTTGGCTATTCGGCAAGTCGAGGGTCATTACTCCTCCCCGTGATGGCAATAGCTTGCGCCCGGAGCGGATCATGGACGAGTTTGAGGCGTTGCACGCCGAAACGCCTATCCAACGGGTCGTTATGGACCCTTCGGCGGGTGGCGAGCAGATATCGGGGTGGCTGGAACAGGAACTCGGTGTTCAGGTCGTCTCGCACAGCCAAAAGACCGCTCCGATGGCAGTCGCCGCAGGCAGGTTCATGGAAACGCTGCGCGACGGCACACAGAAGCATGTGCAGGATGCGGATTTCACAAGGCATGTGCTGAATGCCGTCGCGTACGAGCTGCCGGATGGCACCTTCAAGTTTGTGCGGCCCGTTTCGTCGCGTACCTCGCAGGATGAGGCGCCGCGGAGGGAGATAGATGCCTTGATCGCCGGTTCGATGGTGCTCAGCACGGCGATCGGCGCACGTGCCTATGACGGACCACTCATGGAGCTGATCTGAATGCGGCGACGCGGCCTTACCCGATTCGAGAAACGGACTGTTGTGGTCCATGCGGCACCTGGGCCTTCCCTTCAAGGGGTGCTCCTCCACGCTTACCGTGACTGTCTTGTTCTCGGGCACGCCCGGTCCTTGGATGACAAGGTCGACTTGGGCGGCGAGATTGTGGTTCCTCGCTCCCCGGGCGTGTGGCTGCAGGTCCCGACGCCGGACCCCGCACCGTGACCGTTCTCGTCACGCGGGACGACCGGCTGCTGCCTGAGGGTGTCCCGCCGTTCCGGGATGACTACATCGTCACCGCCGGCGGCCAAGGGTCTGTTGCGCTGTCGGGTGAACTCTCGACCACCTACGAGTTGATCTACGAGACCAACCCGAACTGTGCGGCGGTCGTCAACAAGCTCGTCCGGCAGATAGCGACTCTCCCGATCAAGGTGTATGACCGTCCTTCCAGTGAGGACGCCCCGGAAGAGGTTCGCGGGCACCCGGTCGGGAAGCTGCTGAACAAGCCCGCACCGAGGCGCGGCCAGTCCTACTGGAAGCAGGCGCTAGCGCGCAGCGCGTTGATCCACGGCAATGGGCTCTTGGCGAAGTACCGGGGGCCGAGTATGGCCGGGTCGCCACAGAACCTTCTTGCTGTCGCGTGGCCGTGGGTCGCCGCATATGCACCGCTCGGCTCGCCGGTCAAGTGGTGGAGCACGTTCCAGACGGGCACCCAACGGTACTTCAGCGTCGATGACGGTGTGCACCTCGCGTGGGAGTCACAGGACCTCCACGGGCTTGGTGTCTCACCGCTCAAGCCGCTGGCCGAAACGATCAAGCTGGACGACGCGACACGTCGCTACCAAGCATCGTCATTCGCTAACGGGGCACGGCCAGCCAGCGCGATCGTGCCACCCGATGGGTTCGCCTACCAGGGGAACCAGCGTGAAGAGCTGCGCCAAGAGATCAACCGTATGCACTCCGGTGTAGACAACGCTTTCAAGGCTGCGCTCCTCGCACCAGGGTTCAAATGGGAAGGGCTCGCCCACACGGCGGTAGAGGCCGAGGTCATCGCCGCCCGGAACCTCGGCCGCGAAGAGTTCGCGATGGTCTACGACGTTCCCCCGCCGATGATCGGGGACCTGACGCACTCGACGTATAGCAACGTCGAAGAGTTGCACCGCATCCTGTATGTCACGACATTGCGACCGTGGTTCGCGTTGATCGAGGAGATCCTCCAGGTCCAGCTGATCGATGGTGAGGAAGAGTGGGCAGGGAACGACCTATACGCCAGGTTTGACCTGGCCGAGGTGCTGCGTGGTAACCGACGGGAGGAGATAGACGCCGCGAGCGAGGCGTTCGTCAACGGTCTGGCGACACTGAACGAGGCGCGCGAGATGATCGACATGCCCCCCGTTGACAAGGCTTCGGACCCCGAAGGGCTCGCTGACATGCCGCACATCCCGAAGAACAACCTGCGGCCACTCATTGAGCCAGAGTCACCCACGGACCCCAACCAGGTCATTACTGGTGACCCAAACGAGACACGTCCAGCACCCGAAAAGGTCACGAAGGCTACGCGTGTCTCGCCGTTGCATGAAGACCCATCCAACCTCTGAAAGGACCCACCATGTCCATGGCTCATCTGAAGAACCTCACCACAGGCGCCGTCACCGAGGCACTCGATAGTGAGAGTGACGTATACCGCAAGCTGATCCTCCAGACTCAGACATCGGGTAAGCCGAAGTGGGAGGACATCAGCGCCACTGACCTTCCGGCCGTCAAGGCACGTGTGCTTGTCGCGAAGGTCCCTGCGCTTACACTGCTCCTGGACGAGAGTATCCGTCTCACTCCCGGCCTGGAAAAGGGCGGCACGATCACGAGTGCCGAGTACACGCCCGACGCGGCGATCACGGGTGTGACTACGAACACGCGGACCCTGACTGTTGTCGATCTCGATACCGCAACGACGCTCTGCACGCTCGCGTTCACGACGGGCGTCAATGCTGAAGCTGGTGTCGCGAAGGCGATGACCGTCAACAGTGAACCCGCGACTGGTGGCCACTCGATCGAGGTTCTGTCCGCCCACGGCGGAACGGGGATCGCTGACCCCGGTGGAATCGTGACGGTCGAGGTCACGTACACCGCATAAGCAGCTTGGGGCGCGCTGGTCATCGTGCCGCGCGCCCCCACCACTTCGCCCCAATGGGCAAGCCCCATGGCACCCGGGTTTAGAGGTGCCTGCCAAGAGTCGCTAGGCCCCGCGTCGCAGCGGGTGAGAAGTCGCGCGACACAACCAAAGGAACCCCCCATGTCAGACGATCCAGTAGTAGACCCACCCGCACCCGTGGTCGATCCGCCCGCACCCGGGGCGGAGACCGTCACGATGACCAAAGCCGAAGCGGACGCACTCAAGCGTCAAGTAGCCGAGGCCAACAAGGCGCAGCGCAAGCTCGAAGCCGACCAGCAGAAGGCCGAGGACGAGCGTCAGCGCAAGCAGGGCGAGTGGCAGCAGCTCGCTGAGCAGAAGGACCAGGAACTCGCCGAGGAGCGTGCGCAGTCAGCACGCGTCAAGCGCGAGGAGCGAATCGGTCGGATCGCCAATCGCATGAAGTTCCTTGACCCAGCAGACGTAAAGGGACGCATCACACCTGAGGATGGTGAGGACGACAGCACCGTCGAAGCCGCCCTCGCGCGGATCGCCGAGCAGAGCCCCCACCTCATAGCGAAGGAGGCCCCAGGCGCCCCCGAGATCGGGCGTGTCCTGGACCCCACGGCAGTCACACCAGTTGCCGACGGGACTCCCAAGCCACCCCCAGGGAAGGCACCCCTCGCGTCGCTGGCGGATGTTCAGAAGCTCACCGAGCACGAGATCAACGAACGCTGGGACGAGGTCGCAGCGGTCATGCAATCGGGCCGGTGAGTGAGCGCACTCACCCACAAACAACGCTAGGAGCAGGACGTGTCCGTAAACAATTTCACACCGCAGCTATGGAGCGCACGGATACTCCGTGCTCTCTACAAGAGCCTCGTGTACGCACAGCCAGGGATCGTGAACCGCGACTACGAGGGAGAAATCCAGGAGGCCGGGGATACCGTCAAGATCAACTCGATTGGTGACCCCACGATCACCGACTACGTCAAGAACACCGACCTCGCCGAGGCCGAGACGCTGTCTGATAACCAGCGGTCGCTGACGATCACACAGGGCAAGGCGTTCAACTTCCAGGTCGATGATGTAGACAAGGCACAGAACAAGCCGCAGGTGATGGACGAGGCAATGACACGCGCCGGCTACCGCCTGCGCGACCAGATGGACGGTTTCCTCGCCAGCAAGATGGCGGCAGGCGCGACGTTCACGATCGGCTCCAGTGGCAGCCCGGTCACGATCGACAACGCCACGAACTACGCGTACAACCAGCTCATCAAGGCAAAGGTCGTTCTCGACGAGAACAACGTGCCGACAGAGGGCCGGTTC
Source organism: Solirubrobacteraceae bacterium (assembly GCA_025449845.1). Taxonomy (GTDB): domain Bacteria; phylum Actinomycetota; class Thermoleophilia; order Solirubrobacterales; family Solirubrobacteraceae; genus Palsa-744. The sequence continues at coordinate 7,768 of JANWIP010000018.1, read as the reverse complement.
GTCATCGTCCCCTCGTGGTTCGAGGCTGCACTGGCGCTCGACGCCCGGTTCGTCGGCACCCGTGGATACGACAACAACACGGTGCTCCTCAACGGGTCCGCAGGGACTGCCGCGGGGTTCAACGTGCTCGTCAGCAACAACGTGCCGAACACCAGCAACGCGAAGTACAAGGTGGTTGCTGGTGTCGCGGGCGCCACGACCCTCGCCGAGCAGATCAACAAGGTCGAGGCGTACCGGCCGCCGCTGCGTTTCGCGGACGCCGTGAAGGGCCTGCACCTCTACGGCGCCGAAGTCATCCGTGGCTACGAGCTCGTGTGCATGACCGTGAACGACGGCCTGGAACTGTCAGGTGCGGGTCCCCAGGACCCTGCGGCCTAGCCAGCATGCCCGTGCCGGGGCGCTGAGAAGCGCCCCGGCATACCAATCCCGCGTCCCGAAAGGACATCATGCCCAACTCGTTTTTCCGCAATGTCGAGACAGGCCTCGTCAAGGTGGTCGATACCGCCTCGGAGGAGTTCGCGCAGCTCAAACGTGAGGTCACCACGGACGGGCGTTTCCCGCTCTGGGAGCAGACAGGAGCGCACGACGCTGACCCCGAGAACCACGCCACCGCCGAGGAGGTCGCCGAACGCGCAAAGCACGGTATACAGCCCCTCAGCGATGTAACAGCCGACGGTGTCGGCCAGTCCGCCGCGAGCGCTGTCACGGGTAGCCGCATTGATGCCCAGGCCGCTGAAGCGAGGGCTCCCGAGCGGGCGCCTGTTGATCCGGCCGTGCAGTCTGCGGGCACCGAGCAGGCCCAGGTCTAACCCGTGGCTGATCCTGCTGACCTGACGGACATCGCTGGTGTCCGTCAGTTCATGCAGAAACGCGCGAGCGATACGACACAAGATGCCGACCTTGAAGTTCTCATTACGCAGGCGTCGATGGCGATCCAGCGTCACTGCAACCGCGAGTTCGCCCCAGCGACAGCCACCGCAACCCGCAGTTTCGAGTACGAGCCCGTCGGCAGCGGCTTCGAGATCCTCGACGCGACACCCTACGAGATCCGGAGTATCTCCACAGTCAAGCTCGACGCCGATCTCGGCGCCGGCGTCACCCTCGAAACGAGCCAGTACCGCTTATGGCCCTACCCATCACGGGACGGGACGTTTCTCGGGGTCCGCCTGACGAACCTTCCGGAGCCCATCCTTCCACCGGGTTACCCATCGCTCCCCGCGCTGCCTTTCCTCACGCGACGTATCGATATCACCGGCGCGTGGGGCATGACCTCAGTTCCGCCCGAGGTGAAGCATTACGCGAACGTCACCGTCGAGTCATGGATTCATCTACGCCGCGACGCGGGCGTAGGCCTCGGTGATGTCAGCGAGACACCACAGATGCGCCCGGATGACCTGCCACCAGCCGTCAGGTGGGGCCTGCAGCGGCGTTGGATGCGACCCACGCCAAGCGCATGAGCGCGACCACGGCACCAGCAGTCAAAGCTCGCCTCGTCGAACTCTTCAAAGGGGTCGTGGACGGCGAAACGGAGGTGTGGTTCAACCGTACGAACACCGAACACCAGCTCAACGAGAACGTCTACGTCCTCGGCGTCAAGATCGACAGGGAATGGAAGAACCTCGGCCGGCCAAGCCCACACCAGCGAGAGGAGAACTACCTCCTCGAAGTCGACGTGGAGGTCTACCAGGCCGGTGTTGATGGGGAAACCGTAGAGAACCGCATGTGGCAGATCGTTGAGCAGCTCGACAACGCGATCTCAGCCGATCCAACCCTCGGCAACCAGGAAAACGTGCAGTGGGTACTCGTAGAGCACATCGAGCAGCACAGTGAAGGTGGCAGCGATGGCTGGATCAGCAAAGCAACTCTAGAGATCGCGGTAAAGGCCCGTATCTAAACCAACCCCAGGAGGTCACTGATGCCCAAGCGCACCTATGACGGCCCGTGCCCATCGGTAGAGCTCGTCCTCCCGGACGGCAACACCACCGTGGCACGCGGTGAAAGCGTAGAAGTCCCCGACGACATCGCAGCGAACCTCGACGAGCAGGGCTGCTGGCTCACCGAAGCATCCAAGCCGGTGCAGGCGGCACCAGTCGTATCCACCACTACCGCATCGCCTAACGCGAGCGAGGAGAAGGCAGCATGACGGGATCGTTCACAAGCGGGCTCGGCGCACAGCTCGGCATCGCTGCTGAGACCACATACGCAACTCCGGTGACGGTCAACCGTTTCGCGGAGTTCAACAGCGAGGGCATGAAGCTGAACAGGGCATTCCTGCTCTCCCAGGGCCTGCGTGCGGGGCGGATGTACCAGTCCTCCTCGCGTCGTACAGCAACGACGCGGTCGGCGGCTGGGACCGTCGCCTTCGAGGTGCCCAGCCAGGGGTTCGGGCCGTACCTGAACCTGCTGCATGGCAACACTGTCGTCCCAGTGCAGCAGGCAGCGACAGCCGCGTACCTCCAAACCCACAACATCGGCGCGACCGACCCCTATCTGAAGAGCGTCACATTGCAGCTCGGCAAGCCCCAGGACACGGGGACCGTCAACCCGTTCACATACCCAGGCACCGTCGCTACATCGGTCGCGTTCTCATGCCAGACCGGCGGCTTCCTGGAGGCCACGCTCAACCTAGACAGCAACGACGAGCAGACAGGCACCGCGCTCGCGACAGCAGCCCTCCCGACCGGCCTCCACTCGTTTAACTTCACGCAGTGCGTCGTGAAGGTCAACGGTGTCACCCAGACACAGGTCCGTGGGGCCACGCTGACGGTCAACACCCCGAAGGATGTCGGCCGCTACTACCTCGGGTCGTCCACGAAGGCCGTGCCCCTCACAAACGCCTACAACGGGTCCACCCTCTCGTTGAACGTGGACTACGGCAGCAACACGCTCTACGAATTGTTCGCGGGAGCATCCATCGTCCCGGTCGTCGTCGAATTCGTCGGGCCCGTGATCGCGTCCACATACCACGAGTCACTGGTGTTCACAATGGCCGCGTGCGGCCTGGACGGCGACACCCCGGTTGTTGCCGGACCGGCGGTGCTGCAGCAGACCATTCCGCTCGTGGTGCTTGATAACGGGTCAGAACCCCCCGTCGTCGCGGCGTACACGTCAACAGACGTGACGCTTTAACCACCCGACGATATGGGCCTCGTCAAGTACATCGGGCCGAACGCCCAGGTCGCCATCCCGAGCGCGAATATCGCTGTCGCGCGTGGGATGTCGATCGAACTGCCCGACGAAGTGTGCGCATCGCTGCTGACCGACAGCAGCGACTGGGAAGCCGGCGATTCGCATACACTGGAACTCGCGCCCCACCTGCCCCAGGCCGTGAACCCGCTACTAGGGTTCGCCAAAGCATACGACCCGCTGACGCTGTACTCGTCCGGTGTCGTTGTCGAGGAAAGCGAATCGACCTACCTCTCACTGAAGCCGACGAGGGGCGAAGCGCCAGCAACGCACCCTGCGGCATGGCAGCCGATCGGGGGTCTGCCGACCTCGGTGGTAAACAGCAGTTCCGTTTGGACGACGATCAACATGGGCTATTACGGCGCCGAACCGGGTGTTGATTGCTCGGCGAAGATCGTCACGGCGTTAGAAGACGCTCGATCAGCTCACGGGATCAAGCTCAAGTTCCCTGCTGGGTTGGGCTACAAGTTCTCGATGAGCGCTGGGGCTCACGAAGCGCTTGGCGGCAGGCCCCTCACCATCGAAGGGGAGGGAAAGTACGCCACGACCTTCACCCCAGCGTCCGCTGTAACGCCGCTGCTGAGCGCCACTGCATGGGGGGATGTTACGGGCAACGAGCTGCTGCTCCGCGACTGCGGGATCACCCTCACGGCCGACCGCGCGTACTCCAACCCCGTCGTCTCGCTCACTCTCATCCGGGGCATCCGGTTCGACAACGTTCGTGTGGACTGCGGCAACTACACCGCGACCGTCTTTCACTTCGACTCGTGCTGGCAGTTCACGCACCGTGGCGTGGAAGTCGTCAATGGGAAGTACGCCGTGCCGTTTGAGATCGTCACGGTGACGAACCTCCAGGCGTTTGAAGCGCCACCGCAGATCGACACGATGACCTTCGAGGACATTGCTATCTCGGGTTGCTGTGGGCTGGTCGCGCGCTCGGCTACAAACGACGGCCACACGCTGCGCCTTCCTAACTTCAAGGTCTACAACACCAACTATTACTCCGGAAACAATCCTGCCACAGAAGCGCAGGTCGTGACAACGCAATCGGGAACAACTGCGGCGGGGGCCACGACTATCCAGGTCGAAAGCATTGGCTCTGGAGAAGGTGCGCGCTCGCTACGTGTCGGCGATGCCATCGCCATTGACATGTCGGCGAGCTTCGAGCTTGCGAAGATCAAGGCGATCACCGGCAGCGGCCCGTACACCATCGAACTCTCACAGCCTCTCGTGTACGCCCACCCCGGTCAGGGGGCATCGTGTCCCGTTGTGCAGGGCGGTATCGGTATCGTCATCGGCAACAACGTCAATGTTGCTGACCTTTCGATGATCCACGTCGAGGGTTTCGTTCATGGTGTGGATCTCGGCAACACGATCGGCACACGGGTAGGCGGCTACAACGGCTGCTCCTATTTCATCCGGGGCACCGGCAACGTGACGGGCCTGACCGTCAGCTCAACGGAGATGATCGGCTCCGCCGTCAAAAACCAGCTCTACTGCCGCCCCACGTACTCCTACGGCACGGGCGGCGGCTACTGGCTGTTCGACGGGCCGTTCGTCAAGGGCGGCGCCTCTTACACCCTGGAACCGCTCCTCATCCCGGGCAATGAAGCCGGTACGCAGGTCAGCACACGCTACTGGCGTTCCCGCGCGAACCCAGGCACACCCACGGAGATCTGGAATGTGCCCACTGCGGAACAGGGCAGGAACGCTATCCGCAGGGGAGGGCGTATCGCGGGTGTCCCGACCTCGCTTGAATACTGGACGGGGATGGCCCAATTCCCAGACGGGGTCAGTGGCAAATATGTGTCGGGGGCCGGGAAGACAACCGCGGCAGACGGTGACTTCACCAGCACGCCGATCGATGGCATGACTGAGGTCACTTACGACACGACGACAAGGAAGGCTCGCCTCCACACACGCGCCAACGGGAAATGGCAGGTAAGCGGCAGCAGCGGGTTATTGCTGCCCACCTCCTGGCCGTCGTATAAGGAACCTGGGGCCGCGACGCAGGAAAACAAGCCAGTTCTTGTTGAGCCGTTCCCGCGCTGGCGTGTCTCGTCCGAACTCGCCCTCACCAGTGGTATCCCTATGGTCTCTGCCCTCGAAGTGCCGGCGGGCCTCGTCATCTCGGGCATCGTCTTCTTTGTCGGTACTGCTGAGGGGACACCAGCCAACAGGACGCACCTGTGGGTCACGCTCCTGAACTCGGCAGGGAAGGTGTTGGGCCGTTCTGCTGATTTCACGTCGAGCACGAACACGGCCCTGAGCGGCGGTTCACGGCGGGGGTTGTTGCTTGAAGCGACCTACGAACCCCCCGAACCGATGCTGTTATACACCATGATCTGCGAGACGATGAGCAGCACGGCACCCATCAAGATCGCGGGTGCCACCGGCACCACGGGCGTCTTTGAAGCCGCCCCGATCTTGTACGCCACGGGACCGGGCGCCCAGACAACACCGCCGGCCGTCGAAGCGACCCTGGCGTTGGCTGCCGCGACGAATGCGCCGTACTTGGCGCTCGTCTAGCCCGTCTGCCGCTATGCGTGAGCACCTCAGCTTGGCTTACCAACCGAAAGATGCCCAATGCCCTATGCCGTAAAAGATAAGGGCGTCGTGATGGTTGGGTTCACGCAGCTCAACCAGGCGCTTAGTCGGATTAGTGGGAGGGGCAACTTCGGGCTCGACTATGAGCTGCAAAGGCGCTTGCGGCTCATAGGCAACATGATCGCCAGCGCGGCACCGGGGTTTGTGACGCACAGGACGGGAAGGCACGGTGACCCTTCGGTGCCGCGTCTTGAGGACTCGGTCCGGGTATCTGTGACATCCCGTACCGCGTCCGTCTACTCGATCGCGGTCCATGGTGGCGTGCAGAACGTCGGCGGGGGGCCCCACGCCGGCTGGGCAGCCCGTGGCCCGCATGTGCGTAAGGACCGCGCGTCCGGCTGGATGAACAAGGCCGTCGCTTCAAAGGAGCAGCTCGTTGAGGAGCAGCTGGAGGGTCTCCTCGACTGGGTAGTCGACGAATTCTACAGGGACAAAGGCTAAGAGAGGAAGAGTCACATGGCCGTATTGAAGATGAAGCTGGCCGGGAAAACGTATGCGATCGACCCGGACAAGCTGACGCTTGGAGAGGCCCTCGTCCTTAAGCGCGATTTCGGGATGACGGACTTTACCGCGTTTAACTATTTCGACCCTGAGCAGATGGTTGGTCTGTTCGTGATCGCGGTAAAGCGAGCCCACCCAGAGATGTCCGATGATGAGGTGCGTGGAAAGGTCGAAGGGCTCCAGAACGGCCCGATCTTCACTGAGATCAACAAGCAGATCGCTGAGGCCGTCAAGAAGGCTTCAGACCCTCAGAAGGCCGGCGCGGCGAAGGCGGCGCCGGCATCTGGCACCCCGGCGAAGACCCGCAAGACGCGTGGCGTCCAGAGCTAGCCCGCGTGTATCACATCCGGCCATGGGAGATGCACCAGCTCACTATCAGCGAGTGGTGGGCGATCGAGCGGGATCTATCCCAGCTAGGAGCGACTGGTGCCCGTCCGTAAAGCCGAGGTCATCTATATCGGCGACGCCGCGTCGCTGCTCCGTGCCAACGAGCAAGCCAAGGTATCTAACAAGGGCGTCGCCGCATCGGCAATCGCGGCTGGTAAGGCAGCCCAGGAGTCCGCCGCGATGTTCGGTGCCTCGGCGGAGAAGCAGGCTGCTGCCGCAGGCGAGGCGGCTCGTAAGCAGGCTGCTGCGATGGGTGCTACAGAGGCCGCGCAGGTGGGGGCATACCAGCATGCGGCCAGTGCCGCTGAGGTATCCGCGCTCCGTCAACACAAGGCAGCCGACACAGTCGTTCATGCTGGCGAGCTTGCCGCCGGCGGCATCACGATCGCAGCCGCCGCGGCCATTGACCTAGGGATCAAGGCGGAAAAGTCAGCGGCGCAGATCGCGGCATCCAGCGGAATAGGTATCAAGGCCGCACAGGCGATAGAGGATCGCTTCCTCAGCACCGCAGGCTCAGCCGAGTTCTCGGGCCAAAAGATCGGTGCGGCCTATTCCACCATCGCTGGGGAGCTGAAGACCGTTGAAGGTCACGCCTTGTCCTCCTCGCAGGCGGTGAAAGTAATGGACGCCAGTATGGATCTTACGGTGGCCACGGGCGATGAACTGAGAAGCACCACCGAATCGCTCGGCAACGTGATGTTGACCTACCGCCTGCATACTAGCCAGGCCGCCGAAGCGAGCGACATCCTCTTCAACGCATCAGGGGCCACGGGGAGCTCTGTGGAAGAAGTCGCCTCCGCCGTCGATAAGGCACGCGGACGGCTCGGCGCCCTCTCGCCCAGCCTGAAGGATTCGGCTGGCCTAATGGAGGACCTGGCAAAGAATGGCATTCAGGGACGCCAGTCGTTGACCGCGCTCAACGGAGTGTTCTCGACCCTTCTCGGTGGGGGGAAGGGCGTCACGGTCATGTCAAAGGAGCTGGGCCTCCAGATCTACGACTCGCGGGGCAAGTTCGTCGGGCTGCACTCAATCATTACCCAGCTCGAACCCAAGATGAAGGGCCTCACCGAGGCATCACAGCTTGAGG
>JANWIP010000017.1 GCA_025449845.1 Solirubrobacteraceae bacterium | reverse complement strand
GGTGTTTCGCCTGCTCTTTGCGGGGATCCGCTTCGCACCTTTCGCACCCACAACTCCTAGGGGTTCGCTAGCGCTGGTGCGAAGTTCGCTGTTCTGCGCGTCTTTGGGGCTGAGTGGAGACGGTGGGAATCGAACCCACGTCCGTGGTCGCGTAAAGGATGGCGTCTACGAGCGTAGCCGGCGCTCTGATCTCGTCCCTTGCTAGCCTCGCCGGCCGGGTTGCAAAGGACCAGCTCTCTGAAGTGTCCCCGGCGTGGCAAGAGCAGACCGTCGCAAGGTGATCCTGCTTTCTGATCCCGGGGATCCCCGCCGCAGGCGAGTGGGGCCCGAGACCTCGTGCTTAGCTATTGACTAAGCAGCGAGGGCGTACTCGTGAGAGTCCGCACTTATGGTTTTCCCGGGTGTTTTACGAGGCCGCCCGGGACCTCGGCTCGCAACCACCCCCACGAACCGACCGCGTCGAAGCCTGTCGTCCCCGGGAGTGCTTGATGGTCGATCAAGTGTAGCGCCGATGAAGCTGGCGGGCGCGCAACGCTCGCCAGGTGAGCGCGCGCTGCCCGCGGTTGAGTCCCGGGAGCGGAGTGACCCAACCAAAGCGACGCGATCCCGGGCCGCTTGAGGAACCCGCTCCGCCTGACCCGAAGGCCCGTCGGTTTAGGTGGCGCGGCCTCACACCTCGGTGGCCTCGCTCTTTGCGGCTCGGTACCGCGTCTACGGTCAAGGTAGCGCCGTCCCGAAAGCCGTGTCAAGAGTGCTCTCGCGGAGTTCCCGCACCCTGCGGAAATATCCTCCACGTGAGGCCCGCAAGCGCCCGCCAACCTCTTCGCGGAGCCCCGGCGAAGTTTCCTCGCAGAGCATCGGCAAAAGCCATTAGGCGCCGCTTAAGGTGCCTGCGACAATGAGGGGATGGAAAGTGACGTTCCCATCGAGCAGTCCCCGCTGCCGCGAGTGATGGGGCCGCCGCCGGGACAGCCGCTTGCGCCTTCCGTGGCGAGCCCCTTCGGAGGCGAGCGTAAGTCTCTGCGCAAACGCGCAGGGAGCATCGCGGCGGGCGTGGTGGCGCTGGTCGCGAAGTTCGCGGCGCAGCTGAAGCTGCTGTTGCTAGCACTGCCCAAGCTGAAGCTACTGACGACGGCCGGCACAGCGCTCGTGTCGGTGGCGGCCTACTCGCTCTTCTGGGGCTGGAGCTTCGCGGCAGGCTTTGTGCTGCTGCTGTTCGTGCACGAGATGGGCCATGTGATCCAGCTGCGCCGCGAGGGCATCCGCGCGAGCACACCTATGTTCATCCCCTTCCTGGGTGCGGTAATCGCAGCGAGATCTCTGGGCGAGAACGCGCTCGCCGAGGCGCGTGTGGGATTGGCGGGGCCGATACTTGGCTCCTTGGGAGCACTGGTGTGCCTGATCGTTGGCGAGACCGAGGGGAGTCACTTCTTCCTGGCCTTGGCCTACGTGGGCTTCCTCATCAACCTCTTCAACCTGATCCCAGTGGTACCGCTGGACGGAGGCAGGGCGATGGCGGCGATGGCGCCCGCGCTGTGGTTCGTGGGCTTCGGCGCGATCGTGGCGGCGACGCTGCTGTTCCCCAACCCCTTCATGATTATCATCATCGCCTTCGCTGGCCTGGACCTGTGGCGGCGTTGGCAGCACCGCAGCAGCCGCACCTTGGAGAGCGCCGCCTACTATCGCGTGCCGCGTGCGGCGAGGGTGGCCGTGGCGGCGGTGTACGTAGGCCTGATCGTGCTGCTGGCGGTGGGCATGGACGCGGCTTATGTGAGCCGCACCATCTCTTAGGGGCACCCTCAGCGCCGGGCTCAGCTAGCCCTCAGCGCTAGGCTCAGCTAGCCCTCAGCGCCGAGCTTGACTCGCCTTCAGCGTCGAGCTTCGCGAATGCCGCGTTCCATGTCGCGCTTGGACTCGCGCTCCTTGATGGTCTGACGCTTGTCATACAGATCCTTGCCTCGCCCCAGCGCGATCTCGATCTTCGCGCGCCCCCCCGCGAAATAGATACGCGTGGGCACAAGCGTGAAACCACGCTCCTTGACCATCCCCATGAGCCTGTCGATCTCACGCCGATGCGCGAGCAGCCTGCGCGGGCGCTCGGGCTCGTGGTTCTCGCGCGAGGCGGGCGCATAGGGCGGAATGTGCACGCTGTGCAGCCAGAGCTCGCCCTCGCGCACGTTCACGTAGCCGTCCTTCAACTGTGCCCCGGACTCGCGCAGCGCCTTGACCTCGGTGCCCTGAAGCTCCAGGCCACACTCAAGCTTCTCCAGGAGCTCATAGCGGTAGCGCGCATAGCGGTTGGACGCCACGTCCCCCGCACCGATCTTGCGTCTGCCCTTGGTGTTGGCCATCTGCCGAGCCTAGCCGTCTGCGCGGCTCAGGTCGACTCGCCCCTTCGCGGCATCGATGCGATGGACGACCACGGCGATGGGATCACCGAGGCGCAGCGTGGCGCCAGAGCGTTCGCCGTGGAGGATGGTGCCCTGCGGGTTGAGCTCCCACCAGTCGCGCTCGCCGGTGGACATCCGGCGCACCGGCAACATCCCCTCATAGGGCGGCAGATCCTTGGCACCCTGCGGCCCAAAGGCGATGAAAGCCCCTGCCGAGATGAGCCCTACTATCTCCCCTGCAAAGACCTGCTCCAAGCCACTCTCGAAGAGGATCTGCTCCAAGGCAAAGCTGCCGGCGATGTCATCGCCGTGACGCTCTATCTTCATCGCCTCGCGCTCTCGTTCCGAGGTCGATATACCTAGATCGGGCAGCTCTCCGCCCCGGGGAGCACGCTCGGAGTGAACGATCGTGGACAGCAGCGCACGGTGGCAGACCAGATCCGGATAGCGACGGATGGGCGAGGTGAAGTGGCAATAGCTGCCCGAGCCGAGCCCTGAATGGCCGAGGTTCTTGGGCGAGTAGTAGGCCGCCTGTAGGGCGCGCAGCACGAGCGAGGTGAGAGCACCCCGTCCCCCGGAGGGTGCCGCCGCGGAGTCCTTTTTGCGGGCACGCTTGGCGACGGTGCGGATATGGCGCTCGACGCGCCGGGATATCTCCCCCATGAGCTCCGCCGCTTGCGTGCTTGACATTCCCTTCTGCATGGGCGGCGTGGGCACGCCAAGCGACGCGAGCTGATCCACCAAGCGCTCAACGCTTTCCACGGTGGGCCGCTCGTGGACGCGGTAGAGGCAGGGTATGCGCCGCTCAGAAAGGCACCTGGCAACAGCCTCGTTGGCGGCGATCATGAGGTGCTCGATAAGGCGGTGAGACTCCGTTTGCGTGCGCTGCAATACCTCGCTGACGTTGCCTTGCTTGTCGAAGACGAACTCCGGTTCGGGCTGGTCGAGCGTGAGCGCTCCGCCGCGCTTCGCGCGTGCCTGCTCCAGCGCAGCCGACGCCTCGCGCGCTGCGGCCAGCGGCTCGCCCCAAGGCTCCTGCGCCCGCTCGCGTCCGGCGAAGATGCGATCCACCTGCTCGTAATCCAGGCGCACGTCGGAGCGAATCAGCGAGCGATGGAAAGAAGCATGCGCGACCTCGGCGCCGTGCAGATCGATCTCCACCGTTACCGCCAGGCGATCCTTCCCCGGCAGCAGCGAGCAGGCCTTGTTGGAGAGCGCCTGCGGCAGCATCGGCTCAACGGACCCGGGCACGTATACGCTGGTGGCACGACGGCGCGCCTCGCGGTCCACGAGCGAGCCGGCCGGAGCGTAGGCGGCGACGTCGGCAATGTGCACATACACGCGCACGCGCCCCTCCCCCAGTCGCTCGGCCGAGATGGCGTCGTCGAAGTCACGGGCGCAGACCGGATCGATAGTGAAGGTGGGCAGTGAACGCAGATCCCGCCGGGAGGCGAAGTCTGCGTGGGCGTCAAGCCCCTGTTCGCTGGCCCTGCGTGCCTCGCGCTCCACGGGCTTGTCAAAGCGCCGCTGCAAGCCGCGCTCGCGCATCATCGCCTCAAGGGCCTGTTTGGCGCTCTGACGCTTCTCCGGCGGCCATGCCACGCGGGTGTCGCGCTGCTTGGTGCGCTTGGTGGGGGGAGGGCTCACCGCAGGCGCCTGTCAGGCACCTTTGGTCTTCGCGGCAAGCGTTTGGAGCGCAATGTTGAGTCCGCGCGGAGTGTCCACCACATTCGCGGGTATGGGCACTTCCGGGTCGATGCCCGCGCCCTGCTTGACACCCCCGCCGCCGAGGTTACGCCCGTTGGGTGTGAAGTACTCACCAACAGTTATGTCTAGCGCCCCGCCGTTCGACAGTGGCTCCTCCTCCTGGAAGACCCCCTTGCCGAAGGTGTGCGTGCCGGCAACGGTTGCGCGACGATGGTCCTGCAGCGCGGCGGTGACGATCTCCGAGGCCGAGGCGGTACCGCTGTCGACAAGAACCACCACAGGGATCGAGCTCGATATCGGATCTCCCGCCGCCCTGAGCGTCTGCGAGGGTTGGGTGCGCCCGCGTGTACTTACGACGACCGCGCCCTTGGGCAGGAACAGCGACGCGATGAGGCGGGCCTCTTCCACGAGTCCGCCACCGTTGGCGCGCAGGTCAAAGAGGATGCCGCGAGCGCCCGCATGCAGCTCGTGCTGGATGGCATCGCTCACCTCCCCGTGGGCGCCGATGCTGAAGGTGGCAAGCCTGACGACGCCTAGCTTGACTCCCTCAGAGGTACGCGTAGCCGAGGCCACGACAGGCTCTGAGATGGTGGCCCGCGTGGCGCTTACGTCGAACGTCTTGGTGTGCGGCCCCGCGCGCCGCTGAACCTTCAGCCGCACGGTGGTGTTGGGCGGCCCCTTGATCAGGGTGGTCGCACGCTGGGAGGAGAGCCCATGCAGCGACACGCCGTTGACGGCGACGATCAGATCCCCCGACATCAAGCCCGCGCGCGAGGCGGGGGAGGAGTCAAAGACGCGCGCGATGCGCAGCCCCTGGCGCTCGGCAGCGGGGTTGACCTCAACCCCGATCCCCGTGAAGCTCGCCGGTTCGTTGAAACCGCGAAATTCGCTAGGCGACAGATAGTGGGAGAAACGGTCGCGCAGACTGGCCACCGCACCCGCCACTGAGGAGTTGGCGAGCTGACTCTTGGGCACAAGCCGGTAGTAGTCGTGCGCGATGTTGTCGATGGCTTCGTTGACGACCAGCGTCTGATGGTCCTGCACGAACGCCCCGCGTATGAACCCCGGCAGCTCGCGCGGGTGTCCGCCCAGCCAGATGCCCACGAACAGCAGGAAGAGCAGCGCGGCAAGCACTGCCAGCAGTGAAAGCGGTCGGCGCGGGTCCATGAGAACCCCAGCCTACGGGGTCAGACCTTCAGGAAGCGCCGCAGCGAGAGCCCGGAGCCCAGCGCCGAGACAGCGATGGCGCAACCCATGAGCACCACGATCAGGATGGGGAAGGCGATCATGTCAGGTTGGGAGATCAGCTTGACGGTGTTGGCCAGCGGATCGACCAGCGTGACCTTGGCCAGCGCCAGTAGACCGATCGCAGCGCCACCCCCGAGCGCCCCGAGGAACAGCCCCTCCAGCACGAAGGGCCAGCGGATGAACCAGTCGGTGGCCCCCACCAGCTTCATCACCTCGACCTCGCGGCGACGCGAGAAAAGCGAAAGACGGATGGTGTTGGAGATCAGCAACACCGAGGCGAGAATCAGGAGCAGCGCGAGCAGCGCCATCGTCAGCTTGATGACGCGCGTTGCGGAGAGGATGCGACTCGTCTCGCCCTGGCGGTTCTGCACCGAGGCGATCGCGGGATCGCTCACCAGACGCGTGCCCAGTGGGCTCGTGGGGTCAAGCTCTGCCCGCAAGGTGCCGGCGTTGTCCGGCTTGTCAGGGGTGACGCGGAAGATGTCGGGAAGCGGGTTGTAGCCGATCAGCTGGAAAGCCTGGGGATTGAGCTTGCGCTCCTGTTCATAGCCCTGCTGCTTGGAGACCAGTTCGATGCGACCGACGTGGCTGGTGTGTTCAAGCTCGCCCTTCACGCGCGCCACTTCGGCGTTGGAGGCGCTGGGTGTGAGGTCGACATCGACCAACACCCTGCCGCGGATGTCGTTGGCGGCGCCATTGGTGGCCTGCACCACGGGGATGAAGACACCGAGCACCAGCGTGGTGACGAGTACCGAGGCGAGCGCCGCGAAGCTCGGCACGGCATTGCGCCGCATCGAGCGGATCGACTCCTTGATGAAAAAACCGGGCCTCATCGCATCTCTCGGCGCAGCCTGGCCCCGAGCTCGGCCGTGTTCTCATCTTGGGGCCCATACAGCCCCGTGGCCTCGTCGCGGATGATGCGCCCGCGGCGCAGCTCGATGACGCGGCGGCGCATCTTGTTGACCATCTCGCTGTCGTGTGTGGCCACCAGCACGGTGGTCCCCGCGCGGTTGATGCGATAGAGCAGCTGCATGATCCCGATGGAGGTCTCGGGATCGAGGTTGCCGGTGGGCTCGTCCGCCAGCAGCAGCGGCGGGTGCCCGGCGAAGGCGCGCGCGACAGCGACGCGCTGCTGCTCACCGCCGGAGAGTTGGTGCGGGTAGTTGTGCAGCTTGGTTGAGAGCCCCGTCAGGCGCAGGATGTCAGGCAGCTTCGTGCGGATCTGCTTGCGGCTGGCGCCGGTCACCTGCAGCGCATAGGCGATGTTGTCGTAGACGGTGCGCGTGGGCAGCAGCTTGAAGTCCTGGAAGACCACCCCGACGTTGCGGCGGTAGTAGGGGATGCGCTTGCGGTTGATCTCCGCCAGCGAGCGTCCCGCGACGCGAATGGTCCCCTCGCTGGGCTCGAGCTCCTTGATCAGCAGCCGCATCATCGTGGACTTGCCCGAGCCTGTGCTGCCAACGAAGAACACGAACTCCTGGCGACTCACCGCGAAGGTCGCACGCTCAAGCCCGATGCCACCGGGCCCATACAGCTTGGAGACGCCACGAAACTCGATTACCGTGTCCGCGGCCACCGGCGCCGGCGTAGGCACCGGCGCCTTCACGGGCAGCTGCACCGGGGCGCGCCTGCGCCGGGCTGCCGCACGGGCGTGTGGGGTATCTGTGCTGGAGGTCCGAGCCATCGCGCAGGCACAGTAACGGCCTACCGCCCCCAAACCTGGTGTTTTCCCTGCATGCAAGGCGCTTTGCAGGCCGGTCAGCCGCGAAGCGCCTCCATGCGCCGCACGGCTGGGTGCTCTGGTCCAACCATGCGGTCTAGCCAAGCGACCGCCTCGGCTACATCCATCGCACCCACCTCAACCATCGCCTCAATATCAGCCCAGTCCTTGGTGCGGTCGAACAGTGCCTTGAACACGGCCAAGCCGGTGCAACCAAGCACTGGAATGGTGCGATCCATGAAGGGCACCTGGCGCACCCCACGGGCGACCTCCTCGTGAAAGCGATGGATGTCGAGGAAAAGATCGATAGGCGTGTCCTCCCACCACACCCGCACTTGACCTTCCCGTTCGGCTGTTTTCACATCCCCCTCGGCGACACTCACCGACGAGGGGAGCGCCGCGAAGACGTCCTTGGCACGAGTGGGATCGAGGAACACGTTCACGTCCAGATCGCGGGTGCCGCGTGGCTCTTCGGTGCAGTAGGCGAGCGCGATCGCCCCGCCGAACGCGTGAGGCAGCGCGGCGCCGTGCAGCCCGTCGTGAACCGCCAGCAACCGCCCTGCCAGCAGGCTCATGACCCAAGCGCCTTCAATGACGGATAGGCCAGGCGCCCACGCTGGCGATTCGGGAGTGCCTCGGCGAGATCTAGAACCTGCACGAGGATTCGCCCGGCGCGCGCAGGATCAACGCGATCCAAGGGCGGCTCCAACCGTACCTCCATGCCTACCGCCTGGGCAATGCGAGCCAACGCATCCACCCCTGGCTGGCGATGGTGATGCTCATAGGCGTTGAGAACCGAACGGGGCATACCCGCCCGGCGGGCAAGCTCAGCCTGGCTGAGACCGCCCTCCTGACGCGCCCGTCGGATCAGCTCTCCAGCCAGTTGACGAGAGTCGAACATACGCCTATGTTAGCGCATAAGCTAACACTTCTAGCTCCTTTGGGGAAGAGCTGTTAGCTGATACGCTAACCACGTGGCCGAGGTCTCAAGCACAGTTGTGCCCGCCAACGAACTTCCCGTGCACCGCATCGGGATCCCCGGCACGCGCGCGTTGACGGTGCTGGTGGCCTTCGACGCGGGCGCCCGCACCGAGCGCCCCGAGGAGAACGGGATGGCCCACTTCCTCGAGCACCTGGTGTTCAAGGGCGGCGTGAAGTACCCCACCTACCGCGACGTCAACGAGACCGCCGAGCGCATGGGCGGCGTGCTGAACGCCTACACGAGCCACGATCTGGTCGCCTTCCACATCACGGTCCGTGCAGAGTCGGCGCCCAAGGCGATCGACCTGCTCTCGGACTTCGTGGCGCGCCCCAAACTGGACGCCGAGGAGCTCGACCGCGAGCGCGGCGTGGTGATCCAGGAGATCAATCGCGCCTATGACCAGCCATCGACGATCGCCGAGTATCTGATCGACAAGGCGGCCTTCGGCGAGCACCCGCTTGGCAGAACCGTGCTGGGGCCTGAGGAAAATCTGCGCAGCTTCTCGCGTGAGGCGATCGTGGCCTTCCGCGAACGCCGCTGGGCGGGGGCGCGGGGCGGCGCTTTTCTGACCGGCAACCTCGACCACCTGCCGGCTGAAGCGGAGCTGCACGAGCTGTTTGCGCGCTTCCCCACGCTGCCCGCGCCCGAGCCGTACGTGCCCGCCCCCGAGTTCGCGCCCGAGACGTTGGTGCAGGAGCGGGACACCAATCAGTCCCACCTGCGGATGATCTACCGTCCGGACATCGGCGTGACAGACTTCAAGCAACGCGCGGCCCTCTCCATCTACTCAACCCTGCTTGGCGGCTCTATGGGTTCAAGGCTGTTCGATGAGATCCGCGAGAAACGGGGTCTGTGCTACTCGGTATACGCCATCGACCACGCTTTCGCCGACGTGCCGATCCTGCAGTTGGGCTCAGGGCTTGAGTCGGCCAAGTGCATCGAGGCATACACACGCATGCGTGAGATCGTCGATGAGCTACGCGACGATGGCCCCACGCCGGAGGAGGTGGAGCGCGCCCGCGCCTACGCCGCCGGGCGCGTGGTGTTGGCGTTCGAGAACACCGGGGCCGTCGCGCGCCACGCGGCCACTCGCTCGATCGTCTTCGACGAGAAGATCGACCCCGACGCCGCCATCGCCGCGCTCGACGCGGTCACCTTCGAGGAGGTGCGAGAGGTGGCCGCGGGAGTGGCCGACAATCTCGCTATCGCCTGTGTCGGCCCTCACACCGCCGACGAGTTCTAAGCACCAGCTGGCGCTCTAGCCGATAGCGACCATACGGTCGATCGGGACGCGGGCGCGCTCGGCGATCTCCGGCGGCACGCGCACCTCAAACTTCAGGTCGCGTAAAGCATCACGCAGCTTGGGCAGCGTGATCATCTTCATGTACTGACAGCTGGCCTCGGCGTTGGCGGGGATGAAATCGACGTCCGGGGCTGCCATTTCAAGGGGATAGAGCATCCCCACCTCGGTCGCCACAACCGCCTCCCGTCGCTCACCCGGCCGCGCCTCTGCCCTGCCCTCGATCTCCTCGGCGTACTTCAGCATCCCCCCGGTGGAGAGCATGTGCACTCCCTCGGCTGAGATATCGCCGCTTGAGACGTACTCCATCACGCTGGTCGTGCAGCCACACTCGGGGTGAATCAGGAAGTCGGCGCCGGGGTGCGCCGCACGCGTGGCTTCGATGTCGGTCGGGCGGATGCCGGCATGCACGTGGCACTCACCATCCCAAACGTGCATGCGGCGTCCGAGCTCCTTCTCCACATAGGCCCCCAGCCACATGTCGGGGCCGAACAGGATCTCCGTGTCCTCGCCGTGGGTCTCGTAGATGTGGCGCACCACATCGACCGCATTGGCGGAGGTGCAGCAGTAGTCGGTCAGCGCCTTCACCTCGGCGGTGGTGTTTACGTACATCACCACCACCCCCTTGGGATAGGTCGCTCGCCAGTCGGCCAACTGCTCGGCGTCGATCGACGCCGCCAGCGAGCATCCCGCATCCAGATCGGGGATCAGCACCGTCTTCTGCGGGCACAGAATCGAGGCGGTCTCCGCCATGAAGTGCACCCCGCAGAACGCGATCACGTCTCCCTCCGCCGCGGCTGCCTTGCGCGAGAGGCCCAGAGAATCGCCTACGTAGTCGGCCACATCCTGCACCTCGGGCACCTGGTAGTTGTGCGCCAAGATCACCGCGCCGCGCTCCTTGGCCAGCGCGCGCACCTGCCCCTTCATCGCCTCGATCTCTTCTGGCGAGAGCGGCACGGGGGCGGTCTGGGTGGGAGCCATGGGCAACTCCATGACATCAGGATAGCGGCGTCCTGGCGGCCAAAGGAGCCCCTCAGTCCCAGGGGGCCTGACATTCCTTGACGCTTGATGATCCGCTATCGTCAAGTGCCTAGATGTCACGCTCCGCTCCCACCAACGGCTCTCACGAGGCGGAGTCGTCAGGGCGTCGGTCACGGAATCCCGATCCTCGCCAGCGCGGCTTCATGGCACGCAACCCGCACGAGCGCATCCAGTCGGCGACGGCGCGAGCAATCGCCGCGCATGGTTATGCCGAGACGACCGTCAAGGACATCTGCGCCGAGGGAGAGATCTCCGAGCAGGCGTTCTACGAGCACTTCAAGAACAAGCAGGAAGCCGCGATGTCCGCGCTGGAAACCGGCGTCGACCAGGTGATGCTGGAACTCCGCGAGACCTTCAACGCGGCCTCGACATGGCCCGAGGCGATCTGGAACACAACCGGGGCGGTCCTTGAGTGGATGGCCGACGAGCCAGCCTTCACGCGCCTGGCGTTCGTGGAGATGCTCGTCGCCGGCGAGGCGGCGCTGGAACTCTTGCAGTCGCTGATGGACGCCTTCGCGATCTTTCTGGAGCCCGGCTACAAGCTGGTCCCCGAGAAGGCCCCCTCCAGACGACTGGTCGATGAAACTGTCGCCAACGCGATCTTTGGACTGCTGCACGAGCACATCGTGCGTGAGGGCGCCGAGGGTGTCCATGTGCTTCTGCCGGAGATGGCGCGCAGAATCCTCACTCCGTTCCTCGGTGCCGAAGAGGCCGCGGCGTTCGTCGCCCAACGTAGCGCCCAGGGGTAGCGCTCAGAGCGCGGGGTCGCCTTCAAAGGGTCCTGCGGGCAGCGTTCAGGGCGCCTCGCGAGCAGCGTTCAGAGCGCCTGCAGGATCAGCGACAAGTCGAGCGCCGGCGCGGAGTGCGTGAGCGCGCCGAGCGAGATGAAGTCGACTCCCGTTTGCGCGCATTCGCGCAGCGTCTCGATCGTGACCCCGCCGCTGGCCTCAAGCAGCGCTCGTCCATCCACCCGCGCGACAGCCTCGCGCAGCTCGCCGAGACTCATGTTGTCGAGCAGTAGGCGCGGTGCCCCGGCGGCCAGCGCCTGCTCGATCTCGCGCGGATCACGCACCTCGACCTCAAACGTGGCAGCGAGCTCAGGCGCACGAGCGAGCGCGAGCTCAACGGCCTTCCCGATCCCCCCCGCCGCCGCGGCGTGGTTCTCCTTGATGAGGATCGCGTCATAAAGCCCCGCACGGTGATTGCGCGCTCCTCCCGCGGCCACCGCGGCCTTCTCCAGCGCTCGCAGGCCCGGCGTGGTCTTGCGCGTGTCGAGCACGGTGGCCCCGGTTCCCCGCACCGCATGCGCCGCGCGCGCCGCCATCGTGGCCACGCCCGAGAGGCGCCCGAGGAAGTTGAGCGCCGTGCGCTCGGCCGTGAGCAGCGCACGCGCGGAGCCCTCGATGGCGAGCACCGGGCCACCCTCCTCACGCCACACCCCCTCCCCTACCAGCCGCTCGCTGCGGGCCTCGGGATCGAGCAGAGCGAACGCCAGCTCGGCGACCTCCAAGCCATACACCACCCCCGGCGCCTTCTGCGTAATCAGCGCACGCGCTCGCGCGTGCGGCGAGACCGTCGCCTCGGTAGTGACATCGCCGGACCCCACATCCTCAGCCAAGGCCCGGCGCACGAGCGCCGTCAGATCCTCAGCGCTCACTGACCCGCCGGCGCGGCGCGCAACAGGTAGGCCCTGACGAACCCGTCCAGGTCCCCATCGAGCACCCGCTGCACGTCACCCATCTCGTGATTGGTTCGATGGTCCTTGACCATCGTGTAAGGGTGCAGCACGTAGGAGCGGATCTGCGAGCCGAAGTTGACGTCCTGCGCCTCGCCCTTCTCGCGCGCGATCTCCTCAGCCCGTTCGCGCTCCTGCTTCTCCAGCAGCTTGGCGCGCAGCATGCCCATGGCGGTGGCGCGGTTGGATGACTGCGAGCGCTCGTTCTGACACTGCACGACAATGCCCGAGGGACGGTGTGTGATGCGCACGGCGGAGTCCGTCTTGTTGACGTGCTGGCCGCCCGCGCCCGACGCGCGGTAGGTGTCCACCTGCAGATCGTCCTCGTTGATCTCCACAGCGCCGGTGTCGGCCACCACGGGGGCCACCTCGACGCCGGCAAAGCTCGTCTGCCGACGATGCGCGGAGTCAAACGGGGAGAGGCGCACCAGCCGGTGCACGCCACGCTCGGCGCCAAACAGCCCATAGGCGTTCTCGCCGGAGACCTTGAAGGTGGCCGACTTAATCCCCGCTTCCTCCCCTGCCCCCACCTCCAGCAGCTCGACCTGAAAGCCGCGCCGCTCGGCCCAGCGCATGAGCATACGCAGCACCATCTCCGCCCAATCCTGCGCGTCGGTGCCGCCCGCGCCGGCGTTGACGCTCACGAGCGCGTCGCCGGAGTCATAGCGCCCGGAGAACAACCGCTGCTCCTCCAGCTCCGCCAGACGGGACTCGGCGGAGGCCAACAACTCCTGCACCTCCTCGGCAAGCGACTCGTCCTCCTCGGCCATCTCCACCAAAGGCTCCAGATCCTCGATGTCGCGCTCCAGCGAGCTGAAGGTCTCAAGGCCCCGCGAGACGGACGCGTGCTCTGCCGACACTTTCGCGGCGTGCTCGGCATCGTCCCAGAAACCCGCCTGCCCCATCTCCGCTTCGAGCGCGGCTGCGCGCTCGCTCAGTGAAGCTGGGTCAAAGATAGTCCGCGAGCAGTTTCAACTGGCCGCGGATCGCAGCGAGGCGCTGCGATGTGGATTCTGTGGGTGCGGTTGCAGCCATCGTGCTACGCACCATGACACTTCTTGAACTTCTTACCCGAGCCACACCAGCAAGGATCGTTGCGCCCCACCTGATGCTCGTCGTCAACGACGCGCTGCTCAACCACCGGCATCATGCCCTCGCCTGACTGGCTATTGCCTCCTTCGGAGTAGGGCATGCCGCCCGTACCGGCTGCCGCCGCGGCGGCAGCCAGAGCCCCGACGCCCATTACGCTAGTGCCCCCGGAATAGGAGACCCGCCCGGTGCGGGTGGAGCTGCCAGCGGCGGCAAAGGAAGGAACACCGTTGCCCCCGCCACCGCCGCCCGCGCCATTGGCTCCCCCTTCGACGGTGACCTGCACGTTGAAGATCATGCGCGCAAAGTCCGCCCAGATGCTGTTCATGAGATCGCCGAAGAGCGTGTAGGCCTCGTTCTTGTAGGCCACCAGCGGATCGATCTGGGCGAAGCCGCGCAGGTGGATGCCCTCGCGCAGATAGTCCATGTCATACAGGTGCTCGCGCCAGCGCTCATCGATGATCTGCAGGAGCAGGTAGCGCTCAAGCTGACCCATCATTTCCTCACCAAGCTCGCGTTCGCGTAGGGCGTAGCGCTCCATCGCCAGCTCGGTGATGCGCTCGTTGAGAGCCAAGCGGTCGATCGTCTCGGGATCGAGCTCCTCAGGCGCCAGCTCCAGCGGGAAGAACTGGCCCACCGCGGTCAAGAGCCCGCTGACATCCCAGTCCTCCATGAAGTCCCCGGGCGTGTACTGCTCGACGGTGCGCTCGATCACGTTGCCCATCTCTTCGCGCGCCTCATCGCCCATGGCCTTGCCGTCGAGCACGCTGTCTCGGTAGGCGTAGACGATGCGCCGCTGCTCGTTCATCACATCGTCGTACTCCAGCACGCGCTTTCTGATCAGGAAGTTCTGTTCCTCGACCTTCTTCTGCGCCTTCTCGATCTGCTTGGAGAGCATCCCGGCCTCGATCGGCTCCTCATTGCCCTCCTCATCGACCCCGCCGAGGCGGTCGAGGATCTTGTAGATGCGGTCGCCCGCGAACAGGCGCACGAGATCATCCTCCGCGGAGAGAAAGAAGCGCGACTCACCAGGATCCCCCTGGCGTCCAGAGCGCCCGCGCAGCTGATTATCGATGCGCCGAGACTCGTGGCGCTCGGTGCCGCAGATGAACAGACCGCCGGCCGCCACCACCTGTTCGCGCTGGGCCAGCACCTGTGCGTCGAGCTCGGACTCAAGCTCTGCCATGCGCTCCTGGAAGCCATCGTCCTCGGGCTTGATGCCCTGCCGGATCAGCTCCTGACGCGCCAGGTGCTCGGCGTTGCCGCCCAGCTTGATGTCTACGCCACGACCTGCCATGTTGGTGGCGATCGTGACCGCCCCGGGCTGACCGGCCTCGGCGACGATCTCCGCCTCGCGCGCGGCGTGCTCGGGCTTGGCGTTCAGGACGGTATGGGCGATGCCGCGCCGCTTCAGGCGTTCGCCCAAGAGCTCTGAGACCTCCACGGAGATGGTGCCCACCAGCACCGGCTGGCCGTTTGCGTGGCGTGCCACGATTTCGCGCTCGACGGCGCTCCACTTGCCCTCTTTGGTCTTGTAGACCTGATCGTTGCGATCGTCGCGCACCATCTCGCGGTTGGTGGGGATCTGAACCACCGGCAGCTCGTAGATCTTCATGAACTCGGTAGCCTCCGTGAGCGCCGTGCCGGTCATGCCCGAGAGCTTGTCGTAGAGGCGGAAGAAGTTCTGGTAGGTGATCGTGGCGAGCGTCTGGTTCTCCTCCTGCACGCGCACGCCCTCCTTGGCCTCCACCGCCTGGTGCAGCCCCTCCGACCAGCGCCGGCCATCGAGGATGCGCCCGGTGAACTCGTCGATGATCTTGACCTCGCCTTCGATCACCGCATAGTCCACGTCGCGCTTGTAGAGCGACTCGGCGCGCAGCGCCTGGTTGAGATGGTTCACGAGGTGGCCGTTCTCGGCGCGGTAGAGGTGATCGACGCCCAGGAAGCGCTCAGCCTTGGCGACGCCCTGCTCGCTGACCGACACCGTCTTGTGCTTCTCGTCGAACTCGTAGTCGAAGTCCGCCACGAACTCCTTCTTGGAGCGCGGGTCCATGCCTTCAGGCGTCTTGCCCGCCTTCATCTTGGGCGCCAGCCGCGCGAACTGCCCGTACAGGTCGGCCGCCTGTTCGGGGGCACCGGAGATGATCAGCGGCGTGCGCGCCTCATCGATGAGGATGTTGTCGACCTCGTCCACCACCGCGAAGGGATGTCCGCGCTGAACTTTCTCGGACAGCTCGGTGGCCATGTTGTCGCGCAGGTAGTCAAAGCCGAACTCCGAGTTGGTTCCGTAGACCACGTCGCAGGCGTAGGCTTTCTGCTTCTCATCGTAGGGCTGCTGGTTCTGCAGGACCCCCACGGTGACACCCAGCGCGTTGTAGATCGGGCTCATCCATTCCGCATCACGGCGGGCCAGGTAGTCGTTGACGGTGACAACGTGCACGCCCTTGCGCTCGCCGGCGCGACTGGATTTCTCATCCCATACCGCGAGCGAGTTGAGCACGACCGCGAGCGTGCCTGTCAGCGTCTTGCCCTCTCCCGTCTTCATCTCGGCGATGCAGCCGTCATTGAGCGCCATGCCGCCGATCATCTGCACGTCGAAGTGGCGCATTCCCATTGTGCGCTTGCCGGTCTCGCGGACGATGGCAAAGCACTCCGGCAGCAGATCCTCCAGGGACTCGCCCTGGCGCCCGCGCGCGCGCAGATCGTTCATCCGCTCAAGCAGCTCGGCGTCCGTGTCGTGCTCCAGCTCGGGCTCGAAGGCCCCGATCAGCGCGACGCGCTTCTCATAGGCCTTGAACTTCTTCGCCTCGCCGACGTTGAGTGCGCGGTCCAGTATCGACACGCCCCCAGGGTAGCGCCTGCGGCGTACCCTGAGAGCAGCCAAAGTGTTGCCGTGCGCGCCCCCGGGCCTCAACCGAGGGCGCCCCCGAGCCTCAACCCATCGCGGAGAGCCCGGGCGAGGAGCGTGGCGCGGTCCTCGCTGCCGCCGCGGCATGCGCCTCGCGCCGCTTGCGTCGCTTGTCGCGGTGGCGCTTAACCTGCCTTGAGAGCTCCTCAACCACGAGGTTCAGCGAATGCATCATGTCGGGCGATGCGTCACGCGCACGCAAGGTGATCCCCTTCAGATAAAGCGTGGCCTCAGCCACCTGCGAGTCGGCCACACGCGGGTTGCGCTCAGCGGAGATCTCAAGCTCCAAGCGGGCCAGAGGCGATACCTGGCGTGAGACCTTCCCCAGGCGCCGCTCAGCATGGCGCCTCAATTTGTCGCTGACCGGGACGTTGCGGCCCTTGATGTCGATCTGCATCAGGACTCCTTTCGTGGTCATGACTTCCCCTGCCGGCCTATATCCGGCCTGTAACGATCCTACGCTTGCCCTCGGCTGTTGTCTACCCTTATCGACGGATGGCTACTCGCATAGTTTGGACGCTTGAGCCCGGAGTGCTGATCGGAGTGGCGCTCGTGGGCGGTGTCTATCTGCGGCGCTGGTTGACGGTGCGCCGTGTCTCCGACCTCCCCGCCAAGGACGCCCCCGTGTGGCGGCTGGGCTGCTTCGCGGGCTCGCTGCTGATCGCGCTGCTCGCGCTCGTCTCCCCCGTGGACGCGCTCGCCGACGATCTCTTCTTCATGCACATGGTCCAGCACATGCTGCTGCTCGACCTGGTACCGATCCTGGCGATCCTCGGACTGACGAAGGTGATGCTACGCCCGGTGACCCGCAGCGTCTCAGACCTGGAGCGCCGCGCCGGCCCCCTGGCGCACCCCGCTTTCGCGGTGCTGCTGTACGTGGCCGTGATCTGGACCTGGCACATCCCCGCGGCCTACGATCTGGCCCTGCGCCACCCCGTGGTGCACATCCTGGAGCACGTCAGCTTCGTGGCCGTGGGCTCGCTGTACTGGTGGCACCTGCTGTCGCCAATCCGCGCACGTATGCGCCTGGGCGGCATGGGTCCTGTCGTGTACATGGCCTCAACCAAGCTGTTCGTAGGGGCATTGGGCATGGGCTTGGCGTTCGCCCCCACGGCCCTCTACGCCTACTACGTCCACCACGCCCGCACCTGGGGCATATCCGCGCACGACGATCAGGCGATCGCAGGCCTGATCATGGCCGTGGAGCAGTCGATCGTGATGGGCCTCGCGCTGGCCATCCTCTTCATGCGCATGCTCAGCGAGTCTGAGCGCGAGCAGCAGCGCAAGGAGCGCTACTCGGAGAGTTATATCTCCATCCCTGAGTAGATTCGGGCTGCCTGCCGCGTGCGCCAGCGAGGCGGAACTCGCGACACAGACGCATGTCTACATTGCATGCATTCTTTGCCCGCCCAACGGGTAGAGCACGCCAATGCATCATGGACGAATGTTCTAAGACATATATCTCTTCAGGGAAGAAAAGGGCAACCAGGCGAACCACGCGCAGACTGATCTCGGTACTGGTGCTGAGCTTTCTTATGGCTGTACCAACTCAGACGTGGGAAGCTGGACCGTGGGGCAAATTGGTATCTGCGTCGCCGGCATTCTCGCCGCCGAGCGCCTTACGGCCAGCCGCGAAGGTGATAGCTGCAGCGAGCGCTCTGAGGCCATCGATCGCGGTCACCACGCCGTCTCTTCCGTCAACTCCAGTCAAGCAGCCCTCAGTTCCGCCTGTGCCGGTAAAAGTGCCTTCTGTCCCCCCCTCTCCCGTCTCCACACCTTCGGTTCCTCCCCCTCCCGTTTCGACGCCCACGGCGCCGCACTCCCCGGTCTCGACGCCATCGGTCTCCCCGGTGCCCGTGACGACTCCGACACCCCCTGCCAAACCACCGGTGACGGTCAGCACTCCGCCGACGCGACCAGGTCCGAGCAGAGCACCCGACCCGTCGCGCTCGCCCGCGGGAGCAGTCTCTGGAGCACCCTCGACCTCATCGCATTCACGGGGCGCAAGCTCTAATGGCGCCGTTCCAAACAGCGATCAGTCGCCCGCTTCAGCCCCCGGTGGGAGCTCGGCGTCCTCCGTCTACGGCTCAGGGGGCTCGTCTGGCAGCTCAGCAGCCGGCAAATCTCCCTCCGGGGCAGGATCCGCCGCTGGGCACCAGCAGGCGTCAATGCACGCACACAAGCTCTCGCTGCGAGCCACCGTCAAGCTCCTCCAGAGCTGCTTAAGCGACTTGCCAAATCGACTTCGATTGGTGCTGGAGTTGAGCACGGGGCTCCACGTATCCCATGCTCTCAGCCCCTCAGCTCTCGCCGGGTATCTGCATATCGCAGCCGGCAGGCTCTCGCATCTGGAGAGACGAGCGCTGCGTCGTCTGCGTCAGACTGCTCGTACGCACTTCTGTGGCGCCAGTTCCCAGCAGCCGGCAGCCGGCGGGTCCAGTGGGGCTCAGAGCGGCTTCGGATCTAGCCGCGGCTCCGGTCCCGCAGGCGGCGCGCTGGGAGGAGTGAAGGCCGTTCACTACACCAAGGAGGCGAGCAGCCCGCGGCACGGAAAATCAGCAGGGGGCGACTCTTCCATCGGGAATATATTGGGGACCGACATCTCTCCTAAAGCGAACGACTCGCTGTCGACGGCGCTTATGATTCTCGCGGCGATGCTTGTGATAGGAGGCATGTTCGCCGACGCTCTCGGAATGGGCCCTCGACATCCCGAATGGCGTAGAAGGTGGATGCATCGCCGGCCGTGGTGGAGATGAGCCACAGAGTCTGCGTTCTATCCGACTTCCAAGTGCTGGAGAGCCCGCTTCGGCGGGCTCTCTGTTTTCTAACGCGCCCTGAGGCTCTGCAAGATCCCCGCGTGCCCAGCGATGGCGCCGATCATGATGGCGCCAGCAGCCACGTCGGTCCCCGGGAAGACGATCGATTCGCGCAGCTGCGCGCCATCGCCCACCCGCGCGCCGTCACCCAACACGATCGGCCCCATCAGACGTACGCCGCTGCCGATCTCAACATCCTGGCCAATCCAGGCGTGGCCGTCAACCTCAAGGTCCCGCGGCAGCGCAGCCGGCTCGCCCGCAACGGTCACCCCAGGACGAGCCTCCTGGCCGGCCACCTGTAGTTGCAACTCACCGCGCAGCGCGTCAAAGGTCCCCTGGCGCAGCTCCGCGAGAGACCCCACGTCGTTCCAGTACTCATGGATCTCGTGAATATGGAAGGGCACGTCGTTGGCAAGCAGCGCCGGGAAGACATCCTGTGCCCAATCGGCAAAAGGGCGCTCGGGGAAGTAGTCGAAGATCTGCGGCGAGAAGATGTAGATGCCGCAGTTGCCCAGATCCGAGAGCGCTTCCTCGGGCGAGGGCTTCTCCTGAAAGCCCGTGATGCGCCCCTCGCTGTCGTGCAGCACGACGCCATACTCGCGCGTATCGGCGACCCGTTTGACCGCGAGCGTGGCGACCCCGCCCGCCGCGCGGTGGCGCGCGACGAAGGCGCCGAGATCGATGTCCGTCAACGCGTCCCCGGAGATCACCAGGAAAGCTTCGTCAGCGAAGAACTCACGGCAGGCGCGCACGCCCCCCGCGGTCCCCAACAGCTCCTCCTCATGACGGTAGGAGAGGCGATCGCCGAAGTGCTCCCGGATCGACTCAGGGAAGTAGTGCAGATTGGCGATCACATCATCGAAGCCGTGGCGCTCCAGCAGATCGAGGATGTGCGCCATCACCGGCCGGTCGAGCACCGGCACCATCGGTTTGGTGATCTCATACGTCAGTGGACGCAGACGCGTGCCGAGACCGGCCGCCAGCACCATCGCCTTCATCGAGGACTCAGTAGCGATAGTGGTCGGGCTTGTAGGGGCCCTGCACGGAGACGCCGATGTAGGCGGCCTGCTCCTCTGAGAGCCGCGTCAGCCTGACCTGCAAGGCATCCAAATGCAGCCGGGCGACCTTCTCATCGAGGTGCTTGGGCAGCACATAGACCCGCTTCTCGTACTCGTCATTCTTGGTGAAGAGCTCGATCTGCGCGATCGTCTGGTTGGTGAAGGAGTTCGACATCACGAAGCTGGGGTGCCCCGTGGCGTTACCCAGGTTCAGCAGGCGTCCCTCGGAGAGCAGGATGATGGCGTGCCCGTCGGGGAACACCCACTCATCGACCTGCGGCTTGATGTTGATGCGCTCGATGCCAGGGGTCTTGGTCAGCCCGGCAATGTCGATCTCGTTGTCGAAGTGACCGATGTTGCCGACGATCGCCTGGTGCTTCATCTGCGCCATGTGCTCGGCGCGGATGATGTCCTTGTTGCCGGTGCAGGTGACGAAGATGTCGCCTTCGCCGATGACTTCCTCAAGCGTGCGCACGGTGTAGCCCTGCATCGCCGCCTGCAACGCGCAGATCGGGTCGATCTCGGTCACAACCACACGCGCGCCCTGGCCGCGCAGCGATTCCGCGCAGCCCTTGCCGACATCGCCGAAGCCGCAGATGACCGCCATCTTGCCGGCGATCATCACGTCGGTGGCGCGATTGATGCCGTCCACCAGCGAGTGCCGGCAGCCGTAGAGGTTGTCGAACTTGGACTTGGTCACGGAGTCGTTGACGTTGATGGCCGGGAACAGCAAGGTGCCGGCCTCGGTCATCTCATATAGGCGGTGCACGCCAGTGGTGGTCTCCTCGGTAACACCCTGAATGCCCTCGCCAATGCGCGTCCAGCGCTGAGGATCTTCGCCCAGCGAGCGCGTGAGCAGCGAGAGAATCACCTCAAACTCCTCAGAGTCAGCACCGGCCGGATCGGGCACAGCGCCGGCGGCCTCGTACTCGGTGCCCTTGTGCACCAGCAGCGTGGCGTCGCCGCCGTCGTCGAGGATCATGTTCGGTCCTGAAACGCTGGGTGTACCGTCCTCACCAGGCCAGAGCAGCGCGCGCACGGTGCAGTACCAGTACTCCTCAAGCGTCTCGCCCTTCCAAGCGAACACCGGCACCCCGCGGGGCTCCTCCGGCGTGCCCTCGGGCCCAACCGCGATCGCCGCGGCGGCGTGATCCTGAGTGGAGAAGATGTTGCAACTGCACCAGCGCACCTCCGCGCCAAGCGCGGTGAGCGTCTCGATCAGTACGGCGGTCTGGATGGTCATGTGCAGCGAGCCGGTGATGCGCGCGCCCTTGAGGGGCTGCTGCGCGGCGTACTCGGCGCGGACGGACATGAGGCCGGGCATCTCGTGCTCGGCGAGGCGGATCTCCTTGCGGCCGAACTCAGCGAGCGAGAGATCGGCAACCTTGAAGTCGTCTTTGGTCATGGTGGCAGAGGGGGTCCTGTGAATGGTCTCCTGGCGGGGATCGAGGTCGCCAAGTCTACCTAACGCCCGTGGCCGTCAGCTGGGCAGGCTCAGCGCGCGGCAAGCTCAGACTTGAGCTGCTCGATGAGCCGAACCGGCTCGGGATCGACGCCGCGCAACGCGGCGAGGTAGAGCGAGACCAGATCGCCGAGCAGCACCAGCGAGGTGACACGCTCGACGGTTGTCTCCCCACGCGTCTCGATGCGGAAGCTGGCGACAGCCGAGTCGGTGATGAGGCGCTCGGTCAGCTCCATGCGTGCCTTCACGCGCGGGTGAGCATCGCAGTCATCGAGGAACACCGCCGAGAAGCGCCCCACATCGGGAGCGCCCTCCCAGCCGACGAGCTCGTTGTGATCGAGCTCGGGCAGCTCGTGGAAGAAGCAAGGCTGCTTGGCGTTCTCATTGATCTGCGTCTTCCAGCGATAGGCGATCGGGGAAGTGAGCCCAGCGCCGTAGATGACCGGCGCGCTGCCAAGGAGTCCCCGCGCGATTTCCTTGGCGAGCGAGTCCTCAGGGGCGTCAGGCCCCCACTCCGCGACAAGCTGCTCGGTATGCGAGGCGGCCACATCGATCTCCGAGGTCAAGCGCGGCCCGGCGCCACACAGCGCGGCGACCTCCATCGCGGCCACGGTCACGTAGGCAACAGCCGCGCGCGGTTGAAAGCCGCCAGGCAGCGGAATCACAGGCACGCCGTCCTCGCGCGCCATCTCCGCGAGGCGCCCGCCGGTGGTGGCCACAACGCGCTGAGCGCCCAAGGCCCCGGCGGACTCATAACAGGCAAGCGTCTCCTCGGTATTCCCCGAGTAGCTGGCGCACAGCACGGTGGTGTCAGGCGTCGTCCACGGCGGCAGCCCGTAGGCGCGTGTGACGAAGATCGGCCGCGAGGCGTGGTCGCCCAGCGCGGCACGCGCCAGCGCGCCACCGATGGCCGAGCCGCCCATGCCCGCCACGACGAGGCCACCCGGGGTGTCCCACTCGTTCATGATCGCCGACTCCACGCGCCACAAAGCATCGCGCAGGTGCTCGGGCAAACCCAGAATCTCGTTCAGCTGACCCGAGGGGTCGACCTGCGCGATGGCCTCGCGCGAGAGGGTCATCGTGTCCTCAGGCATCAAAAGAGGATTGCTCCGTCGGACAAGGTCACGCCCGGAAAGATACGCGCACCATGGGCGATCATGTTTTCCGAGCCCACCGTGACCCCCTCGCCGAGGACGGCGCCGCCGAGAATCTGCGTGTTATTGCCGATGCGGCAGCCGGCCGCAACGATGCAGTCGCGCAGCGTGCAGCCCTCGCCGATGTGCGTGCCGCCCCACACCACGGCGCGCTCAACAGTGGAGCCGGCCCCGATCGTGACGCCCTGCCCAAGCACGACCATGCTGCCGACGTGCGCGTCAGGCGCAATCTTCACATCGCGCTCGATCACAGCAGGCGGGATCACGCGACCATCGATCCCGGCGCTGTCGGCCACGGCCAGGTAACCATCGCCGAGCCGCTCCTGCACGGCAGTGCGCACGTTGCCCTCGATGATGTCGAAGGTGCCCTGCAGGTAGCGCGCAGGCGTGCCGATGTCGAGCCAATAGCTCTCCGAGGCATAGCCGTAGAGACCGTTGCCGATCAATAGCGGCCAGACCTCGCGCTCAATCGACACATTGCGGTCAGGCGGCACCAGCTCCAGCACCTCGCGCTCAAGCACATAGGCGCCGGCGCTGATGAGATTGGTATCGATTTGGTCCGAGGAGGGCTTCTCCACGAAATCCTTGACGGAGCTATCGCCCGCAAGGTGCACCAGCCCATAGGCCGTAGGATCGGCGACCGGCACCAACGCCAGCGTGGCCTTCGCGCCGGTGCGCTCGTGCTGTGCGATCTGGGCAGTCAGGTCGATGTCGGTCAGGACATCGCCGTTGAGCATCAGAAAGCGCTCATCGAGCATCGGCTCGGCAAACTTCAGAGCCCCCGCGGTACCGCGCGGGTCGGGCTCCTCAACGAAACGCAGCTTGACCCCCACGCCGGAACCATCGCCGAGCACGTTGCGCACGCTGGTGGCAAGGAAGCCACAGGACATGATCACGTCATCGATGCCGTGCTCGCGCAGCCATTCGAGCATGAAGGAGATGAACGGCCGGTCTACTAGCGGCACCACCGGCTTAGGCACCGTGGATGTTAAGGGGCGCAGGCGCGTGCCCTCGCCGCCGACAAGAATGACGGCCTGCATCAGTTAGCTCCGCCCCACGCCCTCATAGACGAGCCCAGCGGCGCGCACGGCGCCCGAATCCAAGGCATTACGCCCGTCGATGACCAACTTGCCACTCATTGCCTGCGCGACCTTATCCCAGTTGAGCTCCATAAACTCGGGCCACTCCGTTACGAGCACCACCGCATCGGCCTCGCCGATGGCATCCATGGCGCTGTCAGCGAAGCGCAATCCGGAGACGAGCTGGCGCGCCTGCGCCTCGGCAACGGGGTCATAGGCGCTGACGATCGCCCCATCGGCATTGAGCCGCGCGGAGAGCACGAGCGAGGAAGCCTCACGCATATCGTCGGTATTGGGCTTGAAGGCCAGCCCCAGCAAAGTGATGCGCTTGCCGACGAGCCCACCGAGATGCTTGTGCAGCTTGGAGATGACGCGCCGCTTCTGCAACTCGTTAACCTCGATCACGGCCGTAAGCAACTGAAAGTGGTAGCCAGAGTTACCGGCGAGCTGCTTGAGGGCATCGACGTCCTTGGGGAAACAGGAACCCCCGAAGCCGATGCCGGCCTGCAGGAACTTCGAGCCGATGCGCTCGTCAAGCCCCATCCCCCGCGCGACCTCGACAACGTCGGCGCCGGTGCCCTCGCAGACGTTGGCGATCTCATTGATAAACGAGATCTTGGTGGCAAGGAAGGCATTGGAAGCCAGCTTGACCATCTCAGCGCTAGCGATGTCAGTACGTACCAGCGGAGCCTGCAGCGGCGCATACAGCTCAACCACCGCGTCCCCCGCCCAATCGCCGTTGTCCCCCACGACGACACGATCGGGGTGCAGAAAATCATGGACCGCGGAGCCCTCCTTCAAGAACTCAGGACAGGAGACGTAACGCAGCCCCTGCTTACCCTGCTCGCCCAAGACGCGCTGGATGGCGGCGCCGGTGCCACTCGGCACAGTGGACTTCATCACGAGCGCATGGCGCTCAGAAGCAGGGATGGCATCGACCACCGCATGCACCGCCGAAAGATCCGCGTCGCCAGAGTAGGTAGGCGGCGTGCCGACGGCCACGAACAGCAGCCGACAGTGCTCGAGCGCGTCGCTGAGGTCCGTAGAGAAGTGCAGACGCCCAGAATGCTTGGCCAGCAACTCCTCCAGGCCAGGCTCCCAAATCGGCACCTCGCCGCGCTGTAGGCGAGCGATCTTGGCGGCATCGATGTCAATGCACCAGACCTCGCTGCCCAGCTCGGCAAAGCCGGCAGCCGTGACGAGCCCTACATAACCGGTGCCGATAACGCCGATCGGCTGCGGCTGGCGCTCCTGCTCAGCCGCCATTTGAATGAGAAAGAGGGGCCCGGCTCGCCGGCCCCTGGCCGGCTGCGCCACCCTCTAGGCGAGTGGCTTCCTTGAGCAGCAAAAGCGCTCGGTTCTCAGCGAACTGCAAGTAGCCCTCGTCCTGGGTAAAACGCACAACATCGGTCTCCGAGCGATAAAGCCGCAGCTCGGTCGGTTCAAGCATGGCAAGCACAGGCTCGTGATTGGCAAGGATGCCGATCGAACCAACGGCAGTACGCGTGGAGAGCATCTCGATCTCCTCATTAAAAATCTCCCCCTCAGGGGTGAGCACTTCCACTGGGAACTTGGTACGCGCCATATCTACTTGGCGTCCTCAAGCACCTGCTCGATGGTCCCCTTGAGGAAGAACGCACGCTCAGGCACCTCGTCGTGCTTGCCCTCAATGATCTCCTGAAAGCCGCGGATGGTCTCGGCGATCGGCACATACGCCCCAGGAGTACCAGTGAACTGTTCGGCAACGAAGAAAGGCTGGGAAAGAAAACGCTCCACCTTGCGCGCGCGCTGCACGATGACCTTGTCCTCGTCGGAGAGCTCGTCGATGCCGAGAATGGCGATGATGTCCTGGAGCTCCTTGTAGCGCTGCAATATCTCCTTGACGCGGTTGGCAACGCGGAAGTGGTCCTCACCAAGAATGTCAGGCTTCAAAATGGTCGAGGTCGAATCAAGCGGATCGACGGCGGGGTAAATCCCCTTCTCGGAGATGGCCCGCGAAAGCACGGTGGTGGCATTCAAATGCGCGAACACCGAGGCAGGCGCCGGATCGGTCAAATCATCAGCAGGCACATAAATAGCCTGCACCGAAGTAACCGAGCCGGTACGCGTGGAGGTGATGCGCTCCTGCAGCTGCCCCATCTCGGTCTCAAGCGTCGGCTGATAACCCACCTGCGAAGGCATGCGCCCAAGCAGCGCGGAGACCTCAGACCCAGCCTGCACAAAACGGAAGATGTTGTCGATAAACAGCAGCACGTCCTGCCCCTGATCGCGGAAATGCTCGGCCATGGTGAGCCCAGACAAGGCAACCCGCATACGCGCGCCGGGCGGCTCGTTCATCTGCCCGAAAACGAGCATGGTCTTGTCGAGAACGCCGGACTCCTTCATCTCGAGCCAGAGGTCATTACCCTCGCGCGAGCGCTCGCCGACGCCGCAGAAAGCAGACAGCCCGCCGTGCTCCTTGGCAAGGTTGTGAATGAGCTCCTGAATCAAGACGGTCTTGCCGACGCCGGCCCCGCCAAAGAGCCCGACCTTGCCGCCCTTGGCGTAAGGCGCGAGCAGGTCGACAACCTTAATACCGGTCTCAAACATTTCGGTGGTAGGCGTGAGGTCCTCAACGCGCGGCGCGTCCTGGTGGATACCACGGCGGGGGGTGTCCTTGGGAATATCCTCACCAAGGTCGATCGGCTCGCCAAGCAGGTTGAAGATGCGCCCCAACGTGACATCGCCCACAGGCACGGTGATGGGACCGCCGGTGTCAAGCACCTCCACCCCACGCGCAAGCCCGTCAGTCGTGTCCATGGCAACCGCACGCACGCGATCGTCGCCTAGGTGCTGCTGCACCTCGCACACAAGCACACCCTCCTCACCGCGATCGATCGTGATGGCGTGGTTGATCTCGGGCAACTTCTCGGGGAAGACGGCCTCGATGACGACGCCCTGGATCTCCTCGATGCGCCCCACGTTGCGCGAGGAGGAAGCGGCGCCAGTGTCGGCGAGATTGGGATCGCCTGCGGCGTGCTGGGTGACAGTGCTGGGTGACATTTGGTTTCCCGGTTCTCCTTGTTTTTAAGACTTTAAAAGGGGTGTGGGCCGCGCTCTACTTACATAGCGCATTAATTCAAACCCTCCGCGCCGGCTACTACCTCCATGATCTCCTGTGTGATCTCGGCCTGGCGGGCGCGGTTCATCTGCAGCGTGTATTCCTCGATCAAGGTCCCGGCGTTCTCGGAGGCGTTGCGCATGGCCGTCATCTGCGCCCCAAAGAAGCCAGCAGTGGACTCAATCAGCGCGCGATAGATCGATATCTCGACGTAATCGGGCACGAGCCGCTGGAGCAACTTGTCAGGCTCGGGCTCGTATTCAACGAGCGCCTTGGGACCGGCGGGCGCCCCCTCATCCTCCTTATCCCCGTCCAGAACGGCCTGCGAGAGCGGCAGCAGCGTCTCGCGCGTGACCTCCTGGGTGAGTGGGGAGAGGTAGGAGTTGTAGAGAATGTCAACGCGATCGAGCTTCCCCTCGACGTAAGCATCCATGATGTCCTTCGCGATGCCACGCGCATCGGCATAGGAAGGCCGATCGGTGAAGCCGGTGTAGCTGCCCGAGAGGTCGCGCCCGCGGAAGGTGAGCGAGGAGACCCCGCGCCGCCCAGTGGCGTACCAGACGGGCGTGCGCCCGCCCTCCACGAGCTCCGTGCCGGCGCGCACGCCAGCACGGATGATCTGCGAGTTGAAGCCGCCCGCGAGGCCACGATCACCAGTGATCAGCAGCAGCCCCACGTTGCGTTCGGACTCGTGCTCGCGCAGCAGCGGGAAGGAGGCTGCCTCGGCGCCCGCCACCTCGGCGGCCTGATGAGTCATGCGCCGGATCGCCCGCGCGTAAGGACGCAGCGCGGAGATGCGCTGCTCGGCGCGACGCAGGCGCGCGGCAGCGACCATCTCCATGGCACGGGTGATCTTCTGGATGTTCTTAACCGAAGCGATCCGGTTCTTGACGTCGCGCTGGCTGGCCATAGGGGGTCGTGTCCTGTCCTGTCCTTGCGGTGGCGGGGCCGCCTAAGCGACCGCGGCCTCCGCGACGGGAGCAATAGGCGCATTCTCCTCAAGCGGCTGCCCCTCCTCGTCGAGGTCGTAGCCAAAGTCGGCGGCGAACTGCTCCACCGCGCCGTTGAGCGCCTTCTGCGTCTCTTCCGACCAGTCGCCGCCAGCGATCTTGGCGCGGATGTCCTCATGCTGGGAGTGCATGCGTTCGATGAGCTCCTGCATGAACTCAGGCACGCGGTCGGCCAGGATGCGGTCCACGAAGCCGTTGGTGGCGGCATACATCTGTGCGACCTGGTCCTGCACGGCCAGCGGCTGGCGCTCGCCCTGGTTGAGCGCCTTCACAAGGCGTTCGCCGCGCGCGAGCGTGCGCTGCGTGTCGGCGTCGAGATCGGAGCCGAACTGCGCGAAGGCCTCTAGGTCGCGGTACTGCGAGAGCTCCAGCTTGATGCGCCCGGCAACCTTCTTCATGGGACCAATCTGTGCGTTGCCCCCCACGCGGGAGACGGAGATGCCGACGTTGATAGCGGGGCGCACACCGGAGTAGAACAGCTTGGGCTCAAGGAAGATCTGCCCATCGGTGATGGAGATGACATTGGTGGGGATATATGCGGACACGTCCCCAGCCTGAGTCTCAATGACGGGCAGCGCGGTAAGCGAGCCGCCACCGAGGTCATCATTGAGCTTGACGGCACGCTCCAGGAGGCGCGAGTGCAGGTAGAAGACATCCCCCGGATAGGCCTCGCGTCCCGGCGGACGACGCAGCAGCAGCGACATCTGCCGGTAGGCATAGGCGTGCTTGGTCAAGTCGTCGTAGACGCACAGTGCGTGCTTGCCGTTGTAGAGGAAGTACTCGGCCATGGCGCAACCGGCATAAGGCGCCATGAACTTGATCGGCGCGGCCTCATCAGCGGAGGCGGCGACGATGATGGTGTTATCGAGCGCGTTGTGTTCATCGAGCGTCTGCGCAAGCGCCACGACGGTGGACATGCGCTGCCCGATGGCGACGTACACCGAGACAACGCCGGTGTCGCGGTTGTTGATGATGGCGTCGATCGCGATGGCGGTCTTGCCGGTCTGGCGGTCGCCGATGATGAGCTCGCGCTGGCCGCGGCCAATGGGGATCATGGCGTCGATTGCCTTCAGCCCAATCTGCATCGGTTCGGTCACGGGCTGGCGCTGCACGACACCAGGAGCCTTGAACTCGGCGGGGCGCGTTTCGGTGGTGTTGACATCGCCCTTGCCGTCAAGCGGACGGCCGAGCGGATCGACGATGCGCCCGAGCAGGGCATCCCCCACCGGAATCTCCAGCAGGCGCCCGGTGCGCTTGACGGTGTCGCCCTCGGAGATGCGCTCCCACTCGCCGAACAGCACGGCGCCGACGTTGTCGGACTCGAGGTTGAGCGCGAGGGCGGTGACGCCGTGAGGCAGCTCAAGCATCTCGAAGGACATGCAGTTCTCAAGGCCGTGCAGGCGCGCGATGCCGTCGGCGACGGACAGCACGGTGCCGACCTCCGTCAGCTCGGCCTGCCCGGCGCCGAGCCCTTCGATGCGGCTCTTGAGGATGCTTGTGATCTCGTCAGGATTGATCTGCATAAGAGGTCTCCTATTGGATGAAGAGGGGCCCGGCTCGCCGGCCTCTAAAAGGCTCCTTGGGCAACGTGCTTGCGCAGCTGCTCCAGTCGATTGCGGATTGAGGCGTCGAGGATCGAATTGCCCACGCGCACAACGATGCCCCCCAAGATGGAGGGATCAACGCGCGTGGTGAGCGTCACACGCTGCCCGGTGCTCTCGCCGATGCGCTGCGCGACGCTGCCGGTAGTGGCGTCGTCCAACTCGATGGCACTGGTGATCTCCACGGGCAGCAGGCGATTCTCCCGCTCCCAGAGATGCTCGAAGGTGCGGCGGATGCGGAAGATGACAGGCATACGGTGGTTCTCGATCAGCAGCTCCAAGAAATTGACGAGCTGAGAATCGGCATCCACCAGCAGGCGCCCCAAAGCGTCCTGCTTCTCCTTGGTGGAGAAGTAAGGCGAGAAGAAGAACACCTGTAGCTCGCGATTCTGCTGCACGGCATCGGCGAACTGCCCAAGCTGCTCGCGCAGCTCATCCAGCTTGCCCTGCTCCTTGGCCGCCTCGAACAGCGAGCGCGCATATACCTGGGCCAGCTCCTCCATCAGCGGAGCACTCCCGCGGTCGATGTGAGACGAGCGGTCATCATCAGTTCTGACTCGATCCGGAGACGCCGGAGAAGTCGAGCTCGCTGAGCGCTTCCTCCACGAGCCGCTTCTGATCGGCGCTGTCGAGCGTCTTGCGCGTGACCTTCTCGGTCGCGGCGATCGTCAAATCGGCAACCTCACGGCGCAGTTCCTGCAAGGCACGCTGGGTGGCGGCCTCAATATCGCGCTGCGCACGCTGCGCGGCGTCGGAGGCAAGCTCCTTGGCCTGCTCCTTGGCCTCGCGTTCGTGCGTCTCGCCCATCTGGCGGGCGCTCTGCACGATCTCATCGGCCTGCCCACGGGCCTCCTGCAGGCGCTCGCGGTACTCGGCGAGAATCTTGTCAGCCTCCTCGCGCGTGCGCTCTGCCGAGTCGATCGAGTCTTCGATCGCCTTCTGACGCTTGTCAAGCGCCTCGGTGATGCGCGGGAACGCGAGGCGCGCCAGCAGCACCAGGGTGATGCCGAACACGAGCAGCGTCCAGATCATCAGCCCGATACCGGGCTTGACGAGAAAGTTGCCGCTTGAAGCCAGCGGTATGTGAGATGCGAGCATCGCGCGAGCCCTAGACGATGAAGGCAGCCAACAGGCCGGCAACCAGGCCGTAGAAGAAGCAAGCCTCAGTCAAAGCGAAGCCGAGCCACTGAATAGCGGTGATCTCATCGCGCATCTCAGGCTGGCGCGTGATGCCCTCGATGACCTTGCCGAAGATGATGCCGATGCCGACGCCGGCGCCCACTGCACCGAGGCCTCCACCCACGCCGAGGCCAATCGACTTGCCCGCCTTGGCGATTTCTTCTGTCGCCGCCAGCAGGGTGATTAGTGCCATGTGCACAGTTACTGCTCCTTGTTTTGATTAGTGATGGTCGGCGACAGCGCCGGCCAGGTAGATCGCGGTAAGAGTTGCGAAGATGAATGCCTGCAAGGCGGCGACGAGGGTGACCTCGAAGGCGAACAGCGCGATGCCGAGCGGGAGTGTGAACCAGCCCAGCGCAGCGACGCCGAGCAGAACGGCCAGCGCGCCCGACATGAACAGGATCAGCAGATGTCCAGCCAGGACGTTGGCGAAAAGCCTGATCGACAACGACAGCAGGCGCATAAGGTTGGAGAGGATCTCCAGGATGAAGATCGGAACGGCCATGCCACCGCTCACGCCGGCGGGTATGAGGCCCTTGAGATAGCCGAGCGGACCCTTGGCGCGTATGCCTTCGGTGGTGTAGGCGATGAAAACGACCAGCGCGAGCACGAGGGGGATCGAGAGGTTGGCGGTGGCCGCGTACAGCGAGAAGGAGGGGATCTGCAGACCGAAGACGCTGATCTTGTGCTCGATGTTGGTCGGCAGCGGTATGTAGCCAATCAGGTTGGAGAAAAGAATGAAGAGGAAGAGAGTGGCAATGAAGGGGAACCACCTGGCGGCCATCTTCTTGTCCATGTTGCCCGCGACGATGTTCTCGCGCAGGAGATTGAAGATCATCTCGACGGCCGTCTGCACGCGGTTGGGGCGCTGACGCATGCGCCGCGCGATGTAGATCATGCTGACGCAGGTCAGCGTGGCCGCGATGAGCAGATACATCACGGCCTTGGTGATTGAGAAGTCGACACCCGCGAGATGGATGGGCACCCAGTTTTCGAGCTTGAACTCGTTCTGGGGTTCGTAGCTGGCGTTGCGGCTGCCACCGCCGGCGAGGACGCCGATGACGACGATCCCGAGGACGTAGATGCCGAGGATCGCCAGCAGCTTCTGCTTGGTGCTGAAGCGCGGCTGCCGCGACCCTCCCGCGATCGTGGCAGCGCTCATGAGGTGCTCGGTCTTCCCTGCAACTGTCCCCCGCGCGTGACGATGTTGAGCACGAAGTACACGGTGAATGCCGCGAGCACCAGCGTGGCGGCCATGATCCCATCGTCCTTACCGCCGGCGTAGCGGGCCAGGACCACGGCGAGCGCGACGATCCAAACGCGCGCCATCATCGTGCCCACCTGCAAGCCGGCCCGCGTGCGCGGGTCGCGCGAGCGCAGCGAGCGCGCCTGCATCGCAGCCACGGCGACGCGCGTGAGCAGCCACGCCGAAGCGCCGATGACATAACCCATCACGGGCAGGCCGGCGGCCAGCACAAAAGGCGCGGTGGCGAACACCAGGCACACGTCGAGATAGCGCAAAAAGATGGTAGTCATGAGATATGGGGGACCCTACAGACGCGAAAGCCCGCGCGCTGTCTCGCGGCGGACTTGCGAAAAACAGCCGCCTGCGTTAGTGCGGCAGCGCTGTCCAGTCTACCCGATCCGAGACTTCGTGACAAGTTTGTGACATGCGATACGGGGATTATGAACTTAACGCAGGGTCCCGTCGTTATATTCGGCCGGTGCACGTTTCGCCCCGTGTTAGGGAGCACTTTGCGCTCATGAGTCGGAGTGTGGTTGCGCACAAGAATCCGTCTAGTCCGATTCCTAGAATGCATCGGCTATGCCTCGAAGGGGAGCCTCGCGTCTGCGCACCATTGTCTACGTTGATGGCTTCAATCTCTACTACGGGTGCCTGAAGGACTCCGCAGAGCGATGGCTAGACATCGGCGCGCTGTGCGAGCGGATGCTCAGCGGCGACAGCGACATCGTGGGCATCAAGTACTTCACCGCTCGCGTGAAGGTCAGGCCCGGAAATCCTCACGCGGGCCAGCGCCAGCAGACATACTTTCGCGCGCTCGCGACCGTGCCCAACCTTACGATCCACTACGGGCGTTTCCTCGAACGGGCGGCCACTCGGCGGTGCGTGAAGAACGATCGTCGTGGACGAGCGCGGTTCGTCGAAGTCTGGGAGACTGAGGAGAAGGGCTCAGACGTTAACCTCGCCAGCCATCTGCTGATCGACGGAGGGCGCGCTCGCTACGACCTCGCCGTGGTGATCTCCAACGACAGCGACCTCAAGGAGCCGGTGCGACTCGTGCGCGAGGAGATGAAGGCTCCAGTCGGCATCCTCAACCCGCACGGCAACCGGAGCTGGGCGCTGTCGCCAAAGCAACTGCCGTGGGGCTCGTTCTACAAGCCGATCCGGCGAGCCGCGCTCCGCGCCAGCCAGTTTCCCTCGCAGGTGCCCGACGCGCGCGGGATCGTGCACAAGCCGCCTAGCTGGTAGCTGCCCTTGAAATCGCAAAGGCCGCCCCTAAGGACGGCCTCGCATCCCTGCCGCCGAGGCGTACAGGGGGGGTATAGCCATGATAGTCCACTACGAGGATGTGTCAAGGAGACTCTACACCGACGAACTGAAGTCCTCGGCAGAGCGCCACGCCCAACCTGCGACGTGGCGCCCACCCTGACGTTAGACGCCGCCGACGCCCAACTGATCCGCGCGCCGCGCGGTGCGCGTCGGGAACACGAACTCCCCGGAACGATGCAACAGCCCGGCCTGGTCAGCCTGCCAACTGAGTCCACGGCGGCGAGGCTGTTCTCAATCTCGCGGCCGATCTCATCGACCGTCCACGGGTACGACATAGGGTCGCAAAAGAAGAGGTTCAGAACCCCGTTATCCCGCAACTCCTCGCTCACGCGGTCTTCCGATACATCGTTCTCACTACGCTGGTCGCACATGGGAAGGCACGTCCTTTCCGTGTCCGGCCCCCGGCAGTTCGCGCTGCGCGGAGGCCACTCTTTATTTAGGACGCGAAACCCTAGACCCCCGCCGCGACCGAAAAACCCCTGCGTGAAGTGCATAATACCCTGCGACACCTGCCGTTGTAACCGGCCGTACAAGCACCACGGCAAGCGCCATCGTGCCCAGGCCGGCGATGACATCGAGCAGGAAGTGGTTGCCTGTGGCCAGCACCGCCACACAAGTGAGGCACGGATAGACCACGGCCACCGCCCTGACCCACGGTTTCGAAGACAGCTGCCAGATCACCAACCCGCACCACGCCGCCCAGGCCATGTGCAGCGAGGGCATCGCGGCGTACTGGTTGGCGGCCTGGGCCAATGAGCCGGAGTGAAAAGAGCCGAATGCGCCCGTGTCGGCCACCACGTCGCTGAAGCCCGCCAGCATCCTTGGGGGAGCCACGGGGTATAGCCAGAAGACGATCAGGCCCAGTATGTTCATCAAGACCAGCGCCGTGCGCAGCGGCCGGTAAATGTCGGCGCGCTTCCACCACAACCACCCCAAGAGGCCGAGTGTGACGGTGAAGTGAGCGTTGTCGTAGTAGTCCGAACAAATCGCACCCAGCGTGTGATGGGCGGTCAGCCAGCGATTGAGTGTCAGTTCGGGAGTCAGATGCAGCGATTGCTCCAGATTGAGGACCCCCAGTGCGTGGGCGATGGCGACGCTGTGGCGCAGTGGGGCGAGGTTGTTGATGAAGTCATACACCCACGCCAGCCAGGCGATCGTGAGCAGCTCAAGCCACCACCGAGGCCGCTCCTGCACAGCGGCCAATGCACGACTCTTCCCCTGCACATGCGAGCCTGTGCCAAGCGCCTCGGGAAGCGCGACCGCCACTTCACCAGCTGTCTCGCTCGGG
This sequence comes from Solirubrobacteraceae bacterium, assembly GCA_025449845.1. Classification (GTDB taxonomy): domain Bacteria; phylum Actinomycetota; class Thermoleophilia; order Solirubrobacterales; family Solirubrobacteraceae; genus Palsa-744. The sequence continues at coordinate 223,038 of JANWIP010000017.1, read as the reverse complement.
CTGAGAGGCATCCGAAGATTCTAGGGAGCCACGGGGCGTAATCCGCGCTCGCTCATCGTTTGAAGCACCACGGGCAGCGCCGCCAACATGCGCCGCCACGAGTCCCGGGAGCTGTAATCGTCGGCGTCGTGCAGCAGCAGCACCGCGCCGGGCCGCGCATCATCGGTCACACGCCGCACGATCGACTCGGGGGTCGCGCGCTTCTCCCAGTCCCTCCCCCACTGACTCCACAGCAGCGTGCGCCAGCCGCGAGCCTTGGCCAGGCGCAAGGCGGAGGCGTTGAGCACGCCATAAGGCGGGCGGTAGAGACCGATCGGCACGCCGGTGGCATCCTCAATCAAGGCTTGAGCCCGATCGATGTCCGCGCGCACCTGCCACGGCGCCAAGCGCAGAAGATTGCGGTGGCGATAGCAGTGCAATCCCACGGTATGCCCCGCAGCGACGATCTCCTGAGCAAGCCCAGGGTTGCGCTGCACCTGCTCACCCACCAGAAAGAACGTCGCGTGCGTATTGGCGGCAGCGAGAATCTCCAGCACCGCCGGGGTCCCTCCGCGGTGCGGGCCGTCGTCAAAGGTCAGCGCATACCCCTCGCCGCTGGCGGTCCTGTCCTCCACGCCCAGTGGCCCGCGCAGCGCCGGCCACTGCCCGGCCAAGCCGGGCAGCAGGTAGCTGACGGTAAGGATTCCGCCTGCGAAACCCGCTAGACGGGGGCTCAGACTGCGATCATCGTTCGCTGACATGCTCGAACTCTCTCTCGGCATCTTGGCGGCAGTGGCAGCCGCGACCCTATACAGCCTAGGCTTCGCGCTGCAGGCGATGGATGCCCGCGAGGCTCCAGCGGAGGAGCATCTGCGCCTGGCGCTCGCCTGGGGCCTGGTCCGCCGCGTGCGCTGGCTGAGCGGCACGGGGCTCTCGATCCTAGGCTGGCCCTTGCAGGTGCTGGCCCTCGGCCTGGCGCCTCTGGTGGTCGTACAGCCCGCCCTGGCGATGGGCCTGCCCGTGCTGATGGTGCTCGGCGAGCGCATGCTGGGCGAGCACGCCGGGCGGCGCGAGCACCTTGCGGTCACCGCGATCGTCGTGGGGGTGATCGGCGCCGGGCTGTGCGCGCCGACGCGCAGCAGCGCCCATGCCGGCGCGAGCACGCTCACGCTGGTGCTGCTCGCGCTGGCCCTCGCCAGCCTGCTGCCGTATCTGCTGCTGCGCATGGGCCGCACGTTCGCGTCGGTGACGATGCTCGGCGCCGGCTTCGGCTTCGCCTGGAGCGGCGTGGCGACCAAGCTGGCCTCTGACGATCTCGCCCGCGGCCTGCTGCTGGCAGCGGCCGCCTGGGGACTCTCCACCGCTGCGGCCTCCGCCGTCGCGTCGCTCAGCGAGATGAGCGCATTGCAGTCAAGGCCCGCGATCCAGGTGGCCCCGGTGGTGTTCGTAACGCAGACGATCGTGCCGGTGCTGCTGGCGCCGGTGCTGTTCAACGAGAGCTTCGCCTCCACGCCGCTTTCAGGCGTGCCCTTGGCGGCCTCGCTGCTGGTGGTGGTCGCAGGCGCAGCCGTGTTGGCGCGCTCGCCGCTGCTGCTGGCACTGATGCACAGCGAGCACGCGCAGGAAGCTCCCGACCCTACACAGGACACTCCCAATCCTACGCAGGACGCTCCCGGCGCTAGCGAGGAGACAGCTCAGCTGGCGAGCGAGCCGAGCGACTCGACGCCCAGCCGCTCGGCGTCCAACCAGGACACGAGCCGCACGACGCCGCGCACGGAGGCGGGCGAGCCGTCGACGCTCACCACGACCACGTCGCCGGCGCGCAGCGGGCGCTGAGGCAGCGGGCCGGTCGCGTTCAGCTGCACCTGCCCGGCGACGGGCGTGGCATCGGCCGTACGTGCAAGCACGAGCTGGCCCACGCTGAGACCGCCGTGAGGCTGCAGGAAGTAGAAGTGCCGGTGCAGTCCCAGCGCGCGGGCCTGCGAACGCAGCACGCCGCGTGTGCGCATCCAGCGCAGCAGGCTGTTGCGGGGCGCTTCGGGCATCAGCTCATCGCGCAGACCCTCCACCTTGATCACGACGCCACGCGCAGGCACGCCGCCACCGTCCGCGAAGGAGACGTGGATGCCGCGACTGGCCAGCTGCGATGCCACCGCCGCCACATCCTGCGAGGGCGCCCGCAGGATCACGCCCACGCTGTGATCGCTGGTGGCGATGTGCTTGATCGTATGCACGCGCAGCACCGCCGAGGCGAGTGCGGTGACCTCGTCGGTCGACATCGTCCACATGCCCACGCCCAGCAGCAGCAGCAACTGCGCGCTTATGGCGATCGTGCGCAGGCGCCACATGGGAATCGGCCGCACCCGGCGCGGGGCTTTCAGCACAAGGTCAACGGCCGCCGGTTCGAACAGCTTCGGGTCGCCCAGCGATGTGGCGCCGTTGGCCTGTGCCATCACTGGCTCGGCAGTCGACGCGGCAGTCGTGCCTGTTGCTGGAGCCGCAACCATGACGGCGCTCTCCGCAAAACTCGCCTGCACATGCTCGCGCAACTCGCGCGTGTCATTGGCAAGCCGCAGCAGATCGAGATTCGCCATCGCGCGCGTGTTCAACCTCGCATGCCCCACAGGCAGGCCGTAGGACACAACTGGGGTGCCCGCAGCCTTGGCCTCCAGGCAGGTCACGCCGCCGGTGGAGTGCACAAGCGCATCCGCAGCGGCCAGCAGCTGGGGCATCTGATCGGTGAAGCCCAACACGCGCACGCGCTCCTCAGACGCAAAAGCCTCGCCCAGCTTCTCTGCCAGCTGCTCGTTGCGCCCAGCCAGGCAGACGATGCTTGAGATGTCCGGCACGTTGCAGAGCTCCTGCACGGCGCCCTGCACGTCGCCCACGCCCCAGCCACCGCCCGAGACCACGACCATGCGTCCCTCCTCGGGCAGGCCCAGCGCGCGACGCGCCTCGCTCGGGCAGCGCGGCTCCAGGAACTCGGCCGAGATCAGCGGGCGCACGAGCTGCACGCTGTCTGGCCCGGCAATGCTTTCCACCGACTCCAGCGACTCGCCATACATCACGAGGTGCATGTCGATGCCCGGCTGCGCCCAGAAGAACAGACCCGTGAGGTCGGTGATGGTGGCGACAGTTGGACAGGTCACCTGATGAGTGCGGCGCAGGCGTGCGAGCACCACCGTGACGGCAGGGTAGGTAGAGACGATCACATCCGGTTCGTGCTCGGCGATGCGCCGCGCCAACAGGCGCGAGCCAAACAGGCACAGCAGCCCGCGCGCCAACCAGCGAGCAGGGGCGATCTTCTCAAGCAGCCAATAAACGATCGTGTAGGTCCAAGGCAGCCAGCGCAGCTGCACGCGGTAGCCATCCTGGACCACTTGGCGCACCGGACGACCCAGTGCGGCAAGACCGTCGATCGTCGTGACTTCGACCTCCTGCGGTGAGGCTTCGAGCTGCTGCGTCAAAGCGCGCGCGGCGGCGGCATGGCCCTCGCCCACGTCGGCTGAAAGGATCAGCACACGCTGCGGTTTGGAACCGGGGTCTGCGGAAGAGGTAGGTGTGCTGTGGCGAGGTCCCATATGCGTCAAGCTCTGCCGGGGGCGGTGATTGGCAGTGCGGCCACCGGACAAATCCCCCCCCAACGAATACAGCGGTGAACGACAGAGTACTAGGCATACCGAACATTCGCACAGCCGACGGACATATTGCCGGCGTATCCTCCCGTGCCCTGCTGCTTACGCTGGGGATTCTTGGGCTCGCGGGTGTGCTCGTGAGCGTCTTCCTGCTCTGCGCCGGCGCGGCCAGCGCCCCCACGATCTACGTGCCCGGCCGCAGCGGCGGCTGGCCCGCCTGGATGGCGGGGCCGCTGCGCAACCTCGGCCTTGGCCTCAACGAAAACAGCTTCCAGACGCTCACGCTAATCATGGCCGGCAGCTATCTGGTGGTGCTCCTCGCCGTCCGGGCACTGCCAATATGGGCAATCGCCCTCGCGATCGTGGCCGCCCACATCATCCTGCTGCTGGGGCCGCCGCTGATCTCCCAGGATGTCTTCGGCTACCTCGGCTTCGCCCGCCTCGGCGCCCTGCACGGCCTGGACCCATACACGAACTATCCCGTGCGGATCTTCACCGACCCCGTCTATCCGTTCCTGGGCTGGCCCTACCAGCACTCGCCCTACGGACCGCTGTTCACGCTCGGCACCTATGTAATCGCGCCACTAGGTGTCGCTGGTGGCCTGTGGGCGCTGAAGGCGGTAGCGGTCCTCTGCAGCCTCGGCGCCGTAGCGCTCGTGGGTCGCGCCGCCTCCCGCCTGGGCCACTCGCCGCGTTGGGCGGTCGCCTTCCTGGGCCTCAATCCGCTGCTGCTGGAGTTGGCCGTCGGGGGAGCTCATAACGACACGCTGGTGATGCTGCTGCTGTCGCTCGCGCTCGCCCTGACGGCCACCACAGCCGCCACCAGCGTGCGTGACGCATCGCGGGGTTCCGCAGCGCTCGTGGCGGCAGTTGCCGTAAAGGCCTCAGTCGGCCTGGTGCTGCCCTATCTCATCCTCGCGCCCACGGGTGGACGCGCGCGCCTGCGGATGCTCGGCGCCGCGCTGCTGAGCCTCGCCGCGCTCGCCGTGCTTGCCGTGATCGGCTTCGGCGCGCATGCCTTCGGCTTCCTCAGCGCCCTGCAGGAGCAGCAGCAACTCGTGGCCGTGCACAGCATCCCCGCCGAGAGCGCGCGGCTGGTGGGCCTCACCGGCACCCCCACCTGGTGGCGCAACATCTTCCTCGGCGGCTTTCTCGCGGTGCTGCTGTTCACTCTCTGGCGCACCTGGCGCGGTGCGGAATGGCGCGCGCAGGCCGGCTGGGCAACACTCGCCCTGCTGCTCTCAACGGCCTGGCTGCTGCCCTGGTACGCGATCTGGGCGCTGCCCCTAGCGGCCGTCAGCTCCAGCCGCCGCCTGCGCGGCGCCACGCTCGTGTTCTGCGTCTACGCCCTGCTCATCCATCTCCCCCTCGCCAAGCCCCTGCTCAGCCCGCCGCGCCACCACCATCCGCCCCAGCGTGTCCAGGCGGCGGGACTTCAGGATCTCCAGCACGTACACCAGGTACACGCTGGCCGCCACGGCCACTAGGCCGAGAGCGATCATCACGAGCGTCCAACCAGTGTGCAGATGGCCGTGATGGTCGCTGTAGGGGACAAAGCGCAGCGCCAGTGCCAGGCCCGCCAGCATCAACGTCCAGGCATACAGATACGCGATCGTGCGCCTGCTGCTGAAGCCAATGCGAGCCATGCGGTGGTGGAAGTGCTCGCTGTCGCTTTCATAAATGGGCTTCTTGTACTTCAAGCGCTTGAGCACAACGAAAGTCGTATCCAGGAACGGCACAGCCAGCAGGATCAGCGGCAGCACAAAGCTCACGACCGCGGTCGTCTTAACCGAACCCTCGACCATCACGCAGCCCATCAGAAAGCCCAGCAGGTTCGAGCCGCAGTCCCCCATGAAGCTCGACGCCGGCGGAAAGTTGTGGACCAGAAAGCCCAGCGCCGCGCCTGCCGTCAGCGCCGCCAGCACCCCCGGCGCGGCCCGTCCCAGATCGAAGGCGATCACAGCCAGAGCCGCCGCAACGATCGTGCACACCCCCGCCGCCAGCCCATCCACGCCGTCGCTGAAGTTGACGACGTTCATCAGCGCCACCAGCCCCACCACGGTCACGGCCCCGCCCGCGTTGGGGAAGCTCAACCTGCCCACGAACGGCAGCGTTATGTAATGCACCACCACCCCGTAGTGCACGACCACAAGCGCCGCCACGATCTGCCCCGCGAGCTTGACCGCCGGGTGCAAATCGAAGCGATCATCCAGCGCCCCCACAACCGTGATCAGCGTGGCGCCCAGCAGCACCCCCTGCCACACGCGGCCCGCCGGGCCGCTGTCGGGCAGCCAAGCCACACCCGCCACCAACACCCCCGCGAAGATCGCCAGGCCGCCCAGCAGCGGCGTCGCCTTGTCAGACAGCCCCCGCTCGCGCGGCACATCCACGGCACCTACCGCTCGCGCGAGGCGCATCGTCAGCGGCGTCAGCAGCGCCGTCACCACCGCCGCCGTCAGGAAAGCCCATAGGGCATCTAGCTCGGTCAAGTGCGCCATCGAACCGCCTCACAGCATCGCAGGCGCGGGAGTCGGGTGACGGCGGACGAGTCCTCTTGGATGGGCATGGCCCCGAGAAGTGCCAACGATCCGCACTACACCTCACGTACACGTATGGTGTACGATTAGTGTATGAGCACCGTGCGGACGAACATAGAGATCGAGGACGACTACATTCGGACGATCATGGACCGCTACGGCGTGCGGACCAAGACAGCGGCCGTTGATCTCGCCCTGCGGCATTTAGCCGGGCAGCCCATGACGCTCGATGAAGCGCGAGCGATGCGCGGAGCGCACGCGATCGGCGAGGTCCCGGCCGACGTGCCCCCACACGCAGCCGCGTGATCCTCGCGGACACTTCCGCCTGGGTCGAGTACGACCGAGGCACCGAAAGCACTGTCGATCGCCGCCTCTCCGAACTCATCGAGAGCGTAGGGTCGGTTGCGGTTACCGAGCCCGTTGTCATGGAGGTATTGGCTGGTGCGCGAGACAGCCATCGCGAGACCCAGTTGCGCCGGCTGCTGGCAAGCGTTGAGATGCTGAGCTTCGACGCGATAGCCGACTTTGATGGCGCGGTACACATTTACCGGCGCTGCCGAGCCAAAGGTGTCACCCCGCGCGGGATGATCGACTGCATGATCGCCGCCGTTGCGTGGCGCAACGGGGCAACCCTGCTCGCCTATGACGCGGACATGGACCGAGTCGCGCATGTCATCGAGCTTGAGATGGACAGCGAGTCGCTGCGTGTGTAACCCGATCCTGAGCTAGCGCTCCCACTCGTCGCGTAAGCGATCGCTTTCACCCTCGCGGTAGATTCCAGTTGCGATTCCGGCGTGGTGCCGAACTCCCATCTCCTCATACAGCGGGTAGCGCTCGACGATCGCCTGCACACGCTCGGTCAGCTCATCCCGGCGGCCCTCGAACTCACCCGTGAGGGCAGTGGCGATGATCGCGCCGACCTCGGTGAAGTCCTCACGCTGCAGGCCACGGGTAGCAAGGGCGGGGGTGCCAATACGCACGCCGGAGGCTTCCATTGGAGGCCGAGGGTCGAAGGGGATGGCGTTGCGGTTGACGGTTACCCCGATCTCATGCAGCCGGTCCTCGGCCTGGCGACCGCTCAGCTCGGGGGTCAGCAAGCGCAGGTCGACGAGCAGCAGGTGCGTGTCGGTGCCGCCGGTGAGCACGCGGATACCGTGCGCCTGCGAGTCGGCGCTCAGCAGCTGCTCGGCCACTGCCTTGGCGCCATCAAGCGTGCGAACTTGGCGCTCGCGGAACAGCTCGGAAGCGGCAATCCTCAAGGCCACCGCCTTGGCGGCGATCACATGCTGCAGCGGCCCACCCTGCTGGCCGGGGAAGACGGCAGAGTCGATCTTCTTCTTCAGCTCCTCCTTGCAGAGGATCAGCCCCGCACGCGGACCGCCCAGGGTCTTATGCGTGGTGGTGGTGACCACATCGGCCACCTCAACCGGATTGGGGTGCAGACCCGCCGCGACCAGTCCGGCGAAATGAGCCATGTCCACCATCAGCAGCGCATCCACCTCATCGGCGATCTCACGGAAACGCTCGAAGTCGAGCTGGCGCGGGTAGGCCGACCAGCCGGCGAGCAGCAGCTTGGGACGGTGCTCGCGCGCCAGTCGCGCCACCTCGTCCATGTCCACCAGCCCACTCTCGGCATCTGTCTCATACGGCACGACCTCATACAGTTTCCCCGAGACGTTGAGCTTCATCCCATGCGTCAAATGCCCGCCGTGGGCCAAGGACAGGCCCATGATCTTCTCGCCCGGCTTGAGCAGCGCGTGGTACACGGCGGTGTTGGCCTGAGCACCGGAGTGCGGCTGCACGTTGGCGTGCTCAGCGCCAAACAGCGCCTGCGCGCGATCGATCGCCAACTGCTCGGTGATGTCCACCTGCTCGCAGCCGCCGTAGTAGCGCCGGCCCGGGTAGCCCTCGGCGTACTTGTTCGTCAGCACCGAGCCGGCCGCCTCCAGCACGGCGCGGGGGACGAAGTTCTCCGAGGCGATCATCTCAAGCGTCCCCTGCTGACGCTCAAGCTCGCCCTGCACCGCCTCGGCGACCTCGGGGTCGACCTCGGACAAGGGGCGATTGAAGTAGTCGGGGCTGAGCTCGGCGGCGGTTTCGGTGGTGCTGGCTTCGGGCATTGTGCGCTCCTCGCAGGCGACGATATGTATGCCCAGGCGCGCGGCTCTCGCTTCGATGGCCATCGCTTCCCGGTGGTCAATTCCACCTCAGCGCCAGTCGCGACGGCCTATTGAGGCTAGCAGTTGCAGCCGCCCTGCCCTGGCCGCCCACCCGCCTCGCCCTGGCCCCCCACCTGTCTCGCCCAGCCCCGCTCGCGTCAGCCGAGCACACGCTCCAGCTCGCTCTCCCCGAGTGGCCCGCCGCGCACGACGCGCCACTCGCCGCGCTCCTCGTAGCCGCGTAGGTCGACGACAGTGGACGCCGTCCCGGGCAGCTCGCCACCGTCGAGCACGAGGTCCACGCCCTCGCGCAGGGCGAGGGGAACGTCGGCGAGCCGCCGCACGTCCGCCTCCCCAGAGATATTGGCGCTGGACTGCAAAACGGGGACCCCGACGGCCCTCAGCGGCGTCAGTGCCCCCTCCAGCAGCGGCACCCGAATTCCCAGCGTGTCCGAACGGGGACCGCACGCCAACGGGAAACGCTGATTGCGGTTGGGCAGCAGCAGCGTCAGCGGCGCAGGCAGCAGCGCGATCATCGCGGCACGCTCGCGCTCACGCAACTCGGGCAGCGCCTCCAGCGCCGAACCCAGCGAGAAGAACATCACCGCCGCGGGCCGGGCCGCAGGACGACCCTTGAGCGCGTAAAGGCGTTCGATGGCGACCTGATTGTCCGGCTCGCAGCCGATGCCATAGACGGTGTCCGCCGGAAACACGGCGAGGCCACCGCCGGCGAGGCACTCCTGCAAGCGCCGGGCGTCGTCAGGGGTAAGCGTCACAAGCTGGCCTCCTCGCGGTCTGCGGATTGGCCCTCGCCCGGCCGCTCCCCCACGACCACGCGCTCAATCCCAGCAAGGTCGCGCTCGGCGCGCACCTGCGTAAAGCCCGCGTCGTGCAGCAAGCCGCCGACAGCCGGCGCCTGCCTAGCCCCGACCTCCAGTGCCGCCAGCCGCACACGTGGGCGCGCGGCGAGCTGAGCGGCCAAGCGCCGAAGCACGACCAGCCCGTCTGCCCCGGCAAACAGCGCTCCGGGTGGCTCGTGGCGCAGGATCTCAGGCGCCAGCGAGCCACGCTCGGACTCTGCGACGTAAGGCGGATTGCAGAGCACGGCATCGAACTCGTCGGATAGCCCCTCCAGCAGATCGGCGTGCGCCCAGCTGACCTCCAGCCCCAGCCGCTCGCCGTTGCCGCGCGCCAACTCCAGCGCGTCAGAGCTGATGTCACTCCCAGTCACCCGCAGATCGGGGCGCTCCTGCTTGAGCGCAAGCGCCACCGCCCCACTGCCGGTACCCACATCGAGCACCCGCGCGCCCCGCAGCAGCACCAACCCCATCTCCACCAGCAGCTCCGTCTCGGGCCGCGGCACGAGCACGCGAGGGTCCACCGCCACATCCAAATGGCGGAAGGCGCGATGACCAACGATGTAGGCGACCGGCTCGCGCTGCACCGCCCGCCGGCGCACGGCGTTCTGAAATGCCCTCACCGCCGGCCCCGCGACGATCAGCTCCCGATCGGTCCACAGCCGCTCCCGCGAGACCCTGAGCACATGCGCCAGCAGCACTTCCGCATCAAGCCGCGGCGTTTCACAGCCCGCGGCGCCGATCGCGGTGATCGCGCCATCCAGAGCCTCGCGTACCGGCGTGCCGGTTCTCACACCGCCACTGGCTCCATGCACGCAGGCTAGCGAGCCGGGCTGAGCCAGCGCGCGAGCAGCGGATCGACGATGCTGAGCAGGCCATCGCTTGAGGTGCGCAGTATGCAGTGCTCGACCAGACTGGCGGCAGCATATGCCTGGCTGCCCTTGCCGATTTCGCTGAGCGCAAGCGCCGCCTTGGATGTGACCTGCCGCTGGCCGGTGGCAATCACACCAAGCACCTTGCGCTCGTTGGCACTGAGACTCGTCCAGGTCTGCTCCAGGCCCTCGGCCGCCTCGCGCGTGGCGGCATTGATCGCGTGACTCAGCGCATCGGGATCCTGCGGGTCCTGCTCCCACAGCATGTGCGCGATCATCATCGCCCGCTGAGGGTGACCGCCAGAGAACGCGACGAGCTCGTCGATCCACTCCCCCAAGGGCTCTCGACTGCCGAGGCGGGTCTCCAACCACGCCGCGAGCGGCGCCGGCGCAAGCGGTCCGAGCGGCACGCTGCGCGCCTGCTCGAACAGAGGGCGCTTGCGATCGCCGAACAGCTCCGCAAGCAGCGAAGGCTCGCTGCCGGCGAACACGTAGGAGGCCACCTTGTAGTGGTGCTGGATGTGGCTGCGCAGGATGCCGTCAACGCCCTGCACCACCTTCAGCAAGTCCTGAAACTCGTCGAAGATCACAAGGCACCGGCGCCCCGTCCGTTCGTGCACCACACGCGGAACCTCCAGCAGGTGATGCAATCGTGAGAGCAGCTCTTCGCCGTCGGCGGGAGCGATCCCAACGCTCACGCCCGCGACGTCGCCGGGTACGCGCAGGTGGGCATCGACGGTCGCGCGCCGGCGCAGGGAGCGCCACAGTGCGCGCAGCTTGCTGCGTTCCAACCCCTCCGCGTAGCCCTGCTCAAAGCGCGCCACCACATCGGCCATGCTCGTCACGCGCGAGAAGTCGAGCAGCGTGGCAATGAACCCCTCCTCGCGCTCGATGTGATCGACCAGCGCGCCCAGCAGAGTCGTCTTGCCATAGCGCCGCGGTGCTGCCAGCCGCGCCGACTGCCCGCCCACGGCGAGCGCCACCAGCAAGTCCAACTCCTCTTCACGGTCAATCAACTCACCCGGCGGGAGGGGTCGGTCAAACACAAATGGATTCGCCAGCTTCATCAGTACAGGTTCACTGTACCACACAGTACAGTCTTACCAGACCATTCGGTACAGTTTCTTTGTACCAGACGGTTCAGTGAAGCGCCTGCGCCTCCAGCCGCCGGCGCTTCTCATCCGCCTGTAGCGCCGCGGTCAGCTCATCCAGCTCCCCCGCAAGAACCTGATCGAGGTTGTGCACGGTGAGCTTGATGCGGTGGTCGGTGACGCGGCGCTCACCGTAGTTGTAGGTGCGGATCTTCTCGGCGCGATCCCCCGTCCCGACCTGCGAGCGGCGGTCGGCGGCCAGCTCGGCCTGCTGCTCGGCCAACGCACGCTCATACAGCCGCGCACGCAGCACGCGCAATGCCTTCTCGCGATTCTGCAGCTGGGACTTCTCGTCCTGCATCGACACGACGATCCCCGAAGGCTTGTGCGTGATGCGCACGGCCGAATCGGTCGTGTTGACCGACTGCCCTCCTGGCCCCGAGGAGCGGTAGACATCGATCTGCAAGTCATTGGCGTCGACCTGCACGTCCACGTCCTCGGCCTCAGGCAGCACCGCAATCGTCGCAGTGGAGGTGTGAATACGCCCCTGAGACTCGGTCTCGGGCACACGCTGCACGCGATGGGTGCCCCCCTCGAACTTGAACACCGAGTAGGCGCCGTCGCCTTTGATGGCGAACGTGTACTTGCCATCGCTCACATCCATCGGCTCGGTGCTGAGGCCCAGGCGCTCGGCGTATTTGCTGAGCATGCGAAACAGGTCGCCCGCCCACAGGCCGGCCTCGTCGCCACCAGCGCCGCCCTGGATCTCCACGATCACGTTCTTCTCATCGTTGGGGTCGCGCTCCACCATCGCCACGCGGATCTCCTCCTCGAGCTCCTCGATACGCGCGCGAGCGCCGATCAGCATCTCGCGCACCTCGGAGTCCTCGCCATCCTCGGACAGCAACTCTTCCGCCCCGGCCGCGTCGTCTTGCGCGTGGCGCCATTCGCCGGCGAGCTTCGCCGCCGGCTCGAGCTGGCTGTAGCCACGCCCCACTTCGGCGTAGCGCTCCCGGTCCCCGATCACCTCGGGGTCGGTCATCTGCTCGCCCAGCTCGGCGAAGCGCGTCTCAATCTGCTGGATGAGATCCTCGATCATCGATCCCAGTCTATGTGCGCATAACCGCGATGCGCATATCAAGCTTGCGAATATCGCGGCTGCACATCGAGGCGCTCGACTGCTGCCCCGACCCAGCCCTGACCCACCCCGCTAGCGGGCTACGCCAACGCGGAGCTCCTGCCGCGAGGCGGTCTGCACCCGGATGGCGCTCTCGACCTCGAGGCCGCGCGGGGTGAGTACCCAAGCGTTGGGTGCTCCCTTTGCGTGTCCTACCCCATCGTTGCGTACCAGCCCTAGGCTCTCCAGCCGTGTGAGGAGCTTCGAGACTTGCCCCTGGTCGGAGATCCCCGCATCGCCCGCAATCTTCCGGTTGCTCGCTCCGGGTCCTGAGCCGATCGTCATCAATACGCGCACGGTTCTGTAGGTGATGCGCATATCGAGTCCCTCAAGTGGGTCGTGGTGCGCGTGGTTTTTTCTCTTTTTGATTTGGGGGGCCGGTCTGTGTAGCTCCTTCTGTGCCGCCTGAGCCCCGAGGTAGGGAAGGACCATCGCGCTCATGAGCTCGCCCAATAGGGGCGTCAGCGGCTCGCTGCCGCTGGCGATGAGACGGCGATGGATAACAGATAGAACAGCCCCGACGGCACCCTCGGCCGCCAGGGGCGGCGGCTCCGGAACGCGGGAGGGCCGCTCCGAACGCCCCTCCTCGACCGCCCACAGCAGCTGGTCGAGCACCTCCGCGCGCCGCTCCAAGGCCCGGGGGCCCGCAGCGAGCGCCTCCACGACACACAGCCGGGCAAGCGAAGGCTGCTCCTCGCAGAAGACGAGCAGCGCCAACAGCCCAGCCCTGATCCGCTCCCGCCACTTCACCTCCTCCCCATACGCCGAAAGCACCGTCCTGGCGGCCTGCGCAACAGCCTCGTCGAAAGCGGCGAGAAAGCAATCCTCGCGATCCTCGAACAAGTCATAGAACGTCCGGCGTGAAACCCCCGCCCGAGCCACGATGTGCGCAACACTCGCAGCCCCCGCCCCGCGCTCCGCGGCGACGTCGGCCATCGCAGCGAGAATCCTAACGCGCTGGATCTCGGTGACGTGCTCCCGGGGCAGCCCCTCGGCCCCACGGGGCAGCCCGTCCGCCCCATGGGGCGCGCCCTTACGCTCGCGGGACGACCGAGCCTCCCCGGGGCGCGCCTTCCCGCGCGCCCCGGCGTTGGTGTCACGGGTAGACACGAGCACGAGCTCCGCCTACCTACCTCTTCCTGCCCTTCTTGTGCTTCTTGTGCTTGACCTTCTTTTTGGGCTTGGAGCAGCCGGTGACCTGGATTTTGGTGTTCTGTTTGATCTGCGCCCCGTTCTGCCCGGTGAGTGTGGTGGGCATCGCGAGGCTCGTGCCGCAGAGGTTGCCCTTGGCCTTCGCGGGCAGCACTGCTGCGAGCCCGGAGTGTGGCCCCTCGGGGAGACTCAGCTCGAAGCTGCTGATGGGCGCGTCGGGAACCGATGCGAACGTGCTGCTGGTGACCTGGTGCTTAATGTTGATGCTGCCCACGAGGTCGAGGGTTACGCCTTCGCCCTGGAGGACCAGCACGAGGTCGGGGAACGCCGCACCACCATGAGATACGAGGTACACCGGGCCCGTCACGGGGTTCGCGAGGACCGGGGTATGCGCTGTGGCGATCCCGATGTTCGACCCCGCCGGGCAGGATGCGGGGTTCGCGTTGAACGTCGCCTCGGGGCAGGCCTGCTGGATCGTGGAGAGCCTGGAGGGCAGCGCCTTGGGCAGCGTCACCGCGACGCTGCGGATGTTCGCCTGCGCCCCACTGGGGTAGCCGACCTTGACGTCGAGGCTCGCACCATTCTTCTTGCTCGTCCTCGCCTGCGTAGAGACCGTGAACGACGGTTTGAACGCGAGGCCAGCACACCCGGCGACGGCGAACGGGCTGGACACGCTCACGCTCGCGCCCTGCGCACTCGCCAGCGTCCCCGTGAGCGCCAACTGGCTGCAATTCGTCGGGTTGAACGTGAACCCTGGCCGGTCGACGGTGACGTTCACCGTCTTGACACGCAACGGGATGCCATCCACCAGCTGCGGCAACGGGTCGCTGACGACCGTGATCTGCGCCGTATGCGGGTCCACGTGGATCGCGGCACGAACGATGACGTTCCCGAGGTTGAACGGGCCGGCCTTCGCCGGGACGACGATGCTCAACCCAAACGGGGCGCCCTTGTAGGGGCCGGTGAGGAACACCTGGCCGGTGACCCACAACGGCTGGCCACCCGCACCCGCAGCGACCTGGGTATGCCCGAGCAGGCTGCCCGCACCACACGCACCCTGGCTGGCCTGCGGTTCGGGGCACTGCACCGCACTCTTCAGGACACCAAGGAGCCCCGGCGGCAGCGTCGTCGAGACACCCGAGAGGTCCTGTTCGCCGTCATGGCGCGAGAGCGTCAGCGTGAACGGAGTGAACGAACCCGCAGACGGCGCCACCACACCACCACTGAACCCCGGGCTGAACGGCATCCCGCCACCACAGCCCGTGACATCGAACGACGAGGAGGGTGTCGCGGCGGGCCCGGACTCGGGGGCACTCCACGGTTCCAGGACACTCGCGGTCGTCGCGGTACCGCACGCCTGGGGGTTCGCCAACACCGAACGATCCCCACCCGACAGCGTGAGCGTCAACTCTTCGAACGGGAACTGCGGGTTTTCATCAAACCTTGTTCTCAACTGGCCCGGCGCCAAACCAGTCTGGACACTGTGCGGGCCGTAGCCGCCGACTTCGACGGACCCGGCGAGCTTGATGATCACCCCGGAACCCGCCGCTTCCAGGTACAGGC
Source organism: Solirubrobacteraceae bacterium (assembly GCA_025449845.1). GTDB lineage: Bacteria > Actinomycetota > Thermoleophilia > Solirubrobacterales > Solirubrobacteraceae > Palsa-744. The sequence continues at coordinate 208,016 of JANWIP010000017.1, read as the reverse complement.
CATACACCTTGCCTTCTTCAGCGGCCTGTTCAGTACACGCAGCCTGCCCCGCACCACCACACGTCGGCTGCGCCAGGAACACATGACCCTCCAACGGGGACGCGAGGACAGGGGTATGCACCTCGACCGTCCCGACACGCGAACGTTCCGGACAGTTCCCGGGAGACGCGTGGACCTGGCCGTCATCGTAGGGGCTGCTGTTGCCACCGGGGTGCCCTTCACCCACTTCGGTACCCAACAGGTCGATCTGAGCCGCGGTGCAGCCTTCCAGGGCGCTGGCGCCCGAGGCGGCGGACGGGGAAATCGAGACACCCGCCGGGAGCGTCACCGCCGCGTCCTTCAACTCGGGGGTCGCGAGCGCGCCGAACACGCTCGGGGCCTGCGGGACCCGCAGATCCACACGGTAACCCGACGGGGTATCCGCCTGCGTCGATTCCGGGGTGACGCCCAGCGTGGGGTTGAACGCCGCGGCGCCCTGCAACAAGTCACAGCCCGTGATGTCGGGGTACGCCGTGGATTCCATACTCGCCGAACCGCCTTCCCAGGCGGTCGCCACCACCCTGGCCGTCAACGGTTCACCCGTACACGACGCCGGGTTCGTCAAGAACGCCGCACCACCACCCACACCATTATGTTCCGCGGGGCTGCCGAACAACGTCACCGAGATACCTATGATCTGCAGTTCGTGGACGGGGCGAAGCACTGAGGGTGTCCCCACGCGCAACCGGTACCCCGACGCGCCTGGGACCACACTCGCATACAAAAAGACCGGTTGGGCCAGACCCGCGTTGAAACCGAACTCCGCGGGAAAACCACGCTCCGGCACCACATTATACAACGGGAACCCGCCGGGCACCACTTCGCCATTTCGTTCGGATCCATGTGCAAATCTGACGCGGACGAAGCCCACTACGCTACCCGTCGGACAAGCCGTATAGTAATGACCAAACTCAAGTTTGCCATGCGTATCGCTCAGGTCGCTCGCTGGGCACTGCTCCGCGGCGAGCGGGTTCCCCGCCATACCCAACGGCAGTTCAACCTCGACACTGCCCACTTCCCGCACCGGACCAGCAACAAGCGTCCCTTGACTGACCATCTTGGCGAGTACGGTGTTGAAATCGACCGTTGTCGTCTGCTCAAACGAATGATCGCCGGCCTGGGTGTCCACCCTTCCATCGGCACCGGTCGCTTCGAACGCGAACTGGTTCACGCCGAACATGGCCGGCGCCACATTCACTGGTGAAGACTCGCCAACCGACGCTTCACCACCCCCGCCACCCGACACCACAGCCGTATTCAGAACGGGACCCCGAAGCGACGCGGACAACACCACAACCCCGATATGCACCCGCAGCTGCTGCCCCGCAGCCACCGGCCCCGCATACGAGCACTTCACCACCGACGACACCACACATTCGCCAGCGCCCATTCCTCCTTCAGCCTCTAGCGCCGGTTCTTCGATCTTCGCTTCCACCGCAGACAACGGACCCGCCACAACAACACCCGCCGGCAGCCGGTCTACGACCCTCACTTCACCTTCAGAGGCACGCGACCCCACATTCACAACAGTCACCGTATAGCGATCTGGCACCGCCGGTTCCCGTATCTGCCGGGTGGTAATGGTCCCTTCGACCGTTTCGCCCAGCCCATTCACGAACTTCAGTTCGTTTTCCACCGGGGAAAGACCCGAGTTCGCACCGCTCCACACTCCCTCCCACGTGATCGTGTACGTCCTGGCTTCAGACCCGTCGACCACACCACCCGCCACAGCCACAGCACCCGCCGCCTGCAGCCCCGGGATCCCTTCGATCGCCGCCTGCACCTCCCCCGCAGTCGCATCCCATGCAATCGGCGCTGTGCTCGCCCCCGTACTGCTCGACTGCAGCTCATACGTGCCGCCGGACGCGGTGACCTTCAGTTCCTCGATCGCGTCGACGGTGTCGCTCGCGTTGAGGTTCGTCGGTTCCGCGACCGACTTGATCGACCAGCCGACACCACCGCCCGACGAGGCCCCCGCCACCCCGACCGCCAACAGCAGCACGATCAAGCCCAGCTGAACACCGAGACCCATGATCCGGCGCGTAGTCCTGTGCGACCTCATCGCTTTCCCCTCCGATCGTGACCATTCACACTCACAGCAGCAAACCGCTTCCGCGCACGCCTCACACACACCGCACGCCTCGCCCTCGGCCCACGACTACACAACCGCAACGCCCGCGCAAGCTTCCGCGACCTCACCGACGACCGCGGCCGGGGCTTCACCACCCGCTTGGCTTCCACCGGCGGTGTGAGATTCCCACCAGCCGTCTGGCCTGCACTGCCCGCACCCGGCAACTGCGGCGCACTGCCCGAGGAGCCGCGACACGTTTCCCCGACACACCCGGCCGCCAGGACCGGCGCGGGAAACCCGCCTTCTTCACGCGCGTCATACAGAACCATCGACGTTTCGCCGTCCTGCGGGACAAGCTGCTCAACAGTCGTGAACAGCACATCACCACCCGACGGGCTAGCCCCCAAAATTCCAACGGTGGGATTACCGACCTGGGCACTGAACGACGCATCCTGCCCACCCGAGACGAGATACACATCGCCTTCCCGGTACTCATACACACTCGTATCACCCGCTGCTGCCTGCGGCGCCAAACCCGCCGCGCTCGTAAAGAACACACGGCCACCATCTGCCGACAACACAGACCCAACCTGGCCACCAGTCGGAAAATCCATCTCAGCATAGCCCAGTGGAGGAATCTGCGGCGCCGCTCGAAATGTATCGACGTTCCCGTCGTTGCCATAGGCTCCGCCCTGGCCGATCGAGACGCGCGTCAGCCTCTGCGTCGTCGCGTCGTACTCGAACAACTGAGGGACGAATGTGCTTTCGTCACCCGCGGTCAAACGCGCGGAGGACGGGAACACCAGAAAACGGCCATCCGGCGTCGCCTGCACCGGACGCTCATCACTTCGCCTCCACACGCTCCTGTCCTCACCCAACGTCCTCGACGGACCACGCGTACCAAAGTAAAATCCAACGCTAACTTCGTAGAAGCCTTCTTGTGCTTCGGCTATCAGCGACTGTTCGCGTTCAACGGTGATTTCACCGCGCTGGCGCTCGTGTTCAGCCGCCGCGGTGCGCACCGAAAGCTGTTCCACCGCTTCTTCGATGATCCGGTTCTGTTCTTCGCCTTCAGCCGTCTGGATAGCCGCTTCTTCTCCCGGTGTCAACAACTTCGCGACGAACACCGTCACACCCGACACCGTGTCATACACATACAGGTTCTCGGCGCCCGCTTCTGCCGACGCGCCTTCCGGGTTAGCACCCGCCAACACCGCCTTCGCGACGAAATACACGTGCGAACCGTCCTCGGAGACACGCGACACACCCTTCACCAACGGATCCCCCACGACACCACCAACGGACCCACCCGACACAAGACGGATACGACCCGCCGGATTCCCAGCGCTCGCCGGAGGTGCGTCGAAATCGTACTCGTATAGGTTCATGCCTTCCTGACCCGGGAACAACGCCTGTTCGGTCAAGAAGAACACCTTCCGGCCATCCAACGAAGCACCCTCGAACACCGCGTTCTTCAATTCGCTCGTAGTGTTACACGATTCGCAGTCCTCCTTCGACGGCTCGGAGATCGCGACCGTGCGCGCACCACTAACCCGCGCATACAATTCATTCACTACTGGGGAACCTTCACACGCTGATGCCGTGAAGAACACCACGCCACCATCCCCCGACACTGCGTTATACGCTGACCCTTCCTGCAGACTCGACCCCAACCCCGTACCGCAATTACTGATTAGCTGCGCTTCGCCATCACTCCGCAACACACCCTGATTCCTCACGCCGACTAGCGACGGTTCAGAAACCCGGGCGCCGCCATACACATACTCATAGAGAGACCGGTCGCTTTCTCGGGTCGTATCGCCCGGCCACATATTCCCACGACCACCATGGGCGACCCGTTCTTCGGACGGCATTACATGCATTGCGAACACGCTATGGGAAAGATCGCTCGACGCCCCTACAAAGTTCAGCTCATCCGCCCCGTCCGCTAGTTCCTGGCCGGCGATTTCCGGGTTCACACCAGGACCGACAGGATGAAACACACCAGCATCATCACGAAGATAAATATCTTCGTTATACAACGCGCGCGTCGTCGCCGCACCCCACAGAGTGCTCCCAAGATCCACACTCGCTGCCATGATCCTGGCGTGCGGAAATTGCGTCGCCGGCGGAGTCAACGCCGTCGGCGCCCAACCCGCCCCCGAACGCGAAAACTCATACTCATCAATGTTCGGATTCTTACTGAGATCCAGCCAATCGTTGCCGGCACCAGCGAACGCCCCACCGATACCCGTGATCACACGCGACCCATCACCCGACACCGCCGCCGGCTGGTTCCGCGCTTTCGTCACCACAGCGCTCCCCTTATAAGGAGGCGTGACCAACTCAAACGCCCGGCAATCCGGCAGATAACCCCGAAACCCCGGCGAGGCTTCCGTACCCGCACCACACCCGGCGCGGTTCGCGTCCCCTGCACCCAACGCGACACCCGAGGCCCACAGCACCCCGGCGCCCGCGACGAACAGCACCGGCAGCAGACCCCGCACCACCAACCGCGACAGACCACGAACACGAACAAGAACCCGCATCAGCACATCCCCTCCTCAGGTACAGAGGGGCACGCCCCTCGTCGACACGACAACGAAGCGCACACCGCGCGCGAGAGACCAACCCGGCCCAAGTGGCCGAAGCGAGCCGCCGAAAACCAGCGGCGAGAAGCCCTAGAAGCTAACCAACCGGGCCAAGAGAGAGAGAGAGAGAGAGAGAGAGATGCGTCAGTGATGCTGACGCATCTAGTAGTAACCCCCAGTGGAGTCACTGCACGATTTGACCGCGAAGTGCGGCTACAAAGAAGATCACTCATCTCAACATCCCTCGTGAAGCGACCGAAATCCCTCTCCAACCATCCCTTTGCGGCTCCATGGACCCCGCAACAACACGGGAAGAACCCAGATCCGACCTATGCAAGCCCGCTGCCCCAAGCCGGGGCAATCAAGGCAAGAGCACTATAAGCATAGACCGATAGTCTTGTCAAGCCCCAAAGGAAACTAAGGTGCTTATGGACTGTCAAGCCCTGCGATGCGCGAGCGCTGCGACCTACGCGACGACCTCCACGCCCACCAGATCCTTGGCCGACAGCTCGCTGTAGTCCTCCAACGCCAGTACCGCCTCAAGCGAGGCGATCGCCACCGCGAGCTGGTCGAGATCGGGCTCGCGCGTGGTCAGCAGCTGCAACTGCATCCCGGGCCACATCACCACGCGCACCCAACGGCGGCGGCGGTTACGCCCGGCGAACTTGATGATCTCGAAGGAGATGCCGGCGATCAGCGGTACGCCGATGACGCGCGAGGCCACCAGCAGGTACCAGGCGGGCAAGCCGACCGCGCCGAAGACGAAGATCGAGACGATCATGACGATCAGCAGGAAGCTGGTGCCGCAGCGGGGGTGCAGGCGCGAGAAGCGCTGCGCGTTGACAGGCGTCAGGTCGAGACCTGCCTCAAAGCAGGAGATCGTCTTGTGCTCGGCGCCGTGGTACTCGAACACGCGCCGCAGGTCGCGCAAGCGCGAGAGCAGCACCATGTAGCCGAGGAAGATCGCGGTGCGCAGTACCCCCTCGACGATCCAGAACAGCGCCGAGGAGTTCAGCTGATCCTTGATCAGGCTCGTCAGCCCCAAGGGCAGCAGGAAGAACAGGCCGATCGCGAACACCAAGGCGACGACGATCGTGCCCGCCCACATGCCTCCGGAGATCTCCATCGGCTCCTCGCCCTCCTCGCCGCCGCTGCCGCCCACCGCGGCAAGCTGCGCGTTGGCGGACACCCCAAGGGCTTTGAAGCCGATCGCCAGCGACTCCCCCAACGCCACGATGCCGCGCAGGATCGGCACGCGCAGCCAGCGATGACGGCGCAGCGCCGAGTCCAGCGGAAAGGTCGTGACCTCGATCTCGCCCAGAGGATCGATGGGGATCGCACCGTGGCCCGAAGCATCCTGCGCAGAGGCACCGTTGTCCGACGGCGCGGAGGCCCCGTTTTCTGCCTCCTCTGCCTCCTCCACCGCCTCCAGGGCCGACTCGATCGCCGGCTTGCGCACGGCGACGGCCCAGTTGCGGATGCCGCGCATCATGACGCCCTCCAGCACCGCCTGACCGCCCAGCGGGGCGTCGCGCTGTGCCTGCAGCATCCCGTTCGGGGACGCCGATGCTGTTTCTGACGTCGCCTCCAGCCCTGGCGTCGGCGAACCGGGAGCCAGGCGGGAAGCCATATCAGTCCCGAGACCCTACTCGGACCGTGTCTGGCTCTGCCCGGCAGTGGCCTGAGCGGAGCGTGCGCGACCCTTCGCCATGCGGCGCTGGAAGCGCTCTACGCGCCCTCCGGTGTCCACCAGCTTCTGGCGACCCGTGTAGAAGGGATGGCAGTTCGAGCACACCTCGACGTGCAGCTCAGGACGCGTCGCGCGCGTCGTGAACTCGTTGCCGCAGGTGCACGACACGTGGGCCTCCAGGTACTCGGGGTGGATCTCGGTCTTCATGCTTCAGGCATTCTAGCGGGCGGCTGCGGAATGTCCACCGGCTGAAGGCACGCGGGCGAGCGCCGCTCGGCCCGCTTGATCACTCTGCCCCGGTTGTCCAGCCAGCGATAGTGCACCTGCACACGAAAAGCAGCCGGCGCCGCAAGGTTGGTGAGTTCCTTGACGTACTTGTAAACTTTCACGCCCGGTTCCGAGGAGCGCCACATGCCAAGACCAGGGGCGACGATCGTGTGGAAGGTTTCATCCGGCGGCGTGCGTTCCTGCACCTCGATGCGCATCGCCATGTGCTGCGTGCCCTGGACCGCCGTCATCTGCGCGACGAAGGTGGCCGAGCGTTCGGCCTGATTGACCGACGGCGTGCACTGTTCGACGCTGGCCATCACGGCCGGCGCGGGAGCCGGTGCGGGCGCCTGCGCGAGGACGCCCGCTGCCAGCACTGCCAGATGAAAGGAGGTTGGAAACATAGACAAGTGCAGTCATGGAACACCCGCGAACTGCTGGGGTTTCGCCGCGGCGAGCGACTTTCCGCGGCAATGCCGCCGCGGGCGTCGCTCAGAGGATCTGATAGAGCGGTCCGTCGCCCCCCTCGGGGGCCGTCAGGCGACCACCCTTGGCGGTGATGGCTCCGCACTGCACGCAGTTGGTGTAGTTGACGATCACGTCCACATCGCCGGATTCGGGCGCGTCCTCGGGGATCTCATAGACCCCAGCCGGGCACATCCAGCGCCATGTTTCCGCAACCTCACGCGGCACATGCTTCTGCACGCGGATGTGGTTGGGGGCATCGTCGCGCGTGGCGTTGCCGGTGATGAACACCGAGGAGAGCTTGTCGAAGGTGTACTTGCCATCGGGCTTGGGGTAGTTGTCCTTGGTCTTGCCGATGAACATCGGTTTGGAGTCATTGCGGTGCCAGGGCCAGCGCCCGCCAGGAAAGCGGCCCTTGGTGGCGACCATCAGGTTGGCCAGCGGCGCGCCCTGGATGAAGCCCTTCTGCAGCGGCTGGCGCGTATTGCGCACGGCATAGAGCTCCTTACCGATACGCGACTCCTCGACGGCCTGCTCGTAGGACTCGAAGGTGCTCTCGCCGCGCACGAGCGCCGCGTAGATCGACTCGGCCGCGAGCTTGCCCGAGAGGATCGCGTGGTGCACGCCCTTGAGCGAGACGGTGTCGACCATGCCGGCGCCGTCGCCCACGAGCAGCGCGCCGGGCATCGAGAGCTTGGGCATCGACCAGTAGCCGCCCCCGGGCAGCGCCTTGGCGCCCCAGGCAATGCGCTCGCCGCCCTCCAGGATGCCCTTGACGAGCGGGTGCAGCTTGAACTGCTGCAGGAGGTCGTGGGCGGAGGTCGTCGCATCGGCGTACTCAAGGTCGAGCACGAAGCCGATCGAGACCATGTGCTCGCCGGTCTTCTCGTCCTTCATCGGATACAGCCAGGTGCCGCCGATCTGCCCGTACTTGGAGGACATCCTCAGCGGCCACGGCCCGAGCGTGTGGATCACGCGGTCGAGCGGCTTGGGGACCTTCCAGACCTCCTTGACGCCGAGCTCCCAAACCTGCGGCTCGCGGTCCTTGCCGAGATCGAACTCGCGGATGGCGGCGCCGGTGATGTGGCCCCAGCAGCCCTCGGCGAGCACCGTGGCCTGTGCCTTGATGTCGGTGCCGGGCTCGAAGTTGCCCAGCGGCTCGCCGTCCTTGCCGCGACCCTTGTCGCCGCTGCGCACACCCACGACACGGCTCGCCTGCCCCTGATCCGATCCCCGCCCACCCGAGTTCTCCACGATCAGCTGCGTGGCGGAGGTCTCGGTGAGGATGTAGGCGCCGGCCTCCTCAGCCAAGCGCTGCTGATAGCGCGCCAGCGCGGAGACGGAAAGGATCTCGTTGCCGTGGTTGCGGAAGTTCGGCGGCACCGGCAAGAGGCGCAGCTTGGTCTTGGCGGTAGGCGTGAGGTAGACGGCCTCCTTGGTGACCTCGCCGAAGGCAAAGCCCTCCTTGCGCCAGTCCTCGCGGGACAAATCGGGGAATAGCTCTTCAAGCGGCCCCGGGCGCACGACGGCACCTGAGAAGTTATGCCCGCCACAGGTCTTGGCCTTCTCCACGACCGCCACCGGCACTTCGCCGAGGCGCTCCATCGTCTCGGGATCGTCGGCCAGCAGCTGCAGCAGGCGGTTGGCGCAGGCCAGGCCGGCGGTGCCGCCGCCGACGATCGCCACGCCAACCTCAATCAGCTCGTCCTCGTCGTCGAGACCGCGCTTGATGAATTCCTTCTGGGGGTCTACAGGTGGTGGAAAGGCCGCGGGTGCGACCTTTCCATTGTTGGAACCGCCGTGACCCGACATCGTCAGCTCGCCTTCTTAGCCTTCACGGCCTCAGTCAGCTTGGGCAGGATCTTGTTGAGATCGCCCACGATGCCGAGGTCGGAGAACTCGAAGATGGGAGCGTTTGAGTCCTTGTTAATGGCCACGATGTTCTCCGAGGCCTGCATACCCACCTTGTGCTGGATCGCACCGGAGATGCCCGCGGCGAGATAGAGCTTCGGCGCGACCGTCTTGCCGGTCTGACCGATCTGCGCCGCGTAGGGGTACCAGCCGGCATCGACCACGGCACGCGTGGCGGCCACCGCGGCGTTGCCGCCGAAGGCACCCGCGAGCTGTTCGCAGAGCTCGAAGCCCTCGGCCTTGCCGAGACCGCGGCCGCCGGCGACGAGGATGTCGGCACCCTCGATGTCAACGTCAGCACCGCGCTGTTCGCCGCGCGTCACCATCGTGGCCTGCGAAGCGTGCGGGCTCAGCTCGAAGCTCAGCTGCTCCACTGCCGCCTCGCCTGAGCCGTTCTGAGCGATATCAAACGCGTTGAGGCGTCCGATCACGATGCCCACCTCAGAGCGGTACTTGATCTCGGAGATCGCGCTGTCGCCTAGGATGGGGCGCTCGGCGATCAACTCACCGCCCTCGGCACGCACGGCGGTGACCTCCATGGCCACGCCAGCGCCCAGCCGTGCGGCCAGACCGGCACCGATCTCAAAGCCGAGCAGGCCGCCACCGAAGATGGCGTACTTGTAGCCGCCATCGGCGATCGCCTTGCCCATCGCGTCAACGACAGGCTGCGCGAGACCTTCGGGGCCCTCGGCGACGAGCACCTTCTTGGCGCCGTAGGCACCGAGCGAAGCCGCCAGATCCTGCGGCACGCCCTGACCGACGAGGATCGCGTGCGCCTCACCGCCCAGCTGCGCGGCGAGCTTGGCGCCCTCGCTGACGGCGCCCAATGAGTTCTTGTTGATCGCGCCTTCGTAGTGCAGCGCGTAGACAAGGATGTTGGCCATCTAGATCAGCTTCCTCTCGTCGAGCCAGGCGACGATCTTCTCGACCGTCTCGTTGGTGTCCTCGTCCTCGATGATCTCGCCGGCGCCCTTCGGGGGCGGCGCCTTGGCGGCCACCCACTGCGCGGCGGAGTTCTCGCCGCCGACCTTGGAGGCGTCGATCTCCACATCGCCGATGCCGACGGTGTCCAGGGGCTTCTTCTTGGCCCCCATGATCGCCTTCAGCGAGGGATAGCGCGGCTCGTTGATGGCGTCACCAACGGAGATAACGGCGGGCAGCTTGATCTGCACCGTGTCATAGCCGTACTCAGCCTGGCGCTCGCAGCGCAAGGCGTCGGGATCGACGTCCATCTTGATGACCTGCGTCAAGGAAGGCATCCCCAGATGCTCGGCCACGACAGCCCCGATCGTGTAGCACTCGCCGTCGTCTGACTGCTGGCCCAGCAGCACCAGATCCGGGCTCTCGCGCTGCAGGGTCTTGGCCAGCGCATAGCCGGTGGCGGCCACATCGCTGCCGGCCACGGCTCCATCGCTGAGGTGCACCGAACGGTCGGCGCCAAGCGATACGGCCTTGTGCAGCGCGCGCACGGCGCTCTCGGGGCCCATCGTGACGGCCACGATCTCCTCCACGGGGACGGCACCGCCCTCGCGGATCTGCATCGCCGCCTCGATGGCGTGCGTGTCATAGGGATTGAGGTTCTTCTCCCCACTGCGGTCCATGCGCCCCGTCGAGTTGTCAATGCGCTTCTCGACGGCGGCGTCCGGAACCTCCTTAACCAGGACGCATATCTTCATTCGGCTTCCTTCAAGTTGGGAATCTGGTAGCACGCCTCGTGATCGAGGGGCCCGGCTCGCCGGCTTCGCCGGCTGCGCCACCCTCAATGCTACCCCAATTAGCGGTTGACTGACGAGTCAATCGGTTTAATTTAGTTCTGGCCGACGGACCCGCGGATGAAGTCCACAATCGCCTGTGTCGGGGCGCCCGGCGTGAAGACCTCAGCCACACCCAGCTGCTTGAGCTCGGGAATGTCCTCGGCAGGGATCGTGCCCCCCACGGTCACGAGCACATCGTCGATGCCCTGCTCGTGCAGCAGCGCCACCACGCGCGGCACCAGCGTCATATGCGCGCCCGAAAGAATCGACAGGCCCACGGCGTCCGCATCCTCCTGAATGACCGTCTCCACAATCTGCTCAGGCGTCTGGTGCAGGCCGGTGTAGATGACCTCCATGCCCGCATCGCGCAGCGCCCGGGCGATGATCTTCGCGCCGCGATCGTGACCATCCAGGCCGGGCTTGGCGACGACGACGCGGATCTTGCTCTTGGAGGTGTGGGCGGCGGAGGAGGACATCGCGGAGGCAGATTATCCTGCGCGGAGCTTCAGGCGGCTGGCCGCCGCCACAGCCGTTCCGGCAGCGAGCGCGCCCACGACCTTCAAGCGCCGCCCCAGGCGGTCCAGGTAGATCGCCTCCCAACCCTCCTCCGCGGCGATGCGCCGTAGCTGCAGATCGGGGTTGACCACGACCGCGTTGCCCACCGCGCGCAGCATGGGCAGGTCCGACTCGGAGTCGGAGTAGGCATAGGACGCGGAGAGGTCGATCCCCTCGCGCTCGGCCAGCCCCTGCATCGCCACGACCTTGCCCTCGCGATAGTTGAAGGGACCAGAAGGGCGGCCGGTATAGCGCCCTTCAACGACCTCCAGCTGAGAGCCCAAACCCCCATCGAAGGCGAGCACATGCGCCAGCATGTCCGCCATCTCCTGCAAGGCGGCCGTGACGATGTACACGCGCTGGCCCTGCTCCTGATGGTCATAGGCGCGTTCGAGCATCTGCGGGTAGAGCCGCGGCAGCACGCCGGCGAGCACGCGCGGGGAGAGGCGCTGCAGCTCGCGCACGGGCACGCCGGCGATCATCTCCCCCACACGCTCACGCACGGCGTCGGCGCGATCGTCGGTAGAACCGCGCAGGCGAAAGCGCAGGTTTTCATAGACGTCCCGCGCGAGGCGTCCGCGCGAAATCATGCCCGTCTCGAAAGCTGCGCGAGCGAAGTAGATGCCCGAAGACCCCACCATCAGGGTCCTGTCCAGATCGAAGAACGCCGCGGAGGTCACACGCGAATGATGACCGCGTCGCCCTGGCCACCGCCGGAGCAGATCGCCGCGCAGCCGAGACCGCCACCACGGCGGCGCAGCTCGTGCACGACCGCAGCCAGAATGCGCGCGCCGGAGGCGCCGATCGGATGGCCGAGGGCGACGGCGCCGCCGTTGACGTTGACCTTGTCCTCGTCAATGCCGAGCATGCGGATCGAGTTGAGCGTGACTGAGGCGAAGGCCTCGTTGATCTCCCACACATCGATGTCCTGCGCCTGCAAGCCTGCCTTCTGTAGAGCCTTGGTGGCAGCCGAGGCGGGAGTGCGCGCGAGGTAGGCGAATTCGTCGGCCGACTGCGCATGGGTGACGATCTCCCCCAGTACCTCGCGGCCATTGGCCTTGGCCCATTCATCGGAGGCGACCACGAGCGCGCCACCGGCGTCATTGACGCCGGGCGAGTTGCCGGCGGTGTGCGATCCCTCCTTGCCGACGAGGCCGGGAAGCGTCGCCAGCTTCTCAAGCGAGGTGTCACGCCGCGGTGCCTCGTCGATCTCAACGACAGTGTCTCCCTTACGGCCCTTAATCGTGACGGACACGATCTCCTCGGCCAGCTTGCCCTCATCGGTTGCCTTCAGGGCCAGCTGGTGCGAGCGCAGCGCCCAGCGGTCGAGGTCCGCGCGGGTCATCTCAAGCTCGTCTCCGACCTCGGTGGCCTCCACGAACATCTGCTTGCCCGAGAAAGGGTTGGTGAGGCCGTCGTGAACCATCGCGTCGAGCGCCTTCACGTCGCCCATGCGAAAACCAAAGCGCGCACCCGGCAGCAGGTAAGGGGCCTGGGACATCGACTCCATGCCGCCGCCGACGCCCACCTGCACGTCCCCAGCACGAATCGCCTGGTCGAGCAGCACACAGGAGCGCATGCCCGAGGCGCAGACCTTGTTGATCGTCTCGCTCGAGACCTCCTTGGGCACGCCCGCCTTGATCTGCGCCTGGCGCGAGGGGATCTGGCCCTGGCCGGCCTGCAGCACCTGCCCCATGATGACGTGCTCGACCTGCTCGGGCTCAACGCCGGAGCGCTCCAGCGCGGCCTGAATCGCGATCCCTCCCAGCTCGGTGGCGTCCAGCGTAGAAAGAGCGCCGCCCATCTTGCCAATGGGAGTGCGGGCGGTGCCGAGAATCACGGTCTTGGGCATGGGGTGGGGCTCTCCTGATCGGGTTGGGAGGTGAGAGGACCGCAATGCTAGCGATGTGGATATGGTGGCCTCTGTCGTGATGGTCACACTCACCACAGGAGACTCCCAGGCGACCGACGCCGACACGGTGGCGCTGGCGCTGTTCGAGGGCGAGCAGGCCCCCGCCGGAGCACCGGGCGAGGTGACCGAGCTAGTCAGCAGCGGCGAGGCCCGACATTCGTTCAAGTCACTGGCCGTGACGCACGCGCAAGGCAAGCGTTGGCTGACTGTCGGCCTGGGCAAGCGCGAGGAGCTCACACCCGAGCGCGCCCGCGTGGCCGCGGCGAAGGCACTGGAGCGCGCGAAGGAGATTTCAACGCGCACCCTCTGCTGGCAGCTGCCAGCAGGCGCCGGCAGCGAGGTGGCGGGAGCGCTGGTCGAGGGCACGGCGCTGGCCGACTACAGCTTCGAGCGCCACAAGTCGGTGCCCAAGGAGGACGCCGCGCAGGCGACGGACACACCGCCCAAGCACCTTGAGCAGTTGATCGTGTCTGCCCCAGGTGCCGAGGACGCGGATGAGCTGGAGCGCAGGGTGAACGAAGCAGCCACGGTCAGCGATGCCGTCAACGAAGCGCGCGACCTGCAGAACCGCCCCGGCAACGACCTGACTCCCACCGCGCTGGCCAACCACGCCAAAGCCCTGGGCGGGGAGATCGAGGGACTGAGCGTCGAAGTCGAGGGCAGCCAGGGCCTGAAGGACCGCGGCATGGGCGCCTTTGCCTGCGTGGCCCAGGGCTCGGACGAGGAGCCAGCGCTGATCACGATGCGCTATGCCCATCCCGACGCCAAAGGCCCGCTGCTGGGACTGGTAGGCAAGGCCGTGACGTTCGACAGCGGCGGCATCTCACTGAAGCCTGGGGCGAAGATGTCGGAGATGAAGTTCGATATGTCCGGGGGCGCCGCGGTGGTCCAGGCGGTCGCGGCGATCGCGCTGCTGAAGCTGCCCGTGAAGCTGGTGGCCGTAGTAGGCGCCACCGAGAACCTGCCCAACGGCCGCGCTGTGAAGCCCGGCGACATCGTGACGGCCGCCAACGGCAAGACGATCGAGGTCAACAACACCGACGCCGAGGGCCGCCTAGTGCTGGCCGACTGCCTCTGCCACGCCGTCTCGCTGGGTGCGGAGCGGATCGTGGACCTGGCCACGCTGACGGGCGCGGTGATCATCGCGCTCGGCTCCACGTATGCCGGACTGGTGAGCAACGACGACGACTGGGCGCAGCGCGTCAATGAGGCCGGCGAGCGCACGGGCGAGATCCTCTGGCGCCTGCCGCTGCACGAGGAGTACGACGAGTCGATCAAGGGCCGCTATGGCGACCTCAACAACGCCCCCGAAGATCGTAAGGCCGGCACGATCATGGGAGCGGCCTTCCTTTCGAACTTCGTCGAGGATGTGCCCTGGGCACACCTGGACATCGCCGGCTCAGCCTGGGATCTCGGCCGCGCCTACGCCCCCAAAGGCGCAGCCGGCTATGGCGTGCGGCTGCTGGTGGATCTTGCGCGCTCCTACAGCGCATGAACTTCGACCTATCCGCTGAGCACGAGCTGATCCGCAAGACGGTGCGGGACTTCGCCGAAGGCGAGGTGGCGCCGGTGGCCGAGGAGCTCGACCGCACGAAGTCCTTCCCGTACGAGATCGTCAGCAAGCTGGGCAAGCTAGGCCTGATGGGCATCCCCTTCCCGCAGGAGTACGGCGGCGGAGGCGGCGACACACTGGCCTACGCTCTGGCAGTCGAGGAGCTGACGCGCGTGGACAGCTCGGTGGCGATCACGCTCTGCGCCCACACGTCGCTGGGCACGCAGCCGATCTACCTGTTCGGCAGTGAGCAGCAGAAGCAGGAGTGGATGCCGCGGCTGTGCAGCGGCGAGCGACTGGGCGCCTTCGGCCTGACCGAGCCGGAGGCGGGCAGCGACGCCGGCAACACGCGCACGCGCGCAAGCCTGCAGGACGGCGAATGGACTATCAACGGCGCCAAGCAGTTCATCACCAACGCCGGCACGGACATCTCCGGCGTAGTCTGCATCACCGCCCGCAGCGGCAACGCGGATAACCCGGAGGAGATCAGCAACCTGCTGGTGCCCAACGGCACAGCGGGTTACGAGCAGGGCACGCCCTACCGCAAGATGGGCTGGAACGCCAGCGACACGCGCCCGCTCACGTTCAGCGACTGCCGCGTGCCCGAGGAGAACCTGCTCGGCCCCCGCGGCGCAGGCTTCAAGCAGTTCCTGCACATCCTCGACATCGGCCGCATCGGCGTGGCCGCGATGGGCGTGGGCCTCGCGCAGGGCGCGCTCGACGAAGCGCTGAAGTACGCCAAGGAGCGCAAGGCCTTTGGCAAGCCGATCAGCAAGTTCCAGGCGATCCAGGCCAAGCTGGCCGACATGGTCACCGAGATCGAGGCAGCCCGCCTGCTGGTCTACAAGGCCGCGCGCGAGAAGGACGCCGGGCGCAACTTCACCCTCACCGCCGCCCAGGCCAAGCTCAAGACCGGCCGCCTGGCGGTGCGCTGCGCCGAGGAGGCGGTGCAGATCCACGGTGGCTATGGCTACATCGAGGAGTACCCCGTGTGCCGCTTCTATCGCGACGCCAAGATCCTGACGATCGGCGAGGGCACCGACGAGGTGCAGCAGATGGTGATCGCTAGGGCGCTGGGGGCCTGAAGAACGCAGACCGGCCGCGCGGCCGGCCGGCCTCACTCACCGGACGCGGGCGCAGCGGCGCGCTCAAGCAACTCCGTAGCAGCGCTGGCCGGATCAAGACGCCGCTCCACAACCTCCAGCAGCAGCTCCTGAAAGCGAGCATCCTCGGCCAGCTCCCCTTCCAGGCGCCGCCGCATACGCGCGGTGGCGATGGCCAGCACCTCATTGTGCAGATTGCGCCTACGACGCTCGGCGAGCTGGCCGGCGGCAAGGATGTGCGCGCGGTGCTCGTCCAGACGCTCCACCAGCTCATCGATGCCACGGTTATGCGTGGCCTCGGTCTTGACGATCGGCACGCGCCAGCGCGAGCGCACCTCCTCCTCGGAGCGATCGAGATTGGCCAGCGCGAGCACGCCACGAATCTCGCGCACCATGGTGTCGGTGAGCGGATGATCGGCCTTGTTGATGACGATCACGTCAGGGATCTCCATGACGCCGGCCTTGAGCGCCTGAATCGAATCGCCCGAGCCGGGCATGAGCACCAGCACAATCGTGTCAGCATGATCGATGATGTCGATCTCGGCCTGCCCAACGCCGACGGTCTCCACAAACACATCCTCACGCCCGGAGGCATCGAGCAGCAGCGCGGCCTGCAAAGCGGCCTCCGAGAGCCCGCCCAGAGCCCCGCGATTGGCCATCGAGCGAATGAACACCCCCGGATCGAGGAAGTGCGCGGAGAGCCGTATGCGATCCCCCAACAGCGCCCCCTGCGTAAAAGGGGAAGAAGGATCGATCGAGAGCACTCCCACCGTCCGACCGGCCTCGCGCCGGGCCTTGGTAAGCGCGCCGATCAGCGTGGACTTGCCCACCCCAGGAGGCCCGGTGAAACCAAACACGGCAGCCTTGCCCGTATGCGGGTAGATCTCCCGCACGAGCGCCCAACCGTCGGGATGATCGTCCTCGACGAGCGAGATGGCCCGCGCAAGCGCGCGGCGGTCGCCGGCGAGCAGTCGCTGAGCAAGCGTGGACTCCATGCGCGAAGTATCTAGGATGCCCGCCCGTGACACAGACCTGGCGCTGGATGCGCAAGAACAACATGCTCAACCGCCACTACGCCCTGCTCGGCGTGCGCTGGCTGTGGCTGAAGCTGCGCTGGCGCGGACGCCTAGTGACCGACGGCATCTGCTTCATCTGCCCCGGTGTGAAGTTCGAGATCGGCCCCAACGCAAAGCTCTACATCGGGCGCTGGACCTGGATCGGCCACGACAGCAAGATCCGCGTGCACGAGGGCGAGGTGCGCATCGGCGCCAAGACGGTGATGGGCCAGGAGTGCACGATCTCCGCCTACCAGCACGTGGAGATCGGCCGCGAGTGCATCATGGCCGACCGCGTGATGCTGATCGACTTCGACCACGGCGTAGTAGAGGTCGAGCGCCCCATCCGCCTACAGGGCATCTACAAGCGCGACGTGAAGGTCGGCAGCAACGTGTGGATGGGCTACGGCGCCTGCATCCTGCGCGGCGTAGCGGTCGGCGACAACGCGATCATCGGCACCAACGCGGTCGTCACCAAGGACGTGCCCGCCAACGCCGTCGTCGGCGGCGTCCCCGCCAAGCTGATCCGCATGCGTGATGAGCCGAAGACCTTACGATGGGAATCCTAGACGCTTGCGGAAGCCCGATAGCTTTGCTAGCATTTTCGTCGAAGGGTTTGTCTCGGCAACGGGGCACTCCCTTTTTTTATGCCTTTGAGGGCGCGTGTTTCGAGACACCGACCGTTCCTTCAGTTGCGTCTACGTCCCGCCCAAAATCAAGCTGCGGCTTCTCGCCGTGCGGCCGAAGATCCTCAATGTATGCGATACCCCAAATCGGCTCCTTGCGGGCGCTGATGCGGCGCGCGACAGGAACCCGCTTGCCCTGGTAGCGAAGCCCGAAGACCTTGTCTGCCAGCGGTTTCAGCTCAGCTCGGGCCGCCTCGGGCATGCGTAGCATTCTGAGACCCCAGTTGATTATGTAGGCCACGACATCGGCAAGTTGTATAGCGGGAGTCAACTCGGAATGCACGAAGAACGGCATTGGGATCATGCGTTCGGCGCGCTGCTTGCCTCGATCGGTCTCGACGAAATACCGATGGATCTGATCCATGAGGCCCAGTGACAATGCCTTGTCTTGCTCATCGAAGATAAGCACACCATGCGCATGATCGGCCCCATCGCATATGTGGCAATGAATGCGCTCGAATAGATACGCGAAGTCCTTGCGCAAGAAAGAGGCATCGCGCTGCTGCGGCGCGTCGCGAGGCACGATTGACGCAAAGATCGTCATGCCAAACTGGCTGGCAAGATCTAGAGCCCTGTCTACGAATACGAGCTTTGCCTGAGCAAGCGCGGCCAGTTCTTCCAAACCCGCATCTTCGCCACGAGCATTCTTCTCAAGCAGGACGTCAATAGCAGCGGCGCGATCTGACCCAGAAAGAGGAGCAGCCGCCACAGCCAGCTTGAAGATGCGACTCCTGAGTAGCTTCGTTCCCTTGGCATCGTAGGCCTGGCTAGGAGGGAAGCGTAAGACATCCCCCTTGAGCTTCAGGAAAGCCTGAGCAAAAGGCCAAACATTTGCCTCCTCGACCCCTACGCATGCAAGTACGGAACAGGGGGCCTTCTTTAGATCAATTCCACTCTCATCTACAAAATAGAGCACCGCGCGAGCATAGCCGCGACCCACGACACTTCGCTGGGATCAGAGACGCGCGTGAACAGCAAGGTTGCGCAATGGCCCAACGCTCGCATCGCGTCCCTGACACAAGGCGTCAGAGAGCCCCTGACGATGCTCGTCAAAACGCTGCCGCGCATAAGGCACGGCCAGACCACGCGAGACCATGAAAGCCCAGTCCGAGGACTGCAAGGCAAGCAGCTGGCGCAGCCCCGCCGGACCGAGACCCGAGCCGGCGCGCTCCGCGGCCAGTTCTGCCGCCCGTATAGCGAAGGCCATCTCCGCGACCACAGGCGAGGACCAGGTCGAGAGATCCCCATGCTCACCCCAGGTGCTGACCTGCTCGGGATCGCGCCAGACCCCCGCGGCAGGCGCCGGCTCAAAGCGCTCCAGCGCATCGTCAAGCCGCACAAGCTCAAGACCCTGCGAGGCACACTCCTCCACCACGTAGGAGAGCCAGGCGCCGCCCTCATACCACCAGTGCCCCAGCAGCTCGGTGTCAAGCGCGCAGACGGCAAGCCCGCCACCCGGCAGACCGCCGCCCAGACGCTCAAGCCGCGCGCGCGTGCGTGCGACAAAATCCACGGCATGAGCGCGAGCCAGCGCAAGCGCCCGCGCGTGGTCGTAACCCCCACCGTGGTTGGCCCAAGGGTTGTGGTGATGGATGGTGTGGTGGTGGTAGTCGCGATAGTCACGATGCGCCGGATAACCGCTATCGCTCCACACCAAGGACATGGTGGCGCGGTCAATCGGCACCAACCGCACACCGGCGTCGCCCAGCAGCGGCTGCAGGTGCCGCGGCGAGTCAGGCCCGAAGGCGTTGGTCAGCTCAACGCAACTCGCGTGCACGCCAGCATCCGCGAGCGTGGGCTCAAGCCAGGGCGCGTGCGCGCACTCGGGCAGCCAGAAACCGCCGCGCCAATCGGCTCCCACCCGCCCAAAGCGCGCGCGGTGGGAATCAATACCAGTAGTGACCTGCGCGTCCAAGCCGGCGTCGGTGGCAAGCAGCGGCAGGACGGCATGCGTGGCCGAGGAGGTCCACTGCGCATAGGGCGCGAGCGCACCCAGCAGATCGCCATCCAGCTCGGCGAAGCGCAGCAGCGCCCGCTCGTAGTCCCCCCACGAGCGCAGCACCTCGTCCGAGAGGGCGTCGTGTCCCCCCGCGCGCAACCCGCGCGCGTCCTCGTGGTGAGTGTGGCGGCGGACCACATCGAGGAAGGCCCTGTAGCGCTCGGCCACCCCGTCGCCTTCGAGCTGATCGCAGAGGACGGGCGTGAGCGAGAGCGTCAGCGGCGCCCCGGCTTCGAGCAACCCCAGCAGCGGCAGATAGCTCGAGGTGATGGCCTCCCACAGCCACTCCTCGCCGAAAGGCCAGGTTCCAAAGCCCTCGACGTAGGGCATGTGCGTGTGCAGGACGATGGCGAGCGCGCCGGTGTTGGGGGCGGGTGACGGGATCCGATCACCTCATGCCCGGCACACCGCGATGAAATCGAGCGCGCGATCCAGATCGGCCTCAGCAGCTGAGCGCAGCGCGAAGTCCGAGGACGCGATAGCCGGCGTGAACCAGTCGTAGAAGCGCGCGGTGAGACCCAGACGGGGATGGATCGAATCCCAACCGAGCTTCAGCGCAAGCTGGTGCACGCGCAGCTTGCGCGCATGGAAGAGGCCATACATCTCAACTGTGCCGAAGTGGCCCGTGCAGAGCGCTTGGAATTCGCTCGCCTTGTACTCGTGCACATGCCAGGGGTTATCCGAGCGCGGCGCGCCCTTTGGCGCCAGCGTGAGCACGTTCGGGGTCGAGAGGTAGACAGCGGCCGAGCGGCCCCCCTCCCCCTCTTGCATTCCTCCCGCGGCGATGAGCGAGCTGAAGTGCTCAAGCACCGCGCCTGGGTTTTTAAGATGCTCGATCGTCTGAAGGAATACAACCGCGTCGCAGGGCTCGTTGAAGCTTTCGACGAGATCGCGGGCGAAGCGCAGGTTCTCGCGCTGGTAGCGCAGCCGAGCGTGCTCGTGCGCCTCGGGGTTGGCATCGACCCCGACCACGCTCGCGGCGGTGCTGGCGAGCAGGTTCGAGCCATAGCCCTCGCCGCAGGCCATGTCGATCACGCGCTGCCCGCGCGTGCGCGCCGCGATCCATTCGTAAACGGCCAGGTGGCGGCGGTACCAGTAGTTCTCCTCGGGCACGTCCGGCAGCGTGCGCTCGCCCGTGAGCTCAAGCGGCGGCACGCCCTCGGGCTGGTGCTGCTGGGTGAAGTGAGGCGCGGGGGCGGACACGGAATCTGAAAAAAAGAGGGCCCGGCTCGCCGGCCTGCGGCCAGCTGCGCCACCCGAAATCTGAAAAAGAGGGGCCCGGCTCGCCGGCCTGCGGCCAGCTGCGCCACCCTCTACTGCCGCGCGAGTATATGGTGCCCTCGCCATGCCCCCCGTTCTCAGTGCCGAGGAGATCCGCGAAGTCAACACGCGCTACCACGATGTGGCGGCCGATCACTACGACTCCAAGTGGGGTATCGACTTCGGCGAGCTCGGTGGCGAGCAGGTGCTGCAGAAGGTACGCAAGGTCCTGGGCGCACACCCCGGCCCCTTCGAGAGCTCCCTGGAGATCGGCTCCGGCACGGGCTATTTCACGCTCAACCTGATGCGCGCGGGGGTCATCGAACAGGCCACGTGCAGCGACATCTCCCCCGGCATGCTGGCCGCGCTCAGCGCCAATGCGCAACGTCTCGGGCTCGAGGTGAGCACGGCAGCCGCCGACGCCGAGGCGCTGCCTTTCCCGGATGAGAGCTTCGATCTGGTGCTCGGCCACGCGGTGCTGCATCACATCCCGGACCTGCCCACCGCGTGGCGAGAGTTCGAGCGCGTGCTGCGCCCCGGCGGCACGGTGCTGTTCGCCGGCGAGCCGTCCCGCTACGGCGACCGTCTCGCCACGGTACCCAAGCGCGCGGCTACCGCTGTCGCGCCGCTGTGGCGCCGCGTGATGCGTGCCGGTCCTGCTCCGCCGGCCGAGGGTGGTGCGCCCGACGCAGCGCTTGAGAGCGTCGTGGACGTGCATGCCTTTGCGCCTGGCGAACTGTCGGAGATGGCGCGCGGCGCGGGCCTGAGCGACGTGCGGGTCATCGGCGAGGAGCTGCTGGCCAACTGGTTTGGCTGGACCAACCGCACCTTGGAGGCCACCGCTGATCCCAATGAGGTGCCGTGGGCGTGGAAGTGGTACGCCTACCGTGGCTACCTTGCGCTGCAGCGGGTCGACCGCCGAGTGCTCGAGTCGCGGCTGCCGCCGGCGATCTTCTACAACCTCATGGTGTCGGCCAAAAAGCCGCTCTAGCAGTACGTCGGGCTGGCCAGCAAGCCAGCCTGAGGACTGGTGTCAGAAGGTTGGTACGCCCTAGACTCCACTCATGCCCGATCAGGTGCACAGTGGCTTTCCGATGTTCCCCCTCGGCATGGTGGCGTTGCCCACCGAGAGCGTGCCTCTGCACATCTTCGAGGACCGCTATCGCAAGATGATCGAGGAGTGCCTGGACTCCGAGCGCGAGTTCGGCATCGTGTGGCTCTCCGAGGACGAGCTCAAGCCCGTTGGCTGTGCCTGTGAGATCGATCGGGTGCTTGAGCGCATGGAGGATGGACGCCTGAACATCATCGTCCGCGGCACCCGTCCTTTCCGCCTCGTGGAGCGCCAGGACGATCTCCCCTACCCGGCAGCCGTGGTGGAGTTCCTCACCGAGCAGGAGGAGGAGCCCGACCCCGAGGTGGTGCAGGAGACGCGCGGGCTCTACGCCGAGCTAGTCGAGCAGGCGACCGACAAGCTGCTGGGTGAAGAAGAGCTGGCCCAGCTCGATGCCTACACCATGGCGGCCACCGTCGAGTTCGGCACCGATGTCAAGCAGGAGCTGCTGGAGCTGCGCTCAGAGAACGCTCGGCTGCGACTGCTGACGCTGCTGTTTCGTGCCGCGATAAAGCGCCTGGAGCTGGTCGAGCGCGCGCAGGCGCGGGCCAAGTCCAATGGGAAGGTCCGCTTCGGCTAGTGTCGCCGGCCTCGCGCCTTCTTTGTCTTCTTCTTGGCCTTAGGGCAGCCGGTGACGGCAACCTTCGTGTTCTGTGTGACGCGCAGGCCATTCTGCGCGACGATCGTGGTCGGCATCACGAGCTTGGTCGAGCAGAAGTTGCCCTTGCTCTTCGCGGGCAGGTTTTCCGTCAGCGCCGAGTGGGGACCCTGGGGCAGGTTCACCTCGAAGCTTGAGATCGGAACGTCGGGCACGGAGGCAAACGTGCTCGTGGTGATCCCCGCCTTGCTCACGAACGTCCCCCCCACCAGTTCGACTGTCACGCCCTGGCCCTGAAGGATCATGACGAGATCCGGGAACGCCGCGCCGCCGTGGGAGACGAGATAGGCCGGACCTGTGACCGGCACGTTCAGGACCGGCGTGGTTGCGGTAGCCCTCCCTACCAACGACTCCGGAGGGCACATCGCTGGGTTCGCGGCAAACGTCGCTTCGGGGCAGGCTTTCTGCAGCGTTGTCAATCGGGAGGGCAACTGCTTGGGCAGCGAGACCTTCACTGAGGCAATGTTGGCCTGAGTGCCCTTCGGGTAGCCCACTGTCACCGTCAGCGATGCGCCGTTCCTATGCGAAGGGTGAGCCTTGGTCGACGCCGAGAACGCCGGCTTGAAGGGCAGCGTCGCGCAGTTGGCCGCCTGGAAGCGGCTCGACACCGGCGCAGTGACACCCTGATCCGAGAGCACTGTGCCCTCCACGTTGAAGGCGGTGCAGTTGGTGGGGTTGAACGCGAACCCTTCCCGGTCGATGAGCACGTTGATCGTGCGCACATCGAGCGGGATACCCTTGAGAATGGTGGGGAAGGAATCGGAAGCGATCGTGATCTGCGCCGTGCGTGGATCGACCCTGATCGCCGAGCGCACCACCACCGGTGCTCCCAGGTTGAAGGGCCCCGCTTCGGGGGGCACGACAATCGACAGCCCAAAGGGCGCGCCGCCATAAGGTCCCGTCAGGTACACGGGGTCCACCGGCTTGCCCGCCTGGGGTACGAACACAGGCTCCGGCCCGGGGCCCGCGCCGATCGTCACGTGTCCGATCCTGCTTGCTTCCGGACACCTGCCTTCCGCTGCCTGCGGTTCGCCGCACAACTGCACCCTGGAGAGCATCCCCGCGAATCCCGGCGGCATGCGCACGCTGAGCTGGCGCAAACGCTGATCCTGGTCCGAGCGCGAGAGCGTCAGCGAGAACGGCGAGAAGCCACCCGCCTGATTGCTAGTCGTGCCTGCCACCATTGAGGGCGAGAACCCGCCGCCACAGTTCGAGTTGATCGCAAACGGACTCGAGAATGTCGCCGGCATGCCGCCGCTCCACGGCGTCAGCGTTCCTGTCAGGTCGTATGTCCCGCATGTCAGCGGCGTCATCAGCACCGCACGCGGTCCGTTGAAGAGCATCACACGCAGATGACGGAAGGGCTGCTGCGGCGCGCCTTCAAACGGCGGGTTACCTGCGAATCTTGTCGTGAGCTGGCCCGTAGTGGGGTCGGCGTGAACTTCACCGGCTAGCTTCACGACCACGCCCGAGCCTTCCGCGACGACATATAGAGCCAGCAGGCTCCCAAACGGGTTGTGTTCCTGCTGGGCTAGATACACGGAGCCCTGCAAGGGATGTTCCAGCAGCGGCGTGTCGATTTCGACAGTGCCCACCTTGGAAGCGTTTGGACAGCGCGTTGCGCTCGCCGAGCGCAACGCGATCTCTTCTTCTGTGCACGCTTCCAGCCCATTCGCGGCCGACGGCGAGACCGACATACCCGCTGGTAGCGACACCACGGCTTCCTTCAGATCGGCCTCTGCCAGCCCGTTCGGAGCTTCGTTCGGGGGCAGCGAGACTTCAAACGACAGGCCCGTCGGCGAGCCCGCGTCCGTCGTCGTCGGCGAGGCGTTGACCGTCGGGCTGAAGTCAATGTGTTCGCAGCCTGTGACGCCGACTGGATGACCTTCGAGGTCGTGGTTGAACGCTTCGGCCTTCGCCACGAGAGGAGGGTTCAGGCCTGACAGTTCAGGACCCTGCACCGGGTTCTCCCACGAGTCTGCGTAGATGGTGCTCGCTAAGGGAGTGGCTTGGCAGCTCGTGGGAAGCGTCAGAAACGGGGCCGGGGCGGTTTCAACCGGACACGGATGTTCTTCCCCAAGCGCATACGTTTCTCCCAGCCCCCCGAGGCATTCCCCGCGTTCGCCGTTGTGAGCGGCCGCGGCTGGAACGCCCCAGAACGTGGTCTTGACCCCAAAGATCCGCAGCGTCTGATTGGTGTTCCTGGAAGACACCGTCAATCCGTAGTCACTGCCCGTGCGAATAGCCGGCGTCAACACGACGGCCACTCCGATCGGGTTGAATCCGAACTCGGCCGGCACGCCAGGAGGTGCCACCAGGTTGTAGATGCCTAGTGTCAATGGCACTGGTTCGCCTTCTCCGTTGGGCGTGATTTCGATCTGCGCCACACCAACCTGCGTGTCATTGGGGCAACTCGCACCCGACAAGCCAAACGCCTCCCCCGTATTGGGCGTGTTGAACAGGGCGATCGAGCATCTTGGTGTCGCTGTGGGGTTGCCTACCAGCCCGGCGGGCAACTCCACTTCGACATCCTTCACCGAATCGTCCGGAATGGGTTCGCCGCCCGCGCCGATGATTGTGTCGAACTTGAAGCTCGTCGTCAGCTCAAATGGATGCGATCCTGCCTGAACGTCTGGCGTGCCATCTTCATTCAAGAGCTTGTTTTCAAAACTGCCAGTCTGCAAGCCAAAAGAGGCCGACACCGACGGTGTGGACACAGCGCCGATCAAAACGCCTGCTGACACCCAGAACGCAAGCGCACACAACACGCCCCGCGCGAGGAGAAGCCGTCTGAGCGCACCGAAGACGATCACGAGGCTCCCCTGCCCGATCGACCGGCCGCAGCCCCCGCTGTCCCCGCAGCTCGTAACGCCCGGTGACGCTTCGACTTGCCTCGAGTCTTGCCCTTCCTGGACTTGCCTTTCTTCCTTGATCGCTTGCTCTTCTTCTTCTTTGCCTTAGGCTTCGGATGGGTAGCCGGCGCCGGCAAAGCGACAGCGTTCCCAGAGCCAACGAATAGAGCACTCGCAGGCGTACCCAGCGCCGGCGCGACAGGGCTCGGCATCCGGCAATCTTCCCCTGCGCAGGCAGAAGAAGAGGTGACCGAAGCTCCAACCATTTCCCCAGGTACGTGCGGCGCGCGGGCGTCGTAGAGGTCAACCAGCTGATCGGTGTCCTGCGCTACGAGCTGCGCGCGCGTGATGAAGAACACGTCGTTACCGTTACCGCCCGCGTCGACAAACGAAGAGCCTCCGGCGCTACTTCCATCTGAAATGAGGTAGACGTGTCCATTCTCATACTCGTAGACGTCTTCGACTCCGTTGGTGTCGCCGGCGCCAAGATCATCCGCGCTGTCAAAAAAAACGCGAGTACCAACGTCCCCAGGGCCGGCTTCCCCCGCACCACCACCTTCTTCACTCGCACCTCCACCTGCATTCCCCACGTCTTCTTCTGAGAGGACTCTCGACTGATACAGCGCAAAATTTGTGCTGATCTGTGTTCCTCCCGGTATACCCGACGGGCCTATCGGCCGCGCCCCACTTGGATTACAGGACACACAGTTCAAATGATTCGTACTGGCTTCATACACGAAGACCTCCTCACACTGCGCTGGCAGCGCCGGCCCTCCCGCGAAGTTCTTCCTGCAGCTGTTGCCGGCCCTTACAGTGTTGTCATACCCTGTAAGGCTCGCTTCCGACATGAAGACCACACGGTTGCCGTCGTGTGAGACTCGAGTCGTACGAACATCTATCGAGGGAGCCCAGTCGAATGCGGCACCCAAGGCGGCAAAACCAGCTTCTTCGAACTCATCTCCGCCGGACAACTTCGCGATGAAACGTGGCGTTGCCCAGCCTTCGTGCCAGAGATAGAGGTTGCACGTCGCCCCGGCCGGGGAAGATCCGGGCGTGCAATTCCCGCGGGAAATCCCAGGATCGGAGGAGAGTACGCCGTTGGCGACAAAATACAGATATGAGCCGTCCGAACTGCCACCCAGCACGCCCAGCACTTCGGCCCCTTCCGGATCCACATGATCGATGGTCAGGTCGACCAGTCGGCTGGCCATCGAACCATCTGGCTCAAACCTGTAGAGATCCCCAAGACCTCCGTTCCCTGCTGTGGAGTCCGCCGTCAACTTGTGATTGTCCGCAAAGAAAACCCTCGAATCATCGCTGCTGGCTGTGAGAAACCGGCCGCCGCCCGCCGGCGCGTCCGCCTGCACTGTCACGGGCTGGGGGGTGCCGATGCCCTCGCGCACATACAACGCCGATGGAGCCGATTCCGCGGTCCACACAACCCGCGAGCCATCTTCAGAGATCGCGTGACTTCTCGCCCCCCCAGCACCGCCAAACAACACCTTTTCAGATTCATAGGCACCGCTCGGCAGGACGTTAATGGGCTGATACTGCCCAGCTGCTGGTTCCCACTCATAGAGGTTGTGCCCACCGTTGACTTCGATTCCACCGGTGCCCAGCACGGCTGGGCTCTCAATGACGGCGCGCTTGAGATCCGGGGTGGCGCCAAGAAATTCAAGCTGGAATTCTGCCGCGGGCATGCTCGGCGCCCGGGCCAAGAGAGGCTGTAGCGTGCCTCCAGGAAGCCCGGTCAGGTAGTAGTTTTCGTATTCTGCGGGGCCACCGGCAAGCGGCGGACCTTCGAAAATGCCTCGCGGACCGCGCGGGCCACCCCATACCAACCCGCTGGACAGGTCAGAAGAGAATGCACGGAACGGCGTGCCCAGGCCTGCGCCAGGGGGAAAACTCTGGGCGCTCATGGGCATGCTGATGTTCTGGTTCGACCACCGCGCTTCGCCGTCCCTGCGACCGACATACTGGCTGCCGATCGGCGCGCCCTGAGGTGCCCCAAAAGAGGCGAGAGAGACATACGTGACCTGCTGGCCATTCGCGGCAGCCTGCACGACACCACCGCCACTGTCGCCGGCAATCCCGACGATGTCGCCTCCATCCTTGTTAAGCGGCGAGACCATCTCCCACGCTCGCCCGTCCGGCAATGACGCGCTGACAGTATCCACCATGCAGAGAGAAACCGAAAGGGCCGTCGCCGATACCAAAAGCAGCCCCGCGCACCGCGAGGGGAACCAGGACTGCGGCAACCAAGAGCGCCAAATCATGAGATCGAACACCACCTACCTCCCTATGGCCATTGAGTGACCCTCGTGCTCATTACGAGGGAGCTCATGCCTGCACTGATCTTTGCGCCCAAGCCCCCCGACTACAAGGTCTGTCTCTCATTCCACGTCGAGCATTGCGGAATCAAGCGAGGTCACGGCCTTGCAGTTTCTGTAGATTGTTTCCGACTTCGAACTTTGATCACCTGGCTCAACATCTAGATTCGTTTCTTGGTTTGGGGCACCTCCAACGCGGGTACCACTCGATATGGACCCTTAAAAGGAGTCCGTTCATCTAATTCGAGGAAGGAGCAACAAAGACAATGCAAAGACTCAAGACGCTGAGCGTCCTAACCGGCCTCCTCGCCGTGTTAGCGATCTCCGCAACACCAGCATCGGCGTGGTTCAAATCGACAACGTCGACAGGAACTGCAAAGATAATCGTATCGGGTGAATTCAATTATGCGGGACAGGGTAAGATAAAATGCCCGGCAAGTGAAATCAAAGCCTCCTGGGCCATCCAAACCGCAGGGCAAATCAAAGAACACCAAGTCAACGGGAAACAAGAACTAGCCACAGTCGGCCCACATCTGAACCTCGTAGTAGCAAACTGGGGTCCTAACTGTGTAGCTGAAATAGGCACGACTAAAATTGCTGCCGGTGAAATTAGCGTCAAAGCATGCGAATTGCAACTTGTACAAGAAAAAGGATCCTTTGTAGCAACCGGAGGCGTGGTGACACCTTGCCTTGTAAAAATTGGCAAAGGCGTCAAACCTCTGTGTGAAATCCAAGTACCAGCAGGTATGGAAACCTCTGCCGAATCGGGCAAAGGCATAAACGTCGGACTATCAAAAGGTACGCTGGAAAACAAAGGCGCCAATATATTCGGTAAAGTCAATGCCGAATCAGGAGGCACCGGACAACTGGCCGGGGAAGGTATATACGCGCAGAGCGTCGGCACAAACGCGCTGTGCACGCTTAAAAAAGTCACCGAAGAAGCCAAGCTGACAGGTGTTGAAGGCGAACTGGAAGGAGTTAAAGCTGAATAGGCTTCACGCCAGACCGGCTACTTAAACCCAGATAAGCCAAAGGTGGGGCAGTTCATCGAATCGCCCCACCTTTGCGTTCACTTCTGAGCGCCATCAATTGTCCACGCTCAGGTTTCAACAGACTCAAACGCCCCTGCCGCAAACTCCCCGGCCCACTTCCAGCACAAACGCCTGGAGTTCGTGCATGATCTTGCTCTGCCCCGCTGAGTTGTCGCTAAAGCGCACGGTCCCGTCTTCATCCCGCAGGTAGTAGCTAAATACCGAACCGGGCTTAGCCGGCAATGACAAATGCCTGGATGCCGCTTCCTTCAGTTCTTCCTGCACCCCCCGAGCCAGCACCAGTTGAGAATCGCTGATCGAGAGCGACGGCCCTCCATCGCAGCGCACGGTGCCGCCTTCGTTGACGACGAGCGTAAGCGAGGCACCCGAGCCCGACCGCTGCACGACGAACAGATCCGACGACGCGATCCCGCC
Source organism: Solirubrobacteraceae bacterium (assembly GCA_025449845.1). Classification (GTDB taxonomy): domain Bacteria; phylum Actinomycetota; class Thermoleophilia; order Solirubrobacterales; family Solirubrobacteraceae; genus Palsa-744. The sequence goes on along the minus strand of JANWIP010000017.1, from coordinate 178,689 downwards.
CCCGCAGCCGGTCAGAAACAAAAATGCGAGCAGCAGGGCGCCAACAGCGACCGGGCACAGCGGCGCGATCCAGCCTGCCCGAACAAGCCCCCTCACGCGTCCACCGCAACCCCACCCCGGCGCGGGTCGCCGGCACCGGAGAGGCGACCGTCCTCGCTGTGAACGGCCTGCACCCCCCCAAAGAAGAGGTTGAGCGCGTGGAAGCGAACCAGCTCCCGCTCGTGGGCACCCGTGAGCCCCTCAACCTCGATCCCCGGCTCGTGATAGAGGATGCCGTCCTCCAGATGCGCGCGCGGCGCATGCACAGCATCAGAAACACTCAGGCCGCGATCGACAACGCCGACGATCGTCTGCAGGATGGCGGAGCGGATGCGGTTGGAGCCGGCCGAGCCCAAGACCAGCTCGACGGCCCCGTCGCGTAGCACGACGGCAGGGGCCATCATGCTCGGCATCCTGCGCCCGGCAGGGTGCCGATGAAAGCCCTGAGGGTTTAGGTCCTCCTCCCCCATGACGTTGTTGATGTGCATCCCCGTGCCGGGCACAACAACCCCCGACCCCTCGCCGTTGGTGCAGGTGACACTGCATGCGCAGCCCTCACCATCGAGCACCGAGATATGGGTGGTCGCACCAAGGCGAGAGCCGAGAAAGCGCTCCAGGAACCCCTCCTCCCCGAGGCCCTCCACGAACTCAGGCGTGCGCTCGGCCTGGGCCGCTTCCATCGCTCCCACGACGTGCTCAAGCGTCGGCGGCGTAGGCCCGCGGTCCAGCAAGGCCAAGGAATACGCCAGCAGCGTGCCACCCGCCGAAGGAGGCGGATTAGTCAGAACTCGGCGGTCGCGATAGCCGACCTCCAGCGGAACCCGCTCGATCGCCTCATAGCCAGCGAGGGCATCGCGTGTCAGCGACCCGCCCCGTGGTGCCAGCCAATCGCAGACCGCACCCGCGATGTCGCCCCGATAGAACGGCTCCGCTCCCTCTGCCCCCAAGCGCAGCAGCGCATCGCCCAGCTCGGGGTTGTGCAGCATCTCCCCTTCGCGCAGCACATGGCCCTCAGGGGCCCACAGCGCGGAGCACTCCGGCGTGGAGCGCAGCAGATCGCCCAGGATCTCGGCGACATACGCCTGGCCATGATTGAGCTCCACGCCCTCCCGTGCCAGGCGCGCGGCAGGAGCCACCAGCTGCTCCAGCGGAATGGTCCCCCAGCGAGCCACCGCCGCGCAGACGCCCGCGGGGTTGCCATAGACGCCACACGATGCAGGGCCGATGTAGAAGACCTGCACGGCATCGCCGAAGGACACATCGATCGCCTCCAACTCCGCCGCCGACCCATCGGTCGCCCGGCGCGGAGCCTCCACAAAGAAATCCAGCAGTGTCGGCTCGCGGCCGCCGCCCGCCACCATCATGTAGCCCCCCGCCCCGAGGCCGGTCAGCAACGGCTCGGCCACGAATGAGGTGAGCATCGCTGCCACCGCCGCGTCGACGGCATTGCCCCCTTCGCGCAGCACCTGCGCCCCCGCCTGCGCCGTCAGCGGGTGACCCGCCGCTACGACACCGCGCGACTCAGACGTTTGGGATGAACTCCGGGACCTCAAGGTCTGCCAGGCTACGGCGTCTGTCCCGGCGCGGCGCGGCAGTGCGCTGCACCCGCGGCTCGCCAGCCGGCTCCTGCATGCGCCCCCGACCCGTACCGGGCCGCCCTTCGCCGCGATAGCCGGTGGCGACAACGGTGACCCACACCTGATCGTCGAGCTTTTCATCGACCATGGCGCCGAAAATGATGTTGGCGTCGGGGTGCGCTGCCTCGGAGACGGCTTTCGCGGCCTCGTTGACCTCCCACAGCGAGAGATCCACACCGCCGGTGATCGAGAGCAGGATCGAGCGCGCTCCCTCCATCGAGGTTTCCAGCAGCGGCGACTGCACGGCCTGCATAGCGGCCTCGGTCGCGCGATGCTCGCCGACGCCCATGCCGATGCCGAGCAGCGCATCGCCGGCCTCGGACATGATCGTGCGCACGTCCGCGAAGTCGAGGTTGATGAGACCGGGAAGGGTGACGAGGTCGGAGATGCCCTGGACACCTTGGCGCAATACGTCGTCGGCGACGCGGAAGGCCTCAACCATCGAGGTCTGCTTGTCGAGCACTGACAAAAGGCGTTCGTTGGGGACCACTATTAGCGTATCCACCTCCTCCGCCAACGTGCTCACCCCCGTCTCGGCCTGCTCGCGCCGACGCGTGCCCTCAAACCCAAAGGGCTTCGTCACGATCGCCACCGTCAAGGCGCCAATCTCACGAGCAATACGCGCCACGATCGGGGCCGCGCCCGTGCCGGTGCCGCCACCCGCGCCGGCGGTGATGAAGATCATGTCCGAACCCTTGAGCAGCGACTTCACGCGGTCATAGTCGTCCATCGCCGCCTGACGGCCAACGTTGGCGTCCGCACCGCTGCCCAGACCCCGAGTCAACTCCGCACCAATGTGCAAGGTGATGTCGGCGGTGGACTGCTGCAGCGACTGCAGGTCGGTGTTGATCGCCATGAACTCAACACCCGCAACCTCGGCCTCGACCATGCGGTTGACGGCGTTGACGCCGGCACCGCCCACGCCCACCACGCGGATGACGGGGTGAATGACCTGATCGGCGGTGCTGTAGGGGCGAGATTCTTCGTGGGGGGGCATTTCCACAGGCATCTGCCTTTCGGTCTCTGCCGGCGAGCGCCGTTCCGTCGCTGCGCGCTTGGCCCTGGCGGGTGCCTCTTCCGGGGCCTCGGGGCGCTCCATGATGTTCTCGGGGATCTCCGAGGAGAAGACGTTGCGCAGCCGCTCCTTGGGGCTGGGGATGACCTCCGGCTCCGCCTCAGGCTCAGCCACCGCAGGCTGCGTAGGCGCCGAGGCGCTCAACGCGGGGTGCGGCACATCCTTCTCCTTCTCAGGCTCAACACCCTCTTCGCCTTCCTCGGTCTTACGGAACAGCGCCGCCAGAGGCCCTTCGCGCATCGAGGCACGTTTGTTGGGGGGGGTGTTAGGAGCCATGGGCCAAAACCTCCTGGGCGAGCTGGCGGTAGGACTGCGCGGCCACGCCGTCGGGCTCGTACTTGAGCACGCTCATACCCTTCACAGGGGCCTCCGCAAAGCGCACGGTCTTGCGGATGCGGCTGGCGAATACGCGGTCGCCGAAGTTCTCTTCGAGGATCTCGATCGCCTCCTTGGCGTGGATCGTGCGCGTGTCCACCAGAGTGGGAAGGATACCCTCGATGTCCACGTCAGGATTGAGATTCTCGCGGATCATCGAGAGCGTGTTCTGAAGCTGAATGAGGCCACGCATCGACAGATACTCGCACTGCACGGGGACGATAACTTTGTCAGCCGCCGTCAGCGCGTTGATCGTAAGCAATCCTAGACTCGGCGGGGTGTCGATGCAGATGAAGTCATAGTCCTCGCGGATCGGCTCAAAGGCCTTCTGCAAAGTGCGCTCGCGGCCGATCATCGTCGACATCGCGATCTCCGCTCCCGCCAAATCAATCGAAGCGCAGGCAACGTCGACCTCACGCTTGCGTACCACCTCGCGGATCGACACCTTGTGCACCAGCACGTCATACATCGACTTCTCGATCGTGTCCGGATCGATGCCCTGGCTCATCGTCAGGTTGCCTTGCGGGTCCATGTCGCAGCACAGCACCCGGTGTCCCTCCTCGGCGAAAGCCGCCGCGAGGTTCAACGTCGTCGTTGTCTTGGCCACGCCGCCCTTCTGATTGGCGAACGCGATGACCTTCGCCCTTTTGGCTTGCACATCCACGGCAGGCTCCAATGGCTGGTTTGATGGGCTCTCCACGCCGGGGTATTCGCAGGCGAGGCCGCGATTCCTGCTTGCGCTCCTGCGTGGTCGGTGGACCGATCGACTGCGAATTGCCGCACCGCAACTACGATCCCGACATGACCGCGAGCCCCGAGCGGACGCCAACTGAGCGCCTGGAGCACCCCCACCGGACGCTGGCCGAGCGTCTGGAGGGCAAGCGCGTATGCATCTGCGCGGGGCCCGGCGGCGTGGGCAAGACCACGAGCGCCGCCGCCATCGCACTGGGGCTGGCGCGACGGGGGCAGAAGGTGGTGGTGCTCACGATCGACCCCGCCAAGCGACTCGCGGACGCGCTTGGCATGGATGCGCTCGGCGGCGAGCCTCAGCTCGTGGACCCGGCGGTACTCGCCGAGCAGGGGATCGAGCTGTCCGCCGGCGGCGAGCTGTGGGCCATGACGCTGGATGTCAAAGGCACCTTCGACGCTTTGATCGACGAGTTCGCCTCCGATGAGCAGGCGCGCCAGGAGGTGCTGGCCAATCGCATCTACCAGGAGCTCTCCTCGGCGCTCGCCGGCTCGCAGGAGTTCACTGCCGTGTCGCGGCTCTACGAGCTCGATCGCGCCGGCGACTGGGATGTGATCGTGCTCGATACGCCCCCGTCGCGTAACGCGCTCGACTTCCTCGATGCCCCCCACCGCCTGGGGCAGTTCTTCGAAGGCCGCGCACTGCGCGTCTTCCTCGCCCCCGGAGGCGTCGCCGCGCGCTTCCTTGGGCGCGGCACGGGCCTGGTGCTCTCGATGTTCTCGCGCGTCACCGGCATCGATCTGATGGGCGACATCTCGACCTTCTTCCGCTCACTCGGGGGCATCACCGACGGCATCATCGAGCGCGCCCGAGGCACCGGCGAGCTGCTGCGCGACGCCCCCACGCTGTTCTTCGTGATCACTTCGCCCGAGCCCGAGCCGGTGCGCGAGGCGACGTACCTAGCCGGCAAGCTGCACGAGGCCGGCATGAACCGCGGCGGGCTGATTGTGAACCGCGTGCACCTCGAGGGCCTGCACGGACACGATGTCGAGCAGGTGCAGGCCTTGCTCGCCGAGGAGTTGGGCCCGGAGCTCGCTGCACGCGTGGCCAACAACCTGGCGGACTTCGACGTTCTGGTTCAGCGCGACGGCAAGAGCGTCGCAGCGCTCTCACACACGCTTGGAGACCTTGATCCGATTCTGGTGCCGCACCTAGACGGCGACGTGGACCTGCGGGGTCTCGCTCAGATCGAGCGATACCTCTTCGCATGAGCCGCCCAGCCAGCGCTCGCCGTAGGAGCGCATGTCCTCGATCAGCGGCAGTAGCGCCTGGCCCTTGTTCGTCAGCGCGTACTCCACTCGCGGTGGCACCTCGGGGAACGTATGGCGCTCCACAATCCCCTCGTCCTCCAGCGCGCGCAGGCGCAGCGAGAGCGTGCGCGGGCTGATGCCTGACAGCGAGCGCTCCAGCTCGCAGAAGCGCGAGCGGCCTTCGGCGAGGTCCCGCACCAACAGCAGGGTCCACTTGCCGCACACCACTTCAGCGGTCCTGCACACCGGGCATGTCTCGTCCATCGCCATTTCAGCCTTTACTTTACCAAGTGAAGTGCCAGAACACCCCGTTGGGACCTCAGCAAAGCCTCCAGTCATGGGGCGATCGCGGGCCTGGTGGCCGCGAGACGGAGTCGCTAGACCGTTGTGAGCGGCGCGGCAGGCGCAGACGGTGCGACTGGCGCAGCGGCGGGCGCAGGCTTTGCAGGCGCTGCCGCCTCGCGCCTTTCCTCCACGGAGGCAACATCCTCCATAGTGGTACCGCGGCGGCCGTCGGCCTGCACGAGCAGCTTGAAGTCGTGCGGGCTCGAAGCCATGCGCATCGCGTCGTCAAAGGTGACGCGGCCGGCCTTGAGGTGGCCGAAGAGCGCCTGGTCGAAGGTCTGCATGCCGTAGTAGGCGCCAGAAGCAATGACCTCCATCAGCTTGCCGGTCTGATCGGGGTCCTTGATCATGTCGCGCACACGACCGGTCATGCGCAGGATCTCGCAGACCGCCACACGCCCGCCGCCGGCGCTCGGCGCCAGGCGCTGGGAAATGACGCCCTTGATGGTGCCGGCGATCATCGAGCGTGCCTGATTGTGCTGGTGAGGCGGAAAGAAGTCGAGCATGCGGTTGATGGACTCAGTGGCGTCCACGGTGTGGATCGTGGAGAGCACGAGGTGCCCGGTCTCAGCCGCGCTCAGTGCGGTCTGCACCGTCTCCTCGTCGCGCATCTCTCCGACCAGGATCACGTCGGGGTCTTGGCGCAGCACGCGGCGCAGGGCCCGCTTGAAGGAGGCCGTGTCCATGCCGACTTCACGCTGATTGATGACCGAGCGCTTATCGGTATGCACGAACTCGATGGGGTCCTCGATCGTGACGATGTGCCGGTTCAGCGTCTCGTTCATGTGATCGATCATCGCCGCCAGCGTCGTGGACTTGCCCGAGCCGGTGGTGCCGGTGAGCAGCACGATCCCGCGCTCCTCCTCGGCCAGTTCGCGTACCACCGGCGGCAGCGAGAGCTCATCGATCGTGGAGATCTTGTGGGGAATCGCGCGGCAGACCAGCGAGATGGCGCCGCGCTGGCGGAAGGCGTTGACGCGATAGCGCGCCACACCCTGGATTTCAAAGGAGAAATCGACCTCGTGCTCCTCGTTGAACTCCTGCAGCTTGACGGGGTCGTGCAGCAACTCGTGCAGAGCATGCTCGGTGTCCTCCCGCGTCAGCGCGGGGGTGCCGGGGTCGCTCGCCAGATCGCCGTGCACGCGGTAGAGCGGCGCCGCATCCAGCTTCAGATGCAGATCCGAGCCCTCGCGGCTGACCAGCTCACGCAGCGCTGCTTGCACGTCGAACACCTGCACCGCATCGGCAAAGTGCCGACGCGGCTTGAGTGCCGAACGGCGCCTTGGACGAAGTCAGGCCCTGAGAGCCCGAAAGCCCCAAGTGCACTAAGACGCCCGCAGATCAGGCGACGTCGCGGAGCTTCTGGGCCTCCGCGAGCGACTGCAACTTCTTCAGCGACTGGTTCTCGATCTGGCGGATGCGCTCGCGCGTGACGTTGAAGGTACGCCCCACCTCATCGAGCGTACGGGGATGCTCACCGCCGAGCCCGTAGCGCAGCTCAAGTACGCGTCGTTCGCGGTAGGAGAGGTTCTCAAGCGCCTCGCGCAAGGCCTCCTTGGTGAGGATTTCGGCGGCACGCTCATAGGGAGACTCGGCACGCTCATCGGCGATGAACTGCCCGAACTCCGACTCCTCCTCATCCCCAACAGGCTTCTCCAGAGACACGGGCGCCTGCGCGGAGCGCTTGATCGAGTCGACCTCTTCGGGGTCGATGCCGGTGACCTCGGCGATCTCATCGGCTGTGGGCTCGCGGCCCAGCTCGGTAACGAGTTTGCGCTCGGCACGCCCGATCTTGTTGAGCTTCTCAACGACATGCACAGGGATGCGAATCGTGCGCGCCTTGTCAGCCAGCGCGCGGGCGATGGCCTGACGAATCCACCACGTGGCGTAGGTGCTGAACTTGAATCCCTTGCGGTAGTCGAACTTCTCCGCGGCACGCACCAACCCAAGCGTCCCCTCCTGGATCAGATCGAGGAAAGGCAGACCCTGGTTGCGGTAGTTCTTGGCGATCGATACGACCAGGCGCAGGTTGCTCTCCACCATCTTCTGCTTGGCGTCGAGGTCGCCGCGCTCGATGCGCTTGGCGAGATCGACCTCCTCCTGGGCGGTCAGCAGGCGAACCTTGCCGATGTCCTTGAGAAACAGCTGCAAGGAGTCAGTGGTCATGTCCGGCTTGAGATCCAGCGCCGTCTTGGCCTTGCGCCGGCCACGCTTGTCGGGCGCCCGCTCGACCCCCATCGCTGCCGCGGTGGCGGGGTCGATGTCCTCCACAAGCTCGATCTCGGACTTCTCGAGGAAGCCGTGAAGCTCCTCTACGTCGGACTCGTCCAGATCAAGCTCCGAGGTGGCCTTGGATATCTCCGTATAGCTGAGAACCCCCACCTGCTGGCCTTTGGCCAGGAGGCCCTTGATCTCGTCAAGCTCCTGCAGTTCGACAACTGACATCTATTTCCGTTTCCGTCGAGAGGGACCCCGGGATGGGACGCGCCCTGCGTCCCCGTCGGGGATGTGCTGAGTACTTGGGACCTATTTGGACTATGTCGCTGCCGTAGCCCTGCCCTGCGGCCGCTCCGGACGAGCGCTCTTATCTTAACGCGTTGCGCCATGATTGCCTCATGAGCGACGCCGAGAGCACTCCAGGACCTTCCCCGATCGAGCCCGGGGTGATGGGCAGCCTGCCCAAAACCCGGCCTCAGCGCTCTTCCGCGCGCCGGAATGCAGCGCGCAGCAAGGTCGCGGCGAAGACCGAGTCGAAGCCGCGCGCAGCAACAGCCAACGCGAAACCGAGCGTCGCGAAGGCCAGGCCGAAACCGAGCGTCGCAAAGGCCAAGCCGAAACCGCGCGCCGCAAAGGCCCAGCCGAAACTGAGCGTCGCAAAGGCCAAGCCGAAGCCGCGCGCCGCAAAGGCCGAGCTCCCACGCGCGCCACGGCAGGGCTTTGAGGCCGAAAGCGACGTGGACGCAAACAAGCCGGTGCAGCCGCCCGGGGGAGCCGAGCTGGCTGCCTCGGTGGTGGAGCTGATCGGCGAGCTGGCGCAAACAGGACTGACGAGCGGGGGCAGGTTGCTGAAGGACGCGCTGTCGCGCCTATCGCCCTCCTGAGGAGACGCGCTGTCGCACCTATCGCCCTCCCGAGCGCCTACGCGGCGGGATCGTCAGCCGGTGCAACCGGCCGGCCGGCGGCGCGCGCAGCATAGACGCCGACATCGGCATGCGCGGCCAAGGCAGCGGCATCGCGTCCGTCCTCAGGACAGACGGCGATACCGACGGCCAGCTCCAACGGCACGCCGCGGTGACGAGCGGAGAGCCGCACGGTGCGCGCCAGGCGCTCGGCGAGATTGCGCGCGCCGGGCGTGTCGGTCTCGGGAGTAACCAGCCAGTAGCGCCCCACGGCCTCCCGCGTGAGCAGGTCAGCGGGACGCAACTCCGCGCCGATTGCACGCTCGACGTGATCGGTAAGGCGCGCCAGCTCCCCCTGGGACTCGGCCTGGGCGAGACGATCGAAGTCGACGATCTCGACCAGCAGCACCGCAAAGGGCAGCCGATCCTCGCGGTGACGCTCCAGGCGCCTGCCGATCGAAGTGATCCATGGGCTCAGGCTCTGCTGCTCATCCGCAGGGATAGGCTCTCCGGCGAGGGTGGGGCGTGGGGTGGGAGGACGTGCGTCGCGGACCTCGATACCCGTATCGCGATTAGGCTCCGGCGGCTCAAGCGGAGAAGTAGCGGGTGCCGTGGATGGAGCAGAAGTGGCAGGGGCGCCAGGAACAGTGGCTGTGGCAGCAGCAGCGGAAGCGCCCGGAGCAACGGGCGCAGCGAGCAAGGCAATCGTGGAGCAGACATCGGCGAGCCGCTGGGCCAGGTCCCTGGTGCGCTCAGTATGCGGCGCACCAGCCAGTTCCTCATGCAAGGTCTCCCATAAGGCGTCACTGAGATCATGCGCCGCGCGCGCGGCGCGGGCCAGACGCTCGGTGGAAGGACTGCCGTCACTCATAAGGGTTGGATATCAGCAGCGAAGGACACCAAGCAAGCCTACGGGGATAGCCTGAGAAGAGCGATGCGGCAGGCAACGATCAGCGAGCTGCGCGACCGTACGACGGTCGACAAGGAGACGGGCGCGGTGCTCTCGACGCAGGCGGCCGAGCTCGACCTGCCCGAGGAGGCGCTGCGGGGATTGTGGTCGCCGGCGCACCTGGAGCGCCTGGCACGCACCTACTGGCGCTTCCTTACACGCGTGACGCTCGGCCTCGTGCGCGTCCGCTATAGCGACGGCGAGCGCTCCGTGGTGCTGCTCATCAGGCCTCTGAAGCTGCTGATTTTCAGCGCCCCCGAGTACACCGTCGAGCCCGATCACGGGGTTGTGAAGTGGCGTCTGCAGCGCGGGCTGCTGGTGGCCAAACGCGGTCGCAACGGTGCCGGCTACCTGCAGATCGACGTGCGCCGGCTGCCCGCAAACAAGCCGGATAGGGCACGGCTTGAGGTGGAGGTTGAGGTGGCGAACTTCTACCCCCGCATCGCGTCCGGCTTGGGCCAGGGGATCTACGCCGCAACGCAGTCACGCCTGCACGTGCTCATAACCCATGCCTTTCTGCGCTCGCTGGCGAAGCTCAAGCTGGCGCAGTCGCGCATGGGGAGCTTTGCGGTCCCGGCGCTGGCGCCAGAGGCTGAAGCTACCGCCGGGCGAAACTCAGAAGCGCTCGCCGCCGACGGCACGCAGCTTGGCACGATCGTGCCGGGCACTGACGCGCCTGACGGTGCCTGAGCGAGTGCGCATGACGAGCGACTCGGTGGTGGCGCCCCCCGCGGAGGGATAGCGCACCCCCTGCAAGACATCCCCGTCGGTGACGCCGGTGGCGGAGAAGAACACATCGTCACCCGCAACTAGGTCATCGCGATCGAGCACGCGCTGCAAGTCATAGCCAGCCTCAAGCGCAGCCGTGCGCTCGGTCTCATCGCGCGGCCATAGCCGCCCCAGCAGCTGCCCGCCGAGGCACTTGATGGCAGCAGCGGAGATGACCCCCTCGGGCGTCCCCCCGATGCCCCACAGCAAATCGACGGGCGAGCGCTCGGTGACGGCAAGCAGCGAGGCGGAAACATCACCATGCGCGATCAACCGCACGCGCGCCCCGGCCTCACGGATCGCCGCAACGCCCTCGGTATGGCGAGCACGGTCGAGCACGACAACCATCACATCCCCAATCGCGGTCCCCTTGCGCTCGGCAATCAGCTTGAGGGTCTCAGGCAATGGGCGATCAAGGTCGAGCAGATCGGCGATCTCCGGCGAACCGGCCATCTTCTCCATGTAGACACATGGCCCCGGATCAAACATGGTGCCGCGCGCGGACAGCGCGATGACGGCAAGCGCTGAAGGCATGCCGTGCGCGGCGAGCGTGGTGCCCTCCAGCGGATCGACGGCGATGTCTACCTCGGGCGGCGTACCGTCACCGATGCGCTCGCCGTTGTAGAGCATCGGGGCCTCATCCTTCTCCCCCTCACCAATTACCACCAACCCATCCATCTGGATGGACTGCAGCGCGTAGCGCATGCCGTCGACGGCGGCCTGATCGGCAGCCTCCTTGTCGCCGCGACCCACGAGCGGCGCGCAGGCGAGCGCGGCGGCCTCGGTCACGCGCACGAGCTCGAGCGCGAGGTTACGGTCGGGGCGTTGGTTGCTGGGGTCAGGCGCCAAGGCGGAAAAGCTACACGAAGGCTACGATCCGCACAGATCGAAGCAGGCCGTCCCAATCGAGGAGGCATTGAGTCATGCAGATCGGCTTTGTGGGGCTGGGCAAGATGGGCGGAAACATGGTGCACCGCATCCGCCGTGACTCCGAGCACGAGGTGGTGGCGTTCGACTTCGACAAGGACGCGGTCAAGCGGGCGGTGAAGAACGGGGCCGTCGGGGCGAACTCATTGGCGGACCTGGTCAAGAAGCTGGAGCCACCACGGCTGATCTGGATCATGGTGCCCGCGGGCGCACCCACACAGCAGACGGTCGAGCGGCTGGCGAAATTGATGGACCGTGACGACACGATTGTCGATGGCGGTAACTCGAAGTGGACGGACGACAAGCGCCGCGCCGCAGAGTGCAAGAGCAAAGGGATTCACTACGTCGACGTGGGTACCTCAGGCGGTGTTTGGGGCCTTGAAGTCGGCTACTGCATGATGGTCGGAGGCCCCGTGAAAGCGGTGAAACGCTTGACGCCCTTCCTCGATGTGCTGGCGCCGCAGACCAATGAGCAGAGCCTGGATGCGATCGGGCCCCGGGGATGGATGCACTTCGGCCCCGCCGGCGCGGGGCATTTCGTGAAGATGGTGCACAACGGCGTGGAGTATGGGCTGATGCAGGCCTACGCGGAGGGCTTTGACCTGTTCGATAAGAGTGAGTACGAGCTCGATAACGCGAAGATCGCGCATTTGTGGGGCCAGGGCTCGGTGGTGCGCTCGTGGCTGTGCGAACTGGCAGCGCGCGCGTTCGAGGAGGAGGGCAACGACTTGGCCTCGATCGAGGGCTACGCCGAGGACAGCGGCGAGGGGCGCTGGACGATCGAGGAGGCGACCGCCAGGGATGTGCCGACACCAGCCATCACGGCGGCGCTGTATGCGCGGCTGTATTCGCGCGGCAACGGCGATTTCACCCACCGGGTACTGGCGGCGCTGCGCAATCAGTTCGGAGGGCATGCGGTGAAGAGCGTCCCGGGCAACGGCAAGGCTCCAGTGAAGGCTGCGCCGGTCAAAGCTGCGCCAGTCAAGGCTGCGCCAGTCAAGGCTGGACCAGCCAAGAGCGCGCGCAAGCCACGCGGAAGCGGGCGCTGAGGTGGCGACCGTACAGCAGCCCAACCTAGAGGGCGAGAACCCGCTAGTGGAAGGACTAGAGCGCTTGCCGGTGGCCCCCACGACGCTGGTGATCTTCGGCGCGACCGGCGACCTGGCCCAGCGCAAGCTGCTGCCGGCGCTCTACAACCTGGCGCACGAGGGCGGACTGCCGGAGCGCTTTCACCTAATTGGTGTGTCCAGGCGCGAGAAGGCACATGCGGAGTACGCCGAGGAATGCGAGCAGGCGATCCGTCGCTTTTCGCGCCGCGCGGTGGACGAGGACGTGCTGAAGAGGCTGCTGGAAGACGTGAAGTACGTGCCGGGCGAATTCGATGAGGAGTCCGTCTACGGCACGCTGGAGCAGACCCTCGACGGCTTCGAGGAGCAGGCCGGAGGGCCACTGAATCGCGCTTTCTACCTCTCTACGGCCCCCTCCTTCTTCCCCATAATCGTGGAGGCGTTGGGAGCGCAAGGCCTCAATGCGCGCGAGGGCGCGGAGGTGCGAGTGGTGATCGAGAAGCCCTTCGGCACATCGCTTGAGGAGGCCCGCGAGCTCAACCGCCGCGTGCTGAGCGTGTTCGAGGAGAGCCAGGTGTTCCGCATCGACCACTACCTGGGCAAGGAGACTGTGCAGAACATGATGGCGTTCCGTTTCGCCAATGGCATGTTCGAGCCGTTATGGAATCGCAACTACATCGACAGCGTGCAGATCACGGCCGCCGAGGACATCGGCATCGGCACACGCGCGGGCTACTACGACAATGCCGGCGCGCTGCGCGACCTGATCCAGAACCACATGCTGCAGCTGCTCTGCCACGTAGCGATGGAGCCGCCGGTGAGCTTCACGGCGGAAGAGGTACGCAATGAGAAGGTCAAGGTACTGCATGCCATCCACGCCCCCGAGGGAGACGAGGTTGGGCGGATGTCAGTGCGCGGGCAGTACGGACCGGGCCATGTGGCCGGCGAGGACGTGCCGGGGTATCTCGCGGAGGACGGCGTGCGCGAGGAATCGACGACCGAGACCTACGCAGCGATGCGCCTGGAAGTGGACAACTGGCGCTGGGCGGGAGTGCCCTTCTACCTGCGCGCGGGCAAGCGCCTGGCGCGCAAGATCACCGAGATCGCGGTGACGCTCAAGCCGGTCCCCCACCTCGCCTTCAGTCAGGCGGGCTCACTGGGCGTGCGGCCCAACCAGTTGATCCTCACGCTGCAGCCCAACGAGGGAGTCACCTTGCAGCTGGGCGCCAAGATCCCCGGCACGCGCATGATGATCCGCCCGGTGAACATGGAGTTCCTCTATGGCACCTCCTTCCTGTCACAGTCGCCGGAGGCCTATGAGCGTCTGATCATGGACGCGATGCGCGGCGATCCGACACTGTTCACGCGCGATGATGAGGTGGAGGCGCAGTGGTGCATCTGCGATCCAATCTTGCAGACCTGGGAAGCCTTGCCGGGACCCCTGGCCCAGTATGAGTCCGGGTCGCAGGGGCCGGATGAGGCTAATGACATCCTGCGAGACGGCCACAGCTGGCGGGCGATCTGATCCGATGCCAGCCATAAGCGACGCTGTCTGGAGTGCCCAAGGCACGACACCCGACGCGATCGAGGCGGCGCTGCGCGAGCTGCTCAAGGAACGCCACGCCGAAAACGGCGGCTATGTGCCAGCGCGGGTGCTCAACATGGTCGCCTTCGTGGATCGGGAGTGGAGCGGGGAGATCGCCAATCGCCTACGCGGCGTAGGCCGCTACCACGCCTCACGCACGATCGTGCTCTCCTACGACCCCAAGCGTGAGCGCGTTGATGCACACGCAAGCCTGGCGGCAGCCGGCGACCCCGAGGCTGGGCAGCTGGCGCTGTTGCGTGAGACGGTGGTGGTAGAGATCGGCGAGCGCCATCTGGACGATCTGATCACGATCGTGGACCCGCTGGTGGTCAGCGATATGCCCACGCTGCTGTGGTCCCCTCACGGTCACCCGCAGGAGGTCGATGCTCTGCTGGGCCTGGCGCAGGCCGTTCTGCTGGACTCGATCGACGAGCCGGAGAGCCGCGCGGCGATCGAGCACGCCGAGGCGCTGACACACAGCGCTTACGTGGTGGATCTGGCGTGGCTGCGCTCGATGCCCTGGCGCGAGCGAATCGCCGGCACCTTCGATCCGCCCACAATGCGCCCGGAGTTGGACAAGCTCTCAGCCCTGACGGTGCGCCACCACCCGGACAGCACGGTCGCGGGGATGCTGCTGGTGGGCTGGCTGGCCTCGCGCCTGGGATGGCATGGGAGCCCGCTCCTGGCCCACGAAGGCGCGCTCGAAGGCCGCGCGCACGCGCACCGCCAGGATGTGGCCATCCGGCTTGAGCCCGACCCCACGCAAGAGGTGAGGGGATTGCAGGGCTTCACGTTGCGCACGGCTTCGGGCCTACAGCTCAGCCTCGACCGCGCCCCGGGCGGCCTGCGAGCACAGCGCACGGAGCCAGACGGCGAGCAGCACGAGTGGACGATCCTCGGCGCGTCTCGTGGCGAGGCGGGGGTGCTGGGCGAGGGCATCCGCCAGGCGCTGCTACGCGACCCCACCTACGCGCCGGCGCTACGCGCGGCGAAGGCGATGCTGCCGTGACACGCCTGTGCACGCTGCTGGACGCCGAGGCCGTCGCCGAGCGTGCGGCGCGCGAAATTACCCAGCACCTGGAGCGGGCGCGGGAAGAGCGCGGCGTGGCGCACTTGGCGCTGAGCGGCGGCAGCACACCTGAACGCACCCACGAACTACTGGCCAAGACTGTCAAGGATTGGCAGGGCATAGAGGTGTGGTTTGCTGACGAGCGTTGCGTCGGACCGGAGCACCCCGAAAGCAACTACCTGATGGTGCACAAGACGCTGCTGGAGCACATCTCGGTGCCCCCGCCGCGAGTCCATCGCATGGAAGGCGAGCTGGGCCCGGAGGCAGGGGCCGAGCGTTACGCGCAGGCGCTGCGCGAGCACGTGGCGCCCGGCGAGGTAAGCGCGCCGGCGTCGGATGCCGGCCGCGGGCCCGAGATCGGCCGCGGACCTGAGCTGCCGATCCTGGATGTGGTGGTGCTAGGCATCGGCCCTGATGGCCACGTGGCCTCGCTGTTCCCAGGGGCCCCGACGCTCGATGCGGGCGCAGAGGCGGTCTGCCTCGGCGTGCACAACTCTCCCAAGCCGCCTCCGGAGCGCATCACGCTGAGCATGGCGGTGCTGCGTGCGGCCAGGCATGTTCTGCTGCCGGCCACAGGAGCCGGCAAGCGCGACGCCATCCAAGGAGCGCTAGGAGAGGCCACCCACCAAGTCCCCGCTAGCTTGCTGCGGAGAGAGCGCCTGACGATCGTCATCAACGACGAAGCGTCCCCACCGGCCTCCTCGGCAACGCGCCAAAATGCGGACTGTAAGAACTTGTAATGAGCCGATGCCGGTTAGGGTACGTAGAGTTAGCGACAGCAAAGCTATGCCTGCCACCGCCTCCAGGGACATCGCGGTCCTCAAAGATGCCGCCGAGCTGTCGAGCTCGGAGCATGTGCTCGCGGCACTACGAGCCACTCGCCGCCGCACGCTTGAGCTGATCGCGCACCTCAGCACGAACGACATGGAGCGGGTGCTCTCGCCGATCATGAGCCCGCTGGTGTGGGACCTGGCGCATATCGCCGCCTACGAGGATCTATGGCTGGTGCATCGCCACGCCGGCCTCGATCTGCTGCGCGCGGATCTCGCGGAACTGTACGACGCGTTTGAGACCCCGCGGCAAAAGCGCGGGGAAATCGAGCTGCTGGACACCGCCCAGGCGCGCGTCTACATGGAGGAAGTCAGCGAGCGCAGCGCAGCCGCCATCGAGGCGCATGGAGTAGGCGAGGGCTTTGTGCACGAGATGGTCGTGCGCCACGAGCTGCAGCACACCGAGACGATGCGCCAGACGATGGCGCTGGCGGGACTGCTGCCGGCCGGCGAGCCGCCGCAGACGCCGGCAACCACAGCTGAGGGCTGGATCGAGATCCCTGCGGGGACCTTTCAGATGGGCGCTGGCGCCGAAGTCTTCGCTTACGACAATGAGCGCCCGCGCCACACCGCTCACACGGGCGCATTCCAGATTGCACGCCACCCGGTCAGCAAGGCAAGCTGGATGAGCTTCAGCGAGGGCGGCGGCTACGAGCGCCGCGAGTGGTGGTCGGACGAGGGCTGGGCCTGGAAGGAGGAGTACGACATCACACATCACCCAGACGCGGCCACGGGGGATTCACAAGCACCCGTGTGCCACGTGAGCTGGTTCGAGGCCGACGCCTTCGCCAGAGCCCACGAGGCCCGTCTGCCGACGGAGACCGAGTGGGAGCGGGCGGCGACCTGGGAGCAGGGAACGAAGGGCACCAACGGAGCCGATCCGACAGGCAACCGCGGCGCTCTCGCAGGCATAGGCCAGGTATGGGAGTGGACCGCCAGCCACCTCGGCGGCTACCCCGGCTTTCGCGCATACCCGTATCGCGAGTACTCAGAAGTGTTCTTCGGCCCCGACTACCGCGTGCTACGCGGCGGCTCGTGGGCGACCCACCCACGCGTGGCCACCACGACATTCCGCAATTGGGACCTACCACAGCGCCGCCAGATCTTCGCGGGTCTGCGCCTGACAAAGGACGGTTAGACCTCCATGAATCCACTAGCCCAGCCAGACATCCGCATCGACTCCTACCTCGGCGAGGGCCAGGAACGCTCGCTCGCACAGGACGCCCGCGAGGGCCTGAGCAGACCCTTCAAGGAATTGCCCCCCAAGCACTTCTACGACGCGCGCGGCGCCGAGCTGTTCGACCAGATCTGCGATCTGCCCGAGTACTACCCCACGCGCACCGAGCGCGCCATCCTGCACGACACCGCGCGCGAGCTGGCGCAGCTGACAGGCGCAGTGGAGCTAGTGGAGCTCGGCTCAGGCACGGCCGCCAAGACGCGCGTGCTGCTCGACGCGATGAGCGAACTGGGCCAGCTCGTGCGCTACGTCCCCGTGGACGTGACCGAGGGCATGGTGCGCGATTGCGCACAGGAGCTGACAAGCGAGTACCCAGGCCTACAGGTACACGGCGTGGTAGGCGATTTCGAGCGCCACCTCAGCCAGGTCCCCGCCCCGCGCGGCCCCCGCCTGGTGGTATTCCTCGGCGGCACGATCGGCAACTTCCCCCCCGCCGACCGGGCAACCTTCCTGCGCGAGATCTCCAACCTACTGGGACCTGGAGACCACCTACTGATGGGCACCGACCTCGTCAAGGACCCAGCGGTGCTCGAGGCCGCCTACGACGACAGCCAAGGTGTGACCGCCGAGTTCAACCGCAACCTCCTGCACGTCCTCAACCGCGAGCTCGACGCCGACTTCGACCCCGAGGACTTCGAGCACGTTGCCCGCTTCGACCGCCACAACGAATGGATCGAGATGCGCCTGCGCTCCCGCCGCCACCACACCGTGACAGTGCGCGCACTGGAGCTCCCTGTGCACTTCCGCGAGGGCGAGGAGATGCGCACCGAGATCAGCGCCAAGTTCACCCGCCAGCGAGTCAGCGACGATCTGGCCGGCGCCGGCCTCTCGCTCGTACGCTGGCTCACCGACCCCGACGAGCAGTTCGCGCTGACACTCTCCACGCCGGCGGGCTGACGCGCTTCACTTCTCACTCTGCCGATCGCTGCTCGACCGGTTCGAGAGTTGTATCGCGGCAGGTGAGTAGGCTCGCCTGCCATCATGCTAACCATGAGCAGACAGGCCCACGTGACGCTCAGCGGCGACATCGCCGGGGAGTACGTGGTCGAAGACGAGCGCCCCGATGGGCGTCTCGTTCTCGCCCCCGACACCTCTTGGAAGGCGATCCTCGCTCGCCATGGCGAGCGCGAAGCGACTCCTGAGGAGTTCGCCGCGTTCGAGGCGGAGTATGGGCCCTTTCTGCCACCTGACGGCGAGGGATAGCGCTCATGCCACAAACGCGCCGCCCCAGCCGCGCATGCGTCGTGTTCGACGACGTTGCCTTCGACGACGACATGAAGCGCATGAGCGCATCCGCAACCGAGGTTGCCCGTGCGGCCCGCCGTCGCTATGAAGCCAATGGGGTGCCGATCGTAGAGCTACGACTCTGCGCCGAGGCGAGCGAGGACGGGACAAGTCTCCCGGGATGCATGAAGGTCTATCTCCCCGAGCCGGCAGGCCGCTTCGGAATGGTCTTTCGACTGGTCGCTCACCCAAGCGGCTCGCGCCTGCGGTATCTGGCCTGGTGTACGCCATCACCCGCCAGACTCCCACGCTCTCACCGTCTATCAGTTGGCTCACCAGCGCCTTCACGGCTGACGTCGGAGGATTCAACATCCCGATAGGCTCCCGCGCGCAATGCGCATCGAGGGCAGCTCAGCGATCGTCGTCGGCGGAGCCTCAGGGCTCGGCGAGGCCACCGTGCGCCGGCTGCACAGCCAGGGCGCCATAGTCACCATCGCAGACGTGAACGCCGAGAAGGGCGAGGCGCTGGCCTCTGAGCTGGGGCTGAGCTTCGTAGCCTGCGACGTGCGCGAGGAGCAGCAGGTGCAGGCCGCCGTCGAGCAGGCCGCGGCCGTCGAGGGCGGACTGCGCATCGCCATCTGCTGCGCCGGCACCGGCTGGGCGCAGAAGATCGCCGGCTCCAAAGGACCGCATCCGCTGATGCCCTTCGAGATCATCATCGCCATCAACCTGATCGGCACCTTTAACGTGCTGCGCTTCTCCAGCGCCGTGATGATCGCCAATGAGCCCATGGCTGAGGATGATGAACGCGGGGTGTGCGTCAACACCGCCTCGATCGCAGCTTTTGACGGCCAGGTCGGTCAGGTCGCCTACTCGGCATCCAAGGGTGGCGTCGTCGGCATGACTCTGCCGGTCGCGCGCGATCTCGCCCAGTACGGCATCCGCGTCAACACGATTGCCCCCGGCCTGTTCGACACGCCGCTGCTCGCGGCGCTTCCCGAGGAGGCGCGCCAGAAGCTCGGCGCCGGAGTGCCTTATCCGCCGCGCCTGGGCCAGCCCGAGGAGTACGCGCAGCTGGCCGCGCACATAGTCGAGAACCGCATGCTCAACGGCGAGACCATCCGCTTGGATGGGGCGCTACGCATGCCTCCCCGCTGACACGCGCGGCGCTGACACGCGCAGCGCGCTAACCCAGCGCACCAAGCGGCCCATCCGGGGCCGCCTCATGGCGGCCCCCATCCAAACCTCTCAGCTGAGGCGTTCTACCAGCATCGCCATGCCCATGCCGCCCGCGACGCACATCGACTCGATGCCATAGGTCTGGTCGCGGGTCTCCAGATCATTGATGAGCGTGGTCATGATGCGCGCACCCGTCATACCGAAGGGGTGCCCCAAAGCAATGGCCCCACCGAAAGGATTGAGCTTGTCCTCCTCGATCCCCAGCTCGGCCATACACGGAACGATCTGCGCGGCAAAGGCCTCATTGATCTCCACCACGTCGATGTCCTTCATGCTCATGCCGGTGTTCTTCAAGAGCTGCTGAATCGCCGGGATCGGACCGAGGCCCATGACCTCGGGACGGATGCCCGCGACCGTCGAGGCGAGGATCTTGACCTTCGGCTTCAGGCCCAGCTCCTTGGCGCGTTCCTCGCTCATCACGAGCAGCGCCGCGGCGCCGTCATTCAGCGGACAGGCGTTGCCCGCTGTCACGGTGCCGCCCTCCTTGAAGACGGGCTTCAGGGCACCGAGCTTCTCCATCGTCGTGCCGGCACGCGGACCGTCGTCCTTGCTCACGACCGTCTCGGGCACGTCGATCTCGTTGCCTTCCTTGTCCACATCCTTGTGGGCCGCGACGGTCACGGGGATGATCTCCTTATCGAAGTGCCCCGATGCCACTGAGGCCACCGCGCGCTCCTGGGAGATCACGGCCCACTCGTCCTGCGCCTCGCGGCTGACGTTGCAGCGCTCCGCCACGTTCTCCGCCGTCATCCCCATCGGGATGTAGACGTCATAGGCCGAACCCTCGCTGCCGTCGACCATGTGGTTGAACTCGAACTGCGCGCTGCCACGGCCGGCACGCGAAACGGCCTCAACGCCCGCGGCAATATAGGTATCGCCCTCGCCCGCCTTGATCGCGTGGAAGGCCATGCGCGTGGTCTGCAGCGAGCTGGCGCAGAAACGGTTGACGGTCGTACCCGGCACGTGATGATCGATGCCCGCGAGCAGCGTGGCGATGCGGCCCACGTTGTAGCCCTGCTCACCCTCTCCATAGCCGCAGCCCATCATCACGTCCACGATCGTCTTCTGATCGACCTGCGGGTTGCGCTCGATCAAGGCCTTCAGCGGGATTGCCGCCAGGTCGTCGGCGCGAACTGTCTTGAGCGACCCCTTCACGGCCCTTCCGATGGGCGTGCGCACGGCGTCGACGATCACTGCATCAGGCATCTGGCGATCCTCTCGTTGGTCTGTCCACAGGCCGGCTTGGTCCTGCCGGGAGCTTCGGAATCCTAGCTATCCAGCGGCTCGCTGGCTACCTTCCCCGCCTCCTCAGGCCCCACAAATGGCGCCAGGGCAACGTAGGTGGCGTGCTTGGCAACGCTCGGCATGTCCTGCACGCGATCGAGCATTACGCAGTGATACATCAGCTCTGAGAGCCCACCGCCGATCGCCTCGATCGTGATCGCCGGCGGCTTGCGGTGCTCGGAGGTCTCTTCAAAACCCGGCTCCAGTACGGAGAGGTACTCGCTGATGCCCGCATTGGCGCGCACGGCCGTGCGCGGAGTGGCGATCAGCATGTTCAGCAGCGCCAAGCGCGCGAAGGCCGGCTCAGAGCCCAGGTACTGCATCAGTGCCCCGATCGCCGCCCTGACTCCGCGCGGCCAGTCGGTTTGCGCCGCGTAGGCGCGCTCCACCAGCGCCAGGCCCCGCGCGTGGCCGACCTCGTAGGTGAACAGCAATGCCTCTTCCTTGCTTTTAAAGTGCTCATAGAACGTCTGCAGCGACATCGCGGCCTCGCTGGCGATCTTCTCGACCGTCAGGTCGGCGTAGCCGCCGGAGGCCGTGAGGTTGGCTACGGCGTCGACTATCCGCTCCCGCTGGCTGTGCAGCGCGAAGCTGCGCAGCACATTGGTCATGCCTCGCAACAGTCCCAGGTCGCCGCCCGAGCTCGATGTGAGCGTCCCCGGCGCACGCCCGCCTTTCACCAGCGCTTCCTGGGGCCTGGGCGCGAGGATCTCCCGTTCATCCGCGGCCACCAAGCTCGCGGGGACGGGGCGATAGCAGGTCACCCAGCGCATCAGGTCAGGCACCAGCTGGCGCAGTTCCGCGCGCCTGCCGTGGCGCACGCGGCTGTAGAGGATGCGGCTCAAGCCGCCCACCACGGCGCGCACCACGGCGTCGGGTACTGTGCCGTCGCCGGCCTCCTGCTGGAGCATGCTGCGCACGAAGCGCCGGTACTCTTCGACCGCCAGCTCCCGCCGCGCGATGCCCGCGGGTCCCGCCGCGACGATCTCCACCATGTTCAGGCGCGCGGCGCTGGGATTGTCGATGGTCGCCTCAAACAGTGCCCTGATGGATGCTTCCACCGCCGCCTGCAGCCCCTCGGGCTCGGCTTTCCTGAAGGCCTCAACCGCGCGCATGCGCCCATCTGCGGCGATCACGTCGAAGGTCGCCAGCAGGCACTCCTGCTTGTTCTCGAAGTGCTCGTAGAAGGTCTTGCGCGAGACCCCTGCCCTACCCACTAGGTCAGAAATGGTCGTCGCGCGGTAGCCCTTCTCCCCCACCGCATCGATCATCGCCCGCAGCAGCCGCCGCTTCTGATCGGCCGCTACCTGCTCACGCGGCAATGCCTGGGAGCCGCGCGGCAAGGTGCGACGTCCCGTGAGGGACGAGGAGGGACGTTGAGGGGATGGATTAGCAGAGGCCATGTGCATCTATTACCCGGGCCTTGAGCCTACCCCCGCATGGCTCGACTGGCATCGATCTTTTCAGTAGGCTATCGTACCGATGTGTTGGTACATGACGCTTATTACAGGGTTTTAGCATCGCCAGCATCTTGACAAGATAATAAGAGCCTGTTCTTATGGACTACAGCTGATTTACATCGCACAAAGCTTGAACGCCGCCTGCTACCCCATTCGGCGGCGTTCAGGGAGCCTCCAGCGTCTTTCCCCATGGGCGCTGTGGGCCTCTCATCGGGCGCCGTGACCAATCGACCCTGGTCACGGCGCCTCTTTTTGGACCTCTCCTGCTGCCGAGCAGCCTAGCTCGCGTCGGCTTTGGGTGCGCTCCCCCCTGTACCCTCGCGGCTTTACAGGTCCAGGCGGCTCACGCCCAGCTCGTCGAAGCCCACATGATGAGCCAGCTCGTGGCGCACGGTGCGCGTCACCTGGTCGCGCAGCAGGTCGGGGTCGTGGCCGAAGTCCCTGCGCAGCGTGTCGCGGAAGATCATGATGCGATCGTGCGTGTTGTCGTTGCGCGTCTGTCCTCCCTGGTAGAGACCGTAGGCGCCGGCCCTGCGCCCCCCGTCAGAGACAACCACCGCCACGTGCTGCAACGCGTTGCGCAGCAGATCGGGCAGGTCATCCAGCGCATCGCGCACGAGCTCTTCGAAGTCCTTGTCGTTCAGCGGGTCGAGCTCCATGAACTCGCCTTCTTCGGGGTCCGAGGCCAGACCCTCGCGCGCGAGTTCCTCCGAGCGCTCCACGAGCTCTTCGAACTCGCGCTCGGACTGCGGGTCGCGCCAGTCGGCCAGGCGCACCGCGATGAAAGCTGCGCAGCCGATCACCACCGCCGTGACCGCTACACCCAGCGCCACGTCCTCGATGGCGCGCACAGCACCAACGGTGCTGAAACCTTGACCAATCACCACGACCACCAGCCCCACGGAGAGCGCCACGAACGCGGCCACGCCGATACGCCGAAGGTTGCCGGATGCTCCTGGCGACCTCGGCGTACGCACAGCCCCGTCGCCTACTTGAGCGTGCGGGCGATGACGAGCCGCTGAATCTCGTTCGTGCCCTCGTAGATCTGAGTGATCTTCGCGTCGCGCATCATGCGCTCCACCGGATACTCCTTGACGTAGCCGTAACCGCCCAGCACCTGCACGGCCTCGACCGTCACGTCCATCGCCGTGTCCGAGCAGAACACCTTGGCCATCGAGGAGTACTGCGCGCGCTGCGGATGACCCTGGTCGGCCATCGCACACGCCTTGTAGAGGATCTCTCTCGCCGCCGCTGTCTTGATCTGCATGTCGGCCAGCTTGAACTGGATCCCCTGGAATTCATTGATCGCCTTGCCGAACTGGCGGCGCTCGCGGGCGTATCCGATGGCGTAGTCCGTCGCCCCCTGGGCGATACCCACAGCCTGCGCGGCGGCACCCAGGCGCGTGCGCTCAAGCGTCGAGAGCGCCACCTTCAGGCCCCTGCCCACCTCGCCGATCACATTCTCGTGGGGAACTCTTACGTCCTCGAAGATCGGCTGACCCGTCGGTGAGGCGCGGATGCCCAGCTTGTGCTCCAGCTTGCCCACGCTGAAGCCCGGGCGATCGGCCTCCACCACGAACGCTGTTATGCGACGGCTCTCCCGGTCGGTAACCGCGAAGCAGATGTAGAAATCGGCCACGCCGAGGTTGGTGATCCAGTTCTTGGTGCCGTTGATCACCCACTCATCGCCGTCTCTCACTGCGGTCGTCTGCATGCCCGCCGGGTCGCTGCCCGCTTCGGGCTCGGACAGCGCGAAGGCCGGTGAGCACTCGCCGCTGGCGCACTTGGGCAGGAAGCGCTCCTTCAGCTCATCGCTGCCGAACAGCTGGATCGGCAGCGTGCCGAGCTCCTGGATCATCAGGATCAGCGCGCACGAGGCGTCCACTTTGGCGATCTCCTCGACGGCCATGTTCAGCATCAATGTGCCTGTGCCAGTGCCGCCGTACTCAATCGGGAAGGGCAATCCGAGGATGTCCTGCTCGCCGAGCAGCTTGCGGATGTCCCATGGGTACTCCGCCTTCTCGTCGATCTCGGCCGAGCGGGGGGCGATCTTCTCGCGTGCGATCTCCCCGATGGTCGCGCAGAAGTCCAGGTGCTCCTGAGGGATGGTGTAGACGTCGTTCAATATCTGCATGTCCTTGGATCGTAGTGGCCGGAGCGATCCACCGCTACGCTCATGCCTGTGAGCACCCCTAGCGAGAGCACCGACATAGAGGTCGAGCCCGCGCAGGTCTCCGATTGGCTTGGCATTGAGGAGGACCCGCGCGGCGAAGACAGATCGGGGGGCGAGCAGGACCCGCGGGCGCAAGTGCAGGTGATCGACGTGCGCGAGGTCTACGAGCGCGAGGCCGGCCACATCGCCGACACCCGCCACATCGAGTTCGCCAGCCTCAGCGGCGCGGCCGCCACCGTCGAGCGGGAGCGCCCTGTGGTCTTCTACTGCCGCGTCGGCTCGCGCTCGGCTGTCGCCGCCCAGGCATTCCGCGGGGCCGGCTACCAGGCATACTCCATGAGCGGGGGCCTGGTGCGCTGGGCGCAGGAGGGCCGACCACTCTCGCCCGCCGATGGGCACGTAGCCAATCACTGATCAGAGGAGACGCACAATGGAGGCCGCTGAGTACCCAGGAGTGAGCATTGGCGAGGGCTATGCCATCGGAACCCTCGATGACCTAGGCGCCGGTCCCGGCTTTCGCAAGGTGCGCAAGGGCCTCGGTGTGACGGCCTTCGGCGTCAACGCGATCGTGATGCCGGCCGGCTATGAAAGCGGTATGCACTACCACGACCAGCAGGAGGAGCTGTACTTCGTCCATCAGGGCACGCTGGAGATGGAGTTCGGCGACGGTTCGGTGCATCGCTTGGAGGAAGGCGCCTTCGCGCGCGTGGACGCAGCGACGCTGCGCAAGGTGCGCAACGTCGGAGACGGCGATGCCATCTACCTATGCGCCGGCGGCAAGGACGGCTACATCGGCCGCGACGGGCGCCTGCCCGAGGGCGAGACGCGCGTACATTAGGACCCCACCCAACCCCCGCCCGGGGCTGGGGTTGAAGGCGGCCTGAACGCTCCTTCGGACGGTCCTTCTCGTCCGGGTCCGAACCTAAAGACGCGCCAACCGACCCCCTCTTTTTCAATTTTGATAACAATAGTATCTACTGCGTATAGACCATTGTTATCAAAAACCAAAAAAACAACCCTTCCACCCCACCCTTTACATTGGCCGGACCGGACCGGACCGGGACGGGACGCGGCCGAGCCGGGGCCGAGCCGGGGTCGAGCGGGCCGAGCCGGGGTCGAGCGGGCCGAGCCGGGGTCGAGCGGGCCGAGCCGGGGTCGAGCGGGCCGAGCCGGGGTCGAGCGGGCCGAGCCGGGACGGGGGCGGCTTGATTAATTCAAGAGCTCTTTGACGTAGCGCTGGTGCAGCCTGCCCAGCGAAGTGCGTTCGGGGTGAAAACCAAGCGAGCCAAGTGTGGAGCTGGCGAGCGGCGCCCAGGCAAGCACAAAGAAGACGCCGAACACAAGCGACACGGAGCGCAAGGCGCGCGAGCGTGAGAGCGCGGCCATCGGTAGCACCCAGAGCACGTACCAAGGCAGTACCCAGCTGAGCGTCATGAGCAGCGCGATGGAGGCCCAGCCGGCAGGCGTGATGGAGTCGCGTTTACGCCAGGCGACTATGCAGGCGGCAAGCACCGAGAGGGCCAGTACCCCACTTAGCAAGTGCAGCAGTCCAGCAGTGGCGCCGCCGGAGCCGACCGCGAGCCCGAGCAGGTTGGACGGGCTGAGAGTCGTCACGAGCCGACTCTGGGTGCTGAGGTCGGGCAGGTGCAGACCGAAGGCGATGACGCTCATGACCGCGAGCAGCGCCCCGGCGGCGACCATGCCCCCGGTGGTGCGCAGCAGGCGCCGAGGGCTGTAGATGAGGCCGGCAAGCACGATCGGCAGCAGGACCACCCCGGAGGCCTTGACGGTCGCGGCCGTGACGAAGGCAGCACCCGCCGCGAGGTCGAGCCACAGCGGCCCAAAGCGCCAGCCGGACACCCCTGCCGGCGCCGGCCCCTCGGCCGGCCCGTCAGCCCCCCTGGCGCGCGCGAGCAGCAACAAATAGAAGCCCAGCACGACGAGGAACATCATGATGAAGTCGTTGTGGTCACCGCCCAGCCCCCAAATCAGCACGACCGGGTTGAGGCCGACGAAGACGATCGCCTGAATCGGCTCACGACCGAGCAGCCGAGCGCACTTCCAGACCAGCAGGATGGTGCCGAGGCTGGCGGCCATCAGGATCAGCTTGAGTGCCCAGAAGGAAGCGGCCACGCCGAGCGGCACGACGGCGAAGGTGATCAGCGTGAACGTCGGGCCATAAGGGCTCAGCAGGTGATGCCAGTTGCTGAGGTCAAAGCTTGGATCGTTATGAGGCTCAACGATCGGCGTGCTCGTATAGGGGTTGAGGTGATGCACTACCTCCATGCGCCCATAGTTGACGTAGTTGAAGATGTCGGTCAAGGCAAGCGGAGGGGCAAGTAAGAGCAGGACATGTACCCCCACGATCGCCGCGATCACCAAGCGCAATGGCAGGCGCGGAACGAAGCGCAGCCCCAATAGGTAGCCCAGATACATGACCAGCAGCGAGAAGGTGAAGAGGTAGCGCACCGGGTCGGTGCCGCGCGGAAACCCGGGCCACACCCCACCCAGCGGCCCGGCCAGCCAAGCGGGGAAGAAATGCGCGTGCGTGGGTGGGAATGTCGGGCGGTCCGCCGCGACGACCACGATCAAGGCGCAGCCCAGCACGATGCTCAGCAGCGCCAACGTCCCCAGCGCTACGGCACGTCGCGTCGCCGCCCGCGCCTGCTCATCCTCAGAGGTCTGCTGACGTCCCACGCCGCTGGCGTCGCCCAGCAGGGGAGGAGTTCGGAGGGGGAATGTTGAGGCGTCGCTGGACATGCGCGAGACCCGCATCTACGGGTCCACAAAAGATTAGGGCTTGAGTCTTAAAGCAACCCTTAAAGACAGAGCCCGCCCAGAGGGCGGACTCGTCACGTGGCCCAGAACATGAGTCCCGAGTCCACAGCCGGCCTAGGGATTCTCATCCCGAGACCCGGCTTGGTTTCAGATCTTGGCTCTACAGAGAGTTGACGTTAACGGCCTTGGGACCCTTGTCGCCCTGCTCTGCGTCGTAGGACACCTTCGAGCCCTCCTGCAGCGAGCGGTAACCCTCGCCGTTGATCCCTGTGTGGTGGACGAACAGATCCTTGTCGCCATCATCGGGGGTGATGAAGCCGAATCCCTTATCGTCGCTGAACCACTTCACGGTGCCGGTAGGCATGTGATATTTCCTCCACGGTACGTGCGTGCTGCTGCGCGGAGGACGCTGCTTAGAGCTTCGACCTGCGAGAGCCTGCACTGCTTTTACGCCGACTCTTTGGCCGGCCAGACGACTGTGAAGGTAGCAGGTCGTCGCGCGCATGTGTTAGCAAGTGGTATATGAGCACCTTGCCCGCTGCTGGCCAACCGCTCGCCATCAAGCGGCTGCTACCCCCCGGCGCGCCTGCCAGCGCCCAGGAGATCGTCGAGGGCTTCGGGCTGCACCACCACTCCTCACCGGGGTTTGACGCCCTCGCGCCAGGCGCGTTGACGCGGCCGCGACTGCTGCTCAACATGGTCAGCACGATCGATGGACGCGCCACGATCGGCGGGCGCTCAGGGCCGATCGGCGGCCCGGCCGACCGCCAGCTGTTTCACGCGCTGCGCACCGTCGTGGATGCCGTGATGGTGGGCGCAGGCACGGCGCGCGCCGAGCGCTATGGGCGGATCGTGCGCGAGGAGGCAGCTCGCGAGCTGCGCCGCGCACGAGGTCTGCGCGAGGAACCGCTGGCCTGCATCGTCTCCGGGCGCCTCGCACTCGACGCGGACATCCCCTTGCTGGCCGACCCGCAAGCACAGGTGGCGATCCTCACCGCCTCGCAGGCCAGTCTCAGCGCGAGCGAGCAGCCCGACGGAGCACGCATCGAGGCGCAGGTCGAGTACATACGCGCCTCAAGCGAAGGACGACTAGACCTACCGAGCGCGCTTTCAGAGCTGCGCGAGCGTTTTGGCATCGGCACGGTGCTATGCGAGGGCGGCCCGCACCTCAATACGCAGCTGCTGGCAGCGGGGCTGGTGGACGAGCTCTTTCTCTCGCTCTCCCCCAAGTTGGCCGGCGGAGACGCCAGCGGGGAGACGCTGCGGATTTTGGCGGGTATGGATCTGGAGCCGCCGGGCGAGCTTGAACTGCTAGGTGCACTGGAGCACGACTCACACCTCTTTCTGCGCTACGGCGTGCGTGGCGAGCGTGACGGCGTGCGTGGCGCGCGGGCGGGGTCCACAGCGTCTCCTCCGCTCTCGGAGCCGCCCGCAGCTCCCCCCCGCTGAGTCACGATCGCCACATTGAGCACAACGCTGTTGGGCACCATCACCAGGCCACCATCGGTGGCGACGGTGGTGTAAAGCAGCCCCAGCGAGCTCACGACGCCATCGACCTGGCCGCCGATCTGCCCGCCCTGCAGGAGTATGCGGTCTCCCACCCGGAAGGGACCGGCGCTGAGCAGCACCGTGCCCGCGATCACATTGCCAAGCGTCTGCTGAGCCGCGAGGCCCACGATCACGGCGGTGAAGGCGCCTCCCAACAGCAGCGTCGCGGGATCGACCCCAGCAACCCCCAATGCCACCAGCAGAGCGATGCCGACCGTGAATAGGCGGATCAGGAAGCCCACCGAGCCGGCCGTAGCCGGCTCCATGCGACGGAAGAGCGCAGGTCCCAGGCCACGACCGACATTGCGGGCGATGGCCCAGCCCAAGACCAACAGCACCACCACAACAAGGATCGCCAAGGGCGTTTCAATTTGCCGCAGAGTGGAGTGATCGATCAGGCTCCGACGGTGGTCCCAAAGCACCACGACCGCCACGAACAGCACCGCCAGCAGCAGCGCCTCCACACGCGCGCGCCGCGCCACACCCGGGCGCACCTGGTCCAACAGGCCAACCTCCTGCCAGGACTGGCTGCGGGTCTCGAACATTTTCGGAGGGGTCCTCGGGAGAGTCATCTGTCTCGCTAATGATCTACGCTTCAGCGGCGATGAGTGCTGGCACCTTACGTAAGCTGGTCATCCCGGCCATCGTCCTCGGCGTCGTGCTGCTCGTGCTGGCGATCGTCTATTTCGTCACGCCTGCGCACTCTTTGCCCTCATTCTTCCCCGGCCACACCTCGGCGAGCAACGCTGAAGCCAATCATCACCATGCCAAGCATGGCATCGCCGCGCTGGCGCTTGCGCTGGGGTGCTTCGCCTTCGCCTGGTTTCAGACCGGCCCCAAGACCAGCTCTGCCGCCGGCTCAAGCGCTTAGCCTGGCGCCCCTGCCGCTGAGTCCAACACCTCGCCTGCCGCCGGGCTCAACGCGCCGAGCTCAACGCTCGGCACTGCTCAGCCTTCAAGCGCGAACACCAGCGTGCAAACGGCACCCATACCAATGCAGTACACGCCAAATGGCGTCAGGCGATTGGTCTGAAAGAAGCGCAGCAGGAACTTCACGGCAAGGAATGTGGTCACCGCGGCGCAGAGGGCCGCTACCAAAGCCGGCCCGCGCACCCCGTCCCCCTGCGAACCCAGCAGTTCAGGCAGTTTCAGCACGGCCGCCGCGAGGATGATCGGCGTGGCCAACAGGAAGCTGTAGCGCGCGGCATCCTCATTGGAGAGCCCCACCAAGAGGCCACCTCCCATCGTGAAGCCCGAGCGCGAGATACCGGGTATCAAGGCAGCCGCCTGCGAAGTGCCCACGGCGATCGCCTGGCGCCAGCTGAGCTTGGCGATGCGCGCATCGCCGTCGCCCAGATAGTCACCCGCGCGCGGGGGCCGCTTGCGCAGGCGCTCGAACAGCAGCAGCGCCACCCCGTTGACCATCAGGAAGATCGCCGCCAGAGCGGCCGAGGCGAACAGCGAGCGCAGCGGCTTCTCCAGCAGCAGGCCGATGATGCCGGCGGGAACGGTGCCCACCACCAACAGCCACCCCAGGCGCGCGTCGATGTCGTCCTCGCGTATCTCGCGCAGCTGCAGCGAGCGCCATAGGCCCTTGGCGATACGGACCCAGTCCTTCCAGAAAAAGCCAAGCAGCACCAGCGCCGTGGCCAGGTGCGTGGCCACCAGAAAGGTGAGGAAGAAAGGGTCGTTCTGATGGATGTTCCAGCCTGCCAACCGCGGCAGCACGACGGCATGGCCAAGACTTGAGACCGGGAATGGCTCGGCTACGCCCTGGACGAGACCAAGGACCACAGCCTGGAAATATGAGATGGGATCGTGCATGAGGACGCACAGATTATTGGCCGCGCCCCAGGAGAGGCGCGCCCATGCCGCAACAGGGCACCCGGACTGCGCGTTCGGCTACCGCAGCGTGGGGGTGCTGGTGGCCGTCTGGCCGAGTCCGCGTGAGATCGTTTGACATTCTTCACCCATGAAGCATCGAACTCGCACCAACGGCAGACGTTTGGCGGTCATCTTGCTCGGTGCGGTGCCCGCGTTGCTGGCATCCACTGCTCACGCCACTGTTGTCGTACCCACGGCCAACGCCAGCGGCGTGCATGAGACCAGGCCGCTGAAGGCCATCTACGGCCCCCTCACGATGCCCGATGGTTCCTCAGGATTTCCTGTCTATCACCGTCTTGGGGTCAATGTGCTGGAGCGGCAATTGTCGTGGAGCACAGTCGCCAGCAGTCGCCCGCGCAGCCCAACGGACCCAGGAGACCCGGCATACCGTTGGCCGGCCGATCTCGACAGAGCGATGCGTGAAGCGGAGCGCTACCACATCGCCATCGCGCTGCTGGTGGAGGACTTCCCCACCTGGTCCAACGGCGGCCGCGATCCCACGTGGGTGCCCGCCAACCCGCGGGACTACGCCGACTTCGTGCAGGCCGCCAGTCGCCGCTACCCGGGCGTTCACCTGTGGTTGATCCTCAACGAGGTCAACAGCACCCGGAACTTCAACCCGCTGCCGCCACACTCGAAGGTCGGCCCCGAACGCTATGCCACGCTGCTCGATCTCGCCTATGGCGCCCTGAAGGCCGTCAACCCCGCCAACACCGTAATCGGGGGCATGACCTACTCCACGGGGACGATCGGGACCTACGAATTCATCCGCCGGATGCGTCTGGCGAACGGCAGGCCGCCGCGCATGGACTACTACGGCCACAACCCCTACTCCATCCGCTACCCCAACCTGGCCGAGAAGCCCATTTCTCCGCTGGTGTGCGACATCAACGATATCGACACGCTTGAGCACAGCCTGGCAGGCGTTTACCCCGGTCATACCCCCAAGCTGTGGCTGTCGGAGTTTGGCATCAGCAATGCCGCGAACAGTTCCTTTGACTACTACGTCAGCCGGCCTGTGCAGGCTCGCTGGGTCACGGCAGCCTTCAAGCTTGTCAACTCAGTGCCCTACGTAGCCGCCATGGGTTGGTATGAGCTGCTGGATGAACCGAACTCCAGCAGCGGCCGCCTCAGCGAGGGGCTGATGAGCGCGAGCGGCGTACCCAAGCCAGCCTTCTACGCATATGCCGCCGCCCCGTGAGCCGCCGCCCCGTGAGCAATCTGCCGGGAGCCAGTTGCTCGGTAAAAGCGGCTTTCACATAATTATCCCGAAATAATCACATATGTCCGAGTTACCGGGACGACCATGCTGGCGTGCGTTCGCTGGCAGGCAGAGGGATGGGCTTCTGAGGTGCCACGAGCACTGCTCCTGTTCGAGCCACCCGACGGTGGCGCTCCGGAGGTCGTGCTGAATCTTGCGCTGGCCATGGAGGGACATGGCTGGAGCGTTTACGTAGCCGGACCCGAGCAGGCATCGATCCGCGCGCGCCTGGAACAGGCTGCCGTTGAGTACCTGCCAATGAGTCACCTCACGCGCGGATCGCGTTCGCCCCTGGCCGACCTGCAAGCACTGTGGAGCCTCGACCGCATGCTCGCCCGCGATCCGGTCGATGTCATTCACTGCCACTCCAGCAAGGCCGGCGTACTCGGGCGGCTGGTAGGAGCCCGACGGGGCATCCCCGTCGTCTACAGCCCCCACTGCTTTGCCTTCCTGCGCGATCTGGGGGCGCTCTCACGGATCGCCCCGGCCATAGTCGAGCGCCTGCTGGCACCGCTGACATCCGCCTATGTGTGCGTATGCGAGGCAGAGCGACGTGCAGCCCTGAAACTCGCGCTCGCCCCGGCCGTGCGGACTCACCGCATCTATAACGGCGTCCCCGACCCGCCCGACCCGCTTGAGAATGCAACCCCCGAGCAGGCGCTGCTGGACTTCAAAGGCGACGGGGTGCTGATCGGCGCCGTCTCCGTACTGCGCAAGCAAAAACGCCTGGATGTCTTGATCGACGCGATCCCCACAGTGCTTGCACGCACCCCGCAGGCGCGCTTTGCGATCATCGGCAACGGCCCGATGCAGGCCAAGCTCGAAGAGCGTGCGGCCGCCAGGGGCCTGAGCGACGATCCTCGCTTCGCGTTCTTCCCTTTCACACCCCCCAGCGGGCGCTACATGGGCGCCCTTGACCTATACGTGCTGTCCTCAGCTTGGGAGGCGATGCCGGTGGGCGTGCTGGAGGCGCTCTCGTGGGGAGTCCCGCAGGTCGTCACCAACGTCGGCGGCACAATCGAGGCCGTGACCAGCGAGACCGGGCAGCTCGTTCCTCCCAAGCGGCCGGACGCACTGGCCGATGCGATCGTTGGGATGGTCGATTCACCGCGGTTGCGTGCCTCGGCCGGGATCGCCTCGCGCGCTCGCCATCGCGCGATGTTCGATGCCGAGCGCATGGTGCGCGAGACCGTTGGCATCTACCAGAGCTTGGTGGCCGCGCCAGTGCCTCGGGCGGAACCGGTACTTGAGACGGAACCAGTGCTAGCGGAACCAGTGCTCGGCACGGCCAGCGCGTTGAACACCGCGCCAGATGCGCGGATCATGGTTCCCCTGCGGTGAGCTTCAACAAAGTAGCCTCCACCTAGCCTTGTGCGGGATCGCCGGCATCTTCGACCCCAAGGCAACCACCAATGGCCACGAGTTGGCGCAGGTGGTTGCCCGCATGACAGACGCCCTGCGCCACCGAGGTCCTGACGACTCGGGGCAGTGGGCCGAACCAAGCGCCGGCATCGCGCTCGGCCATCGCCGCCTGGCGGTGCTTGACCTCTCACAAGCGGGCCACCAGCCGATGATCTCCGCCGCGGGACGCTATGTGCTCACCTACAACGGTGAGATCTACAACTTCAAGCGGCTGCGACCCGAGCTCGAGCGCGCGGGCGTGCGCTTCGCCGGTCACGGCGACACCGAGGTGCTGCTGGCGGGCATCGAGACGTGGGGCTTGCACGAGACCCTCGGCCGCTGCAACGGCATGTTCGCCTTTGCCCTGTGGGATCGCCATGAGCGCACGCTGACACTCGCGCGCGACAGGCTCGGCGAGAAGCCGCTCTACTACGGCAGGGTCGGCGCCCACATCGTGTTCGCCTCAGAGCTTGGCGCCATTCGTCGTCATCCTCAGCTACGCGAGCGGGTCGACCGGGCAGCGCTGGCGGCGCACCTGCGCTACGGCTATGTACCGGCTCCCAACTCGATCCTCGAGGGGGTCGCCAAGCTGGGGGCGGGCCAACTGCTGAGGATCGACGCCAACGCCTGCGAGCACCTCAAGCCGACTCCCTGGTGGTCGCTCGCCGAGGTTGCACGTGCGGCGGGGACGACCACGGGCGCAGGCGCAGGCGACGAGGATGAGCTGCACGAGCTGCTGGGCGATGCGGTGCGCCTGCGCCTCGCGGCAGATGTGCCGCTCGGCGCGCTGCTCTCGGGGGGGGTGGACTCATCCACACTGGTGGCCCTCATGCGCCACTACGGCACAGGAGCGGTGCGCACGTTCTCGGTGGGCTTTGAGGACCCAGCTTTCAACGAGGCCAATCACGCCGCCGCGGTAGCCGCACACCTGGAGTGCGAGCACACCGAACTGCGCCTCAGCGGCGGCGATGCCCTAGACGCTGTGCCCCAACTCGCCAGCGTATGCGATGAGCCGTTCGCCGACCCAGCCATCATCCCCACGCTGTTGATCGCCCGCCTGGCGCGCAGGCACGTCACGGTCGCATTCGCCGGTGACGGCGGCGATGAGCTGTTCCGTGGCTACCCTCGCTACCGCTGGGCTGAGCTCATGCAGAGGTCGCTGGGACGATTCCCCCTCGGCGTCCGCCACAACCTGGCAGCACTCGTACGGCAGTTGCCGCTGGAGCCCGTCAATCGGCTGGGGGCGATCCTCGGAGCACCCGCGCACGAGCTGGCCGGTGACCGTCTGCTGAAGCTCGCCGAGATCGCTGGCGGCACAGGCCGCACTGGCACTGGCACACTCGAATCCGAGCGCCTGTATGAGCGACTGGTCGCCTGCTGGCTTGATCCGCCGGTGCTCGGCGCGGATTACGCCATCAACCCGATGTTCGCGGTGGCCAACGAGGCAGTCACAGGGCGAGACAGAGTAGGTCGGATGGCGCTGGCGGATTCCCTCACCTACCTGCCGGATGACATCCTCACGAAAGTGGACCGGGCAAGCATGTCGGCGAGCCTCGAGGCGCGGGTACCTCTACTAGACCACCGCGTGGTCGAACTGGCGTGGCGCATGGTTCCGGAGCAGATGCGTGTCGGGGGTATGGAAAAGCGCCCGTTGCGCGAGATTCTCTACCGCTATGTGCCGCGCGAGCTCGTGGAGCGACCCAAGCGGGGCTTCGAAGTGCCGCTGGCGGACTGGCTGAGGGGGCCGTTGCGAGGCTGGGCAGAAGACATGCTCGCCCCCGAGCGCCTGGCCGCCGAGGGCTTTCTCGAGCCATCCGTCATCATGCGACATTGGCACGAGCATCTGTCTGGCCAGCGCAACTGGCATCGACGCTTGTGGCCCGTGTTGATGTTCCAGTCCTGGCTCGATGCCCCGCATGTTTGACACCTGATGTTTCAGCCCCTGCTTGATGCCCCGCATGTCTGACAACAGCTCCCTGCGCCCCGACACCCGCTCTCTGCGCCCCGACACCCGCTTTTTCATGCTGGTGCTGATCGCACTGCTGCCCTGGCAAGGAGCCCTGCGCTTTCCCACGCACAGCATCACGATCGTCAAGCTGGTCGGGGCGCTGCTGTTCATCTCGGTGCTGCTGGCCACGCTGCTACACGACAGGCCGCTGCGGTTCACACCACCAATCGCCTGGGCAGCGCTGCTGTGCACGGTGGCCACGCTGTCACTCGTGGCCAGCGGACTGAGCCCGGTGAGCATCTCCGAAACCTTGCGCTACTGGACACTCACGCTGTTCCTCTTCCTGGTTGTGCAAATGATCGACAGCCGCGAGGTCTTCATGCAGGCGTTGCGCGTGCTATGCGTCTCGGCGATCGTGGGAGCGGCGTGGGCGACGGTTCAGTTCCTCGATGGCAGCGTCGCGCGGGCGTCGGGACCGATCAGCGACCCCAACGATTTCGCCTACTTCCTTGCCGCGGTGCTGCCGTTCGTGGCCTATCTGTTCATGAGGGAGCCGCAGCGGCGCTGGCTGTGGGGCACGGGCCTCGCCTGCCTGGCGCTCGGCATCCTGGGCTCCTCCTCGCGGGGCGCGTTCCTCGCCCTTGGGGTAACTGCTCTGTGGGCGATTCTCACCCGACGCGTGGCCCCCAGGCTGCTGCTGGGCGGACTCGCGGCCGTGGCGCTGATGGCGGTGCTGGCGCTGGGGCTCTCAAGCGCAAGGACCTCGCAGAACCTAAAAGTTCGCCAGAACGGCCTCAGCAGCAGCGTGAGCCTGCGCCAGGTCTACTGGTCGGCGGCGGTGCGCATGAGCACCAACCATCCCTTGCTCGGCATCGGCCCGGGACGCTTTGAAGCGGTGAGTCCGGGCTATGTGCGCAATACCCCCAAGCTCGAGCACGAAGTGGCGGTCAACAACACCTACTTGGGAGTCCTCAGCGAAGACGGCGCGATTGCCCTGTTGCTCTTCCTCGGCTTTTTGGTGGCAACCGGGCGCCAGATCCTGATAGCAACCGCTTACCCAGGAGCCAGAGAGGACCCACGGGCACCCGGCAACTGGCTGCGCAGCGCCTTCCTGGCCTCCTTCATCGTGGCTCTGATCGGGGGGATCTTCTTCAGTGCGCAGCTCAGCACACCGCTGTGGTTCATCGCGGCATTCGCTTCGGCCCTGGCTTTGCTGCCAGCAGACGAACGGAGTTCAGCGCCTTACGCCAGGGCCCCCTCAGCACGACGCGTCGGGCGTGCGGCGAGAGGCGATATAGCGCCCACTCCGGGGTGGTGAACAGCCACGCCGGCACCTCGTAGGCAGTAGAGCGGCCGGGAACCATGGCGCGGACATCCACGAAACCAGCTTCCCCCAGCAGCAAGGCGAGCTCGCGGTTGGAGTACTCACGCAGGTGCAGTCCGGTGGGGCTACTGGAGAACATGCGCGATATATCCCAAGGGCCCGTCAGCGCATTGGGCGTGACGCACAGGTAGCGCCCACCGGGGGCCAATACGCGGAACACCTCGCGCAGATGCTCGAGCGCGTCCTCGGCGTGCAGGTGCTCGATCAGCTGATTGCTGTAGGCCAGTCCGATCGAGTCATCCGCCAGCGGCAGCTCACTACCGTCTGTCAAGTAAATGTGAAGATTCTCCGTCGCCGGCTCATCGGCGGCGATGTCACTGGCAACGTCTACGGCGTGGACCTCGTCAACGATCCCCGCCAAACGCCGCGAGAGTGCGAGATCGCCCGCGCCGATCTCCAGCAAGGCGAGGTCAGGCGCCAACAGCGGCGCGAGGAAGTGAAGCTCACGATCGACCTGCGCCGCGCGCTCGCGCGACGCGCGCCGCCGCAGCTGAGGATGGTGCGGAATGCTGCTGAAAAGCTCGTCGTAAACGCGCGCGTAAAGCGCACTGCGCTCCCCCGCCGGAGCGTCGCGCAGGCGCTGCGCAAGCCCGCGCTCGATCGCGTAGTGCTCACGCAACTGGTCCGCACGGCGGCAGTCACCGGTCCAGCGCCGTGCCGCTCGCTCGAGGCGGCGATCGTGGATGGTGCCCGCCATGAGGCCATCATATGAAGCGTGGCTCCTACGGCGCCGGGCTAGGGCACGGCGCGTTCAGCTTTCTCGCCAACGCCGTCCTGGCCTTATTGACAAGCGTGGTCGTAGCCCGCTTGTACGGCGTGCAGGTGATCGGGGAATATGCCCTGGCGGCGGCGCCGGCGGGCGCGGTGTGGCTGCTGTCGACAGTGCGCGAGCAGCCCGCGCTGATGCGCAGGCTGACGCCGCTCCCACCACGCGATCCACTCGTCACGGGACTGTTCGCGGCCGTTCTCACCTTCTCCAGCGCGCTAACCGCCGGGGTATCCCTGCTCGTAGGCCTGCTCACGTGGTGGCTGTTCAAGGGCCCGATCGACCATCCGGGCTTGATCGCGCCCGCCGAGGCGATGCTGGTGGCCTCGCTGCTGTTCGTCAACACGTGCTGGAACCTCGACACGGTGCTGAGCGCGTTTCGCGCCGGACGACCGCTGCTGCTGAGCAGGATGCACCAGGCGCTTGTGTATCTGGCGCTGTCGATTGCGCTCAGCTTTCCAATGCCCAGCGTATGGGGATTGATCGTGGCTTGGTATGCCTCATGGGCTACCTCGATGGTGCAGCGGCTGGCGAGCTGCCGCGCCTTCATGCGCCTGCGCGTGGGTCGCGGCGCGCTGCGCGAGGGGTTCTCGATCCTGCCTGAGCTGCTGCGCTTCGGGCTACGACTGACACCAGGGTTTCTCGCCGAGGGCATCAGCGACGAAGCGGGCACCTGGATTCTCGGGGCGCTCGTGGCGCTGCCGACGATCGGCGCCTACAACCGCGCTTGGACGATCGCGCGGCGGGGCCTGGAGCTCAACTACCGGATCACCGAGATGCTCTTTCCGACGCTGGTGGAGCGTCGCTTGCTGCAGGACAGCGAGGGCTTCGATCGGGCGCTCGTGGACTCATTGCGCTACACGGCGATCGCGATGCTGCTCCCGGCTGCGGTCGCGGCCGGAGCGGCGGTGCCGATCATGAGCATCTATGGCCCCGGTTTCGCGGCCGGCGCCGGCGCCTTCGCCTTCCTGGTGTTCGTGCCGGGAATCGTCACCCTGTCGGCAGTACAGTCACAGGCGCTGTTCGCCGAGGGTCGCGGCATGCTGGCATCGTCATATGGGCTGGCGCGCGCATTTGTGACGCTGTTCGCGGCCGTGCTGCTGGTCAACGCCCATGGCGTAAGCGGGGTCGGCGCCGGCATGCTGATCGGCGCGTGTGCGCAACTCGCGCCGCTCAGCGCCGGGCTGCCGCGCCTGCTCGGCAGTGATCTCTCGCAGCTCGTCAGAGCGCGCGAGGCCATCTCGCTGGTGGGCGCGGGGATCGTGGGGTTCGCCATCGCGCGCTTGCTCTCCGCGGCGCTTTCAGATCCCCTTGCCCTGCTGTTGGCACCAACGCTGGGCCTGTGCGCGGCAGCGGCGGTGTTCATCGTGATCGGTGGGGTGCAGCCGCGTGACCGCGAGCGCGTTCAGCTGCTCATCGGTGTCTTCGGTGCCCGCCTGAGCTTGGCGGCCGGCAGACCCCGAGGCTCGTCCGGTAGGACTTGAAGCTCTGATCCGGGAGCGGGCCTTCAACGTTGAATGTGAGCACGGTGTAGGACAGCCGTGCGCGGCAAGACTTGATCTGGGTCAGCATCAGCGAGACGGGCTCGTCGTAGAAAGGTGACACCGAGCAGCTTTCGTGCACGCAGAATTGGAACGTGAAGGTGCCACGAGCGGTGGCCGTTGGCTGGCCCCAGTTGGCCCACTGGAGGTTGTGAAGCGACACGCTGCGGTAGTAGCCGTGGGCTTTCACCGTCAGCTTCTGGGGTTGAGAGCGGTTTTCGGCAAATACCGCGCTGGACGCCGTTGAAGGGGGGGAAAAAGAAGAGGAGGGGGAGGTGGCCGCGAGCGGCGTGATCACGGCCAGCGCCAGCACCAGGAGTGAGCCCCTCAGAAGAGCGTCCTTTCTCATCGGCGTGGAGCGTAAACCACTCAGAAGAGCTCTGGTGAAGCAAATGTGAACGGTCACAACTCAACAACTCGGCCGCTGACGCCGAGGGTTGTGATGAATGCGCCGCCTGACGCTTGCACTGACTCTTGCCAGCTGCCTGGCGGGCTCGATCTCAATCGGCTCGGCGGCCCCGTCGCGCCCGGCGACCTGGCGCACGGCGACGACGGCAGGGCACGTGCGCTATGCAATCCGCCCCGAAGGGGCCTGGCCGGACCCGTCGCTGACGGCCCTGCGCAGCCGTGTGGTGATCCTGCTGCCCTGGCAACAGGAGCTGTTGCACCGGCTCAAGGCCTCCAACCCACGACTGATCGTGCTCGAGTACAAGGACCTGGGCAACGCCAGCAGCTATGAGCCCGTCGACGGGCTCAGCACCGATGGCGTCGGCTACGCGCAGGCTCTCGCTCAGCACCCCGCGTGGCTGCTGCGCAACCGCGCGGGCCAGCCGATCCGCTGCTTCGGCTTCCCCTATCTGTGGGCGATGGACATCGGCAACCGCGGCTTTCAGCGAGCGTGGGCTGGCGAGGTGGTGCACGAACTAAAGGCGCAAGGCTGGGATGGCGTGTTCATGGACAACGTCAATCCCACGATCCGCTACTACCACGACCCCACAGACGTCGCCAGGTACCCGAGCGACAAGGCCTACGCGACGGCCGTCACCTCTGCCTTGGCGCACATCGTGCCGCGAATACACGCGGCCGGCAAGCTGGCGATGGCCAACATCGGCTCGTGGCCCAACTACCGGGCGACGGCGACGCGCTGGCTGCGCTACCTGGACGGAGCGATGGACGAGCGTTTCGCCAAGTTCACCCCCGCCCGCGGACAGGGCTACCGCACGAACGCGGAATGGAGTGAGGAGCTTTCAATCCTGCAGCAGGTCCAGCGACAGCGCAAGTGGTTCATCGGCATTACGCAGTCCAGCGACCGCGACACGCGGGCCGAGCGCTTCGGTTGGGCCACGATGCTGCTGGGCTCCGGCGGTCATGCCACGTTCGCGCTCCAGAACGACGCCAACTACGGCGTGGAAACCTGGTTCCCTGACTATGAAGCGCCGATCGGCCAGCCGCTCGACTCTGCCCACCGGCAGCCCTCGGGCGTGTACCGACGGCGCTTCTCGCGCGGCCTGGTGCTGGTCAACCCTACAGCGCGGCGGCATACCGTCAGACTTAGAGGACGCTACTCAGGCGACGGGCTGCGCTCGGCTGCGACAGCCACAATGGCCCCGCACACGGGCTTGATCCTCGTGCGGGCAAAAATGTGAAGTCCTGCATCCATGGTGTAAAGAATCGTGGAGATTCACTCGTTGGGGGCGTGAACGTGGCTTAGGATCGGGCGGATGCCCAGACGCGCACTGATGGTCCTGATTGCCGCGGCGCTCCTGATAATCGCCCCGGTGGCGATGGCAAGCGCCCGCGGACACCACCGCGCCCACGCCCGCCACAGGCATACCCGCAGGAGCAAGGGCCACGCGCTGAAGAACTCCACGTTGAAGATGATGTGGGGCCCCCTGACGATGCCAAATGGCTCCTCGGCCTTCCCCGTCTACCAGCGGCTCGGCGTGCAGGTGCTGCAACTGCAGTTGAGCTGGACCGCCACGGCT
The DNA here is from genome assembly GCA_025449845.1 of Solirubrobacteraceae bacterium. GTDB lineage: Bacteria > Actinomycetota > Thermoleophilia > Solirubrobacterales > Solirubrobacteraceae > Palsa-744. The sequence goes on along the minus strand of JANWIP010000017.1, from coordinate 137,793 downwards.
CCGACGCGGCCGGGCGACGCGAGCAATCCGGCGGACCCCGCGTATCACTGGCCGGCCGCGATGGATCAGGCGGTCAGCGAAGCCGGCCGCTACGGCATTAGCCTGGCGTTGATGGTCAAGGAGACCCCCGGCTGGGCCAACGGCGGCCAGGACCCCTCATGGGCGCCCAACGAACCGGCTGACTACGCGGCTTTCCTGCAGGCCGCCAGCCGTCGCTACCCCACGATCCACTATTGGATGATCTGGGGTGAGGTGACGCGGCCGGGCAACTTCAACCCGATGCCCGCCAACTCGCCGGTGGGCCCCCAGCGCTACGCCGTACTGCTCGATGAAGCCTATGGAGCACTGAAGGCGGTCAATCCCGCAAACCTGGTGATTGGTGGCATGACCTACACCCTCGGCGCCGTGACGATGGGCGATTACCTGCGTTGGCTGCGTCTGCCCGACGGAGCACCACCGCGGATGGACTTCTATGGCGATAACCCCTACTCCACGCGCTACCCCAAGCTGTCAGCGCCGACCTATTCGCCGGCGGTGCGCGACATCAACGACATCGACACGATCGAGCAGGAACTGACGCAGGACTATGCCGGCCATGGGCCAACGCCAAAGCTGTGGCTGTCGGAGTTCTCGATCTCAAGCGATGCCCCTAGCCGTGCCTTTGACTTCTATGTCAGCCAGCCAGTCCAGGCCAAGTGGGTGACGGCGGCGTTTAGCCTCGTCAACTCGCTGCCTTACGTGGCCGCCCTGGGCTGGTATGAGCTGCTGGACGAGCCCGCCAGCGTTCACGAACACCTCACCGAGGGATTGATGAGCTCAAGCGGTGAGCCCAAGCCGGCGTTTTACGCCTACGCCAAGGCGCGCTGAGTACAGAGCTCCAGGTAGAGCTCCTGAAATCTGTCGGCGATCCGCGGCAGCGAGTAGTTGCGCTCGATCCGCGCTCGCGCCCTGTCGCCCTGTGCCGCACGAGCCTCTGGCCCCATGTTCAACAGCGCCAGCACCTCGTGCGCCAGCGCCCGCCAGTCGCCGACCGCCACCACGCCGCCCGTGTCGCCCACGATTCTCGCGGCGTCGCCCACGTCGGTGGTGACACACGGCACGCCACACGCCATCGCCTCGCCGAGGATGTTGGGAAAGCCCTCGCCGTAGGCCGAGGAGGAGACGAGCACGTCGAGGGCGTTGAGCACGACGCGCGGATTTTGCGCCACCCCCATCAGCAGAGCACGCTCCCGGATGCCCGCTTGCGAGAGCTGCGTCACGAGCTCCTGGTTGCCCGAATCGACCCCTGGGCCACACATCACCAGGCGTACTTCTGGGCGCTTACGCAAAATCTCCGCCGCGGCGCGCACGAAGGTGGAGTGGTCCTTCTGCGGGTCATAGCGCCCCACAATCCCCACCAGTAGCTCCTGCGTGCCAACGCCCAGCCAACGGCGCCCTTGCGCGCGCAGCACTCCATCGGGCCGAAACCAGGAGAGGTCAAAGCCATTGGGGATGACCATCATGCGCGCTCGGTCGTAGCCGAGCTCGATGTGCATCTCGGCTAGGCGCTCTGAGCAGGACACGACGCGATCGGGCAGCCACCGCGCGGTCGCGCCGCAGGCCCGCGCGGTCATCCGCGAGCTGCGCTTGCTCAGCTTGGGGTCGAGGCTGCCGCGTACACCCCAGATCACCTTCGCCTCGCCGGTCGCCCGCGCCACAGCCCCACCCAGGAGGTCCGCGTGATACATCCAGGTATGAACCACATGCGGACGCCCGCTCGCCAGGCGCCGTGCGAGACGCCCCAAGGGACGCAGCTCCAGGCGTCCACGGCTCATGCCGAGGGCGCTGACCGGCACCCCCATCGCGGCGATCCGGGGGGCCAGTGGCCCAAACGTGGACAGTGAGATCACCGAAGGCTCAAAGCGCTGACGATCGCTGGCGCTGAGCAGCTTGCACAGCATCATCTCCGCGCCGCCCAACTCCAGCCCGGCGATGACGTGGGTCACGCGGATCGGCTGCTCGTCAAGCAAGAACAGGCTCACGCCGAACGTAGTCGACCATGAGCGCAAGCATGAAGCCCAATATCAGTCCCAGGATCACCGCTGCGCCGATGATCAAGGGCGGGCGCGGCTGAATCGGCCGCGTGGGCAGTGAAGGGGGTGAGATGACGCTGACGGTGAAGAACGTATTGCCCTGCATCGAGGTCTGAAAGACGCGCAGCAGAGCCGTGGTGTCTTGCTGAGCGATACTTGGCGACTTTGCGGTCGAGGACAGGGTGATGCTGTCATCGCCCGCCTGTGTAAAGGTCGTGACAGTACCTTCGAGAGCACGGCCCAACGCTTGGCGCGCGGCTGCGACCGTCGCCGCTGAGCGTGCCGTCTCGGCATAGGCATTGATCAGCGCCTGCAAGCTTTCCTGGGCGGGTATGAACGTCAGGTTCTTACCCAGCACCGGCGTCAGGACCACCTTGGCCTGGGACTGGTAGCGCTTGCCGTGGGTCGCCGCCAGGACAACGCCCAGCGCGAGTGCCACCAGTAGCACCACAAGCATCGTGCCAGCGCGGCGGCGCAGCAGAGCACCGATCTCACGGAGAGTCACAGTTGAGTCTGTCATCGCCCTTTCACATCCCTGTCTAGACCGCGAGCAGGCTACCGTCTCGCCTCGACCAGCACCGCACGGTACAGATCGGCTGTGGCGCTTGCCACAACCGACGGGTGAAAACGCGCCTGCGCCTGCTTACGCGCCTTGGCGCCCAGCATCTGCGCCAGCCAGGGATTGTTAATTATTTTCACAATTGCATCGGCTAACGCACAGGGAGTAGCCTCGTGCGCGTAAATGCCCGTGCTGCCTTCCACCAGCAGATGGTGAAGTCCAGGGATGTCCACCGCGCACAGCGCGACCCCCGCCGCCATCGCCTGCGCCACGGCCATCGGCGAGCTCTCCTCCACGGCGGCATGCACATATACACTCGCTTGCCGATACTCCTGCAGCAGCTCATCGTGGGAGAGTCCGCTGAGTATCTCCACCGCCTCCCCCACGCCAAGCTCTGCCACGAGCTTGCGTAGCTGCTCTGACTGCTGAGCATCACCCGCCTCGACGTTGCCAACGATGCGCAAGCGTGCACCCGGCACGCGCTCGCGTACCAGCGGCAGCGCGCGCACGATCAGCTCTTGGCGCTTGCGCGCGTTCAGCCAGCCGACGCTCAGCAGCACGGGAGCAGAGGACTCCGCCTGCTCGGTTGCCGCGGTGCGTTCCAGCGCCATGAAGCTAGGGTCGACGGGGTTGGGGATGTCGTGCAGCTGGGCGTTCGTGCGCGGCGCGATCAGCTTGCGCACATAGGGGCTGATCACGACCATGTGCTTGGCGTGGGCCAGACACCAGGCCTCCGTGGCGCTCCACAGCGTCTGGCGCAGACGATCGCAGCTGAAGGCACCTGCGCCGGCCGGGGCGTGCTTCTCGTGCAGCAGCATCCCGTGGGGGGTGACCACGTGCGGCAGGCCGCTGCGGATCGCCCCGATCGTGTAGCCCACCTGCCCGTGCGCGTGCACCAGCTGAGCCCGGGTCGCGCGGATCTCGTGACGCACGTACTCGGCGTCGCTCGTCCAGGAGGACACCACGTGCGGGAGCAGTCGCGGCGTGCGCAGATAGTGCGCCGTGCATCCCCCCCAGTTACTGCGCCAGCGCCGGCGGGGTGGCACGCGCCAGAAGCGCTCGCAGGCCACGGCATGGATGTCGAACTCGCCGATGCCGGCCAGGCCGCTGGCGAGTTGCCAGGTCACCGCCTGGATTCCGCCAACCGTCATCGGCGGACGCTCGGGGAAGTCGCCCGCCAAAAGCACCCGCGTCCTGCTCATGCGTGACTCATGCCGCCACCAGCTCGGCGTGCAGCGTGCGGGCAAGTCCTTGCTCGAAGGACACCAAGGGCTCCCAACCGAGCAGCGCCCCTGCCCGACTCGTGTCCGCCACCAGGAAAGGCCTGTCCACCGCCCGGCGCCGCGTCGAGACCGAGACGATCCGCAGCTCACGCCCGACCTGCTCTGCCAGCGCGCGCACCACCTCTTGCACCGAGCGTCCTTGGCCGCTGCCGACGTTGACAGCGTTCAAGCCCGGCAGATCGCGCTCAACCGCGGCCACGATCGCGCGGGCAACATCTTCGACGAAGACATAGTCGCGGACGCTGTCGAGGTTGCCCAGCCGCACCTGCTCGCCACCGCCGCGCAGCTCCGCCAGCAGGCGTGGCAGGAGATGGGGATTGCCGTCGCCCGGCCCGATCGTGTTGAACAGTCTCAGCAGCACCGCGTCAAACCCCGCACCGCGCCCGCGGGCGAGCTTCACAAGCTGCTCGCCCATGACCTTGGAGGTCCCATAGACATCATCGGGCCCCAGCGGCGAAGTCTCATTGAGCGCTCGTGGCGAAGAGCCATAGACGGCAGCGGAGGAGGCGAACACCAGCTTTCTCGCGCCCGCCTCCAGCACTCCCTCGATCACGTTCTGAGACCCCACCACGTTGGTATGCAGCGTCGCCGCCGGGAAGCGCTCGCACCAGGGGATGAAGTGCCTGGCGGCGAGGTGCACGACGGCCTCAGGCCTGGAGGCCGCGAGCGTCTCCCGCACCTGCTCTCCCCGCCGTATGTCCAGTCGCCGCCAGGACAGGTCCGCAAGACCTGCGGGGCAGGGATGCAGATCGGTGCCGAGTACCTCGTGCCCGCTCTGCTCCAACAGCCGCATGCTCACCCGGCCAATCAAGCCGGCCGCCCCAGTCACCAGCACTCTCATGAGATCACCGCCACGTCGCCGACCTGCGCCACATCACTGACCCGTGCCACGCTGCCATCCCGCACAGAGCCACCCTCATGTACGAGCGGTGCGAGCCAGTCAAGCTCCGCCTGCAATCCCTGCTCGAGCCCGGTCTGTGGCGCAAAGCCCAGCAACTCTCGCGCTAGCGTGGTGTCGGCGGCGGTATCGCGCGCGTCGCCGTGCTCGCGGGGCGCGTGATTGATCTCCAGCGTACGCCCCGTCAGCTCCTGCACGATCTCAAGCGCCGCCCGCAGGCTAGTCGGCGAGCCGCCGCCGATGTTGAGCACCTCCACCGGCAGGCTCGGCCCACTGGCCGCCGCCAAGGTAGCGGCGACGACGTCCTGCACATAGGTGAAGTCGCGTGTCTGCCGACCGTCGCCAAATACCTCGATCGGCTCTTCGAGCAGCGCCGCGCGCAGGAAACGGTGAAACGCCATGTCAGGCCGCTGGCGCGGGCCGAAGACGGTGAAGTAGCGCAGGCACACGATGTCCATGCCGAGCTCCGCCCGATGCAGCCCGCACAGTTGCTCGGCGCTCAGCTTCGTCTGCCCGTAGGGCGAGATGGGCCGCGTGGGCGATCCCTCGGTGCTGGGCACGCCCGGCGTGGCGCTGCCGTAAACCGAAGAAGAGGAGGCAAACACGATCCGCAGATCCTCTCTGCCCCGGCCGGCCTGCAGGATGTGCTGGGTGGCCACGATGTTGTTCTGCACGTACCTGCCGTAGCGTGTGCCCCAGCTCGAGCGCACGCCAGGCTCGGCAGCCAGATGAAATACGACCCCGGCGGACTCCACGAACTCCGTCAGGTCGCCGCGGCTGAGGTCGATCGGCACGAACTCGAAGTTCGTCCACTCGCGCACCTGCCGCAGGTTGGCGAGCTTCTGCGCGCGCCCATAGTTGTCGTTGAAGCAGTCGATGCCAACGACCGAATGCCCGGCGTCGAGCAAGGCCTCAGTGAGGTGCGAGCCGATGAAGCCCGCGCAGCCGGTGACGAGCGCGCGCATCGCCGAGGCAACGCTAAGCCTGGCGCCTTGGAGGCTTGTGAAGAGCGTGTGACCTATATCTCAGCACCGAAAAGGCTTCACCCAATAATCACACGCCTTCAGCCGCGGCAGGAGACCATGCCCTCGTCGCATGACCACGACAAGACAAGGACCCGGATGACCATGTCGGCTTTCCCAAGCGCACCCCAGGAAATCGCTCAGGAGAGCACTCTGCGCCACGCGACCCGCGAGCGGCTCAGCCCCGAGCCGTCTCGCGCCGGTCGCGGTATCGGCGGTGCTCGCGGTATCGGTCGGGCACATCACGCGCTGGCGCTGAGGGCGTTCGACCTCACGATCTGCCTGCTGGTGCTGCTGCCGGTGTTGATGGTGGGCGCGATCACGGCGCTGCTGATCTTCATCGACTCGCCCGGCTCGGTCTTCTACCGCTCCACGCGCGTGGGCCGCGAAGGGCACCCCTTCAAGATGCTCAAGTTCCGCAAGATGCGACGCAGCGCGCGCGGCGGGCCACTGACGATCGGCGAGGACGAGCGCTTCACGCCGATCGGAGGCTTCCTGGCGATGACCAAGCTCGATGAGCTGCCCCAGCTGTGGAACGTCATCAAGGGCGATATGCACCTGGTCGGACCCCGCCCCGAGGTGCCAGAGTTCGTGGAGCGCTTCGCCGAGGAGTACAAGGAGCTCTTGAGCTTTCTGCCTGGCATCACGGGGCCGGCGGCCGTGGAGTACGCGAGCGAGTCACACCTGCTCAGCCTGCAGGACGACCCCGTGAGGTTCTACGAGGAGTCGATCATGCCGCGCAAGATCGAAATCGATTTGAACTATATTCACACGCGCACGCTATGGGGCGACCTGAAGATCCTTGCGCAGACGATGGTGGTGCCGATCGCCAAGGTCGCCAAGCGCACAGCCGGCGACCCCCAGGTACGCCGCGTCGAGGCCGGCCTGCTGCTCAGCACCTGCACGGTGCTGGTATTGATCTTCGCGATCGCCAGCAGCGCCGGCAGCTGAAGCAGCGCCGGCAGCTAAGCGTGGCGCCTGCCGCGGCCTTGGCAATAGCGGTGAGTCTGGCGCTGGTCGCGGTGCCCCCGGCAAGCGGCGGGAGTGTTCACCAGGCGAGGGTCAAGGCGCACAGGCACAAGCACAGACATGCCAAGCCACGCAAGGCTTTGCCACTGAAAATGATCTGGGGGCCATTTACGATGCCCAATGGCTCCTCGGCCTTTCCCGTCTACCACCAGCTTGGCGTGCAGGTGCTGGAGACCCAGCTCAGTTGGGCAGCCACTGCGCCGCAGCGCCCCGGTGACCCCACCAACCCGGCCGATCCGTCCTACCAGTGGCCGGCGGCGCTGCAACAGGCGATCAGCCAGGCCGCCCAGTACCACATCCAGATGGCGGTGATGGTGCGGGGATCACCAGCGTGGTCAAACGGAGGTCGGGACCCATCATGGGCGCCCGAAAACGCCGCCGACTACGCCAATTTCCTCGCCGCCGCCAGCCGCCGCTATCCGAGCGTGCGCTACTGGATGATCTGGGGCGAGCCCGAGCGTCCGGGCAACTTCAATCCGATGCCCGAAAACTCGCCCGTGGGGCCGCAACGTTACGCGCTGCTGCTCAACGCCGCCTACGGAGCGCTGAAGGCCGTCAACCCGGCCAACGTCGTGATCGGCGGCATGACCTACACGATCGGCCTGGACTCCCCTTCAGACTTCATCCGCTGGATGCGCCTGCCCAACGGGAAGCCCCCGCGGCTTGACTATTTCGGCCACAACCCGTACTCCACTCGCTTTCCCAAACTCTCCGAAGGTCTCTATGAAGCCAAAGTGCGCGACATCAACGACATCGACACGCTGCACTCCGAACTCGCCGCCACCTATCGCGGGCAACGCGGCGGCACGCCCAAGCTGTGGCTGTCGGAGTTCTCCATCTCAAGCGACCACACCGACCGGGCCTTCTGGTTCTTCGTCAGCCGCCCACAGCAGGCGGCATGGGCCACCGCCGCCTTCAAGCTCGTGGATTCGGTGAACTACGTGGTGGGGCTGGGTTGGTTTGAGCTGCTTGATGAGCCGCCGTCGATTCCCGGCTATCTGACCGAGGGGCTGATGAGCGCCGAAGGCGTGCCCAAGCCGGCCTTCTACGCCTACCAGCACGCGCCCTGAGCGCCGTTTCCAGCACGCGCCCTAAGCGCGGTTTCACCTCCTTTTCACACTGACAGGGCCGCTGGTCGTGAGCATCCCTCTTCGTGCGCGTCGCGATGCTGCTGCACAAGTCGGTCGAGTTCGACTCGCGCGTGCGCCGCGAGGCATCCGCGCTTGCCCAGGCGGGCCACGAGGTGACGGTGCTGGAGCTGGCGGCGGTGCCGGCGCAGGCGCGCACGATGGACGGCTTCGCGCGCCGCTCGGTACTGCCGCGCGCATGGTTGCGCCGGCGGCTGCCTTTCAACCTCTATCGCGCGGCCTTCCTGTGGTGTTTCGTGGCCGAGATCAGGCGCGTGCGCCCCGATGTCGTGCACGCCCACGACGCCGCGATGCTGCTGCCGGGCATGCTCGGCGCGAGGCTGACGCAGGCTCTGCTGGTGTACGACTCGCACGAGCTGGCCACCAGCGTGCCCTACCGCGAGCGCCTGTGGGCGATGTTCGTGGGAGGCATCGAGCGCCTGGTGGTACCCCGCTGCGCGGCCGTCATCACCGTCTCCGAGGGCATCGCGCAGCGCCTGCGCGAGCGCTACCGCCTGCCCCGCACCCCTTGCGTCGTACGCAACGTCAGCGCGCTTACACCCAACGGGCGCGGCGGCCTGCGCGCGCAGCTGGGGCTCGGGGGGAGCGCCGCGAGCGCGCCGCTCGTGCTGCATCAGGGGGCGCCGGCCCCAGCACGGGGCTGTGAGGTGCTGATCGAGGCGCTCAAGCGCCTGCCCGACGTGCAGCTGGCCTTCCTCGGCGACCCCGAGCCGGGCTACGGCGCGGGCTTGCGGTCGTTCATTACCGCGCAGGGCATGGATCGGCGCGTGACGCTGCTCCCCAGCGTTCCGCTCGAAGACCTGCTGGCTCACACCGCTGAGGCCGACGTGGGCGTGACGCTGCTGCAGGACACCTGCCTCAACCACCGCCTGGCGCTGCCCAACAAGCTGTTCGAGTACATCGCCGCCGGCGTGCCCGTGGTGGCCGCCGCACTGCCCGAGACGCGCCGGCTGGTGGAGACCTATGGGGTCGGCTGGTGCGCCCCGCCAGCGGACCCCGTCGCCGTGGCGCAGGCGCTGAAGGCGGCCTTGGACGGTCGCTCGGACCCAGGGTTGCGCAAGCGCCTCGCGCGCGCCGCGGAGGAGCTTTGCTGGGAGCGCGAGCAGCTGCGGCTGCTGGCGCTATACGAGTGGCTGTCAGGCAGCGGGGCGCACGAGCACGAGACGGTGAGTGCGCAAAAGAGATACCCGCGCGAGCCGTCCGTAATAGCGCCCGGCGTGCCGGGCCAAAGGCGGCAGGAGAGTGACCGAGCGCACCCTGAGCTCTCCGCCCAACCCACGGCGCAGGTCGCGCAGCCGGATCAGACGCGTATTGGCGTTGGGACTCCACACGCGAGGCTCCCAGATCGCCACAGCACCACCGGGAGCCAGCACACGCCTCACCTCACTCAAGGCCCGCCGGACATCCTCACCCCCTCCCATCGCGGATAGCACGGTGAAGAGCAATACCAGCGTGCAACTCCCGTCGGCCAAGGGCAGGCTGCGTAGGTCGCCCTGTTGCAACTGCACACACGGCACGCGCTCGCGCGCCGCCGCGACCCGCTCGACCAGCAGATCAACGCCCGTCAGCCGCTCGCGCTGCACGCCTGCCCGCGCGAGCGCCTGTAGCCACCAGCCGGTGCCACACCCCGCATCCAGCACCAACCCGCCTCCGACCGGCCCCCCTGCACCCTCGCCATGCAGCCAGGAGCCCGCAAGCTCGAACAGCCGCCGGCAGACTTCCTCGCGCATCGCAACATTGCCGGGATTATCTGCGCGCCAGGCAGTCGCTTTGCGGCCATCTTGAGCGTAGCCACGAAAGACACGCGCAACCACATCCTCCTCCAAAAAGTCTCCCTCTCGCCCACTACTGGCCCCAGGCCCATGCGTGTACTGCTGCTCACTCACTACTACCCCCCCGAGGTCGGGGCAGCCCCCGCGCGCATAGCCGCGCTCGCACGCGGGCTGGCAGAGCGGGGAATGCAGGTAACGGTGCACACGGGTTTTCCACACTATCCGTCGGGCACGATCGCGCGACCTTACCGTAACCGCCTGGTGCAGGTGCGATATGAGGATGGCGTGAAGGTAGTGCGCAGCCTCGTCTACCCCACGCCCAACCGAGGCTTCGCCCGGCGGCTGCTCAATCACGGCGTGTTCGCCGCCGGCGCACTGGCAACCTGTTTCGCCAGCGGGTCGCTCGATGTGGTGGTGGCAGAGACACCCCCCCTCTTCACAGCGTTCGCGGGGGTGATCTATGCCAAGGCGAAACGGGCCAGGCTCGCGCTCAACGTGTCAGACCTGTGGCCCGAGAGCGCGATCGAGCTGGAGGCCATCGGTGAGGGGTCACTCGCCGCCAGCGCCGCGCACGCGCTGGCCCGCCGCTGCTACCGCCAGGCCACACTCATTACCGCTCCAACCAAAGGGATCGTCGAGAGCCTTGCTCTGAGACCCGAGGCGGCAGGCAAGGTCGTGCAGGTACCCCCAGCGGTGGACCTGGAGCGCTTCGCCTCCCTGCCCGAGCCGGCCCACCGCGCCGGCGCCCCGCTGCGCGTCCTCTACGCGGGCACCCTAGGCATGGCCCAGGGTCTCAGCACCCTCGTTGAGGCCGCGGCCCTCGCCGGCCCGCGGGTGGTCGAGGTGACAATCGCCGGCGAGGGCCCCGACGCCCCACTGCTGCGCCAGCAGATCGCCAGGCTCGCCCTTCAAAACGTGCGCCTCCGCGGCACCGTCTCCCCCGATCGGGTCCCAGACCTCTACGCCGAAGCCGACGCCGGCATCGTCCTCCTGCGCAACCTCCCGATCTTCAACGGCGCGCTCCCCACGAAGCTCTTCGAGATCCTCGCCGCCGCCCGCCCGACCATCCTCGCAGCCCACGGCGAGGCCGCCACCCTCATCAACGAGACCGCCACCGGTCTCGTCGTCGCACCCGAGGACCCCAACGCGCTCGCCGCCGCCTTCCGTCAACTCCAGTCAGAACCGCAAGAGGCCATCGCCATGGGCCGGCGCGGACGCCAGGCCGCTCGCCGCTTCGACCGTGCCACAGCCATCCAGCAATGGTGGGAGCTGCTCAACTCCTAAACGCGCTGGGTTCGTTGAAAGACGCGGGCTGCAGCACCGCATACCTCGACGGCAGCTTCGTCACCACCAAAGAGCATCCCGGCGACTTCGACGCCTGCTGGGAGTCAAGCGGCGTAGACGCTGGGCGCCTGCACCCCGAGCTGCTGGACTTCAGCAGCGCACGCGCCGCACAAAAGGCCCGTTACGGCGGTGAGCTGTTCCCCGTGGGAGGCTGCTGCCGAGCCAGCCGGCACAACCTTCCTCGACTACTTCCAGCACGACCGCGACACCGGCCAGCCCAAAGGCATCATCGCCATCCACCTCAAGGACATCCCGTGATAACAAACGAGCGCCAGTACCCCACCGGACGCGAGATCACCTCACTACGCGAGCTGCCCACCGCGCTGATCGAAGCCCGCATCGCCGCCCACCTTACCCAGCGCGACCTCGCGCAACGCCTCGGCACAGCCGAACAGCAGATCCAGCGCTGGGAGGCCAACAACTACACCGGCGTCAACCTCGACCGCCTCCAGAACATCGCCGACGCCCTCAACATCCACATCCACGAGACCATCACCTACGGGCGCGCCGCATAGACGCCGAGATAAAAGAGCGCAATGTGTCGTGAGGACAAACTACGAGCCTTGCGGCTGGCCGCCGCTTTGCGCCAGCGCACGCAGCCCCACATCCAGCGGATCGAGCGCGAGCGCCCGGCGGTAGTAGTGACGCGCCGTGACGTAGCGCCCACCACGCGCCTCGAAGTCGCCGAGCAGACCGTAGGGAACCTGACTAGACGGTTCCATGCTCCGCGCCTGCTGCAACTGCGCACGAGCAGCGGGACGATCGCCCAAGCTCTCGAAGGCCGAAGCCTCCAGATAGTGAGGGTCGCTGGACCAAGGATCGAGCCCGGCGGCGGTGCGCGCATCGGCAAGCTGCGCCTGAGGTGAGTGCCCAATCTCATCGCGCGCGCGGCGGATGTAGAAGTCAGACAGATAGAGGCTGAGCGTCAGCGCCACGGCCACCAGCAGCGCGCAGGCGGCCAGCAGGCGCCCCACGGGAAGGCGACGAATGGCAGGACCATCGACGGGACGAGCAGAAGGACCCTCAATCGAACGAGTCGCAAGACTCGCGGCCTGCGCCGAGCGCGCCAGCAAGGCGGCGGCCACCCCAAGACAGAGCAGACCCAGCCCGGTGAGCCCCGGAATGCGCCACATCCAGTCGACAAGCGACTGACCGAGAAACGTGGCACCGGCGGCACAGAGACCGCAGCAGGTGCGGCGCACCTCAAGCGGCGCAAGACCCCACCAACGCCGCACCGAGCCCAACAGCCCGATGGGGATCAGCATGAACAGCACGAGCCCCACGCCACCAAGCTCGGCAGCGATCTGAAAGAGCAGGCCGTGAGGGTCATCGAGGTTGCGATTGCTGCGCCGCTGGCGGTAGTAACCGAACTGGTAGCCGCTCTCCCCCACGCCCCCGAGCGGGTTGGAGTGAAACTCGTTCAAGCCCACACGCCACAGGTCATAGCGCTGGCCGCCGGCGGAGGTGTAGCGAGTGGCTTCGGTGCTGCTCGTCTGCAGGCTCTTGAACTGGCGCCACTTCACTTGTAGCTCATGGGCGGGATTGCCGTGCACCGCCATGAGGCCCCCCACGAGCCCCAGCAGCACCGCCGCCATGAGCGCGACGCGAGCCCCCAGGCGCACGCGCCGCATGGCCGGGCTCCTGACGCGCAGACCGGCATCGAAGACCGCCAGCAGGAAGCTGATGGCAACGGCCGCCAGCGTGAGCACCACCAGCGCGCGGGCAGCCACGGCGATGTCGGAGCTGTGCACGAGCCCGCCGCCGCCGGCAAAGGCGTGGTAAGGCGTCAGCAGCCAGGGTGAGACGGCGGCGAGCAGCACGACGCTGAGCAGCGCCAGCCAGGCGCGGCGCACCTGATCGGGCCCCAGCACAAGCACGACCAGCGCGCCACAGCCGAGCCCAAGGACGACGCCGCGCGACTGCGTGAGAAAGGCGAGGCCCAGCATCATCTCGGCGAAGCCGAAGCAGGCCGCGCGCACGGCCCGCCCATGCGCGCGGGTGGCAGCCACGACGATCAGCGGCCAGTAGGCAAGGCAGAAGAGCAGTGCGGTGGCGTTGCGGTATTCGACGGGGCCGTTGAGGCGCCCCGCGAGATAGATCGAAGGCCCGTCCAGCAGCATCTTCCCCAGCGCATAGAGGGCGATCAGGACGATGCCCCCCACAACGCCGTGCGCGGCCACGCGCAGCGCGCGCAGGTCGCCGACCGCCACCAGCGGCAGCGTGAGGATCGCCGCGTACATCGCCAGGCGCCCCGCGCCTTCCAGGGCGGCGCCCGGCGAGGCCGCCCACAGCGCCGATAGGGCGGCCCATCCCGCCAGCCCCCAGGCGCCGGCCAAGGCCACCGTCAGCCAGCGGTCAGGCAGCGCCAGGGCGCCCCCGCGCAGGAGCAGCGTGAGCAACACGATCAGGATGAACAGCGCCGGCGGCGCCCACTGGCCGACCTTGAAAGCACCCGCGTAGGCGGTCGCCAGCACGAGCAGCGCCAGGACCAGCACCGTAGGACCGGCCACCAGCCAGATCGAGCTGTGGCGGGCGTCTTCGCCGCCCTCAGGGGGGTGCTCGGGAATCGTCAACCCGGCCGTGAACGGCAACGATTTAGCCACATCAAGGGCGGGCGGTTGGTCTAGATTCGTCGCCATGAGAGCGTCGTCGGTGGGAGGGGCCTTAGGGGCTTTGGCTCTTTTGATAAGTGCTCAGAACGCCGTGGCGGCAAGCCACGCGATCGTGCAGAGGACCGATCCACAAGCCGGCAGTCCGGCGGGCGTCATCTACCAGATCCCCCTGGATACTGGCCGACGCGACGCGGCCCCGGTGTTACATGTTGGTAGCCAAAACTCCGGCGCCTCCGGCGGGGGTGGCAGCGGCGGAGGTGGCGTCAGCGGAGGCAGCCCCGGCGGAGGAGCCAACGGCGCCCTCAGCGGCGGCGGCTCGGCGGGCGGCGGCTCCGCAGGCGCCACGGGCACGGGCGCCGCAGGCAAGGCGAGCGGAGCAGCGACAGAAGCGCCCCCCGGCGGAGGCACACCCAACGACCCCTCCTCGATCCACTCGGAGAACGGCTTCGGCTCCTCCTCGCAGGTGCCCGGCGTGAGCGCCGCCGCGTTGCGAATCGGCGCCGGGGTGCCGGCAGCCCACACTGCAGGCTCCACCCTGCCCAGCTACCTGCTGATGGTGCTGATCGGGCTGGCGGCCGTGGCAGTGGGCCTGATCGCCAGCCGCAGCGGGGGCCGTGGCCGCGATAGGCCCTGATCGCGGCAAGGTGCGCACGCTGCTGCTGGTGCGCAATGCGGTCAGCCACGACGCGCGCGTGCTGCGCGCGGCGCGGGTGGCCGAAAAGGCCCTAGGCGGCAAGGCACTCGTGGTAGGCGTCGCCACGGCCTCGGCGCCGGCGGGCGAGTCGCGGGTGGAAGGCGTGCGGGTGCTGCGCCTGAAGACCCGCGGGCTGCTGCCGGGCGCCCGGCTGAGGCGCGCCGTGAGCGGAGCCTCGTTCGCGCGCCAGGCGCTGGCGCTGGCCCGCCGCGAGCGCCCGGCGCTGGTGCATGCCAATGACTGGAACACGATGTGGTGCGCCGTCGCGATCAAGCTGACGTGCGGCGCGCGCGTGGTGTATGACAGCCACGAGCTGTGGGCCGATCGCAATGGCCGCTGGGAGTGGCGGCCGTGGCTGCTGGCCAGCGAGGCGCTGTTCGTGCGGCTCGCCGACGCGGTGCTGACGGCCAGCCCGGGGTATGCCGATGCACTCGCGCACCGCTACCGCGTGGCGCGCCCGACGGTGGTACGCAACATCCCCGATATCCCCTCCAAGGCCGCGAGCGGGCCGGAGCAGCCGCCGTGCGTGGTGTACGTAGGCGGGCTGATGCCGGGGCGAGGCCTGGAGCAGACGATCGACGCACTGGCGCTCACGGAGGCGATCCGCCTGCGCATGGTCGGCCCGGGCTCGGCGGGGTATCGCGCGAGCCTGGTGGCGCGCGCGCAGGCAGCCGGGGTGATGGACCGCGTCGCGCTGGAGCCCCCAGTGCCCCCCGCATACGTTCCAGCTCTGCTGGGTAGCGCAATGGCCGGTCTGTGCCTGATCCAGCCGGTGTGCCGCAGCTATGAGCTGACGCTGCCCAACAAGCTGTTCGAGTACGCCGCGGCGGGCGTGCCGGTGCTGGCCAGCGACCTGCCGGTGATCGCGGCGGTGGTGCGCGGCAATGGGCTCGGCGAGGTCGTGCCGCCCAATGACCCTCCAGGGATCGCGGCGGCCTTGCAGCGGTTGCGCGAGCCAAGGCGCTGGAGCGACGCGGCCCGCAGCTCGCATACGTTCGCGCAGGCCAATGACTGGCGTGGCGAGTCGGAGGCATTGGCCGCCATATACACGAAGGCGCTAGGCGGCTGATGCGAGGCCTCGGACGAACAGCGGGCGCACGCACGGCCGACGAGCGCAAGGCCAGCAGCAAGGCCAGCAGACGCAGCAAGCGCGCCGCCAAGGCCAAAGACGCGACCCCGACCCATGCTTACGAAGGTCTACTGCAAGGCGTCGGCAACGGCGTGGCGCTGGGCTGGGCGGCCGACCGGGCGCAGCCCGCGGAGCGCGTGTCGGTGGCGCTGGTGGTGGACGGCGAGATCGTGGCCGAAGGCGTGGCCGACGTGCCGCGTCCGGACCTCGCGGACATGGACCTGGACGACGGCGCGCACGGCTTCCTGATCGAGCTACCCGAACGCCTGCGCACGCCCGCGCGGCGGCGCATCGTGGCTCTGGCCGGCCCTGAGCAGGTGCCGCTCACGCCGGCCCCCTCCTTCTGGCACAAGCCCACGGCCGACGGCGCCTGGAGCGACGTAGTCTTCGAAACCGGCGGCGCGCTGTCGGCCAAGGTCCCCGAGCCTCCCGCCCCTATGCAGTATCGCCGCGCGGTGCGTGACGGGGCGTGGTTATTTTTGGAGGAAGAGGAGGGCCGCGTGCTGGTGAGCGAAGGCGAGGTGAAGGAGACAGCCGCGGCACTCGTGCATAACGCGCGCCAGTGCGCCGAGCTAGGCATCGCCTACATCCCAGCACTGATCCCGCGCAAACGCGAAGTTGTCGGCGACAGCACGGGCACAGGCACAGGCGGACGCAGAGGCCTGGCGGCGCTGCGCGCGCAACTGCGCGAGGTCGACGAGGTGGAGCTGCTGGACCTGCTGGGCGTGCTGCGCGACGCAGGCCGCGGCGGCAGCCCCTACCACCGCACGGACGCCGATTGGAACGATCGCGGCGCCTTCTTCGCGGCGCGCGCGCTGCTGAAAGAGGCGCACAAGCGTGTGCCCGCCCTGCGTCCGCCGCCGACCTCCGAGCTGCACCTGCGACCGGTGCCGGGCTACCGCGGCACGCTGGCAGACGCGCCCCAGCTGCAGAGGGAAGGCGAAGAGCTGGTGGAGTGCGAGCTGGAGGTGGCCGCCGAGCCGGGCATCGCACTGGATCCCAGTAGGCTGCGCGCGCTGCGGATGCCGGTGGAGCAGCATCTGGCGCAGGCCGGCGAGACGCATCTGCGCGTCTATGCGACTCCCGAGCGCGACGAGGAGGCACGCGTGGCGTTGGTAGGAGACGCGGCCGCGCTGTCGCTGATCCCCTGGCTGGCCGAGCGCACGAGCCGCACGACGTTCTTCTGGTCGCGCGAGCTGCCGCTGGCGCAGCTGGAGCTGGAGCTGCCGCGGGTGGTGCTGCACCTGCTGCGCCACTCGGACCTGGCCCCGCTCACCCCTCCCGGGGACTCGGACCTGGCCCGGCTCACGCCTCCCGGCGCGTGAGGTCCAGGAGCGCGTTGCGCACGAAGCGCTGCAGGCGCTCGTCCCCATATCCCGGCCAGGCCCACTCATCCAGACCCCAGGCGATCTGCAAGGAGCCGGCCGCGAATACACGCGCGCCCGAAGGATGGCGCCAAGCGATGAGATCGGCGTTGGAGAGCTCGTGCTCGTAGTGAAAGAAGACCGTGGCGTCGGGCGGCTCACAGCCCTGCTGGAGAGCGTCCCACTCGTAGCCCACGAGCCCTTGGAGCGTGGCGGGATACTCGAAGCCGGTCCCCTGCATCCAAGGATGCGCAAGACAATCGCGTGTCAGCTCATAGTGGCGCGCTTCCCCCGGCTTGCCCAGCCCGTCCTGATACTGCACGCCCCACAGCTCGCACTCCGGCCGCGGCGGCTGGAGGTTGCGAAACAGCTCCGTCTTGCGCGCGCGATCGGGCTCGGGGTCGCGCGCGCGCCAGCGGTACTCCACCATCGTGCGCTCCTCGTCCTCCAGGCGGATCTGCCAGTAGCCACTGTTGGCGCCCATGCAGGCGAGGTTGACTCCCGCCCGCAACTGGGTATCGAAGGCGTCGCGCATCTCGCTGGTCCAATACTCGTCGTGGCCGGAGGTCATCAGCAGGCGATGGCCGGCGAGACTCCACGGCTCGCGGTGGATATCGATGTCGGTGGTGTAGGCGAGATCGAACCCTTCGCGCTCGAGATAACGCAGCAGGTGGTAGTCCCAGACGAAAGGCCAACGCGCGTTGACGACCAGCTCCGACCAGGCCGCATAGGGACGGTCGAAGCTCACTTTCACCGCTGCCTCTTCGTCGGTGGAGTTGGAGGTGTAGAGGCTCTTGCCCCCCCAGTTGTTGTAGGCCTGCGCGGTGGTCACGGGCTGCTGCACGAGGATGGCGGCGCGTGGACCATCGAGCGGCGCCCGCACGACGAACGGGGCAAACGCGTCCAGGCCCGCGTGCTCGCCGCTAGCGAGCAGCAGGCGGGCGACGTAAACGCCGCTCACCCAATCGCGCCCCACGGGGATGGTGTCGGTCACGGGCCACCGCGCGGAGTCGATCTGCGGCCCCGGCCGCGACGCGGGCAGCTCGCGGGCGACTCCCCGCAGGTCCCCCTCGCGCGGGTGGCGCGTCAGCAGGCGCGCCCCCCGGCCCCCGTACCAACCGAGGCGATAGACCTCGATGCGGTAGCGCGCGGCAGGACGGGTTGAGACATGCAACTCAAGACGATCGCCGGGAAAGACGCTGCACTGCGAGGTGTAGGCCTCGATTGCATGCGCGGGCGCGTGCTTGCCCCACCAGCCCTTCGCGCCTTGCAGGGCGTTCTCGCCGGCAATCGGGTTCACGGCCGGCAGATGAAGAGATGACCGCGATGGCGCCCCTCGCGGTAGGAGAGCACATCGACCTCCCCGAAGTGCTCGCGGGCCTGCTCGGGCAGCTCGGCGCCAAAGCGCCAGACATTGCCGAATGCCGCGGGCGGCTGGCTGTGCGAGCGCGGCTGGGCGGGGTCGAAAGGAATCTCAAGCAACGCCGTGCCGTGCGCACAGAGCACGCGCGCGATCTCGGCGAAAGCCTGCTGGAAGTCCACGATCTCCTCGATCACATGCTGAGCCAGGACCAGCTGCACGGAGGCGTCGGCAAAGCCCTCCAGGTGACAGAGGTCCAGCTCCCCGTCCACGAAGCTGGTGTCGCGCGGATCGACAGGATTGCCCCGCGCGGACTGGTCGATGCTGGTGTAGCGCCACCCCCGCGCCCGCAGATAGTCCCCGAACACACGTGGGTTGAGCGGCCCCACCTCCAGCACGCGGCGCCCCTCACCGTGCTCCAGCAGAGCAGCTTGAGAGTGCGCGAGCTTGCGATGGCGCTCAAGTGAGTTGCACACGTTGCAGCGCGCATGAGGCCGTCCGGAGAACTCCACCAGCTCCGGCGAACCGCAGATGGGGCACGGCACAGGCGCGCTCACGCCACTGCGCGGCGCCTGCGATTGCACGGCACCGCTCACACCACCGGCCCGCTGGCCATGCGGTCGACCTTACGCAGCACGAGAATGTCCTGCTTGGTGACCCCAGCGCCGCTGGCGGGCCACAAGCCGGCAAGCTGGCGCTCAGGCACGAACCCCGCGAGCGTGGCAAGTGCGAGCAGAGGCTCGGCGAAGTGCGCCACGGCAGCAGCAGGGCGCTCGGGCACGTTAATCAGCGAGCCCTGATGCTCGGCTGGAAACTTGACGGCGCCGCGGTTGCGCAGCATCTCCGCGACCGAACTCGGAGTGAGCAGGAAGGCGGTGCAGAACAGCGCACCTCCAGGGCGCAGCACGCGGAAGACCTGGCGCAGGTAGTTGGCGACTTCGCCCATGAACATGTGCGTGAAGAGCGAGGTGGCGATGGCGAAGTCGAAGCTGTTCTCCTCAAAAGGAAAGGCGAACTCCGAAGCGCTGTGCTTGGAAGGGTTGTAGATCGGGTTGTCGAGATCCACGAACTGGAAGTCAAAGCGCGGATGGCGCGGCGCGATCGCCTTGCGGCACCAGTCGACCGAAGGCTTGTGCACGTCAAAGCCAAGGTAGGAGCCCTCGTCCAGGTAGTAGAGCAGCGCGGCCGCCATGCGCCCTCCACCGCAGCCGATGTCGAGCACGGCGTCACTGGGTCGCAGGCCACCGAAGTCGATGAAGTGCGCCAGAAATTCAGTGCCGATGGCCTTGAAGGAGGCCTGCTCGGCCATCACGACGCTGCGCTCCGCGGGCAGCGGGTAGTCGGGGTCGGCCTCGATCCGCTCCAGCGCCCGCGCGGCTCCCAGCAGGCGCTCGCGTTTCTCCCCCGCGAGGGTGTAGGCGGCAGGCGCGGCAGGGCTCGACATGAGCCGATCGTATGCGAGCCGATCGCGGGCGGTCCAACCCTTTACACCATCTTCACCAGCCCCCGCGTGGCCGGGATCTAGGGTGCCCTCACTGTGAGCGTCGCCCAGCTCAATGACGAGCAGGTGGTGGAGCTGAAGGACTACCTGCTGCACCGCGAGCGCAAGCTCGATGGCGACCTGCTGCCCTACGGCGACCCCGCCGGCAAGGACCTGCTGGTGTTCGGCTCGGGCATCGGCAACGAGATCCTGTGGGCCGCGCGCCACGGCGCGCGCTCGGTGGTGGCGGTGGACCTCTACGACGTCAACCCCGCACCGCTGCGGCTGGCGATGGAGGAGGAGGGCATCGAGTTCAGCGCCTATGAATTCCGCGAACAGAACATCCACGACACGGCGCTGACCGGCGAGCAGTACGACCTGATCGTCTCCAACGGCGTCTTCGAGCACGTCTTCGACCTCAAAGGCGTGCTGGGCGCCTTCCGCCCCCTGCTGCGCCCAGGAGGCCGCGTGGCGATCTTCGCCGACTCCCTCTGGTACTCCTCGCTAGGAGGCCACATCAACCGCGAGCCATGGGAGCACCTGTGGCGCTCCACGCCGGAGCTCAAGGAAGTACTCCCCCCCAAGCGCTGGCGGGTGATGTGCGATCAGCTCAACCGCATGACCGTCGTTGACTTCATCGAGGCCGTACGCAGCGTGGGCATGCTCATCATGCAGATGAAGATCGGCCGCGACCCCAATCTGCGACACCTACCAGCGCTGCTGCCCGCGATCCAGGAGCGATCGGTCGTTACACCCACCGATTTGTCCGCGGTGTCGATCGGCTGCGAGCTTTGCTTCGTTGAGCACCTTTAGCTCATGAAGCTCTAGCCCGATGAACCTCTAGCCCGATGAACGGGCGTCAAGACGCGCCGCGAGACTCGCACCATCGATCTTGGCTGCTGCCTGCTCCGCCAGAAAGCTGGCTCGCTCCTCAGACGTGCGCCAGGGACGGCGGAAGACCGGCTCGCCGGCGAGCAGCCGCCCTACCTCGCGGTTGGCCCGGGCCTGAGCCGCCGTGCCCGTACCCTTGACCTTCACCAAGGCCAGCCCCCCTGTCAAGAAAAGCTGACCCTTGAATCCGCGGCCGTCGGGCAGCGTGATCGGCTGGAAGCCGTATCCGGCCCGCTTGATTCGGGAGGTCCACTCACTGTGCTCGTGCCCGTAGCCAACGAAGCGACTGTCGAAGTAGCCCACCAGATCGAGAACCTTGGCCGAGATCGACATGCAAAAGCCGGTCGCCGCCGGGCTCACGAACGGATCGGTGGGCGTCCCCGCGCCCGATACCGCGTGCCGGGCAACCTTCGGGTCACAGGCCAGGTGATGCCATGCGCGGGTGCCCTCAATCCAATCGCGCTCCCATCCATCAACCACCGGAAGGGCATCGTCCTCAAGCAGAACCAGCGGATCGCAGCCAAGCCGGGCGAGCGCGAACAGTGCGCGGTTCTTGTTCCAGGCCACCCCCCGATTGGCCCCTGAGACGACGCGCAAACCCTGCTCACGAGCCCACTCGGCGCTCCCATCCTCGCTCCCGTCCTCGGCGACCACCAGCTCGTGAGGGCTGTCGGTCAGTTCGGCAACACTGGCGATGAGCCGCTCAAGCAGGCTCCGCCGCTGATAGGTGACGATCCCGATACCAAGCATGGCGCCAGTCCGAAGCCTTGCTCAGCGCCCGCGACGCAAGACCACGATGTCAGGCTGGGAGTGCAGACCGGCGAAGGCGCCGCGCGCGGTGCGATCCACGGTCAATCGCGCTACTCCCGCGACACGCTCCACCGCGTCGCCGCCGTCCAGCGTGGTGGTCAGGAAAACCGCCCCGCCAACGCGCAGCACGCGGGCCAGCTCCGGCGTACAAGAGGTGGCCAGGACGAAGTCAAGGCTCTCGTCCTTGCACGGCAGCGCCTGCGCGGGGTCCCAGCGCGCGAAGGTGAAGCGCGGGTTGCGCGGCGTGAGCTGCTCCTGGCACCACGCGACCGACTCCGCGCTCGGGTCAAGGCCCGTGTAGGAGCCGTAGCGCAGGTAGTGAAGCAGCGCAGCCGCCAGGTGGCCCATCCCGCATCCCAGCTCAAGCACGCTGTCGTCGGGATCGAGATCCGCGAAGGACACCAGCTGCTCAAGCAACTCACGCCCCAGGCGCCGCTCGGACTCCGCGCCGTCCCCGCCCATCCCGGCCAGCGCGCCCGTCCCGGCCAGCGCAGGCTCGCCTTCGGCCTCAAAGGCCTCGATGCCATCCACTAGTCGCCGCAGACGCCGACGCCTGCGCAGCGCGCGCTCGTCGAGCGCGTCCGAGGCGCCCCCGGCGGCGGAGCGCAGCCGTGTGACGGCCGCGGCCACGCCGGTGGCCACGCGACTCCCGCCACGCGCTGCTGTGGGTCGAGCCTCCATCAGAGGCTCCGCATCCTTAGGCGCTTGACCGTCGCGGGTGAAGGTCGCTGCGGTGGCCACGCCAGGAGTGAACGACAACACATCCACACCCTCATCCCCATCGACCCTCCAGCGCAGCGTCACCCGGCCGGCGGCGGCGTCAAACTCGCCTGCCACCTCAGGCGCGTGTCCCTCCCTGTAGGGGAGCGCGAGCGTCGGCATCAAGACACAGCCCTCCCGCTTGCGGCGTATGCGCCACAGCGAGTGGGGATCGAACAGGGCCTTGTCATGCTGTGTGAAGGTCTCCTCCAAGATGTCCGCACCGTTGTCAAGCGGCCTCAGTTCCAGCCCGCGCGCCTTGCCGGCAAACTCGATGTGTAGACGCACGCCGTCGCCCACGCGCTCACGAGCACCCGCCGCAGGCGTGTGAAAGAGCTGATCGAACGCCGCCTGCTCGCCGTTGGGGCGGGCGAAGTCGTCCACGAGCAGCAGATAGGTGAAAGGGTGCTTGCCATAGACGCAGTGACGCAGCGCGTGAGCGACGGGGTTGTACGCGCGCGCGCAGTAAGAGGCGGTCATATCGGCGCTCACGACGGTCGCCGCACGGGAGCGCTCGGCGTGGAGGATCGTCCCCGTGCAGCCCGCGCCACCGCCGGAGGGCAGTTGCCCGCGACCGTCGATCAGCACGACGTTGTGTCCATGCGAGCTGCTGGGTGAGCCATCGACCGGATCGTTGGCCGCGCCGGAGTCGATCAGCAGCGGCACCGTCCCCGCGAAGAGCGTGACGGAGCCGTTGTCGGATTGGTCGTGGATGCCGCCGATGAACTCGCCGCAATTCAGCGAGAAGCCGCTCCAGGGCCGCTGGCGCACGCGCTCGGCCACATAGCCCACGACGGGGTCGACCAGCAGCTCCGGCAGCGACGCCTGCACGTCAGTCGGCACCTGGGCCGGCTCCCATAGGACCGACTCGAACAGGCTGGAGGTGGCCATGCCGCGATCCTGGCCGTGGCTACCGTCGCCGCGCGCACCCAGGAGCATGTCGTAGACCCATGCCGTCAACGACGGATCGAGCGCGCCGAAGGTGGACAGGAAGCCACCCATTGCGCGCTTGGGGGACCAGTAGGAGTCGTTGATCGGCTGCAACCAGCGTCCTCCGGGCAGCGTCTCGATCGCATACCAGCGCGGCACCTTGCGCAGACGCTCCAAGTGGGAGTTCTCCTCGGGCGAGCGGTAGTCCCACACACCGGCGTTGCGCGCCGCCAGCAGCAGCGGGGCGAGGTTGCGAAAGGCAAAGCCGCAGTAGGCCAGCCCCTCGCGTGTCATACCGGCGTCGGTGACACCGTCAGCAAAGAACAGGCGCACGCGTCCAAGCGCGTCCTCCAACCACCCCCGCGCGCGCGGATCGTGCTCTGCGCACAGCAGCCCGCCGCAGCCGATTGCCGCATAGGCCACCGCGGTGTGGTTCCAGGCATTGCGCTTGAGCACTTCATCGCCCCACTCCTCGTGCCCGGCGGCGTGGTGCAGCTCTGCGGTGATGCTCGCAACAGTGTCCCGCAGCAGCGCCCGGTCGATGGCCTCGCCGCACAGCTCGTGCGCCACCGCCAGGCCCACCACCGCAAACGCGCGGTGCACCTCATTGGGCAGGCGCGCCTTGCGCATGCGCTCATCGGCGATGCCCCGCAGGCAGCGCTCGACCGGCTGCAGATAGCGCTCCTCGCCGCTGCAAGCGAACGCCAGCGATGCCTCCAGCAGGAGCCCCTGCACCTGAAAGAGATTGCTCGCCAGCCCCAGCTCCAGTGGCGACTCGTAGCGCGGGTCGCTCACCGCCAGCTCGGCGTTCTCGTGCAGCCGCGCCGCCGCGCCGTCGGGCGTGCGCTCGCGCCAGCGTACCCGCGCCGCCTCCAACTCGCCGGTGGTGAGGAGCTGGAAGCCTGCCATCGCGCGGGCCGATGATAGGCCAGGCACAGCCGCCCGCATACGCGGTTTCACCGTTCTTTCACCAGCGGCGCGCGGAGCCACCATAGATTCCCCGGCATGCGGGGCCACCGCTTGCTGACGCTCACCGGCGGGCGGGTGACGCGCGACACGGCGATCTACATCGTCGGCCTGCTAGCAGTGGGGCCGTTCAGCCTGATCAGCGTGGCGGTGCTGACGCGCGTGCTGCGACCTGGCCAGTACGGCGACCTGGCGCTGTTGATGGTCTTCGCCAGCTACATGACGACGCTTTACAACACCGGCAGCTTGCACGGCACGTTCATGCTCGTGTATGGCACCTCCGAGGGCGAAGGCGACGATGTCGGCGAGGACAAGGGGATCACCTCAGCACCCAAGCGCGCGTTGGGCACGGGGATGTTGCTGACCCTGATGATCGTCACGGTGGGCACAGTGGTGTGCTTCGCGTTGGCCGCGCCGATCGCCGGCTTGCTGCTCGGCCGCAGCGGCACCCACGCGGCGATGCTGGTGCGCTGGGCGGCGGCATCGGCGGCGGCGGGCTCGCTGTGGCGGCTGGCCGTCAACGTGCTGCGCATGGAGCGCAAGCCCGCGCGCTTCGCCACTTTCAACGCGCTGCGCCCGCTGTTCGTGGTCGGCGGCTCGGTGCCACTGGTGCTCGCCGGCTTCGGCGTGGAGGGCGCCATCGCCGGCACGGCGGTGGGCACGCTCGTGGCGACGGCCGCCTGCATCGCCATGGCCCATCGCAGCTACGCGCTGATGTTCTCTTGGGCCGACGCCGGGCAGATCGTGGTGCGAGGGTCCAAGGTGGTGGTGCCGGTGGTGTGCCTGTTCATCGTGCACAACGCCGACGTGGTGCTGCTCTCGCGCTACGCCACGGCGCACGAGGTGGGCATCTACCGCGTGGCCAGCCGCTTCGCCGCCGTCCCTTCCTACTTCGCCAGCGCCTTCACGATGGCCTGGGCGCCGCTTGAGCGCGGCGTGATGTTCCAGAGCACCTACCGCCACGTGGGCGAGGAGCGCGTGCGCGGCGCGATCCTCACCTACTACCTGTTGGCGGGCCTGACGATCGTGATGCTGTTGGATATCGCCGCGCCCGGACTGGTGCTGCTGGCAGGCTCGCGCTACCGCTCGGCGGCGCCGCTGATCCCACTGGCCGGCGCGGGCTTCGTCTGTTACGGCCTCTACATCGTGCTGGTGCGGATCGTGAAGGTGGACCGGCGCATGTTCTTCTACGCCGCGGGGGCGGTGCTCGCGGGCGTGCTGGATATCGGCCTTAGCACGATGACGATCCCGTGGCTGGGCGCCTATGGCGTGCCCGTGGCGATGATCGTGGCGCTGCTCAGCACCTGCGCCATCTGGATCGCGGTGGCACACGGCTTGATGAAGGCTCCGCTGAGCTTTGAGGTCCGCCCGCTGCTGGGACTCGCGGCTGCCGTTGCGAGCGCGGTCGCGGTCCAGACTGTCGGCCTGCAGCTGTGGCCCGGCGAGCGTGCGGTGGTGATGCTGGCGACGCTGGTGGCCTACCTCGGCACGATCCTCGCCTGCGGCGTCGTCCCCCGCCAGCACTGGCAGCTGCTGAGGCGCTTGGCCCGCACGGCCTTGCGCCGGGGTGTCGGTGCGCGGGACCCACACGCGGGGCTCGATCAGCTGGACCCCCGCCAGCGCAGCCTGCTGGCGGCAATCGAGCGCGATCGCAGGCCACTGGGCGAGCTGGTCGAGCGCCTGGGCCGCAGCGAGCGCGAGCTGCGCCACGATTACGTGACGGCCCTGCGCCGGCTCATCGGCGTCGCGCCCGAGCCCGGCGAGCACGATGCGCGCATCGCCGCCTACCTGCTCTCAAAGCAGCCCGAAGCGCAGCGCGACGTGATCGGCCGCGCGCTGATCGAGGACGACGTCGATGGCCTGCAGCTGATGGAGCTGGACGAAGCCGCGCGGCGACTGCGGGGGCTGGCGCGCGAGAAGTGGGCGGCGGTGGCGGCCGAGCAGCCCCGTCAGGAGCTCGTGGCGCAGCTGCCCGAGACCCCCATCCCGCCCGCGTTCGCGCCGATAGCGCACGACCTGCGCGATCACATCATCGAGCACTGCGAGCGCCGCGGCGAACGCCTGGACACGCCCACGGGCATGATGAGCCTCGACACTAACTCCGTGCTGGCCGCGGGCCGCGGGCGGGTGCTGTTGCGGCTGTTGGCCAAGGAGGGCATGGGCTCGATCGCGGGGCTGCGCGTGCTCGACCTCGGCGCCGGCTTCGGCGCGCTGTCGCTCTACTTCGCGCACCTCGGCGCGGAGGTGGTGGCCGTCGATCCCAACGAGCAGCGCATAGGCGTGGCCCTCGCCATCGCCCAGCGGCGTGGCCTTGACTTGAGCATCGCCGTCGCCCACGCCCAGGCGCTGCCCTTTCCCGATGGCAGCTTCGATCTGATCGTGGCCAACAACTCACTGTGCTACATCGTCGGCAAGCAGCCTCACGACGATGCGATGCGCGAGATCCACCGCGTGCTGCGCCCCGGTGGTTGGGTGGCGATGCGCAACCCCAATCGCCTGCACCTGCGCGACCAGTTCACAGGGCTGCCACTACTGCCACTACTGCCACCGGCGCTCGCGCGGCGCGCGACACGCGCACTGGGCCGTCACCGCTCCGAGGTGCGGCTGCGCTCGCCCGGCGGGACGGTGCGCACCTTGCGCCGCGCCGGCTTCGCGCGCGCGCACTCGCGCCCTCAGTCGGGGCGCCGGCTCAGCAATAGCTTCGCCGGCTATCACCACGTGCTCGCGCGACGTTCGGAGGCAGGGCGATGAAGATCGAGATCGGAGCCGGCACGAAGCCCACCGCGGGCTATGTCCACGTCGACGCAGTGATGCTGGACGAGGTGGACATCGTCGATGACGGACGCACGCTGGCCAAGTTTGAGGACGGCGTGGCGCGGGAGATCTATTCGCACTGGTTCTTCGAGCACGTCGCCCGCCATGAGGTCAAGCCGATGCTCGCGCATTGGCAGCGCGTGCTTGCGCCGGGAGGCAAGATCAGGGTGGTCACCAATAACCACGAAGCCCACAACAGGTGTCTCGCTGAAGGTCACATCACCTGGAAGGAGTGGTCCTACCTGATCTATGGCAACAAGCGTGGCTATACCATCGGGGACCTGCACAAATGCGCCTGGAACCTCCAGACGCTGGAGGAGATTCTGCAAATTGCCGGCTTCGTCGCGGTGTCTGTCGAGGCCCAATGGAAGTGCCGCGAGGACGACGGGCGCCTGAAGTGCCCGGCATTGATCGCCGAGGGGCTGAAGCCGGTGTGAGCGTGACGGGACCCGATGGGCGACTGGAGGGGGTTTTCGACGGCATCGTCGTAGGCTGGGCCTACGATTGGTCGACCCCTGACGGGAGGGTCGAAGTGGACGTGCTGGTGGACGGTGAAGTGGTTGCGAGGACCACCGCCGATATGCCGCGGGAGCCACTGGTGAAAGAGGGCATGGGCGATGGTCGTCATGGGTTCTATGTCGAGCTGCCCGCACGCGTAAGAGACGGCGGCCTGCACTCGATCGCCGCCGCGTTCTCCGCGTCTTGCATGGCCTCATCCCAGGTCTCCTCACCAGACGCCTCTCGCTCGAGCGGCTTGCTCGAGGTGTCAAGGGCCTTCAAGGTGACCGCCTCCGCGGCGGCCGAGGAGTGGAGCGGCACTCGCTTCAACGCCATCGCCTCCGCGGAGGCCAACGCGAGAGCGCTGCGGCTGCGACCCAGCATTCAGGTCCAGTTTCCGCGGCGCGGGCTGACGGAGGGATTCAGCGAAGGGAATGGGGCTGAGACGATTGTGCTGGCAGATCAGGTGAGCGTCGAGCGCTCCGAGCCGCTGCACTTCTCCGTCCAGGAGGGGGTCGCGGATGCGCACGCGGAGCACCGGCGGCGCTTCGTGGAGCACAGCGGCGACTACATCGCCGAGCGCCTGGTCGTCTCGCGCCTGCCAGGCGCCCTGGTTGACACCAACCGCTTCCTGATCTGCCCCACCGAGCGCCAGTACCTCGCCGATTCGATCCGCCACCCGCTGGGAGCGCCCAGATGGGGCTACAAGCAGGTGGCTCAAAACGCCTTCGAGCGCGAGACGGTGATCGAACACCGCGATGAGCGGGTGGTCGTGCTCGGTGCGCAGACAAATCTGAACTTCTCCCACTGGCTCGTGGAGAGCGTTGTCAGGGCGCTGCTCTTCAAACCGTTCGATGACGGATCGATCATGTATCTGTGTCCGCGTCTGGAACCGTGGCAGCACGAAGCCCTGGCGTTGGCGGGAGTACCCAAGGAGCGCATCCTGACCGTGCGGCGCCGCAGACTGGCGCGCTTCCCGGAGGTGTTCGCCGTATCGCGCGGCATGTCCAGGATGCCCGCCCTGATTCCCGGGGCCCTGTCCGCCCTCGCCGCCCTTGCCACGCCAGCGCGAGACGAACAGGCACCGGCTGAGCCCACCACTGAGCCCACCACTGGGCGCCGGCGCCTGTTCGTCTCACGGGCGCAGGTCAAGAACCGGCACATCAGCAACGAGCCACAGCTCGTGGAGGTGCTAGGCGCCCATGGCTTTCAGACGGTGCACCCCGAGCAGCTGAGCGTCGTCCAGCAGATCGAGCTGTTCGCCGGCGCGGAGGCGGTCATCGGCAGTTGGGGATCGGGGCTGACCAACCTCGTCTTCAGCCCCCCAGGCACGCTGGTGATCGAGATGCAGCCCGAGGAGGTCGATTTCGGCGGCAATGCGTTCGTCTGGAATCTGGCCAGCATCCGTGAGCAGCCCTATGCGCAGGTGGTGTGCCCTGTAACAGACGGCATGAGACAGCTGCCGCTCGGCGAGCGGGACATGACGGTGGACGTGGATGAGATCGACGCGCTGCTCGGTCAGCTCCTGGCAGTAAGGGCCACCTCCACCAGCTTGGCCATTACCGCCGAGTCGTGACGCTGCGCTGTCCGCAGGTGCGAGCGGAAGCGCTGGTGCTCGCGTACCAGGATCCGCTTGAGCTCCTCGAAGTCGCCAAGGTCGAACCAGCGCGTCTGCTCAGGAAGATGCGAGAGCAGCGGCTCGATGCGCGTGGCAGCCACAGGCGTGCCGCAGGCCAACGCCTCCGTGCAGGGCATCGACCAGCCCTCACGGTTGGCGTTCTTGACGAATAGCCAGGCGCCCTGATAGAGCGCACGCATCTCCTCGGCGCAGAGCACGCCGTCGACCACCTCGACCTCGGCGGCCCGATCCTCGTCGCAGCCCAGATCGGCGAGAACCTCACGACGGGCGAGCTCGAACTCCGGCGGCTTCCACTTCCAGGTCTTCACCACCAGACGCACGGGGTCCTCAGCCGTGAAGGCGCCAAGGTAGGCGCGCAGGGTCTGACGCCAGTCCTCGCGCGAGCTGGCGCCGCCGAGGTTCTCATGCACACAGAGGAAGGTGCAGCGCCGACCGGTGATCGGGAAGTAGGACTCGACGTCGATCCCGAGCGGCACGACCTCGATCGGCGTGCTGACGCCCGCCCGCTGCCACACCTCGCGGTTCCAGCCGGTCGGAGTGATCACGAGATCCAGGCGGTTGAGGATGTCAACCCAGTCGCGCTTTGACTCGGGGAGATGGTCGAGCTCGTGCATCGTGATCGCCGCGCAGCGCACCTGACGCCCGAACTTGATCTTGCCGGGCGGACAGATGAACAGCGCGAGCTCCATCCCCGGGAACTCCTGAAACTGCACGTCGTGCCCGAGTTCGATCAGACCCCGCGATACCGCCGCGGAAACCTGTCCGTAGCCGTTGCCCTCAAGCAGACGCCGGTCACCATCGCTGAGCCAGATGCGCATCTGCTCAGGCCGCGGCCCGCAGACGGCCGGCGTGGGCTGGCTCACGCAGCCGCTCGGCGAGGATCGCAAGCAGTTCATCGACGCGGTGGGCGAAGGTGTGCCGCGCCAGCACCGCGGCTCTCCCCAGCTCGCCGCGGCGACGGAGCTCAGCGGGGTCGGTGAGCAAGCGCTCGATCAACTCGTGCAGCTCCGCGGGAGAGCGGTAGACGGCGACGGCGTCGCCGAAGCGCTCGGCCAGGCCGGGCACGTCGTCGCTGAGCACGGGCACGCCGCAGGCCAGCGCGTCATAGACGCGGTTGGAGATGTAGCCGTGCTCGCGCATGTCATCCCAGTGGTCGTTGAGCACG
Organism: Solirubrobacteraceae bacterium; assembly: GCA_025449845.1. Classification (GTDB taxonomy): domain Bacteria; phylum Actinomycetota; class Thermoleophilia; order Solirubrobacterales; family Solirubrobacteraceae; genus Palsa-744. The sequence goes on along the minus strand of JANWIP010000017.1, from coordinate 107,555 downwards.
ATGCCAGCCGAGCTGTAGACATGGCATAGCTCGGAGTTGGGCAGGTGCTCGGCAACTACGCGGGAGGTGTCGATCAGTCCATCCCAGCCGAGCCCCCAGATGGCCAGGTCGTGCTCGGTGGGCAGCAGGTCGCGGGCGATTGGGCGCAGCACGTTGCGGGAGTTGGCCACGTAGACCAGCTCGTGCGCCAGCTCGGGACGCGGGTCGGGGCGCATCAGCCACGGGTCGGTGGCCTGCTCAAGGACGACCACCGGCGTGCGCGTGCACTCGCCCAGCTGGACCGCGAAGAGCGGCGAGGCGACGGCGACGAGGTCATAGCCGTCGCACTCCTCGCCGCTGAGACCCTCGGGGTGACTGATCGACCAGAGCACGTTGAACTGGGCCGGCTTGGGGTGAAAGCGCGAGAGGCCCTTGAGGTGAACGACGACGTCGTAGCCGAGTCCGGCCTCGTCCTCCCACTCATCGAGCGTCTGCACCAGTACGCGATGCCCGCGCCGGCGCAGCTCGCGGGCGAGCGACTCGGCGTAGTGCAGATCGCCCCAGGTGTGGGCGACGGCGCGATTGGGGGCGCCGATCTTCAGGCAGAAGCTGAGGCGCTGCTCGTGCTCCACCAGGATCTCGCGCAGTTCCGCGGCGCGATGGGCATAGGTGTGACGCGTGAGCACGGTCTCGCGGTAGCGCGCCACGAGCGCGTCGCGGCGACCCTCATCGGCGAGCAGTTCATCGAGCCTCGCGCGCAGGCTCTCACGCGAATCCCATACGGGGAAGTCGGCGTCGAACAGCTCGCGCACGCCCGCCTCGCAGTTGGTGAGCGGCAGCGTGCCGCAGGCCAGGGCGTCGAACACGCGGGCATTGAGCGCGCCGTAGGGCAGCGTGGGACCCTGGGTGTCGTCGAGCACCAGCTTGGCGCTGGGGTAAAGCAGCGGCAGTTGCTCATAGGGCAACTCGCCGCGAGCGTGAGGCGCGAACTCAGGCACCTGCTCCCAGTCCTTGCCGTAGATCGCCAGGCGCTCCCCCGCGCGCGGCGCGAGCGCGCGCTGGATGTCGCGGTCCTTGCCCCACCAGTTGCCGGTGAAGACATAGTCGGCGGCAAAGCGCTCCTCAGGCGCGCGCGGGTGAAAGCGCTTGGGGTTGACGGCCAGGGGGAAGCGGATCGTGGCGCGGCCGGTGCGCTCTTCGATCAGCTCGGCCGTGCCCTGTGAGGAGGCCAGCAGCAGATCGGCGCGCTCAAACCAGGGGCGCTCCAGCCAGCGCTCGGTCCAGTTGCGGATCCAGGCGATCGTCGTGACGTGCGCGGGCACGCGGCGCAGGTCGAAGGGGTCCATCAGCGAGAGCACGTAGTCGAGCCCTTCGGGCAGCTCATACCACCTGTCACCTTTGCGCTCCACATAACTCACCTGCCATCCCAGCTGCTCCAGCGCATCGCCGATCTCGTGCCCCGAGTACCAATCGCCCCAGCCGTCCTTGACGTCGAGGCTGGTGAGGGTGACGGCGACGTGCGCGCCCGCACCGTCGGTCCAGAAGGGATCGCGGCGCAGTCGCGCGAGGCGGTACTCGCGCGCCACCCGCGGCGCCCAACGCTCCAGAAAGAGGCGCCGGTTTTCCAGGCGGTTGAGGCGGCGAAAGTCGCTTGAGGCGCGGTTCTGCGTGGAGGACTCGCGGTGGTAGAGGAGCGAGCGTCCCACGCCGACGCTCTCAGCGCCACTGACGAGCAGCTTGAGGCCGAGGTCGACGTCCTCGGTGCCATAGCGGTAACCGCCGTCGAAGCCGTCCACGCGCTCAAAGGAGGAGCGCGCGATCAACATGCAGGCGGCGGTCACCGCGGGTGCGCGCACGTCCACCCCGAACGAGCCCTCCCACAGATGCTCGCCATCGCCGTGGTTGAAGCCCTTGATCATCTCGTCCTGCCAACGAAAGCGCACGGCGCGATGCTGCACGAGCGGCGGCGTCTGCTCGGGCAGGCTGAGGTCCTCGGGATGCAGCAGCGTCGCGCCGACCGCCTCGACGCCATCGCTGTCCAGGGCGCACACCAGCTCCTTGAGCCAATCGGGCTCGAAGGGCTCGACGTCGTTGTTGAGGAACAGCAGCAGCTCCCCCCGCGCCTGCCGCGCGCCGCGCGCGTTGGCCTCGGCGAAGGACAGGTTCTCCTTGCTCGCCAGCACGCTGAGCGGCAGGCGACCCTCCAGCGAGGAGAGATATTCAAGCGTGTCATCGGTGGATGCGTTGTCGAGCACGATCACCTCGAACGCCGGGTAGGAGGTGTGTTCGAGCAGCCCCGCGAAGAGGCGCCGCAGATGGTGAAGGCCATTGCGCGTAGGGACGATCATGCTGACGAGCGGCCACTCCGCGCGCTCGGGGGGCGCTCCGAGCCGCGCGCGCAGGCGCTCGGCGAGCGCGGCTCGGCGCCTGGCCAGCTCCCGCTCCTGCTCGGGCGAGAACCGCGGCTCGCCAACCGCGGGCGAGGGTGCGAGAGGCGTAGGCGCAGAGACGACCACGGCCACGGGGGTGAGCGAGACAGGCGAGGCAGCATTCACTTGCGACGCAGTGGCAGCAGGCAGGGCGCGCACGGCACTCTGCACGCGATCGATGCGTGCAAGCGCGGCAACCAGCGCACCCTGGGTACGCACGGGTCGCCGCGCGAGGCGCGAAAGGGTGCGGGTGAAGAAGTGCCCGAACCGCCAGGCGCGCGAACCTGCGGCACGCTCGATGTCATCGCGCGTCTGGCGCAGCCCCACCGACAGCGCCGAGATCGTCTGTTCGAGCTCACGTACGCGCGCGCTGTGCTCGGCGCTCTCGCGTGCACGAGCGCGCTCGGATGCCTCAAGCCGCCCCCGCAAGGTCCCCAACTCGCCCTCGACGCGACCCAACTCGCTCTCGGTCTGCTCCAACTTGCTCTCGGCCTGCCCCAGCTCGCCCTCAACACGCCCCAACTCACCCTCGGCCCGACCCAGTTCGCCCTCAACACGCCTCAACTCACCCTCGGCCCGACCCAACTCACCCTGGACACGCTCCAACTCCTCCCCCACTCGCCCCAGGTCGCCGTCCAGACGCTCGATGACGCCCACGCGCTCGGCAAGCTCGCCGTGCAGCGTGTCGAGCTCGACACGCGCCTGCGCCCGCTCCTGACCGAGCAAGCTCCCAGCGCGTATGCGCTCGCGCTCAAGCTCAGCGGCGGCCTCAGAGCGAGCAAGCTCGACCTGCGCGCGAGCAGCACGCGAATGACGAATGAGCTGCTCGGTGAGGCGCGCCATCTCGCGCCGCGCCGCACGCTCCTCGCGGTCGCGGATGCGCAGCTCGCGCTGGAGGTGGGCCACGCGCCGATCGGTAACGGCGGGCGGCTCCTCGATCTCTATGATCGCGCCCGTGCCGGCGGCGTGCTGGCCCATGACCGGCAGGAGTGTAAAGCCGTTGTCCACCCGGAAGAGACCGTGATAACCAGGTGATAACCACTCCACCAAAGCCGACTCGGACGCGCAGGCGCCTAGGCCGCACGTTCTCACGTGCCCGCTGGGCGGCCTATCACGAGCTACTGCGCATCGCGCTGGAGCAGGGCTACGCGGTCCTGTCGCTGGAGTCGTGGCTGACGGACCCGGCGATCGCGGCGGACAGGCCAAGGCTGCTGTTACGCCACGATGTCGACCAGCACCCCGCCTCGGCGCTGCGCATGGCGAGGATCGAGCGCGAGCTGGGGGTGCTCTCCACGTGGTACTTCCGCTGGCGCACCGCCAACCCAAGCGTCATCGAGAGCATCGCCGCCGAAGGTCACGCGGTGGGCCTGCACTACGAGACGCTCACGCGCGAGCTGCTGCGCCGCGGTCTCGGCGCCGATCACGCCGAAGCGCTCATTCCGCACGCGCGAGAGCTGCTGCACGATGAGCTCGCGGCCTTCGCCGAGCGCTTCGGCGGGCCCTCGCGGCCGGTGCTCTCAGCGTGCCCGCACGGCGATACGCGCGTGCCGGGGGTGCACAACGGCGTGCTGCTGCTCGGCGAGGAGTGGTCGCGCTACGGCCTGCGCTGGGATGCCAATGCCGCGATGCGCAAGCACCCGCTGGATGTGTGGCTGACCGATCGCAGCGCCGCCGAGGGAGGCTGGAAGGAAGGGCTCGATCCGATCGACCTGCTCGTTGACCGCCGCTCGCCGATCCTGGCAGTGGTGCATCCCAACAACTGGGTCTCGGGGCCCGCCCTGTGGTGGGACAGGGCGCTGCCGGGAGCGCTGCACACGGGGAGCGACGAGCCGCCGCTCAAGCTCGCCGCCAGACCCCCCAGACGTAGTCCGAGTTGAGCACACCGCTGTCGGTGAGCAGGGCGTCGACCTCCATCAACACACCAACGAGGTCAGGGCGGCCGGCGAAGTTGCCCATGATGCGAGTGAAGAGCTGGTGAAAGACGGCCCCCCCGTAGGGGCAGATCTCAACCCGCTCGAAGCGCTCGTCGAGCAGCCCGACGATCTCGTCGCTGCGCACGGCCTCCTCGGGATTGGCGGCGATGCGAGCGGCCAGGTCGGGGCGCTCGACGCTGCGCTTGCGCCGGCCGTCGGTGGCCGACAGATCGGTGAGCAGTTCGGCGGGCAGCTGCGCGAGCAGGCGATTGATCGCTTCCAGCTGCGTGTCGGTCCACTGAAAGCGCGCAGGTCCAACGAAGTCCTCGACGAACAGCAGCCCTCCAGGCTCAAGCAAGGCGGCGAAGCGATCGAGCACCGCCTCAAGGTCCTCGCGGCGATGCAGAAAGCTGCGACACACGATGGCCCCCAGCGGCTCCGGCGGCTGCCACTGCTCAAAGGCGCCCAGCTGGAAGCGCACGCGCTCGCGCAGCGGCTCGGGGACGCGCCCGCCGGCGAAGTCAACGCGACCCTGATCGTCGTCCAGGCCGGTGAGGCGCTCACAGGAGCCAGCCTCAACGAGCGCCAGCTCCAGCTTGGCGTCGCTGGCGCGCAGCGACAGCGCGTGCGGCGCCACAATCGCGGGACCATGGCGGCGGGCGAAGTAGGTCTCGGCCCCCAACTCGGGGTCGCCGGTGATGCGACGGTTGATGATGGCGCGCACGATGGGGCTCTGCCAGAAAGCAAGCTCGCCCGGGGCGGTTGACGGGGCTGATGCAGGAGACGCAGCCAACGTGTCCGACCCAGCCGAACCAGCCGACACGGCCGATGCAGTTGACGCAGCCGAGGCAGCCGACGCATGCAGGCGAGGCGGCGCACCCGCAGCGACGGTCGCGGCGTGCTCCCGCAGGCGCTCGACGAACGGACTGGCGCTCATCTCGCGGGGGCCTGCACGAACAGCGAGAGTTGACTGCGAGCGGCACGCTCGACGGAGAAGCGCCGCGCGTCACGCACGCCCGCTTGGCTCATGTCGGCAAGCCGCGCAGGCGAGTCGGCGAGCGCCAGCACGGTGGCGGCGATCTGCTCGGGAGAGCCCTCGTCGAGGATCAAGGCATTCTCGCCGGCGACTGCGTACTCGTGCACGCCACCCAGTTGCGGCAGCAGCGGCACAGCACCGCAGGCCATCGCCTCAAGGCCCGTACGTCCGAAGGCCTGATAGGCGGAGGCGTCGATGAAGATGTCACTGCGGCGCATCAGCGCAGACACCTGCATGCGGCTGAGCAGCCCCAGGTGAGTGAGACCGGGGATGCCGTCGGGCGCAAGCTCGGCGAAGGCGTCAGGATCACAGCCAAAGGTGGCGATGCGCACTCCCTCACCCAACTCCTGCGCGATCAAGGAGAGCGCGCGCAAGGTGGCGGCGGGGCGCCGCCGAGGCGTGCGCGGGCGGATCATGGCGGCAAGGCGCAGCTCACCGTCCCGCGACGAGCGTCCCCCTGCGTGAAACAGACCGCGATCGAGGCTCGGCGCGACCTTCGCTACGGCAACACCGTGCACGGCGTGCAGGAGATTGCGCAGCCAGTGGGTCTTGGCGAACAGCAGCAGGCCGGGCAGCGAGCGATAGGAGAGCAGCGCGCGATCGGAGCGCGAGGACTCAGGAGCAGCAAAGAGCGGCTCGTAGTCCTGCACGTAGTAGGCGCAAACGAGCTCGGGGCGCTCGCGGGCCAGGCGCACGAGCAGGTCGACGGAGGGGTACTCGGTGGCGACGACAACACCGGCGTCGGCGAGCGCCTCGAAGATGCCCTCGAACATCGAGGCATCGCCGATCCCGGGCAGGCCGGAGTCGCCGGGGTAAGGCGTGAAGAGCTCATCCTCGTTGCCATAGACGGCAGCGGCGGTGGCCAGCGAGTCCTGCGGTACGCAGACGCGCGCGGCGGCGCCCAAGCGGCGCAGACCACGGGCCTCCTGCACGAGCGAGTGCGAACCTCCGGAGCCCTCAGGGGGAAGTCCGGGGAGCAGATAGGCAACGCTCGGCAAGGGCCCACCAGCCAGCCGCCGGCGCTCGGCCGGCACGAGCGCCTCACGCGAGAGCGAAGGCTCACCCTGAGAGAGCGACTGCTCCCACGAAGAAGGCGGCAGGCCGTCGGTCAACTCGAAGACGCGGGCTCGGATCGATGCCTGGGTCGGCTCCTCAAGAACCGCGGCAGGGGCGCTCACGCGGTGCACTCCACGATGGCGATGGCGTTGGCACAGGTAAAAGGACGGTTGTAGCGGTACGCACGAACCTCGTCGTAGGCGGCCTGCACCCAGAGGTTCTCAAGCGTGATGCGACGCGCGCAGCGCAAGGACGTGCGCGCGGCATGCGGCGCGTCGAGGTACTCGCCCACGCCACGGTTGTAGCCGAGCGGAACGGTGAACAGCAGCCGCCCGCCGGGAGCGAGCCAGCCAAGAATGGCATCGAGCGCCTGACGAAACTGGGTGGGATCGCGCGGACGCTTGTCCATGCCGACGTGCTCAAGCGTGGAGATGCTGAGGACGAGTTCAGGCGCGAAAGGCGGCTCAAAAGCGAGCACGTCCTCGTTCCAGGTGACGGTGCGATGTCGCTCGTCACGGTCCAATACGGGATGAGCGATCGGGAAGTAATGCCCCAGCACGTTGCCGACCTCGAGCACGCCCCGCGAGTGTCCACGGCTTTGCAAGGCATCCCAGATGACAGGGATCTCGACAGCGCGCTCGTTGTCCCAGGTGCGGTTGCCCTTGGCGACGTGATAGCCATAACTGCGACCGTCCAAAAGGAAGCGGCTGGCGGCCAGCATGGACATGCGCTGGGCCTGAAGGTCATCCAAAGGTGCCTGGAGGTCGTCCAAAGTATCCGGCACGATCCAAAGTCAATCGAACCCACTCGGCGCCATGTGAAGAAGCGGTGAATCGTGCCGCCGACCCCCGCGCGCGGCGCGCTGGCGGCCATACACTGCGCCCCCGGGTCGCCATGCACTGGTTCTTGAAGCTGCTCATCCATCCCTTGCTGGAAGCGATCCGCCCCGGCGCGATCGTGGAGGTGGGCGTGGAGGTAGGCGCGGTGAGCGGACCGCTGCTGCGCTGGGCCCAGGCGAACGGCGCGGTGGTGCACGCGATCGACCCCGATCCGACACTGAATGTGGACCGGCTGGAAGCGCAATACGGCGAGCAGCTGCGCTTTCACCGTCGCAAGAGCCTCGAAGTGCTGGGCGAGATCGCCGCGGTCGATCTGGCGCTGATCGACGGAGATCACAACTGGTACACGGTGATCAGCGAGCTGCGCGCGCTGGAGCAGCGTGCGCTCAAGGACGGGCACGAGCCGCCGGTGATGCTGCTGCACGACGTCGGCTGGCCCTATGGGCGGCGCGACCTCTACTACGAGCCGCAGGCGATTCCCGAGGCGCAGCGCCAGCCGCACGCGCGGCAGGGGCTCAAGCCCGGCCGGATGGAGCTGGGCCCAGGGCTCAACGACCACCTGGAGAATGCGCTGCTGGAAGGCACGCCGGGCAACGGCGTCCTCACGGCGGTCGAGGATTTCATGGCGGAGTCCGAGAGCCCGTGGCGCAGCTGGTCGATCCCGGGGCTGAGCGGGATGTCGATCCTCGTGAGCGAGCCGGTGCTCGCGGCCCGCGCGCCGCTGCGCGAACTGCTGGAGTCGCTCGATCGCCCGGCCTTCCTGCGCGCACAATGCGAGGCGATCGAGCAGGCGCGGCTCGACGCGGAACTGAAGCGGGCCAACATCCAGCGGCGCCTGGCCGAGACGCAGCTCAAACAGGTGATGCGCTCGCCCGACCCGCGCGAGACAGTCGCGTTGCATCGGCGCGTGCGGGAGTTGACCGAGCGGGTCGCGGAGTTGGAGGACGATTTGGAGGGGAGGGCCGCGCTAGAGGAACAGGTGCGTGTCCTGGAGGACACACTCGCGCGGTTGCAAGCTGACGCGGAGATCGCCCCTATGCGAGACGAGGGCGAGCTTCCGCCTGGCGGGGGGAAGGAGGCAGAGGCCGAGGGCGGCGAAGAGGCGAACGGCGCGACCCCGACCGTGCCGCAGCCCCAGGCAAGAGGTGAGCGCGAGGCGTGGCAGACGCTGCTCGACCAGTACCTGCCGCTGGTGGAAGGCGCGTTGCCAGGCGAGCAGGAGCGCGACCCGCTGTCGCTGCCCTGTCCACTCGATCTGCGCGGCATCCTGCGCGGGGAAGGGGTCGAACAGGAGCCGGGCGAGCCGAGCGTGGACGTGGTGGTGTGCGTGCACGACGCGCTCCCAGAGGTGCGCGAGTGCCTGTGGTCGCTGTTGGCAAAGACCGACCGCCCCCTGCGCCTGATCGTGGTGAACGACGGCAGCGGCGAGCAGACGTCACGCTTCCTGCGGGCCTTCGCCGATCGCCACCCGATGGTGACGCTGATCCAGCGCGAGCAGCCACCGCACGGCTACACACTCGCGGCCAATCGGGGAATCGAGGCGTCGCAGAGCGACTACGTGGTGCTGCTCAACAGCGACACGGTGCTCACGCCCGGCTGGCTCGGGCGCATCGTCGCCTGCGGCGAGAGTCATGCGGAGATGGGCATCCTGGGACCGCTGTCAAATGCCGCCAGCCACCAGTCGGTGCCAACGGTGAGGGAAGGGAGCAGGTGGGCGGAGAACCCGCTCCCAAGCTGGATGACGACGGACGCCATGGGTGCAGTCGTGGCCCAGATCGCGGCGCACGCGGCACCCCCCCTCCCCTTCCTCAACGGCTTCTGCTACACGATCAAGCGTGGGGTGATCAAGAGCGTGGGGCTGCTGGATGAGGAGCGTTTCGCGGCAGGCTACTGCGAGGAGAACGACTACTCGCTGCGCGCGCGAGAGGCGGGCTTCGAGCTGGCCGTCGTGGATGACGCCTACGTGCACCATGCCAAGTCGCGCTCCTATGGCGCGGAAGGCCGCACACGGCTGGCACAGGCAAATTACGAGACCTTCCTGGAGAAACATGGCCGCGAGCAGGTGCAGGCACAGGTGGCACGGATGGAGGCCGATGAGAGTCTGGCGCCGGTGCGGGCCGCGGTGGCAGAGCGCATCGCCAATCCGCGGGCGACGGCCGAGCTGTTGAGCAGCCCCGCGGGCAAGCCGCTGAGCGTCGCGTTCCTGCTGCCCGGCCTGGCCCACGGCGGATCGGGAGGGTCGCATTCGCTCTACCAGGAGACGCGCGCGCTGCGCGGCCTGGGCGTACCGGCGCGCATCATGCTGCCGCGCTGGGACGGGGAGCGCGCGCGGGGGGTGTATGAGGACTTCGAGGAGGTGTTCGAGACGTTCGCCGATGAGCAGGAGCTGGCCGAGCGGACGGCCGACGCCGATGTGATCAGCGCAACGCACCACAAGTCGGTGGCGCTGCTCGGCGCGATCCGCGAACGGCGCTCGGATTTCCTGGCGGCCTACTACGTGCAGGACTACGAGCCTTTCTTCACGGCGCCCTACATCGCGCAGGAGGCGGTGGCCTCATATACGGCGCTGCCCGACATGCTGCTGTTCGCCAAGTCGCATTGGCTGTGCAATGTGGTGGCCGAGCGCCATGGCCTGTTCGTGGCCAAGGTCGAGCCGAGCATCGACCGCGAGCTGTTCAACGCGGACGCCAGGCAGGTGCGGGCAGACGGCCCTTTGCGGGTGGTGGCGATGGTGCGTCCGCGCACGGCGCGCCGCCAGCCGCTGGCCACGATCGCGGTGCTCGAAGAGCTGCTGGAGCTGCACGGGGGCGAGGTGCAGGTGAGCACCTTTGGCTGCTATGCCGATGAGCTGCGAGAGATCCACCCCGGCGCCGAGCGCGTGCTTGAGCGCCACCGGGGCCTGTTGAGCAGGAGCGAGGTGGCGGAGCTGCTGCGCGAGTCCGATGTGTTCCTGGATATGTCGGTCTACCAGGCATTCGGACGCACGGCGCTGGAGGCGATGGCGTGCGGCGCCACCGCGGTGGTCCCGGCGATGGGCGGCGTGTGGGAGTTCGTGGAGCCGGGCGAGAACGCGCTTGCGGTGGACACGCTCGGCCCCACAGGTGCGGTGGAGGCGCTTTCAGGACTGCTGCGGGACCGGGAGCTGCTGGAGCGGTTGCAAGGCAAGGCGCTCGCGACGGCTGGTCGCTACTCAGCGATCCGCGCGGCTCTGTCGGAGTATGTGCTGTTCGAGCGCGCCCACGGCGAGCGCTTCGGCAAGCCCTCGCAGGACACCGGACGCGCGACGGCGCTGCTGGCAGGGGAGTGATGGACGCGAGCGCTTCCCGCTTCGTGTACCTGCACGAGTCGCGTCGTCCCCGCGGCTATGAGCCGATCTACCGCTCCTTCGAGCCTTCGCTGTATGTGCCCGAGATCGGGGCGCATGGCTTTCTAGGCCCGGTGCACGAGGGCATCCCAGAGGCCGTGGCGAGCATCAAAGGCAAGCTGATGGAGGGCGATCAGTACAAGCTGTATGAGGCGGCGTTCTTTGCGCGCGGAGCGATCCTGGAGGTGGGACGCCTGCACGGCAAGAGCACGGCGGTGCTGGCGATGGGCCTGCGCGACGGCACTGCCAACCGAAGCGGCGGCCCGCTGTATTCGGTGGAGCTGAACGACAAGTACGAGCCGATCGCCGCAGGCAACCTGCGCGAGCGGGGCCTGCTGGAGCTGGTCACGCTGCTGCGAGGGGATTCAGCCACGGTGATCGCACAGCTGCCGGGCCGCTTTGACACGGTCTTCATCGACGGCGATCACTCCTACGAAGGTTTCACGCGTGACCTGCGGGCGCTTGAAGGTCGGATCGAGCCAGGCGGCGTGGTGATGTTCCACGACTGCTTTCACCCGCAGAACGAGAGCGGCGAGTATGGCGTCGCGCGCGCGCTCGCCGAGCGCGAGGACTCGATGGGTCTCGCCTACCGCGGGCGCTTCGGCGGCATGGCGCTGTATGAGCAGCTCGGAGCTCCCGTGCCGCTCAGGCCGCGGTGAGGTCCAGCGCCGCATCGAGTGCCGCGGCAAGCTCCTCGCCGTCGATCCCCGCCTGGCTCTGCTCGGCGAGAAAAGCGGCGCGCTCATGCGCTGAGCGCCAGGGACGGCGGAAGATCGGCTCGGGGTATATCTGCCTGTACAGCTCGCGGTTGCGCCGGCCGGATTCCTCGTCGCGCCAGCGGCTGCCCTCGTTATCAACCAGGCCGCCGATGAGGTAGAGCTGCGCCTTGGGCTTGGTGCCGTCGGGAAGGACGATCGGCTTGAAGCCGTAGCCGGCGCGCTTGATGCGCGTGGTCCACTCGCCATGCGCGTGTCCCCAGCCGATGAAGCGGCTGTCGAGGTAGCCAACCTCGGAGAGAGCGCGCGCGGAGATCGTAAGCAACTGAGCGGTGGCCTTCGGATTGACGAAGGGATCCTCCGGAGTGCCCCTGCCCGAAACGGTCGCATCGGCGATGCGCGGGTGCAGGTAGGACATATGGTGCCAGCGCCGCGTCGCCTGCACCCAGTCGGCCTCCCACCCCGGCACGTCCGGGTAGACATCGTCCTCCATGATCAGGATCGGGTCGCAGCCGAGGCTGGCCAGCGCGAAGAGCCCACGATTCTTATTGCGCGCGACGCCGCGGTTTTCGCCGGTGATGATGCGTATACCCCGCGCATGGCACCACTCCACGGTGCCGTCCCGGCCGTCGTCGTCGGCGACCACCAGCTCGTAGGGCGCCTCGGTGAAGCGGGCGAGGCGCTCCATCAGCGGCTCGAAGCGGTCGCGCCGCCGGTAGGTGATGACCGCGATCCCAAGGCTCATCGAAGCACCTCGGCAGCGACCACGAACACAATCCCAAAGCTCATCGAAGCACCTCGGCCGGGAGCGCGAGCAGGCGCAGGTTGGTGAGCACGGCGGTCGTGGCTCCGGGCGCGTCCGGCGCACGATGCAGCGCTCCGCGCAGACGCGAGCGGGCGCAGAGGCGCACGGTACACACCCGCGACCAGTCGGCCGGCGCTTCACCGGGCGCGAGGCGGATCGGACGGGCCCGCTCGCGCGGCAGCGTGAAGGCGATGCGCCCGGTCCCGAGCACGCCCGGCACGAGGTCCATCCAGTACAGCTCGCGCTCGTCATCGGCGAAGACGGCGCGCACGAGGATGTCCTGGACGGAGTCCGGCGAGCGAACCTCCATCTCGCCGGCGAGGAAGAAGTGCCCTGCATCATGCGGCCAGGCCAGCGTATGGCTCTCCCACGCGGGCCCGTCGGCGCGGAAGCGAAGGGTGTCCTCGGCGAGAGCAAGCTCAAGGTGCTCGGGCGTGAGGATGGGCGAGGCGGGCGGCAGTCCGTCGTGCTCGCGCGCGCCGCTTTCCTCGCGCGTGCCTCTCTCCTCCCGTGCGCTGCTTTGCTCCCGCGCGCCGCTCTCCTGCGGGTAGCGCGCGCGAAAGACCTCGGTGTCGCCGGCGGCCTGGGCGTGGATCCAGAGGCGCAGCGCGTGGTGAGGTGCCGCGACGCGCACGGTGCGCGAGCCGACGTGGCGAATGCGCGACTCGGGCACGCACAGCGGCGGAGTGCCCCGAGCGCTGAGGCGCTTGCGCAGATCGATGTCCTGGCACCAGAGGACCATGCTGGGATCGAAGAACTCATGCGGCTCACTGGCCATGTCCTCGAAGGTCTCGCGACGCATCGCAAAGCACCAGGCGGCGAACTCCCAGCGCATGCGCCCCTCGACGGTCAGCGGAAACACGAGCGGTGCGCCCCCGTCGAGCGCGTCGGCAAGCGGCTCCCACCAGCCGTCGAGCACCCGCACATCGTCGTTCATCACAACCAGGTGGCGCCCACGGGCCGCACGCAGGGCAGCGTTGACAGGCGCCGTGAATCCTTGCGGCGGAGCGCCGTTGTCGACGACGACGATCTCGTGGGGCACGCGAATCGTGGCCTGCACCGCGCGCAGGCACTCGCGGACCTCCCGCGAGGCGCCGTCGAGGGTGGGGATGACAACGGAGACCTCGATCTGCTCGACCCCCGGCCCACGCCGACAGATGGGCGTCGGCGGAGAGGAGACGTGGGCATCGACGCACACTGGGGCCATACCGTTGCCGGCCAGCTCCAGGCACAGCGCGGCGATGATCTGCTCGTCAGGCACGTCATCGAGCGCGGGCAGCTCGAGCGCAGGCAGGGCATCGCGGCGCAACGCGAGCGCGTGGGCCGCTGTGGGATGAGCCATGTGAGCCTCGGGATCGACCGAGGCCACCGCAGCGAGGCCGTGACACAGTTCGTTGCACATGACAGCAAATGCGTCAGCAGCGAACAGAGCCGGGGCGGGCAGGCAGACAACGACCTCTCCGGTGGCAACCTCCGCACCCGCACGCAGCGCCGCAATTACGCTGACGCGCTCGGGCAAGTAGACGATTTGCACATCGCCGACAAGCGCATCAAGAGTCGCACGCAGCCCGAGCGACGCATTGTCAACCAGCACCATCTCATGCGGCGGGGAGCCCGGGGCGAGCTCCGCAAGGCTCTCCATGCAGGCCATGGCGCCCCAAGGATCGTCGCCGAAAACCACAACTATGCTGGCGTCAATGCCCCCGACCGCGTGGCCCGTGGGCGCCTCACGCCGCTGGAGAGGCTTACGCGAGACATAGCCGTTGTGCGAGGGATCGTTCGTGATCGAAGCGGAGTCACGATCCGCCGCCGCCAGTGACCCCGCCGCCATCGGAGCCAGGGCCGCCCGCGCGTCCGCCCGGCGCAGCAGCGTGCGGGCCATGCCGTCGAGCGCATCGTCGCAGCCGCCGCTCACGGCGTCGTCGCGGCGCGAGGCAGCAGAGAGCCCCAGCAGCAGGTGCAGCGCCTGCGCCTGCGCCGACACCGCAGGGTGCTCCAGCAGCTCACGCAGCGTACCGGCGTGATGGCGCAGCCCCTCCTCGATCCACCCCTCGACCTCCGCGCGCAGGCGCGGGCTCTCGGCCTGCTCGGCCACACCGAGGAAGTCGGCAAGCTCTCTCACGAGCGCTTCGCGATCGGTGAACAGCTCCTCGTAACCAACCAGGATGCGCCGGCGCCCCGCCGTGTGCGCAAGCGCCGAAGCCGTATAACGCGTCCACAGCTCGACGCCTTCGTCGAGTCTGATCCCGTTGCGCTTCTCCAGCGAGCGCGCGCTGTCAAGCGGCCGGCGATGGCAGATCACATACCTGGCCTCGCCGAGCAGCTCATCCCAAAAAGGCAGCGTCAGCGAAGTGCGCGGGTCCTTGAACCCCCACAGCCGGGCACCCGCGAACTCGGCTGCGATCAGCTCGCGGGCCTGCGCGCGCAGATCGTCAAGCCCCGCATCCCACTGCCAACCGTCCGGGAGCCGCGGCGGCTCAGACCAGGACCCGCCCAGCCGCTCCAGCAGCTGTTTGTTGATCCGCATCATCGGACGGTGCTCGAAGAAGCCTTTCGCGTTCTCTCCCGCCGCTGGCATGAGCGCCCCTTCAGAACCCAACTGGACCCCCAGCAGGGCCAACAGCCGGGTGATCGCCGAGGTCCCACTCCGTGCCATCCCCAGCACGACCACCGCAGATCCCGTTGCGGCGTCTCCCGCACGGGTCATAACGGCTCCCCCGTTCCGCTCGCCCGCTCTCCCATTCCGCTTGCAACGAGGTGCGCGAAGTTCGGCCACAGCGCGAGATCGATCTCCGGGAAGCTGTCGATCAACCGAGCGACATCCGGGGAGTAAGCCTGCACCAGGGCACGACGAGCGTCGGCATGCAAGGCCGGCTTGTCGGGCTGATGATTGGGATGAGCCTCCAGGCCGGGGAGAAAGGAGGTGTCCTGCAGGCCGAGAAAGGCGAAGGTGCGCCGCAGTTGAGCGACTGGATCGCGCACGCAGCACTCGTACTGAAGGATCAGGACCCGCGAACGGTCGAAGTGGGCGAGCAGATGGGTCAACTGGGCATGGTAGAAACCGCGCATGAAGGCATCGAGCGGGGCCATGGCGTCGAGCGGTGTGTCGCTGGCGCGGGCCACACGGTTGTGGCGCTGGAGACCGGAGAGGTAGCGCTCGACCGGGTCGCGCAGGCTGACCAGCAGCTTCGCGTCAGGAGCGGCAGCCGCGAGCATCGGGGGCGCCCAAGGGGCCGCCAGATAGACAGGAGTCCACTCGCCCGTCAAATGGCCTCGGGGGCGCGGGAAGTAGTCGTGATAGGCGGCGGCGTCACTCGCCGTGAAACCGCCGGGATGGAAGCGGTCGAAGTAGTGCAGCTCTTTGCGCGTCGCCGGCGGCGCCTCGATCAGCGGGTGCTCAATGACGAGGTCGAACCAGCGCGTTGTGCCCGAGCGCTGGGCGCCGATGCCGACGAAGTCGGGGGGGCCCGTGTGCCAGCCTGCTGGACACTGCGGCGGAGGCCCGGGCGTAATGACACCCTGATTGGCCCTTAGGCGTGCATCGCTCATGAGCGCCTGCCAACCTGATTGGCCCTCAAGCGTGCATCGCTCATGAGCGCCGGCCACCTTGATTGTCCGTGCACGCCATCGCCTGGATCGCTCAGCCCACCCTCACCGAGCGCACGAAGCCAAGGACGGCGGCTCGGCTGGTGAGCACGATGCGGAGGGTGTAGCTGCCTTTGGGGATGCGCTCGAGGCGCAGGATCGTTGTGGCCTGGGAATCGTGCAGGAAGGCGCGAGCGGTTGCGAGTACGCGACCGCGGCGCACGAGGCGCATGCGGACAGCCGCGCGCCCATGGATACCGATCGCCGTGAAGCGACAGGTGACCGCGAGGCGACGGCGATGATGCTTCTCGAGTGAGAGCGAACAGCCGACGGCCCTCGCCGGGCCACGACGACCGGTGACGGTGGGCGGCGGCGCTCCCGGGCCGGCCGTGGATGAGGGCGGTTCGCCGGGGCGCGCCGGAGGCAGGACTTCCCCCGTGGTGTCATCGAGCATCACCGTGGCAGCGCGGAGGTCGCTCGGGTTGAAGTCAAAGGCGCTTTCCAGCGAGCCCGCTTCGGCGTCGGAGGAATTGCCGCCGATGCGGCCCAGTTGCCAGTTGTCCTCGATGAAGCGCAGGATCGAGGACTGGTCGGTGAGGGTGTTATCGACGTAGTTTTCGCGCGCCCACGGGGAGATCACCAGAAGCGGCAGCCGCGGGCCGTAGCCACAGCGATCCTGCTGGAAGGACGGCGGGAGAGGGCTGGGCAGCGTGCCGCACTTTTCCGGGCCATCCAGGTTGTCCTGTGGGGACGCCGAGGAACGCACGATCGGCGGCATCACATGGTCGTACCAGCCGTCGGAGTCATCCCAGGAGACGATGACTGCCGTGCTGGACCATTGCGGCGAGCGCTCGATCGCATTGATGGTGTCGACCAGATAGCGCTGTTCGTCAAGCGGGTCCGAGTAGCCGGGGTGACCATCCTCGTAAGCGGCAGGCTTGAGGAAGGAGACAGCGGGCAGGTTGCCTTCGGCGAGCGCACCGTTGAAATACGAGAGGTCGTACTGGTGGTTGGCTCGATCGCTCTCGCCCACGGCGCCGACCGAGGTCGGGGGCAGGTGATGGGGGTTGGCGGTCGAGGCGTAGTACTGGAAGGGCTCGTGGTAGGAGACATAGTCGGAGTAGCTCTTCTGCGCGCCCACGTTGTCGTGTGAGGTGCGGCATTCAGCTCTGCCTTCGGCGTTCATGCCGGTGGGTGTGAAGCCGCCCTGGAACCAGCCCCAACTCACGCTCCCGGCGTTCAGCAGGTTGCCCACGTTTCTCCCGGACATCGAGATGAGCGCCGGTTCCGAGACGCCTCCGGGCTTGTTGCCATCCCCCACGCAGTCGTCGTACTGTGGGTAGGCGTTGCCGATCAGCGAGCCGTTGGCCAGGCTGCTGTTGGGCTTGGTCGCGCTCGCCCCGCCCGTTTCCCCGCTTACGAGGTTCAGGTGCCCCGGCGAGGACGGTCCGAACTGCGTCCCGAAGGAGTTCTCCTCCAGGGTGTAGTGCTGGGCGTAGTTCCACAGCGCCGTGACGGTGTTGCCGTCGTAGTAGTCCATCACGGTCGTCTTGTTCTGGCCGGTCGGCCCCGGTTCGGCGCCGGTGCATTCACTGCCGGCGGTGTGCTGCACGAACTGGTCCACCAGACCACCGTCATAGGCTTGCTGCTCGGCCTTGTAGTGGTGATCCTGGTCGCACGTCAGCGGCTGCGCGCGGTCCAGGCGCTGAGGATCGGCGGCATTGGGGTTGTCGAGCAGCAGCGTTTCGCTCAGGCCATTCACGGCCGGCGTTCCGGGCCGCGCCACGAACCGCGGCTCACCTGGCGGGTTCACGGCGTGCGGGTAGGTGCCGAAGTAATGGTCGAAGGTGGCGTTCTCCTCGAAGATCACCACAACGTGCTTGATCGGCGTGGTCGCCTGGCCCGCCGGTATGGAATCGGCCACCGTGGTGCTCAGGCCTGCGATCGCCAACGCTGCGGGCGCAATGACGACGGTGGCGTATATGAGGATGTTCCGAGGCATCATCGAATGTCCCTCTGCGCTCGACCGTCCGCCGGCGGGACGGTCTCACCGCCGGTCACGAAGCATCGGGGACACGGACCCGCGCCATGTTGCAGCTTTGTGAACGCGAAGCCAAGCTCCCGGTCAGGAGCCTCCGGAGCGACTCCCGATCAAGAGCCCCGGAGCGACCGACTGCCCGCTGCGGATAGCGCGGGTAGACAGTCGGTCAACGAGTGCATTGCTCGCTTGGCTTGCGGGCACGGATGATCGCCGAGGCGGCCTGCGGGTGGACGCGGTGCGTCTCGCGTATCTCGATGTCGGTCAAGCCCGCGTCGCCCAGCGTGGCTGCGAACTGCTGACGGGTGAGCGCTCCGGCGATGCAGCCGGTATATGCCTGCATGTCGGCGCGTGTGGCGTCGTCCATGCTCTCGTCGGCGATCACGTCGGAGATCGCGAAGCGCCCGCCGGGTCGCAGTACTCGCGCGACTTCACGCAGGACGCGTGGCTTGTCCGCGGAGAGGTTCAGCACGCAGTTGGAGATCACCACATCGACGCTCTCGTCAGGGAGCGGGATCTCCTCGATGTAGCCCTTGTGGAACTGCACGTTTTGAACGCCGGCCTTCCGCGCGTTCTCGCGGGCGAGCGCGAGCATCTCATCGGTCATGTCCAGGCCGTGCGCTTTGCCGGTCGGCCCGACGCGCTTGGCGGAGAGCAGGACGTCTATCCCGCCGCCGGACCCGAGGTCGAGGACCGTCTCGCCCTCGTGGAGTTCGGCGACGGCAGTGGGGTTGCCGCAGCCGAGCGATGCGAGCGTGGCGGTGTCCGGCAGCTGCTCGCGGTCCCCGAGCGCGTAGAGCGCGGCGCCGAAGACCTCGCTGCCACCGTCGAAGGTCTCGCTTGGCGCGCAGCAGCCGCTACCTGGGTCCGTCGTCGTGACCTGTGTGGCCGCGGCGGCGTAGCGTTCGCGGACACTCTCGCGGATGTCCGACGTCCCCGCGTCGCAGCCGCAGCTCTCGCCATGACCGCAGCAGTCGGTCTTGGTGCTCGGCTCGCAGCACGTCGACTGCTGTGCGGGGGCACAGCAGGAGTCGGCGCTCGTGTCAGCCACGGTCATGTCAGCCATGCGGACAGCTCCTTCAGTGCGTCGGGGATGACGTAGTAGTAGGCCCACAGGCCCTGGCGCTCCGAGTCCACGATCCCGGCGTCGCGGAGCTTCTTCAGATGGTGTGAGAGCGTGGGCTGGGCGATGTCGAACAATGGCACGAGCTCGCAGACGCAGACCTTGCCGGCATGCTTGCGGAGCACATCCACGAGCTGCAGGCGGATCGGGTCGCCGAGGGCCTTGGCGACCTCGGCCATCCGCAGCGCGTCCTCACGCTGGACGTCGGGGTAGACGACGGGTTCGCAGCAGCGCTCGCCGGCGGCTCGCTTCTGCTTGGGGGCCAACTCCAGATCGACGGACATCGATCTACTTATATCAATAACAATTATGTTTGTCGATCTAATATGATCGCGCCGTGAACATCGATGAGGAGTCCATCATCCCTCGGCCATCTGCGGAGCGAGCGGTCCGGTGCGTGCTGTTCGTCTGCAACCACAACGCTGGGCGCTCACAGATGGCGCAGGCGTTCTTTGAGCATCACGCACCGCAGGACGTGCGGGCTGAGTCTGCCGGCACCTCGCCCGCTCCCGCGATCTGGCCGGCTGTGGTCGACGTGATGGGCGAGGTCGGCATCGACATCGCGGCACGCCAACCGCAGAAGCTCTCGCTGGAGATGCAGCTCCACGCAGACTGGGCGATCACGATGGGCTGCGGTGACGCGTGCCCCTACGTGCCGGCGATGGTGGAGGCATGGGACGTACCCGACCCAGCCGGCCGGGCGATCGATGACGTCCGCGCGATCCGCGACGGTATCGAGGCGCACGTCGTTGAGCTGATCGACAAGCGTCTTGATGCGATCCGCAGCGACCGCACCGCACACGAGCTACGCCTCGCGCGACTGCTGCCGCCGCTCGCCAGGGAGTTCGCCGAGACCCGCTCCCCAGAGGAGATCCGAGCGTGCGCCGACGCGGTCCTGGAAGGTTTTGCGGGTGCACGCGTGCGCTCCCACATCCTGACTCTTGCGCACCGACAGACCCGCGAATGCCTGCGTAGGGACGTCTGTGACGTACTCGCAGGGCGGGGTGAGTCGTGACCCGGGCCACAGCTCGATGAGCGGCGCACGGGTCGCCATCAACGGCTTCGGTCGCATGGGGCGCTTGGCGCTGCGGGCAGCATGGGGCTGGCCGCAGCTCGCGTTCACGCATGTCAACGAGCTGAGTGGCGACGCGGGCACCGCCGCGCACCTGCTGACGTTCGACTCGATCCACGGGCGTTGGTCTGAGGACGTAAGCGGCGATGGGGAGGTGCTCACGGTCAACGGGACCGAGATCGGCTACAGCGCCGCCGCCGAGCCCGGCGATGTGCCGTGGGGCGAGCTCGGCGTCGAGATCGTGCTCGAGTGCTCTGGCAGGTTCCGCACACCCGAGCTCCTTGACCCCTACTTCCAGCAGGGGGTACGCAAGGTGATAGTCGCGGCGCCGGTCAAGGCCGGCGCCCTGAACGTGGTCGTCGGGGTCAAC
Organism: Solirubrobacteraceae bacterium; assembly: GCA_025449845.1. Taxonomy (GTDB): domain Bacteria; phylum Actinomycetota; class Thermoleophilia; order Solirubrobacterales; family Solirubrobacteraceae; genus Palsa-744. The sequence goes on along the minus strand of JANWIP010000017.1, from coordinate 87,230 downwards.
GACCACCTCTACGACGCCCAACGTCACGATCTGCTGACAGCGGCCTCATGCACCACCAACTGCCTCGCGCCGGTCGTGAAGGTGATCCACGAGGGGATCGGTATCCGGCACGGACAGATCACGACGCTGCACGACATGACGAACACGCAGACGCTGATCGATGCGCCGCACAAGGACCTGCGCAGGGCGCGCGCCGCGGGCGTCTCGCTGATCCCCACCACAACTGGGTCGGCAACCGCGATCGGGCTGATCTTCCCGGAGCTCGAGGGCAAGCTGAACGGTCTTGCGGTGCGCGTGCCGCTGCTCAACGCATCGCTGACCGACTGCGTCTTCGAGGTTGGCCGCCCCACTACCGTGGAGGAGGTCAACGGACTGCTCGAAGCTGCCGCCGACGGCCCGCTTGCGGGGATCCTCGGCTATGAGCGGCGGCCGCTCGTGTCGGTCGACTTCAAGGACGACCCGCGCTCGGGGATCATCGACGCGCCATCCACGATGGTCACCGACGAGACGCAGGTGAAGATCCTCGCGTGGTATGACAACGAGTGGGGCTACGCCAACCGCATGGTCGAGCTCGCGCGCGCAGTTGCCGACAGTCTCCCTGAGGATGAACGCACGGCGCGCTCCGCCAGGGCGGCCGGTGACTAGCAGCACGGCAGCGCCCGCCGGTGCCACCGCGCCACCGCGGCGCGGTGACCTTCGCAACTACGTGCTCGTGACCGGGGCGTACTGGGCCGACACGCTCGTCGACGGGGCGACCCGCACACTCGTCCTCTTCTACTTCGATCAGCTCGGCTACACACCGCTGCAGGTCGCCTCGCTGTTCGTCCTGTATGAGATCGCCGGCGTCGTCACGAACCTCCTCGGCGGCTGGCTCGCGACCCGCCTGGGATTGAAGATCACCCTCTTCATGGGACTCGCCGTGCAGGTCTTGGCGCTCCTGATGCTGGGCTTCGCGCCGGCGTCGCTGCTGGTCGTGCCCTACGTCATGGCCTCCCAGGCGCTCTCGGGCATCGCGAAGGACCTGACCAAGATGAGCTCCAAGAGCGCTGTCAAGCTCGTCGTGGCAGAGAACGACCAGTCCTCGCTGTATCGCTGGGTTGCGATCCTCACCGGGTCAAAGAACGCGCTGAAGGGAGTCGGCTTCTTTCTCGGCGGCCTGCTGCTCACCCTGTTCGGGTTCCAGACCGCCGCGCTGGCCCTCGCGGCGCTCGTGCTCATCGCGCTCATCGCCACATCGACTCTGATGCACGGACACCTCGGCCGCCCCGACAAGACCGCGAAGTTCACGAAGATGTTCTCCAACAACCGCGCGGTCAACATCCTCGCCGCGGCGCGCGTCTTCCTGTTCGCGGCGCGCGACGTGTGGTTCGTCGTCGGCCTGCCGTTCTTCCTCTACTCCGAACTGGGCTGGAGCTTCTGGGCGGTAGGGACCCTCCTCGCCACATGGGTGATCGGCTACGGCGCCGTCCAGGCAGCCGCACCGCGCTTCGTACGCCGCCACGGCCACGGCGACGGCCCCGACGGTGAGCCCGACGGCAGGACCGCCGTCTGGCTGGCACTCAGCGTGGCACTATGCCCCGCCGCGATGGCCGGCGCCCTGAACGCCGGCCTCAACCCGACCGTCGTGATCCTCGGCGGACTGATCCCATTCGGGATCGCCTTCGCGATGAACTCCGCCGTGCACTCCTACCTCATCCTCGCCTACGCCGATAACGACAAAGTCGCAATGAACGTCGGCTTCTACTACATGGCCAACGCCATCGGGCGCCTCGCCGGGACCGTCCTCTCAGGACTGCTCTACCAAAGGCACGGGCTCACCGCATGCCTGTGGACATCAGCCGCATTCCTCGTCCTCGCCGCCCTGCTGTCACTCCTGCTGCCAACCGAGGTCTCAAGAAGTCCCCAGCCGAACCGGCTCTCACAGACCGCCTGAACACCCGACGGCGGGTGCCGCCCTTGAAACGCTCGCTATGGCACCCGTCGAAGCAGACGGCATCCATAAGTACACCGCGCCCTTAAATGACAACGGCCCGCCGCGCACGAGGCGCGACGGGCCGCAGGCATCTGAAGCGCGTTAGCGGATCAGAAGCCGATGCCTGGGTTGACAGCCAATGAGACGTGCGACTGGAACCCTGTCGGGTAACGGGTGTAATCATGCGACTGGATGTCGCTCTGACCCGGGCCGGTGATGTATTCGAACAGGTCCTTGACCGTGTTGGCGACTTCGTGCGCCGTCGTGGTCTGGCCATACAGGTGCTTGTTCGAGTAGTGGTGGAACACCAGGTCGTACGTCAGCCCGCAGATCGGGTAGTCGACGGCACTGGCGTCTTCGGAGATGTTCGGGTCGGAGGCAAGCAGGCCGTACCAAGAGTCCGTGTAGGAGTACGGGAACCCTTCCTCAGCCGGCAGGATCTTGCTGGTCTCGCAGTTGCCGACACCCCCGCTCACAACCGGATCCGTGTACGTCGCGCCCGAGGTGCTGAGGCCGTTGTTCTGGACCTCCGCCCACACGATCTGGTGTTCGGGGCTTTCCGTTCCCGGAGTGCCGGTGCTGAACTTGGATATCGTGGCCGCGTTGGTGAAGCCCCCGTTGGTCGAGGAGGCAGCGTCGGCCGTGTTGGTGTAACCGACCGAGCCGGCGTTGGCCGCGGTGTTCTGCGCGAGGTGGCCGCCGGTGTCGTTCTTGAGGAATTCGGTTCCGCTGCCAGTCTTCAGGTTGGTCGTCACGACCGAGCCGTTGGGCCAGGTCGGTGCGTCAGCGGCGAATCCATTCCACACGCTGGGGTTGACCTGAGCCAGGTAGCTCTTGAACACGAATGAGGTGCCGGAGGACGTCTGACGAACCTGCGGCTTGATTTCCTGTCCGCAGCCGGTCAGCCCTTCTTCATCGAGGAACTGGCCGCTCGTCGGCGAGCCGCTCGTGATCTTGGTGTAGCCCAACTGCGAGAAGAACGCGCCCCACGTATTGATCGCGTAGCCGTTCTGTGCCTGGACGCCACCCGGGTCTCCGCCGCTGGCAGCAGTCGTGCCCTCCCACAATTGTGGGAGCGTAGTGTTGTTGAGGTCGACGGAACTGCCGGCCAGGAGCTTGCAGCCCGCGGGCAGGCTCAGCATTATCGCCATCGGCTCCTGCGCGATCGGGATCGTGATCTCGGCCTTCTGGCTGTGCAGCGTCCCTGCCGCCAGCGCCGCCTCGCCCAATTCCCTAGGGGTCGGAGCGTCATCGGTGCCGACGAAGAAGTCGAGGACGTCTCCGTTCTTGTCCTTGATCGCGGCTCCGGAGCCGAATGCGGTCGGGTCCTTTTCGGGCAGGAAGTGACCGGCGGTGTTGCCGAACTCTTCCAGACCCGGGCCGCTGGCCGTCGCGGTGTAGGTGAGGGTGGACGCGGTAGGTGCGACCGAGCAACTGCTGTGCGCTCCCCAACCGGCTGAGGTCAGGAAGACCGAGTGCTGAGCTGTGCTCTGGAAGGACGAGCCCGACGCGAACCCGGGTGCCCCGCAGGTCACCGACGCCGACGCGGCCCCGGCAGAGCCGAGCACGGCAAGCGCGGCGGTGGTGCCGACGCAAGCCGCCAAAGTGGCGAAGCGCCGACGCTTGTGATGACGGTTCATTCGAACCGAACCTCCTTCACTCCCCATCAGGGAGAGATCGATGGACTGTGCGGAGGTCACGGTAACGGGGGCAATCGCCAGTGACATAGCAAGTCACACATTAATTCCATCCCCTATCCCACTTTGTCACATCCCGTATTCCAATTTGTCACCGAACGGTAACCATAGTTATCGTTGATAACACCTCGAGGTAGAGTTGAGGTTCAGCCCACACCTAGTTCAGCCATTCCTAGCCGAGGTTCAGCCCACACCTAGTTCAGCCATTCCTAGCCGAGGTTCAGCCTTGGCCTAGCGACCGCGCCGGTGCACGACTGGCGCTCTTAGCAGCATCCTGACCGTCGCCGTGCCGGGGTCGCCGAACGGATCGTGTGCGGTCACGACCACGAGCACGCTTAGGCGTTTCCTGCTCGTCAGCAGCGCAGCCCCCCTCGCGGAGAGATGCATCTTCAGCGACTTGCCGTGACCACCGAGGATCCTGAACGCAGCATGCCCAAGCAGCAGCCGGCCTGGCTTCTTATGGCCTTTGTGCGCCTTGGCCGCAAGTGCGGCCACCGTCTCGATGTCGACAATCCCCGCACATACCGTCTTGGTCGCCGGACAGGCGAGTGTGACGTTCAGAGCTCCGGCGCGGAAGCGCACATGGGGCGAGAGGCGTGTGGGAGCCCTGTTGACCGGACCGGGGGGAATTGGATAGAGCCCGGGCAGGGGAATGGCATTGAGTGGGCCAACGAGCGGGGACGCGACCGCCGTGTGCGCGGATGCCCTCACGGTCACCGTCACCGCCTGCGGCGCCGATGTCGCCGACTGGTAGGCGCTATTGGTGACCGTCAGCGTCACCTGGTATTCACCGGGTGCAGCATAGGCATGAGCAACAACGGGTGTCTGCGGATCTTCGTCTTCTTCGCTTCCGTCTCCCCAGTTCCAGTGGTAGTTGACGATCGTGCCGACGCCGGGCGCGGAGCCACTGGCGTTGAACGTGACCTGCTGGGCGCCAGACGGGGTGACGGTGAAGCGAGCTTCGGGGTGGGTGAGCGCAGGCGTGACGATCACGGTGCCGGATTGCGGTGGTGTATAGACGCCATAGTCGGTACGCATGCGCACGCGCACCTTGTATTCACCCGGGCTGGTGTACATATGGGTGATCTTGGAAGGCGGGTAGTAGTAGTGCGGCGCTCGCATTTCATAGACCTTCTCGAAGCCATCATGGGCCGCCCCATTTGTGGGGTCGCCGTCGATGTCCCATTCGTAGGCGAAGGGCTTGCCGTGTCGGCGATTGATAGAGCTGGTATCGAAGGTCACCTGTGTACCCGAGGGAACGGTGAGCGTTTCTTCCCCGGACTTGCCGGATCCGCCGGCCGGAGTCATCGTGAACGTACCCGCGGGTTGCGGACAGAGTTCGCCGGCCGACGGCGCCAGCTCGATAACCTCGCGTCCCTGTCCGCTCGTGTTCGGCTGTGCCGCTCTGGGGCCCTTGTTGAGAACCCACAGCTTGCCTTCGGCACCCGCGGCCAGAGCGGCGTAGGGAGCGCTGATGTTGCACGGCCCCCGTTCGGACTGGTTGCCGAGCGTATTGACGATTGTGCCCCCGTGAAGGTCGGTGATTGCCCCTCCCGCGCCAGGCTCGAGTAGCCGCACGCCGAGGTTTGCTTCGAAGCCTTCCGTACTGCTCTCGCCCGATCTCCAGTACTGCGACCCAGCGTTGTTGCTGCTGCTGACCTGGGTGTCGACGGGTTCGCTGGGGAAGAACACCGAAGCGTAGGGACCTTCGCTACCGGGGATGGCCGCAGAGAGATGAACAATCTGGGAACCGGCGCCCTTCAGATCAGAGACCCTGGCTCCCGCAAGTGTGAAAAAAGGCGATTCATCTATATACATTGGCGCCTCGTCGGAATCTTCGAGCGGCGGCACACTCGCGCTGCCGTTCAGCACAACGGCTTCGCTGAAGTCCGCCTTCAGCCTGATGACGGATACGTCGGCTGAATTCAGTTCCTTCGTGTCCAGCAGCACGGTGAGCGATCCGTCAGGGTCAGTGGATAGACCGCGCGGACCCCAGCTCGCACCCAGTGTCCCGGCCAGGCTCGCACCGGACCAGCTGGAAAGAAGCTCGCCGGCTGTCGTGGCGCCTTGCTGCTGGCTCGCCACCTGCTGCACGATTGTGTCACCGAATATCGGCGACCCCCGCCCGGAGACAGAGAGATCGCTGGCCTCAATCGCGACGGGGTCATCCACGCCACTGACTTCGAGCGGGTCCACCGCGATGCCCTGTGGCGAATACAGCGGCGTGGCTCCAGGCGACAGCAACTGGGGTTCGCCGCTGATGACGCTTCCGACGGTCCCCGGGCTGCCCGGGGACGGCGAGCTGACGTCATCGAGCGTAAGCGCCTTTTCGCCGACCGCGGCGGTGGCCGCCACGAGTCCTCCGGCCTTCGGCGTCGTCAACCATGCAAGCAGCTCCTGCGCGACCGGCGTCGAAGAGTTCCTGTCGCCGACGGGCGGAGACCCTACGACCAACGCGTACAGGCGCCCAGCGTGATGGTCGACCGCCAGCCCCTCGATCGCCGACGCATCGGAGTTACCGTCGGGCAGCGTGAAGGTCGTGGTGCCCAGAACTACGCCTTGAGGACTGAACTCCTGGATGCGCCAGGCCGTGCGTGGGTTGAGTTCGCGCGCCGAGGTGCGATCGACGACATAAACCGTGTTGTCCTGTGGGTCCACGGCAAAGCCTGTGGGGTCGAGGAACTTCCCGGCCGTGAGCGGTCCACCGTACTGTCCACCGTTGTAGGCGCTGCTGTCAAAGCCGCCGAAGCGAGTCACTTCACCGTATTCAAATCCGGGTTCCGCGTCGGCCATCGGCGCGAGCGCGAGCAGTCCCACGACGATGAGCGCAAGCGCGGCCCTCAGTGCAGGCGCCGCCCTCAGTGCAAGTGCCGCCCTCACCGCGAATGCCGCTCTCTGCGCAGGCGCCGCCCTCAACACAAGCGCCACCCCCAGCACAAGCGCCGCTCTCACCGCGCGTGCCATCGCTCAGCCGCCCTCCACGGTGCCAAGGATGTATTCCTGTGGCACGGCGCCAAAGATGCGGCTGTCCTCCTTGGGGAGCCCGCGGTTGTCGGCCATCACGTAGTAGTGATCGGCTGGCACCGTGATCGGGGTTGGATATTCACACTCCACTTTTTCGTCCTTCCCGCACGGGAAGATCGGTGGTTCGGACTCCGGTTGGCCGTTGCGAATGACGCGACCTTCATGGATTGCAATGCTGTCGCCGGGCAGGCCTACGACGCGCTTGAACGAGACCGACTTGCTCGCCGTCTGTCCCGGCTCGGGGTTGGCGCAGGCGCGACCTCCGATCATCGCCTCGCCGCAGGCCCCGTCTTCGCCGCCGGCAGGGAGGTAGAAGACGATTACTTCGCCGATCTGCGGATGCGTGCGAGTCGGGTCGTAGTAGATCTTCGTTTCCGGCTGGAAGGTCGGTTCCATCGAGCTCGTTGCGATTTCATAGGGCACGCCGGTGTTCGCGTTTGGGGCGCTGGCGCCCGAGCTACCGCTGGAACCCGAGCCGGCGGCACCCCCGCTGCCGGCACCCGCACCGCTGCTGGCACCGCTCTTGGTCTTGGGTTTGCCGCCGTGCACGGTCTGCTTGCCTGGGATCGATACCTGGCCCGACGGGGGGTTGTTGGAGCCGTGCTTGGAGGCGGAGCCACCTGTCGCCGGGGCCCCGGTTCCTGACCCGCTTCCCTTCCCGCTCGCACCGGGCGACGTGGTTGAGCCTGACTGCGTGACGCTCGTGGTGCTCGTGCCCGTGCCGGTAGTGCCAGTGCCAGTAGTGCTCGTGCTGGCGGCGGTGCTCGTGCTGGCGGTGGTGGCACCGGCCGCCACGGCGCCATTGACGTCGGCGGCAGCCGGCCCGGCCGCGTGCGAGCCGCTACCGCAGCCAGCGAAGGCGAAAGCCAGCACGCCAACACTCGCCAACAGCACAGCGAGGCAACGCACGCGGGCAGTGCGACCGGCGCGCGGGCGCAAGGTCGCGAACCTGTCATGTCCAATCAGCACGCGACCTGAGGGTAGGCGCCGCAAACGAGGTATATGTGACCAACTCGTTGTCGGCTGCTCACCACCACAGCGGCGCTTCACCAGCGACCACGACGATCAGCCATAGCACGCACAAAGGCAGGTGTAGCGCGCGTGCGCCGTCTGCGGCCCGCGCGACGAATGCCGGTGCCTGCGCCGGCGGCGAGCACGATCAGCGCCAGTAGCGAAATGGCCGGGGGATGCGATTCACCCGGTGTATAGGCGGCCATGTTGGCGCGCGCATTCTCGACGGCCTCCTCGTCTTCTTGCTCTTCCTTGGCAGCTACGGCAGGGACCGACACCGTCGCCGCGCCCGACGGCGGGATTGGGCGGGCCAGGACTGGTGGAGGCGGCAGCAATGCCGCGACTATTGGCGCCGCGACGACCGGCCTGAAGAAGAACGGCGTGGGCGGCACCGGATGCGACACGAGCGGCGGGAGCGGCTTGACAGGGACAGGGAGCGGAGGCGGAGGCGGAGGCGCCACCGCCAGGGGTGCGGGCGAGGCCGGTGGCGGCGAGGCGGGGGCCGGCGCCACCGGAGGAGGCGCGGGGGCGCCCACAACGGCGGCGGGCGGATGGGCCAGCGGCACCGTGCCACAAGGCTGCTGCACGCTGCCGGCCTGAACGGTTACCTGCTCGGAGTAGGCCAGGCCGCCAGTGGTGATCGTCACGGTGGTTGTGCCGGAGTTGAAGGCACAGAACAGGCCCGAGTGCGAATCTGCGAGCGGCTTGCTGTCAGCACCCTGCAGGACGGCGAGCGGGTTGGGGTTGCTCGGTTCCTGCTCGACGAAGTTGCCGATGTCGGGGTTCGAGGAGGTGAAGGTGTATTCGGGCGCGATGAACTGCGAGCAGATCGCGCCGATGCAGGTCTCGGGGATCGGCACATAGGGGTCGGGGGCGATATCGCTGCTCGTGCCGAGGCCGCCCGCCAACTCGAGACCTCCGGCGGGCCGTCGCGCCAGCCCCTGGAAGAGCGCCACCTGGCTGCGCCGCAGGAGCGTGCCGCTGGTCGCGTCGAGCCCGAGTTGGGAAATGTTGGGGGTCAGCGTCACGCTCACCGGCGCGCGATTGGTGGCGGCGTCGCGTGCGGCGGCGTTCACACTCACCAATAGGAAGCCGCCGGCGCCGAGGAATTCTTCGGGGGCGGCGGGGGGCGGCACGTAGCCGAGTGTGCCGCTGCCGAGCGCCGGGATCGAGTTCGCGCCCGCGCCGATCCGCTCAGCGCGATTTTCGCCGGTGGCGTCGAACAGGTAAGCCGAGGCCCCGCCGGAGACCAACACACCGCCGAGCGCGGCAGCGTCCTGACCGTCGTAGTTGGGAGCATTGGGATCGGCGATGTCAGCGCTGCCGGTCACGATCGCCGGAGTGCCGGCCGCCCTGGCCTGCGCGAGTTGAGCAGCCGCCCATTCGAGCTCGCCCGGAGCCAACACGGACGCGGTGAAGTCGAGCACGATCACGCGCACCTTGCCGCCTTTGCCTTCCGTTTCCGACGCGTAGGCGCCGCTGCCCGCAGGCGGCTGCGGAGTGCCGGCGGGGGCGCTCCCCAGCGGCGAGTCGGTGCCCATGGCCGCCGCGAAGGTGGCGAGGCTGCCGCTGGAATCGACATCCGAAGGCGAAGGGGTCACGTACACCGGCAGCGCACCCGCCGCGCCGAGGTCGCCACGGTAGGCCTGCTGCTCACGCGCGAAGCCGCCGGGAACTCCGCTCAGAGCGTGCGCTGCGCCTTCGGCCACGTGCGCTCCGGTGTACAGGAAGGCGCGCAGTTCTTCGTGCTGTCCGTGAATCTGCGCGGCGCGCGCGAGCGCGGCTGACAGCCAGGCGTCGGGGCCGACGCCCTCGTTGGCGAAGTCCGCGCACGGCCCCGCGCACTGTGCGTCGCCGCCGACCGCGAAGGTGACCTGACCGCCGGGCACGGCAATCGGCGCAGCGGTGCTCTGCGGCGGAGCCAGATCGGAACCGAGCCGCAGCGCGCTTGCGCTCTGGCTTGTGAACTGGGCTCCCCCAATCGAAGACTGCTGCACGATCGCGCCCGTCTGGCCGCCCACCGCCCAGCCACGGGAGCCGTCCGGCGCGACGTCGAGCGCTAGCACAGCATCGGGCCAGTTCGGCAGGTCCGTGTTGTCAGGCGAAGGCGCGCTCGGATAGGCCTGTTGCTCGAGGTCCTGCCAGCCGCCGCCGGTCTCCCGCAGCAGATAGCCGCTGACCGGCAACGGGTCCGGTCCGATCAGCAGCCCTGGCTGGCCGAAGCCCACCCCGGGGGGGTTGTCGATCTTCAGCAGCGAGGCGGTGGTGTTGTTGGGATTGGAGATGGCGTCGAGATCCACCGAGACGAGCGCGCGCACGCTTGGCCCTTCGCGGATCGCGGCGAGTGCGGCGATGTTCTGCGCCTCGGGCAACGGCTGGCTGGAGAAGCGCCAGGGAGCGCCCGCGGAATCGCGCTCGATCACGACCCCCGGGCCGGCGGCGAGGGCTCCGCCATCGGGCAGCGCCGCGACCCTGGAGAGCACGCTGGCGCTCGTGTCGGGCAGTTTGGCGAGCAGTTCCTGCGCTCCCGTGTCCACGTGCCAGCCCGAGCCCGAACCGTCGTTCACCAGTAACCCGCCGACCTCCTTTTCGCCGACGACCATGCGGTAGGTGGCCAGCGCTTCGCCGCCGGCAAAGGCCACGGAGGTGAAGTTGGCCTGAGCCACTTCCGCCGGCAGCGTCTGCTGCGTCCAGGTCTTGTCGTAGGTGAGCAGCGCCCCCTGCTTTCCCACGGCATAGCCGACCTGAGGATTCAGGGGCGAGAAGGCCACAGCCGTCAGGTTTGCGTGAAAGTTCAGCGGCTTGGCCGGGTCGGGCTCCCACAGACCCGTGTCCTGGCGCCAGAGCCACATGGAGCCGTTGTCGCCGACGGCATAGGCGCGTCCCGGCTCGGGCCACGCCACCCCGCGCAGGCGCGGTTCTTCGCGTGCGCCTGCGGCGCTGAGGAGGAATTCGGGCGTCCAGCCCTCGCCGGGCAGGTAGCGCGCGACCTGCCCGCGGTCGCCAACCGCCAGCACCTGCGCGCCGGGGTCGCCAGGCGTCCTACCAGGCTGGGAGGCAACCGCGCTCAGCGGGCGACGGAAGGGCAGCGGCCAGGGCTGGAGCGCCGCGGACGAGGGGTTGGCGGTGACGTGAACCACCTGCGCGCTCGGGGTGGCGCCCGCGGCCGCCGCGGCGGAGATCCAGCCTTCTTCGGGCGTGGCGAATGCCGCGTCACCCGAGGAGTTGCCGCCGCCGCCCACGATGTACTGGAAGTCACCGGCGTGCTGGAAGCGCAGCAGCGCGCCCCTGCCGAGGCCCGCGACGATCCGCGTCCCCAGATCGGCCGAGCCCGATCCGGGCCAGGCGAAGCTCTTGTAGCTGCTCGGCAAAGGGGCGCCGAGGGAGCCCTGACCGCAGGCAGCCTGCGGGAAGCACCAGCTGCCCAGGATCGTGTTCGGCGAGGCAGCGTCCACAAGCAGCGAGAGGTCGGCGGTCGTATTGGGCGCCGCCGGAGAGGTGAGCGAGGCGTCCACCCACACCCCCTGGCTGGTGACCGTCAGCATCTGGCCACCGGCGCGCGCAAAGACCTTGTCGGGGCTAGGCTCCCAACTCGCGGGCTGACTCTGTACCCATACGGGTGGGCCGGTGCTCGCGGCGGTGCGCTTAAACAACATCAGCGGTTCGGCGCCGGTGCTGGCCAACAGCCAGGCGTTCTGCGCCGAGTCGGCGGCGATCGCGAGGACCTGCAGGCCTTTCGCGCCGTCGCTGCAGTTCTGGGCAACGTACTGCGTGCAGATCTGCTCGCGTGTCCACTGCGTGCCGTCGTAGTGCACCACACCTGTGACCGAAGGGGCCCCAGCGGGCACCACCAGCGCGCCGGTGCGACCCGCATCGTCGATCGCGGTAAAGATCGGCGCGGCCTGAGATCCCGTGGGGTAGAGGGTTTCTCCCGTTTCCAGCGGCTTCCCTGGCCCACTCGCGGGGGCGCTCGCCTGCGCGAAAACATCGTCATGCAGGCGCGTCACGATCGTGTCCAGCGGCTTGTGCGGTTCGCTTTCGATGACGCTGTTCAGCACGATGCCACCGCTGGCCGTGACGCTGGGCGTGCCGCTCCAGGGAAGCTTGCCGCCGCTTTCGTCCTGCACGGGCACGATCTGCCAGCCGGGACCTCCCGCGGCATGGTGCAGCAGCACCTGGGTCTTGACGATCTCCTGAGCGCCGGCACTCGCGGGAACCGCCCCGATCTCTCCCGTCGCCCAGACGACGCCCGGCTTGCCCGCTTCTTCCCTCGGCGCCGCACCGACCATGTTCACCGCTTCCGCCGGCAGCCCCAGTTCCGGCTGAAAGCTCAGACCTCCCGACGCCTGGCTGGCGGAGGGGGTCGCGATGCTGGAGTTTAGAGCAATCGACCCGGCCCCCGAGGCAAGGGACCCGACATCGCCGGTAGCGGCCTGCGGCGCGAGACCGAGCGCCGGTGCCCCGGCCTGCGCCGGCGGTGGCAGATCGACCCCGCCCGGTCTGTCGGGCAGCGAGGCGCTCGTGGGCGTCAGCGGCACGCGCGGCTGGGGCAACTGCGCGACTCTCCGCATCAACTCGTGCCACTGCGCGGTGGAGAGCCCACTTGCGGCGGCCGCGCCCCTCGCGGCGGCGCTTGGCGAGGGAGCAAAATCGGCGCCCGTGCCAGCCGAGCCACCACCGGCCGAACCACCACCAGCCGAGCCACCACCGGCCGAGCCGCGGCCAGCCAAACCGCCACCAGCCGCGCCGGCAGGAATGGCCCCTGCCCGCCCCTGCCCCTCGCCGAGCGCCGTCAACGCCTTCAGCAGCGCCGGTGGGATGCCGGCCAGCAGTCGTGCGCGCAACATCACCGATTCGACGTACAGGCCGGAGTGGTTGTAGGCGAAGATCGCGCCCGTCAGGCTCTGTCCGGCGCCGGCGGCGCGCAGGTAACGCGCGGCGGCGAAGATCGCGTCGGCCGGGTCGTAGGGGTCACGCACGCCCTTGCCGTCGGCGTCAACGCCGTACTCCGCCCAGGTCTGCGGCAGAAACTGCATCCAGCCCTCGGCGCCGGCGCTTGAGACCGACAGATCCTGCCCGTAGTTGGTCTCAACTTCGTTGATCCCCGCGAGCACCTCCCACGGCACGCCATAGCGGGCTGCCGCGGACTGGTAGATCGGCAGCAGGCGAGGAGGCACGCGATAGGTTTCGATGTAGAAGCTCGGCAGCTGTCCAGGAGGGAACGGGGAGCCTCCGAGCGGATTGCCCTGTCCACCAATACCCGCCGCAGCCAGCGGTTCCGGTGGCAGGCCAACGGTCGCTCCGATCGGCGAAGGACCCGGGACTTCAGCCGCGCTCGGCGCGCTGGGGCCGGCTGGCGTGCCACCGCTGTCCGCGGCCCCCCGCCGTTTCGCATGATGGCGCTTGTGCCTGCGCCGTCCGCTCCGGCGCGCGGTGACTGCCGTGGTCGGTTGCGCGTCTTGACCCACCACGGCAGGGGTCCCCACCGAGGGCGCCAATTCTCCGGGCCCCGATGGAGCGGAACTCGGTGGAGCTAAAGTTGAGGTTGAGGTTGAGGTTTCGACCGTGGGGCTCGCTGGGGCCGGAATCGGATAGAGACCTGACGAGGTTGAAGCGGAGGTGGTAGTCGTGACCGAAGTGCTCGTTTCAGAAGAAAACGCCGACGCAAGCGCGGATGGCCCACCAGATCTGAACGCAAGCGCGGACGCCCCGCTAGATCTAGACGCAAGCGCAGACCTAGACGCAAGCCGTGGCGCCCCGCCAGATCTAGACGCAAGCGCAGACCTAGACGCAAGCCGTGGCGCCCCGCCAGATCTGAACGCAAGCGCAGACGCGCTCGCACCGAAAACGAGCAGCACGAGGAGGATCAGCAGAGTTCTCAGGACGCGGCTCACTTGGACGCCCCGGCGATGCGCGGATGGATAGGCATAGAGAGAACACGGCCGCGGGGGCCGTGAGCGCATGTAATGTCGTGGCCAAGGTCACGACAAAGGTGAAGAAATGGTGACCCACGTCCTTCGTGCCGCTCACCTGGGCGGCTTGCTGGCTGCGCCCTGTGAAACTGTGGTGAACCAATTGCTCGCTGCGGCGCCCCCCGCCTAGCATGGGCACATCCGTGTGCCCTCTTTGCATGTCCGCGCGCTGCTCGTGCTCGCGCTCTCGCTCGCGAGTGCGCTCATCTTCGCCGGGCTCATCGGCGTCCTAGACGCCCGCGCGCAGCTGGCGCCAGCAAATGTGATCGACGGTCCGAGCCCCACGATTCTCGATGTCGACGGCGCCGCGATGGCGCCCGACGGCAGCGGAGCGATCCTTTATCGCAAGCTGGTGGAAGGCCACGCGCACCTGTTCGTCGCGCGTCTTCAGAACGGTGCCTGGCAGCCTCCTGTGCAGGTCGACCACGGCCAGCCCTTCGGCGCCAGCCTCCCGGCGATCGCGGCCGGTAACGGCGGACGTGTGCTGGTGGTGTGGGCGGAGCCCTGGGCCGTCATCTCCCAGGTGACCCACTACCAACTGATGTCCGCCGAGATCGACCCCGGTGCGAGCCAGTTCGGCTCGGCGGTGCAGGTCGACCCTAAGGACATCGGCGACGGCAGCGCCGCCTACCCCTCGCTGGCGATGGCCCCCAACGGACAGGCATACGTCGCCTATCGCGTCGTCGTCGACAACCTTCTCAACAACCCCACGATCGTTCCCTCGCGTCCGGGAGACGAGCTGATCAACGTGCGCGTCGCCCACTACAACGGCCAGGGGCTCGCCTGGACATCACTGGGCAATATCAACGATCACCCGCAACTGACCATGCGCCATCCGACCGCTGAAAACGCGCCCGTGATCGGTGTCAGCCTGGCCGGCAATGCCGTCGTGAGCTGGCAGGAGCCCGACGCCTCCGGGGTTGCTCGCATCCTCGCGCGGCGCCTGTTCGGCAATCGCGTCGGCACGGCCGTGCTTGACGTCAGCGCCACCAGCGCCGAAGGGCAGCCGATCGGGTCCGAAGCCGACGCCCCAGCGATCGCCGTGGGCACCTTCGGCGAGGCCAAGATCGCCTATCGCCTGGCCGGCGGAGCGGGCTCTCCCTACGGCACTCCACGGATTCTGCTCAACACGCTTCCCAGCGAAGTTGACCCCAAGGGGGCCAAGCTCCAGGGCGCGAAGGTGCTCGCAGGCGGCTCGTTGCTGGGTCCCCCAAGCGTGGCGGTCGACAGCAAAGGTGACTTCCGTGCTGCCTACGACTCAAGCGGCTCGGCCCAGCTTGTCAGCGGCAACGACTTCGAAGCGTTCAGCTCGCCGTTTTCCTTCGGCGGCGTTGGCAGCCCCCAGGAGCCGGCGGCAACGACGACGACACGGGCACTTACGAGCATCAATCCGATCGGGGGGGGCATCAGCGGGTGGCCCTCAGCCGACAGCTCGGGCCTGCCCGCGATAGCGGCGCGCGAGGACTTCTCCGGTGGGGCCTGGCAGTCAGCGCTGCTTGCCGCCCCCATCAGCGGGCCGGTCGGTCCCCCCGCGCTGGGCGGCTCGGGCAACGGCGACGCGCTGATCGCATTCGTGCAGGGGCCCGCCGAACAGCAGCAGGTGATGGGCGCCTTCGCCAAGGCCCCACCTGGCCAGTTCGAGGCCACCACACCCGTCGGCTGGGTGCGCGCAGGCAGGGCCACCGTCAGCTGGGAAGCCCCAACCGAGGCCTCTGGCAGCACCAGCTATGAGTTGCTCGTCGACGGCCACGTCAGATCTCGCCGACTCAGCGGCCTCTCCCTGCGCCTCGATGCACGCGCACTCGGTGACGGCCTGCACCAGGTGCAGGTGCTGGCAACCGACAGCCAAGGACAGCAGACGATGACCCCGCAGGCGAGCCTGAAGGTCGACGCCAACCCGCCCGAAGTCACGCTCAGGCGCCTAGCTGGCCGGGGCGTCGCGCTGCGGATCTTCGATCATGCCTCAGGCGCGCTGGCCAAGTACACCACTATCGCCTTCGGCGACGGCAGCGATGCGCGGCATCGCCTGAAGGTGCGTCATGCCTACGCCGCCGCGGGGACCTACACCGTCGTCGTGCACAGCCGCGACCGCGTCGGCAATACCCTCAATGTCCACCTGAGGGTGCAGGTCCGATGAGACGTCGGCCGCTCTTCGCCTCTGGACTTTCCATGACTCGACTTATCCCCGCGATGACCAGATGTCGACTTATCCCCGCAATGACCAGATCTCGACTCCCTCCCGCAATGACCATGACTCGACTCATCCCCGCGTTGGGACTCATCCCCGTGCTGGCGCTCACATCCGCGCTTGTCTGCTGCACTCCGGCGCACGCAACGTTCACCCCCTTTGGGCTCGTCTCGGCAAGCCCCACCGCAGGGCTGGAGGCGGACTACGCCTATGACCCTGCGATCTCCGCGGACGGCCACTACGTGGCCTTTACCGGCTCGGTCGCTTCCAGGCCGGGGGTCTATCGCAAGGATGTCGCCACCGGCGCCCTCGAACTTGTGGCGGCGGGCACCGACTCGGGTGCACCTTCGATCA
Organism: Solirubrobacteraceae bacterium; assembly: GCA_025449845.1. Classification (GTDB taxonomy): domain Bacteria; phylum Actinomycetota; class Thermoleophilia; order Solirubrobacterales; family Solirubrobacteraceae; genus Palsa-744. The sequence continues at coordinate 71,012 of JANWIP010000017.1, read as the reverse complement.
GCGCCAATGGGCAGTACGTGAGCTTCACCACCGACGAGAACCCAGCCACCGGCCTGCCCAACGGGACCGATGTCTGCAGCTCGGTCTATCTGCGCGATATGCAGCGCACACCCGAACATACGCCCGCAGAACCACCCCCCGCGAAACCCCCAGCATGGCAACCCGAAGCATCCCAGGCGTTCACACTTGTCTCCGCGCGTGACGGTTCGCCCGACGGCCTCACCTACAGCCCTGTTCCCGGGAGCCAGGCGTGCGGCTCGGCGGCCGCCGCCCACCTCGCGCTCAGCGCCGACGGGCGCAAGGTGGCGTTCACCGTCCTCAGCCCCTCCGACCTCACGGGCGCCTGCGAACTGGAAAGCGAAGCGGAAGTGCTGGTCTGCCCCACGCCGCCCTACCAGGTGGCCGTGCGCGATCTCGACACCCAAACCACGACGCTGGTGAGCTCGACATTCGAATCTCAGGGCGCAACGCTACAACCTGTCCCCCAGCCACAACCCGTTCCCCAGCCACAACCCGTTCCCCAGCCACAACCCGTACCCCACGGAGCCGCGCTCGCCGGGCCCACCACCAGCGGCGTCGTCAGCCTGCTCGGCGGCGGCCAGGCACGCTTCGCCATCAGCGCCAGCACCGCCGCGATCAGCGCCGACGGCAGCACCGTGGCGTGGATGGGCATCGATATCGCCGCCCAGTCCCCCGTCGCCAAGCCTCTACCCAGCTTCCTCAACTACCCAGACAGCTACGCCGAACCGCTTTGGCGACGAATCGCCGACGGGCCCGCGGCCCCCACGCGCAGGGTGCTCGCTGGCGATGACCCGTCCGCGCCCGGATGCCCACCTGCGTGCAGCGGGGGACTCGACCTCGAATGGAACACCCAGGGCATCTCCGGAAACGAATACACCGGGACCGCTCCGGTGTACGGCAGCTACACCTCGCAGGCGAAGAGCCCCACCGGCTTCGGCGCAGGCGCCGGCCTGCGCGATCCACTGGCGAGTGTCACGCCTCAGCTGAGCGCCAACGGCGCGACAGTCGCGCTGCTGGCCACGCAGCCCAACTTCGGCGAAGACCCAAACTTCGGGCTGTTCGACGCGACCGTGCCACCGCCGGCCAACGCCTTCGTCGTCAATATGGCTCCCGGCCTTGGTCGCGCACAGGCGATCACGCGGCTGACCGATTGGGCCTCGCTGGATTTCACCGACCGCGAACTGGCCTCGCCGGTCACCAGCATCGCGCTCTCCGGCGACGGCACGCGCGTGCTCTTCACAACCGAGCGCATCGCTTTCCCGCTGGCGCCGCCGGCGTTGATCACCCCCACTCTCAGCCAGGCTGGCGTCACTCAGATGTACGAGGCCAACCTGCTGGGCGGCACGCTCGCCCTCGTGACATTCGGCTACGACGGCCAGCCGGCCAACCAGGACGTCTTCGCCGCCTCGCTCAACGGCGACGGCCACACGATTGCACTGGCCTCGGGCGCCACCAACCTCGTCTACGGCGTGGTCAACCAGGGCAGCGACATATACCTCACCGAAGAGGTCCACTCGCCGGCCGCTCCGGGACAGCAGAGCATCAGCCCATTGCCCGCGGGTCCGAGCGCCGCGATCCCGTGGAGCCTCAGCGCCACCGCCACGCCTTCCCCTGACGGCACGCTCGTGCTGTACGCAACGGTCCCCGGCGCCGGCCGCCTCAGCGCCAGCGCCGTCAGCGCCGTGGGCGGGCTCGGGGCGCGGGCGGGCAAGAGGGGGACACGCGCGCGCAGTGCACGACGCAAGGGCAAGCACAGCCTCTTGCCCTCACGCAGGCGCAAGAGTCACAGGCCGAGCGCCGTCTCGCAGATCGCACGCGCCGGCGCAAACGCCGGCGGACCATCGGTACTCGAGCTGCACCTGGTCCCCGCCGCCCGCTACAACTCGCTGCTGGCGCGCAAGGGCGGCCTCTACACCACGATCACCCTGACCTTTACCGCGCCCGGGCACCGACCGCTGCGACTGGTCCTGCGCGTGAACTTCCCGCACCGACCACCGATCTACAACCTGCCCAGGCCGAAGTACCCACTGCCACCGCACAGGCACGCCACCCACAAGCGTCGACCCAGACACGGGAGCAGGCGCGCATGAGACCGCGCAGGAGACCAGGCAGGTATTTGGTGCTGCTGCCGACGCTGCTGATGCTGCTGGCCCTCGCGCCCGCCTCCGCCACGGCGGCCGAAGCAGGCGCCTCCGAAGCAAAGTGGCAGCTGGCGCCTGTCTACCCACCGGCCCCCCCGCCCGGCACCCCCGAACCGCCCACCGCCTACCCCGTGCCGCTTGGACAGGTCGGCGACATCGAGTTCTGGCAGCCCAACCGCGGCCTGCTCATCACGAGCGGCACCGGCGAATCCTGCGCCGCCAGCTCCGGCGCCTCGATCCAGTGCGGCCTCTATGCCTACGACGGCCGCGGCTGGCACGTGCTGTCCACCGTCTGCGGCGGCACCAACGGACGCATCGCCTGGGCCGGGCCGGACGAGTTCTGGACGATCTCCGATCAGCGCCCGGGCCAGATCGTGCAGGCCGAAGCCGAATACAGTCGCGTGTCGCTGTGTCATTTTCAGAACGGCAAGGTCGTCGGCTCCTATGCGATGCCGCTCAACCAGCCCAACTCCTACCGCGCCATGAATGCAGCCGCCTGCCTCAGCCCCAGCAACTGCTGGTTTGGCGGCGAACTGGCCCAGGCGCCCAACTTCGGCGCCTTCCACCTGCACTGGGACGGCCACGGCATGACCGTCGTCTACTCGCCTGAGGATCACGAAGTCTTCTCCATGGCACTCGCCGGTCCGGGCGTGCTGTTCGAGAGCATCGGTCTGCCCGTCGAAGAAGAACAGAAGATCGTCTACGGCAACGAAGACCCCAACCACCCGGCGCTGCTGCACCAGATCGACCCTTCGGGCTCAAGCGTCGACTTTCACAACCTGCTCCTGCACGACTCCAGTTGCGCAGGCACCGAATTCTGCCCGCCGCTGCCCAACTACGGCACCGACACTGGGGGCCTGCCGGTGGAACCGGCGACCCTCGGCCCCCTCGCCCTCAGCAGCGACTACAGCCCTGCGGGCAGCAACACGGCTGCACCACAGCTGTGGGCCATCGCGGGGCCCGACGGAGCCGAAGCAGGCAACTCCGGGGCGGGCGTTGCGCATACCATCGCGTTGCGCTACGCCGAAGACCCCTTGACCCACGAACACGCCTGGAAACAGGTGCTCGGCAGTGAAGAATTCGGCGGCAGCGACCCCTTCCCCGCAGGAGAAGTGGCGCAAGGCATCGCGGCCGAACCCGGCGCCTCGGCCGCCTGGGTCACGTTGCATGTGGAAGACGGTCAGGCTCATGTCGCACGTGTCACAGCCGCAGGGCAGATCTCCGAGCGCGACATCCTCGGCGAAGCGCAGGGAGTCGGACGACGGGGCAACGCCGGGCCGATCACCTGCCCCGCCGCCAATGACTGCTGGCTTGCCACCAGCCGCGGTTGGCTGTTCCATTACGCCCCTGAAAACGAACCCGAACCGCTGGCCCAGGACACCGACCCCAATTTCTCCCAGGTCATCACCTTCCGGCCCACCGACGACGGCGTCCTGCAGCTGCCCGCCGACGAACCGCCTCCGGATGACTCACTGGCCAACCAGGCCCCGCCGCCGCCTGCCCCGATACCTCCGGCTCCGCCCGCCCCGCAGGTGCTCTCCAATGCTGCCGTGCTCGTCGGGCTGCATTCCCGCGTCGTCCACGGAGACATGCTCGAACTCACCTTCAAGCTCGTCGCCGAAGCGCATGTGCAGCTGCTGGCCAAGCGCCACGGGCGCGTCGTCGCCAAGACGCCGCGCCAGACGCTGAAGGCCGGGCGGCGCAAGCTGCTGCTGCGCCTGAACGTGCACCGTTGGCCCACCAAGCTCGATCTCAAGGCCACGCCGTTGCACCCTCTGACGGTGATATCGCCCGGCGCCGGGGGCGGCAGTGCGGGCAACACCACGGGGCCAAGCAACGCCGAAAACATCTCCACCTGAGCTCAGGCGCCACGCCCGCTCAGGCGCCACGCCCGCTCAGGCGCCACGCCCGCTCAGGCGCCACGCCCGCTCAGGCGCCACGCCCGTCCAGCCGGCGCGCCAGCGCATTGCCGTCGATGCCTCCCGCGGCCTGCTCGGCAAGGAACTCGCGCCGCTCTGCCAGGTTCTGCCACGGGCGTCTGTAGAGCGGTTCGCCCTGCAGGCTCCTGGCCAGCTCGCGGTTGCGCCGAGCCTGCGCGTCATCGCGAAAGCTCGCAGCATGCTCGGCCGTGAGCCCGCCCGAGAGGTAGAGCTGCGCCTTCGCCCCGCGGCCGTCGCTTAAGACGATCGACTCAAAGCCATAGCCCGCGCGCTTGATGCGCGTCGTCCACTCCGCGTGCTCGTGGCCCCATCCACGAAAACGGCTATCGAAGAAGCCCACCTTCCCCAGCACCCGCGCTGAGACCGACAGGCACTGCGCGGTCGCGGCCGGGTTCACGAAGGGGTCCGCCGGCGTCCCCGCACCGCTCACGGTGTGCTTGGCGACCTTGGGATGGTGGTAGGCGAGATGGTGCCAGCGGCGCGTGCCTTCGATCCAGTCGCGCTCCCAGCCGGGCGCCACCGGATACACGTCGTCCTCGATCAGCAGCAGCGGATCGCAGCCGAGCGCCGCTAGCGCGAAAAGGCCGCGGTTCTTGTTCCACGCCACGCCGCGATTGGGCCCGCTGACGACCGCATGCCCCTGGGCGCGACACCACTCCACGCTGCCGTCCTCGCCGCCATCCTCGGCCACCACCAGCTCATAAGGCTCGCGCGTAAGCAGCACGATCGCCTCCAGCAGTCGCCGCAGGCGCTCGGCACGGCGATAGGTCACCACCGCGATGCCCACGCTGCCTTCGCTCCGACCGCCTGCAGGGACGCCTGGCTGAGGTGTCGCTGAGGGGTCGGCCATGTCAGCTTGCACCCAGCGCAAACGCCATGCGCCGCGCCGACTCCTCCCACGGCGGCATCGCGGTGCGCAGGTGACGCTGCCCGGCTGCCACCAGGCGCGCGCGCAGCTCCCGGTCCTCCAGCAGGCGCAGCACATTGCGCGCCAGCGCCTGCGGATCGCGCGGCGCGCTGACCAACGCCGTGTGCCCATCGATGGCGTAATCGCGACTGCCCTTGGTGTCGGTGCTCGCCAGCGCCGCGCCGCAGGCGATCGCCTCAGCTCCCGTGAGGCCGAAGCCCTCCTCCCAGCTGGCCACTACGTGCACCGCGCTTGAGCGCAACAGCTCCGCCACCTGCCCGCGGCTAGGGCTCTGCAGGAACATCGCGCCCTCATCGCAGGCGCCGTCGGCGGCCTCTTCGCCCGCGCCATCTCCGCGCACAGGCTCGGTCCCGAACAGCGCCAGCTCTACCTCGGGGCGCTCAGCACGCACAAGCGCCATCGCCGCGAGCGCGTCCTCCAGACCCTTCCACTCCAGGTGGTGGGTCATCAGGCTCACCCGCGCCGCGCGGGCGCGCTGCGGCGATCCCGGCGCGAACGCCTCGCGGTCAAGCCCCTGGGGCACATACGCACAAGGGAGGCCGCGCGCCAGCGCCAGATCCACCAGCCAGCGCGCGATCGCCACCGACTCGCTGGCCGCCGCCAGGTTCGCCTCGACGAGCGGCGAGCCCGGCGTTCCGTAGCCCTGAAAGAACAGCACCTGCCGCCCCAACTCCGCTGGCAGTTCGCCCAGCAGCGATGCATCGCGCATGTCCGCCGGATACACCAGCACATCCGCCCGCGGCAGCGTCTCGCCGTTCAGCGCTTGCGCCCAGCACACCTCCACCCCAGAGATCGAGCGCGAGGGGCGCTCGCGCACCGCCAAGCACACCTCATGCTCCCGCGCCAGATGGCGCGCGAACTGCTCGATCACATACACACCTCCGCTCGTGGTGCGCTGGTGAGGTGCCAGAAAGGTCACCTTCAGCTTCGCCGCGCTCTTCGCGGCCGCTCCCCGCCTCAGCCGCTCGCCCCCCCGTGTTAGCCGCTCGCCCCCCTGCGTTAGCCGCTCGCCCCCCCGCGTTAGCCGCTCGCCCCCCCGCGTCAGCCGCTCGCCGCGCCGGGCCAGCTCGCCGGCCTGCTCCACGTAGCGGCGCTCCAACACCTCAAGCTCATCCTGCGCGCGCTGCCCCGGCCTGCGCATCTCGCCCAGCAGTTGCTCGCGCTCCCGCTCGCGTTCTTGCAGCTCACGCGCGCTCAGCGGAGGCTCGTCTTCCTCAGGCATGGGCACGATCGGCTTTCCAGCCATCTCCAGCTGACGCTCTATCCGCGCCGCCGCCCAGCGAGTCAGCTCTGGGTTGCGATGACTCTCGACGTAATTCTGTAACAGCTGCGTATCTGCTGAAGGCGCATCCCCTGACGGCGCCTCCTCTGATCTCGCCTGCCAGCGCTTGGCGAGGCGCTCGTACTCCGCGCGCAGCCTCGCCGTTAATGGCACACCCACGAAATCCACCAACATCTCAAGCCGCCGCTGGTCACCAGAAAACAACGCCTCATAAGGCAGCAACGCAACCCTACCCTCCTTAAAAATCCTTTCCTCGCCCTGCTGCGCATCCACCGCCTTCACCGCTGCCAGCGCTTCGTTCCACATGCTCATCGCCAGCGTGTGATCGTTCTCGGCCGGCCACCAGTCCCGCGGGTCGGCCGCGCGGCGAGCAAACGAGCGCGCCACCTCAAGCGGGTCGCGCACGAGCACCAACACGCGCGCCCCGGGGAAGCGATCCAGCAGCTGAGGCAGTACGCGGGTGTACAGCGGCACCTTGTCGCCTATCACCTTCACCGTGCCGCGCTCCCAGCGCGCACGCAGGCGCTCATAGAGCAGCTCACCGCGAATATCGGTCTCCGCGGTGAGCGGTGAGAAAAACTGCTCGGCTTTGAAGTGAAACGGATCGAGTTGCGCGCGTAGGCGTTTGTAACGCTCGAAGCCGATCGCCAGCTGAGGGTGCTCATTGAGCAGGAACGTCAAGGCGCTGGTACCAGAGCGGGGGCAGCCAGCGATGAAGAGGTAACGCGCCGCGGACACCGCGCGATGCTCGCAAAACGGAGGCCCATCGCGCTCCTCGGGCGTACTTTCGTTCACCACTCCTTCACACGCTGATCTCGGGCTCGTCACAAAAAGTGGCGCTTTGCAGCCGAATCTAGTCTCAGCGTCATGACAGCCTCGGATCTCAAGCTAACGGCAAGCGAGCCTTCAAGGTCGCGCGTGGATCTGCACTGTCACTCCACGGCCTCCCAGGAATCGCGGCTAGGCGTGCAGCGCGCTGTTGGACTGCCCGAGTGTGCCACCCCGCCCGAAGAGGTCTACGAGCTGGCCAAGCGGCGCGGTATGGACTTCGTCACGATCACCGACCACGACACCATCGACGGGGTGCTGCAGATCGCCGAGCGCTGCGACGTATTCATCTCAGAGGAGCTGACGACCTCTTTTCGCGGCCAGCCTCAGGCGGTGCACGTGCTTTGTTACGGCATTACGCCCGAAGACCACGAATGGCTACAGGCTCACAGCGGCAATGTTGAGGAGTGCGCCGAGTATCTGCACGGCAACGACATCGTCTGTGCGCTTGCGCACCCTTACTACAACGTCGGCGCCCCACTGACGGCGCGCCACCGCCGGCATCTGGCCGACCTATTCGGAATCTGGGAGGTACGCAACGGCTCGCGCGCCCGTGAGCTCAATCGGCCGGCCGCCATCTACATCGGCACGCGCGAGGGGATCGGCATCGGCGGTAGCGACGATCACGCCGGGGTCGATATTGGGCGCACCTTCACCGAAGCGCCCTGGGCTGCGACACCGGCTGAGTATCTCGATTACCTGCGAGCCGGCGAAGGGGTTGCTCGCGGGGCCCAGGGCAGCGCCGCCAAGTGGGCGCACGCCGCCATCGCCCTCGCCGCCCGCGCGCTCGGCAGCGGCGCCGTGGGGGAGCGTCTGGCCGGGCACGAGGGCGAACCGTGCATGGCCGAGGGCGTGGCCAAGGGCGAACCGCGCGCGGCCGAGGGCGAACCGCGCATGGCCAAGGGCGAGCTCGGACCCAACCCCCGTGCGGTGATGCTGATGATGCAGCGACTGCTGTGCGAGGGCGACGCGCGTCAGGGGGCCACCGGCAACGACCTGACGCCTGAGGATGCCCGGCAGCTGCTGCGCGCCTGGCTGAGCGCCGTGGAACTCGACCACCTCGACGAGCGCGGGCTGATCGCCTATATGCAGCAAGAGCACTTCAGCCACTCCGACCTCTACCGGCGGGCCTCGCGCGCACACGAGCGCAAACTGCGGGCCGCGATCGGTGAGGTGGTCTGCGCCATCGAAGGCGCCTCCGAAAACACCTCCCCCGAAGGCGCCTGCGAGAACGCCCCCGACGGCGCCCCCGATCTCATGGCCGCCGCAACGGGCGTGTTCGAAGGCTGCATCGCCGCGATCCCATACGCCCCCGCGACCGCGTTCCTGGGCAACGAGAAGGCCAAGCTCGACGCGCGCGAGGACGAGACGCCGCGCGTGGCGATCCTGGCCGATGGCATCGGCAGCACGCACGGCGTGACGCGCACGATCGAGGAGATCCGCGAGCGCGGAGTGCGCGGCTTTGAGATCGAGGTGATCGGCACCGACGCCGATGTCGACCGGCGCCTGTCGGCCGTGGCCGAGATCGAGGTGCCTTTCTATCCAGGCCTCAAGATCGGCGTGCCCAGCCTGACGGTCGCGGTGGAGACGCTCGCCGAAGGCCGCTTCGACGCGATCCACGTCTGCTCTCCCGGCCCGGTCGGAATCGCCGGGGCGCTAGTGGCACGCGGTCTGCGACTGCCGCTGGTGGGCAGTTACCACACAGAGCTCACCGCCTACGCCGCATTGCGTTCACAAGATGCGCGCGTGGCGAGTGCAATGGACCTGGCGGTGCGTTCCTTCTACAACGCCTGTAACCTCGTCCTCTCCCCCAGTCCGGCCTCCGATGAGGCGCTGGCGCAGCTCGGCGTGAGCGACCAACGCACAGCGCGCTGGGATCGGGGTGTGGACACCGCCCGCTTCGACCCTTCGCTGCGCGGGGAGCTGCGGCTGCCAGGCGCCATCAATGTCCTGTACGCCGGGCGCATAACGCGCGAGAAGGGCTCGGAGCTGCTGGCCGAGGCCTTCCTGGAGGCTCACAGACGCGACCCGCGGCTGCACCTGGTGCTCGCCGGCGGCGGCCCCGAGCAGGAGCACCTGCGCGAGCGCCTCGGCCAGAATGCCACCTTCCTCGGCTGGCTCGCAGGCCGTGAGCTGGCGCAGGCCTACGCCAGTGCCGACATCTTCCTGTTCCCCAGTGCCACCGACACCTTCGGCCAGGTCATCCTCGAGGCCCAGGCCAGCGGCCTGCCGGTCGTGGCGCTCGCGCGAGGCGGTCCGCTATCGCTGGTGCGCCCCGGTGTCGATGGCCTGCTCTGCGAGCCCGATCCTCAGGCGCTGGCCCAGTGCCTGCTGGAGCTGTCCGGCTCCCCGCTGCTGCGCCAGCGCCTGGCTACCGCCGCGCTGAGCGCCGTGGGCGAGCGCACCTGGGAGAGCGCCTTGGAGCGCCTCGCGGGGGGCTATCGGCGAGCGCTGTCGATCGTCAACGACGCGCACGGCAACGACACGCAGGGAAACAACAAGGAAGGAAAGCGCCATGCCGCCTGAGGGTGCGCTCGGTGCAAGATACGCCGCGAAGAGCACCGTTACGCGTGGCGGGATGGGCACCAAGGGCACGATCGCCGTGGCGTTGCACGACGTCGAGCCGGCCACCTTCGAGCGCTGCGCTCGCATCCGCGACTGGCTCGATGACCATGGCGTGGATCGCGTGACCCTGCTGGTGATCCCCGCCCGCGATCTGCATCCCCTTGGCGAGCGTTCGCCGGAGATGATCCAGTGGCTCGCCGAGCGGCGGCGGCGCGGGGACTCGATCGCCCAACACGGCTTCCAACACGAGCGTCTGCGCCGTCCCGATTGGACGCAGCGGCTGCGCGCACCCGCCACGGGCCATCAGCGCGCCGCCGAGTTCGTGGGGCTCGATGGCCCCGAGACGCGGCGGGCGGTCGAGGCCGGCTGGCGCGTACTGAAGCTCGCCGGCGTGGAGCCTGACGGATTCGTGGCGCCTGCTTACGCCTATACGCGTGCGCTGCGCACCACGCTCTCGACCGAAAGCAAGCTCAGCATGCGCTTCCGTTGGTGGGCCGGACTGCTGCGCCTGCACAGTGCTTTTGGCGCGCATCGCAGCATCGGAGCAGATATGGGCATGGGCACCGACGTCGATCCAGACGCGAATACAGGCACCCACCAGCTGCTCGCACCCGCATGGCACGTGGGCAGCGCAGGGGTCATACGCCGTGCGCTCTCACCTTCGCTGATCCGCGCCGGCAGCCTGCTGCAAGGACGCACCTTGCGCCTGGACCTGCACCCGGCAGATCTCGACCGGCCGCGACATATGCTCGCGCTGGAGCACGTTCTCAGCCGAGCCGGCTCCAAGCGCACCGCGATCACCTACGACGAGCTGGCCGCGCGTATCTAGTCGCCCGAGTCGCCGCCAATAACCCCACGGCGCTTGCCGCACACCTCCGCTCGCCCAGTCCCAGCGCTATTTTGCGAAGACTTCGGCATTGAAGGAGCTGACGCCCTTGCCGCCGGCGTACCCCAGGTGCTTGAGCCCGAAGAGATCCTCGATCGTGCGCAGCAGCGCGAAGTGGTTATAAGGTTCTTGGTCGACGCTGCCAGCCTTGACGAAAGGCGACAGCAGCAGCGCCCCCACCTGGCCCCCGCCTAACGGCGGCAGCTGCCCGCCTCCGGGCAATGGCGCGGGGGCCGGCAGATTGGGGAAGCGAGGCTGACCGCAGCAGGAACTGGAGTCCGCTTCCACCCCCGTGGCCGGCGCCTGATCGACGGTGATCGCTAGCAGACCGCCCTGCTTGTAGGCCTTGGAGGCCAGGATCGGCGGCACGACCTTTTCCAGGAAGGCATCGGCCGGCGCGAGGCCGCCGGACTGCCCAGGGGCGCAAGGCGAGACATTGCCGTCGTGACAGAGCGAAGGCACTATGTAGGACAGCGAAGGAGTGTGCTGGGCGTTCTTGAGATCCGAGCTCAGATGCCCCAGTTCAACGTCGTTCGAGGGGCATGCCGAAGAGGCGCCGATGATGCTTTCGAAGTACATGAAAGGGTTGCGGAAGGTCGTATATACCGCGCCCGCGGCTGCCTGGTTGGCGGGCGTCCCCTGCGTGCCTATGGCTGTGCCCGGTGTCGCCGCCGGCGCCGGTGCCGGCCCAACGGTCGGATCGCCGGCTCCAAGCGCAGGATGTGCGCAAGCGCCCGGCGTCATCCCCTCAACGTAGGCCCGCCAGGTGAGGTGCTTGGCGGCAAGCTGCCCCGCCAGCGTTTCGGTGGATTTGGGATAGACGCAGCCCTGCCCCGTCAGCTGCCCTTCGGCGGCGAGCGTCACCGGCGTGATGCCGGCGAAGGTGGGGCAGTTGGTGGCGGTCTGCGCCGTCGGCCCCTGTCCGCTCACCAAGGCGATCCCATTGGCCAGCTCGTCGTGGGCGACCGCGTAGTAGCGCACCAGCAGCTCTCCGCGCTTCTCCAGCGTATGCGCCAGATAGGTCGCCTTGGAGGCCGGCCCGAAGAGCGCCGCGTAAGGTTGATTGGCGAGCACAATCAGGAATACGTGCTTGACGGCAGGTAACCCATTGGCGCTGCCCGATCCTTGACCGCCGCCTGAGCCTTGACTCCCGCCCGATCCTGTACCGCTGCCCCCGCCTGCACCGCTGCCCGCGCCTGCACCGCTGCCCAAGCCGCCACCGCTGCCCGATCCCGCGCCGCTGCCGCTGCCCGATCCGGAGCCCGAAGAACCAGCTTTGCCACTAGATGCCCCGCTCCCCGAGCTGGAGGAAGCGCCATTTGGAGCACCTTCGGCTCCCCCCGCCGCGACCGGTTTGGTGGGCGTAGGCGTCACCGCGGGAGCCGCGGGACTGCTCGGCGTAACGGGCGGTGCTGCCGAAGCCACCGTGGCCGGTGGCAGCAGCAACTTCAGGTGCGCCTGCGGCGAAGCCGCGGAGCTGGCCGAATCGGAGGTGACGCTCCCCACCATCACGCCGAAGCCCAGAAAGATCAGCACCAACAAGCCGCGCACCCAAGGCGTCGGAAGCGTCAGCTGATCGAGGTTGCGCAGCACTGGCGAGTGCCGCCTAATCCCTGGCGACGACCACGGGACCCATGACAAGCGTGTCCTGCCGCTCGACAGGCACCGCCGTACTCGGCGCGCGCTCCATCAGCGTGGCGCCGCACTGCCAACAGAAGAGCGCGCCACGACTGTGAGGCGCCGCGCAGGCAGGACAGTTGCCGACGCTGGCCGAATCCTCCAGGCGTAATAGGCGCTCCAGCTCGGCCAGCTCGGCGTCGCGCTCCTGCAGTTGAGCGGCCTTGCGCACCAGCACGTCGAGGCGGAAGTGATCGCGGATGGCCATCTCATATGCCAACCCACCAAGGTCCCACTGCTGTTCGGCCACCTGCTCGGCCAGCTCATCACGACGGCGTCGCAGTGACGAGGCAGCGACATCTCCTTCACGCGGGGCCATCAGCCGGTGGAGACCACGTTGGGAAGGTTCTTGGACTTCTGCTCGTAGCTCTGCCCGCTGCCGCCGGTGTGCAGGTTCTTGAGCACCGAAGGCGGCGCCGGTTTGCTGGGTTCTGAGCCTACGCCGGTGGAAGAGGACTTGCTCTGCTTGGGCGCCGCGGCGGAAGTGGTGGTGGATGTCGCAGTGGACGTGGTTGAGGTGCTACCCGTACCCGCACCCGTGCCAGCCGCGGCGGCGCCAGGTTGGGCCACGATCACCTGCGGCGCAGCCGTCGCCTTGCCGGTGCTCGAGCCGGTACGCCCGATCAGCACGCCAATGCCCATCGCCAGCAGCAGCACGCCAACACCCGCGATGATCGCCGTCGCACCGCTGCCGCGCGGGGGAGTCCCAGCCAGGGGGTCGACCCCGACGCCGACCAGCGCCGTGGGCGAAGATGACGGCGAACCTCCAGCTCCAGCCGGCCCGAGTCCCGCCGGTCCAGCCGGCCCGCGTCCAGACGAGCTGAGTCCAGACGAGCTGAGTCCAGACGAGCTGAGTCCAGACGAACCGCCGGCCGCAGACTCACCGTGCGGAGCAGAGACTCGCAAGCCCTCACGTACACCGCCCAGATGCGCCCTGCGCGCGCCGCACTCCAGGCAATAACGCTGGCCTGCATCCATCGCCGCGCCGCAGGTCGTGCACGGTTTGGGATCGCCCGTGGAGGGATCGCCCGTGGAGGGATCGCGGCTGGGCGGTGGGCTTGCTGTCGAGTCGGCGGACAGAGGGAATCTCCTCGCGCGTGGGAAGAAAGGGCGGTCCAACGGCGAGACGCCTCATGGTCTAGGCAGCCGCTCGCCTGGACGTAATCATTTGGTGAACGCGAGCCTCAGGCCTATGGCGTTCAGGCTCCAGGCCCAGGGCGTTCACCATTTGTTATCCATAACGTCACCGCCCTTTCACCTAGCCCCACAAGGCCCGTAATAACTTCGCGCGGCCAGTGGACGACCAGTCGCTCCGCTCATATCAGGGGGGAACCGCTTTGCACCAACCGGGGGGGCACGAACACGCTATGCACCAACCCGGGGGGCATGAAAACAGCTTCGCGCTGGTGCACGGCAACCTTGAGATTCGCCCCGAGGAGATACAGGCCCTGGTGGACGGCCGTCGCGTGGGCCTGACTGTGCGCGAGTTCCAGGTCCTGCTGGTTCTGGCGCGGCGCGAGGACCACGTGCTGCGCCGCGGCGACATCTACAGCCAGGTGTGGGGTGGCCAGATGAAGCACCGCGATCGTTCCGTGGACGTGTTTGTGCGCAAGGTCCGGACGAAGCTGGCCCACGTAGCGCCCGGTTGGGCCTATATCCACACCCACTTTGGCGTCGGCTACCGCTTTGCGGCCACACCGCCGAGTGCCGGCGGTTCGAATATTGCGATCGGAAACGTTTCCGATCGCTGACCGTCTCCGACTTCGTCAGAAAATATATCCCTACAGGAACCCTTGTCCTACGGGCCTTTCTCGACGGCGACCGTTCCAACCCTCGTCGATTCATCAAAATGTTTCCGATATTTACCTTGACGAATCCTGCTCCAAGGGACACGATGGCACAGAGCCTCCGAGGGAGGACTCAGGGCCAGCCGACGCCTTCGGGACGGCTAGCGCCCTTTCCAGCGGAGCGTCTTTGGCGCTTCCTGACCCATCAATCAAAATAAGGAGCAAGCAGCATGATCAAAGCAAAGCTAGTGGCGGTCTTCTCCGTCATGGTCGCGGTGCTCGCCGTCTCGGCAGCCCCGGCTTTCGCCGAATTCCAGTCCAACACGGGCGTGGGTCACGGCGAAGGCAACTCCGGCGCCGTCGTCCTTGAAGGTGGAGGCGCGACGCTTGAATGTACCAGCGCCGAAGGTGAATGGGAGATCCTCTCCGGAGGAGTCGAAGCAACAAAAGGCACCTCGATGCAGATCAAGTCCAAAAAATTCAATGGCTGCAAAGCTAAAAGCAGCATTATCAACGGGGCAGCCGCCACCGTCAAAGCATGCACCTTTGAACTCAAACAAGCAGCTGGCTCGACCAAAGCAGTCGGTTCGACAGTAACCGAATGCACGGTTGAAGTTAAAGTCCTTGGCACCTGCACCATCAAAGTGCCTGGGGGCCAGACGGGTCTTGAAAAAAACACCCTGTCAAACAGCGGCTCAAATCTTCTGACCGTTGCGGAAGACACAGGCATCACCACCAAACCCAGTGGTTTTTGCCTGGGCATCAAAGAAACCAAAGAAGCGAAACAGAAAGCAACCATCACCGGCATAGGACTCAAAGAGGTATAGGCCGCTGACGGCCTCCCTTCTGGAGGTAACGACATTGGGGCGGGGTCAGCGCGACCCGCCCCACGTCGTCAGCCGTTTTCGTTCTTGTTGGCTCCCGGAGCCCGGTTGTAGGCGCAGCGGAAGTTCTCCGGCTGGGACACCGGCTCGGACCCCGCGAAGCCACCCTGCTGCCCGTTGGAGTAGACGGTGATGTACTGCAGCGTGGCCGGCTGGGGCACCGCCGGCAGCGGCACCGGGTTCGGTTCGCCCGTGCGGGGATTGCCGGTGGAACCCTGACTGACCCCCTCGAAGCCTGCCGCGTCGGAGCCGGCAGCGGTAGTGGTCAGCGAGGCCGACATCTCGCGCTGATCCTTGAGACCCACGGTCGGGTCCAGCTGGATCGTGGCGGTGTCCTGGTTGTCGTGGATCGTGGACTCAAGCTTGACCCGCTTGGCGGCGCCGATTAGCTGCGCCGCGCTGGGCAGATAGCCGCCCCGTTCAACGCACGCCTGGCTCGCCCAGAAGTAGTTGTTCTTGCCCGCATCCTGCGTGGTCAATGGGTAAGGCGACTCTTCCAAGCACCACGTGCCGAGGTCGGCGGTGGTGGGAGGACAGGCCGAGAGACCTGCCACGGTCAGCCCGCCCACGGCACTGGCGTTCTTGACGGTGGGAATCGCGGCGACGGGGAACTTGCGATTCTTGCCAAGCACGAGGATGCCCCCCGCCAGCGGCTTGGCGCTGACACGGTGCCCAGCCACGAGACCGGAGACTGCATGGCCTACGGCTTTGCGCGCCGCATCGGCAAGGCCCGTCGTGGAGAGGATCAGCGCCAGGATGGAGATGACGAGCGACGCCCTGGAGAGCACGCCGGAGCCGCGAGCCTCGGCAGCCGAGACGGGGCGGGAGGAGCGGGGAGCCTCGGTGGAGGCGCTGCGGCGGGAGAAGCGCCCGCGCATTTAACGCCCCTCTGGTCGCGGATCGCGCTCGGGGACTATGCGGTGGCGCCGGCGCGCCTCCTTGAGCTCCTCAACCGCGGTGTGGAGACCCTCAAGGGTGGTCTCCTGCACGGTCGAGAGGACGGCCTCAAGCGCTACCCCCGAAAGC
The DNA here is from genome assembly GCA_025449845.1 of Solirubrobacteraceae bacterium. Classification (GTDB taxonomy): domain Bacteria; phylum Actinomycetota; class Thermoleophilia; order Solirubrobacterales; family Solirubrobacteraceae; genus Palsa-744. The sequence goes on along the minus strand of JANWIP010000017.1, from coordinate 55,047 downwards.
GTCTCGTGCTCCAGCAGCGCGTGGGCGGTCTCCTCGACGGCTTGCCAGTTGAGATCGAGCACCGCTGTCGCGCGCCCCTCGGCGTCGCCCACCAGGCGCTCGACCTCGCGGTCGATGAGGTCCAAGGTGGAAGGACCGACCGAGCCGAGATCCTGCAGGGAGGCGCCAAGGAACACCTCGCCGCCCTTCTCGCCGATGGTTACGGGCCCGAGGGCGTCGGACATGCCGAAGGAGGTGACCATCGTGCGAGCCAGGTTGGTGGCCGCGTGCAGGTCGTCGCTGACGCCGGTCGAGAGGTGGCCGAAGGCGATGCGCTCGCCCGCGGCGCCGGCGACGATCACCGTCAGCTGGCGCAGCAGGTCGGGTTCGGCCTGGATCACCAGGTCGCGGTCGGTGAGCATGTGCGCGGCGGTGCCGAGCGTGCGCCCACGAGCCACGATCGAGAGCTTACGCGTCGAGGTCGATTGACCGAGCGCCTGGGTGACGACCGCGTGGGCGGACTCGTGAATCGAGATCAGCCAGCGCTCTTCGCGGCTGAGAATGTGCTTCTTGGCGGGGCCCGCCACCACGCGATCGATCGCCTCCTCAAGGGTGGCCTGGTCGATCTCGCCCCGTCCGTCGCGCACGCTCAGCAGGGCGCCCTCGTTGATCACGTTGGCCAACTCGGCGCCGCTGAAGCCGGGGGTCTGGCGGGCTACCTCCTCAAGCGAGGCATCGGCCGCCAGCGGCCGCTTGGCGCCGTGTAGGCGCAGGATCTCAAGACGCCCGTGCACATCGGGTACGTCGATCGTCACCTGCCGATCAAAGCGCCCTGGGCGCAGCAGCGCGGGGTCGAGCACGTCAGGTCGGTTGGTGGCGCCCATCACCACGAGGCCGCCGTCGCCGGCGAAGCCGTCCATCTCCACAAGGATCTGGTTCAGCGTCTGCTCGCGCTCGTCGTTGCCCTGACCGATGCCGGCGCCGCGCTTGCGCCCGGCGGCGTCAAACTCGTCGATGAAGATGATCGCGGGAGCGGCCTTACGAGCCTTGGCGAAGAGGTCGCGTACGCGCGCCGCGCCGACACCCACGAGCGACTCGACGAAGTCAGAGCCCGACAGCGAGAAGAACGAAGCCTCGGCTTCGCCCGCCACGGCCTTGGCCAGCAGCGTCTTGCCGGTGCCGGGGGGCCCTACCAGCAGCACCCCCTTAGGCGCGGCTGCGCCGACCTTCAGGTACTTGTCTGGTTCGGCCAGATAATCGCGTATCTCGCGCAGCTCGGCCACCGCTTCGCCGGCGCCCGCGACATCGGCGAAGGAGGTCCTTTCGGCGGTGCCCTTGCCCTTGCGCTTGCCTTTGCCACCGAAGCGCGAGAAGCCCGCGATGCCCCCGGCGCCACCATCGGCGCCGAGGCGCGTGAAGAAGGCGAAGAGGCATACCAGCAGCAGGATCGGGATCAGGAACTGCACCACGATCGTGCGTGTCGCCTTGCCCGACTGCTGGGCGACCACGACCACGGCGCCGCTCTTGCCGATACTTGTGAGCAGCGCCTGCGTCTGCGCGCCCGAGCTCGGGTAGGAAGCCCACAGCTGCTGGATCGGTGGGCGCGTGGTTATCTCCACGCGGCTGTCGTGGTCGAGCAGGGTGGCCAGCGCGATGTTCTTCTGCCGAGCCAGCGTTTCGACACGGCTGAGCGGTATCTGCGAGCCATAGCTGCTGGGCCCGATCGAGCCGAGCAGCAGCGCGAAGGTGATTGCCAGACCGATCGATGCGAGCGCCAGGAAGGTGGTGAGCGGGTCCTTCAGCAGTAGGCGGCCCGCGCCCTGCATGAGCCCTTCGAGGCCCACGAGCAGAGGGTTGCGTCGCTGGGCCAGGCCCGAGCGCACCTGCTTGGAGGGGCTGGAGGGACCGCGGTCGGCGGCGGCACCGGAAGGAGCGCCGGGGGCGGGAGCCTGATGACCGTTGGGCCCGCCGTTGGATTTGGCGGGGCTGCCGTTGGGCTTGGGGGTGGGATCGTCGTTCATGGCAGGGGAGCGCCGGCAGTGTCACAGCGCCCCGAGGCGAAAGCAATGGCTGTTCACAAATCCGTCACGTGTGTTATCCAGATTTTCTCCAGAGAGACACCGCTCGTTCACCCCCTCCAAAGGTGAGCAATCGACACTCCGGGTCCCTCCGGGGCTGCCTGCCCCGGGTGTTCACCAAAGGAGTCAACGCACCGTGCGCAGAATCAACCGCTCACTAACCGTTTCGCTGCTTGCCGCACTGGCGCTGGCAAGCGTGCCCGCCATGGCCCAGGGACGGGCGCTGCTGATCGACGGATCGACCTCGATCTTCCCCTTGATGAACCAGCTGGCGGCGGCCTACCACAAGTCCACCCACGCGCCTACCCCCAAAGTCGGCCAGGGTACCTCCGGCGTGGGCATCAGCGATGTGAACTCAGGCCGCGTCGACATCGGCGATGTCTCGCGCGACCCGATCCTCGGCGTGGACCCCCATGGTCTGGTGTTCACAAAGATTGCACGGGACGGTGTTTGCGTGATCACCAACCCCGGCAACCCTCTGAGCAACCTCAACCAGCAGACGGTGCAGCAGATCTTCACGGGCCAGGTACGCAACTGGAGCGAAGTTCCCGGCGCCAGCGTGACGGGGCCGATCGACCTCTTCCAGCGCGTAGCTTCCTCCGGTACGCAGGATGCTTTCCAGAACATCTTCCTCGGCGAAAGCCTGAAGATCTCGCCGAGCGCTTCGGCTGAGGAATCCAATGGAACGATGCGCCAGGCGGTCATCGGGGACAAGAACGCGATCGGCTTCGCCTCCTTCGCCTTCACCCCCGGCACAAACGCGGTGAGCTACCAGGGCATACCGTGCACGTTGCGTAACGCGAAGTCCGGCCAGTACCAGGGCGTGCGTAATTTCTGGATGGTGACCAAAGGCGCACCCAAGGGCGCGGCTGCCAAGTTCATCAAGTGGGTCATCAAGCCGCACAATGCCGCGGTCGTGAAGATCGTCGGCAGCCAGTGGATTCCGATCCACTAACGGCCCCCTCCACCACTAACCCCCCTCCACCGCCAACCCCGCCTCCACCGCTAACGCCAGCCCCAGCATGCTTAGGCACTCCAGGTGGCAGCGGCTGAACCTCTCAGCGGAACGCCGCGCCGAGCTCGCGCTCGGCGCGGTTTCGGTGGCCGTGCTGGCCTTCGTGGTGGCGATGCTGGTGACGGTGTTCGTCAAGGCCTGGCCGTCGTTTGCGCACAACGGATACATCAAGTGGTTTTTCCCAGGGGGCGATGTCGATCAGCAGATCAAGGCGATCGTCAACAGTCCTCCCGACCCGGCCCATTACGTCTATCACCTGCGCGCGTGGCCACTCCTGTGGGATACGGCCCTCACGACGGGCATCGCGGTCGTACTCGGGCTGGTGCTGTCAGTGCTGAGCGCCATCTTCATCGTTGAGTTCGCGCCTCAGAGCATGAAGCGGATACTGGAACCTGTAGTGCGCTTGCTGGCGGCGGTGCCATCGGTGATCTTCGGCCTGATCGGGATATTGCTGGTAGTGCCGTGGATCAACCAGCATCTGATCTCGCAAGGCCGCAAGCTGTCGGTGTCCTACGTAGTGCAGCTCAACGGCGCGGGCCTGTTGGTGGCGAGCCTGATCCTGATGGTGATGATCGTGCCGATCATGGTGGCGATCACGGTCAATGCGCTTTCGGCGGTGCCCAACTCGTGGACCGAGGGCTCGGCGGCGTTGGGGGTCAATCGCTGGCGCACGATGTGGCGAGTGTCGGTGCGCACCGCGCGACCCGCGATCATTGCGGGCGCCGTGCTGGCCACCGCGCGAGCGCTGGGTGAGGCGATCATGTTGGCGTTGGTAGGCGGAAGCCGCTCATTCCCAGTGAATCTGCTCGACGGACGCACGGCGCTGTTTGAGCCGGTGAGGCCCTTGGCGGCGACGATCATCACCTACAAGGACAACCTATCGGTGGTGCCGTTGAGCCAGACGCTGTACGCGATGGCGGCGGTGGTGCTGGTGTCCACCGCCGCCTTGTCGCTGGCCGCGTGGTCGGTCAAGCAGCCGCTCAAGCGCTATGGGATCCGCACCTGATGTCCAGCGCGCCGCACGAGGCGAGCGCCCGATGATACACACGCCCATGGGGCCGGCCGCGCCAAGCCCCCGTCCTCTGCCGAGCCCCACGGCGAGCCCCAGCAGGCCCGCCCGCCAGAGCACAGGCCACGGGCAGGACTCGATCTCCTCGTGGCCGCTGATGGACCGTGTGGGCTACCTGTTGTGCTGGGCAGCGGGCCTGCTGCTGTGCGCACTGGCGGCAGGGATCGTGCTGGTGATGTTTGTGAAGGGCATCTCCTATCTGCGTCCGGGGCTGTTGCTGGAACACCCAAGCGCCTCGCAGAGCCAGAGCGGATCGGGAGGCTTCCTGGACCCGATCGAGGGCACGCTGCTGTTGACGGCGATCGGCATCGCGCTGGCAGCACCGATCGGTGTGGCAGTGGCGGTGTGGCTTTCGGAGTACCGCCGTCCGGCGGCGCTGGCACAAGCGGTGGAGTCGGGGATCGAAATGATCGCCGGAGCGCCGAGCGTGGTGTTGGCGTTCTTCGGCCTGCTGATCTTCGCCCGCCCCAGCCTGGCGTTCCTCTCACAGACCTCGGCAGGCGGAGCGGTTTATGGGCGCTCATTCTTCGCAGCCGGCGCGATGATGTCGCTGCTGGCGCTGCCACTGGTGGTGAGCGCTACGCGCGAGGGCCTGGCACAGATACCCGCGCACATGCGCGAGGCGTCCTACGCGCTGGGCAAGACGCGGGCGACGACGATCCGCAGGGTGCTGCTGCCCTCGATCCGCCCCAGCATCGCCAGCGGCACGACGCTGGGCATGGGCCGGATCATCGGCGACACGGCGATCGTGGTGATTCTGCTGGGTGCCTCGCTGCATCTGGAAGGGGCCGGAGGCACACCCGGGCTCTCCACACTGCGCGGCACAGGCTCGACGCTGACGAGCTATGTGTTCGAAAACTCCCCGGCCGGAGAAGGCAATGCGCCCGAGAAGGCCTATGCGGCGGCGTTCGTGCTGCTGATGATGGTGCTGGCGCTGAACATGGTGGTGACGCGCCTGAGCTCGGGCAAGCCGCGTTGGCTGGCGGGTCTGACAGGGCCGATGCTGTGGAGGTGGATGCCGTGGAGGGACTGATGGGACCGCCACCTGTGCGGAGAATCGTGGTGGAGCGCGAGCCGACCGTGGTGGCGCCCCCGCCCAGCAACGGCAGGCCCGCACCACTGCCGGATGCTCCCATGGGGGCAAAGGTGACCGAGAGAATGCGTATCGAGAATGTGTCACTCGCGTATGGCGATCGCTGGGTGGTGCGAGATGTGACGCTGCCGGTGCGCGAAGGCGAGGTGCTGGCCCTGATCGGCGCCTCAGGCTCGGGTAAGACAACGCTGCTGCGCTCGCTCAATCGCCTGACGGAGGTGACGGCGGGAGCGACGAGGGCCGGCCGGGTCACGCTGGATGGCCAGGAGATCAGCGACCTTGAGGTGACGGCTCTGCGCCGGCGCATTTCGATGGTCTTTCAGCAGCCCAACCCCTTCCCGATGAGCGTGTTTGAGAACGTGGCCTACGCGTTGCGCGAGGAGCGTCGCGGCGGACGAGACGAGGAGCATCGGGGTGGCTGGCGCGGTCGTCGCAGAGCCGGGCGCAAGGAGCTTGAACCGGCGGTGGTGGAAGCACTGCAAAGGGCCGGCCTGTACGAGGAGGTGAAGGCCGATCTCAACCATCCGGCGCTGCGCCTGTCGGGGGGCCAGCAGCAGCGCCTGTGCATCGCGCGCGCACTGGCGGCCAACCCGGAGGTGCTGCTGCTGGACGAGCCATGCTCCGCGCTTGACCCCATCTCCACAGCCACGATCGAGCAACTGATCTCCAGGTTGCGCGAGAGCGTGGCGATCGTGATCGTCACACACAACCTGCAGCAGGCGTTCAGGGTGGCCGATCACGTGGCCTTCATGCACCTGGGCGAGCTGGTCGAGTATGGATCGAGCGACCAGGTATTCGACAACCCCCGCCAGCAGCGCACGCGCGAGTACATCAGCGGAGCGTTTGGGTGAGCATTCGGTTGGTGGCGGCGTTCGCCGTGGCAACGCTTGCCCTAAGCGGCTGCGAGACCAACGCGCAGCGGAGCGCGAAGCTGGAAAAGGCCGCGCGCGAGCAACGTCTGGCGCACCCGGAAGCGGCCCAGAAAGGCGTGGCGGTGACGCGCGAGAACCCGCAAGTGAAGGTGGTGGCAACGTACGTGGTGCACGATGAAAACGGCGTCGCGGCAGTGGTCGCGCTGCGCAATGAATCCTCAAAGACGCTGCACGAAGCGCCGATCGCAATTACGGTGAACGATGGCAGAGGCGCAGTGCTCTACCGGAACAATGCTCCGGGACTGGACACGACGCTTGTGTCGGTCCCATTGCTGAGACCCCACGCGGCAACCATATGGATCGATGACCAGATCCAGGCCGCGGGCGTGCCGGCAAAGGCGAGTGCGCTGGTGGGTGAAGCCGCTGCCGCCAACGGCGCGCTGCCCCAGCTGAGCATCAGTGGTGTGCACACCTTTGCAGACCCCAGCAACGGCCTAGGCGCCGAAGGCACCGTGAGCAACCGCTCGCAAATACCTCAGCAGAAGCTGGTGGTATATGTGGTGGGACGGCGCGGGGGCCACATAGTCGCGGCAGGTCGCGCGGTGCTGCCGGAAGTTGGAGCGAAGCAGCACGTGCCCTTTCAGGTGTTCTTCATCGGCAGCCCCAAAGGCACACAACTCGAAGCGAGCGCTCCACCGACGACGCTCGGGTGAGGGCCGTCTGTACGAAGCCGCCCATGCAAGGCCTACCTGTACAGATCTGTGCGGGCGATGTTGTGCAGCTCGTCCGCCGCGAGACATCTCATGACGCCATAACTTATTGCGCAATAAGTTCTTCTGCAATGAGATCTTTTGCAGCCCTCAGCGTCGCCGCCCGCGCTGCTTGAGCGTGATCCCCTCAAGTACATGAGCGACGGTCTCGCAAGCATCGACGGCAGCCTCAAGGGACTCGAAGATGTCCTTCCAGCGGATGACGACCATCGGATCGATGCCCCCCACGAACAGCGAGGCCACGGCATCGCGCTGCAAGCGATCGCCCTCGTTCTCAAGGCGGTGGATCTCGACGAGATGAGGCGCCAGCTCGGTGCCTGTGCGCAGGCAGCGCAGCGCACGGGCAATCTGCTCGCCGGCGCCGACGAGCACCTCGGCGAACTCCAGCGACTGCTCCATGGGCGCTTCGACCCCATAGAGCCCGAGCTGCGCGGCGGCCTGCTCGGTGTGATCGACGATGTCATCGAGCGCGGTGGCTAGCGCATAGCCATCGCCGGTGTCGAAAGGGGCGGCCACGCGCCCGCGACCGGTGAGGCGGTGGATGATGTCGTGGGTGATGCGATCGCCCTCCTGCTCGCAGACCTTGAGATCGCGGGCGAGCGAGGCGTGCTCGGGGAAGTCCGCCAGCAGATCGCGCATCAGCAGGCCAGAGCGTTGAACGTTGCGCCCGGCCTCCTCGACCAACTCCATCAAGGCCCCGTCAGGGCTGCGACGCAGAAAGCTCATCGACCGACGCGCAGACGACGGAGTAGGCGAGGGAAAGTCATCGGCGAAGAATATTGACGCCTCGCGAGCGCTAACGATCCTTTCACCGCTTTTTCACGAACGGATCACGACTTGGCAACTCCAGCCGCGCGCGCGAGATCGATGATGCGACGCTGTGGAGGAGCACGGCGAGAACGACGGCACGCGCGGCGAGAACAATGGCACGCTGTACGCGGGCGAGCTCGAGATCAGGGTCGGCGAGGGGCTCGTGCTGGCCACGGGCAGAGCCCTGACGCTGTCGGTGCGGGAGTTCGAGCTGCTGGTGGCGATGGCCAGCCGCCCAGGGGCAATAGTCACACGCGAGGAGCTGTTCGAGACAGTGTGGAAGCGCGAACTGCGCCACGGCGACCGCTCGGTTGACGTGTACGTGAGCAAGCTGCGCACCAAGCTCGAAGCCGCGATGCCAGATCGACGCTTCATCCACACGCACCCCGGCTTCGGCTATCGCTTCCAGCCACAACCCTCACGCGAACATCGGCCACCTCAGCCGCCGCCCTCACGCGACCCTCAGCCGCAACCCTCGCCCGAGCAGCTTTCACGAGATGTTCACACGCAGGCAGTAGGCAACTGAGAAAACTGCAAGCACAGTCGGATGGCGGAACCAGTCCCCTGCCCGCAAAGTGGGCTGGGCGCTCCAGCCGCCGCCGTCAACAACCAGTCAGAGGAGACGTAGTGATCAACAAAAAGGCAGGCGCTTTCCTGGGCGCAGCGGTGCTGTCGCTGGCCGTTGCGGCGTGTGGCAGCAGCTCGAGCACCACCAACAGCTCAAGTTCAAGCGCCACCATCTCCGGCGCGGGCTCCACCTTCGCCGCACCGGTCTACCAGCAGTGGGGCTCGGCGATCTCGGGGCTCACCGTCAACTACCAGTCCGTCGGCAGCGGCGCGGGCATCACGTCGCTTGAGAGCAAGACGGTCGACTTCGGCGCCAGCGACCCGCCGCTGAAGGCCCCTGAAGAAGCAGCGCTGGCCGCGAACGGCTCGCCGGCACAGCAGATCCCGATGTTCTTAGGCGCGATCACGATCTCCTACAACCTGCCAGGCGTGCAGACCGGCCTGAAGCTCAACGCGACGGTCGCCGGGAACATCTTCCTGGGCAAGATCAAGACCTGGAACAACGCCGCGATCAAGGCGCTGAACCCCACGGTCAACCTGCCGAGCACGGCGATCACCGTGATCCACCGCTCGGACTCCTCGGGCACTACGGCCGGCTTCACCGGCTGGCTGGTGGCCGCTGATCCGACGTGGCCGGCTAGCGTCGGCTCAGGCAAGGACGTGCCATGGCCGACGGGCACAGGCGCGAAGGGCAACGCGGGCGTGGCCGGCGCGATCCAGCAGACGACGGGCGCCGTTGGCTACGTCGAGCAGGCATACGCGCTGCAGCACAAATTCACCTACGCCAGCGTGAAGAACAAGGCGGGCAGCTACATCGTGCCGAGCCTGGCCTCCACGAGCGCGGCGGCCGAAGGCATCGAAGTACCGGCCAACCTGGGCTTCGCAATCAAGAACCCAGCAGGCCCCACGGCCTACCCGATCGCCTCGCAGACGTTTATCGTGGTCAATAAGGACCTCTGCAAGGCCGGCATCCCCGGTGGCGAAGCGGCCGCCAAGGGCGTGAAGCAGTTCATCGACTATGGGCTCGGAGCAGGCCAGAGCGTGTTGGCACAGGCCGACTACGCGGCATTGCCTGCATCGATCCTGGCCAAGTCCAAGGAAGCAGCAGCCGGCCTACAGTGCAACGGCGCCGCTCTCTGATGATCGGGACAACGAGGGGCCCGGCTCGCCGGCCTGCAGCCGGCTGCGCCACCCTCTAGCCTCCGAGACACGTTGGAGGCCGCGTCAATACCCGGCGGTGATCGCTCGAAGCTCGAGCGATCACCGCTTGCGCGGTTTCCAGATCGCGCACTGCGCTATGGCCTGACGCTGCTGGCGGCGCTGATCCTGGCGCTGATCGTCTTCTTCTTCGTGCGGCTGGTCGGCGAAGCACGGCCGGCTTTCGCCAAGGAAGGCGTACTCGGGTTCACGTTCACCAACAACTGGGACGTGAGCTCCGAACACTTCGGGGCGCTGCCGCTGGTGGTAGGTACGCTGATCACTTCGGTCTTGGCGCTGCTGATGGGAGTGCCGGTGGCGGTGGCGACGGCGTTGTACATAACCGAGCTATGCCCACGACGCATAAAGGCGCCGATCACGATCCTGATCGAGCTGCTGGCAGCCGTGCCATCAGTGGTGTACGGCCTGTGGGGCATCTTCTTCCTCGCCCCCAAACTGCAGCCGGCGGAGCAGTGGGTGGCGAACAAGCTGAGCTTCATACCGTTCATCGGCGGCGGCACGGTAACGATCCCCAACTACTTCGTGGCGGGCCTGATCCTGGCGATCATGATCCTGCCGATCGTGAGCGCGATCTCGCGCGAGGTGATGGCCACGGTGCCACTCGATCACAAGGAGGCAGCACTGGGCCTAGGCGCAACGCGCTGGGAGATGATTCGCATAGCGGTGCTGCCCTACTGCCGCACAGGCATCGTCGGCGGCTCGATGCTAGGTCTAGGCCGCGCGATCGGCGAGACGATCGCGGTGACGCTCGTGATCGGCGACGCCCCCCAATTGAGCGGCCACCTGTTCAGTCAGGGCTACACGCTGGCGGCAGTAATCGCGAATGAGTTCGGCGAGGCCACAGGCCTGCACCGCTCGGCGCTGTTCGCCGCGGCGCTGGTGCTATTCGTGCTGACGCTGCTGGTCAACGCAGTGGCACGCCTGGTCGTGATGCGCGCCAATCGCAGCCGCAACCAGCCGCGGCAGAGCGGGTTGGGTGGGTCCAGGTCAAACGTGGCCGATCTGGCCGAGACCGCGGCGATGGGGGCGTGATGACAGTACGGGCAATCGAAGGACGGACGCAATGAGCGCACACGGCGCGACCCCCAATCGCATCGAGCGCTTCGCGGTCAGCCCAAGGCGACGGCGCTCAGACAAGCTTGCACGCGCGCTGGTACTGACGGGCACGATCATCGCGCTGATCCCCCTGGTGCTGGTGATCTACTACCTACTGCACGAGGGCCTGAAGGCGTGGAGCCCGCACTTCTTCACGACCGATCCGACCGGCAATACGTTCTTCAAGAACTCGGACATCGGCGGCATCAGGAGCGCGATGCTAGGCACGATCGAGATGGTCGCGCTGGCCTCGCTGATCGCGGTGCCGATCGGCATCGGCGTGGCGGTATGGCTGGTGGAGTACGGGAAAGGGCACTGGTTCGCGCAGCTGGTGCGCTTCTTCGTGGACGTGCTGACCGGTGTACCGTCGATCGTGTTCGGACTGTTCATCTACATCGTGCTGATCATCGGCACAGGCTCGACGTTCGCCGGCTACAAGGGCGCACTGGCGCTCTCGCTGCTGATGCTGCCGGTGATCACGCGCTCAGCCGAGGTGGTGCTGCTGCTGGTCCCGAATGCGCTGCGCGAATCCGCGCTGGCGCTAGGCGCGGAGCGCTGGAAGGTGATCTTCCGCATCGTGCTGCCGACAGCAGTAAGCGGCCTAGTCACCGGCGTACTACTGGCGATCGCACGCGCGGCCGGCGAGACGGCGCCGCTGCTGTTCACGTCGGGAGCCACCAACAAGACGAGCTCGAACCTCGGCGAGTTCATGAATTCATTGCCGGTGCAGATCTATAACGACGTGATCTCACCCACGCAGTCGGTGGTCAACCGCGCTTGGGGCGCGGCGTTGACGCTGGTTGTGCTTATCTTGATCCTCAACCTCGTGGCCCGCCTGGTTTCCCGAAGGAGCCGCCTTGCATGACACCCGACGCATCGCCCCACATAACAGCGGGCGCTTCCCCGCCTGCGGCGGATATAAAGGCTGAGAAGATGCTGCAGCCTTCGCAGCCGCAGCAGCCGGCGCCTCCCCCCGACACAACCGCCTCGGCACCCCCAAGCGCGGCGAGCATCGTCAAGCAGGGCCCGCAGGTGCGCCTGCAGGCCCTGCGGGCCTTCTATGGCTCGGCGGAGCAGGTCAAGGGCGTCGACCTGGAGTTCCCGGCGAACAAGGTGACGGCGATCATCGGCCCCAGCGGCTGTGGCAAGTCGACGATGGTGCGCTGCATCAATCGTATGCATGAGGAGATCCCAGGCGCGCGCGCAGAGGGCAAGGTGCTGCTGGACGACATCGACCTGTACGACAGCTCGGTGGATGTGATCGCGGTGCGGCGGGCGATCGGGATGGTCTTCCAGAAGCCCAACCCGTTCCCGACGATGTCGATCTACGACAACGTCGCCTCGGGCCTGCGCCTGAGCGGCATAGGCCGCGGCGAACTGCGCGGCAAGGTTGAGTCGGCACTGCGCAGCGCGGGCCTGTGGGAGGAGGTCGCCGACCGCCTGTCCGAGCCCGGCATGGGCCTCAGCGGCGGCCAGCAGCAGCGACTGTGCATCGCACGCTCGCTGGCGGTGGACCCCGAGGTGCTGCTGATGGACGAGCCTTGCTCGGCACTCGACCCGATCGCAACGCTAAAGATCGAGGAGCTGATCGCGACGCTCAAACAGCGCGTGACGATCGTGATCGTGACCCACAACATGCAGCAGGCCGCGCGCGTGGCCGACCGCACGGCTTTCATGTTGAGCGGCGAGATGGTCGAGGTCGGCCCGACGCAGGAGATCTTCACCACACCCAACGACCCACGCACCGAGGAATATGTCACCGGAAAGTTCGGCTAAAGGCTGGCGCGGCCGGCCCGATGCCGGCGAGCAAGGCTCCTCCGTATCCCCACTCGACCCCGGCAGCCCCAGCCGCCAGCAGGGGCGTCAACACTTCCAGCAACAGCTGCAGGAACTGGAGACGCGCGCGCTGGGCGGCCTGGACCTGATCGTGGAGCAGCTCGACCGCGTGCTGGAGGCACTGAACCACCAGGACGTGGAGCTGGCGCAGATGGTGATCGTCGACGACGACCGCGTGGACGGGCGCTACCTGGAAGTCCACCAGGGCATCCTCTCGCTGCTGGCGCTGCAGGCGCCGGTGGCAGGAGACCTACGCGTGGTAGCAGCACTGTTGCACGTGATGAAATGCATCGAGCGGATGGGCGATCAGTGCGTGAACATCGCCAAGCTGATCCCCCTCTCAGGCCACGAGCCGCCGGTGCGCCGCGAACTGCTGGATGCGCTGCTGAAAATGGGCGCGTATGCGCGCTCGGAGGTGACCCAGTCCAAGTCGGCGTTCGCGGGCCGCGACGTGGAACTGGCCGAGGACCTGGTGCGCCAGGACCGCGAGATCAATCGCCTGAACCGGGACATCTTCCGCATGGCGATCGAGATCGGCGAAGACCCGGACACGCGCGAATGGGCGATGCTGATGACGCTGGTGGCACGCGCGCTGGAGCGCGTAGGTGATAACGCGGTAGACATCGGCGAGCAGGTGGCGTTCGTGGTGACGGGCCTGTTCCGCGAGTTCAGCGACTCCTCGCACACGATGGGCGTGGGCGGGGCCTCGGACGCCGGCACGGTTTAGCGGCAACCGACCTCCTCATCAAGTGTACCAGCCATCTGGTACACTTGGCCTGTGCCTCCCACCACCCCCCGCATACAGGTCACGCTCGACTCCGAGCTGGCTGACGCGGTGGCGGAGTTCGGGGGTACAGAGCCAAGGTCACGTGCCGTACGCGACCTGGCGCTGCGCGGCGCCGAGGCAATGCGCGCAGAGCGAGCCGGCGAAAGCGACGCCCAAGAGCACCTGCTGCGGATAGCCGCCGGCGATGATGACCGCTATGACTTCGCCGTTTCCGAGAGCCTCCATGCCGCCCGCTGAGCCCTACGGCTCCGGCGGACCACTCGTATTCGACACCTCAGCCTGGAACCGCCAGCGAGACCCGGTCGTGCTGCCCCGTTGGCTGGCAACCGCACGTTCTCACCGGCTTGCGGTGTGCCCGGTGGTCGCACTTGAGCTGCTTGCGGGCGCCCGCAATGAGGAGGCGTTCGCCGATCTGGATCGAACCCTTGCGTCTCTGCCGCCAGCCCCGGTCACGCGCAGTGCAGGCACAGCAGCCATCGGCGCCTCACGTGAGCTACGCGGTGAACGACGCATACCTGCCGCCGATTATCTGATCGCCGCCGCGGCCGCTGGGCGTGGCGCGGGGGTCCTGCACTACGACCGCCATTTCGATCCCCTGTGCCGGGCACTGGGGATCGAGAGCGTATGGATCGCCGCGCCCGGATCGATCGACTGAGGGCTCCCCCATCCGCGCTGTTTGCGAAAACACCTGTAACCATTCTGTGACCAATGCCTTACGCACACCACAAGGCCGCGTTGCTGCCATACACTTCCGTTTCGATGATGGAGAGCACCCGCGAGGAGCAAGGGGGCACACCGGAAGCTCGTAGTGCATCCTCGAACGGCTCCCCCCTGCGTATCGCCGTACTCGACCGCGACAGCGGTTTCATCCAGGTATTGAGCAAGCGGCTCGATCGCCTCGGCTGGGAGCACCGCGTGCTCGGCTCGCCAGTGCCCACAGACGCGGTCGTCGCGATGCGCCTGAGCGCGCTGGTGGTGGACCTGGCGATCCTCGGCCCACAGGCGTGGGCGTGGCTTGAGCGCCTGTGCGACGCCCTGCCGGAGCTCGGCATCGTTGTCTGCACAGGCCCCTCCACGGTGGCGCAGCGCGTGCGCGGCCTGCGCCTGGGCGCGGACGACTGGATCACCAAGCCATGTCACCCGGAGGAGGTGATCGCACGCGTGCAAAGCGTGGTGCGCCGCCGCCGTCGCAGCTCAAGCCGCGGCGATGTGAAACCGGTATTGGCAGGCGAGGTGGAGATCCGCAGCGACCGCTTCCAGGCGTTCGTGAATGGCGCAAGCATCGACCTGACGCGCCGCGAGTTCGAGCTGATCGAGCTGCTGGCGCAGGCCGAGGGACGCGTGCTGGAGCGCGAGGAGATCTACTCGCGCCTGTGGGGTTACGCGATGGTGCGCGGAGACCGCTCGGTCGATGTGTTCGTGCGCAAGCTGCGTCAGAAGCTTGAGAAGGCATCCCCGAAGTGGCGCTACATCCATACGCACTTCGGCATCGGCTACCGCTTCGCGGCGGAGGCCACCGCAGGCGCGGCGAAGGCAGCAGAAGTGGCGGAAGCCGGCGTCGAAGTCGCCACCGCGACGAGCGCGTCAGACGTCGGCAGTAGCGAGGTTGGCGATGAGAGCCAGCTCGCGGGGCCGCAGCAGGATCACGAGCTCGCCACTAGCACCCTCTAGGCGCACCACCGCCAGCCCACCCTTCTTAAGATCGATCCGCGCCCCGGTCAGTTCGGCAACGACGCTCGAAAGGTCGGGCTCGTGCCCAACGAACAGGACACGCGCATCGGCGCCGGTGCCAGCCAGCGCGTCAAGCGCCTGCGAGGCATAAAAGCCACCGGCCAGCGGAGCGTGGGTGTGCAGCACGGGCTGCTGTTCTCCCCGCTCCTCACCCCAAGCCTCGGCGGCCAGCCGAGCGGTCTGCTGAGCGCGCACCTTAGGACTGACCAAGACCGCATCGAAGCCCACTTCGGCACGCCCCAAGGCGGCCCCGGCCAGGCGCGCCTGGCGTTCACCCCGCGCGGTGAGCACGCGCTCGGCATCGGCGCGAGCGCCGTGCGGCTCCGCGTCGGCGTGACGTAACAACCAGAGTTGGCGAGCCGTGCCTCCCATGCTTCTCTAACAGCACAGTAGCGACTGACACGCTAGCTTTGAGCAGCGACCGAAATGAGCAAGCACGACGACCATCACCACAAGCACCACAAGCTGCACGACCCCGCGCTGTACCTGAACCGCGAGCTGTCGTGGCTGGACTTCAACGAACGGGTGCTGCAGCTGGCGGAGGACAAGCAGGTGCCGCTGCTGGAGCGGGTGAAGTACTGCGCGATCTACACGACGAACCTCGATGAGTACTACATGGTGCGCGTGGCGGGCCTGCACGACCAGATCGAGGCAGGCGTGGAGAACCCGAGCCAGGACGGCAGCACGCCGTCGCAGACGATCGCGGGCATCCGCCGACGGGTGCAGGAGCTGGGGTCGCGTCTGAGCAGCTGCTTTGACCGCGAGCTGCGCCCGGCGCTGGCCAAACAGGGCATCCACGTGGTCTCCTATGAGCAGCTGGACGAAGCGCAGCGCGCGTATGTGGCGGAGCGCTTTGAGAAGGTGATCTTCCCCGCGCTGACCCCACTGGCGGTGGCCCCGGGCCGGCCGTTCCCCTACATCTCAAACCTGTCGCTGAGCCTGGCGGTGCTGGTGCGCGATCCGATGAGCGACCAGACGGTGTTCGCGCGCGTGAAGGTGCCGACGGAGATCCTGCCGCGTTTCCTGGCGGTGCGCCCCCACCCCGAGAGCTCACCTACCGGCGCAGGCGCCGACACAGCCGCCGCCAACAACAGCAGCAGCAAACACCCGGGGACGGTGCTGGTGCCGCTCGAGGACATCATCGCTCACCACCTGGAGCAGCTGTTCCCGGGCATGGAGATCGTCGACTGCGAGTTCTTCCGGGTAACTCGGGACGCGGACTTGGAGGTGAGCGACGACGCGGCAGACCTGCTGCAGGCGGTGGAGGACGAGCTGCGCCGCCGCCGCTTCGGCGGGGTGGTGCGCGTGGAGCTAGGCACCAACTGCTCGCCGCAGCTACGCGCGGAGCTGGCGGGCCTGCTGGAGATGGAAGACGAGGCGATCTACCCGGTGGATGGCCTGCTGGACATGGGCGCGCTGTGGCAGATCTATCGCCTGCCGGGCATGGTGGAGCTGCGCGATCCGCCGATGGTGGGCATCACCCACCCGCGCCTCTTGCGCCACGAGGGCGAGCGCCCGGATGTGCTGGCGGCGATGCGCGACGGCGACCTGCTGGTGCACCACCCGTATGACTCGTTCGCGACGTCGGTGGAGCGCTTCGTGCAGCAGGCGGTGGCGGACCCCAATGTGCTGGCGATCAAGCAGACGGTGTACCGCACGAGCGACGACTCGCCGCTGGTACCGGCGCTGATCGACGCGACGGAGAGCGGCAAGCAGGCGGTGGCGCTGGTGGAGCTGAAGGCGCGCTTTGATGAGCGCGCGAACATCCACTGGGCGAAGGCGCTGGAGGAGGCGGGCGTGCACGTGGTCTACGGTCAGCCTGCCCTGAAGACGCACTGCAAGTGCGTGCTGGTGGTGCGCCGCGAGGGCGATGGGGTGCGCAATTACGTGCACATCGGCACGGGCAACTACCACTCGACGACCGCACGGCTGTACACCGATTTCGGCCTGTTCACGACGGACCCGCAGATCGGCGCGGATGTGACGGATATGTTCAACTACCTCACGGGCTACGGCCGCCCGCTGCACTACCGCAAGGTGCTGACGGCCCCCAACCAGCTGCGCGACGGCCTGCTGGAGGAAATCGAGCGCACGATCGCAAGCCATTCCCCGGAGCAGCCGGGACGGATCGCGATGAAGATGAACGCACTGGTCGACGGCCACTGCATACGCGCCCTGTACAAGGCCTCGCAGGCAGGCGTGAAGGTGCAGCTGAACGTGCGCGGCATCTGCTGCCTGCGCCCAGGCGTGGAAGGCATCTCGGAGAACATCACGGTGGTCTCGATCATCGGCCGGCTGCTGGAGCACGCGCGCGTGTACGCGTTCGAAGGCGCAGGCGAGCGCACGGTCTACATCGCCTCCGCGGACCTGATGCCGCGCAACCTGGACCACCGCGTGGAGATGGCGGTGCCGATCGAGGCAAAGGAGCTGCAGGACGAGCTGATGGACACCCTGGAACGCGCGTTCGCGGACAACCAGAACAGCTGGCAGCTAGGCAGCGATGGCACGTGGACCCGCCGCAAGCCGGCCCCGGGCGAAAAGCCCCGCAGCCTGCAGCTGGAGCTGATCGAGATGCACGCGCGCCGCGCGGCGGAGGACCGCCCGCGCGAGCGTCAGGAGAGCGGACTGGCGGGCTGAGCGCGCGAGGCGGTCTGCACGCGGATGGCGCGCTCGACCTCAAGGCCGCGCGGCGTGAGCACCCAGGCATTAGGAGCACCCTTGGCATGCCCCACGCCATCGTTGCGCACCAAGCCAAGACTCTCAAGCCGCGTGAGCAGCTTGGAGACCTGCCCCTGATCGGCGATACCAGCCTCGGTGGCGATCTCACGGTTACTGGCACCGGGCCCGGAGCCAATGACGATCAAAACACGAACAGTCCTGTAAGTAATGCGCATATCCAAACCATCAAGCGGATCTCCAGGCGGGCTCTTGTTAATCTTTTTAATTTGTGGGGTTGGCCTGTGCAGCTCCTTCTGTGCCGCCGAGACGCCGAGGTAAGGCAGCACGATCGCGCTCATGAGCTCACCCAAAAGGCCCATAAGAGGCTCAACACCACCTCCAACCAGGCGGCGGTGAACGACCGAGAGCACCGCCCCGACGGCACCCTCCGCCGCCAGGGGCGGCGGCTCGGGAACCCGCGCAGGCCGCTCCGCGCGGCCCTGGTCGACGGCCCACACGAGCCGGTCGAGTACCTGCGCGCGACGCTCAAGCGCCCGCGGCCCGGCGGCCAACGCCTCCACGACACACAACCTTGCAAGCGCGGGCTCTTCCTCACAGAACACGAGCAATGCCAACAAAGCTCCCCGGATGCGCTCCCGCCACCTCAGCTGCCCCTCATACGCCGGGAGCACCTTCCCGGCGGCCTGCGCGACTGCCTCATCGAAGGTCGCGAGAAAGCAATCCTCACGGTCCTCGAAGAGGTCATAAAACGTCCTGCGCGAAACACCCGCGCGCGCGACGATATGCGCAACGCTCGCCGCACCGGCCCCACGCTCGGCCGCGACCTCAGCCATCGCGGTCAAGATGCGCACGCGCTGAATCTCGGTCACATGCGCCCGAGGCAACGCGTCCGGGCCGGGGCGCGCCCCATCGCGCGCCCCGACCTTACGTTGACGAGAGGACACCGGCATCCCCTCCCCCCTACTTCCTCTTCCTCTTGCTCTTGTGCTTCTTCGCCTTCGCCTTGGTCTTCTTGCTCTTGGGGCACCCTGTGACGGCAATCTTGGTGCTCTGCTTGATCTGCGCCCCGTTCTGGCCGGTGAGCGTCGTGGGCATCGTCAACGCCTGTCCGCAGAGATTGCCCTTCGCCTTCGCCGGGACGACCGCCGCCAAACCCGAGTGCGGCCCCTCGGGCAGCTTCAGCTCGAACGAGCTGATCGGCGCGTCGGGGACGCTCGCGAACGTGCTGCTTGTGATGCTCTTCTTGATGTTGATGCTTCCGGTCAGATCCAGGGTCACCCCTTCGCCCTGAAGGACCACGACGAGGTCGGGGAACGACGCGCCCCCGTGAGACACCAGGTACGCCGGACCCGTCACGGGGTTCGCGAGCACAGGCGTCCTGGCAGTGCCAATACCGATGTTCGAGCCCGCCGGGCACGACGCCGGGTTCACCGCGAACGTCGCTTGCAAACACGCCTGCTGAATCGTCGTAAGCCGCGCCGGCAATTGCTTGGGCAATGTCACCGCCACACTGCGAATGTTCGCCTCGGCGCCCGCGGGAAAGCCCACCTTCACATCCAGGCTCGCGCCGTTCTTCTTGCTCGTACCCGCCTGCGTAGAGACCGTGAACGACGGCTTGAACGCGAGCGCCGCGCAATTCGCGGCCTCAAAACGCGAAGACACCCCCACGGTCACACCCTGCACACTCGACAGCGTCCCACCCACGCTGAGCGGTTCGCAGTTGGTCGGGTTGAACGTGAACCCTTCCCTGTCGATCGTGACGTTCACCGTCTTGATTTGCAACGGAACGCCTTGCAGGATGCTCGGCAGTGGGTCGCTGGTGACGGTGATCTGCGCCGTGTGCGGGTCCACGCTCACAGCCGCACGGACAACCACGGTCCCGAGGTCAAAGGGGCCCGCTATGGCCGGGACGACGACGCTGAGCCCGAACGGCGAGCCCTTGTATGGCCCCGTCAGATACACCTGGCCACCCAGGAAGAATGGGTCCGGCCCGGCGCCCGCACCGACGGTCGTATGCCCGATCGAGCTCGCCTGCCCGCAGGTGCCCTGCGCTGCCTGTGGTTCCCCGCACAACGGGACACTCTTGAGCATCCCCAACATTCCTGGGGGCGCCTTGACTTGTATCCCACCAAGATCCTGATCCTGATCGGAGCGGGAGATGGTGACGCTGAACGGGCTGAACCCACCAGCCTGGTTACTCAAGGTCCCCGCGGTGAACGACGGGCTGAACCCCTGCCCGGCACACCCGGAGGCGATCTGGAAGGAGCTGTTCGGTTCCACGGGCGTTTCGCTGCTCCACGGCGTCAACCGCGAGGTCGTCGTATACGACCCGCACCCAGACGGCGTGACCAATGCTGCGCGGGGACCACCAAAGAAATTGAGCTTCAACTCGCTGAACGGCAACTGCGGGCTCTTGTCGAACGTGGTGGTGACCTGGCCCGTGAGAGGGTTCAGGGACACCTGGCCGGGGAGCTTGATGATCGCCCCGTCGGCTTCCACGACCAGATACAGCGCGAGAAGCGACCCGAACGGGTTGCTGCCCTGCTGCGCCACATACACCGAACCCTGCAACGAATGCCCCAACAACGGGGTGATGACTTCCGCGGACCCCACCTTCGAGGAATCCGGGCACGAAGGCTTACCGGCGTTATCCAACCCGATCTGTGCTTCAGAACAGGCGCCCAATCCATTCGCCGCGGACGGCGAGACGACCATCCCCTGCGGCAGTGTGACGACGGCCTTCTTCAGGTTCGCCTCCGCGAGCCCTTCGGGGCTTTCGTTCTGCGGAACACGCAGATCCACACCAAGTCCCGTCGGCGAGCCCGCGACCGGCGTATCGGGCTGCACACTCAACGACGGGCTGAAATCAAGCGAGGCACAACCCGTCACACCAACAGGATTCCCGCTCGCATCGTGCGTGGCGACGTTGTCGCTGATGAAGTTATCGGGTTCCTGCCACGAGTTCGCGCTGACCGATGAGACGAGCGGCCCCGAGCAGGCGCTCGGCAACGTCAGGAACGCCGGCCTCCCCGCCTGGGGTGTCGAACACGGACGCGGACCGTAACTCAAATCAGCGCAGTGTCCGCGCATTTCGTCGTGGCTGGGGTCGGACGGGTCGCCCCACAGTTCCACGCTGACTGCCTGGATCGCTCCGTGCTGCAGGACGTCGCTCGCGGTCGAGGACAGCCCGTAGTCGCCGCCCGTGCGCACACCGCCGAACAGGTGCACGAACAGCCCCGGCAGCTGGTTGGGGTCGAAGGCGAACTCCGCGGGCACGCCCGCCGGGGGCACCATGTTGTACAGCGCCGCCGGCCTACCAGACGGAACTCCGAAGATCCCGACCACGGCGGTGACCGTGCCGACCGCGGAGGAATCCGGGCACCTGGTGCTCTCGAGTTGCGCCTCGGTGCAGCGCGTGAGCGTCGCGTTGGGGTTCGCGACGAGACCCGCCGGGAGGTTCGTGACGATCTCCTTCGGGTTCCCCGCCGGATCGAGAGGTGCGCCGGGGATTCCGATGCGCGAGAGGGTGTTGAGGTTGAAGGCGAGGTTCAGCGCATAGGGGTGCGACCCGGCCTGGGTGTCGGGCAGCCCGTCCTGACCGACGATCGACCCGTCGAACGCCTGGAAACCGAACTTGGGCTGCGCCGCGCTGATCGCCGTCGTGCCGCTGGCCGAGACGGGTGGCGCGCCACCCCCGCTGACGCTCACCTCATCGACCACACTGGCCGGTGCGATCAGCGGCACATCCACCGGGACGCGCATCACAAGCGAATGCCCCGGCTGCAACACACCCGCATCCGTACACGTCACAGGCGGCCCCGCACTGCACGGGAATTCTTCGGACCCGTTGTCGTTCCTGCCTTCCACGCCAGCCCCCGCAAAACTGCCGACGGGGTCATAGGCCAGCGGGGCCGGCACGGAGTCGCTGAACACGATCGGCGAGCCATCCGTCGGCGCCCCACCGCTGTTGGTCACCCGCACGGCATACACGTCAAAAGATTCCGTGCCATCGCCCGGGGCGAAGTTCGTCGGCGCGGACACCACCGTGACCGTGAACGCCGGCCTCGCCGCCACCGCACCCGCCACAGCCGGCGCCGCACACGACACCACGAGAACAACCAGCGAGAACGACAACCCCTTGCGCAACATCACTTACCCCCCCTGGTCGCCGTCTGCTTACCCACCACATGCCTCGCCGATCCTCGGGCCTTCTTCGCCCGCTTCTTTCTGGCGGGCTTGTGCTTCCTCTTCTTCGGCTTCGCCTTCTTCGCCTTGGCCCTCTCCACAGGCACAGATGCCGCCGCGAGGTTCCCAGCACCGGAGAACACACTGCTCGACGGGGCGCCGAACACCGGCTGCGAACCCGCCGGCCCCCGGCACGCTTCACCACCACACGGAGCGGACACCGCAGGGCTCTGCGCCGCTATCCCACCACCCACACGCGCATCGTAAATATCGATCACGCCATCCTGGTCCTGGCCAACCAACGGCTGATCGGTGAAAACAAACACATCGTCGCCATTCACACTCGCGTCAGCAAAAGACGAGTTATCGGGGCTGCGGCCGGTGGAGATCAGATACAGACAGCCACCCGACACCGCGCTGAAGCCCGCGCTGGATTCACCACAGCTGCCGGCACCAACCTGCTCCCACTCATACACATCCTTAACACCATTCGTGTCCTGCGGCACAAGCGCATCGGACGACTCGAAAAATACCCGGCCACCATCAGCCGAGATATTCCGCGTCACGACCGAGGGCTCGGTGAAGGTCTGGCCGCCGGAAATGCTTCGCAGCAACGCTCTGCCAGTCGGCGGAGCGCCGCTCGGATCGCACGAGACACACACGAGGCGACTGCTTGCCGCGTCATAACGGTACAGCTCAACCTGCCCGTCATTGTCATAGCTCGTCAGCTTCAGCTGAGAGCTGAACAACAACGCTTCACCGATCGTCGAGACCCGCGACGTCCGCTCTTCGCCAAAACCGTTGCCGGAGGTGGCCTTCCAGTTGTAGGAGTCTCCTTCTCCTCCTTCAGGTCTGAGTACCGCGATCAGCTTGACCGTGTCATCGTGCCACAAGTAGAGATTGCAGGTAACTTGGCCGGTTAGTCCGCAGGTGGCAGGCGAAGAGCCGCCAGCGAGAGCACCCTGAGCAGCAAAATAGACATACGTGCCCCTAGGACCGCTGCCCACGCCCAGCACGCCCTGCACGTTGGCGCCAAGGACGTCGCCGGCGTTGCTATCGACGGTGAGATCGGACAGCGCACCGCTGTCCACGTCGTACTCGTAGAGATCCTCGCCTTCGCTGCGCCCGCAGGACGGTTCGGCGGTCGATACGGCCGTAGAGTCGTTGGTCAGCTTCTCACAACTCGTGAAGAACACCCGCGAACCATCCGGCGTCGCGGCCATGAACGCGGCAGGCTTCACACCGTTGGGATCCGGGACCGTCCGCTGAGACGCGGACACCCGCACCGTGCTGGCCCCGTTCTCACGCACATACAGCTGCCCGGTCCCCCCAGCCGTGAAGAACGCACGCGACCCATCGCCCGAGATCGTGCCCTGCGTATAGTAATGCCGACTGGCACCACCACCTTCGGTGTTGTTGTTTTGGAAGTCGTAGGGTCCCGCGAAAGAACCCCCAGGTGGTGTGCTGCCATCCGGCAACACACCAGCCAAACTCAAAGCGCCATTGTGCCATTCATAGAGATTCGTCTGGCCCGCAACCGCACTCGGCAGCAGCTGGTCGGACGTCTCGAAGATCATATGCGAGTCATCCGAGCTGAACCCCGCCAAACCGACCGACGAGTAGCGCCCAAGATGATCGGCCACCAAACGCAAGCTGCCGGTCGCGCTGTCACGCAGATACAAGCCGACACCAGAACCAGGGCTGTTTTCCCCCACCAGGTCCAGCGACTCCGAAAGATCGTCACTCCAACCATCCACTAGGTTGAACCCATGCGGCTGGAACGGAGCCTCCAGCCCCTGGTTCGACCAGACTTCCCCCTGCCTACCGGCAAGAAAGAACGTCGGAGATTCGGACCCTTCGGCGCCTGGCATATTCGCCGGGGCGAAGAACACGATGCGATCACCCGACGGCGAGGCATGAACTGCATTTTCATACCCCGACGGACTCGACCCGTCCTTGTTCACCGGCGTAGCCTGCTCAAACGCCCGGCAATCCGGCAACCGCGAGGAGTATGACCCGGCGGGTCGCTGCGCTTCATTCGCACACCCTTCATCAGCCGCGGCCCCCGCCGGCAACCCCAACACGACCAGCCCGACCAGCAAGAACAAGCATCGACGCAGCATCAAACCCATCCCCTCCCAAAACGATCGAGAACAAGACCGCCCACCGAGCCCGGGCAGCAGAGACCCGCCCCGGGCACCCAGCCCGAGACGGCAGAAAAACCAAGCGCGCTTAACATGCGCGAGTAACCAACCCGGCCGGCACGACCGGAGGACGCCGCGAGACGACGGCGGCGAAAGGCCCTAGAAGCTAGCCAACCGGGCCAAGAGAGAGAGAGAGAGAGAGAGATGCGTCAGTGATGCTGACGCATCTAGTTACAGCCCCGAACGGAGCCGTAAGACCACTGGCCGCGCCTGGCGCGGTGAAAAGAAGATCACTCATCTCAATACCCTCTGAAGCGATCGAAATCCCTCTCCGACATTCCCTTGCGGTCCCATGGAACCCGCACACAGCGGGAGGACCCTGACCCGACCTATGCAATGCCTGGCGCCCTGACGGAGCGACATGGCAAGAGCACTATAAGCACAAGCCGTAAGTGTTGTCAAGCCCCAAAAGAAACTTTGGCGCTTATGAGCTGTCAAGCCCCCGTGAGAGCCGGACGACGCCCCACCTTCGGATGTCTGCTCTCAATGCCTATGCTGCAGGCATGACCAGCACAAGGCGCTCGGCGAAGGCGACCAAACAGCTCGCCGAAGATATCCGCCATTCAGCAAAACGACATATGGATCGCCGCCCTGTGCAAGCAACATGGCTTCGCCCTCGCCACGCGTGACCAAGGCTTCCAGCACGTCCTGGGGCTAGAGGTGGTCGACGTCTCACCCCCTACCTGAGGACCTGCCAGGCGCGACTGGCGACTGGTTACGCCGCCGCGCCGAGCCCGTCGAGCGCCTGCTGGAGGTCATCCACCGACTGATAGTCGAGCCCCAGCAGATGATCGTGGCGGTGACGCACGACGCCCTGCTCGTCGATCACGACCACCGAGCGCTTGGTGGCGCCCAGGCGCGGCGCGAAGGCGCTGTAGGTCTTGGCCACCTGCTTGTCCACATCGGCCAACAGCGGCACGTTGAGCCCGTGCTTGGCGGAGAACGCCTCATGGGACTCAAGGTCCTGCGAGGAGATACCCACGACCGTGGCCGGCAGCGCCGCGAAGTCCTCCGCGCGGTCGCGGTAGGAGCAGAACTGCCTGGTGCACACCAGCGTGTTGTCGCCCGGATAGAACAGCAGCACGACCCGCTCGCCGCGATGCTCGGAGAGCTTGAAGGGACCATCCGTGCCAGGCAGCTCGAAGTCCGGCGCCTGCTCACCCACCTGCGGAGTCCTAGCCATACTCGACCCTCCTTCCAATTTGGACAACTCAAATGCCGAAGGTCAGGATACCGTCCGGTGCGATACAACACCACGGGAATGATCCCCGGCCGCCTCCCGCGCCTTACCATCGCGATGATCCTGTGTCTGCTGGTGAGCGCCTGCGGCAGTGCGGGCGCGCCCACCGTCAGCGTCAGCCCGCCGCCCAGCGCCTCTTCCTCCAGCATCCCCGCCGCCACGCACGCCCATACCGCCGCGGCGCCGCTGCTGAACTGGCCCGAGTTCGGCCTGAACCCGCAGCGCTCGAACGTCAGTCTGGCCACGACCGGGATAAACGCCGCGAACGTCGGTCATCTGCGCCGCCAGCGGATCGACCTCCCCGGCACGGTCGACTCCTCCCCCATCTACCTGCATGGCGTGACGGTCGCCGGCGCGACGCACAACGTCGCCGTGCTCAGCACCGCCTACGGCAGGACGCTGGCCCTCGACGCTGACAGCGGCCGCATCCTGTGGGTCTTTACCCCGCCCGGCTACTCGCGCTGGGCGGCCAGTTCGCAGATCACCACCGCCAGCCCGATCGCCGACCCCGACGGCAGCGCCATCTACGCCACCTCGCCCAACGGCCTGGTCCACAAACTCTCGCTCGCCAGCGGCCAGGAGGAAGGCACTGGCGCCTGGCCGGTGTCGATCACGCGCGATGCCACGCACGAGAAGCTCACGGCCTCGCTCAATATCGAGGGTCCTTATGTGATCGCCACCACAGGCGGCTACATCGGCGATGCTCCCCCCTATCAAGGCCATGTGGTGCTGATCGAACGTTCAAGCGGACATATTCACGCGGTCTTCAACACGCTCTGCTCCGATCGCCGCGCGGTGATCGTGCCCAGCAGCTGCTCCGCGAGCGACTCCGCGATCCTCTCGCGCTCGGGGCCCGTGGTGGAGCCCGGAGGGCGCATCCTCCTCTCCACGGGCAATGCACCTTGGAATGGCCTGACCAACTTCGGCGACAGCGTGATCGAGCTGAACTTCCCAACGCTCACGCTGCACCAGGCCTACACCCCGGTGAATCAGGCGCAGTTGAACGAAAGTGACAGCGACCTTGGCTCAAGCGCCCCCGCACTGCTCGGCCACGACCGCATTGTGCTGGCGGGCAAGGACGGCATCCTGCGCGTGCTGTCCCTCTCGCGCCTGGACGGGCACGGCCCGCGGGCGGGCGGCGCGGGGGTGACACAGCCCCGCGAGCGTCTGGGCGGGGAGCTGCAGAAGCTGCCGCTGCCCGGCGGCGGCATGCTGTTCACGGCACCCGCCGTATGGCAGCAGGGATCGCATACCACCATGTTCGTAGGCGGCGAACACGGCACCGGCGCCTACACCCTGAATGGTGGCGGCCGTCTGCGCCTGGTGTGGCAGAACAGCACCCCGGGCACGAGTCCGGTGCTGGCGGGAGGGCTGCTGTACGTGTATGACCCCGAAGCAGGGGGGATCAATGTGTATGAGCCGCGCTCGCCGCACCCCATCGCCCAGCTGCCCGGCGCGCCCGGGCACTGGAATAGCCCGATCGTCGTGGATGGCCACGTGCTGGAGCCCGAGGGCAACGCCAATGACCATGCGCTGAGCGGCACACTCGATCTCTTCTCGACTCACTAGCGCCTAGCGGCGCCCTAGGGGCGAGCATCGCGTATTCCCTCCTGCCGGAGGTGTTCTCACCAACAATCCCTTGTGCGGCGGGCACCTCCGCGCGCTAGCCTCAACTCATGGAGGAATCGCTCAGCGGCCAGCTGCTGTTGGCCTCGCCCGCGCTGCACGACCCGAACTTCCGGCGTGCCGTGGTGCTCGTCGGCGCGCACAGCGAGGAGGGAGCGATGGGCGTGGTGCTCAACCGCCCTTCCGAGGTCACGGTCGGCGAGGCCGTGCCCCAGCTTGAGCCGGCGATCGACGACGAGGAGCCGGTATACCTCGGCGGTCCCGTGCAGACCAGCTCGATCGTGCTGCTCGGCGAGTTCCTCGACCCCTCCCCCGCCGGCCTGCTGGTGCTCGGCCGCATCGGCTTCCCCGCACCCGAGGCCGGCATCGAGGAGCTGGCGCAGGCCACGGCCCGCCGCCGCGTCTTCGCCGGCTACGCCGGCTGGGGCGAGGGACAGCTCGACTCGGAGCTTGAGCAGGGAGACTGGATCGCCCACCCCGCGCTCCCCGACGATGTCTTCACCGAAGCCCCCGATGAGCTCTGGAGCACCGTCATGGCCCGCAAGGGCGGCTCCTACGTCCTGATCGCGCGCATGCCCCAGGACCCGAGCGTCAACTGATCGCGTGCCGGTCACGACCGCGTGCCGTCGCCGGCAGTGACCGGGCGATCAGGCCACTTCTTCACAAGTCGCTTGCCGCCTTCCGCGGCAGACCCTTCTAAGCTCTCTAGCCATGCTCAAGCTCGCCCGCTGGTCCACCACGCATCGCCTGTACGTCGTCCTTGGCTGGCTCGCCCTGATCGTCGTCGTCAACGTCATCGCCCAGTCGGCAGGGACCTCCTACTCAAACAACTTCACGCTGCCCGGCTCAGACTCCCAGCGCGCCGCCGACCTGTTGCAGAAGAGCTTTCCGGTGCAGGCCGGCGACCGCGACACGATCGTCTTCCGCGTCAGCAACGGCCAGGTCACCGATCCCGCCGTGCGAGCGCGCATGGAAGAGACCTTCGCCAAGGTCGCCAAGCTGCCGCATGTGGCAAGCGTTGTCAGTCCCTATGCCGGCGCGAGCGCGGGGCAGGCGATCTCCAAGGACGGTCGCATCGCCTTCGCCACGGTGCTGTTCAATGAAAAGGCCAACGATCTGCCTAAGTCCGCCGGCGAAGGCGTCGTAAAGGTCGCCACCGCAGCACGCCAGCCCGGCTTGCAGGTGGAGCTCGGCGGTTTCGCGATCGAGGCGACTCAGCGGGAAGGCTTTGGGCTGTCCACGGCCGTTGGCCTGCTCGCCGCGATCGTGGTGCTGCTGATCACCTTCGGCTCACTGATCGCCATGGGCCTACCGATTGTCACCGCGCTCTTCGGCCTCGGCACCGGCCTCGGCATGATCGCGCTGTTCACGCACGTCGTGGACACGCCCGACTTCTCCTCCGAGCTCGCGGCCATGATCGGCCTGGGCGTGGGGATCGACTACTCGCTCTTCATCCTCACGCGCTTCCGCGAGGCTTATGCCGGCCCCGGCCCCGCCACGGGCCTCGTCAAGGAGTCGGTGGTGCAGGCAATGGACACCGCCGGGCGTGCCGTGCTGTTCGCCGGCTGCACCGTGGTGATCGCGCTGCTGGGCATGATGGTGCTCGGCGTCAGCTTCCTCTACGGGGTCGCCATCTCCGCGTCGATCGCCGTGCTGATGGTGATGCTCGGCTCACTCACGCTGCTGCCCGCGCTGCTCGCCTTCGCGGGCTCGCGTCTGGTCAGGCCCAGCCGGCGTGCACGGCGTCGCGGCGAGCAGACCGCCGCGCCGGCCGGCGCCGGTCGCTGGTTGGCCTGGAGCCGCTTCGTGCAGCGCCGCCCGTGGACGATCGCGATCGTCTCCACACTGGTGATGCTGGCCATCGCCGCCCCGGCGCTCGCGCTGCGACTGGGCTCAAGCGACGCCGGCAACGATCCCCAGAGCTTCACCGCCCGCCGCGCTTATGACCTGCTCGCCGAGGGTTTCGGCAAGGGCTTCAGCGGGCCGCTGCTGGTCGTGGCACAGAATGGCACCCCTGCCGCGCTGCACCAGTTGCAGGGCACGATCGCCACTGCCCCCAACGTGGTCTCGGTCACGCCCCCGCGTGTGAACCCCAGCGGCCAGGTGGCGACGCTCTCGGTCTATCCTAAGTCCGCCCCGCAGGACTACGCCACCAGCCAGCTCGTCTCCCACCTGCGCAGTGACGTCATCCCGCCCCTGGCGGCGCAGAATCACATGAACGTCTACGTCGGCGGTGTCACCGCCGGCTCAGTTGACTTCGCCACGACTCTCGGCCATAAGCTGCCGCTGTTCATCGGTGTGGTGGTGCTGCTCTCGGCGCTGCTGCTGATGGTCGTCTTCCGCTCGCTGGTCATCCCGCTGCAGGCGGCCTTCATGAACCTGCTCAGTATCGGCGCGGCGCTCGGTGTGATCGTCGTCGTCTTCCAGTGGGGCTGGCTCGATGGGATCATCGAAATCAGCAAGGGCCCGATCGAGTCCTTCATCCCGGTGATGCTCTTCGCAATCGTTTTCGGCCTCTCGATGGATTACGAGGTGTTCCTCATCTCGCGCATCCACGAGCAGTGGGCGCGCGGCAGCGACAGCAGGCAGGCTGTCGGCGAGGGTCTTGCGCTGACCGGCCGCGTCGTCACGGCCGCCGCCGCCATCATGATCTGCGTATTCCTGTCCTTCATGCTCGGCGAAAACCGCGTCATCAAGGAGTTCGGTCTCAGCCTCGCCTCCGCCGTGTTCCTCGATGCCGTCGTGGTGCGCTGTCTGCTGCTGCCAGCGGTGCTCACCATCCTCGGCCCGCGCACCTGGCAGATCCCGGCGTGGCTGGATCGCACGCTGCCGCACCTGAACATCGAGGGCACCGCAGCGACCGTCACCGTTGCCACGCCGCTGGAGGACTCCGAGGAGCAGGGCGAGGACGAGGCCGATCGCGACCCTCGGCGCCGCGACGCCGTAGGCGGAGGAGTAGAGGGCTGAGACACAGAGCGGGAGGGCCGGTGCGTGTCCTCCCCGGCTTGCTCCGCGGCCTTGGCCTGCTGCTGGGCACCGTCGGGCTGGGCATCGTAGCCCCCGCAAGCGCGCATGCTGGCGCCCCAGTCGCCGCGCATGCTGCCACCGCCCCAGTCGCCGCGCATGCTGCCACCGCCCATGCTGCTGCCGCCGCCACCCATGCCCCCGCCACCGCGCGCGCCACCGCGGAGCGACCTACGGCCCTGCTGCTGTTCCTGCCTTCCGATTCGGACGCCATCGAGTCCAAGCTGGCGGGCGTGCCATCCCTCTCCACGGGCCTGATGAGCGCTACGCAGGGCAACTACAGGACCACCCAGTTGCTGCTCGACATCACGCAGGGCGCGCGAGTGTCCTACTCCGCCTACACCCCGGGGAAGCCCCCCGCGCTTTCGCTCACGAGCAGCGGACTGGTGACGGGCTGGCCTCAGGCGCTCAAGCGCGCCTACGGCGCGCCGCAGATCCTTCAGCCAGGGCTGCTCGCCACGACGATCCCCGGCGGCGGCGCCTATGCAGGCAGCGCGGGAGGCACAGGCAGCGCAGTCAGCGCGGAAGGCGCAGGCAGCGCAGTCAGCGCGGCCGACGCTGGGAGCAACCACGCGGACGGCGTCATCGCAGCCAACCGCGCTGGACACGTTGCGGCTGTCTCGCTAGGGCCAGCCACAAGCCTGCCCACGCGCATCGCCCGCCTCAGCCGGCGCTACTCGCTGGTCGTAGCCGATCTGCCCGCCGGCCCAGCCGGTGAGACCCAGTTGCACCTGCTCGCCATGCGCCGGCCGGCACAGCAGCTGCTGCTGGTCCTGCAGCGGGCCCCCGACAGGCGCGGCTATGAACTTCTCTGGACCTCACTTGCGGGCCTAGGCGGCGGACACGCCCTCACCTCCTCCACCACCAATCAGCGGGGGCTGATCGCCGCGATCGACCTGGCTCCCACGATCCTGCGCCACCTGGCTCTGCCGATCCCGGCAGCCATGCGCGGCGAGCCGGTGCGCACCGATGGCTCCTTCGACGGCGCCTATCTGCGCACGCTAAAGGCCCGCCTGGGGGTGGTCTACTCGCGGCGGCTGCCCGCCCTGGCGTGGCTGCTGGTGGCCTGGGCCGTGCTGCTGCTCGCCGCCCTAATCCCCATCCCGCGCGGCGATCCCGCGCGGCGCCGTGCCGCAGCGATGCGCGTCGGCGCGCTGGCCCTGCTGTGGACGCCCGTCGCCGAGCTGCTGCCCGCCGCGCTTGAGCCGAGCCGTCCCGTCGAATACACGATCCTCGTGCTCAGCTGCTTCCTGCTGGGCTTACTCACCGACCGCCTGCTGCCGTGGCCGCGCGCGCCACTCGCCCCTGCGCTGCTCGCGGTTCTCGCGCTCAGCGCTGACTCCCTGCTGCATACGCAGCTTCTGATCCGCTCCCTGCTCGGCCCCAACCCGATCTTCGGCGCGCGCTTCTATGGCATCGGCAACGAGCTCAAGTCGGCGCTCGCCGTGCTCGTGTTCGCCGCGGTGGCCGCCGTGTTGTATCCCGCCGTACGCGGGCGCCGCAGCGCCACCGCAATGGCGCTTGCCGGCATCGCCCTGGCGGTCGTGGAGGGCTCGGCGCGGATCGGCGCAGGCGTCGGTGGCGTCATCCTTGTGAGCGCCGGCACCGCAGTGGCGACGGTCATGCTGCTTCCCGGTCAGCTCACCCGCCGGCGCGCGCTGTTCGTGCTGATCGCTCCCGTGGTGGGGCTGATCGCGCTTGCCGCGCTTGACCTCCTCAGCGCTCATGGCTCCGGGCATTTCACCGGCAGCATTCTGCACGCGCGCTCGGGCGGCGATCTGCGCGATGTCATCGAACGTCGCTACGCGGCCGCCTACGACGAGCTCAAGCACGGCGCGATGCCTGTGGCAACAGCGCTCGGCCTACTCGCCGCAGGCTTCGGCCTGCGCGCCCGCGAGCGTCTGCTCGCGCCTGTCGGCGGCGATCCAGCCTGGCTGGCGGCCCTTGCCGGTGGGCTAACCGCAGGCGTCGTCGGCGCACTCACCGAGGACTCTGGCCCGGTCCTGTTCGTCGTCGCCGTCTTCGTCCTCATCTGCTTGCTCGGCTATCTCGCAGGTCAACCGCCCGAGTCGCGGCGCGGTGACCCTAGGCAGCGCACTGACGACACGCGCCGTGCAGCACGATCTCGTGCTCGGACACCACCGCCAGGGGCACTCGCTCGCTGACCTTCGCGATCGCCCGCTCCAAGGCAGGGTCGGAGAACGGCATCACCACGCCGCAGCTGTCGCACACCAGATGGTGGTGGTGCTCCTCGGAGTCCCCGCGGACGCGCTCATAGCGCACCATCGCCTGGCCCGTCTCCACGCGCTGGACCAGCTGCACGCGCTCCAGCTCCTCAAGGATGCGATAGATGCTCGCGCGGCTCACCGCGCGGCGTTGCGAGCGCAGGGTGTCCTCGATCTGCACCGCCGTCAGCGCGCAGCTCTCCGCCGCCAGCAGCTCCAGTACAGCGCGTCGGGCGCCCCCGCGCTTGCGGCCGGCACCCGCGAGTGTCCTCTCAGCCTGTGCCACCCAGGGGTCCATCGTGGTGTCGCTCATGCCCTCGATGGTATTGCCCTTCCGCGCAGCCCTCGCCCGCCAGCCAACGTCGCCAGCACATAGCAACCCACCGCCACCGCCACGATCGCGCTGCCCGGTGGCAACGAGGGGATCTCGTAGCTCAGCGTAACCCCGATCCAAACCGACCCCAAGGCGATTGCCATCGACAATGCCATCCCCAGTCGCGGGCTGGCCGTCAGCCGCTGCGCGGCCCCCGCAGGTGCCGCCAGCAGGCCCAGCAACAGCAGCGCGCCGACCGCCTGTGTGGCCTCGCCCGCATCAATGCCCAGCAGCACAAGGAACACGAGGCCCAACCACCGCACCGGCACACCCCGCACCCGGGCCACGAGCGGATCGAGCGTTGCGAACAGCAGCGGTCGCGCAATTGCTCCCAGCCCGACCAGCAGGCCGACGGCCACAGCTGCCGCACCCCACGCGTCGCCGGCACTCAGGCCAAAGATCGAGCCAAAGAGCGTGCGCGCTGCCACGGTACCGTCGCCACCCGCACTACCCGAGCTGTAGAGGTACAGGAACAGGACCCCCAGCCCCAGCACCCAACTGAAGAGCACCCCGATCGTCGTGTCATCAGCAGGCGAGAAACGCGCCCCGCCAGACCCGACCCCGCCAGACCCGACCCCGCCAGACCCGACCCCGCCAGACCCGACCCCGCCGGCTCCCGCGGCTCCCGCGGCTCCGCCGGACCCTGTGCCACCGCCCAGCGCTGCCAGTCCCATCGCCACGGCCACCGTCGCCAGGAACACGCCCAAGCGCAGATCCCAGCCCGCGGCCGCTGCCGCCAGCGCTCCGGTAAACGCGACGTGACTCAGTGCGTCGCCCGCGAACACCTGGCCGCGCAGCACGACGAACCAGCCAATTGCCCCGCTTGCCAGAGCAATGGCGGAACCCGCCAACAGCGCGTTGCGGATGAATTCGTGTGCGAGCATCTAAGCGGACCTCATCACGCCGCGCGCCCCCTCACGCGCGCCGCCAGATAGACGAGAAATGCCAGCGTTGTAATCAGAAACCCAACTGGCAGATTGGTGAAGTACGACAGTCCCAGCCCTACCCAGGTCACCGCCACCGCCAGCGCCACGCTCAAAGCCAGGCCCAGTCCAATGCGCGCCGTCAGCTGCTGCGCGCTGGCCGCCGGCGCCACCAGCAGCGCGAATACCAGCAGCGCACCTGTGATCTGCGCCGTCGCCGCCACCGCCAGCCCCAGCATCACCAGGAAGGCCACCGACAGCGCCTGCACAGGCACTCCTCGCGCGCGCGCGACCGTCTCGTCCACCGAGGCCAGCAACAGCGGCCTACCCGCCAGCGCCAATCCCGCCAAAACCACGAGCGCCACAACCCCCAACGTCAATACCTGAGCGGAGTCGATCCCCAAAAACGAGCCAAACATGAGCGTTTCCAAGTCCTCAAGCACGCCTCCATAGAGGCTCAGAAAGACGAATCCCAGCGCCAGCGCGCCCGCCTGCACCGCCCCTGTCGCGGCGGACTCCTGCGTGCGCTCGCGCCTGCCGCGTGCCCGCCTGTCTCCTGCTGAATGCCCGCCAGAAAGCGCGCCGCCTTCGCCACCAACCGCAATCGCCAAGGCGCCCCCCACACAGAACACGTAATACCCCGAAACTAGCGGCCACCCCACCAGCGCCGCCAGCGCCGCGCCCGGGAAGGACATCAGCGACAGCGTATGTCCAGCGAAGCTCTCGCGCCGCACCACCATCAGCCATCCAACCATCGCGGCCATCACGGCCACGATCGTGCCGGCCTCCAGCGCGTTCACCATGAAGGGGTAGCTAAACAGCGCTTCGATGTCACTCACCGGGTTGATTGACAGGTGCGGTTCCATAATCACCCCAGCACGTGGCGAGGTCCGTGAGCGTGATGGCCCTCGGGATGGCCCACCACGACCATCCGCCCATCGGCTGTGCGCAGCACCTCGATCGGCGTCCCGTAGAGTGCGCTCAATGTCTCCCCCGTGATCACCTGCTCAGGCGTGCCTGCCAGCGCCTTGCCGCCTGCCAGGTAGAGAATGCGATCGAGGTAGGGCAGTAGCGGGTTGACGTCGTGCGCCACCAGCAGCACCGCCACGCCCTGCTCGCGGCAGATGCGCTGGACGAGCGCCGTGACGGCAACCTGATTGGGAATATCCAAGCCGTCCAGCGGCTCATCCAGGATCAGCATCCGCGGCCGGCGCACCAGAGCCTGCGCGATCAGCAGCCGCTGCTGCTCTCCCCCCGAGCACTCGCCTATCGGTCGCCTTGCGTATTCCTCGGCGCCCACCTGCCCGATCGCCTCCTGCACGCGGGCCCGCGCTGCTCGCGCGCGTGACGCCCAAGGTCCTACCGCCGGCAGCGGCACGCCCCAGCGGCTCCCATCCAGGCCCATCCGCACCAGGTCCACCCCGCGCACTCTCGTCGTCTCATCAAATACGCGGCGCTGGGGCAGGTAGCCGATCTGCTCGTTGTGGGCCCCCGGTGCGCCACCTAGAACTCTAACGCTCCCTTTCGAAGGTGCCAGCAACCCCAGCAGTACATGCAGCAGCGTCGACTTGCCTGCGCCGTTCGGCCCCAGCACCGCCACCAGTTCCCCCTCTCGCGCCTGGAAATCCACGCCACTCCAGATCTCGCTGCCGCCCAGGCGCACCGCCGCGTCGCTCATCTCGACGGCCCATTGCGCACTCTCGGCAGGATCTGCCCCGCCCACCTCGCCCCCTCGCGCGCTCCCAGCGCCGCTCACCTCAACTGCCCATCGCTTTGCTCAGCGGCGTCCATCGTCCTACCTGCCCGTCGCTTCATGCAGCGCCCGCGCAAGCCTTTCAAGCTGCGCCACCTGCCACTGCTCGAAGCTGTCACTTGCGGGCGAAAGCGTCTCCGTCACGGTCGTGATCGGAATGTGCTGAGCCCGCGCAAGTTCACTCACTCGCTGCACGTCTGGCGTCACGTTCTGCGTATTGAATACCCACACCTTGATTGCACGATTCTGCGCCTGGCTGTCAACCGTCTGCTTGTCCTCTGCGCTGACTTCGCTGCCCTCGGCGATGGCCGTCGCAAAGCTGTAGGGCGTCAGCAGCTTCAGGCCCAGGTCTTCGCCCAGCGGCGCGAAGATGCTCTCGCTGTAGCCGACAGGCACGCCCGCGTAGCGCGCACGAATCTCCGCGCGCAGCTGGTCATAGCGCGCCAGGCCGCGGCTTTCAAAAAGTCGCCTCTGCTGGGCGAAGTAGCTGGCAGCCTGCGGCTCAAGCCGCTCGTAGGCGGCCGTGATCTGCGCGACTATCCGCCGCACCGTAATGGGTGCGTACCACTGGTGTGGGTTATCTCCCGCCTTCAGACCCAAGGTGTCCCCCACGTTCAGCGCCACCCTGCCGCCCACGGGGTTCGCCTTCAGCAGCCTGCTCGCCCATTCGTCATAGCCGATGCCATTCACGATCGCCAACTTCGCGCCTGCCATCGTGCGTGCGTCCTTTGCCGTCGGCTCGTAGCTGTGCGGATCGGTGTCGGCATTAACCACGATGCTGCGCACCTGCACTTTCTCGCCTCCGAGCTGCGCCGCGATGCTGCCCCAGAAGTTCTCTGCCGCCACCACTTGCAGCCTGCCGTTGCCCGCGACGGTCACAGAGCCGCAGCCGGCGGTCCACAGCGCACCGCCCAACCCGAGCGCCACCAGCACGATTATGCTCAATCGCCGCCTCACATCGGAGACCATATCAAGACTAAGTCTTGTTATTGGCTAGAAGGAGCACCCCCCCCCCCCCGAGGATGACGAGGATGTCCCAGGCTAGGAGACGCCCGGCGAGGATGGCGAGTGAGGTACTTTCAGCTCGATCAGCTCCCCATCCGCCTCGTGGTCGACCTGCAGCGTGGTGTGCTCCAGCGCGAACCGCTCGCGCAGCAGCCCCTCCAGCTCCCAGCGCACCGCGTGGCAATCGACCTTACGCGCGACCAGCACATGCGCCGAGAGTGCCGGAAAGCCGGAGGACACCTCCCATACGTGCAGATCGTGCACCTCCACCACCTGCGGCCAAGCCGCCAGCGCCTCACCGATCTCCTGCGGATCAAGCCCTCGCGGCGCGGCCTCCAGGAACACCCTGCCCGAGTCGCGCAAAAGCCGGTACGCCGACAGCCCCATCAGCCCCGCGACCGCCAGCGAAGCGATCGGATCGGCCTGGTTGAAGCCACTCAGCAGGATGACGACGCCCGCCAGCGCGGTGCCGATGAACGCGAACAGGTCGGTCAGCACGTGCTGGTAGACGCCCTCCACGTTCAGGCTTTCCCGCCCAGCCCCTGCCAGTGTCACGCTCGCCACCGCGTTTACCGCGATCCCTACCAGCGCCACACCGATCATCCACCAAGCCGACACCGCCTGCGGGGAGATCAGCCTGCCGACCGCGGACCATACGATTGCCAGTGCCAGCACCAGCAGCGTCGCGCCATTCACCTGCGCCGCCATGATCTCCACCCGCCGCCAGCCGAAGGTCATCGCTCCTGTCGCTGGCCTGCGCGCCATCCGCACCGCAACCACCGACAGCCCAATGGCGGCCGCATCGGTGAGCATATGTGCCGCATCGGAGACCACCGCCAGCGATTGGGCCAGCACGCCAACCACCACCTCCACAACCATGAACGTCACTATCAACCCGAGCGCCACCAGCAGACGAGGCATCGAGGTCTCCCCGTGTCCGGCGTGCGAGTGGTGATGGTGGTGGTGACTCACCCTACGAATTTAGGGGTTTCCTGGGAGCTCTGCGCGGTTCAGCTCGCCACTGGCCAGGCCAAAGACGGATCGCCCGCGTAGCTCAACTTGCCGCGGGCAGGTCCTGGACAAATCGCCCGCGCGGCTTAGCCTGCCGCAGGCGGAGCGGAAGACGGATCGCCCGCCTGCCCCGCGCCATCGCCAGGCGGCTGCGCCATGTTGCGCCTGCGACCGATCAGCAGCACCGCCAAGATCGCGAAAATCACGATCACAAGGATGCCTCCGGCGATGTAGCGCAGCGTGTGGTGGACCGCCGGCTTCGCCTTCACCTTCGGCTTGAGCACAGCCACCGTTACGCCCTTGCCCGTCAACTGCGCCGCCAGCTGGGGCTCATCATGCGAGGGATAGATCGCCAGCACGTGACTTCCGTCCTTCAATGTCACCCGCACGCTGTGCGGCTTCTTATTGAAGGTCACCGCACGAATCTGCCCCGCTGCCAACTGCCGCTGGAACGCCTGGTAGCTCTCGTGCTTGTAGTGGATCACCGTCACGGCGCCCACCGCGCTTGCCACCGGCAGCACCGGCGCCAGCGCAACGACACACGCCGCGAGCGCTCCCAATCCTCGCCTCACAGATCTCATCATCCGCGCAAACCCTAGCGGCGCGTCCCGACGCGTGCGCAATGCCAGGTCAGGCGGCCCTCGGATGCCAGCCGCGACCCTGCTTGGCAACCTTGCCTTCCTGCACCAACTCGGGCAGCACGCGGTAGAGATAGTTCTGCTTGATTCCCATGCGGTCAGCCAACTCTGGGATCGTCACTCCGGGGTGTTCGCGCACGATCCTCAGCGCCTCCGCCGCGCGCGTACCGCTCCCCTTGGGACGACCCGCTCGACGCGGGGTGCCACTCGCCCGTGGCACCGATGGCGCCGCTGCCGCGCTGCTGTCATCTGCCTCAGTGTCATCGCCGCTGGAAACATCACCGCCGTTGTCCTCGCCGCTTCTGCTGCTGCCACTGCCACTGCCACGCGGACGACCCGGGCCACGGCGTATCGCCGGGGAGACAAGCCCTGGGCCGGGATCCGCCGAGCTGGGCTCCGAAGCAGAGGCGCTCAGGCTTTCATTCTCAGCGTCCGCGACCCCCTCGACACCGCTCCCGTCCAAACTCACAACGCTCGACTCGAGACTCGGGGCACTCATAACCACACCCATGCTGGAACCGTCGACTCCCCGCAGCGCAGCGGCCGCCGCCTGGAGGCGGTTGTATTCCTCAACCAACGGCTTCAGCTCGGTCAGCCGATGGTCGATCTCATCGCGCTTTTCGTCAAGAAAGTCAGTCACGAGCGCATCCTCTTCGCTTGGGGTTGTGTGATCTGTTGGTGCGATTCAATATTACACCAACCCCCCGATTCACCCATTCGCACACGAAAGTTCACGCCACCGAAACGCACTCATTCGGCGGACTAGCCAAGATGAGCCGCACAGCCGTCCGTTCAGCGGATCGGGCCACATGAGACACAGGTCTTGCAGCTCGCACGGAACTTTGCGACATAAAGCACTAAAGGGCAGTGGCGCCAACACGAGATGGCGCCACTCCCCTTAGCTAGAGACGCGGTGCCCCTGCACCGCGTCTACCCCATCGCACCCCAGACCGCGTCCGACCCTCCGCGACCGGCGAGCGGCAGCTACCGGCCGTTGACGCGCTCGTCCTCGCGCCGGTAACCCAGGCGCGCGGAAATGCGGTCGGCGGCTGCCACCAGGTGCG
Organism: Solirubrobacteraceae bacterium; assembly: GCA_025449845.1. Taxonomy (GTDB): domain Bacteria; phylum Actinomycetota; class Thermoleophilia; order Solirubrobacterales; family Solirubrobacteraceae; genus Palsa-744. The sequence continues at coordinate 16,177 of JANWIP010000017.1, read as the reverse complement.
GCCCCAAGTGCTCAACCATCTCCTCCAACGAGATCATCGAACTATGCGCCGACATGCTTACGGCCGCGACGACCTCGTGGGACTCGGAGCGCACCGGTGCAGCGATCGCATACAACTCGGGAGCGAGCTCCTGATCGTTGACCGCGAAGCCCTCCTCGCGCACGTGCTCAAGCTCTGAGCGCAGTGCCGTCTTGCTGGTGATCGTGTCGGGCCCCATCTTCGTCAGCTTCAGATCGGCCAGCAGATTGCGCTGCTCCTCCTCGGGAAGATGCGCCAGCAGCAGCTTGCCCATCGCCGTGCAATAGGCCGGCAGCCGCGCGCCGGGGGCCAGATCCAGGTCGACCTTGCCCTGGCCGCGACGGGCGCTGCGCACGCGGTCGATGTAGACGATCTCCGGCCCATCGAGCACCGAGAGACTCACGGTGTAGGAGGATTGACGGCATAGCTCCTCCAGGTAGGGGCGCGCATGCTCACGCAGCGCCGTCGAGTTCAATGCCGACATGCCCAGGTCGGTCACGCGCAAGCCCAGGCGGTACTTGCGAGCCGCGCCCTGTTCCAGGTAGCCCAGCGCCACCAGCGTCGACATGTAGCGATGGGTCGTACTGCGCCGCATGCCCAGCTCATCAGCCACCTCAGCGATCCCGCGGATGGGGTGCTCGGGCGTAAAGCTTGAGAGGATCGCCAGACCGCGCTCCAGCGACTGCGAGTAGCGCGGTTCGCGCAGGCTCGGAATCGACCAGGCCTCGCCTTCCGGCTCAGGCTCGTAGTAACTGACGGCACTTGAACTTCTCGTTGGCATGAACCCTCCCGCTCGGCCGAGACGCCGCAAGGGCCGCCTCAGCAATGACATTACGCAGACATCGATCGTGACGGATAAGCCGCCAAGCAACTACTCTCATGAGAGTAAACGCGTTCGAACTATGTGCTCTTCGGGTTCTACCCGCTTTTAGCGCGGATACTCGGTCAGCTCATGCCACGACTTGCCTCTGCTCACGCCACCACGCGTGCTCAGCTCATTCGTCGCCTCGCCCTTGCTCACGCCACCACACGTGCTCAGCTCATTCGTCGCCTCGCCCTTGCTCACGCCACCACGCGTGCTCAGCTCATTTGTCGCCTCGCCCTTGCTCACGCGGCGCGCTGGCCATAGGCGAGACGCCATACGCGCAGCACCGGCAACAGCAGACGTGCCAACGAGCCGCCACAGCGCACCAGGTCGGCCGTCCCGTCCTGCCCCGCGGGCGCCCGCGCGCTGTCCTTCGAGAGATACATCGCCACCATTGACGCCACGATCACGGCGTGCCGGTGTCCCGCCCGCAGGCCCTGGGCCTCGCTGGTGGCACGTGCCACGATCTCTCCCACGCGCTGCACGGCCTCCTCGCCGTCGCGATAGTGCGCGATGTAGCTGTGCTCGCCAGCCTTATCGTCCTCAAGGCGATCGGCATAGCTGTCCAGCATGGCCGTCGCCAGCGACGCCCACGGCAGATAGGCGGCGTGCGCCGCCACCACGTCGCCGGGCTGGCACGCCGGATCAGCCGCAAGCGCCAGCAGCACGTGGGGCACCAGCGAAGCACTCGCGGCAGCGGTCAACTCAAACCAGCTCATGTCGCGCTGCGCCGACCCCCGCGCGATGTCGTCTCCCAGTGCCGTGTCGCCCTCCAGCGCAACCTCAAGCACTCGCGCTGCGTCGCGCTCCCGTTCGGCCCAGCTTTTCAGCGCGATGTCGCGGTCGGCGGGGTTGGGGTTGTGGTTGATGCTCTGGATGGCGCAACGCTGCGCCTCGGCGAGCACGCGCGAGCGCACGTGGGGATAGGAAGGCAATGCCGCACATACCTCGCGACAGGCCTCGGCGAGCATGCGCAGATAACCACCGTCGCCCCCACAGAGGTGGTGGCGGTAGTAGTCCGAGAGCAGGCCACCAGGGTCGAGGCCCTCGACCAGCGCGCGGTGCAGCTGCCGACCGTTGTGCTCACCGATGCAGGCACCACGCTCGCTGGCATTGTCAAGGAAGTCCCACGCTGTCTGGTAGGCGACAAGCAGCGCGAGCAGCCTCAGGTGGCGACGGCGCGGCAGCGTCCAGAACAGCGCAGCACCATCGGCGTGAGCACGCTTGTGCACGATCGCTCCCAGCGCGTCCTGCCGCAGCGAGGCGTCGGGGATGGCGCGCGCACGATTGCGCCAGGCATCGACCTCGCGCGAGACAGCCGGCAGCCCCCACAGCAGCTCGCGTCTAGCGGCCACTGCGAGCGCCCACACCTGTCTGCAGCGCAGAGGCGTTGGATCCATTTCCCCTGGAGATCAAGATGCGCCTGCGAGCCTGTCGAGTCTACGTTCGCGATCGGCGGCTTCCCGACGCCTAACCACGACACAGCTGAGGGCTCGCGGCAATAGTCCCCATCCCCCATAAGCCAGCCTTGCTCAGACCGGGTAGGGACGTACGCCAGCAGCGCGATAGCCGGGTACCGCGACAATTGCCGCGGCAGCGCCGGCAACCAGTGCAAAGCTGCCCAAAGCCGCCAAGGCGGCAAACGAGTAGACCACAGGGAAACCCGTAACCGCCAATAGGTCATGGCTGAGCACAAGCTGGCCATAGACGCCAAACACGGCCCCAATTGAGCAGCCAGCGCCGAGCAGCAGCGCACTCTCCAGGATCAGAGAGCGCCACAGTCCGCGCTTGGGGAACCCTTCCAACTTCATCCGTGCCAGTTGAGGCCGGCGCTGCGAGATCATCGCGCTCATCGCCGCGGCGATCGCCAAGGCGCCTGCGATCAACACCAGCTTCGCGATCTGGCTGAGCCGTTCAAGGCCCTTGCGAGAGGCAACGCGCTGGAGCGCGTCGCGTTGGGCCGCGGTTTCCACCGCCAATCCCGCAGCCGGCCCAAGTGCCCCATGAATCGCTTCGCGCACCGCTACCGCCGAGGCTCGGGGGCCGAGCATCACGTTGTAGGCGCTGGCGCTCACCGGACCCCAGCCGCGCACATAGTCACGCGTGCTGAGCACGATTGCCCCTGGCGGCCAGCCGAGGTTGGTGCTGAGCGCCGCCACGCGCAGCCGCTCGGGGATAGGCGCGGGCAAGATGAAGCTCTGCCCCACATGCAGGTGCTGCTGATCGGCCACCACCTGCGATATGACGGCCCAGCCACCGTTGCGCAGCAGCGCCGTTGCATGCGCCACGTCACCTCCCAACAACTGGCTGGAGGGAATCGGGCTGGCCGCTGTCGACGGTGGCGCAAGCACCCACACACGACGTTCGCCGTAGTCGAGGAAGCCCGCGTGATAGGCCCCCACGGCCCGCACCCCCGGCAAGTGCGACAGCCTGGCTTCCGCCCTGTCCAGCAGCGGAATGGTCGCGAGTAGGTTCTGATTGCCCGGTGCGGCCACCCACAGATCGGCAACCGAGGTGACGTTCGTGAAGAGGCGGTCAAGTCCCCGTTGCAGATTCCCTGTGGCCCCCTGGCTGGTGACTCCCGCGAACACGGCGATCGCCCCCGTCGCGGCGATCGCCAGCGAACGCGCCATCGTCGTCGGCGAGCGCAGCTCGATCGCCGCCAGCCGTGCGGCACCGGACATTAGGCGCCGCTGGAGGCGGTCGAACAGCTCGATGATGGCGCCCAGCAACAGTGGCAGCAGCAACAACAGCGCAACGACGAGGCTGACGATGCCGGCAATCGCACCGGCCAGGCTGACGGTGTGAGAGAGCAAGCTCGCGGTACTAACCCCCAGAAAGACGATGCCCCCCGCCAGCAGCCACAGCGCCCGCGGAGCTACCTTGAAACGCCGCGCCGCTGGCGCGGGCCCGCGTAGAGGGCGCGAGAAGATGTCGCGCAACGGCGTCAGCACGCCAATGCACGCCGCCAACAGTCCAGCCCCGATGGCCAAGGCGATGCTCTGTCCGTTGACGATGCGCTGCGAGCCCACGGGGAAGGCAAAAGACAGATAGCCGGGGTTGGAGTGAAACAAGGTGAGCGAGAGCACATCGCCCAGGACCAGTCCCAGCAGCGACGCCACCCCACCCAGCACCGCCGCGTCGAACAGCAGCGTTTTGATGGTCATCCAGCGCGTGGCGCCATCGCGGCGTAGGTCCCGCACGAGACCGCGGCGCAGCGGCACCGTCAGCAGCATCGCGCAGTAGGCGAACATGAAGCCCACCAACGCGCTGATCGCGGAGAACAGCGTGGTCGCCTGGTTGATCGGCCCCGCGGCCTCGCCGAAGAAAGCCGCATCGGCGCTGGCCGCCTGCACATTCAGATGCCCCGCCGCCAGCCGCATCAGCCCCGCCCGCACCGCGCCGTCATGCCCCGCCTCAGGGCGCACCAGGATGCGCGTGATCCGCCCTCGCATCCCCGCCAGCTGCTGGACATAGCCCAGCGGCGCCAGCGCCAGCGGGCTGTGTACCAGGCCACCGATTTCCGCCACTCCCAGCTCGGCTCCCACCAGGACATGCGTGCCGATCGCCCCCACCTGCAGCGTCACCGTCTGCAGCGGCGCCACGCCCACGGCCTGGGCGACCGATGTCGGTAGCGCCAAGGCCTGCTGATGGGCCAGCTGCGAGGCGCTGAAATGCCGCAGTAGCGGCCCGGCAAGATGGGCGTAGCGCGGATCGCTGGCGATCAGGTCGACCGGCTGCTCACCCTGGGGCCCGCTCACCTCGGCGCGCTCCTCCAGCACAGGCACCGCCGCCTGCACCCCGGGGATGCGCTGCACGTCCGCCAGCAGGCGGGAGTCAAAGCCGCTGGGGTCGCGCGCCACCAGCTGCAGTCGCGACTGGCCGACGATGCCGCCCGTGAGCGCTCGAACGGAGCCATTCAGGCTCACGCTGGCAACCTGTGAGGCGAACAGCAGCGCCACACCCACGGCTATCCCCAGGATCGCGAACAGCTCCTGCACCAGCACCACCCGTGCCCGCAGGCGCGCGCGGTAGAGGCGCAGGATGCTCGACAGCCTCATCCCTCGGCGTAGCGCAGTTCGGCAGTGCTCGCCGGCGCCGGCGCCGCGAACAGCTGGTCGGGCTCGTACTCGACCAGGTGCCCGTCGCACATGGCGTGCGCGCGATCGGCAAATGCCGCCGCCTGCGGGTCGTGGGTGACAAGCAGGATCGCCACTTCGCGCTCGTGGCAGAGCTCGCGCAGCAGTCCCAGCACTTCGCGCCCACGGCCGGTGTCGAGGTTACCGGTGGGCTCATCGGCCAGCACCAGCTTGGGGTCGGTGGATAGCGCCCGCGCGATCATCACCCGCTGGCGCTCGCCCATTGAGAGTTGATGGGGACGGTGGCGCAGTCGCTCGCCCAGGCCCAGACGTTCAAGCAACGGCTTTACGCGCTTCTCGGCGCCACGCGCGTCGGTCAGCCACAGCTTGACGGCCGCGTTCTCGATCACCCTCGCACCCGGCAGCAGGTCCAGCGACTGATCCACGTAGCCCAGATCCTCCAGGCGATAGCGCGCGCCTTCGTCGTCAGACAGCGCCGACACCTCGCGGCCGTCCACGAACACCGCGCCGCTGTCGGGGCGTAGGAGCGCCGCGATCAGCATCAGCAGTGTCGTCTTGCCCGAGCCGCTGGGGCCATACAGGGCCACCAGTTCTCCCCGCGCGATCGACAGCGAGACGCCATCCACGGCGCGCACCAACTCGCCGTCCCCGACCTGGTAGTGCTTGACGAGGTTACGCAGCTCGAGCACTAAAATCTTTCCCCCATCGCTGGGGCCACGGCACCCCACATCGCGGGGGCCACCGCATCCCCCATCGCCGACCCAGCCGCAACGGGCATCCTCAAGCCAGCCGTTCCCGGCTGGAGAGGTCGATCACGTCGCCCTTGGCCTCACCATCGGGATCGGGCTCCTGATACTGCTGCGCGGCAGGCCCGGAGAGACGGCCGCCGGCAAGCGAGAGGGTGCGATCTGCCTGCAAGGCAGCGGTGCTGTCTGAGACGGTCATCAGGACGCCGATCGCCGACTCGCTGGCAATCGAGCGCAAAAGGCGCGTGAGCGTGTCGGTCTCGCGCATGCCGAGAATCGTCGTGAGGTCATCGATCAAAAGCAGGCGCGGGCTGCGTACGATCGCGTGGGCAATCTCCACGAGGCCCCGCTCGCCATCGGAGAGCGTCTCCCAGTGCTGCTGGGCACACTCCGCTGCGCCGACGCGCTCAAGCGCCTGCGTCGCGCGCGTGTAGGCCGCGCGATCTCCCAAAGAGATCAGCAGCGGCAACGCCACGTAATCGATCACCCGCACTCTGCTCTCGGGCCCACTGTTCTGGACCCAGCCGATCTGTTCGCCCAATAGGCGCGAGAGCTGCACGTCAGAGAGGTCCGTCAGATCCCAGCCGTCAAAGCTGACCTGCCCACTATCGGGCAGCTCCATGCCGGCGGCGATCTTCAGCAGCGTGGTCTTGCCCGCTCCGCGCTGCCCCTGCACGGCCACGATCTCGCCCGCGCTGACTTGCAGCGAGGCTTCAATCAGCACCCGTAGCTCATGACGCCCGCGCCGGTAGCTGCGACTGACACTGCTCAGCGACAGCAGCGGCCCCGTCATTGCATACCCCGCAGCGGCCGCACCGCGGGCTGGTCGTCCGTAGATCGCTCAGATCGCACTGGCGGCTGGCCGTTGATCATGCCCATCGCCGGCTGGCCATTGATCGCTCGCAGCGCCGGCTGGCCGTTAACCGATCGCTCCGAACGCAGCGCAGGCTGCCCGATCGCTCGCTCGGCCTCCTCGCGCAACCCCTCCAGGAAGATGCGCACGTTCTGCAGCCACCTGATGCGGGCGTCCCAGAAGCCAGCCTCGGCGTTGTCGACGGCCATATCCATCAGCCGCGCCCACTCCCGCCGGCCATCAAAGCGCTCGGTCTCGCGCAAGCTGCGCTGGAAATCATTGAGCATCGCCAGACATACCTGCTCCTCACCGTGGATGATCTCGATCAGCCGCGGCAGCTCATGAGGCTCACAGAAGGCGATCCGCAGTTGCAACTCCTCGCGTACGAGCGGCACCGAAGAGGAGGCACGCAGCCACTCTCTGAAGTAGCCCACGCCGCGCTGCGTGGCCTCGTATTTGATGCGCCGCTGACGCTCGGCATCGGCCAGCTCGGGCTCGTCCTCGCCGACGACGCGGATCAGGTTGTCCTTCTCCAGACGACCCAGGGCCTTGTAGATGCTCGACGCCACGAACTGCGCCGAGCCGAAGCGCTCCTTGACGCGCTGCTCGAGCTGATAGCCGTAGCCGGGACGCTGGATCACAAGGCCCAGAACCGCCTTCCCGGCCGACATGTCCGATCCCCTTCGGGCTGCCATGGGAAGACCGTATCCCAAAACCTGGGTGGAGCCGGTCACGTGGCAGCAACAACCGGCAATTTTTCGAGACAACTGTGTTTTTCCAAGCTTAGGACTTGTGCCCGATGGTCCAAACGTTTCTGACCTAGGATTCAAAGACCCAGATGGTGCGATGCACGATGGGCCGTCAGGCCCCAGGATTTATGGTGCGCAGTCCCGCCAGACGCGCGGCGGCACTCTGACGCTCGTCGTAGCTGAGAAAGGCATCGAGCGGCGAGACGGATACGGCGGCGCTGACGTGAATTGCGTCCAGTGCCCGTAAACCCGGCTCGGCCAGCGCCCCGGCGACCTGAAGCAGCCCGCGATCGAGTGCGACAAGCGCAACGGCCTCCAACAGCTCCCCCGCCCGCTCGATGAGCGGCTCAAGCGCCAGGCGCGGGTCGTGCGCCACGGCGCGGCGGATCGCGCGCGGCACCTCGGTGAGCGCCAGCTCGCACGAGACGAGATCGGCGTCCACGAGGAAAGCACGCAGCGCGGCGCTCTCGGGCTCATCGCGCACGAGTTTGACGAGCGCGGAGGCGTCGGCGTAGAAGAGCGCCACTCTCAGCGCTCGCCGCGGACCTCATCCAGCGCGCGGCTGAGCGCATGCGGATCGCCTTTGAGCTCCAGCGGCTCGGGCAGCCCACGGCGCACGGGCCGCGACACGCGAGCTTCGGCGATGAGCCGATCGAGCGCCGCTCCCGTGCTGGCGGGTGGCCCAAGCTCCGCAACGGGCCGGTTGCGATCGGTCACGACCAGCCGCTCGCCCCGCTCGACGCGTCGCAGATAGCGGCTGAGGTTCTGACGCAGCTCCGCGACTCCAACGACCTCGCTCATGTACACGAAGGTAGCATAAGTAGGGCGCAGGTCCGACCTGCACCAGCCCCGTGCACTATCGAGGGACGCCCTGTGCGCTAGTAGGTCGTGGGAAGCGCGTGCCCGGAGGCAGTTTGCACGCGGATGGCGCGCTCGACGTCGAGCCCGCGTGGCGTAAGCGCCCATGCGTTGGGGGCGCCCTTGGCGTGCCCGCTGCCGTCGTTGCGCACCAGCCCCAGGCTCTCCAGGCGCGTGAGCAGCTTGGAGACCTGCCCCTGATCGGCGATGCCCGCCTCGGTGGCGATCTCGCGGTTGCTGGCGCCCGGACCGGAGCCGATCACTATCAGCACCCTGACGGTGCGGTAGGTGATGCGCATGTCCAATCCCTCCAGCGGATCGCCATGCGGGCTCGGCTTGATCTTTTTGATTTGGGGGGCCGCGCGCCGCAGCTCCTTCTGCGCCGAGGAAGCTCCAAGGTAGGGCAGCACGATCGCGCTCATCAGCTCACCCAACAGGCCCGTAAGAGGCTCGCCCCCGCCCGGTTCGCCGCCGTCCGCCGCCAGCCGGCGATGGATGACAGACAGCACCGCACCAACCGCGCCCTCTGCCGCCAAGGGCGGCGGGTCGGGAACCCTCGCCGGGCGCTCCGCGCGGCCCTGATCGACGGCCCACAGGAGCCGGTCGAGCACCTCAGCGCGCCGCTTGAGCGCATTCGGACCAGCCGCAAGCGCCTCCACCACGCAGAGCCTCGCCAACGATGGCTCCTCCTCGAAGAACACCAGCAGCGCCAACAGCCCCGCCCTGATGCGCTCACGCCACTTGACCTCGGCTTCGTAAGCCGGGAGCACCGTCTGCGCGGCCTGCGCGATGGCCTCGTCGAACGCGGCGAGGAAGCAGTCCTGCCTGTCCTCGAAAAGGTCATAGAACGTGCGACGCGAAACGCCGGCGCGCGCCACGATATGCGCCACGCTCGCGGCCCCCGCCCCACGCTCGGCAGCGACCTCCGCCATCGCGCTCAAGATCCTGACTCGCTGGATCTCTGTCACATGCTCACGGGGCAGCCCATCCGAACTGGGACGTGCGCCTTTACGCGCCCCGGAGGACCCGGCCAAGCCGGGACGCGCGCCCTGACGCACCCCGGGCCTACGCTCACGGGAGGACACTGGCACCTCTCCGCCTACTTCCCCTTCTTGCCGTGCTTTGATTTCTTATGCGCCTTCGCCTTCGTCTTCTTGCCGTGTGCCCTTCGGGTAGCCTTGGCGCAGCCGGTGACAGCGATCTTCGTGTTCTGCTTGAGCACCGCCCCGTTCTGCCCGGTGAGGGTGGTGGGCATCACGAGACTGGTGCCACACAGGCTGCCCTTCGCCTTGGGCGGCAGGACCGCCGCGAGCCCGGAGTGCGGCCCCTCGGGCAGCTTCAGCTCGAAGGAGCTGATGGGCGCGTCGGGGACACGCGCGAACGTGCTCGAGGTGATGCCCTTCTTGATGTCGATGCTCCCGACGAGTTCGAGCGTGACGCCTTCGCCCTGGAGGATCAGCACGAGGTCCGGGAACGCGGCACCACCGTGGGACACGAGGTACGCCGGCCCCGTCACCGCACTACTCAGCACAGGGGTATGGGCGATGGCGGTTCCGATGTTCGACCCCGCCGGGCACGAAGCGGGGTTCGCGTTGAACGTCGCCTGCGGACAGGCCTGCTGGATCGTGGTGAGCCGGGACGGCAAGGCCTTGGGGAGCGTCACGGCGACCTTCCCGAGGTTCACCTGCCCCTGACCGGAGGTGACCTTGACGTCGAGGCTCGCACCGTTCTTCTTGCTCGTGTTCGCTTGGGTTGAGACCTTGAACGTCGGTTTGAACGGCAGGCTCCCACAGTTCGTGACCTGGAACGGCACGCTCGCCGTGGAAATCCCACCGGACCCGCCGGTGAGGGTTCCCGTCGCGCTCATGGGGTTGCAGCTGGTGGGGTTGAACATGAACCCGGGCCGGTCGACCGTCACGTTGACGTGCTTGACCTGCAGCGGGATGCCCTGCAGGATCGTCGGCAACGGATCGGTATCCACCGTGATCTGCGCGGTATGGGGGTCCACCTGCACCTTCGCGCGTACGACCACACAGTCGCAGGGGCCCGAGCCGATGTCGAACGGGCCGGCCTTCGCGGGCACCGCGATCGACAACCCAAACGGGGCGCCATGGTAGGGGCCGGTGATGAACACCTGGCCCGTGGGGACCGTGAACGGGTCGGTCCCCAACCCGGCGCTGACGGTGGTGTGCCCGATCAGGCTGTCCGGGCCGCACGTACCCAGAGCCGCTTGTGGTTCGGGGCACTGCGTAGCCGACGCCAGATCGCCGAGGAGACCCGGCGGGAGATGCAACTGCACACCGCTGAGGACCTGTTCGTTGTCCTGGCGGCCCAGGGTGGTCGTGAACGGCGTGAACGCGCCGGCCTGGATGTTCGTGCTGCCCGCCGTCAACGACGGGGAGAACCCGAGGCCACCCTGACAGGGGCCGCCAGCCAGACCCGAGGTGATCGGGAAGCTGGACGAGGATTCCACCGGGGTCGTTGAGGACCACGACGTGAACGATGCCGCCGTCGTGTAGCTCCCACACAGGGCAGGGGTCGCCAGAGGCGCGCGGGACCCGCCGAAGAAGTGCAGCTTGATGTCTTCGACAGGGGTCTGCGGCGCGCCGTTGAACACGGCCGTCAAACGCCCCGTCACGGGGTCAAGGCTGACGTTCCCCGCGAGCTTCGCGCGGACACCCGACACCGGGTCATCAGCGACGATATAGAGCGCGAGCAGCGACCCGAACGGGTTCGCGCCCTGCGCCGCGAGATAGATACTGCCCGTCAACGGCTCCGACAGCAACGGAGTCTTGACTTCATCGACGGTCCCGACCTTCGAGGCATCCGGGCACGTCGCAGGGTCCGACGTGAACTGCGCGACACCCGCTTCCATGCCCTCATACCCAACCTGGCCCATCGAACAAGCTTCCAGGCCATCCGCGGAGGACGGGTTGATCTGCACCCCTTCGGGCAACACGACCGTCGTGTCCTTCAACGCGGCCTCAGACAGCCCGGTGGGGTTGCTGCTCGCGTCCTGGGGGATGTGCACGCTGGCGGTCAACCCCGTGGGGGTGCTCGCCGCATTCGTGTCCGCAGTGACGTGGATCGAGGGGGTGAACGGCAGCTGATCGCAGCCCGTGAGCCCGATTTCGCGGCCGAGATCGTCCCGCAGGGAGTATTCGCCGGGGACGAGCGCCAGCCCTTCGGGGTTGCTCCTGGTCGGCCACGCGCGGCCTTCGACGCTCGTCACGAACGGCAGCGCGCACGAGGTGGGGAGCGTCAACAGCGGCACGGGGCTGGTCTGGCCCTGCAGGACGCACGGGCCTACTCCGGCGGCGCCGCCCGCGACGCAGTTCCAGCCGCGGGAGGAGTCGTGGCGCGGGTCACCCGGGACGCCCCAGAACGTGACCTGCGCGGATACCGGGTTCACGAGCTGCGTGATGTTGCTGACGCTGGCCGTGACCCCGTAGTCGCTGCCGTTACGAACAGCGGTGTCGAATATCACCGCCCCGTGGAGCGCCTCGAACCCGAACCGCGCCGGCTCACCACGCGACGGAACCAGGTTGAACAACGGCACCACAGCGGACTTCAGTCGCAAGGCCGCGGGTTCGTCGAACGTGACGACCGCGACACCGAGCACCGTATCGTCGGGGCAGAGATTGGCTGCTCCTGCTTCGAACGCGAAGTCCTGTTCGCTGCACTGCGGTATGACCTTGGTGTTACCAACGAGTCCCGCGGGGAGCTTGAGCCGCGCATCCCTCACCAGCGCGGGAGGCTTCGCCGTGTCCGCGGTCTGGTTGAAGCTGATCGCGCCCGAGAGCTGAAACGGGTGGGACCCCGCCCGCGCATCAACCGCACCACCCTCTTCTTCAGGGACCAGTTCCACAGCATCGACACCGAACGGCGTCCCACCAGCACCGAGCGTGAGCGGCCGCGCAAGCGACCTGGCGAACGCCCCGCCGCCCCCGCTCACTTCCATCCGACTCTCCACCCCGGACGCGGTGTTCGCGGCGACCTTCACCCCGACACGCATTTCGAGCTCTTCATACGAGTTCGCCCCGGGAAGGACTTCGGGGTATTCACACCGCACACTACCCGGTAACGTTTCGCACGACACCAGCCCAAACTGTGTCAGGTCGAAGTCGCTAAACCGCGAAGCGTAGAAAGCGACGCTCTGCGCCGTCACACCCGCGGGCAGCGTATCCGTGAGCGTCACCGCACCCGACGTCGGACTGTCACCGGCATTCACAGCCTGCACGACGATCGTGCCTTCCCCACCCGGCGCCAACACCGCCGGGCGCGCACTCAAAGCCACTCGCCACCACGGCGACTCAGCGGCCGCCGGCGTCACACCCACACCTCCAGCCAGCACGACACCCGCGAACACTGCTGCCAGCAGACTCCTCATGTGCGATCGCAACACGATCACCTCGTCCCTTTCCTCGTCGCAGACCGCACAGCACGCTGCGCCTTGACACCAACCCGATAACGCCTCCGCACCCGCGCTTCACACGATGCGCGCACGCGTCTTGGCTTCGCCCGGCACTTTCGCAACGCCGCCGCGCGCTTCTGCGCCACAGTCAGCGCCTTCTTCCTCACCACAGGCTTTGACACGCCCGTTGCAGGGTTCCCCGCACCGGAGAACGTCGCGCTCGACGGGGCGCCGAACACACCCGGCTGCGAGGCAGGCGCCGCGCGACACGAATCCGCCGTCGCGCACGACACCGGCGACGCCGGCGGGCTCACCAGGCACGGCGACGCGGGCGAACAGACCCGCGCATCGTAAATGTCAAGCGCACGATCCAGATCCTGCGGCGCCAACTGTGCGGCCGTCAGGAAGAACGCATCATCGCCCGATTCGCTCGCGTCCACGAACGCCGATTCTTCACCAGAGGTGCCCGAGGAGATCAAACCGACACAACCCCCCGCCTGTGCGCACCCACCGACACCCGAGGGCTCGTACTCGTACACATCCTCCCTGCCGTTCGTGTCACGCCCCACCAACGCATCCGCACCATCGAAGAACAACCGGCCACTATCAGACAGATAACGAGACCGGTAGAAGGCACGATAGTCACCGAATGCTTCCCTGCTCGTCCAGCCCGGGAGCGATCCCGCAAGCCAACGACCCGGCCAGAGACCCGGACGATCCACCAGCAGCCCGGGCCCGGAGACTGCCCCAGTGTCGAACACGCCCGACGGACGCGCACCCGACGGGTCACACGACACGCACGTCACACGACCCGTACCCACAGAGTAGAGGAACACCTCCTCATCGGGCTGACCACCATGCACGTCGATGTTGTCATACCCCGTCAGGCTCCTTTCCGACATGAACGCCAGATACCTGCCATCCGGCGACACACCAGCCGTCAGCAAACCAAGACCTTGCAAGGCACTGCCGTCGGTTTCTGCTTGCCAGTCCCGGCGATCCTTATTGGAGAGCTGCGTGACGAACCTCGTTTCACCCGCCACAGCGTCATACACATACAGATTGCATACACCAGCACCTTCAAGAGGGAAGCAGTTCCCTAGGGTGCCACCGGCAGCCAGCACGCCGTTGGCGACAAAGTACGCATACCTGCCGTCTTCGCTCGCACCGATCACCGTACCCAGCACATCACCCGATTCTCCCGCGCTGACAGGGACCGACAGATCCTTCAGCCGGCACGTCAGCTTGCCGCCCACATCGACCATCTCACACATATAGAGACTGTTTCCCTTGGATTCCGGTGTCAAGTGACTAGGATCGGTGAAGAAAACCCTCGACCCATCGCTGCTCGCCCCCGCGAACACCGGGCTCCCAGTACCCCCCCGCGCACCCGGCTGAACAGCATCCAACCGCACCGTTTCACCCCTAGCCACATCACGCAGATAAAGAGACGACCCCGAGCCACCAGCCCCGTAGGCTTCCCAGACGACGCGGGAACCATCATCAGACACCGCCCCCCTGACGTCGAACCCATGGTAGCCAAGTTCCGCTTCCGTTTCCGTCCCTTCTTCGCTCGCGGCCTTGCCGTTGGGCAGCACGCTCACCAGCTGCAGCGAACCACCAAACCACTCAAACAGATTGTCCGCGTGCCCCGCAGGCACGGCGATGCCCGCCGTCAACGGCTGCTGCGATCGCACGACCACATGCCTCAAGTCAGGTGCGCCGCCGGCGAATTCGGCATCCCCGCGCAGTGGGTACCCGCCTGCTTCCAGTTGGCCGAACTTGGTGCCCGGCGGGACGTTCGCGGCCGTCACCAACGGCACGTATGCACCATCGGCTTCCCGCAGATAGGGCGTCCTTTCGCTCGCCGACGCTGACAACGGCGTATCGCCTTCGGGCTGCACGAGACCAACCGACAGGTCGGGCGAGAAGACCCGATACTCGCTGAACCCGTATATGGCGCCTCCCGACACCGCTTCGTGGGGGGTGGAGATATCCAACGAGGACCAGCCACCCCCAGTACGCCGCGCAAGGATCTCCGACGGCAAGATGCTCCGGTTGCCCTGTGCTTCGGCGGTGATGGGCGCGTGCGCCGCATACGCGATCGCGCTGCCATCAGCCGACGCCTGGATCACAGCACCATCCATGCTGCCGATCGCCTCAAGCAGGGAACCGCGCTTGTCCGGCGGCGTGACCATCTCCCACGCACGACCGTCCAGCAGTGCCGGTGCTTCACCGCCCTGCGCCACGAACACGCGATCCGGGCCGTCGGCCACACCAAGCGAGTTGCTCGCAACCAGGCGGTAGTGGTAGGTCACGCTCGGCGACAGACCCTCCACCAACGCGCTCACAGACACATCGCTCCTACCCGACCCGATATCCCCATCGGGCAGCGGGACACTCGTCCCGTATGCCGTGCTGGTGCCGTACTCGAAACGGTAGGAGGTGTCACGGCCAAGCGGGTTGATCTGCCCGGCGAGCGTCGCACCGGTCGCGGTGACGCCGGAGACCGACTCGCTATCGATTGACGCCGGCGGGAGCGTCGCAAACGTCTCATCTTCACCAAAGGCAGTGCCCGCGGAGTTGCTCGCGACGACACGGAAGTGGTAGGTCGTGTTCGGCTGCAACCCGCCCAGCGGGACGCTCACCGGTTCGTCTTCGAATTCGCTGCCGCCCAGCGTCGCGGGCGTCGTGCTCGACCCATAGGCGGCGGTCGTGCCGTACTCGACGTGGTAGGTCGTTTCGTGACCCTCGGGGTTCACCAGCCCGTCGACCGCGACCGATGTCGGCTGCACTTCTTCCCCGCTGGTGCTCACGATCAGCGGCCCCGCCGCCGGCACACCCACAACCCGCACACGTCCACGGTCGAGGACGTCTAGCGCACCCGCGACCTGATTGAACGCGATACCACGGTCGTCCTTTTCGGCGCCGGCGGTGACGCGGTCGAAGCTCGCGACCTCGCCACCCGAGGAGTCGTACTCACGAATGTGTGCGACCGATCCTTCGCTTGACTCCGCGACGAACAGTTCCCCAAAAGAGCCCAACGCCAGGAAATCCCGCGCGAAATAGACGAAAGAACCAGTGGCATCGCGTGGCGCGCCGACTTCCGCACCGGACGCTTCGTACTCGTGCACGCCCACCAGTTCGCTGGCCTGAACATACACATCGCCGCCAGCGTCAACTGCCAACGCCTTGACCGCCCCAGCACCCGAAATCGCGATCTGCCCGACATACACACCACCCTGGGTGAACTCCTCCACCCGATTCACATCCCCCACAAACACATCCCCCGATCCGTCCACCGCGATACCACCAGTTTCACCCATCTGAAACTCACCAGGTTCCGTCCCCGGCGTCCCCGCCCGACACGCTTCACCCGCGAGACACACATCCCCGCTGGTCGTTTCATTGACTTCCTTCCCGAACGCCAGCAAAAAGCTCCCGGAAGAGTCGAACTTCTCCACCCGGTCATTCGCCGCGTCCATCACATACACATCCCCATGCGAAGCGCTCAACAGACCACTATCCACCGCCACACCATCCGGAAACCGCAGCTCACCACCACCGCTCCCAT
>JANWIP010000016.1 GCA_025449845.1 Solirubrobacteraceae bacterium | reverse complement strand
TGCGCCACCCTCTTGACTGGGAAAACGAGGGGCCCGGCTCGTCGGCCTCCGGCCGACTGCGCCACCCTCTTGACTGGGAAAACGAGGGGCCCGGCTCGTCGGCCTCCGGCCGACTGCGCCACCCTCTAAACTCGACCGCTCGTGCCCGCATTGGGCGCAAAGCGGAAGCCTTCAATGCCAACCCTCGCCTACTTCGGAATCAACAGCAGCGGCCTGAACTTGGCCATCGACTTGCTGGTCCTGTTCTTGGTGGTGTTGTATCTCTCACTGATCTACTGGACCTACGCCGATGCCAGACGCAGGATCGCGGACCCGATCATGGTCGTTTGCGCCACGATCGCTTCGCTGTTCCCTTACGTGGGCACGGTCGTCTACATCATCCTGCGCCCGCCGGAGTATCTGGAGGACGTGCGCGAGCGCGAACTGGAGGTGCAGGCTGCTGAGGTGCGTTTGCAGCAGCTTGAGCAGAGTCTGTGCCCGCACTGTGACCATCACGTGGAGCGTGACTTCCTGCGCTGTCCGAGCTGCATGCGCAAGCTCAAGGAGCCCTGCGAGAGCTGCGGCAGGCCGCTTGAGCGAACATGGTCCCTGTGCCCCTACTGCGAAGCGGAGGTGGCGGGCGCGATGCAGAGCAAGCGCGCCGGGCGCGGCCGCGAACGCGGCAGCTCAAGCGCGGCGGCGTCAAAATCACGGGTGAGCCTTGACAGCGAGGCGCAGACGGGCGAAAGCGAGACGCTGCTGGGCGAGGAGGAGCTCCCGACACGAGCTGGCAGTGGGACCGCCGCCAGCAGTGGCGCAACCGCCAGCAGTGGCGCAGCTGCCAGCAACAGCGATAAACCCCGCAGGCCCGTGCCGGCAAAGCCAGGCTCCGCAGGCGGCAGTGGCTCCCGTGCCAGTCGCCCGCGCCCCAGCTCCTGACAAACAACTCCGACGCAAAGGACCCCATGGACCGCACATTGATCCTCGTAAAGCCCGACGCCTTCGCCCGCTCGCTGAGCGGCGAGATAATCGCCCGCTTCGAGCGCAAGGGCCTGCGCTTGGTGGCTCTGCGGCACATGACGATGACGCGCGAGCTGGCCGAGCAGCACTATGCCGAGCACTCCGAGCGCCCTTTCTTCGGCGAGCTGGTCGACTTCATCACCTCAGGCCCGCTGGTGGCGATGGTGCTGGAGGGGAAAGACGCGGTGACGGCAGCTCGCCAGGTGATCGGCGCGACCAATCCGCTGGAGGCCGCCCCCGGCTCAATTCGTGGCGACTTCGCGATCGAGATGGGCCAGAACATGGTGCACGGCTCGGACTCCCCGGAGTCAGCCAAGCGCGAGGCAGCCCTGTTCTTTGCGGATCTCGCGTAGAGCTCAGCGGCGACGTGGGCAGTCGTGAGCTGAAGACCCCGCTGGTTCTGGCCTCGGCCTCACCTCAGCGCAAGGCGATCCTGGAGCGCGTCGGGGTGCCCTTTGAGGTGCGCCCCGCGGACGTGGTGGAGATCGAGCAGGGCGACCCGGTAGAGGTGGCCGCGGAGAACGCGATGCTCAAGGCACGCGCGGCACGGCGAGCCGAAACGCCGGAGGCGGTGCTGGGCGTGGACACGTTGGTGACGTTGGAGGGCAATATCTACGGCAAGCCAGCCGATGAGGGGCATGCGCGCGCGACGCTGAAGGCGCTGAGCGACGCGACACACTGCGTGCTGAGTGGCGTGGCGCTGCTGCTGCCAGGGGGCGAGGAGCGCACGGTGGTGGCGGCTACCGAGGTGACCTTTCGCGTGCTCAGCGATGAGCTGCTGGATTGGTATGTCGCCGCGGGTGAGTGGCGAGGGCGCTCGGGCGGCTACGCCATCCAGGGCAGGGGTTCCGTGCTGGCGCGGGAGATCAGGGGCGACTTTCAGAACATCGTCGGCTTGCCACTCGCGGCGCTGTTGGATCTCTATCCGGAGCTGCTGGAAGGGATTTAGGCCTGCAAATCCGCTGGCATCCCTGTCGGGCGCTTGGTGGTGTCCGCTACACTGCCCGCGGGTACGCCCTGGCCCCCGACGCGAACTTTGATGAGCGTGGCGTGAAGCCGAAATTGAGCGTGCCCATTCTCAATATATGGGCATTTTTAGCTATCTGACCGGGTTCGGCGGCCGAGACATGGCGGTCGATCTTGGTACGGCCAACACTCTGGTTTACGTGCGCGGACGCGGCATCGTGCTGAGCGAGCCGAGCGTGGTGGCGATCGACTCGCGCACCGGCGAGGTGCATGCCGTCGGCATCGAGGCCAAGCGCATGCTGGGACGCACTCCCGGCACGATCCAGGCGATCCGTCCGCTGAAGGACGGGGTGATCGCCGACTTCGACGTGACCGAGGAGATGCTGCGCCACTTCATCCAGAAGG
This sequence comes from Solirubrobacteraceae bacterium, assembly GCA_025449845.1. Lineage (GTDB taxonomy): Bacteria > Actinomycetota > Thermoleophilia > Solirubrobacterales > Solirubrobacteraceae > Palsa-744. The sequence continues at coordinate 72,377 of JANWIP010000016.1, read as the reverse complement.
TTCACCAAAATCGCTGGGCGCACCCGCGCGTGGTGGTATGCGTGCCCTCAGGCGTGACGGGGGTGGAGAAGCGCGCGGTGGAGGAGGCTTGCCTATCGGCAGGCGCACGTACGGCGTATCTGATCGAGGAGCCGATGGCAGCGGCGATCGGCGCGGGCCTGCCGGTGGGGGAGCCCACAGGCTCGATGGTGGTGGACATCGGCGGAGGCACCTCCGAGGTGGCCGTGATCTCGCTCGGCGGGATCGTGGTGTCGCAGTCGATTCGCATCGGCGGCGACGAGCTTGACGAGGCGATCATCAACTACGCCAAGAAGGAGTACAAGCTCCTGATCGGCCAGCAGACGGCGGAGGAGCTGAAGCTTGAGATCGGCTCGGCGCACCCGATGGAGGAGGAGTTGCAGGCGGAGATCCGCGGCCGCGACATGGTCTCGGGGCTGCCCAAGACGGTGGTGCTGACAAGCGAGGAGATTCGCCAGGCGCTTGAGGAGCCGCTGTCGCAGATCGTGGATGCCGTGAAAGAGACCCTCGATCGCACGCCGCCAGAGCTGGCCTCGGACATCATGGATCGCGGCATCATGCTTGCGGGGGGCGGCTCGCTGCTGCAGGGCCTGGATGAGCGCCTGCGCGAGGAGACGCAGATGCCGGCGCACCTGGCCGAATCGCCGCTGACGTGTGTGGCAGTGGGATCAGGCCGCTCACTGGAGGAGTTCGAGGCGATCCACCGCAGCAATCGCAACTCGCGCAGCCGGCGGCGGCGGTGAGGCGCGGCGCGATACGCCGCGTGAGCGCACATTTGGCTGCGCACGGCGGCGCCGTCACGCCTATCGTGGGAATAGTCTTTCCCCCTGAGCCCTTGGAAGGTCGCTACTCGTGTACGACAAGACGGTCCGGCGACGACGCGCAGTGCTTGTGCTGCTCGTCGCGCTTTCGCTGATACTGCTCACTGCCTACTTCAGAGAGGCCCCCGGCGGGGGCCTGCACTCGGTGCAGCGCGGCTTCCTGACGGTGGTCTCGCCGATCCAGGACGGCGCCAACAAGGCGCTGAAACCGGTGCGCGATCTGTTTGGTTGGTTTGGCGACACGCTGCACGCCAGGAGCCAGCGCGATCAGTTGCGCAAGCAGGTGGATCGCATACAGGCCGAGTTGATCGTCAAGCAGACCAACGAACGCTCTTACCAGGAACTGCTGAAGCTGTTCCACCTGGACAACCAGATCAGCGCCGCCAGCTACACGCCGGTGACCGCCACGGTGGTAGCCAAGTCGCCCAACATCTGGTACTCGACGGTGACGATCGACGCGGGCACCTCGCGCGGGGTGCACCTCAACGATCCGGTGGTCAATGGCGAAGGGCTGGTGGGCAAGATCACGCAGGCCGCCTCCGATGGCGCCCAGGTGAGCCTGATTACCGACAGCGAAGTGGGCATCAGCGCGACGGTCAACACAAGCGGCGTGAGCGGCATCGTGCAGCCCAAGGTGGGCGACCCCAACGATCTGCTGCTGCAGTATCTGCCGGCCAACTCGACGGTCAATCCCGGCGATTACGTGGTCACGGCTGGAACGGTCACAGGCGGCGGGGAATCGCTGTTTCCGCCGGGCATCCCGATCGGGCAGGTGAGCTCAATCGATGAAAGCAGCCCCTACAAGGCTGTCAATGTGCATCCTCTGGCGAATCTGCACAACCTCGATGTGGTGCAGGTCCTGACAACTGTGCAGGGCAGCAAGGCGCAGCGGCTGGGGCACGTGGTGGCCTCTTTGCCGCCTGGCTCACAGGCAGGCTCCGGTGGCGTGGCGGGCGAAGGCGCGGTGGCCTCGACGGGAGGCGGTGGATGATGGGCGGCTGGATGTCCACTGCGGCAAGGAGTGACCTGATGGGCAGCTGGATGTCCACCGCGGCAAGGAGCGATGCCTGATGGGCGACGGCGGACTGGGTGAGGTCCCAATCTCTTTGATTCTGCGCATCGCGGCGCTGTCGGTGGCGCTGGTGTTTGTGCAGATTGGGGTCATCTCCGAGGTGCCCGTCTTCGGCGTGACCGTCGATCTCTCGCCTCTGTTGGTGGCGTTCGTGGGCCTGATGTGCGGCTCCACACTGGGTGCGGTTACCGGCTTCGCGGTGGGTCTGCTGGTCGATCTGATGCTGGTGCAGACGCTGGGGGTGACGTCGCTGGTGTTCACCGTGATCGGCTATTGGGCGGGGCGACTGCGCGAGCTGCGCGATCCGCAGGCGGCATTGACTCCCCTGCTGGTGGGGGGCGCTGCCGCCGCGACGGCGCTCGTGGGCTATTCGGTGATCGAGTTCCTGCTGGGCGTGGACGCGCCGGTGAGCTTTGAGCTGCTGCGCCAGATCGTGCTGGGGGTGGCAGTGGACACGCTGCTGGCGCTGCCGTTTTGGCTGCTGGTGCGCCGGGTGCTCGATCCTGCCCTGCCCGATGACCCCCGTCGTCGGCGCCGCCGCGCTTACACGACCGGCGGCCTCAGCCCCCTCTCCCGCGCATGAGCACAGATTGCCTGTGCGGCGACATTAAGCCACTGAGGGCCGTCTGATGAGCACGATCGAGCGTCTGCGTCCCAGCGAGCCGCGTACACCTGTGTCCCCGCAGTTGGCGCTGCGCGTGGCGGTGCTGGGTGGGGTGGCGCTGGTGATGTTCGGAATCATCTTCTTTCGCCTGTGGTACCTGCAGGTGCTGACGGGCGAACAGTACGTTCAGCAAGCCAACGCAAATCGACTGCGCCCGTTGGCGATCCCAGCCCCGCGCGGTCAGATCTTCGACCGCGTAGGGCAGCCGATCGTGAGCAGCCGGACGACCAATGCGGTGCAGATCACCCCCTCAGCGCTGCCCCCCCGAGGGGCGCCGAGGATCGAGCTGTACCGGCGCTTGGGTCATCTGCTGGGGATGAGCCCGCGTCATATACAGGCGCTGGTCGCCAAAAGTCGCGCCGCCGTGCCCTATGCCCCGGTGACGATCAAGACGGCCGCCGGCCGGGAAGTGCTGACGGTGCTAGCCGAGCGCCAGAACGAGTTCCCAGGCGTGAGCCAGCAACCGGTGTCGATTCGCGCCTATCCCTATGGGGAAATGGCGGCGCACGTGCTCGGTCATGTGGGCCAGATCTCCGTAGAAGAGCTCAAGCAGTCGGCCTTTCGCGGCGTGACGCAGGGCACGGTGGTGGGCCAGGAAGGCGTTGAGTTCTACTACGACCGCTACCTGCGCGGCAAGCCGGGTGCGCAGCGGGTGGAGGTGAACGCGCAGGGCGAAGCGGTGCCGGCGCGACTGCCGGTGACCCAGCCCAAGGCGGGCTACAGCCTCAAGCTGACGCTTGACCTCGGCCTGCAGCGCGAGGGGGAAGCGGCGCTGGTTCAGGGGATCGGTCTGGCCAACGCCAACGGCAATCCAGCCGATGCGGGCGCGTTCGTGGCGTTGGACCCACGCAATGGGCAGGTGCTTGCGATGGGCTCCTATCCGAGCTTCAACCCCAACAAGTTCGCGCGGCCGCTGACCGAAGGCGAATACGAAGCGCTGGTTGGCGAACACCATCATCACCCCATTCCCGGTGTGCCCCCACCCCTTGAGGACCGTGCCGTCAGCGGCGGCTACCCCACGGGCTCGACGTTCAAGCCGATCACCGCGATGGCGGCGCTCGAAGCCGGCGTGCTCAGTCCCGGTGAAGCGCTGGGTGGGGGCCAGTGCATCCATGTGTCCACCGAGCAGTTCTGCAACGCCGGCAAGGCCGACTACGGGGCGCTCGATCTTGTCAATGCTCTGCGCGTCTCCTCGGACACCTACTTCTTTGAAGTCGGCGAGCGGTCCAACAGTCACGGCGAGATCATCCAGCACGAGGCGCGGGCACTGGGGGTCGGTGAGAAGACGGGCATCGATCTGCCCGAGGAGCTCACAGGCACCGTCCCGGACCGCGCCTGGCGTGAAGAAGTCGCGCGCGAGGAGCGCAGCTGCGAGCACCGCAAGCACGTCGCAAGCTGTGGCATCTCCGACGGCAGGCCGTGGAGCGTAGGCGACGATATGCACCTGGCGGTGGGCCAGGGCGATCTGCTCACCTCTCCTTTGCAGATGGCGGTGGCCTACTCAACGCTGGCCAACGCCTTCACCCACCAGGGCGAGGGCACCGTGGTGACTCCCCATCTAGGACTTGAGATCGACGACTCCCAGGGTGGGTTGGTGCGTACGCTGGGCGCCACATCAAAGCGCCATGTGCACCTGAATTACTCCGATCTGAGCCTGGTGATGGAAGGCATCCATGATGCCACCAGTCAGCCGGGAGGCACCTCGGCCGATGTGTGGAGCGGGTGGAATCAGGCGCAGCATCCGGTGTATGGCAAGACGGGCACGGCCGAACACCAGGGGCAGTCAGATCAGTCGTGGTACATGTGCTACATCGCCGACCCCACACGGCCGATCGTGATTGCGGTGACGATCGAGCGAGGCGGCTTCGGCGACCAGGCGGCGGCGCCGGCAGCGCGGCTGATGGCCTCGGAGTGGTTCGGCCAGGCAAAGAAGCTCGTCCACGGCGGCAATAAGAGCTTCTGATGTCGATGCCTGGGTCGATCGCGACAAACCACGTTCCGGTTGTCGGCGCAGGCTTCTGCGGAGGTCGATCATGCCGCTGAGCCCGATCCAGGCCCCCGAAGAGGCTCCCGCCACGTCGGGAGGCCCACTGCGCCTGCCGTTCGATCCGTTGCTGATACTGGCGGTCGTCGGTCTGGCTGTCTGCTCGGTGGTTACCCTCAGTTCGGCGACGCGTGATCTGGTGCCCGGCCAACCGCGCTACTACGTGGATCGCCAGGCCGTGTACCTGTTCGTGGGCGTGCTGCTGATGGCGGCGCTGTCGCGCATCGACTATTCACATCTGCGCCAGTTCAAGCGCGCCATCTACGCGCTGCTGATGTTCTCGATCCTGGCGGTGCTGGGCCTGGGTCATACCGCGCGCGGCTCGCAGCGCGCGATCAGCCTGCCTTTCTTCTCCTTCCAGGCATCCGAGCTTGGCAAGGTCTTCCTGATCGTCGCGCTGGCGGCGTTCGTGGTGGACCGCGCCAGATACCTGCGCGAGTGGGATACCACCGTGCGGGTGATGGTGGCGGCGCTGGTGCCCGCGTTCTTCGTGATCGCGCAGCCCGACCTGGGCTCGGGCATGGTCTACATGGTGATCGCCATGACGCTGCTGTTCGTGGCGGGCACCTCGTGGAAGCAGCTGAGCGCATTGATCGCGCTGGGCGCGGTATCGCTCGCGGTGGTGCTGGCAGGCGCACCCGCGATGGGTGTGCACGTGCTCAAGCCCTACCAGGTGGCGCGTCTGACGGCCTTCCTGCACCCCACTACGAACGCGCAGAAAGAAGGCTACCAGCAGGAGGAGGCGAAGATAGCCATAGGCTCCGGTCAGAAGACCGGCCGGGGCGCAGGCGCTACGCAGGTCCCCCTTGGATACGTGCCCGAGAGCCATACAGACTTCGTCTTCGCAGCTGTTGGCGAGCAGTATGGGTTCGTGGGGGCCGCGCTGGTGCTCTCGCTGTATGCGCTTTTGATCTGGCGAGCGCTGCGAATCCTGACGATGTCCAAGGATCTGTTTGGTTCGCTGGTTGCCGGGGGTGTTGCGGCTATGCTGATGTTTCAGGTGTTTGTCAATGTGGGCATGGCCATTGGGATAATGCCCATCACCGGCGTCACGCTGCCGCTCATGAGCTATGGCGGCTCGTCGGTCATCACAACTCTTCTGGCCGTGGGTCTACTTCAGTCGATCTACGTTCAGGCACGCGCTTCAGAAGCGCTGAAGGGCCGCGTGCCACTGCACTAGTCAACAAAAATCATGTTCAAGAGACTGGAATACATTGAAAAAGCAAGTTCTCGTCAGCGTGGACCGCGCGGAGACGCGCGTCGCGCTGCTGGAGGCCGCCGGCAAGCCCGCCGCCTCCACCACCAACTCACGGCGCCCACGCGCCGGCACTCGGCCTGGCGCCGGGTATCGCATCGCCGAGCTGTATCTGGAGCGCCGCGGTGCGCGCTCGATCGTGGGGAACATCTACAAGGGGAAGATCGACAACGTGCTGCCCGGCTTGGAGGCCGCCTTTGTCGATATCGGACTGGAGAAGAACGGATTCCTGCACGTCGATGAGATCGTGCTGCCCGGTGTGGAGGCGCCCAAGCGCGGGCGCAGCGGCGGGCGCAAAATCTCAGAGCTCCTGAAGCCCGGGCAGGAGATCATCGTGCAGGTGGTCAAGGACCCCCTGAAGACCAAGGGCGCGCGGCTGTCGATGGAGGTGACGATCGCCGGGCGCTACATGGTCTACGCCCCCTCGGGCGAGGGCCTGGGCGTCAGCCGTCGCCTGGAGGACCGCGAGCGCGAGCGGCTGCGCAAGGAGACCTCCAAGCTAGACCTGGGCCACGGCGGGGCGATCATTAGGACCGCCGCGCACGGCGCCAAGCGCGAGGACTTCGAGCGCGAGCTCTTGTATCTGCACAAGCTCTACGAGGTGCTGCTCAAGCGCGTCGAGGAGACGCAGGCGCCCGGGATGGTCTTCCAGGAGGCCGACCTGTCGGTGCGCGTGGTGCGCGACATCTTCAGCGAGCACTTCGAGCGGGCGATTGTCGATGACGAGCTGCAGCACCGCCGCCTGGTGTCGTTCTTCTCACGCACGGCCCCCGAGCTGGTGGAGCGAGTGGAGCTGTGGCAGGAGCCCACGCCGCTGTTTGAGGCATACGGCGTCGAGGAGGCGATCGAAGGCGTGCTCTCACGCCGTGTGGACCTGCCGAGCGGAGGCTATCTGATGATCGACTACGCCGAGGCGCTGACGGTGATCGACGTCAACAGCGGCAGCTTCATCGGCCGCGGCAAGGGCGCGGCGCTTGAGGACACGATCACCAAGACCAACCTGGAGGCCGCCGAGGAGGTCGTCAACCAGCTGCGTCTGCGCGATATCGGCGGGATCATCGTGATCGACTTCATCGACATGGCGCGCGCGCGCAACCGCGATGCGGTGATGAAGGTGCTGCGCAAGTCACTGGACGAAGACCGCACGAAGACCTTCACGGCCGAGATCAGCCGCTTGGGCCTGGTGGAGATGACGCGCCAGAACGTCACGGAGGGCGTGCGCGAGATCATGAGCCGCCCCTGCCCGGTATGCGACGGCGAGGGCGTGATCCGCAGCGAGGAGACGATTGCGATCGATTTCGAGCGCAGGCTGCGCGAAGTCGCGGTGGAGAACCCCGAGGCGGAGGCGTTCCTGGTGCAGATCAACCCGCGCGTGACGGCGCAGTTCACGGGCCAGAGCTCGCGCGCGCTGCACGCCCTGGAGGCCCATTCGGGCAAGTCCTTCCACTTCGAGGGCTCAGAAGGCCTGGCGCTGAATCACTTCGCGATCACCTTCCAGGGCACGCGCGAAGAGGTCGAGGAGCGAGCGCTGCCCTTCCACGAGGGCGACGAGGTGCTGGTGGACATCGTTGAGCCCCATATGTATGACGTGGATGACGCGGTGGCCAAGATTGACGGCTACATCATTTCGATCTCGGGAGCCGCTACACAGGTAGGCGAGAAAAGGATGGTGCGCATCGAGCAGGTGGGGCGCACCGCCGCCACAGCGCTGCTGCTGGATGAGTCCGGCGAGGTCGTGCGCTCGGCGCCGCGGCCCACGGCGGCGCCGGCACGGCGCAAGCGCGCGCCGAGGTCGCGGGCCAAGGCTCCGGCGGCCAAGGTCAAGGAGACGCCTGAGCGCGAGGCCGTAGTCGTGGCAATGGCTGAGCGCGATGCCGTTGCCGTGGCCGTCGCGGAGCCCGATGAGCCTTCGGCTGCGAAAGGCGAGGAGGATGGCGTATCATCCAAGCCTCGGCGTCGTGGCCGCAGAGGCGGGCGACGCCGTTCGGCTGCTAAAGCAGACGCAAGCCCGGAGTAAGGATCGAGGATCGATGTACGCAATTGTGAAGACAGGTGGCAAGCAGTATCGCGTGGAGCGAGGTCAGTACCTGCTCGTGGAGCGCCTGCCTGCCAAGGAGGGCTCAAGCGTCGCGCTTGAGCCGATCCTCTACCGCTCCGATGAGGCCGTGTTCGACGCTGAGGGCCTGAAGAAGGTCAAGGTCACCGCCAAGGTTCTGGCCCACGAGCGCGGCGAGAAGCTGCGCGTGTTCAAGTTCAAGCCCAAGCGCGGCTACAAGCGACGCAACGGCCACCGCCAGGAGCTGACGCGTATCGAAGTCACGGAGATCAAGCATGGCTCATAAGAAGGGACTTGGCTCAAGCCGCAACGGCCGCGATTCAAATGCCCAGCGCCTGGGTGTGAAGACGTTCGCCGGCCAGGCAGTTACCGGCGGCGAGATCATCGTGCGCCAGCGGGGCACCGTCTTCAAGCCGGGGCCCGGTGTGGGGATCGGCAAGGACGACACGCTCTACGCCCGTGCCGCCGGCACAGTGGTGTTTGCCACAGGCCGCCGCGGGCGCGTGGTGAGCGTCGTGGGCGACGCCACTGCCTCCTAGCGGGGTGGCCCGATCTCGATGATCGACCCCCTCAAGGGCGCGAAGACCGCCGCCATCGGCCGCATGGCTTTCGGGGCGACGATCCTCGCCTGCCCTAGCGTCACCTCGGGCTGGCTGGGAGCCTACGCTGAGCGGCCGGCCGTGCGGTCCCTGGCACGCATGCTCGGGGCACGCGACTTCGTGCTGGGCATGATCGCGCTGCACACCGCGGAGCACCCCGAGGTGGGTCCGCGCTGGCAGGCGACCTGCGCGGCCGTCGACGGTGTGGACCTGCTCGCCACGCTCGCGGCGCGCTCGGATCTGCCGAAGGCCGGCGTGGTGGGCACGGTGCTGCTGGCCGGGGGCTCGTCCGCCGCGTGCTTCTACTTCGCGCAGGCGCTCAAGGCTGCTGCGCCGTAGGCCGCACGAGTACCTCGTTGACGTTGACGTGAGGAGGCTGTGCGACGGCGTACATGACGGCGCGCGCGATGTCGTCGGCCTCCAGCGGATCGCTGGGCCGGTTATCGAAGAACGGCGTGTCGGTCATGCCGGGCTCGATCGTGGTGACGCGGATGCCCGTGCCGTGCAGGTCCTGGCGCACGGCCTCGCCCATCGCAGTGACGGCGTGCTTGGTGCAGGAGTACATCGAGCCTGGTATTACGCGCCTACCGGCGACGCTTGAGGTCAGCAACAGGTGCCCGCGCGAGTCCTTCAGCGCGGGGATCGTGGCGCGCAAGGTGAGCGCGGCGCCGTAGACGTTGGTGAGGACCATCTCGCGCCAATGCTCGGGGGTGTCGTTGAGGAACCCGCGCGCACCGCCGAAGCCGGCGTTGGCGAAGGACACGTCGATCTGTCCGAAGGCGTCGAGGGCACCCTTGACCATGCGCTGCTGGTCCTCCCACTCGGCCACGTCGCAGGTGACCGCCAAGGCGCGCTCGGGACCTCCCAGCTCCGCTGCTAGCGCATCCAGGCGCTCACGCGAGCGGGCAGCCAACACCAGGCGATAGCCCTCCGCGGCGGCGTGGCGAGCGGTCGCGGCGCCGATGCCGGTGGAGGCGCCGGTGATCAGGAAGACGCGGTCGGAGGGGGCGGATGTCTCATTCGTCATGTCTGCGGGCTCCTTTGGTGTCACGATGGCACCCTATGTTGCACGACCGCGCACGAATCCACGTTGAGGCCGGGGCCGGTGGCGACGGCTGCTCAAGCTTCCGTCGCGAGGCGCACGTGCCGCGCGGCGGGCCCGATGGGGGAGACGGGGGACGCGGGGGAGACGTGGTGCTGGTCTGCGATGACTCGCTGCGCGACCTGCAGGGTTTCACGCGCAAGGCCCACCACAGCGCGCGGCGCGGAGGCAACGGCGAGGGCTCGCAGCGCCATGGCGCCGATGGGCCGGTGCTCCAGATACGGGTGCCACCGGGCACGCAGGCGCACGGCGAGGAGAGCGATCTGACGGGCCGTCACTGGGAGCTGCTGCGCAACGGCCAGCGCGCCGTGATCGCCCATGGCGGCAGCGGCGGGCGCGGCAACAAGCAGTTCGCAACCGCCACGCGCCAGGCGCCACGCTTCGCCGAGCGGGGACTGCCGGGCGAGGAAGGGTGGCTTGAGCTGCGCCTGAAGCTGTTGGCCGATGTGGGCCTTGTGGGACTGCCCAACGCCGGCAAGTCATCGCTGCTGGCACGACTCACGCGCGCCGCGCCCAAGGTCGCCAGCTACCCATTCACAACGCTTGAGCCGATCCTGGGGGTGCTCGAAAGTGATGAACGCCAGCTGATCATCGCCGACATACCCGGCCTGATCGAGGGCGCCAGCGAGGGAGCCGGCCTCGGTCACGAGTTCCTCGCCCACATCGAGCGCACGCGGCTGCTGGTGCACGTGCTCGACCTCGCACCTGAGCTGTCGGGCGATGAGAGCGCGGACGCCGTTGCCAACCACGCGACGATCGAGCAGGAGCTGGCCGCCCACGATCCGCGGCTGGCCGGCCTCCCGCGTGTGTTGGCGCTCTCCAAGGCCGACTTGGTGCTGCCCGAGATGGTCGAAGAGGCCATCGCCCTGTGGTCGGAGCGTCTGGGCCCAGATGTACCCGTCATCGCCACCTCTTCGGCCACGGGCCAAGGTTTTCAGGAGCTGGCCGGCGAGCTGCTACGCCTCGTGCCCGCCGCGGCTACCGTGCCGGCGGGCGCAGGCGTGGAGGACGGGTCCCCCGCCTCCGATGCCGTCACCCCCGAGCCTGGCGGTGAGCTTGCCGAGCATATGGTCTACCGCCCGGCCGCCAAGGATGGCTTCTCCGTCGAGCAGACCGGCCCCGGCATCTTTGCCGTCCGCGGCAAGGGAGTCGAGCGCCTACTCCAGCGCTTTGACGTCGAGAACGAAGAGGCGATGTCCTACGTCGAGGCCCGCCTGCGCCGCCTCGGCGTCATCCAGGCGTTGGAGGCGCGTGGCTTTCAGCCGGGCGACGACATCGAGATTGCGGGCATGTTATTGGAGCTTGATCCGTCGGAGTGAGCACTGAATACGTAGCCCCCGGCGAGGCTGTGCATAGCCGCTCCGATCACTACAACCCTGCGTGTCTCGGCAGTCCGCATCGAGTTGCCTCACGAGCGTGGCTCTGCGCGCGTTGGCTACGTCGAGCCCTACCAGATTCGCACCGTCAGCCATGATCGTCTGCGAGCCGGATCGGCGCTGTCGAGCACACCGTGCGACATGATGTCGCGCATCGCATCGAGCTTTACACGCGCCACCGACCTTGATCTGATGGGACCCTACAAACTGAGCTTGTCAGCTGTTATGCACGGTACGACCGAGGCGAGCGCGCAGCCAGGCCACTGAGGGATTCCAGAGCTGGCGCAGTCCGAAGGGCCGTGGCAGGGTGGCCGACTCGACACGGGGAAGCGGCTGATGCGCCTCTGCATCCCCGCTCTCAAGAGGTCGTGCAGGCACAGCGGAAGAATCGGTCTGCAAGTTCTCCATGGCCTCAGTATAAGCTCCCAATTAGGATGAGCTGGGCCGCAAGTACAAGCAGGACGAACGCAAACGCCAAACGCCGTGCCCCACGAGCGAGCATGTGTTCATTTGCCTTCACGTCAGCAGCAACGCCCTTGAGTATCGTCTCCTCCAGCGCGTGATCGTCGTAGAACTCGCGTAGGGCGAGCAGGCGCGCCACAAGCGGTCCGATCCTCTCGTCGTTTTCGAGGAAGATCAGCCGTCCGGCCAGGCCGGCGGACAAGATGAGTGCCGCCAGAGTGGCTATCCGCAGAAGGTTGGGGAACCTGGCGGATACGACGATGGCGGCAAGGGCGGCGTCGATACCCATGATGCCGATCGCCCGAGCGTCCATCGTCGCAGCAAGCGCAACCTGGGCCTGCAACTGCATCTCCGCCAGGGATCGCAGGGCAGATCCGTCTCTGGGTAGGGCGCCGCGGGCGCTCATTGCCCTTCCAGTATTGAGAGCACTCGTGCGAGGCTACGCACGTCCGGGGATGGTTCAGTCAAATCGGCTCTGCAATACGGGATTACGGGGTCACGTGGCCAGTTGAGGCCGATTCTCTCGGCTAGGGGGTTGACGCGGCTCTTGATTTGTGTCTATGATGGGCAATGTCCGGTTGGCTCTTAGGACCATCGGGTGTTTTCATGACATAGGATCGGGTTTGGGTCTGGCCTCTGTGGCCGGCTTTGAATCGTTTGACAGGGTTTCCTTGGGAGAGGGACGTGATCGCAGGTTTTACGAGGGAGATGAGGTTCGCGTGAGTTCGCTCAGAACAGACGTGGCAGGGATCGTTGCGGCTGCGTCAGCATCACTGACGCATCTCTCTCTCTCTCTCTCTCTCTTGGTCCGGTCGGCTAGCTTCTAGGGCCTTTCGCCGCCTTTGGCCGGCGGCTCGCTCCGGCGCCGGGTGCCGGGTTGGTCACTCGCGCGTGTTAAGCGCGTCTTGTGTTTCTGCTTCCTCGGGCTTTGTGCCCAGGGTGGTTCTGTGCTGCCCGGGTCTCCTCCCGGGCCGGCTTGTTCTCGATTGCTCCGGGAGGGGATGTTGATGCTGCGTCTGCGTGGGGTGGTGCTGGCTGGGTTGGTGGTTGTGTTGTTGGGTTCGATGTGTGGTTCGGCGTCGGCGGCGTTCAAGTACTCGCTCACGAGGTATCTCGAAGCGGCGGGTGGCTTCGGTAATCCGAGCAGCGTCGCGGTCGATGATGGGAATGGGCAGACGTATGTCGCGGATTCGCGGTCGGGTGCGGTGGATGTCTTTGAAACCGCCACCGGGACTCAGCTTGCGAGCCTGGATCCTTCGTTGACGCCGCCGCATACGTTCGGCGGAGGCCAGAACGAAATCGCGGTCGCGGCGAACAATGCGACGGGCGATGTGTACGTCCTTGATCCGACCAACAAAGTGGTTGATGTGTTCGATTCAGCGGGCGGCTATTTGTGTCAGATCACGGGTGCGGCGACGCCGTCGGCGAGTGAGTGCAACAGCGTGGCGGGCAGCAATACGCCGGCGCACGGGTTCGCCTTCTTGCATGGGATCGCGGTGGATCAGGCGACGGGCGAGGTCTTCGTGGTGGACGACTCCAACTCCAACCCGGCGGTTGATGTTTTCAGTGTGGGTGGGGCGTATCTGCGGCAGATCTCATTCGCGGCGATCCCGATCGGGTCGGGGTCGCTCTATGTGAGTGGCATCGCGGTGGATGACTTCAACGATCGCATCTATTTGAGTGGCGAATTCTATGTGCCAAGTGGTCATAACGGTGTGGATGTTTCCGCCCACGTGTATGAGGTGGATGCGCTCAGTGGCGCATATGTGGCGACGTGGAACGGCGACAACACACCAGCGGGCATATTTGGACGCGGGGGAGGCCTGGGCGGTTATCTCGGCGTGGCGGCTGATGACGCGAGCGGCAGTGTGTATGTCACCGACGCTTACCACGGGGTGACCGACGTGTTTGGGCCTGATGGAGAATATCTCACACAGATCACCGGATCCGCCATTAATGGGGCGGGAACCGCTGTGGATCAGGCGAATGACGGCGTCTATGTGGCCGACTACGAAACAAAGCGGGTTTCAGTGTTCGGTGGCCTGTTGATCCCGGATGTCACGACGGGGTCCGCGTCGAGTGTGCTGCCCACAAGCTTAACTCTGAATGGAGTGGTCAACCCTGACGGGGTCTCACTCACCGAATGCGCGTTTGAATACGTGAGCGACGCGGCTCTCAGGGAAGCCACGGGTGAGGGCTACGAAGAACTCCTCAAGGAAGGCTTCACCGCCGACGAAATTTTCGAAGCCCAGGGTGTCCGTGGTGCCTGTGAACATCCCGACGCCGCCGAAATCTCTGGTTCCAGCTCGGTCGCGGTCCATACTGCCGTTGCCGGTCTGCAGGAAGGCGTCACCTATCATTATCGGCTGGTAGCGGAAAACGCGAACGGCTTCAATCGGGGTGCGGTTGTGGAAGTCACGCCGCCCGCGCCGCCGTCGATCGATAGCGCGAGCGCTGAAAATGTCCTTTCTGGCGCGGCGGATCTGCGTGTGTCGGTCAACCCGCACGCGGGGAAGACCAGCTACCGGTTCGAATATGGGACGAGCACCGCGTACGGGACGAGCGTCCCGGCGCCCGAAAAGAGCGTCCCGGCGAGTCTGAGCGATCGTACGATCATTCAGCATGTGAGCGGGTTGCAGGCGAACACGACTTATCACTGGCGTGTCGTGGTACGCAACGTAGCTGGCACCGCCACTGGGGTGGACCACACGTTCATCTACGACACCGGTGGCGAAGCGCTGCCGGATCACAGGGCGTATGAGATGGTCTCCCCGCCGCGGAAGAATGGGGCGTTGATCGGTGTCGGAATCGGTGACGGCTCGGCACCCGACATCTCTGAAGATGGTTCGCGTGTGATCGCGATGAGCGTGCAGTGTTTCGCTGGTTCTGGTTCGTGCACCGCACTTCGCGAAAACGAAGGTGAGCCATTTGGGTTTTCGCGTACGAGTGGTGGTTGGGCGGCGAGTGCCCTTGCGCCTCCCGCGCCCCAGTTTAGTGGTGACTCCCGGGTGTCTGATAGTGCGACTGCTGGTACGGCGCTTTCCTCGGTCGCAACTCTCCCGGCTGGCGAGGATGATCTGGTGGCGCGTAACGCCGACGGTACCTTCGTAGATGTCGGCCCCGTGACGCCGCCGTCGGCGGGTGCCCTGCGACAGCCTGCTGGAGTGCAGGCGACAGCCGACCTTTCCCATATCGTCTACACGCCGCCTGTAAAGTGGCCCTTCGACGAAAGCATTTTGCGTGGGCTTTATGAGTATGTGGGGGCTGGTAACGCGGCGCCTTCTCTGGTGGGGGTGAGTGGTGGTGCGGGCAGCACCGATCTGATCAGTGTGTGCGGCACGACCTCGGGAGGTGCCCTCGCGGGGTTCGGCCGTTACAATTCTCTGTCTGCCGATGGTGGCACGGTGTTCTTCACCGCATCGGCGTGTGCTTCGGGTTCGGGTGTGAATGCTGGGGTGCCGGTTCCGGCCGATACGTTGTATGCGCGTGTCGGAGGGTCGCGGACGGTTTTGATCTCGGGTCGTTCTCCGTTGGGCTGTAAGAGTGCGGCGTGTTTGGGTTCGTCTCCGAGCAATGCTGTATTCCAGGGTGCGTCGGTGGATGGGTGGCGGGTGTTCTTCACGAGCAGCCAGCAACTGACCGACGATGCGAGTGAAGGCAGCGGGAACCTGTACGAATACGACTTCTCTCGCCCCGCGGGCGAAAACCTTCGCGCGGTCTCGGCTGGTGGTTCCGGTGGCGGTGGTCCCCAGGTCCGGGAAGCTGTAGCGATCTCCTCAGATGGGTCGCATATTTATTTCGTGGCGAAGGGTGTTTTGACGGATGCGGCGAACAGTCAGGGGCAGGTCGCGCGGCCTGGTGGGGAGAACCTGTATGTGTCCGAGCGTGACGCCAGCTACCCCCAGGGTCGGATCGCGTTCATCACGGCACTGCCCTCTTCGGATGAAGGACTTTTCATCCGTGGGATCGAACGGTTCGGTTTCTCGCTGGAAGTGGCGAACGTGACGCCCGATGGTCGTTTCCTGGTGTTCATGAGCCACGGCCGGTTGACACCTGATGATGCGAGCACGACTGGGGCGGTACAGGTGTTTCGCTATGACGCGCAGACGGGCGAGCTCGTGCGTATCTCGACCGGCGAGCACGGCTTCAACGACGATGGCAACACGGGGTCGGGCGACGCGAGCATTGTCCCGGCGATCAGCGGCTTCTATCATGCTGGGTCGCCGCGTCCTGATCCGACGATGTCGCACGACGGGGCGTTTGTGTTCTTCGAAAGTCCTGTCGCGTTGACACCACGCGCGCTGAATGACGTACAGGTCGGGACATTCGGAGGCCGGACGTCATACGCCGAGAATGTGTATGAGTGGCATGAAGGGCATGTGTCGTTGATCTCCGACGGCAAGGACACCTCGGCGCTCGCCGTACCCGTGGCGCGGAATCCTACGGAAAGTTTCAGCTATGTTCAGTTGCTCGGGAGTGACGCCACGGGTGCGAATGTGTTCTTCACGACCACGGATCGCCTGGTGGGCCAGGACACAGACACGGAGATGGACTACTACGACGCGCGGATATGCACGGCGGGCGCCCCGTGTGTTGCAGCTCCGGCGTCGCCGGTGTTGCCGTGCGTGGGTGAAGGGTGCCGGAGCGCACCGGGTGAACCGCCGTCGCTTGCGGGACCGGTGAGTTCGTCGTTCGTCGGGGTGGGGAACCTCGCGGGGAACATCGGACCAGCTGTGAAGGCGAAGAAGAAGAGCAAGCCCACCCACAGAGCCCACGGCAAGAAAAAGGCAAAGAGGCGCAAGAAGGGAAAGCGCACGCGCAGGGCCGCGGGGAAGCGCGGCGGGCAGGTTACAGGGTCATCTGGTTCTACACGGAGGGGCAGGTAAAATGCGCTTAAGGATTCCCGAGTTCTCGCTTGTCGTGGCTGTTCGTTTTGGGCTCGTCCTGGCCACCGTGTTTACTGTGTTCTTGTGTGGTGGAGAGTCCGCGTTCGCTGGCGCTCCCGGTCCGGGCTTGAGGCTCGACCTGGTCGCGACACCAACCCATTTCTCTGCGGCAGACAACACTGAAGGAAGCAGTCCTGCCTGTGAGCCGTACGAAGGGGCGACTGCTGGAGGTGGCCATGTTGTGATGCCTATGAACTGACGATCACGAACGTGGGCAGCCAGTCGACAAATGGTAGTCCCGTGGAGATCACGGAGGTGCTGCCAGCGGGTGTGAAGGCGCAGCAAGTAGGAGGCGAATCCAATAACACGGGGGGTCTTTGTAGCACGGTGCCGGTGCGGTGTGTGTGGCCGAAAGCGCTTGCGCCGGATCAGGCATTCCGTATGGTCGTGAATGTGACGGTCGAACCAGGCGCCCCTGACATTTTGACGAGCACGGCGAGCGTGTCGGGCGGCGGCACGGGTGAAGTCTCCATGAGTCTGCAGACCGCGAACAGCTCGATACCGCCGCTGTTCGGCATGAGCGCGTTCGGGGCGTTCATCACTGGATTTGACGGCGCCGCCGATTCACAGGCGGGTGGCCACCCGTATGAGTTCACGCAGCGGATCGATCTCAATAGCGAGTTCAGGATCTCCCCCCCGGGCAGCACTGTTGAACGCACGAGTGTGCGTGATCTCAAGGATACTGTTGTGGACCTGCCTTTGGGGTTTGTCGGGAGTGCTCTGGCGGCACCCAAGTGCACGTTCGCGCAACTCTCCGGCCCTGGAAGCTGCCCACCCGCCACACAGGTCGGGCACATCAAGACCCAAGACGGCGGCGAAGGGCTGACCAATGTGGATGGGCCGCTTTTCAACATGGTGCCCGAGCATGGCGTAGCAGCGGAGTTCGGTTTCGTCGACGGGCTCAAGGTTTCCCACCTGCTCTACACGAGCGTGGTGCCGTCTCCTGCGGGTTACGTGCTGCGCGCTATGAGCCCTGAACTCCCGCAGGTCTCGCTGGACAGCATCGTCGTGACGCTCTACGGGAACCCGGCCGAACGCGACGGGAGCGGCAACGCGCCGGTCGCGCTGTTCACCAACCCTGCAGACTGCTCGGGGGGAACGCTGAGGACCGCGGCCCATATGGACTCCTGGCAGGAAAAGGGCCGTTTCAACACAGACAGCACGCCTGACTTTACGGATCCCAACTGGGCGTCCGCGGTCGCTGAATCCCCGGCCGTGACGGACTGTGACCTGCTGGCCTTCACCGGCTCGCTCGCCGCACAACCGGAAACAACCCGGGCCGCGACACCGACGGGGTTGAACGTCGAGCTGCGCGTCCCGCAAAGCGAGGACCCGAACGCTTTGGCGACGCCGCCGCTGCGTAAGGCCGTCGTGACGCTTCCCGCGGGCATGACTGTGAATCCCTCCGCGGCTGATGGTCTGCAGACGTGCTCGCTGGCGCAGATCGGCCTGGGGAGCAACAGCCAGCCGGCGTGCCCGGAAGCGTCGAAGGTCGCAAGCATCGAACTTGAAACTCCCGCGCTCGCGGGTGTCCTTCAGGGCTCGGTGTATTTGGCGGCCCAGAACGAAAACCCGTTCCACACCCTGCTGGCGGGCTACATCGTGGTGGATGATCCCACGACGGGGGTGTTGATCAAGATCCCGGGTCGCCTCGACCCCGATCCCGTGACCGGGCAAATAGTGGCGACGTTCGATGAAAACCCGCAGTTTCCGTTCAGCGACCTGAAGGTGCACTTCTTCGGTGGCCCCCGCGCCCCGTTGACGACACCGGCAGGCTGTGGGACGTACACGACCAATGCGATGCTGACGCCGTGGTCGGCCCCGGACTCCGGTCCCCCCGCGACCAGCTCGGACAGCTTCCAGATCAATGGTGGCTGTGGTGGCGGGTTCAACCCGGCTTTCAACGCCGGGACCAGCAACAACCAGGCGGGTGGGTTCAGCCCGTTCACCATGACGTTCTCCCGTAGTGACCAGGATCAGGTTCTCTCAGGCGTGTCGGTCAAGCTGCCACCAGGTCTGCTGGGGATCATCAAGGGCGTTGAACAGTGCCCCGAACCACAGGCCGGTCAGGGCGCGTGCGGCCAGGGCAGCCTGATCGGGCACACCACCGTCGCCGCGGGGGCGGGCCCCAACCCGTTCTATGTGCAGGGCGGCCAGGTGTTCCTCACAGGCCCCTACAAGGGCGCTCCCTTCGGCCTCAGCGTGGTGGTGCCGGCGGTCGCGGGGCCGTTCAACCTCGGCACGGTGGTGGTGCGCGCGGCGATCAGCGTGGACCCGCATACCGCGCAGATCACTGTCTCAAGTGACCCGCTGCCGACGATTCTGCAGGGCATCCCCCTCGACGTCCGCACGGTGAACGTGAACATCGACAGGGCAGGCTTCACGTTCAACCCAACCAGCTGCGAACCACTCACGGTGGGTGGAACGCTCACGAGCACCCAGGGCGCGACTGCTCAGGTCTCCAACCGGTTCCAGGTCGCGAACTGCGCGAACCTCCCATTCAAGCCGAAGTTCACCGTCAGCACGCAGGCGAACACGAGCAAGAAGAACGGTGCGAGCCTCGATGTCAAGCTCGGCTACCCCAAGGGGTCCCAGGCAAACATCGGCAAAGTCGCGGTGACTCTGCCCAAGGCATTGCCCTCAAGGCTCACGACGATCCAGCAGGCGTGCCCGGAAGCGACGTTCGCCGCGAATCCCGCGACGTGCCCCGCAGGCTCAACTATCGGGGTTGCCACGGCGAGTACCCCGGTCCTCTCGAACCCTGTGACGGGTCCGGCGTACCTCGTGTCTCACGGTGGCGCGGCGTTCCCCGACCTCGTGCTGATCCTGCAGGGCGAAGGCGTCAGGCTCGAACTCACGGGGAGTATCAACATCAAGAAGGGCGTCACGAGCAGCGCGTTCAACGCGGTGCCCGACGCACCCATCAGTTCCTTCGAGCTGAAGCTGCCCGAGGGGCCGCACTCCGGTCTCGCCGCGGTCCTTCCCGCGAAGGCCAAGGGCAACCTCTGCGGCACGAGCCTGACGATGCCCACCACGCTCAGTGGGCAGAACGGCGCGCAGATCAAGCAGAGCACCAAGATCACCGTCAGCGGCTGCGCCAAGGCCAAGCATAAGGCCAAGAAGAGCAAGAAGAAGGGCAGGAAGAAGTAGGGGTGGCTGTTCTGATGCCACCTCGCAATGCCAAGGCCGACGTGGCCACGGTCGCGCTCGAGCGCCTGAGACCAGGGCGCGATTCGCATTCGCGCGACAAGGTCGATGGGATCCAGCGGGCGCGGATCGTGAGCGCGATGGCGGAGGTCGTCACCGAGCAGAGGCTGCCGGCGGCAACGGTCGCCAACGTGGTCGCCGGGGCGGGCGTATCGCGGCGCACCTTCTACGAACTGTTCG
Organism: Solirubrobacteraceae bacterium; assembly: GCA_025449845.1. Lineage (GTDB taxonomy): Bacteria > Actinomycetota > Thermoleophilia > Solirubrobacterales > Solirubrobacteraceae > Palsa-744. Next base: position 52,575 of record JANWIP010000016.1, on the reverse strand, counting down.
CCGACCGCGAGGAGTGCTTCCTGGCCGCGTTCGACCATGCCGCCGGCCTGGCCGCCGAGGCGGTGCTGGCGGCGTACGCGCAGAGCGGTGCGTGGCGCGATCGAATCCGTGCCGGGCTCCTGGCACTGCTGGAGTTCCTGGACGAGGAGCCGAGCCTGGGGGCGCTGTGCATAGTGCACTCGCTTGGCGCGGGGCCGGTGGCACTGGAGCGCAGAGGGCGGCTCGTGGACGCGTTGATCGTCGCGGTGGACGAGGGCCGCGAGACGCAAGGCGGGCGCAGGAGCGCCACCACGGCGCCCCTCACAGCGGAGGGCGTCGTCGGCGCGGTGCTTGCCGTGATCCATGCCCGCCTGGTGCAGCCTTCAAGCCGGGCCATGGTCGAGCTGCTCGGGCCGCTGATGAACATGATTGTGCTGCCCTACCAAGGGGCGGCAGCTGCGAACAAGGAGCTGAGCAGACCCTCCCCCAAGGGACATTCCAAGCCGCGGCGTCCCGCCGGGGACCCGCTGAAGGATCTGGACATGCGCCTCACCTATCGCACCGTCCGGGTGCTGATCGCGATCGCCGCCAGCCCAGGGACCAGCAATCGGCAAGTGGGGGAGGCCGCCGGAATCGCCGATCAAGGGCAGATATCCAAGCTGCTGCAACGCCTCACGAGCCTCGGCCTGATCGAGAACACCGGCGCGGGGCACAGCAGGGGAGAAGCCAACGCTTGGCAGCTGACCAGCAAAGGGTTGGAAGTCGAGCGCACCATCCGCGCCGAGGCCACGCCAAGCACCGCCGGCTGACCACGGCCGTCAGGCCACGCCAGCCGCGACCCACACAGGACCCCGGAGGGGTCCTCCTCAAAATCTCTCCCACCATTTACGCTGCACCTCGTATGACAAGGGTGGTCATCAAGCTCGGTTCCAGCATCGTCGCCGACGAGCGCGGTGAGCTGCGCGCGGATGTGCTGGCGCGCATTGCTGACGCCGTTCAGGCGCTGCACGCGCGCGGAGACGATGTCGTGCTCGTCTCCTCAGGGGCGATCGCGCGAGGGGTCCGCATCATGGGCCTGTCGGCGCGCCCCGCGCTGATTCCCGAGCTGCAGGCGGCCTCCGCCGTGGGGCAGGGTGGGCTCTATGGGGCCTATGACGAGCTGCTGCGCGCGCGCGGGCTCTCAAGCGCGCAGGTGCTGTTGACGATCGGCGACCTCTCAGCGCGCGCGGGCTATGTCAACGCGCGCCAGACGCTCGCCAAGCTGCTCGACTGGCGCGTCGTTGCGGTGATCAACGAGAACGACACCACGGCGACCGACGAGATCTCCTTCGGCGACAACGACTTCCTCGCGGCGCACATCGCGCTGCTCGTCTCGGCCGATCTGCTGGTGCTGTTGACCGACATCGACGGCCTGCACAGCGCGGACCCGCGCCTGGACCCCGCCGCGACGCTCGTGGAGGAGGTGCACGACTTCGAGGCGCTGCGCGAGCTTGAGATTGGCGTCACCACCTCGCCGTTGGGCAGCGGCGGGATGCGCTCGAAGGTGCTCGCCGCGGATATGGCCACGGCGGCCGGCATCGCGACCGTCGTCTGCAACGGCCTCGATCCGCGGGCGCTCGGGGAGGTGCTCGCCGGGCGCCCCGCCGGTACCCGCTTCGCGCCGCGCCACTCCGGGCACTCTGCCTTCAAGCTGTGGCTCAAGTACGCCAAGCCGACGCTCGGCACGCTGCTGGTGGACCAAGGCGCCGCGCGCGCGCTGCGCGAGCATCATTCGAGTCTGCTGCCCGTAGGCATCCTGGAGGTCCTGGGAGACTTCGACGCTGGCGACGCGGTCGAGATCGCCGAGTCACACGATGAAGGGGCGGGAAGAGTCGGTGCGACGCTCGCCAAAGGCATCTGCAACTACTCCTCCACCGAGCTGCGTCGCGTCAAAGGGCTTAAGTCAGAGGCGGTGCTGGAGATGCTGCCCCATGCCTCCGAGGAGGCGGTTCATCGCGATCGGCTCGTGATGGACTAGATGCTGTCGTACCCTTAGTGGTCATGGCCACGACGGTCTCAACGGTGGGGGAGCAGTGCCGCGCCGCGCGCGATGCCTCGCGGCAGCTGGCGGCGCTCGATACGGCCACCAAGAATGAGGCGCTGCGCGCGATCGCGGCGGCGCTGATCGAGCGCACGCCGGAGATCCTGGAGGCCAACGCGCGCGACATGCAGGCGGGGCGCGAGAACGCGCTCAGCGACGCTCTGTTGGACCGTCTGCTGCTGGACGCCTCGCGCATCGCGGCGATCGCCGAGGCGGTGGAGCGGATCGCGATGCTGCCCGACCCGGTGGGCGAGGTCGTGGACGGTCAGCGCCTGCCCAACGGCCTGGATGTGCGCCGCGTGCGGGTGCCGTTGGGGGTCATCGCCGTCGTCTATGAGGCTCGCCCCAACGTCACGATCGATGCCACGGCGCTGTGCCTGAAGTCGGGCAACGCGATCGTGCTGCGCGGCTCCTCGACGGCGCTGCATTCAAACGCGGTACTCGCCGCGATCGCCTCCGAGGCCGCCGTGCAGGCAGGGCTGCCCGCAGGCTGTGTGACGCTCGTCTCAGGCGGCGGGCGCGAGGAGCTGGCGGAGCTGGCCACGCAGACGGAGACAGTCGATCTGATCATCCCGCGCGGAGGGGAGGGGCTGAAGGCCGCTCTCAAGGCGGTCGCAACGGTCCCCGTCATCTATGCGGCCTCGGGCAACTGCCATGTCTACGTCGAGGCCTCTGCCGATCTGGATGCGGCCGAGCGCATCGTGCTCAACGCCAAGACGCAGCGACCGGGCGTGTGTAACGCGATGGAGACCTTGCTGGTGCACGAGGCCGTCGCGGCCGAGTTCGTGCCGCGCATCCTGGCGCGCCTCGGCGAGGCAGGGGTGCTGGTGCGCGGGGACACGCGCGTACTTGCACACGCCGCATCGGCCGCGCTCGCGGCGAGCGTGGCGGCGGAAGACGGCGCCAGCCGCAACGGCGATGGTGCGCCCCCGAGCCTCGTGCTGGAGCCGGCCACGGAGGAGGACTGGGACACGGAGTACCTGGCGCTGACCCTCGCGCTGGGGGTGGTGGACTCAACGGCGCAGGCGATCGAGCACATCTCCCGCCACGGCTCGGGGCACAGCGAGGCGATTCTCACGCGCGACACCGCCGCCGCGCGCGCCTTCCAGCTGGGGGTCGACGCGGCCTGCGTGTACGTCAACGCCTCCACGCGCTTCACCGACGGCGGCGAGTTCGGCATGGGCGCGGAGATCGGCAACTCCACGCAGAAGTTGCACGCGCGCGGTCCGATCGGGCTGCGCGAGCTGTGCGCCTTCAAGTACCTGATCGAGGGCGACGGACACGTCCGCGCCTGAGCCTCCCCCGACGGTGCCACCCCAAAGCCTCGGCATCCTCGGTGGGACCTTCAACCCGCCGCACCTCGGCCACATCGCGGTGGCCAGCCACGCGCGCACGCAGTTGGGCCTTGAGCGGGTCGCGCTGATGCCCTCGCATACGCCCCCGCACAAGCCCGCCCTGGGTGACAGCGTCGCCACCGACCCCGAGCAGCGGCTGCACATGTGCGAGCTGGCCGTCGCCGGTCACGCCGGCCTCGGCGCATGCGCGCTTGAGGTAGAGCGAGGGGGTGCCTCCTACACGGTCGATACGCTGCTCTCGCTGCATGACCTTTACCCCGACACCCAACTCACGCTGATCCTCGGCTCGGACATGGCCCGCACGCTGCCCTCCTGGCGGCGACCGCGGGAGCTGCTTGCGCTGGCCGGCCTCGCCGTTGCCGAGCGCCCGGGGGATGGACGCGAGCCGGTGCGCGCCGCGCTCGCCGAACTCGGGTCCACGGACGCTGACACTGTTTTCCTGACGATGCCCCCGGTTGACATCTCCTCCTCGCAGGTGCGCGAGCGGGTGGCTCACGGAGGGAATATTGATGAGTTGGTGGGGTCGGTTGTAGCCGCTTACATCTCCGAGCGAGGCCTATATGGGCCGATGCGCACCGACGCGGGGTGAGCGGCTTGCCCGATGCCGACACCAGTGCCGCGGAGCTGACCACCGAGCAGCTTGCCGGGGAGATCGCCCGCCACGCGGCGGACAAGAAGGCGATCGAGATCCTGCGCCTGGACCTGCGGGGCATCGTCGGCTACACCGATTGGTTCATCATCTGCTCGGGCAATACCGAGCGTCAGACCAAGGCCATCCACGATGGCATCCTCGAGGGCGTCAAGCGAGAGCACGGGCGCTTCCCGGGCCGCGTCGAAGGGGTCACGCCGGGCTCGTGGATACTGATGGATTATCTCGATGTGGTCGTGCACATCTTCACCCCCGTGACGCGTGAGTATTACCGCCTGGAGCAGCTCTGGGGAGAGGCGCCGACACACGCCGTAGAGGTAGATGTAGAGTAAGCGCCGTGTCGGGGGGAGCAAAGCTCACCGCCTTGCTCGGCGCGGTGCTCGCGTTCGCACTCGGTGTGCCTGCCTGCGCCGGGGCAGCGAACACGCTGGTGGGCTTTGACGATCTTTCCGCGGGTACGCTCGTCACCAGCCAGTATCAGGCGCAGGGGCTGCTGTTTGGCACTGCTGCCGGCTTCAGCCAGACCTCGCCAGGTGCGGGTGATTGCGGGCTGCGCCTGCGGCGCCAGGGCTCCACAGCGTTGCTGACGTGGGCGGCGGTCCCGGGGGCGCGCGTGTACCGCGTCAAGGTTCGCGGCAGCGATGGGCGCGTGCTGACGCTCACCGCAACCCCGCGGCGGCGTGGCATCGTGATCGCGCAGGTGCTCCCCTTCCAGAGCTTCACCCGCGACGGTGAGCGCCGCGGGTGGACTCAACATGCTCTCCGGGCCCGCTGCCACGGTCAGGCTGGCGGCGCTGAAGGCCCCCAAGTCGCACAAGCCGCCCAAGCGGCGGACGAAGAAGCACCACCATTAGCAAGTGTTCATTTGATCTGACTTTCCCCCAGGAATAGGCTCGCGGTAAAGCGCCTCGCACGGGCGTGGCGCGCCTACACATGGGAGAGACAAACCGATGAACCCCTCATCGATCGCGCGCACGGGACGGGATGCCCCGCGCGCCGCGCTGATTGCTGCTGTCGCGCTGCTTCTGTCCTTCATCTACCTGCTCGGCGCCTTGGTCCCGGCGGCCCACGCGGAAGGCCCCGGTGAAGGCTCGCCTTGGGTAGCGAGCCTCGGCGATTCCTATATCTCCGGCGAGGCCGGGCGCTGGGCTGGAAACACCAACGAAAGTTCCTCGAAGATAGACGCGCTCGGGTCGACGGCCTACTTCGACAATGCCGGGCATACCGCCGAACTGATCCCCGGCTGCCATCGCTCGCAGTCCGCGGAGGTCTACATCGGCGGCGGCGTCAGCGGCGAGAACCTTGCCTGCTCCGGCGCCAAGACTTCAAGCTTCACCGCCGAAGGCAAGTTCAAGCCGGGCCTCGATTTCTACAACAGCGGCGGACACGAAGGCCAGGCGCTGATGCTGCAGCACTTCGCGGCGAGCCACAACGTGAAGCTGGTCGCAATCTCGATCGGCGGCAACAACTTCAACTTCGCCTCGATCGTGCAGACCTGCGTCGAGGATTGGCTCACCTCACCCTCGTGGTGGCCGAACTTCTGTTACGACGACTCTTCGGTGACGAGCAACTTCACCCCGAGCAACGTCGCCACCCAGCGGGCGGCGATCAAGGGCGCGATCCAGAACGTCGCGCAGGCGATGACGAATGCGGGCTACTCAAGCTCGCAGTACACGATCGAGGTGCAGGACTACCCCTCGCCGATTCCTAACGGCTCAGGCTTCCGCTATCCGCAGAGTGGTTTCACGCGCCAGACGGTCGGCGGCTGTGGCTTCTGGAACGAAGACGCCAACCACGCCAACTCCGAAATGCTGCCCACGATCGACGGTGCCGTGTTCGGCGCGGCAACTGAAAGCGGCCTGTCGAATGTGAAGACAATGGATCTTGCCGGCGCCTTCAACGGACGGCGTCTGTGTGAGAACACCGTCGGCCTGCTGGAGGAAAAGGGCCTGTCCTCTTGGACGTCACCTGGCGCGGTCGACAAGACCGAGTGGGTCAACCAGATCCGCACCGTCACGGCGATCCTGCCGCCGTATGAAATCCAGGAAGACCTGCACCCCAACTACTGGGCGCAGCTCGCACTACGCAATTGCCTCACCCAGGCATACAACGCGGGCATGCCCAAGAGCGGAGCCTGCACCATCTCCGGCACCGGTCTGAACGGGGCCGGGCAGCCGAACATGTCGCTGCACTGATCCAGGCTGCGCAATTCGCGCGGACGGGCGCCGGCTGGGTTGGCCGGCGCCCGCAGCGCTCGCACAAGCCGTTTTGGGGGAGTAATCTCGGTGGTCCTAATTCCGACAGGAAGGATTAGTTATGGCTGGCGACGCATTGTTCCTCGGCTGGGGCCCGGTTGTGCGCGGGCGTGAGCTCAAGAGTCTGGAGGTCTTTCAGGAAGCCATCGAATACTACGGTCAGCTCCAGCAGGCAGGTCGCCTGGAAAGTTTTGAGCCCGTCTTCCTTTCCCCGCATGGCGGTGACCTGGGCGGCTTCGTGCTGGCCCGTGGCGAGCGCGCGGTGCTGGGTGAAATCGCCTCGAGTCCCGAGTTCCTGCGGCTCATTGCGCGTGCCGCAGCGGTTGTCGACAACGTCGGCGTAATCCCCGCATACACCGGCGAAGCGCTCGCTCAGCAGCTCGCCGTGTTTCGCACGGCCTCCGAAGAGCTGGCCTAGCGGAGTCCGTCGCGTCGCGCCCGGGACGAGCGCGGCGCGTGGGCTTGCCAAGATGTCGGGGTGAGCGCCACCGACTCCGCAGGTCGCACACCTCGCGTTAGCGCCACTTTGCGCCAGGACGAGCGGGTTACGCCACTCGAGTTGTTCTTCGATTTGGTGTTCGTGCTGGCTCTCACACAGTGCACCACGCTGATGGCTCACCCCACGCTGATGGGCCACGGCACGCCGGCATGGAAGGGCTTGGTGGAGGGGCTGCTGGTGTTGGGCATGCTGTGGTGGTCCTGGGTCGGCTACGCGTGGCTCACCAGCGTCGTTGACCCGGAGGAGGGGACGGTGCGCCTGGTCATGTTCGCCGCCATGGCCGCCTTTCTGATCGCGGCTCTGTGTGTACCCGGCGCGTTTGGGTCCGAGGCACTTCTGTTCGCCTGTGCCTACGCGGCTGTGCGCAGCGCGCACATCATGCTATTCATGCTCGCCAGTCGGCAGGACGAGGCGCTGCGCCGCTCGGTTATCGGGTTGGCCGGCAGTACCGCGATTGGTGCCGGATTGCTGTTCGTCGCCGCCTTCACCGACGGCGGCGTGCAGCTTGGTCTGTGGGGCCTGGCGTTGGTGCTCGACGCCGGAGGGCCTTATCTGTTCGGGGCCGATGGCTGGCGTCTGGTCCCCGGTCATTTCGCCGAGCGCCACGGACTGATCGTGATCATCGCGCTGGGTGAGTCGATCGTGGCCATCGGCGTGGGGGCTCAGCACCAGATCGACGCGGGGATAGTTGTGGCTGCGGTGCTCGGGGTGGTGGTAGCCGCGGCGCTGTGGTGGGTCTACTTCGACGTCACGGCCATCGTGGCCGAGCGGCGTCTCTCGCGGGCCGAGCCGGGACGTGAGCGCAATGAGATCGCCCGCGACTCCTACTCCTATCTGCACTTTCTGATGGTCGCCGGCATCGCCCTGTTGGCGTTTGGGTTGAAGGTCACCCTCAACGATGTCGGCGAGCACCTGGCGCTGATACCCGCGGCGGCGCTGTTGGGCGGGGCGGCGTTGTATCTGCTTGCGCATGTGCTCTTTCGCCTACGCAACATGCACACGCTCTCGGTCTGGCGCCTCCTCTGCGCTGTAGTGCTGCTCGCGCTGGTGCCCGCCGCGGTCAGGTTGCCGGCGCTTGCCACGCTCGGGATCCTTGCTGCGCTACTGGCCCTGCTGATCGCCTACGAGGCGCTGCGTTATGCCGACATGCGCGATCGTGTGCGCCATCAGCTGGAGCCGCTGGCTCCACGAGGGCCGTGAGCTAGACGCCGCGCAGCAGCGTTGCAGCGGGCATTTCCAGTGTCCAAGCTAGCTTCAGGATCGTGGACATCTTGGGCGCTCGCATGCCCTGCTCCAGCGCACTGATTCCACCGCGATCCACGCGCGCTTCGCCGCCCAACTCCATCTGCGAGGTGCCCTCGCGCAGACGCGCCCATAGCAAGTTCGCGCCGAATCTCGCCAAGGGCTCTTGCAGATCGTGGCGCCGTGGCGGAAGTCCTACGCCGGCTTTGCTCGCGCCGACCCCTTTCAGCAGCGCTGCCGGGGTCACCTCCAACAGTCCGGCGATGCGAACCACAGTGGTCAGGCGCGGTGAGCGCTCTCCGAGCTCAAGTTGACTGACCATCGCTTTGTCGATCCCCAACTTATCCTGAGCCAGGCCAGTTCGTTTGCGCGCGCGGCGCAGGTTCTGCCCGAATATGCGCATCTGCGCTTCAATCGTCTCCGGGCTATCCATCGGACGCATGCCGGTATCGTGGATGCCCGCAATGGATACGCCAACAGTGTAAACACAAGAATTACTCTTGAGCGTAACGGAATTGCCTGCTGCCTGTTAGGCGTCTTCTAAAGCTTCGGGGCCACATTTGCCTCCGGCGCCGGCTCGGCTGCCGCCCCCGCGAGGTGTTCGCGAGCCTGAAAGAACTCGGCCCCCTCGATGCTCACATGGGGCAGCAGGCGGTCAAGCCAAGCCGGCATCCACCAGTTGACCTTGCCCATTAGAAGCATTAATGCCGGAACCAGCAGACAACGCACGACGGTCGCGTCGAGGATGACCGCGACGGCCAGCCCCACCCCGAACTGCTTGATCGTCGGATCACCATTGAGCACAAAACTACCGAATACGAACACCATAATCAAAGCCGCTGCGGTGATGACACGTGCGCTTGTCACCAACCCCGAGATCACCGAGCTGCGATTGTCCTGGCCGGCATGCACGTGCTCCTCGATCTGACTTACCAGAAATACCTCATAGTCCATCGACAGGCCGAACAAGATCGCGAACATAAATAGCGGCACATAGGAGACGATCGGGACCGGCCCGCTGAGACCAATTAAGCCGCTCAGCCAGCCGTACTGGAAGATCGCCGTGAGTACGCCGTAGGCAGCGCCGATTGACAATAGGTTCATGACTGCCGCCTGAACCGGGATCACCATGGTGCGGAAGGCCAAGATCAGCAGCACGAAGCTGAGCGCGATCACGACAAGAATCTGGAGTGGCAGCTTTTCCGAGATCCGCGAGGCCAGATCGACGTAGCCGGCGGTGCTGCCACCGATGTCGGCCTGCATGTCGGTGCCCTGCTCGGCACGCGGAATCACACTCGAGCGCAGCTCTTCCACGAGGTCGGCCGTGGCTTTTTCCGCCGGCCCGGTACTGGCGATTGCGTTGAAGTAGGCGGTGGTCCCCGTCTTGTCGATCTGAGTGGGAGTGATAGCCACAACTCCATGTGTGGAGGAGATGTCCTTCTGCAGCGTCTGCAGGCGGGGATCGCTGGTAGCTGGATTGCCTTTCGCCGCGGACCCCAGCGAGACCGCCACGATCAGCGGACCGTTGACGCCCGGCCCGAAGCTGTCGGAGATGAGGTCGTAGGCGCGGCGCGCGGTGGTCGAGGTGGAAAGCGCGGCGACATCCTGCTGTCCCAGATTCAGCGACAGCAGCGGAATCATCAGCGGCACGAGGATTGCGAGCGCTGCCAAGCCCGCAAGCAGTGGACGCTTGGCGACGCCTTTGGCCCATCTCGCCCATAACCCTGCATTTATCTGTGCATCGGTGCTTGGGGAGCGCACGCGCAGGGAGTTGATGTGCACTCCGGTTATGGCGAGCATGGCCGGCAGCAGCGTGAGCGCGGCGACGACGGCGACAACCACCGAGACACCCGCCATCAGACCCATCGTCGTGACCAGCGGGATGCCGGCCACCGCGAGCGAGATGAGTGCGATTGTCACCGTGCCGCCAGCGAAGAACACCGCTCCACCTGAGGTCGCGGCGGCCCGCGCGATCGACTCCTCCGGGTCGAGGCCGTCCTTGAGCCCTCGGAAATGGCGCGTGACGATGAACAGCGCGTAGTCAATACCGACGCCCAGGCCGATCATCGTGGCCAGCGTTGGCGCCACCGTGGGCACCGTGATGAGGTGGCCGAGCATACGGATGATCGCGAGCGTCGCGAGCAGCGCGAGGATGGCGTTCAGGATCGGCAGCAGCATCGACACGACGGTGCCGAAGGTGAGCGTCAGGATCACCATCGCCGCGATGATCCCGATCAGCTCGCTGGACTCGGTCGAGGGCTTTGAGACCTTCTGACCCAGCTGGCCGCCGGTCTCCACCTGCAACCCGGCCGCCTTGGCGGGATTGGCGGCATCGATGATCGTCTGCGCCTCATCTTTCGAGAGTTCTCCTGGACTAACCGCCAGCGTCACCGACAGATATCCGGTGCTCTGATCCTTGCTCAGAGCCGCGGCCCCCTGGGGCGTGAGTGGATTGACCACCGAAGCGACATTCGGGGCTTTCGCCACGTCGGCTGCCGCCTGATCGACCGCCGTTGCGTACTTGGAGTCGGTCAGCTTGCCGCTCGCGGCATGCAGGACGATCGGGCTGGTTCCGTTGGCCTGATCGGGGAAGGACATAGCGAGGGTGTCAGCCGCGCGCTGGCTGTCGGTGCCCGGCAGGGACAGGTTGTCGTTCGTGTTGTCGCCCAGTCGATGTGAGACGACGACCAGCGCGATCGTCAGCACGAGCCAGACGCCCAGAACCACGAACCGACGTCGGATGCAGAACTTTGCGAGTCCGTGCAGTACGCCGGTCATCACGCGGCTAGGCTTTGCATCCTGTTTGCGCGACGTGGCATCCGCCTGCACCCTATGCTACTGGCGCTTGCGTGCTGGCTGGCAGCGATGCCTGCCGCCGCCAGCGCCGCGCCTCCTGCTCTGAGCGCCGCACCTCCTGCTCTGAGCGCCGTGCCTCCTGCTCTGAGCGCCGCGGTCGATGGTGCCTCAGCGTCTGCTTATCTGGCGCTCGCGGAAGCCGGCGCCGGGCGCGCCGAGCAGTTGTGGCGCAATCGGCGCTTGGGCTGGTATGACGAACGCCTCGGCGATCACGACCCCTATCCGCTCGCCACGATCTGGGGCGCCACGCCGCTGTTCGAGACCCTTGACGCGATCGCTCTAGCTGCCCCGTCAGCCGCTCACCGCGCCGCGGTCAGCGCATTTGCGAACGGGGCTGAGCGCTACTTCGACCGAGGCTTACGGCCGATGGCGGGCTTCGCGCCATATCCAGGCGACCGGGGGCAGGTGCGCACTTGGTTCGATGACAACGGCTGGTGGGGTCTGGCGTTCTTCGACGCTTTCCGCGCGACCGGTCAGACGCGTTATCTGCACGAGGCCGAACATGCCTTCGCGTTTATCGCCGCCCGTGGCTGGGATGCGCGAGATGGGGGAGGGTTTTGGTGGAACACCTCCCATCCGTACATCGCCGGCGAGCCGCTGGCGGCAGGTGCGCTGCTGGGCGCACTGCTCTTCCAGCACACTGCTCGGCAGGTCTATCGCAATGAAGTCGTGAAGTTCTTGACCTGGGCAGACGCGAACTTTCTCACCGAAGACCAGCTCTATCGGCGCACAGGCTCCGATACGACGCCGACTCCATACATCGAGGGTCCGCTGGTCGAGGCTCACCAGATCCTCTGTGAAACCGGTGTGCCGGCCGCCTGCGCACGAGCGCGTGAACTCGCCGACGCGTGCTGGCAGCGCTTCCAGGACAGGCTGAACATGGGCCCACAGTTCGACACCATCTATCTGCACTGGATGCTCCTCTACGCCACCCAGACCGGCGATGAGCGCTGGCCGGCGTTGGCGCAGGAGATGGCGGCACAGGCGCAGGCGCATGCCCGCGAAGGCAACGGTCTCTACCTGCGTGCGTGGGACGGCAGTCCGATCACAGCGCATCAGGCGCGGCCAAACATGTTGCAGACCGATGCGGCGACGCTTGAGCTGTTCGCGTGGCTCGGGGGGCTGGGAAGCTGAAGCCATCTGGGCGAAGTCGCCGAGGACCGAGTCGCCGAGGATTGCGACAACTGATGGGCGGTGAGCTCCGTAATTGCTCCAACCGTCGAAGGTGAGGGCGCGCCTAAGCAGAGACAATCCCGCAGTGAATTCGCAGATGAAGACGCTGGCGATGGACGGCTACCGCCCGCGCGCGCCTTTCCTGGATGAGCTGTTTGAGCCCGATGGATCCCCGCGACCTGCCGCGGAGGCTCTGGTCGGAGATCTGAATCGCCTCGGTCGGGAAGGGCTGATTGAGGCCGGGCGGCGCCGCGATGCGATCTTCATGCAGCAGGGAATCACCTTCGAGACCAGCGGCGAGAGCGGCGCTTCGCACGAGCGACCGTTTCCGCTGGATCTGGTGCCGCGGGTGCTGAGTGGCGAGGAATGGCGCGACATAAAGCGGGGTCTGGCGCAGCGCATAAGGGCGCTCAACCACTTCGTCGACGATGTCTATCACGCTCGCGAGATCGTGCGGGAGGGACTTGTGCCGTGGCGCTTGGTTGCCGGTTGCTCGCACTTCGCGCGTGCCGTGCACGGGATCCGCCCACCCGGAGGGGTCTACACCCATGTGGCCGGCTGCGATCTGGTGCGCCACAGCGATGGCAGCTGGAAGGTAATCGAGGACAACGTGCGCATCCCTTCGGGGATCTCCTATGTGCTGGAGAACCGTGCGGCCATGGCTCGCCTCGTGCCCGAGCTGTTCGCCTCCTACCGGGTGCGGCCGGTAGACCACTATCCGCAGCTGCTGTTGGGGGCGCTGCGCTCGGTGGCCCCCTCGGCTGAGAGCGAGGCCACCGTGGTGGTGTGGACTCCGGGGCCGGCCAATCCGGCCTACTTCGAGCATGCTTTCCTGGCGCGGCAGATGGGCGTGGAGCTGGTCGAGGCATCGGACCTGGTAGTGCGCGACGACGTGCTCTATATGCGCACCACCCGTGGCCTTGAGCGGGTTCACGCGGTCTACCGGCGATTGGATGACGATTTCGTCGACCCCTTGGAGTTTCGACCGGATTCGCTGTTGGGCGTGCCGGGTCTCGCGCGGGCCTATCGCGCTGGCAGCGTGGCGATCGCCAACGCCTTCGGCACCGGAGTGGCCGACGACAAGGCGGTCTACTGCTTCGTGCCCGAGATGATCCGCTTCTACCTGGGTGAGGAGCCGATTCTGGAGAACGTCCGCACCTACCTCTTGTCGGATCCTGAAGTGCTCGAGCACGTGCTCAAGCGTCTGGATGAGCTGGTGGTCAAGCCCACTGGCGAGTCCGGGGGCCGAGGCGTGATGATTGGCCCGCATGCGAACGAGGCCGAGATCGCGCGTATGCGCGCGGTGATCCAGGCTCATCCCGAACGCTGGATAGCTCAGGATGTGGTGCGGCTATCGACCGTTCCCACCGTTGGCCCTGAGGGGGAACTGAATCCCCGTCACGTCGATCTGCGTCCCTTCGCGGTTTTTGGTGAGCGCATCGACATCGTCCCCGGGGGTCTGACCCGAGTCGCCTTGGAAGAGGGCTCGCTGATCGTCAACTCCTCACGCGGTGGAGGATCCAAGGACACCTGGGTGCTGGAGGACGGCGACGATGCCGACCGCGCGGGTCCGCCGATCGCCGACACCTTGCCGCCTGCGCTTCCCGATCTGCGCTACGGGACATGGAGCGGACAGCAGCAGCAGCAGCAGCAGTGGAGAGCTGCCAGCCAGCGCGGCAATGTAGAGCGACGAGCCAGCTGATGTTGGCGCGGATCGCGCACGAGCTCTACTGGCTAGGGCGCAATCTCGCACGGGCCGAGTTCACCGCACGCGCTGTGGAGGCGGTGTTCCAGGCCGAGCTCCAGGGCGCCTCCGATGCGATGCCGAGCGTCAGCTTCGGCTCAGGCGGTCTGCTGACGATGCTGGGCGTGGCTGAGGGCGAGCGCTCGGGGCGCAGCGAATCGCTTGGTCACCTCACGCTTGATGCCCGACGCCCAGGCTCGATACTGGCCAGCGTCGAGCGCGCCCGCGAGGGAGCACGCACGGTGCGCGACGTGATCAGCGCCGAGATGTGGGAGGCGATCAACACCACAGCGCTGGGACTGCGCGGCGGAGGGCAGCCGGGCTGGGCGGCCCCGGCTGGTCCCTATCTGACCTCCCAGTACGTCAAGCAGCGCACGGCGCTGATCTGGGGAGTGGCCGACCGCTCGATGCTGCGCGACGAAGCGAAGTGCTTTCTGGACGCTGGCGGCTTGATCGAGGTCTCCGACATGGTGTTGCGCATGCTGCGCATCGCGCTGCCGCCGGGCGAGGACAGCGCGCCGGCGGATGGCCACGCGCTGATCCTGCTGCAGGCCGTCGGCGGCTTTCACGCCTATCTGCGTGCCGTCACTGCACCGCCCAATGCGCACCCTGTCGCACGCTTCCTGCTGTTCGAGCGGGCCTATCCAGACAGCGTGGCGGCGTGCGTGGACTCGCTGCACGAAGTGTTCACCTCGGCCGATGCGGGCCCGCGCAACTCCAAGCCGGTGCTGCGTGTCAGCCGCTTGGCGGCCGATCTGGACTTCCAGCGTCGTGCGCTGCCCGATGGGGCCGAGCTGACGGGGATCTGCGAGCGCACGCAGCAGGAGCTGGCTCGCATCGACCAGGATGTGGCCGAGCGCTATTTTGCCGGGGCGGCCCCGGCGGGGGAGAGGAGGTGAGAGCGCCATGCATTTCGCGATCCGCTACCTGACCGAGTACCGCTACGACGCTCCGGTCACCGACAACCTGAACGCGCTGCGCGTGCGCCCGGCCACATCCTCCTCGCAGCGCTGCGACGAGTTTCACACCCGCATCGAGCCTGAGGCTCGTGTCAGCCGGCACCTCGACTACTTCGGCACCGAGGTGCTCGAGTTCGGCATACCCACTGCTCACGAGCAGCTGACGATCGACGTGCGAGCGCGGGTGGTGACCTCGGAGCCCCCCGAGCCGCCCGATGGGTCTTGGGAAAGCCTTGGCAGCAGCTCCTATCTCGATGCGGCCGGCGAGTTCGCTCTGCCCTGGCAGGACCAGCCCGCCCTCCTTGGGTTGGACGAGTTGCATGAGGCGTTAGAGACCGACAGCCCACTTGAGACCTTGGAGCTGCTCTGCGAGCTGGTGCCCGATCGCTTTGAATATCGCCCAGGGGTCACTTATGTGGGCTCGACGATTGACGATCTGCTCAAAATGGGTGCAGGGGTATGTCAGGACTTTGTGCACCTTTCGCTAGTCTTGCTGCGTCGACGTGGCATCGCAGCTCGTTACGTCTCGGGCTACCTGTGGGCGGCGCCCGAGGACGGCGGCGCCGACTCGCTGGAGGTGGACACGCATGCGTGGCTTGAGGCGTTGCTTCCTGGCACTGACGGATACGGGGAGCCGGTGTGGGTGGGCGCGGACCCAACCAACCGCAGGCTGGCTGGCGAGACCCATGTCAAGATCGGTCATGGTCGCTTCTATGCGGACGTTCCCCCGGTCAAGGGCCTCTATCTGGGCGGGGCCACCTCTGACTTGACGGCGGCGGTCACGATGTCACGCCTGGATCCTCAGGCCAGCGCCCGGGCCTGAAGGTGGGCGGATGTGGCTTATGGGTCTATAGATTCGCCTACTCGACCGCGCTGACAGGCCCCTGTGCGGTGACCAGCACCGCTGTGCCGGCCGCCAGCGCCTGCTCGCCATGCACCCGGGCGATCAGCGCGGCGCCCGGCCGCTCCTGGGGGCGGATGTGCAGCAAGGCGTCATGCCCGTAGTAGCGACACTGCTCGACCGTGCCGGGAAGGCCTTTGTCGGGTGGGGACGGGCTTTCGGCTGTGCCGGGCAGGGTTCCTGCAGGGCTGTTGCTCTCGCCCTTTGCACGTACCTGCAACTGCTCGGGGCGCACGATCACAACCCCGTGGGTAAGGCCCGGTGCGCGCGTATGGTCGGGGTGCAACTGCAACCTGCCGAGGACTGTCTGCGCGGCGCCTTCCTCGAATGTGGCCTCAAGCAGATTGGCCTCGCCGAGGAAGCTCGCCAGCCGCGCGTCAACCGGCTTGCTGTAGAGCTCGGCAGGGATGCCCTGCTGGACGATCACACCGTCACGTAATACCGCGACGGTGTCGGCCAACGACAACGCCTCCTCCTGGTCGTGGGTCACGAGCATCGTCGTCGCTCCCTGCCGGCGCAGCAGCGCGCTCACTTCCTCGCGTACCGTCACTCGCAGCGAGGCGTCCAGCGAGGAGAAAGGCTCGTCCAAGAGCAGCACCTCAGGCCGGCGCGCAAGCGCCCGCGCGAGCGCGACCCGCTGCTGCTCGCCACCCGATAGCTGGTGGGGAAAGCGTCGTGCCAGCGGTTCGATTCCGACCAGCTCCAGCAACTCCTGAACGATCTTTGTGCGCCGCTCGGCGCGCGAGAGGCCAAAAGCGACATTGGCCTGTACGGTGAGATTGGGGAATAGGGCACCTTCCTGGGGCACGTAGCCGATCCCCCGGCGCTCCGGGGCCACATAGACGTGTCCGTCATCGAGCGTTCGCGTGCCGAGCGCGATGCGTCCGCGCTGGCTGCGCTCGAACCCCGCGATCGCTCGCAAGAGGGTCGTCTTGCCACAGCCCGAGAGGCCCAGCACGGCCACCTGGGTTCCCGCTGGCACGCTCAGGTTCACGCCGCGCAGTACAGGCTGTGCCGAGGCATAGCCCTTCCACAGGTCGAGTACCCAGAGGTCGCTGTCCGAGCTCATGCCTGACCCCTGCGTGCGATCGCTGCCATACGCCGACTGAGCAGATATGCCGGGACCGCCGATATCAGCACCATCAGTCCCGCATAGGGCGCGGCGGCGCCATAGGAGAAATCACTGGTGTAGACCCAGAACTGAGTGGCGAGCGTGTCCACTCCCGTGGGTCGCAAAAGCAGCGTCGCCGTCAGCTCGGTGCTTGAAGAGATGAAGACCAGCAAGAACGCTACGCCCAGTCCCGGAGCGATCAGCGGCAAGGTCACGCGCAGCCAGACCGACGCCGGGCGACGGCCAAGTGAGCGGCCCACCTCCTCCAGGCGAGGTGGCGCGTGTGCCAGTGCCGCCCGTACTCCCACCACCGCAAGTGGCAGGAACAGGATCGCGTAGGCAACGATCAGCTCCAAGGCGCTCTGATACAGAGGCAGCGCATAGCGCACCGAGAAGGAGACGAGCCCTAATGCCACCACCAGCCCGGGAAGTGCCTGGGGGAGGAGGGCCAGCCGCTCGATCAGCACGGTGAGCCTGTTGCGATGGCGCATCGCAGCCGCGGTGACTGGGATTGCGAGCGCCGTCGATAGCGCCGCAGCCCCGGCGCTGAACTCGGCGGTATGCGCCGCATCGGTGAGGATCGAGGCCGATGGCAGCGTCGTGGAGCCGCCGCGAATCAGCCAGTAAACGAGCGATCCGATTGGCACCCCGAGCGCCATAGCGCACAGTGTGGAAAGGCCGAGCAGCGCCGGAATCGTCCAACGTCCAAGTTTCACTCGCACGATGGCGCGACGGGCGCCCGCTCCGCTTCGGCTCCAGCGTCCGCGCCGAACCAGCGGCAGCTCGCCGGCCAGCGCCGCGATGCCGAGCGCTACCAGCACCAGAGACAGTGCACACGCCGCCGCGGTGTCAAAGCCAAGCTTGAACTCGGTGAAGATCGCCACAGTGAAGGTCTGATACTGGACAATCTCAAAGGCGCCGTACTCGGCCAGCAGACCGAGCGTCACCAACAGACAGCCACCGAGCACCGCCGGCAGCATCTGGCGCAGGGTCACTCGCCAAAAGACCTGCCACGGTCCCAGCCCAAGGCTGCGTGCAACCTCCTCAAGCGCCGGATCCACACCGGCCAGACCAGCCACTGCGGGGAGGTAAACCAGCGGATAGAGCGACAATGTCATGATCATCACGGCCGCCAGATAGCCCTGCAGACTGGGCTCCAGCGAGACCCAGCCAAAGCCGATGACGAAGTCGGGTATGCCCAGCGGCAGCACCAGCAGCACTGCCCACATGCGGCGGCCTGGAATCGTCGTGCGCTGCACGCACCACGCGGCACCCACACCGAGCACAGCGCACAGCGCCGTGCTTACTACAACCAGGCGCAAGGTGTTCCACAGCAGCACGGCAGTGTTGTGGCGTAGCAGCAGGCGCGATGTGGCATCCCACCCCGCCTGCTGCGCCTGGATCACAAGGAACACAAGCGGCAGCAGCACGAGGACGGCTGCGATCGTGGCGCCAAAGACCGTCACAAGCGGCCAGCGGCGTCGCCGTGACCAGGCTCGCGCCCACCTGCCTTCAACCGTAGGGCTCGGGGACGCGAACGTGTTCATCGGCTGTGCAACGGTAACGACCGCTCAGTTCAGGTTGGAATCGCGGCTGGGACAGTCGGCGTAGATCGCATCAGAGCAGTCCGAGCTTCTGCTCGAGTTCCAGCGATGCGCTGCCATCACCCAGTTCCGCCAGGGAGATCGAGGCTGGCTGGAGCTGGTTGAAGGGACGCAGCGAGCTTGCTGGGCTCACCCCGGGCCGCAGCGGATACTCATAGCTGTGACTGTAGGCGATCACTTCCTGTCCTTCTTTGCTCACCAGGAAAGCCACAAATGCCTGCGCGGCGGCTTGGTGGGAGCTTGATTTCAGTACCGCTGCCCCCGATACGTTCAGCAGATCGCCGGGGTCACCCGCGGCGTAGTAGTGAAGCGCGGAATGCAGACCACCCTGACCGACCTCATCGCGCAGGCGGTACCAGTAGTAGTGGTTGATCAGCCCGACTTCACTCTCGCCGTTGTTGACCTGGGTCACGACCGTCTCGTTGTCGGGGTAGATCTTGCTGTTGGCCTGCACGCCGGCGAGCCACTTTTCAGCGGCGGCGGCGCCCTTCAGCTTGGTGATCGCCGTGATCAGCGGCTGGAAGTCCGTCTCTGAAGGGGCGATTCCCAGCTTGCCCTTCCACTGGGGCTGGGACAGCTCCATGATCGAGCTCGGCAGGCTCGCGGGGGAGACCTTGCTGGTGTTGTAGACAAGCACTGAGACGCGCGCGGAGACCCCGACCCAGTCTCCCTGCGCCGAGTTGAAGCGGGCAGGGATGGCCGCGAGGGTGCTGGGTGCGAGCTGGGCGAGCAGGCTTTCCTCGCGTAGGTGTTCAAGCACTGGGGTGTTCTCCGTGTAGAAGACGTCCGCGGGAGAGTTGGAGCCCTCCTGGACGATCTGGTTGCCCAACTCGACCTCGTCGTTTGAGCGCACCTTCACCTTCACGCCGCTGTGTTTTTCAAATGCACTCACGAGCAGCGCGGTGGTCTGTTCGTGCTGGCCGTTATAGAGCGTGATCGTCTGACCAGCAAGTGAGGCGGGGGCCGATGTGCCGCTCGAAACAGCATCCGTGGGGGACCCGTTGGATCCGCCGCACGCAGCAAGCAACAGAATTGCCCCCAGAGTAGCCACAGCGGCGATCAAGAGCTTGATGTTGCGCATGGATTGGGTCTCCTCAACTGCTGCGCTCGCCCGCGGCGGCGCAAGGTCATCGTCGATATCCGATCGATCTGATCGGGATTGCCACGGCAGAGTACCACAAGGAGTTAGGGTGCCCTAATACAGCCCTCGGCGGCCTCTGGCGGCCGCTGAGCTTGGTCCCACAAATCTAGATGGCTGTCGATTTCTGTGATCCTCGTTCGTCCTAGAGACGACCATCTACGTTCTCTATAAGGAGGAAGCGATGAAGTACATGCTGCTGATCCATCAGGGCACCACCCCGACACCACCCTCGGAGCAGTGGGAGAGTCTCTCGGCGGACGAGAAAGGGGCCATCTACAGCGCGTACAAGGCGATCAGCGAGACTCCTGGCGTCAGCCCCGGCCTCCAGTTGGAGCCGCCCGAGACGGCGACCACGGTACAGGTGATGGACGGCAAGACGCTGACCACGGATGGCCCGTTCGTCGAGGTCAAGGAGGCCATCGGCGGCTACCTGTTGTTCGAGGCAGAGGACCTCGATGCCGCGATTGAGTTGGCCGCGCGGATTCCGGCTGCCCGCCTGGGTGGCGCGATCGAGGTGCGCCCGATCGTGGAGTGGTAGCGATCCTCGAGCAGACCTTCCGCGAGCAGTGGGGGCGTGTCCTTGCTGCACTGATCGGCTTCCTCGGCGACTTCGACCTCGCCGAGGACGCTGCGCAGGAAGCCTTCGCGATTGCCGCGGAGCGCTGGCCGCGTGAGGGAACCCCCGCCAACCCGACTGCCTGGCTGGTGACGACGGCACGTAACAGAGCCATCGACCGCATACGCCGCGATCGCACTCTGGCCGCGAAGACTCGCCTGCTACTAGAGCCCTCGGCAGCGCAGGACACGACGGATGTGATGGACGTGATCGACACGACGACATTTCCAGATGAGCGACTGGAGCTGATCTTCACCTGCTGTCATCCGGCGCTGGCGACCGACGCGCAGGTTGCTCTCACTCTGCGCATGCTCGGCGGGCTGACTACCGCGGAGATCGCCAGTGCTTTCTTGGTCGGTGAGCCCACCATGGCCCAGCGTCTGGTGCGGGCGAAGCGCAAGATCAAAGCCGCCGGGATTCCGTTTCGAGTGCCCCCGGATCATCTGCTGCCGGATCGCCTGACGGCGGTCCTCGCGGTGCTCTATCTGATCTTCAACGCGGGCTACGATGGTCGTGGGGATCTGGCCGAAGAGGCGATCCGCCTTGGAGAGGCGCTCGTCGAACTGATGCCGGATGAGCCCCAGGCGTCCGGCCTGCTCGCTTTGATGCTGCTGCACGACTCGCGTCGCGCGGCTCGCTTCCGCGACGGGGATCTGGTGCTGCTCACAGAGCAGGATAGGACGCTGTGGGATGGTGAGCGGATCGAGGCCGGCCGGGCAGCGCTTGAGCGCGCGCTGGCATTGGGCGGCCGCGAGGCGAGTGGCGTCTATGTCCTCCAGGCCTCGATCGCCTCGCTGCATGTCGAGGGTACGCGTGACTGGGCGCGGATCGCAGCGCTCTATGGCGAGCTCGCCCGCTTGACGCGCTCGCCGGTGGTCGAGCTGAATCGTGCGGTGGCGTTGGCCGAAGCGGAGGGGTTGGAGGTTGGTCTACTGGCAATCGAGCAGCTCCACGAGCTCGACGGCTACCACTACTTTCATGCCGCCCGCGCCGACTTGCTGCGCCGCCTTGGCCGCCCGGTCGAGGCCCGCAGGGCATACGAGCAGGCACTGGAGCTTGTGCGCTCCGATGCCGAGCGGCGATTTCTTGTGCGTCGCATCGCCAGGCTCTAGCCAGGTGGCCACGAGTGGGCACCTGGCCGGTGTATGGCCACGCGTCAGCGTATTCCCGGATGGCACTGGCGCAGACGCCCCTGGCGCGACATACTTCGTATACCCCAAGCGCTAGGAGCACCAGCTCATGAAGACCAAGCTTCCCCCGGGCCCGCGGATGCCGGCCCTGCTGCAGACACTCGGCACATGGACTCGTCCGATCGCCAGCCTGGAGCGCGGACGAGCGCGCTACGGCAAGCGTTTTACCGTACGCGCGCTGCGCCAGCCGCCGTTCGTGGTCCTCTCCGACCCAGAGGACATCAGGGAAGTGTTCATGAGCCCACCCGAGGTGCTGCATCCCGGTGAGGGTGCCAGGATCCTCGAACCGATTGTGGGCCGCAACTCGGTGATCCTGCTCGATGAGTCACCCCACTTGGAGCAGCGCAAGCTGATGCTGCCGGCATTCCACGGCGAGCGTATGGAGCGCCTGGCGGATCTGATGATGGAGCTGGCTGAGCGCGAGGTGGAGATGTGGCCGACAGACGAGGAGATCGAACTGCACCCGCGCTTGCAGAACCTGACACTCGAGATCGTGCTGCGCGCCGTCTTTGGGCTTGAGCAGGGGGCGAGGCTGGATGCGTTGCGCGAGGTTCTCACAAAACTGCTGCGCTTCAGCGAGAACCCATTGTCGCTGATCCCTCTTCCCGAGGGCCTGATGGCCGGGCGTGGGCCGGTGGGGGAGATGGAAGCGGTTACCGCGGAGGCTGACGGAATGATCTTTGCGCTGATCGAGGAGCGTCGCAAGACGGGCGCGCAGGGAGCCGAGGACGTACTGGCTCTGTTGCTTGCGGCCGAGCACGAGGACGGCTCGCCTATGAGTGATGCGGAGCTGCGCGACGAGCTGATGACGGCGCTGGTGGCAGGTCACGAGACGACCGCCTCGCAGCTGGCGTGGGCATTCACGCTGCTCGTGCACCAGCCGCGGGAGCTGGCGCGTCTGGTGGCAGAGATTGATGCCGGTGAGGAGGAGGCTTATCTGACGGCGAGCATCCAGGAGGTCATGCGTTGCCGCCCTGTGCTCATCAATGCCGAGCCGCGCCTTGTCAAGCAGCCTGTGCGGATCGGCGGCGTGGACTATCCACCTGGCGTGGTCCTGCTCTGCAACGCGTACCTGGTTCACCACGACCCTGAGGTCTACCCACAGCCCTACGCCTTTCGTCCCGAGCGCTTCCTGGAGCGCGCCCCCGGCACCTACACGTGGCTGCCTTTTGGTGGCGGCCGCCGTCGTTGCCTGGGTGCGAGCTTTGCGATGTTGGAGATGAAGCTGGTGCTCAGAGCGGTGCTTCAGCGATACGAACTGCTTCCGGTGGGAGAGCGTCCCGAGACGGCGCGCAGACGCAGCATCACGATCAGTCCTGCGCAGGGAGCGCGGGTGATCCTGCGCGAGCGCTCGGGAACACAGCTCGATGCACAGGTTGCGCAGAGGCGGGCCGGAGTGCCGGCTGCTGCCTGACGGGCAAGGTTGTGGTGTGAGTCTCACCTGGCATGACTCGCTTGGCATGACTCGCTTGGCATGACTCACTTAGCATGAGCGCAATGGCTCCGCGACAAGCCGGCCCTCCTCAGATCGGGGCTACGCAGACTCCCGACTTCACCCCCGATCAGCTGGAGAGTATTGAGGTCAATGGACTTGATGCACAGTTCGGGCTGGAAGATGTTCGTGTCTGCTCGGCCTCTCTGCCTGAGACAGATGCAGGCTCCGGACGCTTCAGGCGGACTCATCTCAAAGACATTGATTTCGGAGAGTCCAAGCTGCGAGCTGTTCAGTTCATCGACGTCGTAGCTGAGCGCATCGATGCAGCCAACGGCGACTGGGGAGGCGCGCAGTTTCGGCGTGCGCAGTTCAAGGAGGCTCGGCTGACCGGTTTGAACCTTGCCGAGGCACAGATCGAGCAAATGAGCTTCAAAGGTTGCAAGCTCGACTATGCCAACTTCCGTCATAGTGCCATTAAGCAAGTGTCCTTCGAGGACTGCGTGCTCACTGGCGCTGACTTCCAGGGAGCGAACCTCAATGCCACGCTTTTCTCCCGCTGCCAGCTAGCGGAAGCCGATTTCTCGAAGGCTGAGATGTCACTCGTCGATCTACGAGGTTCAGAGCTTGCACTCGCGGGATCCGTGCTCGGCTTGCGTGGCGCAATCATTGACCCACTACAGCTCATGGAACTCGCTCGAACGCTTGCGCAGGAGCTCGGGATCGCTGTCGAGGATATCTAGATGACCAAGCGCCAAATCCAGCGATGAGTACCGACGCGCAGACTGCAATCCTGCGGCGGATTCAGGCGATTCCACCGGGGTACGTACGTACCTATGGCGATGTTTCCCCGGGCGCTCCACGACTGGCGGGCTATGTGCTGAACCACGCTGGTGCACACGATGTCCCGTGGCATCGCGTGGTGCGTGCCGACGGGTCGCTTGCAAAGGGAGCCCGTCAGCGGCGCCTGCTCGAAGCCGAGTCGGTCCCCTTCCATGGCGAGCGGGTGGTGCTGTCGAAGGCGCGACTCGACGATTTCGATGTCATGTGATGAGCACCGGAGTACGCGGTCGTGGATTTAGGTGCAGGGTTCCGCATGTTGATCGGGAACAATGATGGCGAGGGAAGAATGATGGCCTAGCTAATCATGTCGGCTACAGATCGCTACCTTCGCCAGCCAGCCGTAGACCCTTCCGGCCTGCAAGATCCGGACTCACTGGCGTATCCCCTGCCTTACAACTTGCGCCCGAAAGACGCGATCCGGATGGTCGAGGATCTCTATGAGCTGTTGCACGACCTCAATTCACAGCTGGACAGCAAGGGCTACGATCGACTCGAGGAGCTTCTGGATGCTGCGGGCTTCTCGGGGCTTATCAGCCGAGCAGTGTGCGATGGCCTCGCAAAGTTCAGCCGTGAGCTGGTGACGAATCGATATCCGGGTGGATACCCCGATCTACTGCCTAAGGGCGTCTACCCCCGGGACAAGGTACAGCGCAGTGAGAAGGGTGGCCTTGAGGTCAAGGCCAGTCGCCAGGAGTCGAGTTGGCAGTCGCACAGCCCACGCGGAGGCTGGTTCTGCGTCGTTCAGTTCGCGATTGATCGAGACGAAGACAAGGCCATCAGGGACCGTGAGCCAACCACGGTGCAAGCTGTGATGATCGCCCCCTTGGTGGAGGAGGACTGGTCTTGGCAGCCTGCAGGTGAGGGCAAGAAGCGGACGGGAACAGCGTCAATCGTGCCTAGCGGCCGCAGCCGTTTGCGGTCGAATGCTGTTTGGGTGGACCCAATCTACGCCGATCGCCACCAAGAACGCGTGTTTGCGGAGCGTAAGTTGACCTTCTCCAAAGAAGCAACCGATCGAGTTCTGGCGGTCCTGCGCGGCGTTGGCGCTCCGATGACAGCCATGGCTGTAGCGGAAGCGCTCAGTGACAGCGTTGGTCTGCCGCCGGAGGCGTTGAAGTCGAAGGTCGGATCGGTCCTTACGGGCCTAGCCAAGAGCCGCCATGCGATCAGGACCAGACCTGGCACTTATACGTCGCTCGGAAGCTAGATCGCTCTCTGTGAGAGCAGCCAGCTTCGGGATTGCATCGACTGCGACGGTCGCATAGTCGCTGACAAGCTCAACTCCGATTGCTCGGTAGCCAACTGCCTCCGCGGCAGCGAGCGTACTGCCACTTCCCGCAAAAGGGTCGAGAACGACCCCTTGCCCCAATGGCAGGGAAGCGCGAACTACTTGGCGGAGGAACGCTTGTGGCTTGAGGCTCGGGTGCTCGGCGATTGCGCGCTCTCGCCGTGGTGTACGACCACTTTTGATCAAGTCCGTGAAAGGAGAATCGGCACTTGGCCTACGCAGGCCCCCAGTCTGCCATTTACGCAGGCTGTCAGCGACAGTGCCTTCAAGCGGCCTTCTAAAAAGTAGCCACGGCTCCCAGGAGCCCCTAGGTATGGTGCTGACTTCCGCAAATTCTTCCTCCGCTCCCTTGGGTCGATCTCCGCCTCGAAAGGTCTGGACCAGGCGAATGATCTCGCCACGTCTTTCAAGGCCGGCAAATGCCAGAGCGTGGCTGAGTATGTGGGAGACAATTGGCATTGAGGCAACGATGACGTTGCCGCCTGGTGTGAGCTTCGGCAGGAGTGCTTTCGCCCAGCGCCTGAAGAACTTTCCGAGATCTTGGGTCTGCTGCTCTGATAGTGCCGTAAACCGCGGCAGAGGCGCGCGCTGGGAGCCATCGAAACCAGGGGGTATGCGCCAAATGCCTCCCTGGCCAGAACTGCGCTTGGCCAAGTGGGGCTCGCTGTACTCGACGAGGCCATAAGGGGGGTCTGTCACGACCGCGTGTATTGAGCAGTCTGGCTGGCTCTTCAGCCATCGCACGCAGTCGCCCTCAAAGAGTCGGACGAGCGCTGACTCATATCGTAGGACCATCAGCTGGTCTTGGCTTGCGCAGCGAGCCTGTATGTGCCGGGGCCAACACGAACGAGGGTGTTCGACCGGACACCGATCTGAAGATAGGACCGCACCGAAGATGCCGGCACCCGACCAATGGAGCGTTCCACATCGGTATGCACCTCTTTGACCGTTGCGGCGCTGCCTCGTTTGCGTAGGCTCTCGATGATGGCGTCTCGCACTTCCCCCGGCTGTCGACGGCTTTCTGGCACAAGACTCCTATTCAGCATCGCTGACGTCTAGACGTCAGCGTAGCTGTCGCGTCGGACAAGGTCTGCCCGATACGACCGCAGACACGTGGAGCGTGCAGCTGTCGTCGGTACAGGTGCGCTTGAGTCGGCCTGCGGTAATGGTCTGAATCAGTCCTGCGATCCAGCACATGGGGCAGCCGCGAAGCGCGACCATGCCAAGGGGCGCGAGTAGGAGTGCGGTGGGACCAACGCTGGAGATCAGCGCGAGTGCCGAGCCGATTAGCCCGAAACCGATCGCTCCGCGGGTGAGATGGCTGGCGAGGGAGGTGCTGGCAGGAGCGCTTCGGTCGTGGTCAGGCATTCTCGGCGCCTCCGTGGCTGGTCGTGTTGTCTTGTGTTCTGAGCTCTGAGCGGAGGGTTTCGCGTCCGCGATGCAGGCGTGACTTCATTGCGGCGTGACTGAGTCCCAGTTCCTGAGCGGTCGCCGATCCCGATAGACCTTGGATGTCGCGTAGCACGAGGACGGCGCGCTGCTCGGCGGGAAGCCCGGCGATCGAGTCGACGATCCGCTGCAGCTCCAGGCGGGCGAGGGTGGCGTCTTCGGCCGAGGGCTCGGCCGTCGCGGTGGAGATTGGTCTGTGGAGCGTGATCCGGGATCTACGGATGCACTCGTTGCGCACGACTTTGAACATCCACGATGCGAGTGCCGCGGTGGCCCTGAGCGTCCCGATCTTGCGGTACAGCACGATCAGAGCCTCCTGCGCCGCATCCTCGGCGTCCTCCGGTGTCGAGCAGAGTGTGCGGGCAAAGCGCTGCACATGTGCGTGGGAGCCATCAAGGAGTGCCGCGATCGCACGGGAGTCGCCCTGCTTCGCGGCGCTGACGACCTGCTCGCTGGGCCAGGACCTAGTGTACGTATCAGTCACGAGAGCGCGCTCTTGCTCGGTTGAAGAAGAACAGGCAGCCGCAGATGACGACCGCGGCGGCGATGAGAGAGATGATGGTCATGATGCTGTCCCCCTGCTGGTCGAGATGAGAGTCATGTTCTGGCTATTTCCTGGGGCATGGCATTTTGTAGGAGGCTTCTACGGTCGCACCGCCGAGGAAGCTCAATTCCACCTTCACCGGCCAGCCGCCCTTCGTGCACTTTTTCGGCACGGTTACGTAGGAGATCGTCTGCTTACCCTGCCTGTAGGCGGCGCCGATCCGGACGGTGCCTTTCAGGATCGAGGCGTCGAGGGCTCCGGGCACCGTTTCGATCAGCGGCACTGAGCCGATGAACTCCAGGCTGAACGGCGGCGAGGATTTGACGACCTGGCCGGCGGCGAGGATTTCGAGTGAGACCGGCGTCGAGCCATCCAGGAAGAGCTCCAGGCCACCGCCGGGGGCAAAGAATGGCTGCACCGACGCCGTCTCCTGCACGCGTTCGGCGCCAAAGCTCACGACGCCGGTTCCTGAGCCCTTCGGACCCGCGATCGACTTCTTCGGGCAGGATTCAGGTCCATTGCTTTCGATCGCGGTTGGCGCACAGGAGGCGAACCCCTGTGGGTGCAGCTTCGCGCCGGCCGGCGCGAAGTATCTGATCCCGGTCAGCGGCGGCGGGTAGCCGCCGTATTCGGTCCCCGAGATCTGGCCTTCGACCTGGATCACAGCACCGGCGCCAAGGCTGTCGCCGGTGCCTGGGAAGCCAGGAATCGGCAGGGCCGCTGTTTTGAACGTAAACGTTGGCGCCGCCGAAGCCGGGATTGCCAGGCCAAGGGCGGCAAGGCCAATCACGGCCAGGCCGGCTGACATTCTGCGCAGATAGATAGCGATGGTCATGATGAGCCTCCCGTTTCTGGTCGACTGAGTGTCGACGCTAGATAAGAGGCGTGCTGGCGCGAAAAGGATTCCCGCTCTCACTGAACGGAGGCCATGAGGCCCCGATGGTTAGAGGGTCTTGCGCCCAATCTTCTCAGTGCCGCGCGGCGTTCGGCCTCAGTGCTGCTCCCGACCTTAGGTGGAAGGGAATCTGACGGTGAAATGTCCCACAATGGTCGTTCCGCTGGCCTGCGGCGATGGCAAGCCCTGCGGGTATGCCCATCTCCCTCGCCGCACGATGATGCCATGGACGCAACCAGGCCCGACGCCAGCGCACGGTTCTTTGTACGGTTCGCTGCGACAGGGGTAGTTGCTTTCACATGGCGGTGCGTGAGGAACTGCGTAGATCGCGCCCACGTAGTCGCCGCCGGGACACCAATGCCCGGCGCGGGACTTCGCGGGCGTCAGAGCGAGCCCTACCTTTCGGTTCGACTGCGGGTAGCCATAGTCCGTGCGCTGCATGTCGCTTGACGTCGCACAGGGTGGCGGCGAAGTCAGCGTGTACTTCTTATAGGGCTTCAACACGATCACCCCGTAGTAATAACCGCCTTCGGGAAGGTGGCGCGCGCGGAACGTGATGTGCACGTTCTGGTGAGCATTGAGTTTGCGCTGCGTGCGTACTGAAACAGTTTCTGCGGCTACGGCCGACCCAATGAGGCTAAGCGCGGTGACGCTGGCGATGAACGTTCCGAGTGCACGACGCATCCTGATATTGGAGGCTAGCAAGGATTCGCACGACTCCTCGGCGGCTGATGTCGTTTGAGCGGTCGCGGGATAGGCCGGGCCTCAGGCAGGAGCCGCTTTCGGGCCTCAGACAGAAGCCGCTTTAAGTGCAGTGCCCAATGCGAGCGTGAGCTGGCGGCTCGTTGGGGCACTGTCTGGGTCTATCAGAGCTTGCAGCATCAGGCCGTCGCTGACGCTCATGAGCAGTGATGCGAGGTGTCGGGCGTCTTCGGGGTCGATGTTGTCGCTGAGCGATTCGGTGATCATCGTGGTTACGGTGTCACGCTGCTTGCGGTAGTGCGCGGTTAGTTGCTTGCGGGTTTCTGGCGAGCGTTCGCTGCCCGCGACTATCTGGATGAAGCCGAGAAAGTAGGGCCGCATAGCATCGAAGTCGTCGAGGATCATCTCGAGAGCTCGTGCGAGGCGTCTGGCCGGCGGCGTGTCTGGGTCGGCGCTGATCGTGCTGGCGACGGTTTGGGCCCACTCCTCGAAGACGAGCTTGGCGGCCTCGTCCAAGAGAGCGTCCTTGGAGCCGAAGTGGTAGCTGATGGATCCGAGATTGGTGTTGGACGCCGTGACCAGATCGCGTGCGGTTATGTCGCCGCGGCCAGATTGGCGCATGAGCGCTCTGGCTGCGCTCAGCAGCGCATCGCGGTGGGTTTCGCGTATCGGCTTGGACAACCGTGGGTCAGCGGGATCGTTTACGGGAGACGAGTCGGCTTGCCAAGAGGGTCGCCAGGCTCGCGTAGGCGGGCAACGGGCGGCGATAGCGCAGAACGCCAGAGGCGGTCGCCAGGCAATAGACGCGCAGCGATCCTGCTTGCCTCCTTGGCGGTGCTCATCTTGGCGGTGCTCATGTCGCTCGCGGCCAGGGCTGGGGTGGGCGCATCATCAGCCTGAGCGGCGGGCTGCCTGCGAATCGCAGCACCTCTGTGCACTGGAAGCCAAGCCTTTCGTATAGCGCGGCGTTGCGCTCACTGGAGGCCTCCAGGTAGGCCGGCAGCCTCTCCTTATCGCATCGATCGAGCGTGGGACGCATCAGCTTGCTTCCCAGTCCCTGGCCCTGCGCGTTGGGCGCGACGCCGATGTTCGCGAAGTAATAGTGCGCGTCGCGCAGGTGGCGGCGCTCAATGGCCGCGAGCAGCCCGACGGCATGCGGGAGGCGTCCGCGGAAGACGCTCCCAAAGCGCCCGCCGTGAGCAATCATCAACCGCGGTGGTAGACGCCACTGGCCCGGCGGCATGCAAAGCGCGGCACCCTGCAGCCCGTCTGAAGTCCACACGCACCCATCTGCAAGCGAATGGGCGAGCTGGATCGCGAAATATCGCTCGAGGCGCGCCTGCCGGCTTGAGCCTCGGCCTATCAGCCAGCCAAAGATGGGGTCGTCGAAGAACGCTGCGCCAAGAGCCGCCTTCAGCGGACCAGACTCGCGCGGGTGCGCAAGGCGCACCGCGGGCGAGAGAGCACTCGCGGACCCCTCAGGGATCGCCTCGACGTGCTGCGCGATCTGCGGTTCGCGGTCCATGGAATATGCGTTATACCAGGCTCTTATACAAATGTCTAATTGTTGTTACGCCGGCGGGTCCGGGGCAGCGAGGCCTGCTAGCGAGGGTCAAGGATCACGACGGGGATCTTCCGTCCCTTGGCGTTACGCTCATAAAAGTCGTATCCGGGATAAATCGCGACCATTTTCTTCCAGAGCTGATCGCGTTCCTCGTCGGTGGCCAGACGGGCGCGGACCTCTCGAACCTTAGAGCCGATCTGAATTGTGGTGTCCGGGTTTGCCATGAGGTTATGGAACCAGGCGGGGTGCGATGGCTGGCCGCCCTTGGTGCCTGCCACGACGATTGCATCGCCGTGTTCGTGATACATGAGCGGAGATGTCCGCTTTGTTCCGGTCTTCGCACCCGTGTGGTCAATCAGGGCTATTCGGGGTTGCGGCCACCCGGGGAGATTGCCACCCATCTTTCCACGAGTTCTCCGATAGATAGCCACGTGTACTTTCGTCGAACGGCGCCCGGCGTACAAGCCGCGCCTGTTGATGAACTCCGAGCCGGCGAGCGTAAATTTTCCGAACAGGGACATATGGCCTATCTCTAGTTTTGCTTCTCTAGTTTTGCTACTCCGTGCATCGCATCGACACTGAGCATGAAGTCGGTTGGCTCCCGTACCGAGCTTCTGCGCGAGCCAGAGCTGGCGGGCAAAGACTAAACCATCGAGCGCGGGTCGAGGCTCGTAGGGTAGCTATGCTATATAACACAACAGACATGACAAACATAACAAATCTTCGCGATGTGCCGGGTACGCTTCGAGCAATCAGGACAAATCTAGAGCTGACTCAGGTCGAGCTTGCGGAACGCCTTGGCGTCTCGTTTGCGACCGTGAACCGCTGGGAGGGCGCTGGCAACAAGCCCCAGAGAGCAGCCGCAGCCAAGATCGCGGCCCTTGCCGAGGAGGCCTGCGTTGACATCGCGGAGCTGCCAATCAGTGATGGTCACGCGGTGACGCCCAAGCGAAGCCGGAGAACCAGCGCCGGCGGGCCCACCACCAAGCCCATGGAGCAGATGCTCTGGGACGCCGCATGCTCGATCCGCGGTGAGAAGGACGCACCCAAGTTCAAGGACTACTTGCTGCCGCTGCTGTTCCTAAAGCGCCTGTCAGACGTTTTCGATGATGAGATCGGCCGGCTCGCCGAGGACTACGGCGACCGGGAGGTTGCCCTGGAGATTGCCGAGTCCGACCACGAGCTCGTTCGCTTCTACCTGCCGCCCGAGGCCCGTTGGGGGGTCATCTCGGGCCGCATGGAGTACCAGTGGCCGCTCGACGACCGCGGTCGTACCACAGCTCCCAAGGACGTCGGTGAGCACCTCACCAAGGCCGGGCGCGCTGTCGTCCGCCACAATTCGGGCTTGGCCGGCGTTATCGACGTTGTCGACTTCGCGGCCGAACGCAACGGCGAGCGCGACATCAACCCGGCGAAGCTGCGTGGCGTCGTCGAGACCTTTTCTGATCCGCGATACCGGCTCGGTCTGGCTGACGTGCAGCCTGACTTCCTCGGCCGGGCATACGAGTACCTGCTGCGCAAGTTCGCGGAGGGCTCGGGGCAAAGCGCTGGGGAGTTCTTCACGCCCACCGAGGCCGGCTACCTCATGGCGCGCATTCTGCGTCCTAAGCCGGGGGAGACATGCTACGACTACGTCTGCGGCTCCGGGGGCCTCCTAATCAAGCTGCAGCTTATCGCTCGGGAGCTCGAGCCCACCAGTAAGGTGCCACTCAAGATGTTTGGCCAGGAGCTTCAGGCCGAGAGCTACGCGGTGGCGGAGATGAACTCGATCATCCACGACATGGATGTCGACTTGCGCCGCGGCGACACGATGATTAACCCTAAGTTCCGTGATGCCGGCGGCGCACTACTGCGTCACGACATCGTGGTCGCTAATCCGATGTGGAACCAGCCGTTCTCGGTCGACATCTTTGAGGATGACCCCTTTGACCGCTTCACCAAGTCCGGTGGGGTCTCATCCGGAAAGGGTGACTGGGCTTGGCTCCAGCACACCATCGCAACAATGAATGACGGTGGACGCGCGGCGGTTGTTTTGGACACGGGTGCGGTGACCCGTGGCTCGGGCTCCAAGAACGAGGACAAGGAGCGCAACATTCGGAAGTGGTTCGTCAACCACGACCTCATCGAGGGCGTCATTCTGCTGCCCGAGAACCTCTTCTACAACACGAATGCTGCGGGAGTGATCGTAGTTCTCAACAAGAAAAAGACGCGTGCCCGCCAGCGGAAGATCGTCCTGCTCAATGCACGCAGACGCTTCAGGAAGGGTCGCCCAAAGAACTACTTGCCCGACGAGGATGTTCGTGAACTCGCGTCTCTCTACGTCGCCGGGGAGCCCGTGGCGGGCGAGCTGGCGGTGATCAGCATCGACGAAGCAGCCGAAACTGACTACAACCTGAGTCCTGGCCGGTGGGTTACTGGTGCTCCTGCCGATGACACCCCAGACCTGAAGAGCCTGCTAGCCGAATTCACA
Source organism: Solirubrobacteraceae bacterium (assembly GCA_025449845.1). Taxonomy (GTDB): domain Bacteria; phylum Actinomycetota; class Thermoleophilia; order Solirubrobacterales; family Solirubrobacteraceae; genus Palsa-744. Next base: position 20,034 of record JANWIP010000016.1, on the reverse strand, counting down.
CAGCTCCAGCAAGATGAGAACACAATAGCCGACGAGCTGAGGGCCGCACTAGTCAAACTAGAAGAGCTAGCATGACCGATACATCGCTGCGGACGGCGCGCACGCTGGGGGATCTCTGTGATCTCGTCGGTCGGCAGGTAGATCCATCACTAAAGCCGGACGCTGTTTACCTCGGCCTGGAGCATATCCCTTCCGGGCGGCTTCGCGTCACGGCCCACGGGCGCGCTCGCGAGGTCAAGAGCAGTAAGGCGCTCTTCGAGCCGGGCGACGTACTCCTCAGCAAACTCCGCCCGTATTTGGACAAGGCGGTCCTGGCCGAAACGGGTGGAATGTGTACGACCGAGCTACTCGTGCTCCGCGCGAAGCCGGGAACCGACCCTCGATTCCTAGACTGTGTCGTCCATCGCGCCGACTTCATCGACCATGCGATGGCGGGCGTGACCGGCGCGCAGCACCCACGAACGTCGTGGTCGCACCTCGCGCGCTTCGAAATCGCGGATGTCTCGCTTGCCGACCAGCGCGCGATAGGAGAGTTCCTGTGGCGGGTCCACGATCTGCTTGCCGTTTGTGAGCGGTCGCTGCACCTCGGACTCCATCTGAAGCGGGCCGCGGCTCGTGAGCTTCTCAAACAGGGCCTACGAAGAAGTGGCCTGAGGGCATCACCCTTCGGTCCGGCCCCGGAGAACTGGGAGATCGTCCCGCTTGGCACGCTTGGCAAGATTGGCAACGGCTCCACGCCAAAGAAGTCCCATCCGGAGTACTGGCACGAGGGCGTGTTTCCCTGGCTGACGAGCGCGAAGGTATACGACGGCGATATCACGGCTGCCGATCGTTTTGTCACGGACCAGGCACTAGAGAAATGTCACCTGCCTATTCTCCAGCCCGGAACTGTCCTCGTCGCAATCACAGGCCAGGGAAAGACGTTGGGCCACTGCGCAGTTCTCCACATCGAAGCAACCATCAGCCAGCACCTTGCCTACATCCAACCCGACGCAGCACGAATCGATCCGCAATTTCTTCGCGGGTTCCTGGACACGCAATATGACTTCCTGCGCCAGGTCGGATTGGCTGGCGGCAGCACCAAGGCCGCCCTCACCTGCGCGTTCTTGAGAGACCTTCCGATACCACTACCGTCGCTCGACGAACAGCACGAGATCGTGCGCATCCTCAACATCCTGGGCCGGTGGCTTGACGTTCAGCGGCGCAAGAAGACGTCGTTGGAGCGTATGTTTCACCGCCTCCTCGTCCACCTCACCGATGGCGAGGTGGACGTTCACCAGCTCACCGCGAAGCGTCCGGGCGAGAAAAAGGCAGCCTGATGACCACACTCAAGATCAGTGAGGCTTGGACCGTTCAGTTTCCGATGGTCAAGTACGTCCATGAGATTGGTTGGACGGTCCTGACGCCCGAGGACGCCGAGACGAAGCGCCACGGCACCGCCACCATGCTGTTTCCCGACGTGCTCGAGGACAAGCTGCAGGAGTTCAACCCCTGGCTCACTGAGAACCAGGCTCGGGCCATCGTGGAGAAAATTGAGGCGCTGCCCCCGACCATCGAAGGCAACCATGAGGTGCTTCGCTGGTTGCGTGGGCAACGTCAGTGGTACGACGAGAACGAGAACCGCAACCGCCCGGTGCGAGTAGTCAACTTCGACAAGCCCAACCAGAACGAGATGCACGTGACATGGGAGTGGAAGATCGAGCCGCCGGCGCGTCCCAAGGGCAACCGCGCCGACATCATCTTCGTCCTCAACGGCATTCCGGTCACCATCGTCGAGCACAAGAACCCTAAAGACGGCGACGCGCTCGCGCGAGGCATCAAGCAGCTCCGTCGCTACGAGATCGAGACCCCGGAGCTGCTCGCCCAGCCGCAGCTCTACAACGTCACGCACCTGATCGGGTACTGGTACGGCGTCACGTGGAACGCCACTCGACGGAACATCACCAAGTGGAAGCACACCGAGGACGAGGAGTACCGCACGGCCGTTCAGACCTTCTTTGAGCCCACCGACTTTCTGCGCACCCTGCAGCACTGGATCCTTTTCTACGTCGAGGACGGGGACACCAAGAAGTCGGTACTCCGCGAGCACCAGCGCAAGGCGGTGGACAAGATTGTTGGCCGCTGCGATGACCCCAGCCGGAGCCGCGGTCTCGTCTGGCACACCCAGGGCTCAGGCAAGACCTTCACCCTGCTCACGGCTGCTCAGCAGATCCTCGACGACAAGGTCCGCTTCAGCAACGCCACCGTCATCGTGGTTGTCGACCGCACGGAGTTGGAGGGGCAGCTCAAGGAATGGGTCGAGCGCCTGCTGGGTGAGATGCAGGAAAACGACATCCCCGTTCGTCGCGCCGACACCAAGGAGGACCTCCAGGACATCTTCGACTCCGACTTCCGCGGCCTGGTCGTTTCGATGATCCACAAGTTCGAGGAGATCAAAAAGAACAGCTCGGACCGGGACAACATCTACGTTTTCATCGACGAGGCTCATCGCTCCGTCGCCCGCGACCTCGGTTCCTACCTGTTGGCCGCTGTACCCAACGCGACGATCATCGGCTTTACCGGCACGCCGGTATCCAGCACCAAGCGCGGCTTGGGCTCGTTCGAGATCTTTGGCTCCCAAGACGAGGACGGTTTCCTCGACAAGTACTCGATCGTCGAATCGATCGAGGACGAGACGACCCTCCCGATTAAGTACAAGCTCGCGCCCTCCTCAATGCGAATGAGCACCGAGAACCTCGACGAGCAGTTTTTCGCGCTCGCCGAGGAGGAGGAGATAACTGACGTCGATGAGCTCAACAAGGTCCTCGACCGTGCCGTCGGTCTTCGCGCATTTCTAAGCTCAGATGACCGAATCGAGAACGTCGCCGAGTTCGTGGCCGAGCACTTCCGGGAGAACGTCCTGCCGCTGGGCTACAAGGCGTTCGTGGTCGCCGTCGACCGTGAGGCTTGCGCCAAATACAAGAAGGCCCTCGACCGCCACCTGCCGCAGGAGTGGTCAGAGGTCGTCTACACGCAGAACTCGAACGACGCCCTCGATCGACCGGACGTGTACGAGTTGCAGCTATCCCACGTGCGCGAGAAGGAGGTACGCCGACTCTTCAAGAGGCCGGAGGAGGAGCCCAAGATCCTCATCGTTACCGACAAGCTGCTGACCGGCTATGACGCACCCGTTCTGTATGCCATGTATCTCGACAAGCCGATGCGCGATCACGTGCTCCTGCAGGCGATCTCTCGGGTCAACCGTCCCTATATCGATGACTTGGATGTGCGCAAGCGCGTCGGACTCGTCGTCGACTTCGTTGGCATCCTGAGCCAGCTCAAGAAGGCTCTGCGTTTCGACTCGAACGCGGTCATGGGTGCCTTGGAGGACCTCGACATCCTGATGGCCGACCTCCTCCAGAAGCTCGCCACCGCGACTCAGGAGTATCTCCAGGTTGACAGCGCAGCAGCCGCCGATGCGCAGCTGGAGAGCCTGGTCTACAAGCGTTTCCTCGAGCCCAACGCTCGAAGGACGTTCTTCGACGAGTACAAGGACATCGAGAGCCTCTGGGAGATCCTGTCGCCGTCACCGGAGCTACGTGACCACATCAAGACCTACAAGCAGCTCAGCCAGCTCTACGCTTCGGTCCGAAACGCCTACTCGCAGACGCCGAGTTTCCTGGCCGACTTGGAGCACAAGACTCGGCGTCTAGTTGAGGAGACTGCTGTCCAGGATGGCCTCGGTCGCTTTTCCAAGGTGGTGACCTTCGACGTCGAGACTCTGGAGTCCATCCGGAAGGAGGACGGTCCGGATGAGGGCAAGGTCTACAACCTGCTGCGCGGGCTCCGTAAGGAGATCGACGAAGATCCAGCCGCTGCTGTAGTGCTCCACGGCCTCGTGGAGCGCAGTCAGCGGATCATCCGGGATCTGGAGGAGCGCAAGATCACGGGTCTCGCGGCTATGGACGAGCTCACTGCCTTGGCTGCTGAGAAGAGCGAGGCCAAGAAAAAGGCCGAGGAGAGCGGGCTCTCGGACGTTGGCTTCGCGGTGTTCTGGGTGCTAGAGCAGGACGAGACCGTGACCGCAGCCACTATCGACGCGCTGGCGACCGCGCACGAGGTCGAGTCGGTGCTCGGCAAGTTTCCCAATTGGCGCGAGAACTCAGACGAGAAGCGTCAGCTGCGGCGTAACCTCTATAAGCCACTGCTCCGCATCCCTACACTGGAGCGCGCCGACGTAATCGAACGGGTGATGCAGATCCTGGAACGGGCGGCGTGAAGCTTATCTCACCTCTCTATCCAGAGCAGCAGCTCGAGCGAAGAACTATGGCCTGGGCTCTCAAGCTCAAGGTGAATCCGACGCAGGTCGTGATTGCGGACATGCCGAAGAAGTGGGGCTCGTGTTCACCCGACGGTGTGGTGGCATTCGCGGAAGACCTGGCGGAGATGGACTCGGAGTTCCAGGACTACGTGATCGTTCACGAGCTACTGCACCTGCGCTACAGCGATCACGGTCGAAGGTTCAAGGCCATGATGACCGCGATGGTGCCGCGGTGGCGTGAGCTGGAACGAAAAAGCCGTCACGCGACCGAACGTCACCACCAGGAGTAACTGGCGAGCCTACGATCAGTGACACAGTCAGCGGCCGACCTTCGTTTTCGAGGCCACGGTTCACACAACGACGTTTTGATGATTGCTCAAAACGGGCTCTAGTCGAACAAAGGGCGAACGTGGCCGGTCTTGGCTTGGGGTCTTTGGGCCGGTGGTTCGGGGCCGTCCGAGGCCGGGCCTCCAGGCCGATAGGGCCTCGTAGGTGGGTGTCAGGACGGTGCCGGTGATCTCACCTTCGGGGCCTACCTCGATGCGCTCGAAGATGGCCTGGTTGAAGATGCGGCGCTCGAGCGGGGTGGCGTCGCGGTAGTACTCGTAGGGGTTCTCGACGCGGCTGAGGGCGAGGTCGAGGGTTGCTTGTACGTCTTCGATCTGGGCGGCGGCGGTGCTTCGGAGGCGTTCAGCAACTCGGCGCTCGGTCTTGAGCTTGTCTTGCTCGGTTGCGAAGACAGTCCTACAACTGGTCTGGTTACGGAGACTATGCCAGCACCCAGGCATACAACAAGTCAACGGCGTACTTCATTGAGCCAAGCCCCACTGCTACGTGCACCAATGCCCAGGAGATAAATTGGGATGGACTGGGCGGGTGGAACTCCCATACCCTCGCTCAGAATGGGACCGCCAATGGCATTCCGGGTCTCGTCGCACATAAGGCGTGGTGGGAGATCCTTCCCGCAGGAATATTGCCTGTGGCCGAGCACGCTACGGCTGGATATTACTTCGAGACGCAGACGCTCTACGAAGGTTACTGGGAAAGCCGCAGTCACTTCGACTTCTATTTCTACAACTACGCAGATGGCTCGTGGGTATCACTCAAACGGCCTGACGTATTATTCGCCGCTGATGAACTATGGCAGCGTCACCATGCAGGGCTTTCACTGAAGGTAACCCGCTTGCCGATTATCCATACAACTACACCACGATGAAGCGAAGGGAATCGCCGTACACAACGCTCGCCACCGTGGAAGGAATTTCAACAGGGACATATCTATTTTCGGATATTTTCCACAGCTGTGGTGCAGAAGAATGGGCTGGATATTAGGCGGGGTGTCATCCCGCTCGTCCATGGACTTTACCCCGCCAACTGCGGGCGGGGGAACCCATACTTACTCGAATTGCTCCAAGCGTAACGTGGTACGCTTGGGGTCGGCTATATGAGACTTAGGCTATCCATGATCGGCGTCTTTGGTGCGTGTATCGTCCTGAGTGCCTGTGGTGGCACATCCGATGGGGGCACGAGTCGCCACAATCTGAGCTACGCTACGGCTCTGACCGAACCCGCTGCGTTGGCGACAAAGAGTCCAAATAGGCGCTGCCTATCGCAAACGACCACGGGACTAGCTCAGGAACTTGTGCCTGGGACGCCGTGCACAATCGTTCTATCGCGTTACGCTGGCCTACCTGCCCACGTCGGTACTAGATTGGTGGGGCGGGTTGAGCTACGAAGTCCATCCCTACTACGGCGGTTGACGAGTGAGTTCAACGCGCTTCCTCCCCATGTAGCAGGGACTATCGTTTGCCCCAATGATCGTGGGTCAGAGATGGTGGCCAGCCTCAAGTATCCACATCATCAGGATTTGCGCCTAACGATTACGCTCACTGGATGCTCGGGTGCGCGGCGAGGGTCGGTAACCCGCTCAGCACTTGGACGTGCTGGGGCAAGGCTGATTGGGCAGCTTGAACGGCTGGTATCCCGCCGGGCCTGATCTTGCGCTCAGCCCAGCTCGCACGAGCCGCCGCGCCGCTCGGACCAGAGCACGCGACTCAGCCACGAGCGGCCATCAACGCCTCGATCAGCCGCCGCACCAGCTTCGCCCGACCATCCACAGACGCCAAAACCCCGGCCTCCTTCTCGAAGACCGGGGTTCGACTGTCCACGTTATGGTGGAGCTAGCCGGGATCGAACCGGCGACCTTCTGGCTGCCAGCCAGACGCTCTCCCAGCTGAGCTATAGCCCCAAGATGCCTGTAAGTTTAGCCAACCCGAGGCTGGGTTGGCGTGCCGCGTCCGCTCAGCCGTCCCCCGGCAGGAACTCCGGAACCTCAAGCTCCTCCTTGCCCCGCTCGCGCAGCTCACTCCCAGGCGTGGCCTGGTCAAGGCGGGCGGTCATGCTGCCGTGGGCCAGACGTACATCGCGCAGGAGGCGCTCGGCGTTATTGCGCATCGAGACCGATAGGTCGCGCAGGTTGCGCGAGATCTCGCTGCCCTCGCGCTGGACATCGCGGGCGACAGCGTGCGCCTCACCGACGATGGCCCGAGCTTCCTCTCGCGCACGGGCACGCATCTCCTGTGTCTTCTCCTGCGCCTTGACGTGTTGCTGGGCCCCTTCCTCGGCACTTCGTGCAAGGAGCTCTCGCACCTGGGTCTGGGCCTGCGCAATTAGGCGCTCGGCCTCGGCGCGGGCGTCGGCCAAGATCTTCTCGGTCTGCTGACGGGCGGCCTGTGTGGCCTCCCCTTGGATCGCGCCGACTGTCGCGAGCGCGTCGTTGCGAGCGCTCTCAGCCTGGCTCTGTGCGGCCTGCACAATCTCGCGTGCTTCCTCCTCTGCCGCCTCGACACGGTTGGCGGCTGCCCGCTCGGATTCTGCGATGCGTTCGCGTACCCGCTCCTCGGCTTGCTCGCGCAACTCCTGCGCTGTGCGCTCGGCGGCGGCAACGATGCGCTCGACGCGCTTGGAGGTCTGATCGGACTCCACTGGGCCATGGTATGCGCGTGGTCGTTGCGCCGTCTGCGGCTTTGCAGGCCGTTGGGATGGATATGGCAGGAAAAGTGGGCTATCGGTCCTTGCGGACAGGAGAGGCTTAGGCGATGATCGATGTCATGAATCCTCCCCAGACACTGCGCGAGCTTCCTCCCCAGACACTGCGCGAGCTGCTCCCCCCTCTGCGTGAGGTGGTCATCGTCGTCTATCCCGGGGTGCAGAGCCTTGATCTCGCTGGTCCCCTTGAGGTGTTCTCCGGGGCGCAGCTGCTGCTCGACCTCGACGGCCGAGGTGAGCGCGGCTACCGGATTAGCATCCTCAGCCGCGATGGCGCGCCGTTGGTCACCTCCAGCGGCCTCGCGATCACCCCAGACGCGAGCCTCAAAGAGGCACCCACTGATATCGACACGCTGATCGTGACGGGTGGCTACGGGAGCATCGAGGCCGCTGAAGACAGCGACCTGATCGACTGGCTCAGAGAGGCCTCCGCAGGGGCCAGGCGCACAGCCTCGGTCTGCACGGGCGCCTTCCTACTGGCCGAGGCGGGTCTGCTGGATGGGCGCCGCGCCACCACCCACTGGGCCTCCGCGCAGGAGCTGGCCCGGCGCTACCCGACGGTTGAGGTTGATCCTGAGCCAATCTTTCTGCGCGATGGTGAGCTGTGGACCTCGGCGGGCGTCACCGCCGGCATGGATCTGGCGCTGGCGCTGGTGGAGGAGGACCTCGACCGCGAGCTGGCGCTGACGATTGCCCGCCACCTCGTGCTGTTCCTGCGCCGGCCCGGCAATCAGTCGCAGTTCAGCGCCACGCTTGCCACGCAGCAGCCGCATCGCGAGCCGCTGCGGGAGGCCCAGCGCTACGCCGTCGAGAATCCAGCGGCGGACCTGTCGGTGCAGGCCATGGCCGAGCGCGCGCACCTGAGCCCGCGCCACTTCGCGCGGAGCTTTCGCGCCGAGCTGGGGGTGACGCCGGCGCGCTATGTGGAGCACGTGCGCCTGGAGGCCGCGCGGCGAGCACTAGAGGACACCTCAGATCCCATAGGCGCGATCGCGGCGAGCTGCGGCTTCGGCACGCCCGAGACCATGCGCCGTGTTTTTCTGCGCGCCTTGAGGGTCGGCCCGGCGGAGTATCGGCGCCGTTTTCACACCGCGATAGGACCGACCAGCGCGGTGGCCTGAGACGAACGCCCTAGCTGGCCAACCACCGGCCCCAACCCCTCCCCATCCAATCCTTAACCCCTAACCCTGTGACGCATATTTCTCATTGACAAAGGAGACCAAGCCCCCATGGACATCGCCATTCTCATCTATGACCGCTTCACCGCGTTGGACGCCGTTGGCCCTTACGAGGTCCTGAGTCGTCTGCCCGACTCCACCACCACCTTCGTGGGGGAGACTGTCGGCCCCAAGCGCACCGATACCGGCGTGCTGGCCTTGACGGCCGACGCCTCGATTGCGGACGTGCCAACACCAGACATCGTGCTCGTACCCGGTGGGCCCGGTCAGAGCGCTTTGATGGGGGATGGCCCGGTGCACGAGTGGCTGCGCAAGGCGCACGAGAGCACGACCTGGACCACGTCGGTCTGCACCGGCTCGCTGATCCTCGCCGCGGCCGGCCTGCTGCAGGGCAAGCGTGCCACGAGCCACTGGACGGCGCTTGAGGAGTTGGGCGGGCTGGGCGCCGAGGCGACTGCCGAACGGGTGGTGTTCGACGGCAAGATCGTGACCGCCGCCGGCGTCTCCGCGGGCATCGACATGGCGCTTACCCTCGTGGCACGGATCGCCGGCGACGAGCTGGCGCAGGCCATCCAGTTGGGCATCGAGTACGACCCACAGCCGCCCTTCCAGGCCGGTTCGCCGCAGAAGGCGCCGACGGAGATCGTGGATGCGGTGCTTGCCTATTCGCGCTTTGAGGCTGCGTCTCGATAACCCTTTCTGACTTTTCTCCGACGCTGCGCTCCGCTAACGTAACTCGCCACGACTGTTCGAATCAGGAGGAACGTAGATGTCGGCCGAACCCACCTCAACCGGTTCATCCTCTGCGCTGAGCGTCTTCGACGCCAATGCGGGGGCGCGCGCGGCCAGCTCCACGTTCATCCTCGGCCAGGTCATGTTCCTGGTCGCGATTGCCCTCGCCTTCGCGGCGGCCGGGACCTACATAGGGCGCAACCTCAGCTTTCGTACCGCCGAGATCTGCTGGTTTGGAACCTTCGGGATGTTGCTCGCCCAGATGTTCGTGCCCGTGCTGCGCGAGGGTCCGGTGGGGATGGTCTGGATGTTCGCGCTGGCCCTGCTGCTCGGGCTAGGCATGGGCCCGATGATCGCCCACTACGCCACCTACGACAGCACCGCGCTCTATCAGGCCGCGGGCGGCACGGCCCTCACAGTGGGCATCATGGGCAGCTACGGCTTCGCCACCTCGCACGACCTCATCCGCTGGATGCGACCGCTGTTCTTCGCGCTGCTCGGCGTGTTCGCGATCAGCCTGATCTTGATCCTCATCGGATCGGGTGAAAACCTGGTGCTCAACCTGGCGATCTACGTGATCGTCTCGGCCTATCTGGCGATCTACTTTCAGATCATCCGCCGGCAGGCCACCGAGCGTGACGTGGTCTGGATCGCCACCGGCGTCTTCATCAACATCATCAACATCTTCCTCACACTCTTGAGGATCTTTGGCAACGGCCGCTGAGCGCCTCGCTAATCTGCGCTCTTCGATGAGCGATGAGCGACGCTACGACCCGCAGGAGATAGAGCCTCGCTGGCAGCAGGTCTGGGCTGATGAGCGCACCTGGGAGGTCTCCAACGACCCCGCCGAGGCCCACGGGGCGCCGAAGTCCTATGTGCTTGAGATGCTGCCTTACCCCAGTGGTGAGCCCCACATTGGGCATCTGAAGTGCTACGCGGTGGGAGACGCCATCGCGCACTTCCACCGTCGCTTGGGACACCGCGTGCTGCACCCGATGGGCTACGACGCCTTCGGACTGCCCGCGGAGAACCATGCGATCAAGACTGGTGTGCACCCACGCGACTCCACCGCGGCCTCGATCGCCTCCTTCCAGCGTCAGTTTCGCGCCTGGGGCATCTCGATCGACTGGTCGCGCGAGCTGGGCACGCACGAACCGCGCTACTACCGCTGGACGCAGTGGATCTTTCTGCAGCTCCTGCAGGCGGGTCTGGCCTACCGCAAGGAGGCGGCCGTCAAGTGGTGCCCCAACGATCAGACGGTGCTGGCCAACGAGCAGGTGGTTGACGGCCACTGCGAGCGCTGCGGTGCCGAGGTCGAAGTGCGCCAGCTTGAGCAGTGGTTTCTGCGCATCACCGACTACGCCGAGCGGCTGCTGAGCGATCTGGGAGACATCGACTGGCCCGAGCACGTCAAGACCATGCAGCGCAACTGGATCGGGCGCTCGGAGGGGGCGGAGGTGACCTTCCGTTGTGTGGAGCTCGGAGTCGACTACCCCGTCTTCACCACGCGCCCCGACACGCTCTTTGGCGCGACCTTCTTCGTAATGGCGCCCGAGCACCCCGACCTGCTGCGCCTCGCGCAGGGCACTCCGTATGAGCAGCAGGTCAAGGACTACATCAACCACGCTCTCACCGAGTCAAGCGAGGAGCGCGGCTCGCTGGAGCAGACCAAGACCGGGGTGCCTCTGGGGCGCACCGTCACCAATCCCGTGAACGGTGAGCAGATCCCGATGTATGTGGCGGACTACGTGCTGATGGAGTACGGCACCGGCGCGATCATGGCGGTGCCCGGCCACGACGAGCGCGACCACGCCTTCGCGCGTGCCTATGAGCTGCCGATTCGCCGCGTGATCGAGGGTGCCTCTGAGCCAGCGCCGCCGGATTTCGATGCAGGCAAGCACGGCGAGAGTTGGGAGCGCAGCGAGCAGAGCCTGCCCTACACAGGCGATGGGCAGCTCGTCAACTCACACGCCGACTTCGACGGCATGCACAACCGCGAGGCGCTCAGCGCGATCGTGCAGTGGCTCGACCGCGAGGCCAAGGGCCACGCCTCGGTCAACTACCGCCTGCGCGACTGGCTGGTCTCCCGCCAGCGCTACTGGGGTTGCCCGATACCGATCGTCTACTGCGGCGACTGCGGCATGGTGCCGGTGCCCCAGGAGGATCTCCCCGTGGAGCTGCCCGACATCGAGGACTACGCGCCGCGGGGGCGCTCGCCGCTGGCGGCCGCCGAGGATTGGGTCAACACCAAGTGTCCGGCCTGTGGCGGCGATGCCCGCCGTGAGACGGACACCATGGATACCTTCGTGGATTCCTCCTGGTACTACCTGCGCTACTGCGACGCGGGTAACGATCAGGCGGCGTGGGACCCCACGGCGCTGCACGAGTGGATGCCGGTGGATCAGTACATCGGTGGGGTGGAGCACGCCATCTTGCACCTGATGTATGCGCGCTTTTTCACCAAGGCGCTGGCCGACCTTGGACATCTCGACTTCCAGGAGCCTTTCCGGGCGCTGTTCACGCAGGGGATGGTCACCAAGGACGGTGCCAAGATGAGCAAGTCCAAGGGCAACGTCGTCTCGCCTGCCTCGATCGTGGAGCGCAGCGGCGCGGACACCGCTCGCTGCTACATCCTCTTCGTCGGCCCGCCCGATCAGGACGCCGACTGGTCGGATGACGGCGTTGAAGGCGTGCACCGCTTCCTGGGGCGTCTCTGGCGGTTGGCCGTCGAGACAGCCGAGCGTGCGGAAGTGCCTGCTGCCTCTGACGAGGCGGACCTCGAGCTCTCGCGCAAGGCCCACTGGGCGATCGACAAGGTCTCCACCGATATGCGCCGCTTTGCTTTCAACACGGCCATCGCCGCGGTGATGGAGCTGCTCAACGAATGCTCGCGCCTGCGCGATCAGGCTGCTGTGTCCACGCAGCGCTTCGCCTTGTCAACGGCGGCGTCGCTCCTGTTCCCGTTCGCCCCGCACGTATGCGCGGACGTTTACGACATCCTCACGGGAGAGCGGGTGTGGGAGCAGCCTTGGCCGCAGGCCGAGCCGGCGATGCTGGAACGCGAGGTCTACGAGCTGGTGTGCCAGGTAAATGGCAAGCTGCGTGATCGCGTGCAGGCTCCTGCCGACGCCAGTCCCGAAGAGCTGAAGGAGCTGTGCCTGACAGCGCCCAACGTGCAGGCGCACCTGGACGGCAAGGAGATCGTCAAGGAGATCGTGGTGCCCGGCAAGCTCGTCAACCTCGTGGTGCGCTGAGGCGCGCCACTGACAGCTCGCCGAGCTCAGCCTGGACCTCATAGGTCTCACCGTCGTTCTCGGTCGATGAGCCCTCGCTGCCGCCTGATTGCGGCAGGCCCGCATTGAGCCTCAGGGCCTCTACGCGATCCACCTGCTTGTCGAGCTGGCGCGTACGGACACCTGCCAATTCGTCGTAGGCCCTGCTGGAACGCTCAAGCGCATTGCCGAGCTTGTCCATCTGCCCTTTGTACTTGCTCCACTCATTGTTGAAGCCGCCGAGGGCCTGGAGGATGGCGTTGGTCTGCTGCGTGAGCTTGAAGTTGTCGCTCGCCTGGCGAATCACGGCGAGGATGGCGAACAGCGTGAGCGGCGAGCACAGCACTACCTTGTTCGCCAGCGCCAGATCCAACAGCTCGGGGTCGTTCTCGTGGATGAAGCCATAGACCTGCTCGTTGGGGATGAACGCGAGCGTGTAGTCGAGCGTGCCGCCCTCAGGATCGATGTAGTCACGCGTGGCCACCTCCTTGATGCGCAGGCGCACATCGCGCTTGAAGGCCTTGGCGGCACCCTCGCGCTCGGCCTCCGTGTCACAGGTCAGGTAGCGCTGATATTCGGACATGGGCGTCTTGACGTCCATGTGCAGCAGCTGGTTGTGCACGAAGAAGGTGAAGTCCGGGCGCGAGGTTCCGCCGGCGAGCTGCTGCTGCTTGCTGTATTGCACGCCCTCGATGAAGCCCGCAACGCGCAGCACGTCCTCGGCCATGCGCTCGCCCCACTGTCCGCGCGCCTGCGTGCCCGAGAGCATCTCGTTGAGCCTGCCGGTGGAGGCGCGCAGTAGTTCTGTCTGCTGCTTGCTCTCGCGCGTGACGGTCTCGAGCTTGACGATGCTCTCGCCGCGCTTGGCATCGACCTCACGCACCCACTCGCCCAACTTGCCGAGCTCTCGGCGCATCTCCACGAGGGACTTGTCGATCTCGCCCTGGCGGGCCTTGAGCTGTTCCTCTCCGCGCGCCGTCTCGGCCTCCAAGATGCCCTTGTTCTGCGTCGCCAACTGCTCGGCGCCGACCTTCAGAAATTGGCCCTGGACCTCGGCTTGGCGCTCGTGCAGGGCTGCCACGATCCGCTCCGTTTCGCTGGGGTCGAGCCTTGCCGGCTGTTCGACCCTGCTCGCGCGCGCCTGCTGGACCAGCAGCCAGCCGACGAGGGCAATGAGCACGAGCAGCAGAATGGCGAGCGCAAAAAGCATGGCCGACGATTATTGCTCTCGCATCGGCGGCCTTGTTCGCGCACCGAACCCCCGGGGTGATGCACGCTGAACGGCGCTGTCGTAGTCGGCGCGTAGACTCGCCTTGTGCCGGAACTGAAGCCCGTCTATCTCATCCACGGTGACGACCACGGCGCGATCGCCGAGCGTCGCGCGCGTCTGCGCGCACTGGCGGAAGCGGACGGGGATGCGTCGAGCGTCGAGTTCCTGGAGGGTGAGCAGGGCACGCCCGCGGGCGTGGCGATGGCGCTGTGCGCGATGACGATGGCGATGGGCCGGCGCGTGATCGTGGTCGACGGCATAGAGCGGTGGAAACCCACGGAGGTGGAGCGCGATCTGCTGGGCGCGCTGGCGCAGATGCCGCCCGAGACCACGCTGGCGATGTTCGCTCGCGAGGAAGGGCGCAGCAAGGCGCCGCCGGCGCTGCACAAGGCCGTCACAAAAGCAGGGGGGCAGGTAGTGCAGGAGGCGACCATCAAGCCGTGGGAGCTGCCCAAGTGGGTACGCCAGCAAGCCGCGGGCATGGGTCTGCAGCTCGACATGGCCGCTGCCAAGGCACTCGTGGGCCAGGTCGGCGAGCGTCAGCAGCGGCTGCTGCGGGAGCTTGAGAAGCTGTCGCTTGAAGTGTCAGCTCCAGGAGACGGGTCGGACGGAGGAAGCCGGCCGAGCGAGGGAAGTCAGATCCCCACCCGCATTGGCGTCGAGGAGGTGGAAGGGAGAGTTGCGCGCTCCTCAGAGCGGCGCGCGTTCTCGTTGGCCGATGCGCTCGTGGGGGCGGACGCGCAAGCGGCGACGCGCATTTATCTCAGCCTGCGTCAGCAGGGCGAGCGTCTGCCGGGGCTCAGTTACCTGATGGCCTCACGACTACGCGAGGCGCTGGACGTGTCGCTGCGTCTGCAAGCCGGCGAGTCGGTGGCCGACGTCAAGCGCGGCCTGCGTATGCCCCCACGTGCGGCCGAGCGTTTCGTGGCCGATGTCCAGCGCTCTGAGCCCGAGCGCCTGCGCGCATCTCTGGCGGCGCTGGCTGATCTGGAAGTGGACACGCGCGGGGGAGACCCCGTAAGCGCGGATCGCTCAAGGCTCTCGGGCCTGGATGAAGACACGCTGGCGCTGCGCGTGATCGAAGCGATCGCCGCTTAGGGCCTAGCACGGGTTTCAGGCGAAAAGGACGACCGCGACTTAGGAAGCGCTGCTACCGGCGCGGATGCGCGCGGCCCGGCTCTTCTTGTGTGCACCGTTGTTGCGGTGCAGCGCTCCACGCTTGACGGCCTTGTCAATCGTGCTGACCAGCTCGCGGTGCTCGCTGTCAGCGGTGCTGTCATCGCCGCCCTCCACGGCTGCCTCAAGGCGCCGGAAGTAGGTCTTGATCGCGGAGGTGTAGTTGCGGTTCTCCAAGCGCTCGCGCTCGCTGCGCAGGATCCGCTTCTTCTGTGAATGAATGTTGGCCATCGGTGGAGCGCCGTACTATAGCGGCCTTGTCCGCCACCGGAGAAGCGACCGTGCCCACGCCGCAGCAACCTCGTGGGGGCAGGGTCGCCATCAACACGGCCATCTTCTCGATCGGCACCGGCATCTCGCGGATCGCGGGGTTGGGGCGCGAGGTGGTGGCGGCCTCCTACTTCGGCACCTCGGGGCCTGCTTCGGCTTTCACGATCGCCTTCCTGGTCCCCAATCTGGTGGCCAACCTGTTCGGTAACGCCGTCCTCTCGGCGGCCTTCGTGCCGGTGTTCACCGATCTGCTGCAGCAGGACCGCCGCCGCGACGCCTTCCGTCTGGCCTCGACGCTGTTTTGGATCATGCTGTTGGTACTGGGGACCATCACGGCACTGTTCGTGCTCGGAGCGGGTCTGATCATGCCGCTCTTCACGGGCCCAAAGTTCAGCTCCGAGCTCGACATGCTCACCGTGGGGCTCTCGCAGGTGCTCTTCCCGGTGGTTCTGCTGCTCGGACTGAGCGGTCTGGTCGTCGGCATCCTGCAGTCCTACGACCGCTTCACCGTCCAGGCCATTGCTCCGGCGGTGTGGAACCTGGTGATCATCGTGCTGCTGGTCGTGCTGCACCCGCACTTCCATGGCCAGAACCAGATCTACGCCTATGCGATCGGCATCCTGGTAGCCACCTGCGTGCAGTTCCTCATGGTTCTGGGGGCCTTGGGGCGGATCGACTTCCGGCTGCAGTTTCACGTCGACTGGCGCGACCCCCGTGTCAAGCGGGTCTTTGTCCTGATGCTGCCGATCACCATCGGCCTGGGCATAGTCAACCTCGACCAGTTGATCAACTCCGCCTTCGGCACTCTGGTCTCCGAACACGCCCCCCGCGCCATCGACAACGCCTTTCGCATCTACATGCTGCCGCAGGGCATGTTCAGCGTGGCCGTGGCCACCGTTTTGTTCCCCACGCTCAGCCGCCTGGCCTCGCGGCGCGACAGCGCTGGGATGCGGCGCACGGTGGGCAATGGCATGCGCCAGATCAACCTGCTTTTGATCCCGGCGGCCGCATTCATGATCGTCTTGACCACCCCGATCGTGCGGCTGGTCTTCCAGCGCGGGGAATTCAACGCTGAATCGACGCAACTGGTCTCAGAAGCCCTGTTCTGGTTCGCTCTCAGCCTGCCCTTTGGGGGGCTCAACTTGCTGTTGACGCGCACCTTCTTCGCAGTGCAGCGCCCCTGGACTCCCACGCGCATGGCCATGATCAACATGGCTGTCGACATCGTGATCTCCGTAGCTCTCTACAAGCCGTTGGGTATAGCCGGCCTTGTGATTGGAACCTTGGCGGCCAATGTGGTCATGACGGGCCTGCTGATGCATCGCCTGCGCATCGGTCTCAACGGCCGCGTGGACGGTGCGCAGACGACGATGATCACGGCGCGCATTCTCGTGGCCTCGGCGCTGCTGGCGGCGGTGTCGTGGGTGGTTTGGTACGTGCTAGACACGATCTTCGGCACCTCCCTACTTGGGCAGATCATCAGCGTCGTGGGCGCGGCCGGGGCGGGCCTGCTGGTGTACACGCGCGCGGTGCTCGTCATGCATATCCCCGAGGCCCACCAGGTGCGCAGCCTGATCATGAGTCGCCTGGGCCGGGCCTGATCTGCGGTTACGTGACCGCCAGCCCACGTCTGCCAGCGTAAGTACTCTGAGAAGATGCAGTCGGCGCCGGTGATATGGACGATTGGTCACTCCAATCACACATTCGAGCGGTTTGGCGAGCTCTTGGCGGTCGGCGAAATTGAGTGCCTTGTGGACGTGCGTTCCTACCCGTACTCGCGCATCGCGCCTCAGTTCAACCGTGAGGAGCTTGCCGTGGCTCTACGCCCTGCCGGTATGCGCTACCTCTTTCTTGGTCAGGAGCTGGGCGGGCGGCCTACGCACGAGGAGCACTACGACGAGCAGGGTCACGCTCGCTATGACCGCATGGCCGAGCAGCCGGCGTTCTGCATGGCCGTGCAGCGTCTTCTGAGCGGCTGCCGGGAGCATAGGATCGCGCTGCTTTGCAGCGAGGGCCAGCCGCGGGAGTGTCATCGCCGCCTACTCGTAGGCAAGGTACTGGCCGACCAGGGGGTGCAGCTCCGGCATATTCTCCCCAGCGGAGTCATTCACCAGGAGGATGTCGTGATGCTGGGCTCCAGAGATGGGCAGGCAACCTTGTTCGAAGCGGAGGAGATAGCGGCTTGGAGATCTACACGATCGGTTTCACACAGACGACGGCTGAGCATTTCTTCGGCCGCCTGAAGTCCGCTGGCATCCAGCGCCTGCTCGACGTCCGCCTCAACAACTCATCCCAGCTCGCAGGCTTTGCCAAGGCTCGAGACCTGCCGTTCTTCCTCAGTGAGCTAGTCGGCGCAAGTTACGAGCACGATCCTCGCCTGGCGCCAACTCAACACCTGTTGGATGCCTACAAGAAACAAAGCGGCGATTGGCAGACATACGAAAGGGGCTTTCTGGAGCTGATGTCCCAACGTCGGATCGAGCAGGTACTGTCGTTGGACGAGTTCAAAATCCCGACAGCTCTACTTTGCAGCGAGGCAACTGCCGATAACTGCCATCGCAGGCTTGTGTGCGAATACCTCGCAAATTACTGGCCCCAACTGAGGCCGATGCACCTGTGATGGTCCCAAATGCGCATAGTCGTCAATCACATCACCCGCATGGAAGCGCCACGCATCTGCGTTGCTGGGATCGATCCAGGTGCCGGCCGACACCTACGTCCCACGACCGGGCGTTCGCATCCACTCACGCGGGATCTGCTTGCTGAGGAGGGTGGACCATTCGCTCTCGGCGCTCTGATCGAGCTTGGCGAGGTCACTCCGGACTCCAGGCCACCGGAGACCGAGGACCATCGCTTCTGGCCAGCGCGAGCGCAGGTTCTGGGCCAGGTCAGCCCCAAACGCTACCTGGAGCTCCTGCGCGAACATGCGCAGGAGCGTTTGGACACGATCTTCGGCGAGGAGCTGGTGCGCCATGAGTGGAGCTACGCGGTTGACAAGGATCGTGGAGCGGCGTCGCTCGGTGTCCTACGGCCTCGGCGCAAGCCCGACATCGAGGTCGACAAGTACGGGAAGCTGCGTCTTCGTCTGAACTACGGACGTAAGCCGGCCTTCCTGCCGGTCACCGACGTGCGCTTCGTGCAAGCCGACCACAAGACCATCAAGGCCGATGTCGTAGACGACGTCAGGGCGCGGATGCGGCGTGGTGTGGACGTGCTGCTGATGCTCGGCCTGGCCAGGGCGTTCCAGCGCAGCGAGGACGATAGCGAGCGGCACTGGTTGCAGGTCAACGGGATCTGCATGGCCGATCGGCCGCTCGCGGACGGCCCGTAGCGCCCCTTAAAGCGGCCGGGCGGGCCAAAGGCCCGCCCGGATTTCCGCCCGGTCATAGATCGCCGCTCACTACTAACGTCCCAGGACTGCGTGTCTTTGCCTGGGCGGCCTGACACTCCCGACCACCGGGACTGGCCGCCGGCCCGAAGACCGGCGCGTTGCCTGGCTGGACCCTTGCGGGCCCCGGTCGAGTAGGCGATCCGCCGGACTACCAAGGCTAGCGCGCTGCGCAAGTGCCCGCTCGCCAAGGGCTAGGGCACCCACGACGCGGCCCTTCTACTCTCGACTGATAGAAGAGGGGCCCAGCTCGCCGACCTCCGGTCGGCTGCGCCACCCTCTTTGACCTCCATGGACCAGGCACACATCCGCAACTTCTCGATCATCGCCCACATCGACCACGGCAAGTCGACGCTGGCGGATCGCATCCTGGAGCTGACCCACACGGTGGCGGCGCGCGAGATGCGCGCGCAGCTGCTCGACTCGATGGACCTGGAGCGCGAGCGAGGGATCACGATCAAGGCGCAGGCGGTGCGGGTGTTCTTCACCTCCGAGCGCGACGGGGAGACCTATCAGCTGCATCTGATCGATACACCCGGTCACGTGGACTTCACGTACGAGGTCTCGCGTTCGCTGGCGGCGTGTGAGGGGGCGCTGCTGGTAGTGGATGCCTCGCAGGGGGTGGAGGCGCAGACGGTGGCCAACACCTATCTGGCGGTGGAGTCGGGGCTGGAGCTGATCCCGTGCCTGAACAAGATCGACCTGCCCGGCGCGGAGCCCGAGCGCGTGGCGGGCGAAGTCTCGGAGCTGATCGGCGAGCCGCCCGAGGGGATTCTGATCATCTCGGGCAAGACCGGTGAGGGAGTTGGGGAGGTGCTGGAGGAGCTCGTTGCCCGGGTGCCGCCGCCCACAGGCGACCGCGAGGCGCCCCCGCGCGCATTGATCTTCGACTCGGAGTTTGATCAGTACCGCGGCGTGATCGCCTACATCAGGGTGGTCGATGGGGTCTTCCGCAAGGGTCAGGCGATCCACGCGATGGCGACGGGCACGCGGGCGGACATCGACGACATCGGCTGCTTCTCGCCGCAGATGACCGCCACGGGCGAGCTTGCCGCAGGCGAGGTGGGGTATCTGATTACGGGCATCAAGGACGTGACGCTGCTGCGTGTGGGAGACACTTTGACGGTCACCGCGAAGAGTGGCGCGGAGGAAGCCGGCGAAGCACTGCCCGGCTATCGCGAGGTCAAGCCGATGGTGTTCTGCGGGCTCTTCCCGATCGATAGCGACAGCTACCCGGACCTGCGCGATGCGCTTGAGAAGCTGGTGCTGAACGACGCCGCCCTCTCATGGGAGCCGGAGACGTCGGACGCGCTCGGCTTCGGCTTTCGCTGCGGCTTTCTGGGACTGCTGCACATGGACATCGTGCGCGAGCGCCTGGAGCGCGAGTACGACCTGGAGCT
>JANWIP010000015.1 GCA_025449845.1 Solirubrobacteraceae bacterium | reverse complement strand
TCCTCGCGCGGATTCTCGCCGAGGTTAGGCGCACCGAAGACGAGGATCTCGAGGCCCTCCGGCCCGCCCTCGTAGCCTCGCCACGTGCCGGGTGGGACGCGAACCACGTCCCACTCCCTGACCTCGACGATCTCGTCGTCGAGCTTCATCCGCCCGCTCCCGCGCACGACCACGTAGATCTCCTCTTGCTCCTTATGCGTGTGGCCGTATGGGAAGCGATAGTCGGGCGGGATGCGCTGGTAGCAAAGGCCACACTGCTCGAGCTGGAGCGCCTTGCTTGCGTGGCGAAACTCCAGGCCCGGCGCGCCGTCGAAGTTGGACCCGAGATCCTCCAGATCCTCCTTGAGGTTCCTGAGCGTGAACGGCACGGCCGCGATCCTACTGCAGCCGCGCAGCTCGTCGGTGGTGCCTGCGCGATCCCTGCTGTCCGCGGGCGCGCGGTGATTGAGGCGATAGAAGGTCCTACCCGGGTTATCCCGTTCGGCTCGCGTGCCCGTGGCGATGGAGGATCGGAATGACTTTGCCTTCTTGGTGATCAAGCGAGAGATGGACGACACACATGCGAGTTGTGTTTAGCCATCGGGTGAGCGATATAGAGTCGCGTCGGTGCCCAGTTTGGCGGATGCAGAGAAGCCGGCGTTACTAGATGAGCAGCACAGGCTGAAGGATCTCCGGGTCGCGTGGACCGCATGGCTTGCGGTGTTTGGATCAATCGCAGCGGAGGTAACTACTGCACCGATACTGATCGGTCCGCTGGCGGGCGTGAGCATAGTGTCGCGAGTGGCCATAGAACGCCAACTCAATGCAAACGAGCGTGCGCTTGCCGATCCGCCACGTACCGATTTTCAGACAGGTACTAAGGCTCATCGTCGGCGATATTGGCCCGGCGCGCTTGGTGACAGTCCCGTCGCGCGGGCCGCCGACGCGATGGTTGTTGCGGCTCTGCGAGTCGTCTCCTATCGCGAGGCAGCGGTCCGGGCTGATGAGCGTGCGCAGGGTGCTGATTTGAGCGGACACAAAGATCTTGAGCACGACCGTATGACTGAGGCGATGTGGCTGATGGAGCGCTCTCGCACCTGCGAGAGGGCTCTGGCGGCATCTCTCGACGTGCTCGGAATGGCATGGGCCGATGCAGTTGCCAGCGATACTCAGCTTGGTTCGGTGAACCTACCTCTGTCTAGCGATGTCGCGGTGAGCTTGCCATCTCAAGCGTGGGAGGCTCTGGCGAGCACTGGTCTAGTGGTCGCGGACCTTGATATTGCTGATATCGCGATGCCTGGTTCTTGGTTGGAGATAGGGGAGAGATCCACATCGGCGCTCGGTCTGGCGCTCGCAACTGCACAGGCTGCACGTACGCTTGCGCTAGCAACTGCGCGGGTTGCTACGCGAAGCGAAGATCTCCACGTGCAACTTGGGGTTTTGGCTGGACCGCACCGTGCAGTGTCAGAGCAATACGAGCGTGCTCTAGTCACGAAAGAGATCGGCGATCTCGATCAAGCGATGGCGCTGATGCGCAGTGCGGCCGAGGCGGGTTCACCCGACGCTATGTTCGAGTTGGGAGTAAGCGCAGAGGCGCAGGATGATCATCAAGGTGCACAGAGATGGTTGCGAATGGCCGCGGAGAGCAATCCACCACACTTGGTACAAGAAGAAGACTGCAATGATGGCCTGAGTCCGATGCTGACCGCAGGGGAGCCGCTTGTGTCAGTGCCCAGGTTGACGCTCCCAGTGCGCAAGCGAGAGGATGTGAGGTCGCACGACGATATCGGCCGTGGAACTGCCCTGCGGGATCGGGGTGATCTTGCGGGTGCTGAGCAGGCTTTTCGGCGCGCGGATGAGCGTGGTAGTCCGGAAGGCGCGGTCAACCTTGGAGTTTTGCTTCGGGATCGGGGTGACCTTGCGGGTGCTGAGCAGGCTTTTCGGCGCGCGGATGAGCGTGGTAGTCCGGAGGGGACGGCTAATCTTGGGGCCCTGCTGCTCGATCGGGGCGATCTCGTAGGCGCCCAGGAGGCATTGCGGCGGGCGCTTGAGCGTATTAGCGGCCGCCAAACTAACTGACTACTGGCTAAGTCCGTAGTCCACTAGTCGGAAACGTTTTTGCCGGTCGCATACGCCGGGCCGCAGGACTTGCCGCCTGAAGTGCTTGCTGAACACGGATGTCGTATTTAGCTTGGTCTCTATGCCGCTCCTTAAGGAGAGAGAGCGTGGGTATAGACAGCAGGGCCTGTCGTGGGAGGACTCTGTAGCCATGGCGAGGGGCAACACGATCACGGAGGGCACGGAGACTCTCCTGGTCATCCCCCTGCCGAGTGTGTTGGACCTGCCGGTGGCCGAGCAGACGGATCTCTCGAGAGGGTCCATCCTGTCATGGCATGTATGGGCGGCGACGGCATTGCTGTTGCTGGTGCTTGTGCTGGCGTCTGTGCTGCGGCCGCCTCCATCGCGTCCTCGCACGGCGGTCCGCAAGGGCCTTGCGAGTTTACGGGCCGGACGGCATGCCCATCGAGCAGATCAGCGGCGAAGGCAAAGTGCTCTACCTTCACCACGACCAGCAGGGCTCAACCCGCATGCTCACCGGGTCAACCGGGTCCAGCGAAGGCACGGCGACCTATGACGCTTATGGCAATCCCACCACCGCTGGCACCGCCACCACCCCGCTGGGCTATGACGGCCAGTACACCAACACCGACTCAGGGCTAATCTACCTTAGGGCACGTACATACGACCCACAGACAGCCCAGTTCCTTAGTGTGGACCCAGCCGAGACGGAAACCGGAGAACCGTACAGCTATGCTGGCGACAATCCAGTTAACGCGGGTGACTCAAGTGGTGAACAGGTACCGCAGCAGCCGCCGATAGTAACGGCAGACCCAGGGACACCGCAGCAGTCGATGTCCTCATCGTCATACCAGCAGCCATCACAGCTTCAGAATTTACCCTGGGTGCAGAATCCCGGAAGTTGGACGGCGGTTATAGACGGCACTCGCCGTTGGTATGACGGTAGCGACCACTATTATTGGTATGAGTCCGGTACTGGGAGATGGTATCACTACGGTTCTACTAGTCGCCCTGGTCTGGTGATCGGTCGTCAGGTAATCAACAATCAGCCAGGCGTCTGGGTCGAGGCGCATTTCGTCGGACCCCTTGGAGGGACCGCCGATATCAGAGTTTGGGTCGCCGACAACGAGCCCGGCGTGTGGGTATCAGTACAGGTCCATACGGCCGGAGGGGTGATGGTCAATGTCAGAGTTTGGGTTCGCCGACCTAGGTGAGATGACGCAAGCGAAGCCATGCCCGCCCACGGAGCATGAAGCATCGATCATGGCTCGGGCTATCCCCATTCTCAATCGCCGGTGTCGTGTCGGGTCCAGATGTAGGCCCGCACGAGCTCGATGATCTCACGAGCAATTGCCTCGGAGGTGACCCCAGATGGCGGTCGCAGCACGAGGCGATGCGTGAGCCCCTCAATAACGCTGATCACGACGCGGGCCGACAACCGCGGATCGATAGGCCGCCAGCGCGGATCGTCCGCAACCGCAACCGCCGCCTGCTCGACAAGCTGATCCTCCAGGTCATCGAGCTCCGCGCGGAGCCCTGGCGGGAGCTGGGTCTCCTCAAAGAGCACCCGGTGAAGGCCCGGTGCGAGAGCGTGCAGCGCGACCATCGCGTGAACGATGTCCGGCAGCACGTCGTCAAAGCCAGCGCCGCCGCAGAGCCGTTCGAGCTGAGGTTGCAGCGCGGCCATGCTCTCCGCAAGGTGCTGATGGACGAGCGCGACAAGGATCGCGTCCTTGTTGGGGAAGTACTGATAGAGCGAGCCGATCGAGACGCCGGCTCGCTCGGCGATCCGGTTGGTGGTCCCGGCGGCGTAGCCGTGACGCTCGAAAACCTGAGCAGCCGCTTCGAGCAGGGCCTCGACGGTCGTCTGCGATCGCGCCTGCTGGGGGAGCTTCCGCGGCTCCAGCCGCCGGACGGGAATGCGAGTTGACGACATGTGAGTAATTACTCAGTATATGGGTATGCCTGCTCTTGGATTGGCCCTCCTCGTGCTCTATGGCCTCCTGGCCTTTGGGATGCGCATGGTCGTTCAGCTCCGCCGCACAGGCTCAACAGGCTTCAAGGGCGTGCACGGCCCCTCGGGCTCGGCCCAGCGGATATGTGAGTTGCTGCTGGCGACGATCATCGTGCTCTGCCTTGCGGGGGGGCCGGTGCTCCAGCTTGCGGGCGCGCTGGACCCTGTCCAAGCGCTCGACGGTGACCTCGCCAGCATTCTCGGAGTCGTACTGGCCTCGCTGGGAATCGCGATCACCGTCGTCGCTCAGTTCGCGATGGGCGATGCCTGGCGGATCGGCGTCGATCCCTCCGAGCAGACCGAGTTGGTCACCTACGGGCCCTTTGCATACGTGCGCAATCCGATCTTCGCGGCGATGATCCCCGCCTTCATGGGCATCGCCCTGCTGGCGCCGAATGTCGTCACGCTCAGCGGAGTGATTCTCCTGATGCTGACCCTCGAGCTGCAGACGCGCTTCATTGAGGAGCCTTACCTCGCAACGGTTCACGGTGAGCATTACGCCGCCTACGCCGCCCGCGTTGGTCGCTTCTTCCCAGGCGTCGGTCGTCTCACCCCGCGTGCCACAGCGGGTTCCCGTCGATGACAGCAAGTTCCCTTCGATAAGCGCGACGAAGTCAAGCCTGTGCAGCCGCGCCAGCCCTCAGCTCAACCCTCAACCGAAGGCCGGATGAGTCGGTTCTCATAAGCGAACACCACGATTTGCACGCGGTCGCGCAGCGAGAGCTTGGCAAGGATGCGTCCCACGTGGGTCTTGACGGTCGCCTCGGATAGCACCAGGCGCTCGGCGATTTCCGCGTTTGAGTGACTGCGCGCGACCTCGATCAGGACCTCGCGCTCGCGCGGGGTCAACAGCTCAAGCTTTGGCGGGCTCGCGAGCTCGGGCGAGGAGGGATCCGGCGAGGAGGAGCCCCGCGAGAAGGGGTCCTGTGACGAGGGGTCGGGTAGGTGCTGCACGAAGATCGACAGCAGCCTGCGGGTGACGCTTGGCGCGATCACCGCATCGCCGCTGGCGACCGCACGAATCGCCGCGAGCAGTTCGCTCGGCTGAGCGTCCTTGAGCAGGAAACCGCTGGCCCCAGCGCGCAGCGCGGCGTATGCGTATTCGTCCGCGTCGAAGGTCGTGAGGACGATGATCCGCGCCGCGCTGCCCCCCTCGACGATGCGCCGCGTCGCCTCGATCCCGTCGAGCTCCGGCATGCGCACGTCCATCAGGACGATGTCTGGGGAGAGTTCGGCGGTGGCCGCGATTGCCTGGCGCCCGTCCATGGCCTCACCCACGATCGACAGGTCCGACTGGCTCTCGATGACCATACGAAACCCCATCCGCATCAGCTCCTGGTCGTCGGCCAGCAGAATCCTGATGCTCATCGGCGGCCCCGGCTAGGACGTGGGTGCATCCTGATACGCATCAGCGCCGATCCTGGCTGGGACGCAGGTACATGTGGACGCGCCAGCCGCCGTCCGCGCGAGGGCCCGTGTGGAGATCCCCTCCGTAGGCGAGCGCACGCTCACGCATCCCGCGCAGACCCCGACCATCTCCAGGCGTGCCTAGTGACCGCGGCCCCGTGTCGGTCGCCTCAAGCTCCACGCGATCGGGACCGCAACGCACGCGCAGACAGGCCTCCGTCGGCCGCACGGCGTGCTTGAGGGTATTCGTCAGAGCCTCCTGGGCAACGCGAAAGATTGTGAGCTGCATCCCTTCGGAGAGTCGCTGCGGATCACCCTCGATCGTCAACTCCACAGGCACGCCCGCGGTGCGTATCCGCGCGACGAGCGGCTCCAGCTCGCCTAGTCCAGGCTGAGGCGTCAGCAACTGCGGGGACTGCTCATCGCGCAGTATGCCGAGCAGTCGCCGCATCTCAAGCAGCGCATCGCGGCCGGTCGCGGAGATCTGCTCAGTCGCCTTGACGGTACGCTCGGGCGAGGTGTCGATCGCATAGCTTGCGCCGTCCGCCAAGGCGATCATCACGCTGAGGTTATGCGCGACGATGTCGTGCATCTCGCGCGCGATGCGGTTGCGCTCCGCGGCCGCGGCCAGGCGGCCCTCCTGATCGCGCTCGAATTCAAGGCGCGCGGCGCGTTCGTGCAGCGAGGCCAGCAAGGCCCGCCGCTGGCGAATGCTGATGCCGAACACGCCTGCGGCTACCACCAGGCCGGACAGGCCGATCCATACCTTCACTGGGTCCGATGGCGCCCACTTCGCGGCGGCCATCACCGTCCCGGCAGCCATGACGACTCCCGCGAGCGCGACTTCGATGAGGTTGCCGCGTAGCGCGACGCCATACAGCGCAACGAGCAGCGCCGCATCCGCGAGCTGAGGATCGGCGATCAGCCACTGCACCGCGGCGATCGCTGCCAAGGCGGCGAAAACGAGCATCGGCTGACGGCGGCGCACGAGCAAGGGCAGACATAGCGCTGCCGTGAACACCAGCTCACGTCCGTCGAGACGATGCTGGGACCAGAGGCCGACGATGGCAGCCACCGCAATCGCCAGCGCAATTCCCAGATCGCTGAGCAGTGGATGCTCCGCCACGAGTCGCTCGGCCTGCTCGGCGACGCGCTGGATCGGCGCCGTGGGCCACGCCATCTCAGGCGCCGCTGGCCGCGTTGCCTCAGGATCTCGCTTACGGTCCAGGGTGCGCGTAAGCGTCATGACGCTGAAAAGCTCCCGCGGACTGCGCGCCAGACGGAAAGCGCCAGCAGGAGCAGCACCGCGACTGGCATAACCCACCATGCGGCGAAGGCCGTCGTGGCGATCAGTGCGGTGAGCGCAATCGCCACGACTACTCCGAGCGCCGTGCGCCAATCTTCGCCGACCACGAACTCCCACACACCCTTTGCCAATCCCTCAAGCCGCTTCATACTCTGCCTGCACGATCAGCACCATTGCGACGCCGGCGATCAGAACGCTCGGCACGATCACCAGCAGCGCGGCGTCTCCCCCGGGCCAGTTGGCCCCGGCGCCCTCTGCCGCCCAGAACATTCCGAAGGAGCTGAGCATCACTCCCACCGCGAACTTCATCGTGTTCTCCGGCACGCGTGAAAGTGGCGCACGCAGCGCCACGCCTGCAAGCGCGACGGCCAGGACGGCGATGGCAGCCGCAACGACGGCGAGGCCCACGTGGTGCTGGTTGGCGCCGAAGGTCAGGACGATGAAGGCGACCTCCAAACCCTCAAGCAGTACACCCTTAAACGCAATGCTGAAACTGTAGATGTCGAACCCGGTCCGAATCCCCCCCGCCGTGTTGGCGGCGCCGGCCTGTTCCGCGTAGATCAGCAGCTCGTCGTGCTTGGCCTTGACCCCGCCGGCGCGCAGGATCGCCTTGCGCAGCCACTGCAAACCAAAGATCAACAGCAGACCACCGACCAACACGCGCAGCACGCCGATCGGCAGCGATACGAGCGCGGGGCCGAAGATGCCCACGATCACGGCGAGGGCCAGTAGGGCCACGCCTACGCCCGTCAGCGCCGAGGACCAACTGCGTGTTGTGCCGACGGCGAGCACGATCGTCAGCGCCTCGACTGCCTCCACGGCGCAGGCCAGGAAGACCGAGATGGCCAGACCGATCTCGGCGCCGCTCACGCTCGCCTGCCTCGTTTATCGGTTCTAACCATTGAGCTCGACATTCTCGGTGTCCTTGGCTGGCCTGTCTATGGATACTTGCGATGTACGCCTGAAGTAGTACATCCTCACCAGTAAAGATCATCCTCTGGACCGTTGTGCAAGGCGCTTGCTGCGCTTAGCTTGTGACTCGAAGATGCCACAGATCTATTCACGCCCGTCGGGGCGCCTGGAGCCCTTGGCGGCGAAGGTTCCAGAGGTCATCGCGCTCTTCTGGGTCCTGAAGGTCCTCACGACGGGCATGGGCGAGGCGATGTCTGACTACCTCGGCGGCATCAGCATTCCGCTTGCGGGCGCCATCGGTCTCTTCGGCTGGGGCTATGCGATGTGGCTTCAGCTGCGCACGCGCGAATACCGCGCTCCCGTCTATTGGTTCGCGGTCATGATGGTCGCGATCTTCGGCACGATGGCCGCCGACGGCGTCCATCGCGGGGCCCACGCGCCCTACGCCGTGAGCACGACCCTCTACGCGATCATCGTCGCCGCCATTTTCTTCTTCTGGCATCGCAGCGAGGGCACGCTGTCGATCCACAGCATCACGACCCGGCGCCGCGAGCTCTACTACTGGGCCGCTGTGCTGGCAACCTTCGCGCTCGGCACGGCGGTGGGGGACCTTACGGCCATCTCGCTCAAGCTCGGGTTCTTGGATTCGGCGCTGCTCTTCGCGGCCGTCATCGCCGTGCCCGCCATCGCGTGGTGGCGCTTCAATCTAAACCCGATCGTGGCGTTCTGGGCCGCCTACATCGTCACCAGACCGCTCGGCGCCTCCATCGCGGACTGGCTTGCCAAGCCCCCTGCGCGAAGCGGTCTCGGACTCGGCGATGGCCTCGTCAGCGCTATCGCCTTCGTCGTCTTCGTAGCTCTTGTCGCCTATGTCGCCGCTGCCAAGCGCGACATCCAGCAGCCTGCGGATGATCATCAAGCTCACCCGCGACTTGCACACCCCCAGCTCGCGTCATCGATCGACGGCGGCGCGCTGCAGCCAAGCCCGGCCGACAGCTGAACAGCAGGACGCCACACGCTCAGGTGCCATTCAGGCGGCAGATGCCAGCCTGCGTTATGCCTGCCACGAAGCTCGCTTTGCTCGCGTTGTCGGTGCTTGCCGGCTCGTGGGTCTGCGGTTGCGGGACGTCTGACACGGCGAGGAACGGCACCTCGGCCTCGGCCAGCTCAGCCGCGGGTCACTCGGGCGCCGGCGGCGCGGCGCGTACCGCAAGCATTCAGTCTCCGCTGCTGCGAGTCGCCTCGGTCAGGAGGCTGCCCGCGCCGGTGCAGTTGCCGGCCGTTGCCCCCCAAGCAGATGGCGCGTTGGCGCTTGGTGGCCTGGACGCTCTCGACGCGTCGGTGGCGGGCATGGTGCGCATCGGTGCCGCCGGCGCACACGGCGCGGGCTCGCTGCCGTTCGCGTTGCACGATGCGGCGGCGGCGAACATCGACGGTCACGTCTATCTGTTCGGCGGTGGCAACGCCGGCAGCGCCAGCGCGGCGATCATGCGTGTGCAAGGCGCCAGCGCAGGCATGGTGGGGAGCCTCCCGGTGGGCGCCTCCGACGTGGCAGCGGCGACGATCGGCCATACCGCCTACATAGTGGGAGGCTTCACCGAGACGGTGCCTCTGCGCACGATCGTTGCCTACACCCCCGGGTCTGGCGCACGTGTCGTGGCGATGCTGCCGCGGCCGCTGCGCTATGCGGCGGTGGCGGCGGTCGGCGGACGGCTGCTGATCGCCGGGGGCACCTCGGGCACGAGCGCACAACGAGCGATCCTGTCCTTCGATCCGGTAAGCGGCGTGGTGCGTCAACTCGGCGAGTTGCCGCATGCCCTGACCCACGCCGCAGGCGCTTCACTGAATGGGCGCTTCTATGTGATCGGCGGTCGCGGCGAAAACCTCACTGCTCAGACGGCTGCAATCCTGGCGGTCGATCCGGCCACGGGGAGGATCAGCGCTGCGGGGCGCCTACCACAGGCGGTATCGGATTCCGGTGCTGCCTCCCTGCCGGGACGTATTTTGCTCGTTGGAGGCCGCGATTCGGCCGGGCGCGCACAGGACCAGGTCTTGACTCTCCTCGCTTCTGGCTCCCCACCGTTATCGCTGCAAGGGAGCATCTCGCTGCCCTCCCAGGTCAGCCCACCACTGGCAGGAAGCATCCCCCCACCGCTGGACCCACACAACATCTACGCCGCGGAGCGCCCAGGGCTGCTCAGCCCAACGGTCCAAGCAGACCCGGCACTCGTATACGTGCCTAATAGCCAGTCGAACACGGTCGATGTCATCTCGCAACACACCTTCAAGGTCATTAGGCAGTTCCCAGTGGGCGCACTCCCGCAGCACGTCACGCCCTCCTGGGACCTGCGCACGCTGTATGTGACAAACGACGTGGGCAACAGCCTCACCCCGATCGATCCCCGCAATGGCATGCCGGGCAAGCCCATCCCGGTGCTCGACCCGTACAACATGTACTTCACCGCGGACGGGAGCTGGGCGATCATCGTCGCCGAGGCTCACCATGAGCTGGACTTCCGCGATGCACACACGATGGCGCTCCACCATGCGCTCGTGACGCCCCAGTGCGCAGGCGTAGATCACATGGATTTCACCGCCGACGGGCGCTACGCGCTGGTGTCGTGCGAGTTCGCCGGACGCATGATCGTCGTGGACCTCAACGCCGAGCGGGTCCTCAAGACGATCGAACTCGCACCCGGTGCGATGCCCCAGGACGTAAAGCTCTCACCCGATGGGGCGACGTTCTACGTGGCCGATATGGCGCGCGGCGGCGTCTGGCTGATCGACGCGCAGACGATGAGCAAGATCGGGTTCGTTGCCACGGGGATCGGCGCGCACGGTCTCTACCCGAGCCGCGACGCGAAGGTGCTGTATGTATCCAACCGCATGGAAGGCTCGATCACTGTGCTGTCCTTCGCCACGCGGCGGCCGATCCGCAAGTGGCGCCTGCCAGGCGGCGGCTCGCCGGACATGGGCGGCGTATCGGCGGACGGCAAGATCTTGTGGCTGTCGGGTCGCTACAACGCCGAGGTCTACGCCATCTCGACGGTCACGGGCCAGCTGCTGCACCGCATTAAGGTCGGCAATGGCCCGCATGGACTGTGCGTGTGGCCCCAGCCGGGGCGTTATTCCATCGGGCACACCGGCATCCTGAGGTGAAGACCGTGGACCCTGATTTTCGGTCGGTGCTGATGCCGAGCTCGCCTCCGCGGGCGAAGGCCAGGGTTCTTGGGAGGAAGACCAGAGGATTGAAGAGCACAGGATTGGTGCTCCTGGCATTGCTGGCGATTGTCGTACTTGCCGCGCTGCTGCGACTGTGGGCGATCGAAGGCGTTGCGGGGAATACGTTCTATGACGCGGCGGTGCGCAGCATGGACCTCTCGTGGCACAACTTCTTCTTCGGAGCGCTGGAGCCCGGTGGCAGTTTGGCGATCGACAAGCCGCCCTTGGATCTGTGGCTGCAGGTGGCGAGCACGCAGATCCTCGGTTTCAACCTGACCGCTCTGCACCTGCCTGAGGCACTGGCGGGCGTGGCGGCGAGCCTGCTGCTGTTCGGGGCTCTGCGCCGCCCGTTCGGTGCGCCTGCCGCACTGCTGAGCGCTTTGATGCTGGCGGTCTTGCCGAATGCCGTGCTGACGGCTCGCAGCGACACGATGGACACTGTCCTGGCGGCTCTCTGCATCGCGGCGCTGTGGTGCTCGTGGCTGGCGCTTGAGAGTCGACGTGTGCGCTGGATACTGCTCGCCGCACTGATCATGGGCGTTGCCTTCAATGTCAAGTTGAACGAGGCGCTGCTGCCGCTGCCGGCGCTGGCGCTGCTGTGGTGGTGGGCAAGCCCGAGCGCGCCGCGCGCCCGTGCCCGCACGCTCGCGGCCGCCGGCGCGGTGCTGATCGTGGCGTCGCTCTCGTGGGCGGCGGTCGCCTCGCTTACCCCGCTTTCACAGCGGCCGTTCCCGGTGGGATCGCGCACGGGCAGCATCTGGCGACTGGTGTTCCTCTACAACGGCGTGGAACGTCTGGGCGCAAAAAGCGCAGGGGGATCCACGAGCAGCCGGCCCGGAGAAGCCCCCGGTTTGCTGCGTCTGTTGGAAAACGGAGCTTCACAGTACGGGGCTCGAATCGGCCTGGCGGCACTGGCCGCTGTCCTGCTCGGGGCTCTCGCCGCGGCGCTTGCGTTGCGAAGCAGGCCCCGAGGCGCGGCACTCACGCCTCCCGCTCGTATGGCGGTCGCGATTGGGGTGTGGCTTGTGTGTGGCCTCGTTCTCTTCAGCGCCATGCCGCATTTGCAGGAGCGCTATCTGGAAGTTCTCGCGCCTGCCGTCTGCGCCACGCTGGGCATCGCGATCGGCTCACTGCTGGCGCAGCAGCGAACTGCCCTCACGCGAATCGTCCTCGTGCTCGTGAGTGGCGCGGTGGTGCTCGCGCTGCTCGGCGCCCAGTTGGCGACTGACATCGACCTGATTCACACCAACCGCACAGACTCTGTGTTGCAGGACGCCATCAGCCCGGCGATGGAGCGCTATCTGCGAACTCACCGCGGGGGAGCGCACTTTGAGGTGGCCAGCGCCGCTGTATTCGAAGTCACCGGCCTGGTGGCCCGTGACGGGCTGCCGGTGCTGGTCCTCAACACCGTCGATGGCCCGCGCGTGCGCCCTCCGACCCTCCAGTCTCTGATTCGAGCTGGTCAGGTTCGTTTCTACTTCGCAACGCACGGCTGTAGCAGGAGCGAACACTGCCTTACAAACGAGCGCTGGGCTTTCAACCACAGCAAACCTGTTAGCGGCTACCGCGGGCTGCGGCGCTTTGATATCCCCGGGCCTGCGACGCCTTGAACCATGCGGGCGGGCCGCGACGCCTGAATCCACGATGGCGTCAGTAGGCAACGGCGGGTAGGCGCAGGATGAAGCGGCCTCCCCTCGCCGAGAGGTCGACTGTCACCTCGCCGCCGCAGGAGCGGGCGAGACGGCGTGCGAGCGCGAGGCCCAGACCAGCGCTGCCGACGGTGCTCGCGCCCGGCTCGAACAGTGAGTCAGGGTCGAGTGCCTGCGGTCCCGCGCCGTCGTCTTGGACGTCGAAGATGATCTTGCTCTGCTCGCGTGAGAGCCCCAGGCTCACGGTCGCATGCGCATGACGCAAGGCGTTCTCAAGCAGCGGCTGCAGCGCCTGCGCGATGACGTCGCGGTCGGCGCCGACACGCAACTCTCCGCTGTCAGCAGCCAGTCTCAGTTGCACCCCCGTGCGCTCGCTGAGCGGTCGTAGGGCATCGATCGCGAGCACGGCGGCCTCGCGCGCGGGCGCGCTGCCACGGGCGCCTTGGGTGTCGCCGCGGGCAGCGCTGAGGAGCGTGTCAATAACTGTCTGCATGCGTTCGGTGCCGCGCAGGATCTGCTCAAGCGCTTGGCGCACGTCGTTATCGAGCTGACCGCGCAGCGCGAGCTCGGCCTCGCCGCGTATGCCGCTGAGGGGCGTACGCAGCTCATGGGCCATCTCGGCGGAGAAGCGCTGCTCGTGGCGCAGGCTGGAGGCGATGCGGGCAAGCAGGCGGTCGAGCGTCGCCGACAGCGCGGTGAGCTCATCGCGCGGTGGGCCGAGATCGAAGCGCCGATCGAGGTCGTGCTCGCTCCAATCGGCCGCCCGCAAGGTCATCTCAGCGACAGGTTGCAGCGCCTTGCCCATCGCACGGCGGACGAGCAAGATGCCGGCCGCGAGCAGGAAGCAGTCGAGCAGGATCGTGGCGGCAAGTGCAAGATTCTCGGTGTGCTCGTAAGGCACGAGCGAAGCACCTACGACGACGGCACCGACGCGCCGCGCATGGCCGTCGCTGAAGATCGGCTCGGCGCGCAAACGCACCGCGTCGTCAACGCTCACCTCACCACCAGCGGCGGGCGAGGCGGCGAGTTTGGCGGCTGCCAGCTGCACCGCGGGCCGAGCGGAGGAGCGATGAACGTTGCGAGCGCCCTGATAGACCCAGGCTTGTTCGTCAAGCGCCTCGTCGTCGGGTACATCGCGCACGACGAGACCTCCCCGCGTGACGGTGGTGGCTGCCAATTGCACGTCGGCGCGTTCGCGCAGCACCGATGAGAGATCCTTGTCGAGCTCGTGGGAAAGCAGCAGATTGATGCCGAGAGTCAGCAAGGCCAGTCCCACAGCAAGCACCAGAGCGGTGGCCAGCGTCACGCGGCCGCGCAGTCCGAGGCGCCTCATCTGAGCGCGTAGCCCACACCGCGGACCGTATCGATGCGCTGCTCACTGCCGAGCGCTTCGAGCTTGCGGCGCAGACGCGCGATGTAGGTATCGAGTGTGTTCGCGTGGACGATCGCGCCATCTGGCCAGGCCGCCGCGGTGAGCGCTCCGCGCCGCACGACCTCGCCAGGATGCGAGCTGAGCGCGGCGAGGATGCGAAACTCGGTGGGGGTCAGTGATGTGAGCTGCTGGCCAAGGCGCAGGGCATGCGCGGCGGGATCGAGTCGTAGACCGAGCTCGGCGGACTCCTGCGTCTGCAAAGGAGTTGCGCGTCGCAGCAGCGCACGCACGCGCACGATCAACTCGCTGAGGGCGAAAGGCTTGGTGAGGTAGTCGTCGCCTCCGGCGTGAAAGCCCGCGAGGCGGTCGGTGAGCGCATCGCGGGCGGTCAAGAACAGGACCGGCGCCATGACGCCGTGCGTGCGCAGCGCCTGACAGACGTCGCGTCCATCGGCATCGGGTAGGCCGATGTCGAGCACGAGCAGGTCGGGCGCTGAGGCGCTGAAGACCTCCACTGCCTCGTGCCCGGTCATGGTGGCGCGTACCTCGAAGTCCTCGGCGCGCAAGGCCCGTGTGAGCACCGATCGCAGATCGGCATCGTCCTCACACAGACCAATACGGGCACAGATCACAATCACGATGATGGCGACTGCGCCACTTGGGTGTGCCACGCGCCGCGGACACGCTCAGATTGCGTACAGCTTCCTGAGGCCCCTAGAGGACTCGGTCAGCCCGCCCGGGTCAGCCAGCGCGCACGGTATTGCGCACTGTCCCAAGGCCATCGACCTCGACCTCAACGATGTCGCCGTCATGCAGGAAGCGTCCCTGCGCGGCGCCGACGCCCGCCGGAGTTCCCGTGGCGATGATGTCACCGGGCAGCAGCGTCATGGTACGCGAGAGCCAAGCGACGACCTCGGCTGGGCCAAAGACGAGGTTGGCGGTCGTCCCCTGCTGCAGCAGCTCACCGTTGATGCGCGTGCGCAGCCCGAGCGCCCGCAGGTCATCGATCTCATCCAGGGTGACGAGCGCAGGACCACAAGGGGCGAAGGTGTCGATCGCCTTGCCGCTGGTCCAGAGCGGGTTCTGCAGCTGAAGGTCGCGGGCGCTCACATCGTTGAAGGGCATCGCCCCCGCTATGTAGCCGAGTGCGTCCTCAGCAGCGACGTTGCTCGCAGATCGCCCGATGACCAGCGCGAGCTCGGCCTCGTAGTCGACGTAGTCGGCGTGCGCGGCCGGGAGCACGATGTCCTGACCGCTGCCGATCAGCGAGTTGGCGAACTTGGCGAACCACATCGGGGCGGTTGGGATGTCCTGGCCGGTCTCCTCAGCGTGGTCGCGGTAGTTGAGTCCGAGACAGATGATCTTCTGCGGGTCGCCGACGGGCGCGCGCAGACTCACCTCGGCGAGCGGTATGCGCTCGTCCGCCTGCTCAGCGCGTTTTCCCAGTTCGCGCAACCCTTCGGTGTCAAGCGCCGTCAAGAGGCCGCGCACGCTCGTGGCGGGCGCGTCGAGCGCGGAGGCTGGGACCAGCTCATCACCGAGGAGTACCGCGGCGGCAGGTCCGTCATTGGTATGAAAGCTCACGAGACGCATCGCTTGAAGTAGCCATGAGCCTACTTGCCGCAGGCCTGCAATATCATGGCGTCGTGCCCGAGTCAGTCGTTTCGGTGACGTTCGACAACCTCGGGGAGGCGGCTCAGCTTGAGCTGGGCATGTGGCCGGCAGAGGTGCCCGAAGGGCAGCACTTCACGGTCGTGGATGTGCTTCCGCGGTTGCTCGATCTGCTGGCGGCGCGGCAGCTGAAGGCAACGTTCTTCATTGAGGGGCTGAACGCGCAGATGTACCCGCAGGCGCTGCAGAGGATCGTGGCGGAGGGCCACGAGGTCGCGGTTCACGCCTGGCGCCACGAGGAATGGGCGGCGCTCGATGCCGAGTCGGAGCTCGCGCTGCTCATGCGCGCCACGGAGGCGATGCGCGCGATCGGCATCGAGCCGAGCGGCTTTCGACCGCCGGGAGGTGGCTTGACAAAACACACACTGCAGCTGCTGGGCGAGCAGCGCTACCGCTATGTCTCACCCGCAGGCGAGCGCGCGGGCGTGCTGGAGGGTCTGGCGGTGCTGCCGTTTCGCTGGCCACTGGTGGACGCCTACTCCTACCTGCCCCAGTTCGCGGGTCTGCGCGAACGCTACGGTGACGGCCCCGATCTCCATACGCCCGAGGAGATGCGCAGGGAGATGATCGCTGCGCTGAAGAAGCATTCCGAGCAGGAAGGTCACTTGACACTGCTCTTCCACCCTTTCTCCGTTGCCTTCACCGGCGACCCCGGTTGGGAAGCGCTCGACTCGGTGCTCGGTGAAATCGCAAGCCTCGCAGCCGCGGGGTCCCTGAAGGCGATGCGCATGGACGAGGCAGCCGCGCTGATACTGCAAGGCCCCGAGGCGATCAAGCACGCGCCGCTACTCGATGAGGCCACCTGGATGACGCAGTGACCTTACGTCCCCGTAAGCCTTTCACGGTCCTGACGGCGCTCGGCACCGCGGCCCACCACGCCTTCGAGGTGCGCGCGGGCGTGGGATTGGTCTTCGAGCCGTTCATAGGCAGGCGCGGCGCGGTCGCGATGTGGGCCGGGGCGCTGCCGGCGTGGGCGCTGGCAGGCTGGATGGCCGAAGGTGAGCGGATGGAGAAGTGGATGGCCTTGAATAACGCGGCCGGGCTGGCAGGAGGCATCGTTCATTTTGTCGAGTGGCCGTGGGAGCGCCGCCGCGGCATCCCTTATTTGACTGAAGCGGAGGGCATGACGGCCGAGCAGCTAGGGCCTTACAACAAGGTGCTTCACCTATGGACGCTGGCGGGCCTTTTGGCCGTCACGCTTGAGACGCCGAGAGAGGCTCGAAGATGGGCGCTGCTGGGCCTGCTGCTCGGTGAGCCCTTGCGTCGCTCGGCTGTGCATCACTTCCGCTGGGCGCGGGAGCAGGCGGCGCGCGACCCCGAGCACTGGAGCCCGGTGCTGAGGTTCTAAGTCGGGATCATCTGCCGCACGCTTACTGTGACGGTCCTCTTAGTGCCGGAATGTAACCGCGGCTGAAGCACTCGCGATGGATGCACCCCGGTGACTAGGCACGAAGCGCACGCGCACGACGGTCTTCAGTCGATGGTGTTTGTGCAACGCTCGCAGACCACTCGGTGAGAGCTTCAGCTTGAGCGTCGCAGTGGCTGCTTTACGGAAACGGTGAGTAACCGTACGCAAGTCTTTGCCACTGGCTTTGACACGCCCCGCAGCGGGCGCGTGGACCTTGAGAATGAGCGTGTGGCCGACGATGCGGTGCGAGAGAATCCTGACGCGCGGGCGCGCGCGGGTCGTGGCGCAACCGGACACGGCGATCCGGGTGCTCTGCTTGATCTGGGTGCCGTTCTGGGCAGTGATCGTGGTGGGCATCAGCAGCGCCTGCTTACAAAGACTGCCGTTTGCGGTGAGCGCCGAGTTCGGTCCCATCGGCAGATCCAGCGCGAAGCTCGAAACCGGAGCGTCGGGAATCGCGGCGAAGGTGGAAGTCGTGACGCTCTTGGTGATATTGGTGTTACCGACGAGAATCAAGCGCACGCCGCCGTCTTCCAGCACGAGGTCGAGGTCGGGGAAGGCCGCGCCGCCGTGGGAGACCAGATAGGCGGTCCCGGTGAGCTTACCCGGTAGCACAGGTGTGACTACGGTGGCGTTACCGACTTTCGAGCCGCCCGGACAGCTGACAGGGTTAGCGGCAAATGTGGCTTCAAGACAAGCCTGCCGCAAGGTCGTCAGCCGCGCAGAGAGCTGCACGGGGAGCTGCACTGCCACCGCATGGATGTTGGCCTGATGAGCGCTCTGCGCAAGGTTCACTCTTAGGCTCGCACCATTCGCCTTAGAGCTGTGCGCGCCGGTGGAGGCGGTGAAGGACGGCTTGAACGCCAGCGCCCCGCAGTTGGTCACCTGGAAGGAGCTGGATACGTTTTGGGTAGCATCGAATGTGGAGTTCAGCATCGAGTCGGTTGCGAGACCCCCACAATTGGTGGGGTTAAAGATAAAGTTGGGCCGGTTGATTGCGACATTGAGGCCGCGCAGTCGCAAGGGGACACCCTTGATGATGGTGGGGAGCGTGCTCGTGGCAGTCACACGGCCGGTGTAGGGATCGACGGTGAGCGCGGCGCGCGTAACCACGCAGTTGCAAGCTCCGCTGCCAAGGTCAAACGGCCCGGCGCTCGCAGGCACCGCGATGGAGAGCCCATAAGGCGCCCCGTTGTAGGGCCCCGTGAGGAAGACAGGGCCCGAGAAGGCATAAGGTTCAGGACCGGCGCCGGCGTTGACGGTGGCGGTCCCGATCTGGCTGGCCGAAGCACAGGTACCTTCGCTGGCCTGCGGCTCGCCGCAGAGCGTCACGGAGGGGATCGCACCGAGCAGACCGGGAGGCAGAACGGTCTCCAGGTGTGAGAGGTACTGCTGCCCGTCGTTGCGAGCGAGGTTGAGCGTGTAGGAGGTGTAGGCGCCGGCATTGGGCGAGGAGTCAGCGGTGCTCTGCGTGAGCGAGAACGGCAGAGAGGAGGGGCAGCCAGCGGTGATGAAGGGCGTTGAACTGGCGGCAGGAGCAGTGCCGGTGTAGGGAGTGAAAAGCGCGTCAACCGGCGCGTTGCCGCATACGAGCGGGTTGGCAAGCGGAGCCTGCGCACCGCCTTTGAGCTTCAGCACGAGGTCGCTGAAGGGGAGCTGGGGATTTTCCGCGAATGTCACTTCCAGCCTGCCCGTGCTGGGGTTGGGGGCAATGGAGCCCTTGAGCCTGACGGATACTCCGTAGACGCTCTCGGCGTCGAGATAGATGGTGTAAGGCGGTTCGGTGATAGGGCCGCCGCTGGGACTGCCCAAATAGACGTTGCCCGCGAGCGAGCCCGCAGGCAGGTCGGTTTCAAGCAGGACGGTGCCCACCTGGGAGGCCGCCGGGCAGCTGACAGGGCTGGCGCTGCCGATAGCGATCTGGGCGGCCGTGCACGCCTGTAGGCCGCGCGCCGCCGCCGGGTTGAGCGTCAGCCCTTCAGGCAGCGTCACGTGAGCGTCCTGGATATCGGCCGTGTTGATCTCCCCGGCGCCGACGTGCTGAGGAACTTTCACTTCGGTGCGGATGCCATCAGGTTCATCGGATTGCGCGGTTTCGGGCTGCACTTCGGCGGTCGGCTTGAAAGGCACCGCGCCGCAGCCTTCAACGCCTACGGGCGTGTGTGTCTGGGTTCGCGACACCTGCCCTTCCCAAGACTGCACTTCAAGATATGTGGTGGTGGTGCTTGAGCAGGCACTAGGCAGCGTGAGGAAGTTGCCTTGCCCGGCGCGGCCATTGAAGATCAGCTTGGACTTCAATACCGACAGGGGAACCTTCTGCCCGAGCAGTTCACCTTCCTTGGGGACGTTGTCAATCTGGAAGTACTCGTGGTAGTCGCTGTTCCAGCTGACGTGGCCTTCGAGATAGATGTGCACGCTGACCAGGGGTTCGACGGCCACATGGATGCCAAAGTCCAAGGCGAGCCCCGGCGGCTGCTCAAGGTTGTAGACGGTGCCCGAGACGGTGAGGTCGTTGACGCCGTCAAAGACGGTCAGTTCATTGGTGCCCACCTGTGTGTCAGCAGCGCATTCATCTTTCTGAAACGCCGCCACGGGGCACTGTGGCAAGGCTTGCGGATTACCGGCCA
This sequence comes from Solirubrobacteraceae bacterium, assembly GCA_025449845.1. Classification (GTDB taxonomy): domain Bacteria; phylum Actinomycetota; class Thermoleophilia; order Solirubrobacterales; family Solirubrobacteraceae; genus Palsa-744. Next base: position 70,866 of record JANWIP010000015.1, on the reverse strand, counting down.
AGCCGGGCGGCAGGTCGACACGAATGTTCTTGACGGCACCTTCCGGTTCCTTACCGAAGGCGCCGTTTGAGTGGTTGAATTCAAAGGCGGTGAGGCCGACGGGAGGGTGCCCGGCGGCCTGCGTGAAGGCTTCGCCGTGATTGCCCTCGACGCTGGCGTAGGTGCAGGAGGAGGTCATGCAGGTGCCGGCTTCAAAGTTGTTTTCCTGCACGCCGAAGGCTGCCCCCGCGGCGGGCGGCATTATGACAACTAGAGCGCTTACTGAGATGGCGGCTATGGCGCCTGTCAGGAACGCCGACGGCGAAATGCGAGCGTGAAGCAACATACTCCCCTCCTACATATGAAGCCAGGTTGCTACTCCTATACCCATCCTAAGCGCTTGTATTCACGAATTTAGTGCCTTGCGGCAGCTAAGGTGGTCGTGAAAATGAACCTCGAGACCACGATCCGCACGCGCCGTACCCATAAGGCGTATGGCCCCGAGCCGGTCGATCACGGGACGCTGCGAGAGCTCTTTGAGCTCGCCCGTTGGGCGCCCAATCACCACCTCACCAACCCGTGGCGCTTCCGCGTGCTGGGCCCGCAAGCGCGTGCCCTGCTGGCGCGTGAGGCGGAGCTGGACAAGCCCGGCGCGGCGAAGAAGCTTGAGCGCGCACCCACCTTGATCGTCGCCAGCGTCAAGCTGGAAGGCGATGCCGCCCAACAGCACGAGGATCTACTTGCCACCGCGATCGCCGCCTACATCGTGCTGCTCGCGGCGCATGCTCGCGGACTTGCCGGCTACTGGCGTACCGTGCCGGTGCTGGAGAAATCCTCGGTGCGCGCAGGGCTCGCGATTCCCGAGGGGGAGCAGCCGATCGGACTGCTGCACCTCGGCCACCCCGTGCAGGAGCAGAGCGTTCCCGAGCGGGCCCCAGTCGAGGACATCGCTGTATTCCTCGACTAGGCCAAGGCGGATGAGCTGCGAGGCTGCTGAGGCCGCGCGATCGAGACACCGTCGATTAAGCCAAGGCCGATGAGTTTCCAAGGCCGTTGAGGTCTCACCATCAAAGACATCGAAGCAACGATCGGAGGCGAAAATGAGCAAGCTGCTGGAAGGTAAGAACGCGATCATCTATGGCGGCGGAGGCGGGATCGGCGGTGGCGTGGCCCGTGTCTTCGCCCGCGAAGGTGCGCAAGTCTTCCTGGCCGGTCGCACGCGTGAGAAGCTCGAAGTGGTCGCCAGCGACATCGCCGACGCCGATGGCCTGGCTGAGATCGCGGTGGTTGACGCATTGGACGAGCAGGGGGTTGACGAGCATGTGCGAGGAGTGATCGCCAAGGCTGGCAGCATCGATGTCTCGCTAAACCTCATCAATCGCGGAGACTCGCAGGGGACTCCGCTGGTCGAGATGGCGACGGACGATCTGTTGCGTGCGGTGGTCAACGGCCTGCAAGGCAACTTCATCACGGCGCGCGCCGCGGGGCGACACATGATCGAGCAGGGGTCCGGTGTGATCTTGCACCTCAATAGCGCCTCGGGGGTCGCGGCGATGCCCGGCATGGGCAGCACTGGCCCCGCCGATGCCGCGACGGAGACGTTCATGCGCTACCTCGCGGCTGAGCTGGGACCGCACGGCGTGCGCGTCTGTGGCATCTGGACCGCCGGTGTCGCCGAGACGCTGTCGCCGGGGAAGCTCACCGCAGTCGGTGGTCCCGACGCGCCGGCGCCTCGCAGCGCCGAAGAAATGATCGCGGGGATGGCTACGTTGCGTCGCACGCCTAGGTTGGCCGACGTCGCCGAGGTGGCCACCTTTCTTGCCAGTGACCGAGCCTCAGGTATGACGGGGTCGATGACGAACGTCACCTGCGGTCTCGTGCTCAGATGAGCTGAGGCGAGGCAGGCATGGGCCGACGGTTGGCGTATCCCAAGGTCGATGGCTGAGGCCTGGGTTTACATGCTGCGCTGCGCCGACGGCTCGCTCTATACGGGCTGGACGATCGACATGGAGCGTCGCCTGGCTCGCCACCAGGCAGGCACGGCGAGCCGCTACACCGCAAGTCGCCTCCCCGTGCGCCTGGCCTGGTCACGGGAGATGCCCGACCGCAGCGCGGCGCGCCGCGAGGAGGCCCGCATCAAGCAGCTCGGACGTGCAGAGAAGCTGATCTTGATCGCCGGCGGATCGGGCTAGGGCCGGATCGGGCTAGGGCCTGTAGGTCTAAAGCGAACTAAGGCGCTACTGGGGCAGCGCGAGTGTGTCTAGCAGCGAGGCCCAATCGTCGAATCCGGTTTCGAATTCGGTGTGTTCCAGCTTGGCTTCCAGCTGCTTGGTGCGTTCGAGGACGCTCTTGTCCGCTGACTGCACGTAGGGAGCGAGCAGGCGCGCTGGGATGCTGGTGTGCCCTTCGGTCGCTTCGACCCGCTGATCGAAGGCGATTGTGCTGGCGGGGACCGTCTGGAAGCCACTCGCGCTCCACGCGCGCACGTCGCCGCAGAGGTCGGGCGTCGGCAGCGCTGCCAGTTCTCCCAGGCTGGTCGCATAGCCGTGTGCGATGGCCGTGAGCTTGGAACTGCTCCATCGCAATGGCTTCACTGCTCCAACGAAGGCGTGGATCGCCTTGGCGTCGCGTCCAAAGGTGAGCGACCACAGCGCACCTGCCGCCTCCAGGCTGAGCTTCTGGGCAGCTTCGTTCTGCGGGGAGCCCGCGCCCACCCGGCTGCATTCGTGGCTCAGGCGCTGCCGATAGCTGACGACGCTCGCCTGCGTCGCGCCGATCCTCGAGACGGCCTGGCGAGCAAGTGCGAAGTTAGCCTGAATGTAGGCGTGGGTGGAGGCGCTGTTTGACGACGTTGCCAGAGCCTGCGCGGGCACTAAGCCAAAGGCCAGCACGGCGATGATGATGGTCGAGTGTCTGCGCATGCCTTGCGATGGTATCTCGCTCCCGGACGGGCCCTAGCCGGTCAGCCGCGCGCACACCTCGGCGAGTCGCTTAGCATTGCTCTCGATCGACGCTTCGGCGAGCTTGCGCAGGCCGGCGATGTTGGAGGGGTCGGCGTCGTCGAGCCTGTCGCTGACACCTTCGAGCACCGACTGGAAGCGGTAGTGGCCTTCGTCGGCCCCGAGCAGCTCGTCAAGCTGGTAGTCGATCGCGGCGCTTGAGCCGTCCATGATTACGCCTAGCAGCGGGCGCGCCCACTGCACGAGGCCCCAGTGCTTGGCCTGCTCAAAGGAGATCGACTCGGTGAGGCGACCGGTGCCAAGTGAGACCACCAGCACTTCGGCGCCGGGGTTGTTGCGCAGCGCCTCGGCGTAGGCACACAGCGCGGGGTTGTTGGCAAAGGTGCCGCCGTCGACGCATGCGAGGCTCGTGGAGGAGTCATCGTCCGCGGATGCAGCGCCTGACACGTACTCGGGCTCGAAGTAGGTGGGGGCCGCCGAGGTCGCTCGCCCCACCACCTTCACCGGATAGTCAGCGAGTGGCTGAGGAGATGAGCTTGCGCTGGCGGACTTCACGGCACGATCGCGTGGGCTGTGCGGGGCACGCGGGCGGGGCCTGAAGCTCTTGAAGAAGAATGGTTCGTGGCTCTGAATGTCATAGGAGGTGACAAGCACGTCGGTCAGTGCCTGTGACAGCCGTGCCTCGCCCATGTACTTCGCCAGGGCCGCTTCCAGGCCGCTCGCGGAGTACTTCTCCTCGACCAGGCCGTCGACGCTCTCAATCGTGCGCAGCAGCGAGTGGTGGAAGATTCGCGGCCCCTCGCTTTCATACATTTCGACCAGCTGCATGGCGCTCCAGCGCGGGCGCTTCTCTGCGCCGGGCGCCGGCACGGTGACTCCAAGCGCGATGATCCCTCCGGTCGAGGTCCCCGCGATCAGATCGAACAGCTCGCAGGCAGGGCGTCCGCAGAGGGCCTCGATCTTGGCGAGCACCATCGCCGGAATGATCCCCCTGATCCCGCCGCCGTCGATGGCAAGGATCTTTACGAGCTGCTTCGTTGGCATCGCAGGGGACGGTACGTCATCCTGCCTGTCCGCACAAGGCGAGCATGTTCAAATTCGCTGGCCTTCGCGCTGCTGCCATACGGGTACCTAGGCCAGCTAAGGCCAGCCCCCTCAAGGCCAGTCCCCTCCGGCGGAGTGTGCGCGCGAGTCTCAAGTGCCGCGCCCGCGCGCCCGGCGTATCTGCGCGAGTCGCGCGGCGAACTCGGCCTCCGCGTCGTCGGGCTTGTAGAAGCTGGCCCCCACGGCCTGGTCGGGCAGCAGCTCCTGCGCGGAGATATGCCCCGCATGCCGGTGTGGGCTGTCATAGCCCTCGCCGCGCCCGCCTGAGCGCAGCTGTACCGGCGGCGGCGCGGCGCCTTTGTCGCGGATGAACCCACGTGCCGCGCCGATCGAGCGCTTGGCGGCATCGGACTTGGGCGCCAGCGACAGATAGATGGCTGCCTGCGCCAGCGCGAACTGACACTCGGGCAACCCCACATGCTCGACGGCGGCCGCGGCCGCGGTGGCGACTGAGAGAGCGTTCGGATCGGCATTGCCGACATCCTCGCTGGCCAGGATCACCATGCGCCGCGCGATGAAGCGAGGGTCCTCGCCGCCCTCTAGCATCACCGCCAGGTAATAGAGCGAGGCATCGGGGTCCGAGCCGCGCGTGGCCTTGATCCAGGCCGAGATGGTGTCGTAGTGATTGTCGGCCGCGCGGTCGTAGTGCAGGATGCGTCGCTGCAACGCGTCTTCGGCATGGGCTGCGCTCACACCGCCCTCAGGCGCCGTCTCGCATGCCAGCTCAAGCGCGCTCAGGGCCGTGCGCGCATCGCCGCCGGCTCGCGCCGCGAGCATCGCGATCGCCTCCTGCTCGACGTGCACCTCACCGCACTCCCCACGCTCCAGCGCGCGCAAGAGAAGGGTGCGCACGTTCTCCTCGCTCAGCTCCCTGAGCTCATACAGCCGCGTGCGAGACAGAAGCGCGCCATTGATCTCGAAGGACGGGTTCTCGGTGGTCGCGCCGATCAGCGTCAGCAGCCCTTCCTCGACAGCTGGCAGCAGCGCATCCTGCTGAGCCTTATTAAACCGATGAATCTCATCGAGGAAGAAGATCGTGCCGCGCCCTGCGCGCTGGCGTTCCTGCGCCCGCGCGATCACTGCGCGCACATCTGCGCGCCCGACCTCCACTGCGCTCAGCTCCTCAAAGGAGGCATTGGCGCTGGCGGCGATGATGCGCGCGAGCGTCGTCTTGCCGCTGCCTGGAGGCCCATGCAGGAGCATCGAGTGCGGATGGCCTTGCTCGATCGCCTGACGCAGGGCCGAGCCGGGACCCAGCAGGTGCTCCTGGCCGACGAAGTCCTCAAGCGTCACCGGGCGCAGGCGCGCGGCGAGGGGCGCGTCGGGGGAGACGGCGGCTTGATCCTGTGAGTCGGCGGGGTCGAACAGTGAGTCCATCGTTCGCCCCACAGTTTGCCCTACCGCGACCGTGACGCCTTATTTGCGCCGACGATCACTCGGCCACGGGCAGCGCCAGCTTGACGCACGTGCCTTGCGGCGCGTCGGCGAGCCAGATGCGCCCGCCGTGCGCCTCGACGATCGCGCGGGCAATCGCCAAGCCTAGCCCGCTGCCGGCGCGCGTGCGGGCGGCTTCGCTGCCGCCGCGGTAGAAGGGCTCAAAGACTCGCGGCCGGTCGGCCGCCGCGATGCCGTCGCCGGTATCGGCCACCTCGATCTCCAGATTGCCGTTGGAGCGCTGGGCGCTGATAAGCACGCTGCCGTCCGGCGGCGTGTGGTGAATGGCGTTCTGTAGGAGATTGGCGAGCACCCGCTCAAGCTTCTCGGGGTTGGCGCGCACAGGCGCCAGATCGGCGGCGATCTGAGCATTCACGATGACCCCTTGCGCGTCGGCCTGCGCGCGCATCGCCTTGACGGTTTCGTGCACGAACTCTGCGAGCGGCACCGCTTCGGTGCTCCAGGCGAAATCACCGGCGTTCAGGCGCGAGAGCTCAAAGAGGTCATCGATCAGCGTGCCTAGCGCGCGCACGTTCACCCCCATCGTCTGCACATACCGGCGGGCGGTCTCAGGGTCGACCAGCTCGTCATCCAGTGCCTCGGTGAGCAGCCGCAAGGAGGTCAGCGGTGTGCGTAGGTCATGCGAGACCGCCGCGATGACCTGGCGGCGCGTGGCCTCGGCGGCGTCGCGCGAGCGTTCCTCGCTGCACAGCGCCTCGATCATGCGATTGGCGGCGCCGGCCAGCTCGGCGAGCTCGCTGCTGGACTCGGCGTTGATCTGCACATCGCGCTCGCCCTGCTCGACCGCCTGCAGACCGTCGCGGATCGCGCGCACGTCGGCAAGGACGCCTCGCAGCAGAACCTGCGCGGCCTGGGCGGCGATGAGCGCCGCGAAAAGCAGAATGCCGATCGTGGCCCACGCATCGTGCGGCGAGACGAACATCACGGCCGCGCCAATCGCCACGGCGGCCAGCAGCTGCCCCAGGGCGAGCGCCAGGCCAAGCTGAAAGCGATGGCGCAGCGTGCCGAGTCGCAGCCGCCCACTGTCAACTGCCTGGGCAATCAAGAGCGCCAGCAAACCTAGCGGCAGGAGGATCTCAAGCGAGACCACGACGGCATGCGATCCACCGATCAACGCCATCACCCCACACGCGAGGGCGAGCGCGATAAAGAGGACAAGCAGCGAGCGTCTCATGCTGACCTGAAGCGGTAGCCGACACCCCAGACCGTCTGTATGAAGCGAGGATTCTCAGGCTCAGCCTCGATCTTGGCGCGCAGGCGACGAATGTGAACTGTCACCGTCGAGCTGTCGCTGTAAAAAGAAAAGCGCCACACGTGTTCCATCAGCTGATCGCGCGAGAAGACCTGCCCGGGATTGCGGGCCAGAAAAAGCAGCAAGTCGAACTCGCGCTGGGTCAGCAATACCTCCTGGCGATTCTCAAGCAGCACGGTGCGCGCGGCAGGATCGATCCGCAGGCCGCCGATCTCAAGCGGCTGCGCCGCCTCTCCTTTCACCGCGCCTCGGCGCAGTACGGCCTGAACCCTTGCGACCAGCTCGCCGGGCGAGAAAGGCTTGACCACATAGTCATCCGCGCCGCGGCGCAGCCCGACGATGCGATCTGACTCCTCGCCCTTGGCCGTCAGCAAGATGACCGCGGGCCGCGGGCCGTCCCCTTCGTGCAGCCGACGCATGACCTCAAGCCCATCGATGCCCGGCAGCATGATGTCGAGCACCACCAGATCCGGGCTGTGCTCTGCGCTCATCGCAATTGCCTGCGGGCCATCCAGGGCCACGTGCGCCTCGAAACCGGCGCGCACCAGATACCGCGCCACGATGTCGCCGATCGTGGGCTCGTCATCGACTACCAGTACAGACATGCTTGGCTCGAGTACAGACATGCTTGGCTCGATCATCGCAGTCTCACGAGGAATGCTCAGCCGAAGGTAAAGGAGTAGCCGCTTACGCCGGGCGCAAATTCGAGCGTCAGCAGGTGATGCTCCACGTGTGGCAGTTCGACGAGGCGATAGAGCCGCTGGAAGGAGATGCTGGCGCTTGCGCTGTGCACATCGGCCCCCGCGGCTGCCGCGGAGATCGGATGCCCGTCGAGCAGCACCCGCAGCGGACGCGGCCCCGCGGTGGCGCCGGCGACGAGAAAGACCCGACGGGCGTAGAAGCTCAGCTGCAAGCGCGAGCCGCTCACGGCCGTTGCAGACGGCTTGGTTACACGCCAAAGCCCCGAATAGCGCAGGTGTTCAGGGGCGGGCGCCGGCGGCGCGGGTGCAGGCGCGGCTGAGCCGAAGTCATGCATGCCGAGGGGGATCGGCCCGTTCTGGAAGCGCTCCGCCTTTTCGGCGCCTAGATAGGTCTCGGGCGTGATTTCGGCTTCGGAGACCCCCTGGGCGTGAGTATGGGTGGCGCCGCCTAAGCCTGTGGCGCCGGCTTCGATCAGCAAGCTGCGAATAGCGCGCTCCTTGGCGGCGTATTCACCCTCGCCGAAATCGGCCAGGCGGATATTGCCGTGAGCGTCGATCAGGTACTCGGCCGGCCAATATTCGTTGTTGTAGGCGTCCCACGTCTTGTAGTTGTTGTCCTGCACCACCGGATAGTGAATACCGTTCTGCTGGATCGCCTGCGCGACGTTGGAGGCTGAATGCTCGAAGGGAAACTCGGGCGTGTGCACGCCGATGATCGTGAGCCCCTTGCCGGCGTACTTAGCATTCCACGCGTTCAGATAAGGCAGCGTGCGGATGCAGTTGATGCAGCTATAGGTCCAGAAGTCCACCAGCACCACGTGCCCGCGCAACCCTGCGAGGCTCAAAGGTCGCTCGCCGGGAGTGTTGAACCACGCCTGTGTTCCCACCAGTGCGGGGGCGCGACCGAGCACGGGCAGCTTCAGCCCGGCGTCGGCCTCTTTCAGGCCCGCCGCCTGACGCGCCTTGTGCCCGCGCAGCGCCGTCAGCTGTGCGGCAGCGGCATGACTGGTCTCGAGCCCCTTCGTGGGATCGACCAGGAAGGACGGCAGACTGCTGGCGATAGAGGTCTCAAAGCGCGTGTCGTAGTTGCCGAGCATCAGCAGGGCGATAATGACCATGATCGCGCCCATCGACATCTGAAAGCCGGCGCTGCGCCGCGCGAGGCGACTGGTGACACGCCGCCCGCCGAGCATCAACGTATACAGCACCACGGCGGAGCCGATGCCATAGGCGAATGCCACCCCCAGGCGACCGGCGGTGAAGCTCTGTGAGGCCGACACGGTGATCACGCCGGCCAAGATGGGGCCGGCACACGGGGCATAGAGGAACCCCAGTCCGCCGCCGACGAGCATGCCCGACCAGAAGCCATCGCCTGTGCGCCCGCCGCTGGTGCCGATGCCCAGGCGAGGCCCGATCCGGCTCAGCCGTGCCTCCAGCCGGTCGCCGAGCGCGGGGATGAGCAGTGTGATGCCAAAGCCGATCAGCGCGATGATCGAGAGTGTGCGCAGCAGTTCGTCGGGCAGTCCCAGGGCGGAGATCAGGTAGACGAGCGTCACGGTTGCGAAAGTGAACGACAGCGCGAGGCCGGTCACGACCCCGAGCGGGCGCCGCCGTCCTCCTGTCACACCTGCCGCGAGCGCTACCGGCAGCACGGGCAACACGCACGGGGACAGCGCGGTGGCGGCTCCGGCCACGAAGGCGAAGGCGATCAGCAGGACCATCAGGCCACTATGCAGGGGAGATGTTGCACGTTCCTTACGAGCCAGTTGCAGGTTGCTCACGAACAGCGGTAAGGAACTCGTAAGGGGTCTAGGGCAACCTGAGGTGATCGAAATCGCCGAGCAGCGAACCGCACGGCGCTGTCCACAACCTCAAAGGAGCCTTGATGAACCTCACCTCACGCAGTCGCAGCCTTCGCTTGCTCGTCCTCGGTGGCACGCTGGCCGTCGTAGCCCTCACCCCCGCGAGCGCGGTTGCCGCTTCGCACTCGATGAAGCATCACGCCATGAAGCATCATCACGCGATGAAGCACCATGCAATGAAGCATCACGCGATGTCGCACCCCAAGAACGGGGCCTAGAGACGGGCGGCGGCGTCCCCGAGGCGGTCATCGCCCCAGAACAGCTCTTCTGCGGCATAGATCGTGGGGACGCCGAACACGCCCAGGTCATGGGCGGCGTCGGTGGCCGCGCGCAAGGCGAGCTTGATCTCATCGGACTGCGTGGCCTCCTGTACCTCCTGCGGGTTCAACCCGGCTTCGCCGGCGGCGCGCAGCACCTGCTCGGGGATGCTCAGATCCGCGCCCTGCTGAAAGGCATTGCGCAAGGCCCGCAGCGTGAACTCGGGTCCGCGTCCGGCGCGCAGGGCGAACGTGGCGGCGCGCATCGCCATCAGGTAGTTGCCCGGCCATGGCTCGGGCCAGCGCAGAGGTGGCAGCCCGTACTCCAGCGCCCGCCGCTCGACCTCGGCCATGCCTTGCCGGCGCGGGTCGGCACCGCTAAGCGCCCAAGAGGAGCGACCATTGAGCTTGAAGATCCCGCCGAGGGAGATCGGCTGCCAGGCAACCGGCTCGGGCAAGGCACCCCGATGCAGGCGCTCGGCCGTCAGGTACGCGAACGGCGAGCCTAGGTCGAAGTAGAAGGTCGTCGGCGTCGCTGTGACAGTCATGGCTGCAACACTGTCAGATATGCGACAGCGAGTCACCGTCATTACCCTCGGCGTCAGCGACCTCGCGCGCGCCCGTGTATTCTACGAGGCCCTGGGCTGGAAGACGGGGGCCGCGCCGGCGGACGACGTGGTGTTCTTCCAGGCTGGCGACATGGTGCTATCGCTATGGGATCGCTCGCGTTTGGCGCAGGACAGCTGCGTGGAGGACGGCAAAGGCTGGGGTGGCGTGACTTTGGCGCTGAACCTGGACTCCCCCGAGGACGTGGACGCGGTCATCGAGGAAGCACGCGCGGCGGGCGCAACGATCGGCCGTGAGCCGGGCGAGACATTCTGGGGTGGCTACAGCGCGGTCTTCGTGGACCCTGACGGGCACCCCTGGGAGATTGCCCACAATCCCCACTGGACGCTCACCCCCGAGGGCGGGGTCAGTCTGGCCTGACAGAGGCTGTGTGAACCCGGCCCCGGGGCTACCTCAGGCGCTCTCGGCCTGCAAGCGCCCCGAGGCAATGGCGTCAAGCAGCGCCTGGTAATCGAGCTGGTTCTGCGCGGAATAGGTAGCGGCGAAGTCCGCGAGCGCCTCATCGAACACGCCGCTCTTGCCGAGATAGCCGGCAATCGCGATCCGATCGCCAGAGCGGGCATGGGCGCGAGCCAGCGTCCAGCCGCAGAGGCGCGCGTAGTTGCGCAGCTGTTCGTGGTCCATGGCTTCGATGTTGACCGAGAGCTTGCCGTCCCACAGCTGACGGACATAGAAGTCGCGCGGCTGGTCGTCCAAGCCCACAGCAGGCAGCCAGCCGAGGAAGATGTCGGAGGCGGCCTGCATCAGGTGCTGCCCCTCAACGACCCGCTGACCACTGTTCTCATACTCGGAGGCCCCGGCATAAGGCTCAAGCACGGAAGCCTGCGCTTCCTTGCACTGCAAGATCAAGGCGTCGTCCTCGTCGCGCCCGACCATGAGCACGATCCAGGCGCGAGTGCCAACGCTGCCGACGCCGACGACCTTGCGCGCGATGGCCTGAAAGCGGTAGCTGTCAAACAGTCGCTGGCGAGAGTCGGGCAGGCTGTTGCGGTAGTCGCCGAGCAGCTCCGTCACTCCCTCGCGCAGCCGGCGCTGTGCGGCGGCTGGCAGGAGCTCCTCGATCGGCACGATCAAAGGTGGAGCGCTGATGAAGCGAAGTTCGCCGTTGACTCGTTCGGTGAGCTTGCCGACCGCCCGCTCGGAATCCTTGGCGCGCCCCTTGGCGATTCCCTTTTCGATCGTCTTGACGCGCTTGGCGCCGATCCCTTCCTGCTGGGCGAGTTCGATGATCTGCTCGGCCTCCAGGCGCTCATACCAGACGGTGAGATTGGTCTCCCCGGCAAAGCGACGCATGGCTTCGCGGTAGCTGCGCACGCCCCAGACGACGGCCTCGCGGCAGTGGATGGCATCGAGCTTGCGATCCTCGCCGGCAATCTGCAGGCTGGCGGCGAGGCGCTGAACGTCCCACTCCCACGGCCCGGGCAGAGTCTCGTCGAAGTCGTTGATGTCAAACAGCATGTCGCGCTCGGGCGAGGCGAAGCCGCCGAAGTTGGAGAGGTGCGCATCGCCGCAGAGCTGCGCACGCAAGCCCGAGACGGGAGCGGGCGCGATATCGGCGGCCATGATCGCGGCGGCGCCGCGGAAGAAGGCGAAGGGCGAGAGCGACATGCGCCCGTAGCGGATCGGCACCAGCTCGGGCACGCGGCTGAGCGCCTGCGCTTCCAGCTGGGCGACTGGGTCCTCGCGGTCGGCGGCGGGCTGCCAATCCGCGTGGCTTGAGCGCGGGGCCTTTTCGCGCAGCGCCTTGCCAGCGGCGAGGCGCTCGGTGGGAGTGGCATCGGCAGCGAGACCGGTGTCATCTCCCGCGACCCCTGCGCCCGCGACCCCTGCGCCTCCCGTGCCTGCTGAGCCCGACTTGGCACGCCGCGCGGTGGCGCCCTTGGGACGGGCCTGATCGGTAGAGCGGCGGGCGGGTGCAGGTGTCATAGATCAAAGGCTGGCACCCGGACACCCGGGCGCCAAGGAGGTTGGCACGCCTATGAGGGTAGGGCATGCCAGTGTGCGTCGAGGGTGTGAGTGCTTTCCGGGGCACGCGCGCTCCTTGCATTGGGCTGCGCTCCCGCCTTGCGCCGGCTCCTGCCTTGCGCCGCGCTCCTGCCTTGCGCCGCGCTCCTGCCTTGCGCCGAGCGCTCGCGCGTGCGAGGCTGGTGTGAGCGCATGTCATCCGTGAGGCCTCAAGGGGAGCGCATCAAGGTCGCGCTTGCCGACGACAGCTATCTGGTGCGCGAGGCGGTGAGCCAGATACTGGCGCGCCACCCGCGCATCGATCTGGTGGCCGTGTGCGAGGACCGCGACTCGCTGCTGGCGGCCGTGGAGAGCGAGCGCCCCGGCGTGGTGGTGACGGATATACGAATGCCGCCGCAGCGCGATGAAGAGGGCATCGAAATCGCCTCCCGCCTGCGCGATAGTCACCCCGATGTGGGCGTGGTGGTGTTGAGCCAGTACGCCGAGCCGCGCTACGGCCTGGCGCTGCTGGCAGCGGGCAGCGATGGCCGGGCGTACATGCTTAAGGAGCGCGTGGGCGATGAGGGCCAGCTGGTGGCAGCGATCGAGGCGGTGGCGCATGGAGGCTCGTTCATGGACGCGCGAGTCGTGGAGGCGATGATCAAGGAGCGCGGCAAGGCGGAGCGCTCGCCGCTGTCAGAGCTGACCCCGCGCGAGCTTGAGATCCTGGGCCTGATCGCGCAGGGCAAGAGCAATGGGAAGATCGGCGAGGAGCTGTATCTGAGCAAGCGCGCAGTGGAGAAGCACATCAACTCGATCCTGCTCAAGCTGGACCTGCCAGAAGCTCAAGAGGTGAGCCGGCGGGTGATGGCGACGCTTATCTATCTGTCGGCCGCAGAGGGAAGTGCGCCTGCTCGTTAGGAAATTCGAGGGTCGTCTGACGACGCAGCATGTAGAGACCGAAGAAGCCGAGCACCGTGATGATGATGACGCCGGTGAAGGTGCGCGTGGCGACGATCGGCCCCCAGAGGAACAGCAGCGCGAGCAGCAGAGCGCCGGCCCCATAGGAGAGGTCGGGGCGCTCGCGCAGGTAAGGCGCGAGGAAGCGGCGCACGCTGGTGGCGGCGCGCGTCGGGCCAGCCAAGAGACCGGCCAGGATGATGACGATGCCGGCCAGGATGGTGGACCAGGCGATGTCGCTGAGCACGGAGGTGCCGATCGTGTAGGCGGCTTCGATGGCAGGTTTGACGGAGGCGGTAGTGGCCAGAGAGTTGACCACGGCGTGCTTGGCCACGCCGCGCACGACGAGCACCGCCAAGGCAGCGCCAATGAAGGCGGCGCCGACGGAGATGAGGGTCTGCCGCCGCCGCCCGCGAGCGAGATAAACGGCGAGGCCGAACAGCAGATAGACGAGCAGCGGCAAGATGATGGCCAGCGAGCGCAGCAGATTGACGGCGCTCTGCGCGGTGCGCAGGTTGTTGGACTTGACGACGTGCAGTTCGGCGACGTTAGGCGGAATCTTTTCGACGACCGAAGTGGGCGCGCCGACGCGCGAGGCGGCTTCTCGCAGCAGCGGTCGCAGGTCGATGACAACCTGGCCACCTCCCGGCAGGCGCACGACTTCCGAGCGGTCCTCGATCAGCTTCACGAACTGCGCATGGGCGGCCTCGTTGGCCGTACGCCAGAGCGCCTGCACACGCGGGCGTTCCAAGGCGAAGTTGACGCCCTTTTCAACGAGCCCGCGCAGGGCGCCCGCGGCAGGAGCGGCGAGCGGCTTGAGTTCGGAGGGAAGCTCGCCGCGCAGTTCTCCGGCCACGTCGACGTTGGCGTAGAGCTGATCGGTGAGATAGCCCGAGAGCTGTTCGCGGATTGGACCATTTTCGAGCATCTTGGTACTGGTGTTGGTCCAGTAGTGGGTATCGAGCAGCTGGCGGTTGGCCCAGACAGCGAAGATCGCGACGACGCCGAGCACAGTGGCGATGCCGATTAGGGTGCGTACGAGCCAAACATGAGGAGCCAGACCGGCAGGCGCAGGCGCAGATGGTGGCGCGACGGGCGCGGCCGGCGGGGTTTGCGCGTCCTCGGGAGGTGTGGAGTCAGATGCACTCATGCGGTTATCTGAGCGGAGGGTACGGATCCGACGACGGTCGTGCCGTGCGCTGGTGTGGAAAGGATCGAGATCTCGCCGTCGATGGCACCGATGCGGTCACGCATATTGGCGAGGCCGCCACGCGAATCGTGCGTGGGCGCAAGGTGAAAACCAGGGCCGGTATCGCTGACTTCAAAGCACAGCTGTCCCGGCCGCGTGTAGAGGCGGATCGCGACAGCGGTCTGAGGGCCGGCGTGCTTGGAGGCGTTCTGGAGAGCCTCAAGGCAGGTGAAGTAGACGGCGGCCTCCACATCCGGGTGATAACGAGGGAGGTCCTCCGCGTGCAGGCTTGTATGGGCAGGAGCCCCGGTGGGAGTCTCGGCACCAGCAGGAGCCCCAGTGGGACTCTCGGCGACGGCGGCTCGCAAAGCGCTCGCCAGCCCCTGCTGCATGAGCAGAGGCGGATAGGGGTGCTGGAGGAGCCGGCGCAGCTCATCGAGTGCTTGCTGTGCCTCCTGGGCAAGCTGATTAAGCACATGCGGCCCGGCGTGAGGCTCCTGCGCGATACGCTCGGCGGCGAGAGCGAGGTGGATACGCAGCGCGATGAGGCGCTGCTGCGCACCGTCGTGCAGATCACGCTCGAGCCGACGGCGCTCCTCCTCGACGGCTTGCACGGTGCGCTGACGCGAGGTTCTGAGCTCACGCAGCGTGGCGCGACGGTCAGCCTCCAGGCGAGCATTGAGATCGGCGAGATTGCCAGCGGCGTGATCGCCGACGCGCGCAAGCAGCCGCTGCACGGCGCCGGCGCCGAGAGTGCGACCAGAGAAACGGTGAAGCCGCGGACTTGGTGGGGTCGAGAGAGTGGTGGCCATGCGCGCAGGGAGTAATGCTGTGGCTCGGGCACCCTAAGCGGGGCAAGGTCCACTTGTATCCGTGGAAACCCGCAGCTAGGTTGGAGGGGATGGCACCACCATCGATAGAGAGGCCAACACCCTTGTCTATAGGTAGCCCGGGTGCCATCGTCATGCTCATGCGCAGAATGCTGATGGCGGGCCTGGCCTCGCTGGGATTTGTAGTGGCGGTGCCCCTGCTGGGTTGCGGCTCATCTTCCTCCAGCAAGCCCAGTTATTGCGCACAGCAGGAAGAACTGAAGAAGAACGTGAAGGCGCTGGGCGAAGTGAACGTAGTGCAGGGCGGCACGAACTCGATCAAGACAGCCCTGCAGAAGGTCGAAGGCAGCGCCAAGGGTCTGGTGGAAGCGGCGAAGAGCGAATTCCCGACACAGACACAGGCGCTTGACTCCTCGATCACGGAACTGTCGAAGTCGGTGCAGGGGCTGTCGAGTTCCTCAAGCGCCACCGCAATCGCCGCGATTCCCGCACAGGTCGTGGCGGTGGGCTCGGCTGTGAGTCAGCTGGCGAGCGCCACCAGCTCCAAGTGCAGCTGACATCTGCCTGGGCCAAGTGCAGCTGATGGCTGCCTGGGCCAAGTGCTGCTGACGGCTGCCTGCGCGCCCTGCACCTAGAACACACGCCTTGGGCGTGGCTTGACCGGATCGGTGCACGCCCGAGGGCGAGTTGTCCTAAACGGCCAAGTTCATTTAGCTGAACCGGATTTTTACGCGTTGCGTGTATTTCGCTGTAGGCTTTGGTCGTCGTACAAGCAATGACGAGAGGGCCGCGGGAAGGCGTGCGTAGGAGATGACACCCAACGGACCTATGCGGATCGGAAGTACGCCGCCGGCCGATGGAGCCATCAAGGACCGCACAGCGCGCAGCCTGTTGGGCCTCGTGCGGGGGCTGCTATCTGAGCTCGACCTGGACGTGATACTCGACCGCGTGCTGGACTCCGCGCGCGAGCTGACAGGCGCGCGCTATGCGGCGCTGGGCGTGCTGAACGACTCGCGCACCGAGTTGGCGCGGTTCGTGACGGTAGGCATCGACGAGAAGGTGCGCATGGAGATCGGGTCCCTGCCACGCGGCCAGGGCGTTTTGGGCGAGCTGATCAACCGCCCGGTGCCGTTGCGATTGACAGACGTGGGTACACACCCCCGCTCGTTCGGCTTGCCGGCGGGCCATCCGCCGATGCGCGCCTTCCTCGGCGTGCCGATTCTGATCGAGGGGACTCCCTTCGGCAACCTCTACTTGACGGAGAAAGTCGGCGGGGAGGAGTTCACGGAGGCCGACGAGGAGGCCGTGACGATGCTGGCGGAGATGGCGGGAGTGGCGATCGATCATGCGCGGCGCTATGTGGGTGCGCGCGACCGCCGCGACGAGCTGGAGCGCACGGTGGCGGCACTTGATGCCACGACGCAGTTCGCGCGAGCGATCGGCGCCGAGACAGATCTGGAGGTAATCCTTGAGCTGGTGGCCAAACGCGGACGGGCGCTGGTGTCGGCGCGCACGCTGCTGATCGAGCTGTGCCGGCCCGAGGGGCTGCTGGTGGCGGCGGGCGCCGGCGAACTGCCGCGCGAGCTGATCGGCCGGAACGTACCGCTGAAGGACACGGTGGCCAGTCACGCGCTGCGCACGCGCCGCACGCAGCACCTGGAAGACGACCTCAATCGCGCGCGTTTTGACGAGCATGACCTGGGCCGGCTGGGCGTGAGGGCGGAGGGCGGTCTGGTGGTGCCGCTGATCTTTCAGGGACGCACATACGGCGTGCTGATGGCGCTCGATCGGCTGAACGATGGGCCGCGTTTCAGCAACGAGGACCAGCTTCTGTTGGAGGCTTTCGCGACGAGCGCAGCGACGGCGGTGGCGACGGCCCAGTCGGTAGCTTCCCAGCAGCATCGCCAGCGCCTGACAGCGGCGGAGGCTGAGCGGGGGCGCTGGGCGAGGGATCTGCACGATGAGACCTTGCAGAGCCTGAGCGCGCTTCAGATCCGCCTCTCCAACGCGCGGCGGGTGGGCAAGCCGCAGGTGCTGGCGCAGGCGATGGACGATGCGGTCGAGTACCTGCAGGCGGGTATCGCCGATCTGCGCGCACTGATCACCGACCTACGCCCGGCGGCGCTGGATGAGCTAGGTGTTGAAGCAGCCCTGCATGCGTTGGCAGATCGCACAAAGCATCGCGGGATCGAGGTGGATACGAGCATCGATCTGGCTTATGAGCAAGGGCGCGCCGCGGCGCGCCACACGCCGGAGCTGGAGGTGGCGCTGTATCGGATCGCACAGGAGGCGTTGAGCAATGCGGCCAAGCACGGGCGTGCGGCCCGTGCGGTGGTTGAAGTTCAGGAGCACGCAAACGCCATCCACCTAACTGTGCGCGACGATGGCGACGGCTTTGATCCGGAGACGGCCGAGACGAAAGGCTTTGGCCTGCTGGGCATGCGCGAGCGGGCGCAGCTGTTGGACGGCACGCTGCAGATCGAGTCGGCGCCCGGCGATGGCACGACGGTGCGCGCGACGTTGCCGGTGCAGCGCCTGTCGAACGTCGCCGCTGCCGGCGCCTGAATTTCGCCTCGGGCGGCGCTGTCTCGTCGCGGCGGGCTGGGAGCTGGCAGCCCTCGACCGGCAAGCCTCTGATTGCAAGCCCTCGACTGGCAAGCCTTCAGATCTCAGCAACCCCTGGCTTTCAGATCTTCAGCAACCCCTGGCTGAGTGCATAGCGAACGAGTTCTGAGCGGGTGGCGATCCCCAGCTTGCGGTGGATGCGGGTGCGGTGGGTCTCGATGGTGCGCGGGCTGAGGTGCAGCTTGTGCGCGATCTCCACGCTGGTATGGCCGAAAGCGATCAAGCGCAGCACCTCGGTCTCACGGCTGCTGAGCTTGTCGACGCTGAGCGATTCCCTCACACCTCCCAGGTGGGTGAGGATACGTGGGCTTACGTACTCCATGCCCTTGGCCGCTGCTCGCACGGCTGCGGGCAGATCCTCATCGGCTGAGTCCTTGAGCACAAAGCCCCGGGCGCCTGCCCGCAAGGCCTGCTCGGCAAAGACAGGGTTGTCGTCCATGGTGAGCACGACCACATTTGTTTGCGGGACCTGATTGCGCAGCCGCATGATGGCCTCGATGCTGGAGCCGCCGGGCATACCGAGATCGAGCACGAGCACGTGCGGTCGCTGTCCGTGAACGTGGCGTACCACGAGCCCGAGGTCATCAGCCTCGGCGATCACCTCCAGGTCGTCTTCGCTGTCCAGCAGCAGCCGCAGACTACGGCGCATGAGTGCATGGTCGTCAGCGAGGATGATGCGGATTGCCGACTGCGCCGCGGACTGCTTATCGAGTTCGGGGCTGGTGGGCGCAAGATGCAGATTGCTTGGGATAGTTCCAGGCTATTGCAACTGTGATTCGGTCGAGCGGGGTGAAACGCCCTAATCGGTGCGGCAAATCACGGATACAGTGGCCTACGCGAGAAATCCTCATTTAGCTCATTGATGGCGGAGCAGCGTCGACATGTCGACGTCTTGCTCGGGCGCGCGAGCAGCGGGCGCAAAGCGCGGCAGTTCCAGCTCGATGCGAGCGCCACCCTCGACAGCAGCCCCAGCAACGACCCGCCCGCCATGGGCGTCGGCGATGGCGCGGACGATTGCCAGGCCAAGGCCGGTGCCACCGGAGGTTCGGTCGCGGGCTGAATCGGTGCGGTGGAAACGGTCGAAGATTCGGTCGCGCTCGGCGGCTGGGATGCCGGGGCCATTGTCGGTGATGATGAAGCGAAGGCGATCCGCTCCGCTGCGTTCGAGCTGCATGCGCACGAGCCCCTGCGCGGAGGTGGGCCCGAGCGCTTGCGCGGAGGCAGTGTGCTCGATGGCGTTGGCAACGAGGTTGCGCAGCGCCTGGGCGAGGCGGTCGGGGTCGGCGATGAGGATGCCCTCGGGCGCCGCCCCAAGCTCGAAGCGGCGAGGGGCGAGGAGTGTGATGCCGTCCCAGAGCTCGCGCACATAGGGCACCAGCTCGATGGGCTCAGGGCGCAGGAATTCGGTCTGCTCTGCCTTGGCGAGCAGTAGGAGGTCGTCCACGAGACGGGCAATGCGGGCGATCTCGGCCTGCACGAGACGCTCGACGCGGCGGACCTCTGCGTCTGAGCGGTTGGGCTGGGCGGCGAGCGCTTCGAGCTGGCCGCGAATGACTGTGAGCGGCGTGCGCAACTCGTGGGAGGCGTCGGCGACGAAGGCGCGTTGGCCGGCGAAGGCGTCGGTGAGGCGATCGAGCATGCGGTTGAATGTCTCGGCGAGGACACGCACCTCGTCGCCGTGGCGGCCGACATCGTGGATGCGGGGATTCAGGTCGCCGGCATCGACCTTGGCAGCGACGGCGGCCATGCGCCGCAGAGGCAGGGTGAAGCGGGCGCCGATCAGATAAGAGGCGCCGAGCGCGCCAACCAAAGCGAGCAGGCCGGCGAGGATGAAGGCGCGCGCGACGCCGCGCTGGGCGTGCGCCACGCCCGCCAGAGGCTCGCCGACACCCACAGTCACACGCAGACCGTCGGGTAGGGACAGGGTGCGCTTGAGCAGGCGCAGGTTGCCGACGTCGGCGAGGCTGAGGGTGGAGTAGCCATCGTGCACCGTCAATAACTGCCGCGATAGGCGGTTCTCCTCAGCCTGCTCGACGGCGCTCTCGCCATTGTCTGGGCGCGGCACTCCGAAGATCTCGGGCCGGTTGGCGATCGTCACAGTCCCAACCCCCTTGCGCGTGCTGGTGAGGATTGCGAACTGCAGGCTGGAGCTGGCGCTGAAGGGCTGCCCGAGCACATAGCGCCGCGCCGCGAGGGCCACTCCCTGGGGCTTGCCGTCGGCGGCCCGCAGCGCTCGTGAGAGCGCGGTGGAGTCCCCCGCGATCTCGCTGTCGACCTGATGGCGCAGCTGTGTGCCGGTGCCGCGATAGACGGCGAGGAAGCTGATCGCGGTGCAGATCAGCACGACTACCGCTACCCACGCCGCGAGGCGCCAGCGCAGACTGGTGGGCAGCAGGCGACGCTCAGGAAGCCGCATAGCCGAGGCGATAGCCGACAGCGCGCACCGTGAAGATCGGCGCGGGAGCGTCGGGGCGGCGCAGCTTGCGACGCAGGTAGCCGATGTAGACGTCGACGACGTTGGTGGTGGGGTCGTGCTGGTAGCCCCAGACGGCGCTGAGGATCTGCTCGCGCGAGAGCACGCGACCGGCATGGCGAATGAGGTACACGAGCAGCTCGAACTCGGTGGTGGAGAGCAGCACGGTGGCGCCGTCGCGGCGTACGCGGCGGCTGAGCAGATCCACCTCGATGTCCGCGCAGCGCAGCGTGGTGGGGGAGGAGGTCTGGGCGGCGACACGCAGCTGTGCGCGCACGCGGGCGATGAGCTCGGCGAGCGAGAAAGGCTTGACGAGGTAGTCGACGGCACCAGCCTCCAGGCCGGCCACGCGATCGCTGACGTCGCCGCGGGCGGTCAAGACGATTACCGGTACACCTGGCTTGGCGTGGTGCAAACTGGTGAGGATCTCCATGCCGCTGCGTCCGGGCAGCATCAGGTCGAGCACGATGGCGTCAAAGTTCTCAGCCAAAGCACGGCGCTCACCCTCGGCGCCGTCGGTGGCCGACTGCACGGCGAAGCCCTCGGCTGTAAGGCCCCGCTGCAGGAAATCCACGATGCCGGGCTCGTCCTCGATAACCAGGACTGCTGGGCCCCCATCCCCGCTGGGGTCGGCGTTGAGTGACATGTCAGTCGCATGATAGATCGCGCTCATGGTGCTTTCCGTGGGCGAAATTCGATGAGTATTCTCATGTTGCAGTTACCGGATCCTTAGTGAATCTCGCCACACTCATCTCATGGCAATTGAGTCAGAGGTGCCCGGCGAGGGGACCATAGGGAATGAGCTTGCGCATGTTGCGGACTGACCGCGAACACACCGCGACTGTTCGTGACTCGGCGCTGCGTCGCCTGTCGCTCTCCACGCGCTGGCTGATCGCGGGCTCGGTAGCGCTGACAGGCGCGCTGTCGGAGGCGGCGGCGCATGCCTTCCCGGGTAAGACGGTGAAGGTCGGGGCGCATGGTGGGAAGCGCGCCGCCAAGCGCCACGCTCATCACAGCTCGCAGGGTTCGGCAAGCTCGCTGCAGTCCCCCGCGCAGGCGCCACGGGCGACGGAAACCCACACGGCAACGGCTCCAGCACAGCCGGCCGAACCCGCCCCGGAACGATCTTCCGAACCGGCCCCAGAAGCGCATTCCGAACGGTCGCCCGAAGTGCCCTCCGAACGGGCCCCCGAAACACATTCTGAACCGGCGCCCGAAGCGCATTCCGAACCCGCTCCCGAAGTGCACTCCGAACCGACCCCTGAACCGGCGCCGGCGCCGGAAAGCCCGGTCGTCTCGGGGGGATCGTGAGCAGGGTGACGATGAAGGTAGCGAGAGCCACTTGGGAGGCGCTGGGCACGAGCGTGGTGCTGCAGGTGAGCGACCCTGCCGCGCTGGGGCCGGCTCGGGTGCTGGTGGAGCGCGAGCTGGCAGAGATCGACCGCGCGTGCAGTCGCTTCCGCACGGACTCTGAGCTGATGCGCGTGAACGCCGCGGGCGGCAGGGCGGTGCATGTGAACCCGCTGCTGATCGAGGCCCTCAGCGTGGCGCTGCGCGCGGCGGAGTTGACGGACGGCGATGTCGACCCCACGATCGGCACAGCGCTGGAACTGGCGGGCTACGACCGCGACTGGAGTCTGCTGGCTCCACCCCCAACGCAGGCAAACCCGCCTGGCGCGCCATCGTCCCCGCCGAGCGCGGCACCCCTCGCGGCACCTCTCCTCGGGGCACCCCGCATACGTGCGCGGGTACGCGCCGGCTGGCGCACGGTGGAGCTTGACTCCGAGGGCCAGACGATTCGCGTGCCCGCGCCGATCAAGCTGGACCTGGGCGCGACCGCCAAGGCGTTGGCGGCGGATCGCGCGGCAAAGGCGGTGGCGCAGGCCACGGGAGTAGGGGTGCTGGTGAGCCTAGGTGGCGACATTTCGATCTCCGGCGAGGCCCCTGAGGGAGGTTGGCGGGTGCACGTAACCGACGATCACCGCAGCCACCACAGCGCACCAGGTCAGACGATCGCGATCGCGGATGGCGGTCTGGCGACCTCCAGCACGGCAGTGCGGCGTTGGAGCCAGCAGGGCGCGACGCGTCATCACATCATCGACCCCGACACCCAAGAGCCAGTGACCCATACCTGGCGCACGGTGAGCGTGGCGGCGGTGGACTGTGTCGACGCGAACATCGCGAGCACGGCAGCGCTGGTACGCGCGCAGGACGCGCCCGCATGGCTGGACGAACTGGGCCTGCCGGCGCGCCTGGTCGATCCGGCCGGTCGCGTACGAACCTTGGGTGACTGGCCGGCGGAGCCGGGGATGATGTCGGAGGCGTCGCTGTGAGCCTGCTGCTGGCTGCCACGAAAGGCCCGAGCATCTATTGGTATCTGACGCGGGCGACGGGCGCGGTGGCGCTGGTGCTGCTGACAATGTCGCTGGCGCTGGGCGTGATGGACACGCGCCGCTTCAATACCACTCGCTGGCCGCGCTTCGTGATCGACGGGCTGCACCGCAATGCGTCGCTGCTGGCGCTGGTGTTCCTGGCGGTGCACATCGTCACGACGGT
This sequence comes from Solirubrobacteraceae bacterium, assembly GCA_025449845.1. Lineage (GTDB taxonomy): Bacteria > Actinomycetota > Thermoleophilia > Solirubrobacterales > Solirubrobacteraceae > Palsa-744. The sequence continues at coordinate 48,092 of JANWIP010000015.1, read as the reverse complement.
GCTGGATAGCTTCGTATCGATTCCGCTGAGCGCGGCGATCATCCCCTTCAACAATGGCTACAAGACGTTCTGGCTAGGCCTGGGAACGGTGGCCTTCGACCTGATGCTGGCGGTGCTGATCACAAGCATGTTGCGCCAGCGCATCGGCTATGGGACGTGGCGGGCGGTGCACTGGTGTTCCTATGCCTGCTGGCCGATCGCGCTTGCGCATACGCTCGGCACGGGCAGCGATGCAAGCAAGGCGTGGCTGCTGGTGATCAGCATCGGCTGCATCGCGACGGTGTTGGTGGCGGTGCTCGTGAGGGTGCTTCCGGCCCGCGCGGCGCGGAGGCTGGCGACGCGATGAGAAACTCCATCCGCGAAACGCGCTTCGCGAGGGGCCCGCGATGAGCACGCATCTGGAACCCCCGACTCGCCTGGCCGAGCCAGCGGCACGGAGCACGAGTAGACCCGCGGGTCCCGCAGGTCTGCCGAGGCTGCTGAATGCGATTCCCGCGCAGGGGGCGATGGGCCTCGCTGACCACCTGGATGTGCACGGCTATCCGCCGCTAGCGCGCAATCGCCGCGAGCGGCGGTCGGCGTCGGCGCTGATCGAGAGTATTGAGCGCGCCGGCTTGCGAGGGCATGGCGGGGCGTCCTTCCCCACGGCGGTGAAGATGCGCGCGGTGGCCTCGCAGCGCGGTCGCGCGGTGGTGGTGATCAACGCGGCGGAGGGCGAGCCGGCGAGCATGAAGGACCGCACCCTGCTGCAGGCGCTCCCCCATCTGGTGTTGGACGGCGGAGCGTTGGCGGCACAGGCGGTGGGCGCGGAGGAGGTGATCTTGTGCGTACCGGAGTCGATAGCGCTTGAGGGCCCGGAGCGGGCGATCGGCGAACGCGAGGAGGCGCTAGGTGGGGAATCGCCGCGGATACGCCTGGCAACGGTGCCCGACCGTTACGTGGCAGGGCAGGAGTCGGCGCTCGTGAGCCATCTCAACGGCGGCTTGGCGTTGCCGACGTTCACGCCGCCGCTGCCCTTTGAGCGCGGGGTGGGGAGGCGCCCGACATTGGTGAGCAACGCGGAGACGCTGGCGCACGTCGCATTGATCGCGCGCCACGGTGCGAAGTGGTTTCGCGAACTGGGAACGGCGGCCGATCCAGGCTCGGCGCTCGTGACGCTGTGCGGCTCGGTTGCCTATCCGGGGGTGTATGAGATCGAGCAGGGATCTTCGCTGAGCTCGCTGATCGACGCGGCCGGCGGCGTCATCGCGGCACCGCGCGCGGTGCTGTTCGGCGGCTACGCAGGCTCGTGGGTGGACGGAGAGCTGCTGCGGGGCCTGGCGTTGTCAGACGAGCATTTGGCTCCGCACGGTGCGTCCCTCGGCGCCGGCGTGGTGCTGCTGCTCTCAAAGGACGCATGCGGCGTGGCCGAGACAGCACGTGTGAGCCGTTGGCTTGCCGAGCAGAGCGCCCGTCAGTGTGGCCCCTGCGTGCATGGCCTGGACGCATTGGCGACATCGATCGAGGAGGTCGCGGCAGGTTCGGCTCGCGGCAAGGCCGGCCAGCGCATCGCTTACTTCGCCTCGCTGGCCCGAAGGCGTGGCGCGTGCAGTCACCCAGACGGCACGGTACGCCTGATCGCGAGTGCCTTGGAAGTGTTCGCAGCCGACTTCTCTGACCACGCCAAGCACGGCACCTGTGACGCCTGTCGCCGCCCCGGCGAGCTGCCATTGCCCAACGGCCGAACCTCATGAGCCATCGCTTACGCGTCAATCCGATCACCTGCGAGGCGCATGGCATGTGCGCGGAGCTTTTACCTGAGCGGATCACGCTCGACGAGTGGGGCTATCCGATCCTCGAAGAGGGCCCGCTTGAGCCCGAGTTGGTCTCTCACGCTAAGCGCGCCGCGCAGGCATGCCCGACGTTCGCCTTGCTGCTCGAGCGTCACGCTTGAGCGGTGAGGTTTTAAAGTGAATCCTCGCAAATTGGGAGGTTTAGCGCTAAGATGCCTCATTCTTAGACAAAATCTGGAGTTTGGAACTCCAACCTGGAGCGCTGTTCGGATCGCCCCGAACGCGATCGCAGGCATTGGTCGCATCGGGAAGACTCCCGGCAGGAGCTGGGGAGGTGGCACGCATGAGCCGATCGCGAGTGCTGGTTGTTGACGAGGATGTGGCGGCGCGGGAGCTGCTGCGAGGCGTGCTGGAGCGAGCTGGTCACGAGGTACGTGAAGCCGAAGGCGGCCGTGCGGGGCTGCGTGAGCTGTACGCAAAGCCACCGGACCTCGTGATCCTCGACGTGACGATTCCCGAATTGGATGGCTGGGCGACGCTTGAGCGAATCCGCGACCTGAGCGATGTGCCGGTGCTGATGCTGACGGCATGCGAGAGCGAGCTTGAGTGCGTGCGAGGTCTGCGCGGGGGCGCCGACGATTACGTGATCAAGCCCTGCGGTCACCAAGAGCTAACGGCGCGCGTACAGGCGCTGCTACGCCGCGCCGGGCCACGAGAGGATGAGCAGCGCACCTATGCCGATCAGTTGGTGACGATCGACTTCGCCCAGCGAGTGGTGACCTATGGCGGCCAGGAAGTTCGCCTGACACCGCAGGAGTTCAAGCTGCTGGCGGTGCTGGTGCGCCACCCCAACAATGTGCTCAGTCGTGATCAGCTGCTGGAGCTGGTGTGGGGCGACCCCGATGGCGTCTCACCCGAGCAGGTCAAGTTGTACGTGGGCTACCTGCGTCACAAGCTCGATCCGCTGGCCGCGGAGACCACGCCAATCGAGACTGTCAGAGGCTTCGGCTACCGCTATAGGCGACCGTCTTAGGTCAGCCTTCATGCGTGAGCGTGGCGCGACCAGGTTAGGTCAGCTCTCGTGCTCCTGCGTGGCGCGACCAGGTTAGGTCAGCCCTCATGCTCGAGCGTGGCGCGGACCTGGCGGGCCATCTCCAGATCCTCGCGGGAGTCGATAACGAGCGTGCTCACGCGGGCGCCGGCGGCGGAGATGTCGCGGTCGCCCTCGGCGCGCTCGTTTAGCTGCTGATCGATGCTGACCCCGAGGAAGCCGAGCTCGGCGGTGGCCATGCGGCGGATCGCGCAGGAGTTCTGTCCGATGCCGCCGGTGAAGGCCAGCACGTCGAGGCCACCGAGGGAGGCAGTCATCGCGGCGATGCCGGCCCGCAGGCGGTGGGTGTAGACATCGAGCGCGAAGCTGGCATCGATGTCGCCCTCCTCGGCGTGCTCCAGCAGCAGGCGCATATCGGCGCTGCCGCCGAGCGCCAGCAGGCCGGAGCCGTGCTCAAGCGTGCGCGCCAGCTCGCGGGCATCGATGCCGGGACGCTCCAGCAGCCAGAGTACGAGCGCCGGATCGAGGCTGCCCGAGCGGGTGGCCATGACGAGGCCGTCAAGCGGAGTGAAGCCCATGGTGGTGTCCAGCGAGCAGCCACCGCGGATGGCGCAGATGGAGGAGCCGGCGCCGAGGTGGCAGCTGACGATGCGCGGCTCGGCGCCCTCGGCGAGTCCGAGGATTTCCGGCGTACGCTGGGCCACCCAGGCGTGAGAGAGACCGTGGAAGCCGTAGCGCCGCACGCCCCAGCGTTTGCGCCAGCGCTGGGGCAGCGGGTAGGTGCTTGCCACCGAGGGCACGGTGGCGTGGAAGGCGCTGTCAAAGCAGGCAACGGCGGGCAGTTCGGGCAGCGCATCGCCGATCGACTCCAAGGCGCTCAGCCCGCGCGGCTGGTGCAGCGGGGCCAGCTTCGTCAAGCCATGCAATGCGCTGCGCACGCGGCCATCGATGCGCACGGCCTTGTCGAAGCGTTCGCCACCGTGCATGATGCGGTGCCCCACGGCCTGCGCTCCGGCCAGGTCGCCAAGCAGTGCCGCGCCCAGAGCGGCCTCCAAGGCACGCGCCTCGACCGTGCCGTGAGGGGTCTCCAACTCGCGGTGGCCGAGTACATTGTCCTCGCCGCTCAGCAGTGTCAGCTTGAGCGTGCTGGAACCCGAATTTACAACCAATACGCGCACTGTTTAGCTACCCCACGACTTCCTGTCATCTGAATAACGTCCTCAGAGTCTCATAATGCCTTGTTTGAGCGCTAAAAGGCAACTCCTGGTGCTGGAGCCCCGGGGGGCCGTAAGTATTTTCCTGCAAAGCAGACGTAGCCAGTAAGCGCTAGCTTCCAGATGTGGTGAGTGAGGAGGAATCCCCCGCCCAGGACGAGCCCATCCAGATCGTGCTCGCGGACGATCATGCGGTGGTGCGCAGTGGCCTGCGCATGCTGCTAGATAGCGAAGCGGGGCTGGAGGTGGTGGCGGAGGCCGGGGACGTGGAGGACGCGCGGCGCTATGTGCGCGGCCACCACCCCAAAGTGCTGGTGCTCGACCTGAATATGCCTGGTGGGTCAAGCCTTGAGGCGATCCCGCTGATTCGCGCAGAGTCTCCAGAGACACAGATAGTGGTCTTGACGATGCAGCAGGAACCGGTCTTCGCGCGCCACGCGCTGGGCGCGGGGGCGATTGGCTATGTGCTGAAGGAGGCCGCCGATGAGGAGCTGGTGGAGGCCGTGCGCAGGGCCGCAGTGGGGGAGAGCTATCTGAACCCGCGGCTGGGCGCGAGGCTTGCTTCCGAGCCACCTCCCGGGCCGCCCGATGATCTGAGCGAGCGCGAGGTGGATGTGCTGCGCCTGATCGCCTTGGGCCACACCAATGCAGAGATTGCGCAGCAGCTGTTCTTGTCGGTGCGCACGGTGGAGACCCATCGCGCTCACATTCAGCAGAAGCTGCGGCTCAGCTCCCGCGCGGAGCTCGTGGGCTATGCGCTGAAACGCGGTTTGATCAGTGGCGATGCGGATACGTAGAAGCGTGTACGTGGAAAACCCGCGAGCAGCTGAGCGGATCTTCCGGGATGTTTCGAGTGAGCCGCCGCGGGGAAGATTCTCTTGCAGGCATAAGCATGAGCCAGGCGATTGAACAGACTACCCCCAGCTCCCGGAGCGCTCCGCACGTCTCTGGCAGATCGCCGCACACAGCGGACATTCTCGATCGCCTGGCCCGCTTGCGGTTGGTGTTGCCGGCCCTCGGGCAGGAGTTGGCAACGGCCCGCCGTGAGGCCGCCAAGCTGCGTGTCGAGAATGGCAGGCTGAAGGACCGCCTGCAAAGACTTGAAGAGAGCGGTGGCTTGCCTGGCAGTGGCAGCATCGCAAAGAACGGCAGCTAAAGAACGGCAGCTGGCGTCCTCCCCCTCTCCGGGCGCTGGCGCCATCCGGCGCGGGGCCGTCGTCACGATCTCCCTCTTCCCGGCGGCGGTCTCGCCCGGGAGCGCTGCCGAAATTCGGCCCTGCGACACCGCGACGCCAGGAGAGGGGGGTGGGCGCCGCGGCATTCGCAGGTCCCCACGCCTTCCCCCCAGCAGGGGTCGTACTAAGAGGGACGCGGAGGCTAGGGCGCGCCGGGCTGGCGGGCGCCCTGGCAAAGTCAAACTGACGAAGGCAACCGCCGACTACCGCAATCGTTACGGAGCGATCTAAGTAGTTCTCAACGATTGTGTCTTAGAGATTGCATAGCTCAGCCAAAGTAAAGCTAGGCGGACGTGAAGCTCAGCCAAGGTGCAGCGCGGGGTGGCGGGCCACCGATTGCGCCGGGATGTCATCGGTGAGCGCGGCGAGCGTCGCAGGAACGCATTCGGCGAGGATGGGGACGTTGTAGCCGCCCTCCAGCACGAGCCCCAGCGGGGCGCCAGCGGCGGCGGCGAAGTCGCGCAGCTGACGGGCCATGCGGGCGAAGGAATCAGTGTGCAGGCGACAGCCCGCGAGAGGATCATCGCGGTGGGCATCGAAGCCGGCCGAGACGAGCACGAGATCCGGCTTGAAGGCCGCCGCCGCGGGGAGCGCTATGTGCTCTAGCAAGGAGAGCCATAGGTCCTCTTCGGAGCCGGCAGGCACGGGCAGGTTGAGCGTGTAGCCCTCGCCGGGACCCGAGCCGATGTCTCCGAGCTGCCCCGTGCCGGGGTAGATGCCCTGCTGGTGAATGGAGGCAAAGAGCACCTCGGAGCTGTAGCGAAAAGCCTCGGCGGTGCCATTGCCATGATGCACGTCCCAGTCGAAGATGAACACGCGCCGCGCTCCCAGCTCGCGCAAGGCATAGGCGGCGGCGATGGCGATGTTGTTGAAGAGGCAGAAGCCCATCGCGCGCGCCGGCTCGGCGTGATGTCCCGGCGGCCGCACGCCGCAGAACCCGAACCGCGCCTGGTGGCTGAGCAGCGCATGCACCATCGCGCAGGCGCCGCCAGCGGCGTGCAGCGCGGCGCGGTAGGAGCTCTCGCCGACATATGTATCGCCGTCGATGGCAGCGCCGCCCGCGAGGCTCATGGCGCGGATGTCGCGCACCAGTCGCGCGTCGTGCACCAGCTCCAGCCACGCCTCCTGGGCGGCCGGCGCCTCGCTGCGCTCCCAGCCCAGCCAGTCGCGCTCGGCAAGCGCTGCCTCGATGGCCACCAACCGCGCAGGCGTCTCGGGATGCCCCGGCATGTACGCGCGCGGATCGTGCTCGTGGCAGGCAGGATGGCTGAAGTAGAGCGCGCGAGACATGGCAGAGAGAGTAAAGCCCGCGGCATAAAAAGCCTCCGCCGAAGTGGCTGATTGAATTGGAACAGACGCGGGTATCGAAGTCAGTGCAGAGCGTCGCCGGAGGCATTCAGACTCCCCCAAATGGGGGATGGGGCCGTTCAGATAAATGAACGGAGGTAGAGACATTCGGAGGATTGTGGTGAGCGGTGCGCTGGCCGAGTATCGCTGGCCACATGGGTCCGAGTCCACGCAGCACACTTGAGGAGTCGCCGCAGGCAGCACGCGAAGTGCGGCGCGCCATAGGGCGTTGCAAGAAGGGTGACCGCGACGCGCTGCGCCTGTTGTATGAGCGCTACGCCGGGAATGTCTATGGGTACATCCGCAGCATCGTGCGCGATGACAAGGAGGCCGAAGACCTCACGCAGCACGTGTTCCTGAAGCTCATAACGGCAATCACGAAGTACGACGATCAAGGCGTGCCCTTCTCGGGCTGGCTGCTGCGACTGGCACGCAATGTGGCGCTCGATCATCTGCGCAAGCGCCGCCCGACGCCCGCGGAAGAGGTGTTCGGCGCCGATACGCAGGCCGACGACGTGGCGCTGCACCGCGCGAGCAGCCTGCGCACGGCCTTGGTGTCACTGCCTTACGAGCAGCGCAAGGTAATCGTGATGCGCCATCTGGTGGGACTGACGCCCCCGGAGATCGCTTCACAGATGGGACGCTCGGAGAGCTCGATCCACGGGCTGCACCATCGTGGGCGGCGCGCGTTGCAGGAAGAGCTGAGACGGCTGGAATCAGCACCCGCGACAGCTGCCACGTGAGAGTCGCTTTTTTAAAAAGAAGACCCCTTGGGGGGTCTTGTGATGGCCGGTTGGTGAAGAGATGACTGCGATGCCATTGCTGGAGGAGGTGGGTGAGGAGATCCCGCTGACTCGGCTCGATAACGCTGATCCGCAGTTATTGAGTGAGTTGCTCGAGACCGTCGCGGAGGTGGCGCGCGAAGGAGCTTTCACACTGGGCAAGCACGTGCAGGCGTTCGAGCGCGACTTCGCCGCTTACTGTGAGGCCCCGTTCGCCGTAGGGGTGTCCTCGGGCACCGAGGCTTTGGCGCTGGCCTTACGGGCGTTGGAGATCGGGCCAGGTGACGAAGTGATGGTGCCGGCCAACTCGTTTATCGCCACGGCCGAGGCGGTGAGCGCCATCGGCGCGCGACCTCTGCTCGTGGACGTCGATCCTGCTTCGGGGCTGTTGACGGCAGAGATCGTTGCGGCCGCGCTGAGGCCGGCGGTGCGCTGCGTGATACCGGTTCACCTTTACGGCGCTACGGTCGATCTGCGGCCGATCCTAGAAGTGACGGCGCAGTCGGGTGTGCCCGTGGTGGAGGACGCCTGCCAGGCGCACGGCGCGCGCTATCGCGGCCAGCGCGTGGGCTCGCTGGGAGCGCTGGGGTGCTTCAGCTTCTATCCAGCGAAGAACCTCGGGGCTTGGGGGGACGGCGGAGCCGTGATCACCTCCGATGCGGCACTGGCGCAGCGGGTGGAACTGCTGCGCAGCCACGGCGAGCGCCCGCGCTATCGCCATCGGCGGATCGGCACGACGGCACGCCTGGATGCCTTGCAGGCAGCGGTGCTGCGGCGCAAGCTGACGCGCCTGGATGGTTGGAACGCCGAGCGGCGGCGCCTGGGCGCGGCGCTGCGCGAGCTGTTGGCGCCGCTTGCGGGACACTCCCGCTCAGGCCTTCCCACCGAGGCTGCGATCGAGCTTCCCTCCTCACCTTGCGCGGAGGCCGATCACGTGTATCACCTATTCGTGGTGCGCTCATCCTCGCGCGAGGCGCTGCGCGAGTATTTGGCGCGCAAGGGCGTGGCGAGTGCCGTGCACTATCCGACGCCCATTCACCTCACCGAGGCCTATGCACACCTGGGTCAGCTCACCGGCAGCCTGCCGGTGAGTGAGGAATTAGCGTCGCGCATCTGCTCGCTGCCCCTGTTTCCGGGCATGAGCGAAGGGGAGCTTGAGCGCGTGGCCGCGGCCGTGCTCGATTTCGCGGAAGCGCGGCCGCACAATTCCCGTTAGTCGATCAGTGACTGCACAGAGGACAGCTAGACGCCTGCTTGACCTGGTCGTCGCCATCACTGTGCTGCTGGTGCTCGCGCCTGTGATGGCGGTCATTGCGCTGGCGATTCGCGCCGAGTCTCGGGGGCCGGTGATCTTTCGTCAGCGGCGCTTGGGGCAAGGTCTCAGGCCTTTTACGGTCTTGAAGTTCCGCACGATGCGCCACGAAGCCGACGCGGCCGTGCATCGCGACTATGTGCACTCGCTGATTGCACGGCCTGAGGGGGCGGAGCGCAGGCAGCTGTACAAGCTGTCGGTCGATGGACGCATTACGCGTGTAGGGCGCTTTCTGCGCTCGTGGAGCCTCGATGAGCTGCCGCAGCTGGTGAATGTGCTGCGCGGCGATATGGCCTTGGTGGGCCCTCGCCCGGTGATCCCTTATGAGGTGGAGCGCTACCCCAAGCGTTATCTGCCGCGCTTTACGGTCAAGCCGGGACTGACGGGTCTATGGCAGGTGTCGGGTCGTAACGAGCGCACCTACGAGGAGATGGTGCGCTTTGATATCGAGTACGCGCGCCAGGCTTCGCTGCTGCTCGATCTGCGCATTCTGGCCAAGACGGTGCCCGTGGTCTTTGGCCGCCAGGGGGTGGCCTGACCATGACGCGGGAGATCGGTACGGCCGCGGAGATCGGTACGGCCGCGGAGATCGGCACGGCCGCGGAGATCGGAACGGCCGCGGAGATCGGCACGGCCGCGGCTGGCGAGCCTGGCAGGACGGCAGCGGAGATCGGCACGGCTGTCGTCGGCTACGGCTATTGGGGCCCCAATCTGGCCCGCAACGTTGCGGAGTGCCCGGGTCTGGCGCTGCGCGCGCTGTGCGATGCGGACCCCGCGCGGCTGGAGGTATTCGCCCAGCGCCACCCCGAGGCACGCGCAGTCTCCAATCTCGATCAGCTGCTGGCGGACCCCGAGATCGAGGCCGTGATTCTGGCGACGCCGCCGCAGACCCACCATGCGCTCGCGCGAAGGGTGCTCGAAACGGGGCGCCATGTGCTGGTGGAGAAGCCGCTGGCCACCTGTCTCAGCGACGCGCACGAGCTCGCGCACATCGCGCGCCAGTCCGAGCGGCTGCTGATGCCCGGGCACACCTTCGTCTACAGCCCCGCTGTGAATGCCGTGCGCGAGTTGATCCAGAGCGGCGTCGTGGGCGATGTGCACTTCATCACCAGCGCGCGCATGAACCTCGGCAAGTACCACGCCAACGGCGTGCTGTGCGATCTCGCCCCGCATGACCTCTCGATCCTCTTGCACTGGCTCGGCGAGCCCGTTGTGGAGGTGGCGGCGTCGGGATCGAGCGTGCTGCGCGTAGGCGTGCCCGAGACGGCCTTCATCACGCTGGCCTTCGCGGGAGGACAGACGGCGAACGTGCAGATCTCCTGGCTGGCGCCGCGCAAGGTGCGCCAGATGATCGTTGTGGGCAGCCAGCGCATGGTGGTCTATGACGACACGGCCTCCGATGAACCGGTGCGCATCTACGACCGCGGCATGGACGTGCTGCCGCCCGAGCCGGCGAACTTCGGCGAGCACCAGCTGATCTATCGCACCGGCGACGTCCTGATCCCGCGCGTTGAGCCGCAGGAGCCGCTGCGACTGGAGCTCGAAGATTTCGCGCACGCCATTCGCACTGGCGAGGAACCCCGTTCGAACCTCGCGCTGGGCCTTGAGATCGTGGCCATCGTCGAGGTGGCCGAGGCCTCGCTGCGCGAAGGCGGCACGCCGCTGGCGCTCGCGCCCCTCGTGGATCGGGCGGCGGCATGAGGGTGCTGTCCGTCATCGGTGCCCGCCCGGAGATCATCCAGGCCGCCCCCGTGTCCGCCGCGCTGGCAGCCGTCGGCGAGGAGATCTTGGTGCATACCGGGCAGCACTACGACGAGGCCATGTCCGACGGGCAGATCGCCGACACGGGCCTGCCCAAACCGCACTACAACCTCGGCGTGGGCTCGCGCACTCGCGCGCAGCAGCTGGGCCTCGCGCAGAAGCGTCTGGCGGAGGTGATCGATCAGGAGCGCCCCGATGTCGTGCTGGTACGCGGCGACACCAACGCCACCCTCTCTGGTGCCCGCGCCGCAGCCGCGGCGGGCGTGCCGCTGGTGCACGTCGAGGCGGGCCTGCGCTCGCGCCGCAAGGACATGCCCGAGGAGAGCAATCGCGTGCAGACGGACCGCCTCGCCCAGCTGCTGCTGGCGCCTACGGCCGGCGCTCGGCGCAACCTGCTCGATGAGGAGCTTGCCGGCGAGATCCATGTGACCGGCGATCCGCTCTGCGACACGCTCGAGCAGTGGCGCGCGCGCATTCAGCCCGCCGGCGGCGACTACCTGCTGGCCACGGTGCATCGTAACTACAACACCGATCATCCTGAGCGCCTGCAGGAGGTGCTGGCGTGTCTGGCGCGCTCGCCTTGGCCGGTGCTGATGCCGCTGCATCCGCGCACCCGCGCACGCATTACCGAGTGGGACCTACAGGTCTCGCCGTGGATCAGGCTGCTGGCGCCGGTGTCCTATTCGCGCATGCTCGCGCTGGAGCGCGGCGCCAATGCGATCGCCACGGACTCCGGTGGCGTGCAGCGCGAGGCATACATGTGGGGCGTGCCTTGCCTCACTTTGCGCGAGGAGACCGAGTGGACGGATACGGTCAGCACGGGCTGGAACACACTCGTGGGCGTCGATGCCGATGCCTTTCAGGAGGCAGTCGGCCGCCCGACTCCTAGCAAGCGACCGCCGATTTTTGGTGACGGCCGCGCCGCGCCTCGTATAGCGGCGATCGTCGCGGACTTCATCCACCGCCAGGCCTCGCCTTCACCGGCCACCACTGGCCGCCCCCTGGCGGCCTCTTCTTCTTCTTTTTCTTCTTCTTCTGAGGAGGTGGTCGTGTGACCCCGCTGGGCATTGGCCTGATCGGCGCCGGGCGCATGGGTGCCTTTCACATCGAGAGCTGGGAGCGCATCGAGGACGCGCGGCTGATCGCCGTGGCCGACCCCGATGAGCAGACTGCGCGGCAGCGCATCGCGCGGCGGCCGATCGATTGGCACGCCGATTATCGCCACCTGCTGGAGCGCCCCGACGTTGATGCCGTCTGCATCTGCGCGCCCAGCGAGCAGCATGCGCCGATCGCGCTCGATGCGATTGCGGCAGGCATGCATGTGCTGGTGGAGAAGCCGATCGCGACCGCGCTGGAGGACGGTCTGCGCATGACCTCGGCGGCGCGCCTGGCGGGTGTGAAGCTGATGGTGGGTCATGTCGAGCGCTTTAACCCCGCTGTGGGCAAGCTCGCCGAGCTGATCGCGCGTGGCTCGATCGGGCGCGTCTTTCGCGCACATGCCACGCGCGTGGGGCCGTTGCCGGCGCGTATTCGTGACACCGGCGTGGCAATCGATCTGGCCACGCACGATCTGGACATCATGCAGTTCGTTCTTGGCCTTGACATCACTTCCATTTATGCGCAGGGGAGCCGCTGTGTGCACCCCACGCAGGAGGACATGATTGCCTGCCTCTTGCGTTTTGGTGACAGCGGTCCGTGGGGTCTGCTGGATGTCAACTGGCTCACCCCGGAAAAGCGCCGCGAGCTGACGGTGATCGGTGAGGGCGGCATGTTAAGTGCCTCTTATCTGACCCAGGACGTCTGGCTAACTGAGTCAACTGGTACGCCGACCGGCTGGAGTGAGTTGGCACGCGTGCGTGGTGACGCCGAGGGCGCTGCGGTGCGTTTTGCGCTTGGGCGCGTCGAGCCTTTGCAGGCCGAGCTTGAAGCGTTCGCGCGCTGCGTGCTCGATGACACGCCTGAGCCGGTGAGTGCGCAGGAAGGCTGCCGCGCGTTGGCTGCTGCGCTGGCCGTGCGTGACTCCGCCGCGCACTCGCGGCCGGTGACCTTGCTCGACACGCCCATGCGCCGCGTCGATGACCTGCCGCCTGTGCCGGTGGCCGCATGACTCACCTCCGTACGCGAGTTCTGGGCCGCATGGGTTTTTGATGATTCGCTTTGTCATCCCCGCCTACAACGAGCGCGAGAATATCCCGCGTCTGCTTGCCGACCTTGGCCCCGTCGCACGGGAGTTGGGTGCCCGTGTGATCTTCGTCGACGACGGCTCCAGCGATGGCACCGCCGAGGCGATCGCCGAGCACGGTGACGGCTTGCATCTGGCGATTGTGCGCCACAGCGTCAATCGTGGCCTGGGAACAGCAATTAACTCAGGTCTGCGCGCCGCGCTGGGCGAGTCCTCGGACGGCGATGCAGTGGTGACACTTGAGGCCGATAACACGTCCGACCTGAAGGATCTGCCACGGATGCTGGAGCTCTTCGGCCAGGGCCACGATGTTGTGCTGGCCTCCGTTTACGCCCCCGGCGGGCGCATTCTTGGTGTGGCTCCTTGGCGGCTCGCGGCCAGTCGTTCGGTCTCAAACGCCTTCCGCGTGGCGGGTGGCCTGCGTGAGATTCACACGCTCTCTTCGCTCTATCGCGTCTACCGCGCGGGCACCTTGCGTCGCGCCGCTGAGACCTACGGCTATCTGCTCGTGCGCGAGCCCGGCTTCGCGGCCAATGTGGAGCTGTTGCTCAAGCTCTACAACGCCGGCGCCAGCGTCGCCGAGGTGCCGACCGTCAATGATTGGTCGCGGCGCCTGGGCGCTTCAAAGATGAGCCTGCGCCCCACCGTGCTCGCCTATGGGCGCCTCATGGCCGCGCACCTCGTCGGGCGCATCCAGCCGCCGCCGATCTCACCGCTCGGCAGCGAGGAGTGGGGGCAGCGTGGGGAGGTTCACACGAGCCCCCCTTTGCATGCCGTAGCCGGCGGCCGATGAGCGCCCCGCAAGACGGCGCTCCGCGAGGTGGCGCTATGCGATACGGCGCTCTGCGAGGCACTCGGCAGGACGGCGCTCGGCAGGACGGCGCTCCGCGCATTGGCGTCGTGGGTGCCGGCATTCTCGGCACCGTGCTGGCTCTGCGTCTGGCTCAGGGTGGGGCGAAGGTAACTCTGCTGGAGCGCGCGCCCACCCCTGGAGGGCTGGCAGGCTCGATGGACTTCGAGGGGCATCGCGTCGATCGCTTCTACCACGTGGTGGTGCCTTCCGATGAGCGCATGATCGCGCTCGCTCGGGAGCTTGGGCTGGCGGCAGAGCTGCACTTCACCCCCGTTGGAGTGGGCTTTTTCGTTGACGGTCAGATGCACCCCTTCAACGGGCTGGGCGACTTCCTGCGCTTTCCGCCGCTCTCGCCTGCCGGACGCGCGCGGCTGGCCTGGTTTGTACTTCAGTGTCAGCTGCGTAAGGGCTACTCCTCGCTTGAGCAGCTACCGCTTGAACATTGGCTCAAGCGCCACTGCGGGGATGAGGTGGTGCGGCGCATCTGGCGTCCGCTGCTGGACTCACGCTTTGACAGTGAACACGCGGAGCTGCCGGCCACCTATTTATGGGCGCGCACCAATCGCATGCGCAGCGCGCGCGGCGGGGGTGGCGGAGGTGAGCGCATGGGTGCGATCGCCGGTGGCGGTCACGAACGCCTGGTGCTGGCGGCGGCGCGCAAGGCACGCGAGCTGGGTGTGCAGATCCGCCTGGGAGCTGGGGTTGAAGGACTGGTGTTGGAGGGAGCGGATGTGGCCGGCGTGCGCGTAGATGGCGCGGAGGAGCGCTTTGACCTGACGATTCCTACCTTGCAGCCCCCGGCGCTGCGCCGCCTGCTGCCGCCGGCGTTGCACAACCTGCTCGACGCCTATCCGAGTCGCTACCTCGGCGTGGTCTGCTTGATCTTGAAGCTGCGTCGCTCGCTGCTGCCTTACTACTCGGTCAACATCTGCGATGCGACCCCGATGACGACCGTGGTCGAGACTTCGCACGTGGTGGGAACGGCGCACACCGACGGTCTGCGTCTGGCATATCTGCCGAAGTACTGCGACCCCGGCGCACCCGAGTTCAGCGAGGACGACGAGTCAATCTATCGCCGCTTCACCGCGATGCTCGCGCGCTTGGCGCCGGGATTCACGCACGATGACGTGGTGGCCTGGACGGTGCAGCGTGCGCCGCTCGTGGAGCCGGTGCATGCGCTTGGACATCATCCCCGCACGGCCCCGCTTTGGCCGGGCGTGGAAGGTCTGGGTCTGGCATCGGCCAGCCAGGTTTACCCGCGGTTGCTCAACGGGGAGTCGATAGTGGAACTGGCCGAGCGCGTCGCGGCGCAGGCGCTCGAACGAGTTCGTCCACCAGCGCCAGATAGCGCTCACGCTGGTGCTCCCAGGCGATCGACTGCAGGCGACCCCGCGCCCGCACAGCGCGCTCCCGCGCCGCGCTAGGGTCGAGGCTCAGCTCGCGCAGGGCTGCCGCGAGGTCCTGGGGATCGCCCGCTGTGAACATGCGCAGCTCCTGCCCCTCTGTGAAGTAATCGCCTATGCAGGGCAGCCGCGAGGCGATCACGGGCAGGCCCATGTGCACGTACTCCAGGAGCTTGACCGGTAGCAGCAGCTCGGTGAAGGAATCATGCACCGTTGGCACCACGCCGATGTGTGCGCGTTCGAGCTCGCCGGGGATCTGCGCGAAAGGCACCGGCTCGCGCGCGACATCCACGCGCCCTGGTGCCAGCTGATGGGCGAGCGCGGCAAGGCGCTCGCGCTCCTCGCCCGAGCCGCAGACGCGCAGTTCCACCTGGGGCATCTGCGGCGTTCCGGCTGTCCCTTCATCGAGCAGACCCACGGCGCGGATTAGCGTCTCTACGCCAAAGCGCGGAGCCAGGCCGCCGTGGTAGAGGATTCGCAATGGCCCTCGCAGAGGCCAGCGCACCGGCGGGCGGGGCGGGCCAAATACGCGTTCGTCGGGTGAGTTCATGACGACGGTGGTCTTATTGACACCTACGCCGCGGGAGTCCAGGCGTCCGCGCGCCTGCTCTGTCACCACAACCACGTGTGATGAGAACGCTGCGCTGGCCCACTCCTCCCATCGCAGCAAGCGCTCAGCCAAGCCGTGCCGGGAAGCGGAGAACTTCGTGGCGAACAGCTCGGGGAAGGTGTCGTGGACATCGAGCACCACCGGCGCGCCGCGCAGGCGCGGAACGAGCGCCGCGGCGACCACCAGATCGGGCATATTGTGCGCCTCCACGATGTCGAAGCGGTGACGCACGTCAAGGGCGCTGACATGCGCCAGCGCCCGCGCCAGAAAACTGGAATATGAGCGCACGTAGGTTCCGGCGTGACCGTGAGCCTTGCGGGCATTGACGGGGTGTACCTGGATCGAGCCCGTGCCCACGCGCAGCTGCTGGCGCTCGCCGATGCAGATCAGGTGCACCTCGTCTCCGCGCTCCGCCAGCGCTCGCGCGTGGCGCTGCACGCGCGAGTCGAGCACGAAGTCGGAGAGGTGAATCATCGCCACTCGCAGCGGTGTGCGGCTCATCGAGTCAGCTCCCCGTCATGGCGTTGTGATGGATTGCTCATCGTGCCACCCCGGCCGCACGCAGCATTCGCCCGCGCAGCTCGCGCCGTGTGAAAGCGCGGTAGGCGGGATCGGGCACACGGGGGACGCGGCGCGCGGCCGCGCGCACGTAGCCGAACAGAAAAGCCACGCCAGAGAGGCCCACGGGTCGGCGAAGTGCGACCTTCAGCGCGCGCAGAGCCACCCACAGGAGTCCGTAATGAACGATGTAGGCGCACTCGCCGTGGCGTGCGTGTCCCCGCAGAGCCCCATCGGCGCTGGCGAGTGGGCGGTGGTGAATACACACCAGATCGGTGAAGCTATAAGTGTGAAACCCGCGCATGCGCGCGTAGGTCTCATCGATGGTGTCCCAACCCAAGCGCTCGCTGACGCCGCCGATTGCCGTCAAGCAGGGGCGTGTCCAGCACTTCAGCGCACCGTGCACGTGGTGACGAGGGATGCCGATCGGCTGCAGCGTGCCGTCACGCTGGGGCTCCACCAATACGCCTCCGGCGAGGCCTAGATGGGGGTCCTCGGCAAAGCGCTCCAGCAGCAGACGCACATAATCGGGCGGCAGCTCAACATCGCCATCGAGCTTCATCACATGGGTATAGGGCAGTGAATCGGCGTGGCTCAGCGCCAGGTTGAAGTTGCGTATCTCAACCGCGCGTGCCAGGCGATCGCGCGCGCTTGAGGCCTGTGGCGGGGCGTGCACGAGTGTCAGGAATGGCAGCTTCTCGCGCAGCGCGCGCAGCTGCGCCACGGTGTCATCGCTTGAGCTGTCGTCGATTACCACCCAGCGCGCCGGAGGCGAGGACTGGGCCGCCAGGGCGTGGGCGACGCGGACGATATGCGCGCCCTCATTGCGCACCGGCGAGACGATCAACAGCAGGGGCTGAGGCTTGTCCAAAGGCGCGCGCGTATCCGTCGGCGAGTGACTGTCCACGCGCAAGCAACGCGCGAAGAGGCTCGTTCCTTCACAGTGGATCTAGCCGTCGTGGTCGTCTCAGCCAATGACGCCCGCTGGCTGGAGCCGTGCCTGTCAAGCATCTACGCGCACGCCGGCGGGGTCGAGCTGCAGGTGATCGTGGTCGACAACGCCAGCAGCGATGGCACGCGGGAGCTGGTCGAAAGCCATTTTCCGCAGGCCCGCGTGCTGACCTCGCCCAATCTCGGCTTCGCCTACGGCAACAACCGCGGCCTGGAGCACACGCTTGCGCGCTACATGCTGCTGCTCAACCCCGACACCGAGATCTTGCAGGGTGACTTCGCCGATCTTTTGAGTGCGCTCGATGCCAGTCCTGAGGTAGGCATAGCGGGGGTGCGCCAGGTCGATGGCGAAGGTGTGCTGCTGCCCACGATGCGCCGCTTTCCCAATGCCTTGCGGGCACTAGGCGAGGCACTGGCAAGCGAGCGCTGGCCGGTGCATCCCGCATGGGCGGGGGAGCGCGTGCTCGAGTCCACCGCCTATGGGCGCGCGGGTGAATGCGATTGGGTGGTGGGCTCGTTTTTGCTCGCGCGGCGCGAGGCGCTGCTAGCCGCGGGGTTGCTGGACGAGCGCTTCTTCCTTTACTGCGAGGAGCCGGATCTGTGTCTGCGCGTGGCGCGTGCCGGTTGGCGCGTGCGCTACCTGCCGAGGATGACCATCCGCCACCACGCCGGCAAGGGCGGCGTGCGCCCGCGCCTGCTCGCGCAGGAAGCGTTCGCGCGGAGACAGTACGCGCGCAAGCACTTTGGGCCGGTGCACCGCACCCTCTATCTGGTGGCGCTCGCGGCGCGTTACGGGTTGCGCGGGAGGACCTGGGCATTGGGTTCCCTCAGTGGACGCGGCGCGCCGCCGTTCGTAATGCCCCCGCCGCAAGCCCTGTCATCCGTGGCGCCCCCGCCGCAAGCGCTCGCATCCACGGCCCGTTGCTCTGAAGAGGCACCTACCTGAGATGGAGCTCGCGGAAATTCTGAGAACGCTGTGGTCGCGCAAGCTGGTGGTGTGCGCGATCCTCGCGCTGGCAGTCGGGGCCGCCTTTGGGGCGGGAAAGTTGGCGAGCTCCACACCCACGGGCACAGCAACCGTGCAGCTCCTCGTCGACTCGCCGCAGTCGGCGCTGGCGGATCTGCTGCAGAACACGGTGCCGCTGACCACGCGCGCGTCGCTGCTGGCGCAGGTGATGGCCAGCGAGACGGTGCTCGAAGACGTGGCCAGCGAGTCCGGCGTGCCGGTGGGGCAGCTAACGGCGCAGGGTCCCTACGGCGGCACGGGCCAGGCGCTCGACGTCGTCACGCCTTCTGAGGCGCGTGGCAATCAGCTGCTGGGAGAGAAGGCCCACTACCGGCTGACATTCGTGGCGCAGCCCAATGAGCCCGTGGTGACCGCCTCGGTCCAGGGTCCCACCGCTATAGCGGCGGGGCGCGTGGCCGAAGGAGTGCTGCCTGGCGTGCGGCGCTACGTCGCGAGCCTGCAGCAGCAGGGCGCCACCAAGCCTGCGCAGCGCGTCACGATCCGCCAGCTCGGTCCCGCGCAGGCAGGCACCATCAACTCCAGCTCGCGCATGGCATTGATGGCGGTCGCGGGGATCGGGGTGCTGCTGCTCGGCTTGCTGCTGTTGCTCGGCATCGAGAGTCTGCGCCGCCGCCGCCCGCCCGCGGAGGATGAAGGGGAGGTGCCCTACGAGCGCGATCTCGCGGCCGTGGGATGAGATCTATCGCGGCGCTCGTGCTGGCGGCCGTGGGATGAGATCTATCGCGGCGCTCGTGCTGGTGGCCGCGCTCGCGGCCGGGGTAGCCGGCTATGACACCTCCTTGCGCCCGCGCCCTGTGGGGATGGGGGCGGCCAGCGCGAAGGTGTTGGTGGACGCGAGGGAATCCGAGCTGACAGTCGGGGCACCTCTGGGCGCCTATCGCGCCAACCTCGCCGGGCAGCTCGCGGTCACCTATGCCCTCTACCTGCAGGGGGACCAGGCAGCCGTGGAAATGGGCCGGGCGCTGGGGCTGCACGGCGGAGCACGTGTCGCGGCCTCGGGCCCATTCACGCTGCTGCTGGGGCGTACCAATCTGGCAGCGAAGACATCGCCGATCGCCGATCCGTTCCCGGTCGATCACTCTTACCGGCTGGTGCTCGATGTTGACGGCGTCACGCCGATCTTGACGCTCTACGGCCAGGCACCGACGGCCGCCGGGGCGGTGGCGCTGGTGGACGCCGCGCGCGAATTGCTGGAGCGGCATGTGGCGGCGCGCCGCAGCTCATATCCACTCGGGCCAGAACAGGCGGCGGTGCTAAGGCCGTTAGGTCCCACTGTGGGAGGACTGGTCAACCCTGGGGGGCATTGGCAGATGATGGGGGCGGCCTTCCTGTTGGTGCTGGTGCTTGGCGGTGGGGTGTTGCTTGCTCGCCGGCGAACCTCCTCTGCCTCGCGGCGGGCACTATCCGCTTCAACGTCCCCTACGCCGAGGCCCGCTGGGGGCAATTGGCCGCAGGCCTCAGCATCCCTCACTCCGAGACTCACCGGCGGCGATTGGCCGCACACCACGCGCCTGCTGCCGTGGGCGCTGGCGGGGTTCGTGGCGATGCTCTTCCTGGTGCCCTTTGACGCCCTGGACCTGCCGATCGGCCTGCCGCTTGACAGCAACATGGATCGGCCGTTCCTGGTGATCCTGGTCGCGCTGTGGCTGCTGAGCATGGCGGTGCTGAGCAAGACGGCACGCCCGCGGCTGCGCCTCACGCGCGTGCACTTCGCGGCGCTGGGATTCTTCGCGGTGTGCTGCATCGGCGTCGGCCTGGACGGCGCGGCGCTGGCGAACATGGGCGAGGTCACGCTGGTGCTGAAGAAGCTGTCGCTGCTCGCCTCCTACCTGCTGTTCTTCTTCGTGGTGTCCTCCGCTTTGCGCGCGCGTGAGGTGCCGCGCTTCGCGGTGCTGATCGTTGTGCTGGGGAGCATCGTCGCGGTGGCGACGGTGGTGGAGTACCGCCTGCACTACAACATCTTCTACGAGCTCTGGGGCAAGCTGCTGCCGATCGTCAAGCCTTCAGATCTGGATGCGCCGGACTCGATCGGACGCCTGACGGTGTATGGGCCGACGAGTCAGCCGCTGGAGCTGGCGGCACTGCTGGCGATGGTGTTGCCCTTCGCTGTGATGGGCGCGATCGACTCCCCCACGCGCAGGCAGCGGCTGCTGTACTCGCTGGCGATCGGCCTGCTGGTTGCGGGGGGCGTGGCGACCTCGCGCAAGACGAGCCTTGTGGCGCCTGCGGGAGCGGTGCTGGTGCTCCTCGCCTACCGTCCGCGCGCGGTGGGCCGCACGCTATTGGGGCTAGGGCTGGTGCTCGCGGTGCTCGTGCACTTCAGCTCGCCGGGCGCGCTGGGGTCGGTGCTGAGTCAGCTCGAGCCGGGCCATTTCGGAGGGGTGCTGACTACGACCGATCGCACGGCCCGCTACGACGCGGTGCAGCCGGATGTCATGCGTCATCTGCTGCTGGGGCGAGGCTTTGCCAGTTATGACCCGCACAAGTACCGCATCCTTGACAATGAATATCTGGGGTTGCTGATAACGACGGGCGTTATCGGCGTGGCGGCCTTTGGAGCGATCCTGATGGCGATGATGAGCATGGCGCACGGGACGATCCGTGCGGGTGGCTGGGTAACCGATTCAAGGCGCTCGTCACTGGCCGATGCAAGGCGCTCGTCGCTGGCCCTGGCTGCCCTGGCCTCGGTGGGCGTGGTGGCGCTCGCGAGCGCCTTGTTCGACGTGCTGTCCTTTCCGCACGTCCCTTACCTGCTGTTCTTCGTGGCGGGGATGATCGTGGCGCTGCGCGAACGTGCGCCTAGCGCCGTGCCGGGTGCAATGCATGACCTTCCCCGGCGGCGCCTCGCGCCGGCCGAGCCGCGACGCGGCGGGGAGCCGGGCAGTCCGCGGTCTTCGTTGCAGCCGCGAATTCGGCGATCGCCCGGCGAGCCAGCACAGCCCAGTCCAGCTCGGCTCGCAGGCGGGTGAGCGCGGCGGCACGCGTGAGTGTCATTGCCAGCTCGGCCAATGAACGGACGCTGGGGAACTCCTCTGCGCTGGCGCTGAGCAGTGTGCGTCGTTCCTGTTCATAACAGTCCAGTGCCAGCAGCAGCCGGGGCAAGTCCTCGTAGCGGGCGACCGCCAGTTTGGCCTGCAACTCGACGCGCACAGGCTCCGCGGCCGCGCCCGCGGTCATCCATTCGGTTAATGCGCTCTGGGCGCGTATGGTCGGGTGGTAGACGATCCGTCGCCCTGTGGGTCCGTTGCAGGCCACGGCCTGAGGGGACACCAGGCCGGCACGCTCAAGCTGCTGGAGCATCGGATAGAGCCCTTTGGCCTCGATCTGCCAGGCAGGCCCCAAGCGGCGGCCGAGGCGGTTGGCCAGGTCATAGCCGTGGCCGGGACGCTGGAGCAGCAAACCAAGCAGGGCACCCTTTAAAGGTGAACTGCCACGCATCCAACCGGGGTCCCTAGTAGTCATACTTCCCCATATCCTCGATGCCTTGACCCAATTTATCTAACAGTAGCGCAAATTGCAACTATCTGTGCCTAAGTCAGAATGGTTCCGACTTCTTGGCTTTTACTTTTGGCTCCGTCCTGCGCTGCGTCTGTGGAGTGGTGGGCTGTTTCGGCTCCGTCCTGGGCCACTTTGGCACCTTCATAGCCTGCATTGCGGCCACGCAGTGGGAGCACCCGCGCGAGCAACATGTGAAGGTCGCGCCATACCGCCGGCGAGACGACGCGCAGGGCAAGCATATAGGCCAACAGGCCGGACACTCCCACCAACACGACGACGAAAGGCGCCGCCAGCGTGGGGGCCAGCAAAATACGCAAAGGCATTGCGATGCTCGCGAGCGCCAGGCAGCCGCCAAGCGCGGGTGCCAACTCGGAGATCAATCCCCGAATGGAGATGCCGAGGTAGCGGCTCAGTAGCAGGCGATAGACGCCGATGAGGATCACCAGATAGAAGGCCGTCACTGCCACGGCGACCACGATCAGGCCATGGCTAGACGCGAGCAGCACGACGGCGGCGTAGCCCAAGAGCATCGCCACGTTGAAACGCAGCAACGCGTGTGGATGCCCCAACGCCAGCATCACCTGGGGGTAGCCGGTGAGGATCGCCGCGACCATCCCCGCCACGGCAAGAATCTGCGTCGGCACCACCGACGGCGCCCACTGCGGGCCGAGCAGCCACGGGATCAGCACCGGCGCTACGACGATCAACATCGCCAGCAGTGGAAAGATCACGGCCGCGTGCACCTTGGTGGCACGCTCATGCAGCCCGCGCAGCTGTGTGTGGCTCTCCGTGCGCGAGTAGACCGGGAAAGCCAGCTGCATCATCACGCCGCTGAGCTTGTCCTGGTAGACCACGCCGAGGTTGAAGGCGCGCCAGTAGATGCCGGTCTGCGCTGCCGGCAAGCGCGCGGCGAGGATCGCGTAGTCGACGTTGCGAAACAGCACGTCCACGAGACCGGCGAGCGCGGCGGGTACGCCGAAGGCGCCGATCTCGCGCTGCGCGCGTAGGCGCAGGCGCGGCGGGGGTGGCGGCGCGGTGGCCAACAGCAGCAGCGAGCGCACCGCCACCTGCGCCAGCGCACCCCAGATGATCGCGCGTGCCTGCACGCCCTCAAGCGCCAAGGCCACGGCGAGCACGCTGCCGACGATCAGCGAGGCGGTATCGATCAGACCCATGCGGCGGAAATCCAGGCGCCGCCACAGCAGTGCACGCGGCACGCCCCCGATGCCCGCCAGCAGGAAGACCGGCGAGGCCAACGCCATCAGCGCCGCCGTCTGCACGCCAAACACCGGGCGCCACAGGATCGGCGTGAGTCCCAGTGCAAGGGCCGAGAGCAGGGCGCCGCCGAGCAGGCTCATCAGTGTCGCCGCCTGCAGGTGGTCGGCGTCGATCTCCTCGCGCTGCACCAGCGCTGAGGCGAAGCCCTCGAAGGTGAGGATCGCGGCCAGCGGCAGAAAGATCAGCGCCACCGCCGCGTGGCCGAACGCCGCGGGGGAGATGTGGCGTGCGAGCGCCACCATCGCCACCAGCCCCAGCGCCTCGCTCGCCACGCGCGTGAGCATCAGCCAGCGTACGCCGCTGAGGGTGGCCTCTTTCAGGGATTCGCGCGGCAAGTTGGGTACCGCTCATGCAACGGCCGCGGGATGGCGGCGCTTGCAAGCTGGCGCGCGGCGCTTGCGAGGACCGGGGGCCGGCGCTTGCGAGGACCGGGGGCGGCGCTTGCGAGGACCGGGGGCGCTGTGGTGGTGGGGCCGTGGGGGCTTGCAAGCTGGCATACGGCGCCCCCGTTAGTCGGGCGAGATGCCAGTCTGTGCCACGCTGCCAGCAGCGACCTGCCCCGGCTGCGCGGAGCCGCTTGAGGGGCCCGTGCTGTTGCGCGGCCGCGATCGCCTGATGGGCGGACCGGGGGAGTTCACGGTGCTGCGTTGCATGGCCTGCGGTCTGGCCAGTACGCAGCCGCGCATCGGCGCCGAGCAGTTCGCCGATTATTACCCCGCGAGTTATCAGCCGGCCCCCCGGGCGGGCCTAGTGGAGCGTCTGCGTCTGGCCGCGATCGTCCGCCTGGGCCCCTATCGAATGCTGGCGCGTCGCCCGCCCGGGCGGATGCTCGATGTGGGCTGTGGCAACGGCGAGCTGGCGCGTGCTTTCGCGCGCCGCGGCTGGAGGGTCGCGGGCGTGGAGCCGGGAAGGCACGCGGCGGCACGCGCGCGGGCGGGCGGGGTGGAGGTGCACCGGGGCACGCTTGAGGATGCGCCATGGCGTGGCCCCACCTTCGACGGAGTGATCTTCAACCACTCGCTTGAGCACGTGCCGGACCCGGCGGGCAGTCTGTGCCAGGCAGCGGCGCTGCTGCGCGACGGCGGCGTGGTGGCCGTGGCGGTACCCAATTTTGACTGCTGGCAGCGCAGGGTGTTCGGGTCGCGCTGGTTCCAGCTGGACCTGCCGCGTCATCTCCAGCACCTCGACAGGCAGACGCTGGCAGCGCTGATGGTGCGCGCGGGTTTGCGCCCGGTGGCGCAGAGCACGGCCTCGATGCGCCCCGCACTGCTAGTCAGTCTCCAGTACGCGGTGTTTGGCCGCGCCCGCTGGACGGGCCGCGGGCTGCGCCTGGCGGCGTGGGCGCTCGCACCGCTCTTATGGGTGCTCGACCGCTTCGTGGCGGGTGACTGTCTGCACATGCTGGCCATCAAGGAGACGCGCGCGCGAAGGGTCGATGGTGAGCGCTGAGTTTCCGATGCGCACGGATGCGGAAAAGGGCGCTGCCGCGCATGTGTATGGCGGGCACGGCGATGAGGGTGGCCGCGACGTGGTGTTCACGTTCTCCTACATGACGTGGCAGGCCGCCGCGCGGCGCGGCTGGTTCGGGTCCGAGGACCGACTCGCACGCGCGCTCGTGACGCATCCGTGCGTGCGCCGAGTGCTGGTGTGCGATCTGATGCGCAGCCTGCCGTTGAAGCTTGCCCGTGACCTCGCTGAGACGCTGCGGCCTTCACGCGAGCGCGTCGACTTCCCCACCGGCGAGCGAGCGCAGCTGGTGCAGCCTGTGCGTCTGCGCCGCAGCGACCCCACCTCTTTACGGGGGGCTCAGCGTCTCGCCGCGGCCTACGATCGCACCCTGGCAGCGGCCGCGACGCGCATGGGGATGCGTGACCCGGTGGTGATTACTGCGCATCCGTTGGTGGCTGGCTTCGCGGAGTTCGCCTGGGCGCGCGCCGTGACCTTCTACGCGATCGACGACTGGTCGGCCTACGAGCCCCACGAGCGCTGGTGGCCCGCCTACCGCGAGAGCTTCGCCGCCGTACGCGTGCGCCGCCGCCGCGTGGTGACGGTGTCCGACACGCTGCGCGAGCGCATTGCGCCAACGGGGCCGAGCGCGGTTGTCCCCAATGGGCTTGAGCCGAGCGAGTGGATCGGCGATCCCACCCCGCCGGGTTGGCAGCGCGACATGCTGCGCCCTTTGTTGCTGTACGCCGGCACGCTCGACTCCCGCCTTGACATTCCTGGCCTGGTGACGATCGCCCGCGCCATGCCCGAGGCCACCGTGGTCCTGGCGGGCGCGCTGCTCGACCCGGCCCATCTGCAGCCGCTGCGCGCCGAGCCCAACATCGAGATCCGTCCTGCCCTCACCCGCGCGGGGGTCACAGGCTTGATCCGCGTGGCCGATGTCGGCCTGATCCCGCATGTGCGCTCGGCGCTCACCGAGGCCATGAGTCCGCTCAAGCTCTATGAGTATCTGGCCGGTGGGCTGCCGGTTGTGGCCGCCGATCTTCCGCCGCTGCGCAGCGTCGACCCGCGCGTGCTGCTTGTCGGCGATGGCGGCGGCTACCCGGCGGCGGTCGGCGCTGCCATGGGGATGGGCGCCGCTCCGGAGAACGAGCGTCTCACCTTCGTGCAGACCAACTCCTGGGCCGCGCGGCACGAGCGGCTGCTGGAGTTGGCGCTGGCTTGAGAAGGGCTGGAGTTGGCGCTGGCGTGAGGAGTCAGGGCTCGTTTCACAAGAGGAGCTCGCCGCGGAGTAGGTTGTAGTTGACGCACATTATTTTTCGATGAAATGAGGATGGCGATGCAAACGGCTTCCACAAGGGTCCTAGGTCCTACGGAGGGCAAGGCTGGCTTCCTCGGCAGCATCGGGGTGCGCTTCATGGTCGACGGCGAGAGGACCAACGGCGGCTTCTCGCTCGTGGAGCACCCCATGTCCGCGCACGCTCTTGCCGCTCCGCTGCATCGTCACCTACGTGAGGACGAGTACAGCTACGTGATCGAAGGTCGCATGGGGGCGCTGCTCGGCGAGGATGTGCTGGAGGCCGGTCCCGGTGACCTGGTCTTCAAGCCGCGCGGCGAGTGGCACACGTTTTGGAACGCTGGCGATGAGCCCTGCCGGATTCTTGAGGTCATTGCGCCCGCGGGCTTCGAGGGTTTCTTTGCGGAGCTTGTCGATCTAGGTGGCGTCGCCGCGGCCGACCCGGCGATACTTGGTAGTCTCTGTGAGCGCTATGCGCTGGAGATGGACCCGTCGAGCGTGCCCTCGCTCATCGAGCGCTTCGGCGTGCGCTTCCCGGCGGAGCCGCTCACCGGAGGCTAGCCCACAGCCCGCTCACCGGCACGGCCCACAGCCGCTCGCCGAAGGGAATGGTGTTTTCGCCGGTATAAATGACGGCGCCGCCCGCGAAGCGCTCCCCGAGCTGGTCGCGTAGATAGGCGAGATGGCGAAAATCCTCCTGGCTGATGCTCGTCCCGAGCTTGTGCTCGAATGCGGTCACGGAGCCATCGCGGCGTTCGAGGAGAAGGTCCACCTCACGCCCTGAGCGCTCGCGCCAGTGAAAGGCGCGCACATCCTCGTGGCACCACGCTGAGGCGCGCAGGAGTTCGAGCGTGACGAAGCTCTCAAAGAGGTTGCCCGGACCGGGCTTCATGTTGAGGTCGTTGGCGAACTTGGCGGCGGAGATGCCAAGCAGGTGAGCTGTGAGTCCGCTGTCGCAGAGCACGAGCTTGGGTCGGCGGACGGTGGCACGCGCGAGATTTGCCCCCCATGCTGGGATCTCTTGGATGAGTTGGACGCGGGCAAGCAGTTCGTAGTAGCGCCGCCCGGTACTGAGAGCGATGCCGAGGTCGCCGATCATGGCGTCCACGTTGACGATGCTGCCCGCGCGGGTGGCGCACAGAGTGAGCAGGCGAAGCATCTCGCCGGGTCGCCGGACGTTGGCCAGGTCACGGATGTCGCGGTCGAGCACGCGCGAGAGGTACTCCGAGAACCATCGCTGAGCGCGCCGTTCGCCGCGGTCCTGCACCTCCGGGTAGCCGCCGCGCACAACCATCTCGGCAATCGCCAGGCGGTCGCTACCGGCCTTGGGGAGGCTGGGGGCGTGACCATCGAAGAGCGAGTCGATGAAACGCTCGCGCCGTCCCGTCAGCTCGCCCTGGGTGAACGGTGCGATGGGGATACGCTCGATGCGTCCCGCCAGTGACTCCGGTGCGGCCAACGTATCCCAGATGCTGGCTGAGCCGGTCAGCAGGAACGACCCGTCGGCCGAGTCGCCGGAGAGCCTGATCCGGTCCACTGTGTCCTTGATCCCATACAGAAGGTCAGGCATACGCTGGACCTCATCGATCACCGCAGGCAACTCCAGGCCTGCGATGAAGCCGTTGGGGTCGGCCTGCGCCGCATTGCGGACTGCGGCATCGTCGAGCGAAACGATCGTGGCCGCCTTCATCTTGGGTTGTAACTGGTGAGCGAGTGTGCTCTTGCCCACCTGCCGTGGTCCGACAAGCAGGACGGCTGGTGTGTCTTGCAAGGCTTCGACGACAGCCTGCTCTTGATGGCGTTCGATCATGAGACGAGGCGTAATTCTACCAGCAAGTGGAGGAATTTCCTCCACTTTGTGGAAGAAATTGCACTCACAGCGTCGTGCTTAACGGCGACTTAAAGCCCGCTCAGACGCTGTGGAGGAGTAAAGCCCGTCAGACGCTGTGGAGGAGTAAAGCCCGCTCAGACGCTGTGGAGGACGTCAGCGCGCGGCAATCGTGCCCGCGCGGTCGCGGCCCTCACTGGCCAGGCGACGAAGTAAGGGAGCCAGGCGCTGAGGGGGCCGAGGGATTGCTGCAAGAGGGCGAGATTCGACCGGCGCCTGCATATGCGTACGCGCAATGTTGCCGAGCGAAGACCACTCGACATCGCCAAGGCGATCGATCTCCGCCGCGGCCTCGCCGAGCGCGTCAGGTCCTCCGGCAAGCAGGTCATGATGGCCATAAAGGATCAAAGGCTGCCCAAGAAAAGCGCGCAACGCCAGATCCTCCCTCGGGTGCTCGCGAAAGTCAGCGCGCAGCAGAACGGGTAGACCGCGGGCAACGACATCGACCGGCCCCCAAGCAGCCAGCGGGCCGACGGCAGGCGGGCGCGCCAACCACGAGCGATCGGATGTGTCGGCGACCCAGGGATAAGGGCGTGTTGTCGTAACCGCCCGAAAGCCACACGCACGCAGCGCGCGTGCAACGGGCTCGCTGAGACGCTCGTGAGGTGGAACCATCACGCGGTCCACGGCGACCCCGGTGCGTCGTTCGAAGGAGGCGCTGCGACGCAGGGCCTGGGCCACCACGGCCGTGGCCTGCGCGTCGGAACGAGGACGCCCCAACTCAGCCCCGTCGTGATCGTTGCCGTGAACACAGAGCGAGAGGTGCGCGGACCCTTCGCGGAAGAGGCGAACGGCGCGGGGGTGGGCGAAGCGGGCATCGAGCGGGACCATGGCGACGGCTAGGTGGTAGCCGTGAACGCGCGCATGACTGAGCAGCTCGGCATAGTCGAGGTGCCCGTAGCGTGGGCGGCGCAGGTTGGGGTCGTCGATTATGAAGGCGGCGCGCAGCGGCGGTGGGGGCGGACGCAGGTGGGCGGTGAGCTCACCTAGGAAATGCACTAGCGCAAGCAACGCGAGACAGCGCCCGGGACGCAGGCGCTCGCGCAGCGCCTCTTCGGGGCCAAGCTCGGCGGGCGCGCAGGCGACGTGGTGGCGAACCCGCGTTGGCGCGCCGCGAACCCATGCTGGCGCGCCGTCGAAGGTGGCAAGCACGGTCTCGTTCGCGCGCATGCTCTTCAAGGCAGTCGCATGACCGTCGCTGAGCAATGCTCCACGCAGCGGCCGGGCTAACGCAGCGTCGACGGCGAGGGCAACGGATCTGGACGTCCGAGGAGAGGTCTCCTCGCCGTGCAGGGTCAAGCTGGGTATGCCGTTGCTTGGCGCGCCCCCCGCCCCGAACACCAAGACCCCATCCACCCCGCGCAAGCTATCCCCCTCGCGCCCCTCAAAGCGCACCGGGTAAGCCGCTTCCAGCGCAGCCGAGAGCCGCGCCCGCGCGGAGTGCTCACACGCGGGAACGATGCCGACTCGCAAGCGTGCTTCCACGCGGCAAGTAACGGCGGGGGCAGGCGAAAGTTGACGCGAGGAGAAGCCGTTGCGTGGATGGATCCAAATGCACGAGTACGCCCTGCCAACAAAGCGGGCGGCGGCAGGGGGCTTGCGCCTGCTTACGCTGCTCATCCTCGCCTGCGTGGCCTGCGCCGCCGCCGCCACGCTCGCACTGGCCTGGGCTGCCACCTCTGCCGGCGCGGCGGAAGTGACGTGTCCCAATGCGAACCCGGTGGTGAACGAGAACAACTGCATGGGCGCGGGCACGACGGCGAACCAGTCGATCAACGACCACTACAGCGAAGAACTCGGCGGCTTCACGACGAAGACGAGTTACAACCTGGGCGAAAGCGTGCCGCTGAAGATCGGCACGAACCAGCCGTCGTTCCCCAGCTCAAGCGTGAACGTCGCCGTGTACCGAATCGGCTACTACGGCGGCACGGGAGCACGCCTGATCACGGCGGCTTCGGCGAACAACGTAAAAGTCAACAACAACTTCAAATGCGAAGCGATGAACGCCACGACCGGCGAGCTGAGCTGCGCGAACTGGAACGTCAGCTACACGATTCCCGGTAACACACTGCCGATCTCGGGCATCTATGAGGCGGTGTTCACCGATGTCGCTCACGGCGGCATCCAGAACTACGTCACCTTCACGGTGCGCAACGATGCGCGCGCCTCGCAGATCCTCTACGTGCTGCCGATCGCTTCGTATGAGGCCTACAACACCTGGGGCTGCAAGTCCCTGTACTTCGACGCGTGCGGCGGGGAAAACACGATCGCCGGCGACGGCCGCGCGGTGGCTGTCTCCTTCGATCGGCCGCTGGCCGAAGGTGACGCGCAGCGCAACAAGTTCTTCGGCCCGGACGATCAGATGGTGCAGTGGCTTGAGGAGCAGGGCTATGACGTCACCTACAGCGATGACATCCAGACCGACCAGAGCCCCTCCTCACTGCTGACTCACAAGATCGTGCTGATCTCAGGGCACAGCGAGTATTGGTCACACGCCTCCTTCAACAACATGCTGGCGGCGCGCAATGCAGGAGTGAACATCGCCTCCTTCAGCGCCAATACGGCCTACTGGCAGACGCGCTACACGGACAATTACCGCACGCTCGTCTGTTACAAGACGATTCAGGGCTCGGCCGACGGCAATGGTGGAGCGACGCCGAACGATCCGGCCTCGCTGGGCCCGGACGGCATTCCGCATACGGCCGACGATCAGCCTCAGTTCGCGACGACCACGCGCCGCGATCCGGGCGCCCCGGCCGGCGATCCCAACGCCCCACCGGGCGGGCGCATCGGCGCCAACCAGCCGGAGAACGAACTGTTCGGCGTGCTTTACACGGGTGATAACGAGGAAGACACCTGGGGCCTGTCCGTGGCCGCAGGCAACCCCGGAGGTGAATACGAGGCCGATCGCGTGTGGCGCAACGCGGGCCTGCCGAGCATCTCGGCGATCACGCTCGACAACGACATCGTCGGCTGGGAGTGGGACCAGGTGCCGAGCCCGACGAGCCCGGCCTACGCGGGCCCGGCCGCGGTGGAGCCCGCGGGCGTTAAGCGCCTGTCGCTGAGCAACACGAGCGACCAGGCCTCCTCGTGGCTACAGGACTCCGGCCGTGTGCGCGCCTCGACTCCTCCGCCGGGGCAGGAAGCGACATCGAGCGCGGTGGAGTACCGCGCGCCGAGCGGCGCCCACGTATTCGCCGCGGGCACGATTCAGTGGGCCTATGGCCTTGACACCGACCCACAGCTCAATCAGGCGACCTACAACATCTTCTCCGAAATGGGCGTGCAGCCACTGACGCCGGAGGCGGCCATCGTGCTCGACCAGCCGAACGCACCAAAGCCTCCGTGGGCGGTGTTCAAAGCCACGCCGAACACCGTGCTGACCAACCAGCCCGTGAGCTTCGACGGGTCGGCATCGAGCGACCCGAGCGCAACCATCACCAATTATTTCTGGGACCTCGATGGCAGCGGCACGTTCTCGACGAGCACTGGCTCCTCGCCGCTGTTGACGCACTCTTTCGCGCAGCCCGGCACCTACAACGTCGTGATGAAGGTGCTCGACAGCCTGGGCCAGCAGGACGTGACGACGCGCACCATCACCGTCAACGACCCCGTTACGGCCAACCTCGCGGCCTCACCCAATCCGGCGTCGATCGGCCAGTCGATCGGGCTCGACGCTTCGCATTCTGTGGATGTGGTGGGTCCGATCACGAGTTACCGCTGGGATCTCGACGGCAGTGGTGCCTACGCGACCAGCACGGGCACAACGCCGACGGTCACGACGAGCTTTCAGACGGCGGGGGCGCACACGATCAGCGTGAAGGTGAGTGACGCTGCCGGCAACTCGGCCACGGCGACGATCACCGAGAACGTGGTGAACATCGGCCTGAGCAACTACTCCGACGGCGTGTTGACGACGCCCGGCCTGCTCCACTACTACCGCCTTGGCGAGTCTGTGGGCCCGACGATCTTTGACAGCAAGGGCAGCGCCAACGGCACCTTGACAGGCGCGCTCTACAAGGAACCGGGAGCGATCAACGGCGACCCCAATACGGCGATCAACTTTCCCGGTGGGGCGGACCCGACCGAGGGTGAGGCCGGTGCCAACGGCACGATCCCGATGGACCTCTCAAGCCAGACGGCGATCACGGTCGAATTCTGGTTGAAGTGGAACACGTACGCCAACCGGGACGAACTGGCGATGGAGCTGACGCCCAACAGCAACGAACACGCGGGCGGCTTCCTGGTGGACCCGAACGCGCCTGAGTTTGGCGGCACCTTCGGCGTGGGCATCGGCCTGCCGGCGGCGCGCAACAGCGTGTTCTTTGCGCGCCCCAGCGCGGGGGTGTGGCACCACTACGCGCTGGTGATGGACAGCACGGCGCCGGCGGCCAGCGAGATCACGCCGTACGTGGACGGTCAGGCGGTGCCCTTCCAGCAGGAGAGCGCCAACACCGGCGCGGGCGCGTTTGCTAGCAGCACGCTGTATCTGTTCTCGCGCGGCGCCAACACGCTGTTTGGCAACGGCTCGCTGGATGAGCTGGCGATCTACGGCGGCGCGCTGGGCGCCGCGCGCATCCAGGAACACTTCGAGGACAACGGCAGTGACCCGCGCCCAGTGGCCTCGATGACGATGACGCCGAGCCCCGCGCGGGCGGGCCAGACGGTGACCTTCGACGCCTCGAAATCGAGCTACAGCAAGGGCACGATCAAAAAGTATGAATGGGACCTGGACGGCAATGGCACGTATGAGACGACCACGACGACGCCGGTGGTGAGCAAGCAGTACACCGCCGAAGCGACGGTGAACGTCGGCCTGCGTGTAACCGACAGCAATGGCGGCTGGGACTACAACACCAAGCCGCTGCAGGTCGGGAACTTCGCGCCGGTGGCCAAGGTAAGCGCCTCACCGAGCCCGGCGCTGACGGGACAGACGGTGACGCTCAATGCGGCTGAATCGACCGACCAGGGCACGATCACCGATTACAAGTGGGACCTCGACGGCAGCAGCAACTACGCGACGGACACGGGCGCGACGCCCACGGTCACGACCTCTTTCCAGACCGTGGGCGTGCACACGGTGGGAGTGCAGGTCACCAACGATCACGGCCTGAGCAGCAAAGCGACGGTCGCGGTGAAGGTGCTCGAACAGGGCGTGAGCGACTATCCCGACGCGGTGATGCGCACGCCGGGGCTGATCGATTACTACCGCCTGGGCGAGCCGAATGGCCCGACGATCGCGGACAGCAAGGGCACGAGCAATGGCACGATCAACGGCGGCACTTTCGGACTGCCGGGTGCCGTCCTAGGCGACCCCAGCACGGCATTGGGCTTCAACGGCACGAGCGACAACGGCACGATCCCGCTGAATCTCACGGGCACGAGTCAGCTGACGGTGGAGTTCTGGCTGAAGTGGAACCAGTACGCCGGCAACGACGCGCTGGCGATGGAGTTCACCTCGAATTTCAACGAACATCCGGGCGGCTTCCTGGTTGACCCCAACGCGCCTGAGTTTGGCGGCACGTTTGGCATCGGTATCGGCGAAGGCGCTACGCGCAACAGCATCTTCTTCGCGCGCCCCAGTGCTGGGGTGTGGCATCACTACGCACTGGTGCTTGACAGCACGGCGCCCGCGGCGAGCGAGATCACCCCGTATGTCGATGGCCAGCCGGTGTCCTTCCAGCAGGAGAGCAGCGGCACGGGTGGCGGCACGTTCGCCAATTCGACGCTGTATTTGATGTCACGCAACGGCAGTGCGTTGTTCGGCGCGGGTACACTTGACGAGCTAGCCATCTACAACAAGCCGTTGAGCGCAGGGACGATCTTCCAGCACTACAGCAGCGAAGGCGCGAGCGAACCGCCGAGCGCTTCGTTCACGATGTCACCCAATCCGGTGCGCCCGGGACAGAACGTGACGCTCGATGCGAGCGCATCGACAGGGCACGCGAAATTGGTGGACTACCGCTGGGACCTCAACGGAGACGGCACATATGAGACCGACGCGGGCGCGAATCCGAAACTGACTACGAGCTTCGCCAGCGCGTGTAGCTGCAAAGTGGGTCTGCGGGTGATCGATGCCAACAACGCCACCGACAGCACCTCGCACACGCTGACGGTCGGCAACCTGCCGCCGGTGGCGAGCCTCAAAGCCTCAGCGAATCCAGCTGTGACAGGACAGACGGTGACGTTTGACGCGAGTGGTTCAACCGACCAGGGAGCGATCACGGACTATCAGTGGGACCTCGACGGCAGTGGCGCATACGCGACGGACACGGGCACGAAACCGACCGTCACGAGCAGCTTCCAGACGGTGGGCATGCACACGGTAGGGGTGAAGCTCACCAACGACCACGGCCTGAGCACGACGACGACGATCGCGCTGGCGGTGCTGGTGCAGAGCCCGACGGACTACCCCGAAGCGGTGCTGAGCACCTCCGGCCTGGTCGACTACTACCGCCTGGGCGAGCCGAGCGGGCCGACGATCCTCGACAGCAAGGGCACGAGCAATGGGACGCTCAGCGGCGGCACCTTTGGAGCCCCCGGCGCGGTGCTAGGTGAAACCAATACGGCGATCGCCTTCAACGGTTCAAGCGACTCGGGCGCGATCCCGCTGGACCTCTCAGGCACCAATCAGGTGACGGTGGAGTTCTGGCTGAAGTGGAACAAATACGCCAACGACGACGCGCTGGCGATGGAGTTCACGCCGAACTTCAACGAACACGCCGGAGGCTTCCTGGTCGACCCCGACGCGTCGCAGTTCGGCGGCACGTTCGGCGTGGGCATCGGTCCGGAAGGCTCACGCAACAGCGTTTTCTTCGCGCGCCCGAGCGCGGGCGTGTGGCACCACTATGCGTTCGTGCTGGACAGCACGGCGCCGGGTGCCAGCGAGATCACACCGTATGTGGATGGCGTGCCGGTGAGCTTCCAGCAGGACGGCATCGTCACCGCCGGCGGTCCGTTCGCCAACTCGACGCTGTATTTGATGTCCCGTGACGGCAATGCGCTGTTCGGCACGGGCACGCTTGACGAACTGGCGATCTACAACCAGTCGCTGAGCGCGGCGACGATCTTCCAGCACTACAACTCCAATGCGGTCACGGGTTCGGCGCCCCCTCCGCCCCCACCGCCTCCTCCACCGCCGCCAGATACGACGCCGCCAAGCGAAGGCGCGCTGACAGTGAACGGGATAGCCGCCAGCAGTGGAGGCACGGCGAGCTTCAACAAAACGGGCAGCTTCACGATCGGTACACGCACGGACTACAGCGAGGCGCAGTCAGAAACCCAGTCGGGCCTGGCGTCCAGCACGCTGACGGTCATCGCATCCTCGACGGCCGGCGGCCAGTGCACGGCATTTACCGCCCCGCCGACCACGATCACGGGCGCGCCGACACAGGTGGTCGCCGATGGCTGCTACCGCTACACGCTGACGGGCACCGATAAGGCGGGCAACAAAGCAAGCATTACGACGACAGTGTTGGTTGACACGAAGCCCCCGACGGGCGGTGCACTGAGTGTGAACGGGACGGCGGCAAGCAGCACAGGCACGACGAGCTTCAACACCTCGGGGGCCTTCACGATTGCCCGCACGGACTACAACGCGGACGCCGGCTCGGGCGGCACGCTGTCGGTGCTGAGCAAGGCAACAGGCACGTTGACCAACAACACGTGCACGAACTTCGGAACGGCGTCGACGGTTGCGGGCGCCCCCAGCGAAACGGGCCTGAGCGAAGGCTGTTATCGCTACACGCTGACGGGCACGGACTTCGTGGGCAACGCGGCAAGCCTGACGAGCACCGTGGAGGTGGACCGCACGGCGCCAACCGCCACGACGAGCGTGCCGGCGGCCAGCAATAGCGCGGTGCCGGTGACCTTCAGCGCAAGCGATGCCGGCTCGGGGGTGAACGCGCCCTCGGGGCAGCTCAAGCGCTCCGTCGGCACGTACACGCTGGCCACCGACACATGCAGCGCCTTCGCCGCTTTCGCGAATATCGGGGTAGCCGGCCCAAGCTCCCCCTTCACGGACAGCACGGTGGGCAGCGGTCACTGCTACGAGTATGAGTACACCGTCAGCGACCTGGCAGGTAACACGAGTACCTCGGCGCTGAGCACTGTGAAGGTGAATACGGTGAAGCCGACCCTGACGGCGATCACCGACACGACGCCGGGCACGACGGCGGGCTTGGTGCAGGTGGGCGACGCGGTGACGCTCAAATTCAGCGCCCCGATGCTGGCCTCAAGCATCCCGAGCAGCGTCACGCTCACATATGCGCGCGCGGCCACGGGCTCAACCACGCTCACGATCACGGGCCTCAGCTCAGGCAGCTGGAGCACGGGCGACAGCGGCACGGTGCGCTACAGCAAGGTGGGCGGCACCGCGGCGAGCGTCACCGCGAGCACTTTGGTAAGCGGCTCGACGATCAAGCTGACGGTCACCAAAGTAACGGACGCAAGCAAAAACCTGACAGCCGGAGGACCTGCCGCGGTAACGGGCACGCTGAGCCCCTCGCTGGCGGATGTGTTTGGGAACACTGCAAGCACCGCGGCGTTCACGAGCGCGAGCGTGAGGCTCTTCTAGGGTGCAGGGCGCGCGCGCAGGCATGGCGATGTCGGTGGCGACGTTCGCGATGGCAGCGGCGTCGGCGATTCAGGCCGTTCTGTATCTGGGCCGGTTCGGCACCAACGCTCGCACCGATGGCTTCTTTGTGGCCTTCGCGTTGTACTCGACGTTCGGCGTATTCAGCCAGAGTCTGCGACTGACCTCAGTAGGTCTGCTGGTGGAACCGGGAGCGCGCCTGAGTGCACGCCGGTTCGCGGCGGTGCTGGGCGCGATTGCCCTGCCGGTGCTGCTGCTGACAGGTCCGCTGGCGGGCCCCCTCGCACAGTTGATCGCCCCGGGGCTGAAGGCGAGCGGACGGCATGTGACCGAGATGGCGCTGCCGGTGCTAGGCGGGGCGATGGTGTTGCAGCTGTGGGCGGCAGGCGGCGCGACGGTGCTCGCGATCCGCGGGCAATTCGGTTCGATCGCGGGCGCGTATATGGCGGGCGCGGCGAGCGGCCTAGTGACTTTTCTGGCGCTGATGAGCACGGCCGGGGTGCAGACGCTGGGCTGCTCGATGGGGGCGATGTCGGTGGTGACGTGCGCGTGGATGCTGATCGGGGTGAAGGCAAGCGGCGGCCTGGGTCCATGGCCGGCGGAGGTGGCGCGACGCCCGGTAGAGCCGTGGGCACCTACGCATCCAGAGGAAAGTGCGCCATTGCGCACATCGCAGCGATTCGGAGGGCTCTCTTTTCCCAGAAGTGCGCTATTGCGCACATCGCGGCGATTTGAAAGGCGCTCTCCCCCGGAAGGTGCGCCATTGCGCACATCGCAGCAGTTAACGATGCACCTCACCGCGCTGCTGCGCGACTGTGGCGTGGTGCTGGGTCGCACGGCGATCTACCTTGCCTTCAACCTGCTGTTCGTAATAACGTTGGCGTTCGCAAGCAGCTCGGAAGCAGGCAGCACGACGGTCCTCTCATACGCGTACCTGTTCGCGAGCTATCTGGTGGCGGGCACGGGCATGGCGCTGGGCATGTCAAGCATCCCGGACCTGACGCGCCAGGCGCGCGCACAGCGACGCGCGCTGGTGGCTGACACGGTCCCTCGCGGCTTTCGCTACGCGATGCTGCTGGTGGCGCCGGCGCTGGCAGGCTTGATCGTGGCAGGCGCCCCGCTGATACACGCGATCCTGCCCAAGAGTCTGTCAAGCGCCGAGGTGCAGACGCTGCGGACGTTCGCGGCGCTGCTTGTGCCGTGGACGATCGCGGCGCTGCTGGTGAACTTCCTGCTGCCGGTGCTGCTGGCATTCGGCCGCACGCGCCTGCTAGGTGCACTGGCGCCAACACTGTTGGCAATGCACCTGCTGGCCACAGCGATCGGCACGGCGCTGTTCGGAGTGGACGGCGCGGTAGGCGCGATGTGGGTGGCTCCAGCGTGCTTGGCGGCGGTGCTACTGGTAAGTGGAGCAGGTCGCGCACAGGCGCCCGCAATCGTGCGCTGGCTGAGCAGCGACGGCACCCGCTTCGTGGCACTGGCGGCGCTGGCGTTCGGAGCAGGCTGGATCGCAGGCAGCGCATTGGAAGCGGAGCTGGCACAGGCGACGGTGGCAGCCGCGGTGGGCTGCGCGATATACGCGGGCGGCCTGCTGGTGGTGGCGCGCAGGCAGGTGGAGGTGCTGGTAAGTGCCGTCGTGGCCCGTCCCGCGCCGGCGTGAGCAGCACACTGCTAGGCCTTTCGGCGCCCCGCGCGGCAGGCGACGACGGCGACGGCGACGGCGGTGAGGCACGCCAGCAGGCATCCCCGAGCGGACCATCACACAGCCACCTGCGCGACGGCCCGGCAATAGCGGCCTTGGCGGTCTGCTTCGCGGCACTGACCGCCCTGACGTGGCGGCGCTGGGGAGTGCCGGAGATCGACGCGGGGGCGGAGTTGACGACGGCCGATCTGGTGAAGCACGGCGCGGTGGCCTACAAGGATGTGCGCTACTACTACGGCCCGCTCGGCCTGTACTCACTGGCCTTGGCCTTCAAGCTCCTGGGCACGAGCTTCACGACGGCGTACGCGTTCGGCCTGGCACAGACGGCGGCGATCGTGGCGGCGTTCTACGCGCTGGCACGACAGTGGCTGGACCCGCTCCCGGCAAGCCTGGCAAGCATGATGGTGCTGGCGATCGGCTTCTCGGGCACAGCGTTCAATTTCATCCTGCCGCACACGGATTCAGCGACATTCGGATTGCTGTTCCTGTTACTGGCACTGCTGTCACTGGCACGCGGACGCCTGCTCTGGGCCGGCATAATGGCGGGCCTAACGGGTCTGACACGCCCAGAGTTCTACGCGGTGATAGTGGCCGCGCTGGCCGCATTTACATTCGCGACGTATCGCTTTGAAAATCGCACAGCGGCAATACCCACCGCCTGGCGTCTGGCTTTACCGGCAGTGGCGATTCCGTCAGTTGTACTGGGCTGGTTTGCCTGGCAGGCTGGCCTAAACACGCTGATAACTGAAAACCTCTGGCCGGTGAAGTTCATCGCAGTAGGCGCAAAGACACAGCACAGCTGGATGCCGTTGACGGCGGCAAGCCTGGTGGGTCTGGCGCTGCGTGCGGCGATCTGCGTAGGCGTGCTAGCAGCAGTGGTGAAGAGCGCGGAAAGGTTGCGCACGTCACGCAGCGCATCCATAGTGGCCCTGTGGCCCTTACTGGCACTGGCCGCTGCGCTCATTGTGGCGGATGGCCTACTGAGGGCGAGCGGCGTTTTGAGCGCGCAGCGGACGGCAATCGAGCTGGAGAGCCGCCACCTGATGCTGGGCATGAGCTGGCTGCCGGCGCTGGGCTTCGCCGTGGCAGCAGTGGCAGCGGTGCGCCTGCTGCGCCGCGGCCGCTCGCCACTGGGCGGCCGCTGGCCGCTGGACCTGGCGCTGATAGTGGCGGCGGCGCCGCTGGGCCTGAGGGCATACAACGCGTTCACGACCGAGGGCTCCTACGCCCCCTACTACGCAGCCCCGCTGGTACTGCTGCTGGCGATCGTGCAAATGCGCGTAGCGGAGCGCCGCCCGGCCGCACGGCCGGTGATGATCGGCGGGTTGGCCTTGCTGGCGGCGAGTTTCTCAGCATATGCACTAGGCGGCCTGTATGTACACGACAACACCCTGGTGCACAGCCCGCGGGGAACGTTCATGACAACAGCAGCAGCGGCACCGGCGCTGGAAGGCGCGGTGCGCGCAATCGACGCGTCGACAAACGGGAATGAGCGCATCCTGGCGGCGCCGGTCGACGGCGGCCTGTACTTCATGGCGGACCGACGGCCAGCGCTGTACGAGCTGTCGCTGCTGCCGGGCCTGCTGGCGAGCCCGGCTGAAGAAGCGGCGGCGGTGGCGCGCCTGCGCGGCGAGCACGTGAAGCTGGCGGTGATCGGCGCAAGGGATTTCTCGGCGTGGGGCACGCCAACATTCGGCGTCGACTACGCCCCGCTGCTCGGCAGTTACCTGCGCGGCGCGGCGAGGCACACGACGACGGTTGGCACGCTCCGGCAGCCGGCAGCCGGCACAAACCCCTCGCGCGGATTCACAGTCATGCGATTGGGGTGAGCATGTCTAGCTGTGGTGCCCGAGGAGGCCCAGCGTCGAGCGACGATACGATCCGAGTGTCGGCAGTAGCTGAGCCTGGTGCTGCTGTGGAGGGGTCGGTAGCCGTCGGTAGCCTGCGGCGTCGTGCCCGCAGATCCGGTCTTCGTGAGCTGGACGCTCCACGCGCTCGACAAGGCGCGGCAACTTGGGTTCGCCCGCAGCGATGTCGAGGCCGCAGTGCTCAGCGGACACCGGGAACGGCGACGCAACGCGGGGGAAGGCGGGCTGGTTGGTCGTGGGTCGACGCGTTGTAAATCGCCTACGAGCACCCGGACGGCGATGATCCGTTGACCGCTCGCGTGGTCACGGTCTGGCGGCGCTAGCCTATGGCTATGCGGATCGAAGGGCACTACGACGCCGAGGCGGACATCGCCTGGGTTCGCTTTGAGGGCTATGACCCGACCACCGCTGTGGGCGAGCAGACGGATTCGGGGCTGCGGGAACTCGATCCGGTGACGGGTGAGGTCGTGGGTCTGGAGTTCTGGCAGGCCAGCAAGCGGCTGCCGGCGGAGTTCCTGCGGATGCTCCCTCCGCCGCAGGTCGAGATCGCGGCCTGACAAGCGCGGGTCGGCTCTCGCTGACTGCTCCAGTCCGAACTCTGGGCGCCACTAAACCAAATCAAAGTAACCACCACCACCTACACAAACAAACTGACACTCCCCTGATCGACGCCCGCTAAGTTCCCGTTGGCCCGTAAACGAATTCCGCAGGAGCCCAGTCCACACCGATGTTGTTGGGATTGGACTTCAAGCGGTAGTCGTCAGAGCCGGTATCGACAAAGGTGGGGTTTTTGACGATGGCGGTGTGCGCACCGAGCGTGAAGGTCCAAGGTTCTTCGCGGAAGATGTTGTAGTCCTCGGTGAGCGTGTAGGCAGGCCCGCTTTCGTGCAGGACGTTGAAGATTTCCTCGAGGTTGTGTTCGACCCTGGCGGTAAGCGCCAGAGAGGAACCTTCGGCGCGCAGGATGTCGCCCTGGCCGGCCCAGGAGGTGTTGTTCCTGATGGTGAGTTCGGCGGTGTTGAAGATCTGGATGTTGTTCTCTTCGAGACCTTCGTCGTTATTGCGTAGGAAGAGGTTGTCGGCGACAGTGACATTGGAGACGTCGCCGTCCTTGAGGAAGAAGCCCTGAGACTGGTTATCGTGCTCGTAGTTGTGATCGAAGGTCAGGTCGCTGCCGCCCCAGACGCTCTGGAGAGCGTCGGTGTGGTTGCCATGCTCCTTGAGGTTGTAGAAGTCGTTGGCGGTGACGCGGACGTGATGCCAGTTGTTGAGATGGATGGCGTCCTCGCTGCCCTGCCCATAGCCGTGGATGCGGTTACCGGAGATGGTGATGTAGGTGGCAGAAGGCGTGCTGGTGCAGCCCGCGTATTCGGGAGCACCAGGCGCGGAACAGTTCACACCGAGGGTCTCGATGCCCTCGCCGTGGCCGCCGGGCGCTTCGCCATTGATGTCGTTGTGATCGACGGTGATATGGGATGCCCCTTCGCCGATGCTGAGGCCACCACCGATGGAGAAGTTATGGATGGTGATATTGGAGGCGCCGGCAGCAACGGTGACACCGGCGAGCGAGGCGAGCGAGCCGGGGTGGGGCTCAATGGTGAGATTGGCTTTGTGGCTGCCTGAGAGCGTGAGGGCTCCATAGTCGCCGGCGGGCAGGCAGACGACGGCTTCGCCTTCCGCTGAGGCCAGCTGCGTGACCTTGGCTTCTGCGGCGGCGATGCTGGCGACTTCGGTGGTGCAACTCGGCGAGGTCGAGGTCGGCGGTGGCGGTGGTGGTGGGGGAGGTGGCGGCGGGGGTGGAGGAGGCGGAGGTGGCGGAGGCGGCTGGATAGGCGGCGTGGGTTCTACGGGGGAGACGGGACCGACGGGCAGTTTGGGTTCGGACGGCGGCGATTTAGGTTCGGACGGCGGCAATTTGGGTTCGGAGGGAGGCGATTTCGTTTCCGACGGGGGCGGGGTGGGGTTGCCAGGCGTGGGAGAGCTGTGCGTAGAGAAGCCGCCAGTTGGGCCGCTCCGTTTCGTGCCGGTCACAGGCCGATGTGCTCTGTGGTGGCGGTGATGGGCGTTGCGTCGCGCATCACGCACATGGCGCTGTGCATGGCGATGCCGACGCGCATGAGATGCACGCATGCCAAGCGGCGAGCGATTCTCCTGGGCGATGGCATCGCCAAGCAGTATTGGAGCGCTGAAAAGCAGAGCCAGGAGGATCGATATGAGACGGAAACATTTGCTCATTGATCCGAATATGCCCATAGGTCAGTAGCGCTAAACTCTTGATTTAGCCCTTCCCATCCGATTATCTTGAGGACATGACCAGCTTTGGCGATCCGCTGAGAGTGGTTCTGATCGACAATCATCAGCTGTTCCGCGAGGGGATGCGCGGAGTGCTGGAGGCAGATGGAATGGTGGTCGTCGGCGAAGGTGCCGACGGTCAGGAAGCAGTGGCGCTGGCGCGCGATCTGCAGCCGGATGTGCTGGTGCTGGACCTGCGCATGGGCGCCTTCTCTGGCCTGGATGCGCTGCGCAGTGTGTCCAACTCCAACCCCGATATACACGCGGTCGTGGTGACGGTGTCGGCTGAGCGTGGGGACGTACTGGATGCACTGGCGGCGGGTGCCAGCGGCTATCTGCTGAAGGACACGGCATTGGACCAGCTGGCGATCGGTGTGCGTCAGGCGGCGGAAGGCCAGATCGTGATCTCCAGTGCGCTGGCGGAGGCACTGCGAACGCATGTGCGGGCGGGCGTGAGAGGCGAGGAGCATCGTCAGTCGCTGACGCCGCGCGAGCAGGCGGTGCTGCGGCTGATGGCCGATGGCGCGGACAATGTGGCGATCGGCAGAGAGCTGTCGATCAGCCCGCACACGGTGAAGCAGTACGTAAAGAGCATCTTCACGAAGCTGGGAGTGCGCAGCCGCGTGCAGGCGGCCGTCCACGCGGTGCGCGTGGGCCTGGTGTGAGTGGTCTGAGGGTGGCTCGATCATCTGCTTGAAGGGCCGGGCGCGGGCACTCACGCCGATGGAGTGAGCACGCGGATGGCCTCGCTGCGGTCGGCCACGCCAAGCTTGGCAACGGCGGTGGAGATATGGCGGCGGACGGTGACTGGGGAGAGTGAGAGGGTGCGGCCGATATCGGCGGTTCGCAGACCGGAGCGGAGCAAGCGCATGATCTCGTCCTCTCTTCCCGTCAGTCCGAGGGTGCCTGCGCGCAGGACATCACTAGCGCTGCCGGGCAGTTCGCGCAGTTTGCCGAGCACGGGCCCTACGAGCGCCCGCGGTAAGGCGGTCTCGCCGGCCAGCACGCCGCGCAGTGCGGCGGGAAGGCGATCGGGGGGCATGTCCTTGGGCAGGTAGCCGACGGCTCCGGCACGCAGGGCCGCCAGCAGATGTTCGGTGCTGTCGGAGACGGTCAGCATGACGATGGCCGTAGCGGGAACCAGCGCCGCGATGGCGGCCGCGGCCTGGATGCCGCCGCCAGGCATGTTGATATCGAGCAGGCACACGTCGGGGGTCTCGCGCAGGACGGCTTTGACGGCCCCGTCGCCGTCGGAGGCCTCGGCGAGCACACGCAGGCCGCCGGCCAGCAGAGCCATGCGCACGCCGAGGCGGATGGCGGGATGGTCGTCGGCGAGCACGACACCTGGCTGTGCGCCGTTCACGGCAACGTGACCTCCAGCGTGGTGCCCTGCTCGGAGGCATTGGTGATGCTCAAGACGCCGCCGAGCGCCTGTACCTGGGCGCGCATGCTGCTGAGCCCGAAGCCGTGAGGTTTGCTCTCGCG
This sequence comes from Solirubrobacteraceae bacterium, assembly GCA_025449845.1. Lineage (GTDB taxonomy): Bacteria > Actinomycetota > Thermoleophilia > Solirubrobacterales > Solirubrobacteraceae > Palsa-744. The sequence goes on along the minus strand of JANWIP010000015.1, from coordinate 4,687 downwards.
GCCGAAGTTGCTCTCCGTGCCAGGGCTCCTCTCGCCGCCAGGGCTCCTCTCGCCGCCAGAGCTCCCCTCGCCATCGAAACCGTTGCCCTCGTCGCGCACTGTGAGATGCCACTGGCCGGTGTACTGCAAGGTGAGCAGGATGGCGTCGGAGTGGGTGTGCTTGATGGCGTTGGTGACGGCCTCGCGGGCAATGTGTACAAGCGCTTCGCGCGTGGGCCGATCGGGTCGCGCCGAGCCAGGCACGCCATCGGCATCGAAGATCAGCGGCGTGCTGCGTGCGGCGGCCTCGGCGCTGGCCTGGATGGCGCGCACGATCGGCTCGCTGTCCAGCGCGCGCTCCTCGGTGAGTCCGCTGACGACCACACGCGCACCGGCGAGTGCCCGCTCGCCGGCACTCACCACGAGGCTCGCCCGAGACGTATCCGCTCGCTCGCCGGCCAGCGTGCGCGCATTGGCCAAGGCCAGCGAGAGATCCTGCATGACCAGGTCGTGGACGTCGGCAGCGACGCGACGGCGTTCCCGCGCGAGCGCTTCCTGCGCAAGTGCTCGGGCAGCGCGGCGTTCGACGGCGGCGCTCACAAGGCAGCCGGCGAGCAGGCCGCCAAAAGCGATCAACCATGCAGATGCCTCTGACCACGCGGATGCCTCGGACACGGATGTCTCGGCTGCCGGCTGATTGCTCCCCATGATCGTCCCCCGATCTGAGACTGGATTGCACGAGCCCGAGAGCCGGGCTGGGCAGGATCTTGACCGAGCCATGCCGCCGCAGCCAAACCTCGCCCGCGGATCAATCTACCGGCAGGGGTACCCACGGGAGTCAAATCGAGGTTTGATTTTCTCGCAATTTGGGGGTTTTATGTCTGAATCGATCTATTTGTCAGGACGAGACGGTCGGGGGCAAGGCCAGCGGCTGGGGGTTCTGTGCGCCCGAAAGTGTCTCCGACTTCTGCTTGTCGGCCAGCCACTGCGCGAAGAAGCTCTCGATCGCGCCGGCGTTGAGCGGGCGCGCGAAGAGGAAGCCTTGGCCACTGTCACAGCACTCGTCCTGGAGCAACGTGAGCTCCTGGGGCTGCTCGATGCCCTCGGCGAGCGTCTCGATCGAGAGCGCCTTGCCGAGCTGCACCAGCGTGCGGATGAGCGTCTCGCCCTCCGGGTCCTGTGTGAGGCGGGCGATGAAGGTGCGGTCGATCTTGAGCGCGTCGACGGGGAACTTCTGCAGGTGGGCCAGTGAGGAGTAGCCGGTGCCGAAGTCGTCGATGGCGATGCGCACGCCGAGCTCCTTGACGGCTGCCAGGCGCAGGGCGGTCTCCTCGGCGTTGCGCATCAGCGTGGTCTCGGTGATCTCGATCGTCAGCGCGCCGGGGTCCAGGCCGCTGTCATGCAACGCCTCGCGGACGTTCTCGACGAACTCGTCGGTGTCGAGTTGCTTGGCGGAGGCGTTGACTGACATGCCGATGGGATAACCCGTCTCGCGCCACTCGGCGGCCTGGCGACAGGCCTCCATCAGCACCCACTGGCCGATCTCGACGATCATGCCCGTCTCCTCAAGCAGCGGGATGAAGTCGTTGGGCTGGATCGTGCCGCGCACGGGATGCTTCCAGCGGATCAGCGCCTCAACGCCGGTCGGGCTCATGTCCTGCAACGCGAAGGTCGGCTGGTATTCGAGGTAGAACTGATCGCTCGCGAGCGCTTCGCGCAGGTCCATCTCAAGCTCCATGCGGCTCTGCACGTCGTCCTCCATGCCGGACTCGAACAGCACATAGCGGTTCTTGCCATCCCACTTGGCGCGGTACATGGCGATGTCGGCGTCGCGCAGAAGCTCTTCGGCGGAGCCGCGATCGCCAGCGGCGATCCCCACGCTGGCGGTCACCGTCAGGCGCGCCTCCTCAGGTGAATCATCGAGCTTGAATGGCTGCTTGAGCGCTTCGAGCAGGCGCTCGGCGATCAGCTCGGGACCGGCGGCGAGGGACATGCCCTCGGCGATCACCACAAACTCATCGCCGCCTAGGCGTCCCAGCGCGTCGGCGTCGCGGATGGCGCCCTCCAGGCGCGCCGCGACGGCTTGCAGCAGCCTGTCGCCGGCTCCGTGGCCGAGCGTGTCGTTGATGTGCTTGAAGTTGTCGAGATCCACAAACAGCACCGCGACCGGCGCGGGGTTGCGACGCGCACGCACCAGCATCTGCTCGACGCGATCGAGGATCAGGGTGCGGTTGGGCAGGCCGGTAAGCGGGTCGTGCGTGGCCAGGAAAGCGAGCTCCTCCTGGCGGCGCGTGAGCTCCTCGTTGGAGCGCTGACGCTCGCCCTCAAAAGACTCGCACATGCGCACGAGCGTCACATCGAGACTGCGCTGCAACATGCGCAGGGCCTCATCGAGCACGTCATGGTGAAGTTCGAGTTGTACTGCGATCTCGCGCGCCACCTCGGCGGCCGAGTCGCGCCAGCGTAGGCAGCGCTTGGTGACCTCATTCAATGAGGCCGCCCGCTGCGCGGCGAGCTGGCCGAAGATGCGCCAGGAGTCCTGCCCCACCTCACGCGCTACGTCGGCTCCCTCGCCGGCCATCCAGCGGGCGACGGCGATCGTCGAGACCGAGCCGACCTTGGCGAAGCTGTCCTCCACGAGCGCGTCCAGCACCTGCCCGGATTCCTTGGAGCGGCTGCTGAGGCCCGCGACGACCTCGTCGGTGCGCACGTGCAGCTCCTCGCCCAGGCGGCGTAGATCGTCTGCCAGGTTGACTGGCTTCAGTGTGCTCTCCTCAAGCATTGGTCAGTAATTCGGCTAATAGCGACTATTTCTTGAGGCAAGAGTGTTGCGTTCGACACTATCGTCGGTCCGGTCGTGATAGAAACGGCTCAATGGGTGGCGTTTCCCGCATCACACGCTTCGGATTCGTGAACGCTTATCTGGTGACGGAGGAGGACGGCTACACCCTCGTGGACACGATGCTGCCGCGCAGCGCCAAGCGGATTCTGGACACCGCCGCACGCACCGGCAGGCCGATCCGTCGCATCGTGCTGACGCACGCTCACGGCGATCACATCGGCTCACTGGACGAACTTGCCGCGGCGCTGCCTCAGGCTGAGGTGATCATCTCCACCCGCGATGCGCGTCTGCTGGCCAAGGACCTCACGCTGGACCCCGGCGAGCCGCAAAGCAAGCTGCGCGGGGGCTATCCGGGAGCAAAGACCAAGCCTACGCGTACCGTGGAGCCCGGCGAGCGCATCGGCTCTCTGGAAGTCATCGCCTCTCCGGGCCACACCCCAGGCCACATCGCCCTGCTGGACACCCGCGATCGCACGCTGATCTGCGGCGACGCCTTCAGCACGCTCGGCGGCGTCGAGACCAGTGCCCACGTCAACTGGCGCTTTCCCCTGCCGACCCTCGCCACCTGGGATCGCCCCACGGAGCTGGCCAGCGCTCGTGCGCTGCGGGCGCTTGAGCCAACCCGCCTCTTCGCCGGCCACGGCAAGCTCGTGCACGAACCCGTCGCCGCGATGGACGCGGCGATCGCGCGGGCTTCTTGAGCTGCCGAGCCTTGTCGCTCAGCCGTCCGGGAAAGGCGCGATCGGAATGCCGTGGTCGTGCTCGCGCATACCCAACTCATAGGCAGCGCCGTGAGCGGTGCTCAAGGTGCGCGCGGGGGTGCTGCCGGCCCGGCGGAAGGTGAGGGTCAAGGCGGCGATTGAGCAGTTGGTCACATCGTGCGCTGAGCCGTCGGGATCGGCATAGGTCCAGCCGGCGATGGCATCCTCAGGTGTGTCGATGTGCGCATCGAGAGTGAAGCCGTCGGGGCCGGGGAGGGCCAGGCGGCAGCGCTTGGAGGTCTCCGCGACGAGCACGCCGCGGGCGCCGAGGCCCCCGAGGGGCACGCGCTTGCCTTCCAGCGAAAGCACTCCGTTGGCCACCCATGGGGTGGTCCAGCGCCCCACCTTGATGCGGCCGAGGGCCACGTCGATCCAGGCGTCGGGGGCCTGCTCGAAGTCGATGCCGTGCAGCCAGATCCAGCGCTCGGCGTGCTCGGCACCCCAGTTGTGGCCGATCATGCCGCGCCAGCCCTGCAGGTTCAGGGTGCGATTGGGGAGCTCCACGGTGCCCTCGAAGGTCGCGGCGGGTGCGGGGCTCGTCAGCTTCGTGCGCGGCAGCGGTGCGCGGTACATCCACTTGCGTGGCAAATGACGCAGCTCAGGCTCGGCTGAGGCAAAACGCAATGCCCAGCTAGCGTCCCCGCAAGCTCCTCGTGCCTCATCTGGGCCCAGCATGGCCTCGCCGATCGAGATCCAGCCGCCTGAGGGGCTGCCGAGGTCCTCGGTTGTGAGCTTGTGCTGGAACGGCCTGCCTGCGCGGGCGTCGAAAACGGTGCACCACAGCGACCCTCGCGCGTTCTCCCCGGGGCGCTTGTGCACGGTGTAGCGAATCCACACCCCGACTGGCTCCTCAGGGGAGACGGCACGCAGGTAGAACGACTCATACATGCCGGCGCTCTGGGAGGCGCTGGGGAAGACCGCGGCTACAGACATCGACAGCGATCCTAACCCGTCACCGCTTCCTGCAAGGATGCGCCCGATGAATCGTGACTCTCACCCATGCGACTGGCAAGGATGCGCCGGATGAATCGTGACTCTCACCCATGCGACTGGCAAGGATGCGCCGGATGAATCGTGACTCTCACCCATGCGACTGGCAAGGATG
>JANWIP010000014.1 GCA_025449845.1 Solirubrobacteraceae bacterium | reverse complement strand
TCCTCGCGCGGATTCTCGCCGAGGTTAGGCGCACCGAAGACGAGGATCTCGAGGCCCTCCGGCCCGCCCTCGTAGCCTCGCCACGTGCCGGGTGGGACGCGAACCACGTCCCACTCCCTGACCTCGATGACCTCCGCGATGTCCTGCGGGGTGATCGCCAGGTCGCGCACGAACTCCTGTGTCGCGTGCTTGGTCTGGGCGTCGGTGATGTGGTCGGTCAACTCGGTGGCGACCGCGCCGGGCTCGATCACAGTCACGCGGATGTCGGGCTGAAGCTCCTGGCGCAGACCCTCGGAGAACCCGTTGATTCCCCACTTGGTAGCGGCGTAGACAGCGTTGCCCGACCTTGCGGTGCGTCCAGCCACCGAGGAGATGTTGATCAGATCGCCGCCGCCGTCGCGTAGCTGGTCGAGGAACACCTCGGTCGCGGCGATCGCGCCGAGCAGGTTGACCTCCAGCATCTGCCGGTGCTCGGCCTGCTGCTCGGACGTGAACGGAGCGAGCAGCATCACACCCGCGTTGTTGATGAGGATGTCCGCGCCACCAAGCTCGCTCTGCACCCGCTCGGCTGCTCGATCCCAGAGGACGCGCCGGTGATGACTGCGACACGGCCGGTGCTGTTGTCGGTGCTCATGGTTGAGGCTCCTTGTGGGATGGGGTTTGTCATGTTGCAACCCACTGTGCCATCTACCCGTAGGCTCGACAAGGGAGCTGAGCGCAAGGCCAGTAGCGGCGCTACCGTACACCCGTGCGGGTAACTACCTGGAATGTGAACTCAGTCAAGAAGCGGTTGCCGCGACTGCTGAGTTGGCTGGATCAGCGCGCCCCCGATGTCGTCTGCCTACAGGAGACAAAGCTCGCCGATGACGCGTTCAACCAGCTGCTAGGCGAGGAGCTCGCCAGCCGCAACTACGCGGCCGCACACCACGGCGAAGGCCAGTGGAATGGGGTAGCGATCCTCTCCCGGCTGGGCCTGGAGGAAGTCGCACTCGGAATCCCCGGCGCCCCAGGCTTCCCGCATCCAGAGGCCCGCGCGATCTCAGCGACCTGCGGCGGCGTGCGAGTCCACTCGGTATACGTACCGAACGGCCGCACCCCGGACTCCGAGCATTACCAATACAAGCTCGCCTGGCTGGATGCCCTGCGGGAAATGGTCGACACAGGCCCGGAAGCCGCAGTGGTGTGTGGTGACATGAACATCGCACCGGCCGACATCGACGTGTTCGATCCGAACGCCTACATCGGCCAGACCCACGTCACGCCAAAGGAGCGGACGGCGCTGGCAAATCTCCAGGCACTGGGCCTGCACGACGTCATACGCGATCGCTGGCCGACCGAGCGTGTATTCACCTACTGGGACTACCGGGCCGGCATGTTCCACCAGGACCTGGGGATGCGGATCGACCTGGTGCTGGCCAGCGCCCCAGTAGCGGGCAGAGTCCAGGCGGCATGGGTGGACCGCCAAGCCCGCAAGGGCACCGGGCCGAGCGATCACGCCCCGGTGATCGTCGATCTGGACGAGGCGCCGGACGGGGACATCGGTCCGGTCGTGCCGCCGCCCTCCGCGCCGGCGCGCAAGCAGACTTCATCCAAGCTCCCCCAGTCGGCATGATGAGCCCACCGTGATCGAGTCCCGCGAGTTAGCTCAGCGCATCGCTGTCCTGTTCGATATCGACGGGACGCTTCTCATAACCGGCGGCGCCGGGGCAGCATCATGGCGACTGGCCTTCGATGAGCTGTATGGAATCCCAGCGGACATTGGCCAGTTCAGCGACACGGGCATGACCGATCCCGAGGTCGGCCGCAGGACCTTCGAGGCCGTGCTGCAGCGGGACCCTGAGCGCAAGGAGTTCACGAAGCTGCTTGAGCGCCGCCTGCACTATCTGCACAAGACGGTGGAGGAGTCCGATGACTACAAGGTGCTGCCGGGTGTAGAGACCCTGCTGCCGCGCTTGATCGACCAGGGCTACCTGCTGGGACTGGTGACGGGCAACGTCGAGGCCGCGGCCCACGTCAAGCTCCACCGCGCCGGACTCAACCGCTTTTTCTCCTTCGGCGGGTACGGCTCAGACTCCAGCGATCGCGGGGAGATAACGCGCACGGCGCTCAAGCGGGCAAGCCTCGTCTACGGCGAGCAGCTGTCTCCGTCGCAGGCAATCGCGATAGGAGATACGCCCCGCGATGTCGAAGGCGCGCACGCCGCCGGAATCCCCTGCATCGGCGTGGGCAGTCACCATTTCAACGTCGAACAGCTCCGCGAAGCGGGCGCCGACTACGCGATCGGCTCGCTGGAGGAGGAGCTGCCGCTATGAGCCCCGTGCCGGTAGCAAACGGCCCAAGCGATACCGCCCTCGCAGGCGGCAAGGAGCCGAACGGCCCGCCCGCCCGGCGCCCCGCGATCGTCGCGGTCGATGACGAGCCGGCCGTATTGGCAGCGGTTGCCCGCGATCTGCGCCGCGGCTTTGGCGAGCGCTTCCGCGTGCTGCGCGCACCCTCGGGCCCCGAGGCGCTGGAGGTCCTGGGCGAGCTGCGCAGGCGCGGCGAGCAGGTGGCGATGCTGATCGCCGACCAGCGCATGCCGGGCATGGCGGGCACGCAGTACCTGGTGGAGGCGCGCAAGATCGTGCCGGATGCCAAGCGGGTGCTGCTGACGGCCTACGCCGACACCGAGGCGGCGATCGCGGCGATCAATGAGGTGGCGCTCGACTACTACCTGCTCAAGCCGTGGGACCCTCCCGAGGAGCAGCTGTTCCCGGTCGTCGAGGACCTGCTGACAACGTGGGAGTCGGGCACGGCGCTGGAATCCGGCGGCGTGCGCGTCGTCGGCCATCGCTTCTCCAAGGAGTCCCACGACCTGCGCGACTTCCTGGTCCGCAACCGCGTGCCGGCACGCTGGCTGGACGTGGAGCGCGACGGCGAGGCGCGCGAGCTGCTGCGCGTCGCGGGGGTCGATGCCGAGCGCCTGCCGGTGGCGCTGCTGGAGGACGGCACGGTGCTTGAGCGCCCGAGCATCCTGGAGCTGGCCGAGCGTCTGGGCGTCGCGGGCACCCCCGCCCAGGATCACTACGACCTTGTGGTGGTCGGCGGCGGCCCGGCAGGCTTAGCAGCCGCGGTCTACGGCGCCTCGGAGGGCCTGAAGACCGTGATGGTCGAGCGCGAGGCGCCAGGCGGCCAGGCGGGACAGTCGAGTCGCATCGAGAACTACCTGGGCTTTCCGGCGGGCCTGAGCGGCTCGGACCTCGCGCGGCGCGCGACAGACCAGGCACGACGCCTAGGCGCAGAGTTGCTGACGGTCCAGGAGGCGGTCGGCCTACGCGCCGAGGGCTCGGCGCGGCTGGTGCAGTTGAGCGGCGGCGGCGTGTTGAGCGCAAGCTGCGTGATCGTCGCCTCGGGCGTCTCCTATCGCCAGCTCTACACTCCGGGCTTCTCTGAGCTGACGGGCGCGGGCATCTACTACGGAGCCGCGATGACCGAGGCGCGCGCGTGCTCAGAGCAGCATGTCGTCGTCATTGGTGCGGCTAACTCCGCCGGCCAGGCGGCTGTCTACTTTGGCGGCTACGCCTCCAAGGTGACGATGCTAGTAAGGGGCCCTTCGCTTGAGAAGTCGATGTCGCACTATCTGATCGAGCAGGTCGCGGCGCGCGGCAATATCGAGGTGCGCACCAGCAGCTCGGCGATCGCGGCCGAGGGCGAGGATGGGCGTCTGCGGAGGCTGCGCATCAAGGGCCCCGACGGCGCGGAGGAAATACTTGAGGCGGACGCCTGCTTCGTCTTCATTGGCGCCTCCCCGCGCACGGATTGGCTTGAGGGCGTGCTCGCGCGCGACGAGCGAGGCTTCATCCTGGCCGGCCGGGACGCGCAGGCCAACGGTTGGCCGCTGCAGCGCGAGCCCTATGTGCTGGAGAGCACGGTGCCCGGTGTGTTCGTCGCAGGCGACGTGCGCGCGCGATCGATCAAGCGCGTCGCCAGCGCGGTAGGCGAGGGCTCGATGGCCGTCTCGCTCATCCATGAGTACCTGGTCGAGGCGTGAGCGACGCATCGCCATGAGCGACGCGCCGATCACCCTGGAGGAGCTGCGCACGGTGGACCTGTTCGATGGGCTGAACGACGAGGAGCTGGCGCAGTGGGTGGCAGTTGCGCGCCCGCGTCACTTCGCACCCGGCGGGATCATCGCCGAACAGGGCGAGGAGCCGCGCGGCCTGCAGCTTCTGCTGGAGGGTGAGGCGCAGGCGCTGATCCTCACCGGCGGCCGCAGCGAGCCGGTCGGCCGTCACACGGCGCCGACGTGGATGGGCGCGATCGCCTTGCTGACGGGCCACTCCCTGGGAGTGCGTATGCAGGCCGAGACGGCATGCCGCCTGGCGATCGTCGCGCCCGAGGATTTCCGCCGTCTGGCGTTTGCCCAGCAGGCTGTCAACCAGCGAGTGATGCAGCAGGTCGGCCCGGTGACCAGCCGCGTGACGGCCATCGAGCAGAACCGCGAGCGCCTGGCATCGCTGGGCACGATGGCGGCAGGCTTGGCGCACGAGCTCAACAACCCGGCCGCGGCGGCGCGGCGGGCCGCCGCCCAGCTGACGGAGGCGCTCGATGTGATCGGCTCGGCACTGGCGTCGTTCGTGGAGGCCGGAGTGGAGCGCGCCGAGGCCGAGCAGCTGCTGGGCCTGCAGCAGCAGGCGATCGCCCAGGCGGCCAAGGCCACCGCACTGGACACGCTGGATGCCTCGGACGCCGAGGAGGAGCTGCTGGAGCGCCTGGAAGCACTGAATATCGAGGAACCCTGGCAGCTGGCCGAGCCGCTGGCGGCAGCGGGCGTTGACCAGCAATGGCTCGACCGCGTGGCCGCGCTGGCAGGCCCGGCAACGGCGGCGGCACTGCGCTGGGTCGCGGCGACGCTCACGGCAGGCCGGCTGGCAGCCGAGCTGCAGGAGTCCACGGAGCGCATGTCCTCGCTGGTGGGCGCCGTGAAGTCCTACGCCTACATGGACCGCGGCGGCCTGGTGGAGGTCGATCTGCACGAAGGTCTTGAGACGACGCTGACGGTGCTCGGATACAAGCTCAAGCACACCAGGATCGCGCTGGTGCGCAACTACGACCGCACGCTGCCCAAGCTCACCGTGCGCGGCTCAGAGCTCAACCAGGTATGGACGAACCTGCTCGACAACGCGATCGACGCGCTCGGCGAGCAGGGCACGATCACGATCAAGACGCACGCCGATGGCAACTGTGCGGTGGTCGAGATAACCGACGACGGCCCCGGCATCGCGGAGGACGTCGCAGGGCGGATCTTCGACCCATTCTTCACGACCAAGGATGTCGGGGATGGCACGGGCCTGGGCTTGGCCACCGCGAGGCGCATCGTGGTGGATCGCCACGACGGCTCGCTGACCCTCGATGCGGCACCCGGCGCGACCACCTTCCGCGTGCGGCTCCCCTTCACCCAAGCTTGAGCGTCATTCAGGTGCTACCAAACCCCCCACGACTCTCCCCGTCGGGGACGTGCGCCGTCCATGCCGCCTGCTCGGCGCGCACGAACACCCCCTGTGCAATGCGGCTCCCAGACGGAATGTGCACCGCAGCCCGGGTGAAGTTCAGCAGCTGCAAGCGCAACTCGTCCTCGGCACCCTGATAGTCCTGATCAATGACACCGATGCCATGCGGCTGCAGGACGCCAAAGCGCTTAGGCGTGGAGGAACGCAGGCACACCAAAAGCGCCCACCCGGGCGGCGTGGCGAGCACGAGGCCGGTGCCAACGAGAACGATCTCCCCAGGCTCGATAGCGGCCGCTTCGACGGTCGACAGATCGAACCCCACGGAGCCCGGCGTGGCATAGGCAGGCTCAGGCGCGGAGGGGTGCAGGCGCAGCAGCGGGACGTCCATGGGCAGGCAGCCTATAGGCCGGCTCCCCCAGTCCGAAGCTCTCAAGCTGCACCTGCGGCCAAGGCTTGGCGGGACGCCCCAGGTAGAAGCCCTGCGCGAGCGGCACCCCCAGATCAAGCAGCGCCTGCAGCTCCTCGGGGTGCTCGATGCCCTCGGCGACGAGCAGGCTGCCGACGTGCTCGGCGTAACCCACCAGAGCCTGCACCAAAGCCGCACGATCACTGTCCCCGTCGATGCCGCTCACCAAGGAGCGATCGAGCTTGAGGTAGCTGGGCTGCACGGTGGTGATCTGGCGCAGGCCGGAATAGCCGGCGCCCATGTCATCGACGGCCAGCCTGACGCCCCGCTCACGCAGCGGCGCGATGGTGGTGTGCAGCTGCGCTTCGCTCTGCACTAACGCCTCCTCGGTGACCTCGATGATGAGCCCGGAGAGGTCGCGCGGCTGCTCGAGGATGCGCAAGGTGCGCGCGTCCAGGAGCACAGGCGCGGAGAGGTTGACGGCCACGCGCGTCCCCGCCGGGCGAGGTCCCAAAAGCGTCAAGGCGGCGCGCAGGCAGGAGCGCTCGAGCTCGTCGCGCTCGCCGAACTCCTCGGCCAGCGAGAACCAGTGCAGCGGGCTGTCGGTGCCGCCCTGGCCAAAGCGCGCCAAGGCCTCATAGGCGTGCACGGTGCCGTCACGCAGATCGACGATCGGCTGCACGGCCATCGAGAGCCCCTCGCCGCCGATCAGCCGCGTGAGCGCACCGCGGGCACTGTGCGCGCCCTGCCCATTCAGCGGCCCGCCGGCATAGAAGGAGGCCTGCCCGCCGATGCCGCTGCGCTTGGCCACGCGCAAGGCGATATCGCCGGCGCGCAGCAGCGCCTCGGCATCGCTGCCATCGCGCGGGCTCTGCGCGACGCCGACACAGGCGGACACGCGCCGCTGCTCATCGCCGCACTGCTCCAGAGCCTCCAGCAGTTCGGCGGCAAGCGGCGCGGGGTCCTCCTGCCCGCGGGCGATGACCGCGAACTCATCCCCGCCCAGGCGCCCCACCACGCGCCGGGGCCCGGAGATGGTGCGCAGTCGCTCGCCGACCGACGCCAGCAGCGCATCGCCGGCGGCGTGCCCGAGCGCTTTGTTGACGACGCCGAAGCCATCGAGGTCAAACAGCAGCAGGCAGGCAGGCTGCTGTTCGCTGGCCCCTTTGGTGGCCCCTTCCAAGGCGCTGCGGAAGGCGGCGCGCGAGAGCGTGCCGGTGAGGTCGTCGTGATCGGCGTCATAGCGCGCCTGGCGCAGCAGCCTGGCGAGCTCGCGCGTGAGGCGCCCGCAGCTCAGCAGCAGGCCGATGGCCGCGATACACAAGGCGACCTGCGCGCCACTTAGGTACCCCTGCAGCAGCACGGGCAGGGCCAGGGCGCTGAGCACGACGATGCGCCCAATCCAGTGCACGCGCCCGCCGCGGGCCACGACGCCGCTGGCCACGGCGGCGAGCCACAGCACGCTGAGCACCGTGACGCGCTGCTCGCCGAAGCCGACGATCAGGATCGCCGCGGCCCCCGCAAGGGACTCCTCGATGCGCAGCCAGGAGATTCGTGGCAGTGACAACTGGACGACAGCACTGAGAGCGATGATCGTGAATCCGGCGATGGTAAGGAGGGAGTGGGCCGCGAGCCGCGGGTTATCTGCCACGAGGAGGATGCCGGTGACCCCCAGGATTGCGCGGGTCATGCCCGCGGTGCGGCGCGCACGCAAAAGATGGGGATCCCGCCCGCCCTCGCGCCCGCCATCCTGCCCGCCCGCCTGCAAGCCGTCCCGTCCGCCCTCGTATTCAGACGCTGCCATCACGTTCAGGCTTTCGGCAAGGCCCCAGTTGTTCTTAACGTTTCCACGCGCCCGCGGACCAGTGGCAGGCATGTTTCGATATGAGGAACTCTGCCCTACAGGGGCGCGTTTGTCAGGCTCGCGCGGGCTGACGGTCGGCTGCTGCGGCAGCGGCCTGTTTGCTGCCCACAAATGGCGTAAGCGCGATGTACACGGCGTGTTCGGTCAGCTCCGGCAGTCGCGCGGTCTCCCCCCGCGCGACGTAGTCGTGCAGGAGCTCGAACAGCCCCCCGACGATCGCCTCGCCGGCGATCGAGGAGGAGAGAGACCCCCCACTTCCGGCCGCCCCATTGGAGCTGCCCGGCCGCGGCACGAGCAACTGCGCGTAGAAGCTGCCGGCCTGCTCCATGCGCTCGGTCAGCCCAGGGAAAGCGACCACCATGTCCACGCAGGCAAGGTGTGCGTAGGCGGGCTCGGCGGCAAGGAACTCCAGCAGTGCAACGACGGCCGCACGCACCCCTGGCACCCAGCTGTCCTCGCCGGCGAAGGCCTCGGCACAGACCGCCACCGTGCGCGCGTTGCCCACCTCGTAGGTGGCCGTGAAGGCCTCCTCCTTGCTCTCGAAGTGGCTGTAGAAGGTCTGCAGCGAGACCGCCGCCTCGGCTGCCACGTCCTCAAGGCTCAGCGCCGGGTAGCCACGTGCGGCGGTGAGGTTGGCGATGGCGTCGAAGATGCGCTCGCGCTGATTGTGCTCAACGAAGCCGCGCGGCAGGTTGTGCTCTCCAGGGGGCAGTCCGCGGGGACCCTGTGAGACCAGGGAACCGGGCGCCCGCCCGCCCTTGCCGCGCCGTCCCGCCCGCTTGCGGCGCGGGCGCATGGGGATACCGTCTGGCGAGGGGTAGTAGGCGCAGATCCAATCGACCACTTCCGGCAGCGTCTTGTCGAGTTCGGCGCGCAAGGCCCTGCCGGACTGCCCGCTGGCCACGCGCGAGTAGAGGATCTTGCGCAACGCGCCGACGACGGCCTTGGTGACGGGCTCGGGAATGCCGCCCTCGCCAGGCGCCTGCGCGAATACTTCCCCGAGGAAGGCCTCAAAGCGCGCGGCGCCGTGCGCCCAGCGTTCCATGCCCGCCTCGCCGGCGGCGATCACGTCGACGCATACCAGCCGCGTGGCGCTGGGGCGCGCGATGGTGGCCTCGAACAGGGCGGCGACGATCGCATGCACCTGCTCGCGCCCTTCCATCTCGGGGTCATAGGCATGCGCCATCGCCACGGTCAGGCGCCGCACACTGGCGTCGAAGGCGGCCAGCAGGCACTCCTCCTTGTTGTGGAAGTGCTCGTAGAAACTACGTCTGGAGACGCCCGCGCGTGAGACCAGCTCGGAGATGCGCACGCCGCCGAGGCCGTGTTCGTTGATGAGTTCGATCAGGGCCTCGAACAGCCGCCGGCGCTGGTCGGCCACGACCTCCTCGCGGGGCAGCGCCTGCGGCCCACGCGGCAGTCCTCGGCGTCCATCCCCGTCTCCCCGCTTGCTCGCCACATGACCACAGTAGATCACCTGGCAAGGGCTGCCAACACGTTTGACCCCATGTCACAGTTGACAAATCATTGCGCTTGGAGGTTGACACCTTGCGTAAAACCTGATTTATATGTTGCTGCGGGAGATGCTCATGGGGTCTCCACAGGTTGCACCTTGGGAGGCGCAATGGGTCGAAAAGCAAAGGAAGAGAGAGGTTTTGGTCTCAGGTCTGGTCGGACCACAGGACCGGAGTGCAAGGCACAGAGCACTCACTTCGGGTTGGCGTCACCGCAGCCATTCTGTAGGCCGCGTGCTATTAGTTGTGACTCTCAGGCCCAACTTCACGACACCGCTTGGCCCACTCGGCCAAAGCGGCGTCGCAAGCCTGGAGAGTCGGGTAGGTAGGGAGCTGGGAGGTCGGATGTCATGAGAACGCATTACTGTCAGGAGCAGCGGATGGCCCGGGCAATACACGCCCGCTGGCCCTACCGCCGCTCGCATTGTCGCCACGATATGCACTGGCTCGTGCGCGTGCGCCCCTCGCGCTGCTGGTGCGCACGTGGCCGCTCGCACTCGATGGCGGCATTGCCGCCGTATCAGAGGCGCCCTTCGGCCGGCTGAGCCGTTGACGGCGGTGCCCGCAAGCAATGCGGCCACCGCCGTCGATAGCATCACTGTCCGTGGCCGCTCCGCGTGAGATCACAGCGCTGTCGATAGATACCATCCGCGCGCTGGCCATGGACGCCGTGCAGAAGGCAGACTCGGGGCATCCGGGCACGGCGATGGCGCTGGCGCCGCTCGCGCACACGCTCTATACGCGCCTGCTGCGCGTCAATCCAGCCGACCCCCACTGGCCCGACCGCGATCGCTTCGTGCTCTCAGCGGGGCACGCGTGCATATTGCAGTACTCGATGCTGCACCTGACGGGCTACGCGCTGGAGCTCGAGGACCTGAAGCAGTTCCGCCAGTGGGGCTCGCTCACGCCAGGGCACCCAGAGCGCGGGCACACGGCAGGGATCGAGGTCACGACCGGTCCGCTAGGGCAGGGCTTCGCCAACGCGGTAGGCATGGCGATGGGCGAGCGCTTCCTCGCCGAGCGCTACAACCGCCCGGGCCTGGATGTGGTGGACCACCACACCTACGCGATCTGCTCCGACGGCGACCTGATGGAGGGCGTGAGCCAGGAAGCGGCCTCAATCGCGGGGCACTTCGGCCTGGGCAAGCTGGTGGTGTGTTACGACGACAACCGCATCACGATCGACGGCACGACGGCGATCTCCTTCGATGGCGAGAACCACATGGCGCGCCTGTCGGCCGACGGCTGGCACGTGCAGCGGGTGGCGGACTCCGAGGATGTGGAGGCGTTGGAGGCGGCCTTGGGGAAGGCACGCGAGGAAGTTGATCGCCCCTCGTTCATCGCGATCCGCTCGCACATCGCGCACCCCGCGCCTAAAGCCGTGGACACCGCCAAGGCCCACGGCGCGGCGCTCGGCGAGGAGGAAGTGCGAGCCACCAAGGAAGTGATGGGCTTCGATCCCGAGGCGCACTTCCAGGTCGACGCGCGCGTATACGAGCAGATGAACCTGCGCGAGCGCGGCGCCGGTTTCCAGCAGGAATGGCAGGCGCGCTTCGAGCAGTGGCGCAAGGCGCTGCCGGATGCCGCAGCGGAGTGGGACCGGGTATGGGCGGGCAAGCTGGAGGAAGGCTGGAAGGAGTCGCTGCCGAGCTTCCCGGCAGGCAAGGACATCGCAACGCGCTCAGCCGGACAGAAGGTGATGGCGGCCTTCGCCAAGCACGCGCCCACGATGGTCGGCGGCGCGGCCGATCTGGTGGAGTCCACCAAGACGGTGTTTGAGGGCGCAGGCCAGTTCTCGCGCCCCCATACCGGCCGCAATGTCCCCTTCGGCATCCGCGAGCACGCGATGGGGGCGATCGTCAATGGGCTGGCGGCGCACGGCGGCATCCTCAAGCCCTACGGCTCGACGTTCCTGATCTTCTCCGACTACATGCGCCCGTCGGTGCGCCTGTCGGCCCTGATGGGCCTGCCCGTGGTGTGGGTATGGACGCACGACTCAGTGGGCCTCGGCGAGGACGGCCCCACACATCAGCCAATCGAGCACTACTCCGCACTGCGTGCGATCCCCAAGCTGTGGGTGATCCGCCCCGGCGACGCCAACGAGACAGCGCACGCCTGGCGCGTGGCACTGGAGCGCGAGGACGGCCCGGTGGCGCTGCTGCTATCGCGCCAGAACCTGCCCGTGCCTGACCGCGCCGCGGAGGGCCTGGGGGCCGCGAGCGAGCTTGAGCGCGGAGGCTATGTGCTGTGGGACTCGCGGCGTGGCGGAGCGGACGGCAGCCTGCCGGAGGAAGGCGGCGATCTTGAACTTATCCTCATCGCGACGGGCTCTGAGGTCTCCACGACGCTTGAGGCCGCCCGGCAGCTAGCCGGGCAAGGTACGAAGGTGCGCGTGGTCTCGATGCCCTGCATGGAGCTGTTTGAAGCGCAGACCCCGGATTACCGCGAGACCGTGCTCCCCGCCGAGGTAACCGCGCGCCTGGCGATCGAGCCGGGCGCCACGATGAGCTGGTGGAAGTGGGTAGGCACGCACGGCGACGTGCTAGGCCTAGATCGCTTCGGGGCGTCCGCACCGGGGACGACGGTATTGAAGGAGCTCGGCTTCGATGCCGAGAACATCGCAACACGCGCTCGCGCGCTACTCGCGCCCGCCTAGAGCAACGCTCGGGGCGCGTCCTAAACTCGAAGGAGATCCCGTGTCCACTTCCCCGTCCTCGCCCACTCTCTCTCCCTTGCACCGCCTGAGCGCGCTCGGACAGAGCGTGTGGATCGACTTCCTCTCGCGCAGCTCGATCCGCGGGGGCCATCTGCAGGAGCTGCTTGACCAAGATGCGGTAGTAGGCGCCACCAGCAACCCGAGCATCTTCCAGAAGGCGATGACCGAAGGCGACGCCTACGACGAGCAGCTGCACGAGCTTGCCGGCGAAGGCGTGGAGGGCAAAGAGGTTTTCTGGCGCCTGGCCGAGCAGGACATCAAGGACGCCTGCGATCTGTTCCGCCCCATCTGGGACGCAGGCCTGGGCCGCGACGGCTACGTGTCGCTGGAGGTCGACCCGAACCTGGCCTACGACGCGCCGGCCACGTTCGCGGAAGCGATGCGCCTGCACAAGGCGGTGGACCGCCCCAACCTGATGGTGAAGATCCCCGCGACGAAGCCGGGCCTGGCGGCGATCGAGGACGCGGTCGCGGCGGGCAAGTCGATCAACGTGACGCTGATCTTCTCGCTGCGCCGCTACGCAGAGGTGGCCGAGTCATACATTCGAGGCCTGGAGCGCCTGGTGGCCTCCGGCGGGGACCCGAGCAAGGTGGCCTCGGTTGCGAGCTTCTTCGTCTCGCGTATCGACACCGAGGCCGACCGCCGCCTGGATGAGATCGGCGGGCACGACGATCTCAAGGGCCGTCTCGCCGTGGCTAACGCGAAGCTCGCCTACAAGCACTACAGCGCGACCTTCCGCGGCCCCCGCTGGCAGTTCCTGGCGGCGAAGGGCGCCACCACGCAGCGCGTGCTGTGGGCCTCGACGTCAACCAAGAACCCCGACTACCTTGATGTGATCTACGTGGAGGATCTGATCGGCCCCGACACGGTCAACACGATGCCCGAGGAGACCGTGCGCGCCTACCAGGACCACGGTGGCCCGCAGGTGCGCCTGGAAGACGGAGTCACTGAAGCCCAGGGCCTGATCGACGAGCTGGCTGCCGCGGGCGTCGACTACGACGACGTCACGGAGACGCTGGAGCGCGAGGGCGTGGAAAAGTTCGCCGACGCCTTCAGCGGACTGCTGGAGGCGCTTGCCGAGAAGCGCACGCAGTTCGCCGCGGTTTGACGTGCATCCGCGGCGGATGCCCTCCTCCGCCCTTGCGTTAGGGTCAATGGCATGCGCACAGTTCTGATCACCGGCGCCTCGACCGGCATCGGCAAGGCGACGGCGCTGCGGCTGGCACGCTCGGGCTGGGATGTACTTGCAGGCGTGCGCAACACGGCGGCAGGCGAGGCGCTCGTGACACAGGCAGGCGCCGGTGGGCGCCTGACACCGGTCCAGCTGGACATCACCGACACCGCGCAGATCGCGGCGGCAGCGGAGCTGGTGGCGCAGCGCACGGGCGCAGGCGGCCTTGACGCACTGGTGAACAACGCGGGAATCGCGGTCGGCGGCCCATTGGAGCTGCTGCCGATGGAGGAACTGCGCGAGCTGATGGAGGTGAACTTCTTCGGCCAGGTCGCGGTGACACAGGCGCTGATTCCCGCTCTGCGCAAGGCGCATACTCCTCCGAGCACCCCCCGGCGCGGAGGGCAGGCAGGTGGGCGGATCGTGCTGCTGTCCTCGATCGGCGGACTGGTGACCACCCCCTACATGGCTCCCTACCACGCCTCGAAGTACGCGCTGGAGGCGGTGGGCAACGCGCTGCGCGTGGAACTGCGTCGCTCGCACATCCAGGTGGCATTGATCGAGCCGGGCTCGGTGGCGACGCCGATCTGGGACAAGGGCAACGAGCTGATCGACGGCGTCGAAGTGCCCGCGGAGCTAGAGGAGTTCTACGGTCATGTGCCCAAGGCGATGGAAAAGACGCTCAGCGACACGGCCAAGCGCGGCGTGCCGCCCGAGCGCGTGGCGCAGACGATCGAAGGTGCCCTGAAGGCCAAGCGGATGCGCGCGCGCTACCTGATCGGGCTGGACGCGCACGCGATGGTGTGGGCCAGTCGGCTGCTCCCCGATCTGCTGTTCGATCGCATACTGCGCCGGGCAGTGGGCGTGTGAGGCACACTGGACGCTGAAGGTGCCTTTAGGCGCCACGGCTAGGCTGGGTGGGCCGACCAGTAATCAGCAGATGACGAGCGATCTTCCGACACCCACGCCGCCCTCCGAAAAGAGGGCGTGGATCATCGCCGGAGCCTTGCTGGGGCTCGGTGTGGCCGTGCTGATCGCAGTGCTGACGGGCTTGGTGGGGCAAACCGGGCCACCTCGCGCGAGGTCCTCGGCGTCGGCGCAGGGCGGGGCCGGCGCTCCGGAGATCGTTACGGTCGCGGCGACGCCCGCTGCGGGAGCCGCCAGCGCTCAGCAGGCCTCGAGCGCCGCGTCGACCGCCGAGGTCATAGCGGCCCCTGCCAATGCGAAGCAAAGGCGCGCGTTGGCGAGCTTTGTGGAACAGGCGAGCACACAGACACATATCTCCGAGAGCTGGATGTCGGGCTTCTACCCGATCTACGCGCAGGCACAGAGCCGATTCGGCGTGAACTGGCTGCTGCTGGCCTCGATCCACCGTCAGGAGTCGGCGTTCTCGACGGCCCCGAGCACCTACCACGGCCTGAACTTCGCGGGCTGCTGTGGCGGCCCGATGCAGTTCAACGTGACCAACGGGGGCGCGGGCGCACTATCCACCTGGCAGCTCGTGAACAACTCCTATCTGTATGGCAAAAGGCCGGCGGTCTACGACCACCAGACGACCAAGCACCCCTCGATCTACGACGACTTCGACTCGCTGATGGCGGCGGCCCGCCTGCTGTCCTCAGACGGGGCGACCGAGGCGCTGGACGGCGCGGCCTGGGGCGCGGCCTATGACTACTACGGCCACGACGAAGCCGGCATCGCCTACGCCGATCAGGTGCTGGCGCGCGCGATCGGCTGGTCCCAGCACGGCTTCTGCATCAACTGCGGCCTGGACCCCGGCCTGGTCGCGGCGGTGCACGCCGCCTACGGCGCGCCGGTGGCGGAAGCAAATGCGAATGCGAATGCGAATGCGACGGCGACCGCGGCACGCGCCCAGACGAATCTAAAGAGGCGCAGGTAGGTACCTGTTTTTCCTAGTTTGAGCGCAATCGTCTATACGTGATATCTACCATTGCGCTCATCGCAAAAAAAACCGACCCTCCATCCGCTCCTTTAGGTTCACCCTGCGGCCCTGCGGCCCTGCGGCCCTGCGGCCCTGCGGCCCGCGGTCAGGCGGCCTGCGCGGCCTGCGCGGCCTGCGTCAACAGCTCGCCCGCGACGCGATCGGTAGCGGCACCTGTGCCCCCGAGCAGCCTGCGCGAGAGCTGGGCGCGGCGGAAGTACAGCGGTGCGTCGTGCTCCCAGGTGGCGCCGATGCCACCGTGCACGGAGATCATGGTGCGCGCGGCTGTATCGAGCGCATGCCCGGCAACGGAGCGTGCGGCGGCAGCCGCCAGGGCAAACTCACCCGGCGCCCCGCGCCTGGCCCAGCCGGCGTAGTAGAGCAGCGAGCGCCCGTTCTCCTGCTGGCGCAGAACCTCGGTCAAGGAGTGCTTGACGGCCTGGTAGGAGCCGATGGCACGCCCGAAGGTATGACGCTCCTTGGCGTAAGCGACTGACATATCCAAGGCGGTCTCCACGGCGCCGATGGACTCGGCAGCAAGTAGCGCCTGAGCGAGGTGCCAGGCCGCCGCCAGCGAATCCACAGGGGTGTCGAGCAGCACGCCGCGGGCCTCATTCAGCGTGACGTGTCCCAGTGAGCGCGTCGCGTCATAGCGGCGGATGGCCTCGACGCTGACGCCCTCCCCGCCGGCCTTGATGGCCACGCCAACGGGCTTGCTACCTGCCTGCCCCCCGCCATGAGGGGTGCCCTGTGGGGTATCGAGCAGCGCCACACCGACGAGCACGTCGGCGCCAGGCGCGTCGGGAACGAACGCATAGGTCCCACTGACGGTGACATGGCCCTCGCTGGCAGCGCTCGCCACTGGCGGCGCAGGGCGCTCAGATCCATGCAGCGGATCGACGCACCAGGAGTCAAAGACATCATTGGGCGGACAGGCAGGCAGATAGGCGGCACGCTGCTCACCGGAGGCCAGCGCGGGCAGCAGCGCGGCCGCCGCGGGGGCCGCGGATTCGCTGAGGATCGCCGTGGCGGGCAGATGCCCGAGCAGGGCGACGCCAGCCAGCACGCGCCCGCACTCGCCAAGCACGAGCATGGCATCGAAGGCATCGAGATCGGCGCCACCGTGAGCGTCGTCGACCAGCAACCCCGGCCAGCCGGCCTCACAGGCGGTGGGCCAGAGATCGGGCAGCTCGCCCTTGCCGCCTGCCTGCCCCCCGCCATGGGGGGTGCCCCCCTGGGTATCGAGCGCATCGCGCGCGGCCTCAAGCGTCTTGAAGCGAGAGAGTGCCCCGCGGGCGGCCTCGCGCAGGAACACCTGCTCGTCTGAAAGCGCGAGATTCATGCCTTTGCAGCCTCCTTGGCGCGGAGCTCTGAGAATGGAATGCCCTTATCGAGGCGCGGCTCAGGCGGCAGCCCCAGCACACGCTCACCGATGGTGTTGCGCAGGATCTCTTCGGTGCCACCGGCTGACTTCAGGCCAGGAAGGAAGGAGATCATGTAGGCCCACTCGGAGTCCTCGCCGAGCGCATCGGGTCCCTGCACATCGGCGATCAGCTCGCCCGCGTGGATGGCGCCGTTGACGATCGTGACCTTCGCCAAGCCGGCCTCCGGCCCGGGAATCTGCCCGCGCTGCAACTCGGTCAAGGTGCGATAGCCGGTGAAGCGCACGGCCAGCAGGTCAGCGGCGATCTCGCCGAGCTGGCGGCGCACCTCAGGATCGCGCGAAGCGTGCGGATCGGCAGCAATTGCCTGCGCGAAGCGAGCGGAGTTGAAGCCAAGGCCCTCGCCGCCGAGTCCGATGGTGACGCGCTCGAACATCAAGGTCGTAAGCGCGGTGCCCCAGCCGTTTCCAACCCCACCGACGACGGCGTCGGCGTCGAGCGCGACGTCGTCGAAGAAGACCTCGTTGAACTCGGCCTCGCCGGAGATCTGGCGCAGCCCGCGCACCGTCACGCCAGGCGCGTCCATCGGCACAAGGAACATCGTTAGGCCCTTGTGCTTGTGTGCGTCGATGTCGGTGCGTGCCAAGAGCAGTCCATAAGCAGAGAACTGCGCGTTGGTGGTCCAGACCTTCTGCCCAGTTAGGCGCCAAGACCCATCATCCTGCTGGCGCGCGCGAGCCTGCACAGCCGCGAGATCCGAACCGGCGGCAGGCTCGGAGAAGAGCTGGCACCAGACCTCATCGCCGTGCAGCATGGCGCCGAGATAGCGCCCCTTCTGCTCCTCGGTGCCGTGTGCAATGAGCGTCGGCCCAAGCATGCCTACGCCGATCGCATCGAGGATGCCCGGAACACGCGCACGCGCGATCTCCTGGTTGCAGATGACCTGCTCGATCGGCCCGAGCCCCTGCCCGCCGTACTCCTTGGGCCAGGTAACGCCGGCGAGACCGGCCTCGGCCAGCTTGCCCTGCCAGGCGCGGCGGGCGGCGATGATCTCGTCCTCGTCGGTCAGTGCGCCGGGACCCTGCAGAACCGGGGCCTCGCTCTTGTGCTCTTCAAGCCAGGCACGAACCTTGGTGCGGTGGGCTGCCTGCTCCGGTGTGTCGTCAAGATCCATGGGCTTCTCCTTTGGCTGACTGACCAGTCAATCGCTTCTGAGATGAGGGTACTACATCCCTTTGGGCGCGGGGGAAGGAGCTGAGACTCTGTCGCCGCTCAGGCTGGCGAAGATCCAGCCGCTCGCCCAGAAGGAAGAACCTCAAATCCCTCCGCCGCGGCGGCCCGGTTCAGATCGTGGTCGAAGCTGGCGAGCATGGCGCAGTTCTTATCCACTGCGCGAATGGCAAGCGCGGAGGCGAGTTGAATAGCGTCGTAGGCGCGCAGCCCGTGGGCGCCGGCTAGCTCGGCTGCGTGCTCAAGGGCGCCGTCGGCCAACTCGACAGTCTGGAAGCGCGGCGGGCCGTCGGGCGTCCCCCCATAATCGGCCGCGAAGTCACGGGTTAAGAGCAGTACGTCGTCCAGCTCGAGAGCGCCTGTGCGGTGCTTGCGCCAGAGCGCGGCGGCGACCTCCACGCGCGCGAGCACCGAGACGAGAAGCGGCGCGGGCAGCCGCTGAACCTGCTCATACCCAGGCTCATCCGCGTAGAGCTTGACGAGCGCGGATGAATCGGCGAAGACGCTCAGCCGCGATCCTCAATGATTATCGAGGAAAGCGTCCGCCCGCGCGCGGCGCGCTTGCGTGCCGCAGCCACAGCCGCCGGGTCGGGTCGCGGATAGGAGACCGGCTTGGGAGTTGCCAGCAGCCCGGCTCTGGCCAGGCGCTCCCGCAGCTGCGCCGCCTCATCTCCGGCGTACTCGGGATCAACTGCCGCCATCAGCACCGTCTGAGCGTAGGAGTTGACGCTCTCGCTGCGCGCGGCCGCAGCCTGCTTGAGGAAGTTGGCCAGCCGATCCTCCATGCGCAACGTAACCTGCTTCATAATGTCATGGTAGCACACATGACATCAATGCCTCATGGCTTACATCCCCTTGGGCACGACGGGTGCGTCCACGGGAGGCAGGTGATAAACGGCGGAGAACCCCCGGTCGAGCAGCGCCTCGGCCTGCCGTCCCAGTTCAGGCGAGTCGAGCAGCACGACCCCAAGCCGCACGTTCCCCCGCCGTGCGGCCCCGACAAGGCAGCGTCCGGCCGCTTCGGTCTCCCCGGTCTTCAGCCCGATCGCCCCGGGGTAGTGGTACCTGAGCAACGGATTGTTGTTGTAGAGCCAGACCTTCCCTCCCTTGATCGGCAGCGGCTGCACGCTGGAAGCAGACCCGGCGACGCGCGCGATGCGCGGCTGATCGAGATCCAGCCGCGCCAGCGTGGCGAGATCGGCGGCGCAGGACCGATTGGCGTCCTCCAGGCCGTAAGGCGAGACATAGTGCGTGCAGGAGAGCCCAAGATGGCGGGCTTCATCGTTCATGCGCGCGACAAAGCGCGGCACGCTGCCGGCGACGCGTTCGGAGAGCGCGACAGCAGCATCGTTGCCGGAGGGCAGCATGAGCCCATAGAGCAAGGTCTCCAGCCGCGCGTACTTACCGACCGGCAGCACCCCCACCTTCGAGCCGGCGGTGTTGACGGCGCGGTGGGAGATGTGCACGTGCGCGTCCGCGTGCTGCGAGCGCACGACCAGCAGTGCGGTCATCATCTTCGTGAGGCTGGCGATGGGGCGCCGCTCGGTGGGGTTGAGCGCCCAGAGGACCCTGCCGGTGTTGAGGTCAAAGAGCAGCGCGGCGCGCGGGGGATGTTGGAACTGAAGGGAGAAGAGGGCAGTCGAGGCCGGCCTGGTGGTGGCCGCGCTGCCCGCACCTGGCGCGTTCCTACCGCGAGCGGAGCCGAGGTGGTGGCCGCCATCGCGCGCAGTGACGGAGGCGCTCCCAGGCCCATGGCCGGCCTGATGGACGATGCGAGTCGCCAGGAGGGCGACGACTAAAGGCACTCCGAGCACGAGCACCACCCCGAACACAATCCCCCCAAGCGACCGCCGCCTACGCCGCCGCGCCCGCCGGCGTCGTTCGTCCTGGCGGCGGGCGGGCGGTAGGAAGGGCGAGGGCGTAGGCATGCTCACGGGCTGAAAGGAGGGGTGCGGCTCATTTCCGGGGACGCTGGAGCAGCGAGCCGAGCACCCCGATGCCGAGCAGCACCAAAATGAAGAGGGACACGACCCCAGGCAGGGTAACCCCCTCTTCAACGAACGCGTCGAGGGTCAAGGCGCCGAAGGCCAGGACGAGGAACACAATCAGCAGGCGGATCGCCATCGCGCCCCAGTACAGCGGTTTGCGCGGCGGGAAGGCTGCACGCATCATGACAGCATCCAAATTGATGTTATGATGCCCTCATGAGAACGACGGTGACCCTTGACCAGGATGTGGCCGCGAAGCTCCAGGCGATGGCGCGCGAGCGCGGGGTGTCGTTCAAGGCGGCCCTCAACGAGACGGTGCGAGCGGGCCTTGACGGCGAGGGGCGCAGCGCGCGCCCCTATCGGACGCCCTCGCGTCGGATGGGTCTTAGAAGGGGCATCGACCTCAACCACACGGGGCGCCTCCTGGCTGAGCTCGACAATGCGGAGATCGCCCGCAAGCTGCAGCTCGGCAAGTGAAGCTGCCCGACGTCAACCTTCTCCTGTACGCGTTCGATGAGGTATCGCCGCACAACGAGGGCGCGCGGGCCTGGCTGGACGAGACGCTATCGGGGTCGGAGACGGTGGCGCTTGCCTGGGCGACGCTGACCGGATTCCTTCGGCTGAGCACGCACGCCACCATCTTTGAGCAGCCTTTGGAGGCTGAGGAGGCGCTGGAGATCATCGACGGCTGGCTCGCGCAGCCGTGCACGACCGTCGTGCATCCGACCGCGCGGCACACAGCCGTGCTGCGCGAACTGCTGGGTCCGCTTGGCACAGCGGGCAACCTCGTCAACGACGCCCACCTGGCCGCACTGGCGATCGAGCACGGCGCGGTCCTGTACTCGCGCGACAATGACTTCTCGCGCTTCCCCGGCCTGCGCTGGGTCGATCCGCTGCGGGCCTGAACCTCCGCCGACCATACACCCTGCTCCGCAGGGTGGCCTGTATGAGACTGACGCGGTTAGGGGTTGACAAGCGGGGGGGTTGGCCATATGGTATTCCGTGTTACGGGGTCTCAACCGCCCCGCGCCATAAACATATGATCGGGTTCGGGTCTGGCCCC
Source organism: Solirubrobacteraceae bacterium (assembly GCA_025449845.1). Lineage (GTDB taxonomy): Bacteria > Actinomycetota > Thermoleophilia > Solirubrobacterales > Solirubrobacteraceae > Palsa-744. The sequence continues at coordinate 51,514 of JANWIP010000014.1, read as the reverse complement.
TGCGGGCCGGCTGCAAGCGTAAGCAGGGTTTTCTTGGGAGAGGGACATGATCGGAACGGATGAGGGAGAAGTGATGCGCGTGAGTTCGGAGCGGACGGACGTGATGGGGGTCGTTGCGGCGCCGGATGTGCAGTACCTAGATGCTTCAGCATCGCTGAGGCATCTCTCTCTCTCTCTCTCTCTCTCTCTTGGCGGGGTTGGTCGGCAGCTAGGCCATCTCGCCGCCGTCGTCCGGCGGCTGGCCCCGGCGCAGGGCACCGGGTTGGTCGCTCGCGCGGGGTAAGCCGCTCGAAGGAGGTTCGCCTAGCGCTCGCGCTGTGTGTCGCGGCGTGCTGCCTGCTCGTGGGTGTGGCGCCGGCGTCGGCCCTGAACGGGCACGTCTTCAGCAGCGCGTTTGGGTGGCACGTCGACAAGACGACGGGAGGGAATGTCTGCACGGCTGCCTCCGGTGATGAATGCGGGCCCGGCGAAGCGGGCGCCGAACCGGGCCAGTTCTCCGAGCCCAACGGGTCCGAAGACCCCTCTGGTGTGGCGGTGAACGATGCGACGGGCGACGTGTATGTGGTGGATCGCGGTAACAACCGTATCGAGCAGTTCAGTGCGGCGGGGGTCTTCGTCGGGCAGTTCAACGGGAACGCAGCGCCGCAAGGGGCGCTCACGAACCCACGCGGAATCGCGGTCGATAACTCCAGCAACCCGCTTGATCCCTCCGCGGGCGACGTGTACGTGATCGACGACTATACACCCAATCTGATCTACAAGTTCAGCGCAAACGGCGCCTATCTGGGGCAGATCAGTGAAGCGGAACCGGGATCCGAGCTCGGTAACGAACTTGCTGGTGTCGCGGTCGATGCGAGTGGCGCTCTGTGGGTCTACAACGAAAGGGGCGGGATCGACAGCTTCAGCGATGCGCTTGCCAACGTGTTCGTCTCCAAGCGCAGTTCGCCGTTCGGGGGGGTGAGCTCAGGGTTCGCTGTGGACGTCGAAGACAACCTGTATGTAAACCGCGGTGCGCGGGTCTTCGCAAAGCTGAACGGCAACGGGGAAGCGCTCGTGGAAGAAGTCGATGCGGAATCCTCGTCGGCCGCCGCAGTCGATCTTTCCAGCAACGACGTCTTCATCGACAACGAAAGCTCGATCGGAGAGTTCTCCCCCACTGGTACGCCGGTCTATCGCTTCGGCGCCGGCCGTCTGACGATGCCGAACGTCGGGGAACGCCTGAACTCCGGGATCGCGGTGAACTCCTCCGACGGGACGGTTTACGTCATCGACTCCCCGGCCCAGGAGGTCTTCGCGTTCTCGCAGGTGACGCTGCCCGAGGTGGTGACCGGCGCGGTATCGGAATTTGGGGAAACGACGGCGACGCTCGCCGGGGCCGTGAACCCTGCGGGAGTCGCGGTCAGCAGCTGCATGTTCGAATACGGCACCAGCACCTCCTACGGACAGAGCGCGCCGTGCTCCTCGCTGCCGGGCTCCGGAGAAGAACCCGTGCCCGTCGGCGCCAGCCTGACGGGGCTTTCCCCGCTGACCGTCTACCACTACCGCCTGGTGGTGGCCAACGCCAACGGCGCAAACCAGGGGCGCGACGGGACGTTCACCACGCCTGTGCGCCCCACGGCCGAAGCATCGGTCACGCATGTCACATCGGCAAGCGCGACGTTCGACGCGCAGGTCAACCCCGGTGGAGCCGACACCCGCTACCACTTCGAGTACGGCCACACCACGGCGTATGGCACCAGCGTTCCGGCGCCCGACGGCGACGCGGGCGCGGGCACGGCGGCTGTCGAGCGGAGCGTGTCGATCGAAGGTCTCGCGCCGGGCGCCACCTACCACTACCGTGTCGTGGCGCACAACGCGGTCAGCACGGTCGAAGGGCCCGATCACGTGTTCGTCGCACAGTCCGGGGAAGCGCCCGGCTTGCTGGACGGTCGTGCGTGGGAGCTGGTGTCCCCGCCGGACAAGCACGGGGCGCCGCTGGAGGCCATCGACTCCTTCCTGGGAGGGACGATACAGGCAGCGCAGGCCGGAGGCGCCATCACGTATCTCGCGGGTGGCCCGGTCGGTGCCAATCCTGCGGGCAACCGGAATATCGACTTCGCGCAGGTTCTCTCTACCCGTGGAGCGGGCGGCTGGGTTTCCCGTGACATCACACCGCCCAACGAACCCCCCGTCGTCGGTGCGTCTGAAGCGAGCGAATACCCGGTCTTCTCCGAAGACCTCTCGGTTGGTCTGGTGACGCCGGCGGGTGAAACGCCGCTCGCCCCCACGGCCACGGAAAAGACGATCTACCGGCGCGAGGTCGGTGGCGAATATGCGCCGCTGGTGACCGCCGCCAACGTGCTGCCGGGCACCAGGTTTGGTGGCCAGATAAGGTTCGAAGGCGCCACCCCCGACCTGAGCCATGTCGTGTTCCGTGCGACGCCGCCGCTGGCCCCCGGCTTTGCCAGTGGCTTCACTACGGGCCCGGGCAGTCCTTTCAGCCTTTACGAGTGGACCGGCGGGTCGCTGTACCTGGTAAGTGTTCTGCCCAACGGAAAACCGGCCGCGGAAGAAGGCGATGACGCTGAGTTTGGTACAGAAAGGAGGTACCTAAAGCAGGCGATCTCCACTGACGGCTCCCGTATCTTTTGGTCGACCGGAGGTTCAGAGCATCACCTCTACATGCGCGACATGCACCTTGGCCAGTCGATCCAGCTCGATGTCCCGGAAGAAACCTCACAGAACGGGGGCCAACCGATCTTCCAGACGGCCAGCAGCGACGGATCGAAGGTGTTCTTCACGGATGAAGCTAGGTTGACGGCCGACGCCACCACCACCAGTGAAGGCAAGCGCGATCTGTACATGTGTGAAATCGGCGAGGCGGCCGGCAGGCCAACGTGCAGGCTGACGGACCTGACAGGCGACGGGAATCCCGGAGAAGCGGCGGATGTCCAGGACACGGTGCTGGGAGCCAGCGAGGACGGCAGATACGTCTATTTCGTGGCAAACGGCATGCTGGCCGCCGGCGCGTCGCCCGGAGACTGCAGTCGAGTCGAAGAATCCTCGGCCGTGTGCAATCTCTACGTCTATGACACGGTGGCGGGTGAGCGGCGCTTGGTAGCGACGCTCTCTAGCGAAGATAGTCCTGGGTGGCTGACCTTTGGTGGGCGGCTTACGCGGCTCACTGCGAGGGTCTCGCCGGATGGTCGGTATCTGGCATTCATGTCGAACAGGAGCCTGACGGGATACGACAACGTCGATGTGCACAGCGGCCGGCGCGATGAGGAGGTGTTCCTGTATGACGTGAGCACGGGTCAGCTGGTGTGCGCGTCGTGCAATCCCTCGGGCGCTCGCCCGTCGGGCGTGTTCGATGGCGGCGGTCTGCCCGGGCTGCTTGTCGATCGCGCCCAAGAAAGGTGGGAAGGCCATTGGCTGGCTGGGTCGATCCCGGGGTGGACGGGAGAAATTACGGTGGGGTCGGAGGAAGCCATGCTTCATCAGTCGCGCTACCTGTCGAACAGCGGCCGGTTGTTCTACGACGCGGCGGATGCGTTGGTGCCGCGCGACACGAATGGCCGCGAGGACGTGTACGAGTACGAGCCCAGTGGTGTTGGCGGCTGCGTTCGTGCGTCTGGCTGTGTCGGCCTGATGTCCTCGGGCACCTCGGGCGAAGAATCCGCGTTCCTGGACGCGAGCGCATCGGGCGATGAAGTGTTCTTCCTGACGGCCTCGCGGCTCGTGCCCCAGGATATCGACGGCGCGCTTGACGTGTATGACGCGCGGATGTGCTCCCCGTCCTCGCCGTGTCTGGTGAGTCCGCCGGCGCCGGCGGCGCCGTGCTCGAGCGGCGATGCTTGCCGCGGCGCGGCGGGGTTGCAAGCGGAAGCGTTCGCTGCCCCGGCGAGCATCGGCGTGGCCGGCGAGGGGAATCTCGTGTCACCCGCCCTTGGCCCGACGGTCAAGCGCAGGAATGTGTCGCGGGCGCGGAAACTCGCGAGCGCGCTGCGGGTGTGCGGGAAAAAGCCGAAGCGCAGGCGGGCGCCTTGTAAAGCGCGGGCGCGCAGGTTGTACGGGAAGGGCGCGACGGTGAAGCGGGCCGTCGGCGCCGTGGCGATGAGGAAGGGCAACGGGTGATGATGTCAACGGCCAAGAAGAGCATCTGCGGGGTTGTGGCTGTGTGTGCGCTGCTGGCGGCGTGTGCGATGAGCGCGCCCGCATACGCGTCCTCGCCGTGGTGGAGCTTGTCCTCCAGCGCGATCCCGACGAACCTTCCGCCCGGCGGGGATGGCACGATCACGGTGCGCGCCGTCAATGTCGGCGACGCGCCGACCTCGGCGGACGTGATGTTCAGCGACACGCTGCCGGCGGGGGAGAGCGCGCAACACGTGGAACTCCACGCGCTGGCCAGCCCTGGCGACCTGAGCTTCCTGGGGACGTGCGAAACGACTCCGGGTCGCGTGCAGTGCGGCTGGCCGGCGTACCTGCCGGCATTGAATCCTTATGAATATCTCGAGATGCGGATCGCGGTGAAGGTCGCCGCTGGCGCGGTGTCAGGTGGCAAGAACCAGGTGCAGGTCACCGGCGGTGGCGCCGTGGACTCATCGCTCGAACACCCGGTGACGGTGAGCGACACGCCGGCGCCGTTCGGCGTGGAAGATTTCAGCACGACCCCGGAATACGAGGGCGGCGCGCTCGACACGCGCGCCGGCTCGCACCCGTTTCAGCTGACGACGACGCTCGCGTTGAACCAGACCACGGATCCGGTGAGGCCACCGGCGCTGCCGAGGAACATACGGTTTCAGCTGCCCGCGGGCCTCGTCGGCGACGCGACGGCGGTCGCGCAGTGCAGCGAACTCGACTTCGCCGTGGAAGGGGCGAGTGGCGACAATCTCTGCCCGGCGGACACCGCGATCGGGGTCGCGACGGTGACGATCGACGAACCAAAGGGGATAGGGGGTGTGTTCACGACGCCGGTGCCGCTGTTCAACCTGACGCCCGGACGGGGTGAGCCGGCGCGGTTCGGGTTCGCGGCTCTCAAGAGCCCCGTGATCCTGGACACATCGGTGCGCGCAGGCCGCGATTACGGTGTCGTCACGGGTTCGAGCAACATCACCCAGCTCGCGGCCTTCCTCGCCACCCAGATCACGTTCTGGGGCGTCCCGGGTGACGCGCGCCACGACCAGTCGCGTGGCTGGAACTGCCTGGCGAACGGCCGCTACGCCCTCCAATCGTGCGTCGCGCAGGAACAGGCCAATCCCGCGCCGCTGCTCACGCTACCGACGTCCTGCACCCTGCCGTTCAAGGTGGGCGTGGAAGGCGAGTCGTGGCCGACGAAGGGTGCCCCGCAAGGCCTCACGCTTCCGCCCCGGGAATACCAGCTCGCGGACAGCCTTGGACGGACGCTGGGGTTGACAGGCTGCAATCAGCTCCCGTTCGCCCCGTCGATAACGGTGAGCCCGGAAACGCACGCTGCGAGCACGCCGACGGGCCTGGATGTTCACGTGCACCTGCCGCAGGACTCCGCGAGGACCCCGGAAGGGTTGGCGGAGGCCGCGATCAGGGACGCGACGGTCACGCTGCCCGAAGGGATGACTCTCAACCCCTCCGGCGCGGGTGGTCTTGAAGCGTGCACGGAGGCGCAGGTCGGGTTCCAGGGGACCGGTGGGGATGGCACGCAGCTGTTCTCCCCCGATCTCCCCGAACCGTTCTGCCCCGATGCGTCGAAGGTGGGGACCGTGAAGGTCGGCGTCTCGGGTATCCCCAATCCGCTTGAAGGCGCGGTGTACGTCGCGTCGCAGAACGCGAACCCGTTCGGGTCATTGGTGGCGCTGTACATCGTCGCGCGGGACCCCGTGTCGGGCATCCTCGCGAAGGTCCCCGCGGAAGTGGGGCTTGACCCGGTGACGGGACGGTTGACGACGACGCTCCATAACATTCCGCAGTCCCCGATCGAAGACATCGAAATGCACTTCTTCGGCGGTGGTCGCGGACCGTTGGCGACCCCCGCGGCGTGCGGTACCTACACCACCAGCGCGTCGTTCTCGCCGTGGTCTGAAACACCGGCGGTGGATGCCTCTTCGTCGTTTGACGTCACGAGCGGCCCCGGTGGTGGGCCGTGTCAGAGTCCGGCGCCGTTCGCGCCCACGCTTGTGGCGGGGACGACGGACCCGCAGGCCGGCGCCTTCAGCCCGTTCACCGCGACGTTCTCCCGCAGCGATTCCGATCAGGCTCTGGCGGGTGTGACGGTCACGACCCCGCCCGGTTTGTTGGGGATCCTCAAGGGCGTGGAACGCTGCGGTGAAGCACAGGCCAACCAGGGTACCTGCGGCCAGGGGAGCCTCATCGGGCACACTACCGTCGCCGCTGGGGCCGGCAGCGAACCGTTCGTGGTACACGGTGGGCAGGTGTTCCTCACGGGGCCCTACAAGGGCGCGCCGTTCGGCTTGAGCATCGTGGTGCCCGCCGTCGCGGGGCCGTTCAATCTCGGCAACGTCGTCGTCAGGGCGGCGATCAACGTGGACCCGCACACTGCGCGGATCACCGTTGTCAGCGACCCGCTGCCGGCGATCCTGCGGGGCATCCCGCTGCAGGTCAAGAAGGTGAACGTCACGATCGACAGGGCAGGGTTCATGTTCAACCCCACCAACTGCCAGCCGTTCAGCGTCGATGGCGCGGTCACGAGCACGCAGGGCGCGACCGCGAACGTGTCGAGCCACTTCCAGGCCGCGAACTGCGCGAGCCTCCCGTTCAAGCCCAGGTTCACCGTCTCGACGCAGGCGAACACAAGCAAGAAGAACGGCGCGAGCCTCGACGTGAATGTCACATCCGAGCAGGGGCAGGCGAACATCGGGCAGGTCGGGGTGACACTGCCCAAACAGCTGCCCTCGCGGCTGACCACGATCCAGCAGGCATGTCCCGCGGCGACGTTCAACGCGAACCCCGCCTCCTGCCCGGCCGGCTCGAACATCGGGACCGCCACTGCCACGACACCCGTTCTCGCCAGTCCCGTAACGGGACCTGCGTACCTGGTGTCCCACGGCGGCGCCGCGTTCCCCGACCTCGTCCTCATCCTGCAGGGCGAAGGCGTCAAGCTCGAACTCACCGGCAGCATCAACATCAAGAAGAGCATCACCAGCTCGGCGTTCAACGCGGTGCCCGACGCGCCGATCAGCTCCTTCGAGCTGAAGCTCCCCGAGGGCCCCCACTCCGGGCTCGCCGCCGTCCTACCCCCCAAGGCCAAGGGTAGCCTCTGCGGCACGAGCCTGACGATGCCCACCACCCTCGCCGGACAGAACGGAGCACAGATCAAGCAGAACACCAAGATCGCCGTCACCGGCTGCGCCAAAGCCAAGAAAAAAACCAAACACAACAAACACAAAAAGAAGAGAAAGAAGTAAGCGTGGAGGCCGTTATGACCCCTCGTAATGCGAACAAGCCCGGGGCGGGACGGCGCTCCGGGTCGGAGGTGCTCCCGCGCGAACGGGTCTCGGAGGTGCAGCGTGCGCGGATGCTGCTGGCGGCACGGCAGGTGGTGGCGCAAGAGGGGTACGCGCGCATGTCGGTGGAGCGGGTGGTGGCGCGCGCGGGGGTCTCGCGCAAGACGTTTTATGACCTGTTCGAGAACCGCGAAGACTGCTTCATCGAGGCGTTCGACGATGCGATCGATCGCGTGGCATCGGTCGTGCGCGAGGCGTATGACTCACAGACTGGCTGGCGGGACCGGATGCGGGCCGGCCTGGCGTCGGTGCTGGGTCTGTTGGACGATGAGCCGGAGTTGCGCACGGTGTGTGTGGTGGAGGCGCTGGCCGCGGGTCCCCGCGTGCTTGAGCACCGAACACGCGTTTTGCGAGCCCTGATCGCGGCGGTGGATGAGGGCCGCTCCGAGGCGAAGAAGGAGGCTCCGCCGTTGGCTGCGGAGGGCGTCGTCGGCGCGGTGCTGGCCGTGATCCATGCACGTGCGCTTGAGTCTGGGCCGGTCCCTGCTCCGGAAGGCAGGGCCTCAGCCACCTCTCCCCACCGCAGGGCGGCGCCCAAGCCGCTGAGCGACCTCCAAGGCGCGCTGATGGGCATGATCGTGCTGCCATACCTCGGCGCGGCCGCGGCCGACCGCGAGCTGGCGCGCCCAGCCCCGAAGCGCCCAAAGCGTCCCGCGCCGCGCGCGGGAGACGCGCTGGAGGGTCTTGACATGCGCCTCACCTACCGCACACTGCGCGTGCTGTCGGTGCTCGCCCAACATCCCGGCGCGAGCAACCGTCTGGTGGCCGAGCAGGCAGGCGTGGCGGATCAGGGACAGGTCTCAAAGCTCCTGATGCGCCTCGCCAACCTCGGCCTGATCGAAAACGGCGGCGACGGCCACACCAAGGGCGCCCCCAATGCCTGGCGTCTGACCCGACGCGGGCTGGACGTCGAGAACGCCATCCGGATCGACACGAGCACGGCGGTGTAGGCGGACATCTTCGGGCGACGACCCGAGAGTGAAGCCTACCCGCGCGCGGCTAGCGGCCCAATGCCCGGCCGGGTCTGCTGCACGTGCTGATCGGCGTGATAGCTGGAGCGCACTAGCGGCCCTGCCGCAACGTGCTCGAAGCCAAGCTCGTAGGCCGCCAGCTCCAGCGCCGCGAACTCGTCCGGGTGCCAATAGCGTACGACCGGCAGGTGGCGCTCGGAGGGCCGCAGATACTGCCCGACGGTGAGCACCTGCACGCCCTGCTCGCGTAGCGCGCCGAAGGTCTCGACCATCTCCTCGTGGGTCTCACCGAGCCCGACCATGAGCCCGGACTTGGTGACAACGTTGGCGCCGCCCATCTCCTTGGCGAGCTTGAGCACGCGGCAGGAGCGCTTGAAGGTGGAGCCGCGGCGGGCGACGGAGTACAGCCGCGGCACGACCTCGACGTTGTGGTTGAAAACGTCAGGCCGCTCGGCGATCACCTTCGCGAGCGGCATCTCCTGCCCCTGGAAGTCGGGGGTCAACACCTCGACCATGCACTCCGGCGCCTGGCGGCGCACCTGGCGGATGACGCCGACGAACGCGGAGGCGCCCTTATCGGGCAGGTCGTCGCGGTCGACCGAGGTGATGACGGCGTGGCGCAGGCCCATCTTGGCGATCGAGCGTGCCACGCGCGCGGGCTCAAGCGGGTCGTTCCAGGTCGGCTTGCCCGTCTTGACGTTGCAGAAACCGCAGCGGCGGGTGCAGGTGTCGCCGAGGATCATGAAGGTCGCGGTGCCCCGCTCCCAGCACTCGCCCACGTTAGGGCACGCCGCCTCCTGGCAGACCGTGTGCAGGTTCTCCGAGCGGATCAGCTCGGTCAGCTCGCGGTAGCGCTGGCCCCCCGGTGGAGGCACCTTAAACCACGGCGGCTTGCGCTCGCGCAGCGGGCGGACCTCGGGACCGAGCACCTTCAGCACGTCCATGCCGCCGGGGTTGGCGCGCGAGCGGGTGGAGTGCGCCCGCTCTGGAAGTGCCTCCGTTGAGCTCACGCCATCACCATTGCTCTACGGCTGAGCGCGAGGGGAGCCTCGATGCCCAATCGCCGTGGTGATACCAGCCGCTGACGCTGCCCATGAGCGCGGCAGAACTGATGCGCGACCCGCTTACGAAAGCAAGCCACTCCAGCCGCTCGTCCCGGTCCAAGCTCGCGTGCCACGGAGGTCATCTCCACATCCGGCAGGCCGCAGGCCACCACCCACGAGAACGGCTCCAGATCGTTCTCGACATTGACGGCGAAGCCGTGCGTGCTGATCCCGCGCGAGACGTGTACGCCGAGCGAGGCGATCTTGCGCCCTTCCACCCAGACGCCCGTGAAGTCAGCTCCGTCATCGACACGGCTGCGCGCTTTGATCCCTTCCTGCGCGAGCGACAGGACGAGCGCCTGCTCGATAGTGCGCAGATGCGCGAGCACATCGGTCACGCCCATGATCGGATACCCCACGAGCTGCCCCGGACCGTGGTAGGTGACGCGCCCGCCTCGGTTGGTATCCACGACTTCGATCCCTCGCGCGCGGTAGAAGTCCTCACCCAGCATCAGCTCCCCCGCATGCGAGCGCCGTCCGCGCGTATAGACCGGCGGATGCTCCAGCAGCAGCAGCGTGTCCGGCAGCTCCCCCGCCTGCCTGCGTGTCCTGATCTGCTCCTGCATCACAACGGCCTCGCGCCAGGGGACGGTGCCCAGCTGGCATACCCACAGCTCATCTGAAGAGGATCTGGCGGCGACGCTCATCTGCTCCCTCCAGCCTAGCGCCCGCCATTACAGCGTCAGCGACGCCGGCGCCTGTAGCAACTCGCGGATGCGCGCGAGGAAGTTGGCGGCGTCGGCGCCGTAGAGGATGCGGTGGTCGCAGGCGAGCGTGATCGACATGGTATGGCGGGCAAGGATTTCTCCATTGCGCACGACGGGCCGCGGCTCCAGCGCGCCGACGGAGAGGATCGCGGCCTGCGGGGGGTTGATGATCGCGATGAAGCGAGTGACGCCGAACATGCCGAGGTTGGAGACGGTGAAGGTCCCGCCGCCCAGCTCGGGCGGGGTGATGGTGGCGGCGCGAACGCGCTCGGCAAGCGCCCGTGTCTCGCGGGCTATCTCCCCCAGGGATTTGGTGTCGGCGTCAAACACGGTGGGCACGACAAGGGCATCGTCGGTGGCGACAGCCACGCCCACGTTGACACGTGAGTGCAGCTCGAAGTTGCCGTCGCGGTAGCCGGCGTTCGCGCGCGGGAACTCGCGCAAGGCGAGGGCGCAAGCCTTGACGACCATGTCGTTGTAAGTGGGTACACCAGGCTGAGTCATTTCCTTCAGCTGCGTGCGCAGCGCCACGCACTCCTCCATATCGACATCCATGTTCAAGGTGAAGTCGGGAATCGTGGCCTTGGACTCGGCCATGCGGCGGGCGATGGTGCGCTGGGTGCGCGACAGCTCCTGAACCGAGGTCTCGCCCTTGGCGCCTTCGACGGCCGGCAGTGGCGGGGCGGCAGGTGTCTCATTGGCGGCTTCAACATCGGCCTTGACGATCCGCCCTCCCGGCCCCGTACCGCTCAGCTTTTGCAGATCAACATCGTTCTCTCTGGCCACTCGCCGGGCGACTGGAGATGCCTTGATCCGCTCATGATCGGCCGGCTGCACTACTTTTGGCGCATCTTGTGCCACCGGCATCACACTGACTGGCTTGGCCTCAAGTGGTGCCGCTCCAGGCGTAGCCGCGCTCAGCGCCGCCCCATTCGGCTCACCCTCCCCAATGTGCGCGATCGTCTGCCCCACTGCCAGCGTATCCCCCTCCTGAGCAACGATCTGAAGCGTTCCTTCCTGATCGGACTCGTAGGTCATGTTGGCCTTGTCGGTCTCGATCTCGACAAGCTCCTCGCCCCGTTTGACGTGCTCGCCGTCGGCCTTGAGCCAGCGCAGAATGGTGCCCTCCTCCATCGTGTCCGACAGACGCGGCATCACCATCTCGGTCATGCGCGCACGCCTCCAAGAACCGCCAGCGCCGCCTGCACAATCTGCGGCTCATGGGGGTAGGCGATGTCCTCCAGCGGCTTGGAGTAGGGCATCGGCACATCGGCGCCCGACACGCGCCTAACGGGAGCGTCGAGATCGTCAAAGGCCTGTTCGGAGATCAAGGCTGAGAGGTTGGCGCCGACCCCTCCATGCGGCCAGCCCTCCTCGACAACGACGCAGCGGTTGGTCTTGGCGACGGACTGCAGGATCGTGTCGAGGTCGAGCGGGCGCAGCGTGCGAGGGTCGATCACCTCGGCCTGCACCCCATGCTCGGCGGCAAGCTGCTCGGCGGCGCGCTGGGCCGTGACGGCCATGCGCGAGACACCGACGATCGTCACGTCGCTGCCCTCACGGCGCACGGCAGCGCGCCCGAAGCTCACCAGGTGCTCTTCGCCGCCTGTCCCCGGCGTTGGGGGGTCGGGCACCTCGCCGCGCACGCCATAGAGCGACTCGTGCTCGATGAAGATCACGGGATTTTCATCGCGGATCGCGGTCTTGAGCAGACCCTTGGCGTCGGCGGCCGTGGAGGGCGTGGCGACCAGCAAGCCGGGGACGTGCAGGAACATGGCCTCCAGGCAGTGCGAGTGGGTGGGGCCGAGCTGGTGCCCTGCTCCCTGAGGCATGCGCACCACCAGCGGCACCCGCGCCTGGCCGCCGAACATGTAGTGGATGTGGGCGGCGTGGTTGACGATCTGATCGAAGGCGAGCAGCGCGAAGTTGACGGTCATCAGCTCCACGACGGGACGCAGGCCGGTCATGGCTGCGCCGACGCCGATGCCGACGAAGGTGTTCTCGGAGATGGGCGTGTCGCGCACACGCCGCTCGCCGAACTCCTCCAACAGCCCTTCGGTGACCTTGAAGGCGCCCCCGAAGACGCCGATGTCCTCGCCCATCAGCACCACGCGCTCGTCTCGCTGAAGCTCCTCGCGCAGGGCCTGATTGAGCGCTTCGCGGTAGCGCAGCTCAGGCATCAGTGGTAGCGCCCCTTGACCTGCTCATCGACCACGTAGGCATTGTCATACAGCGACTCTGGCTGCGGGAAAGGCGAGGCGTCGGCGAACTCGACGGCGGCATCGACGCGCGCGACGGCGTCCTCCTCGATGCGCGCCTGCTCGGCGGCGTCGATCGCACCTGCCCCCTCAAGCTCGGCGGCAAAGGCTGGAATGGGGTCGCGCTCGCGCCACAGCGTGACCTCCTCCTTCGAGCGATACTGCTCGGGATCGGCCATGGAGTGACCGCGAAAGCGGTAGGTGATGGCCTCCACGAGCATCGGCTGGCGCTCGGCGCGCACGCGCTCCACGGCTTCGCTGACGACGGTATGGGTGTCGAGCACGTCCATGCCGTCACAGCGCGTGCCGGGTACGCCCAGGCTCTCGCCCTTGCGCTGTAGGTCCGTCACGGCGGAGTGACGCTTGAGCGCGGTGCCCATGCCGAACTGATTGTTGGTGACCATGAACACCACGGGCAGTTTCCACAGCGCGGCGAGGTTGAGCGTCTCGCCGAAGGTGCCCTGATTGGAGGCGCCGTCGCCGAACACGCACAGCGTGACCTCCTCCGTCTCGCGGTAGTCGCTTGAGAGGGCGATGCCCGCGGCGATCGGCAGGTTGCCGCCGACGATGCCGTAGCCGCCCATGAAGCGCCGCTTGAGATCGAACATGTGCATCGAGCCGCCGCGACCCTTGCAGCAGCCATCGACGCGTCCAAATAGCTCGGCCATCACCTGCTCGGGCGGCGTTCCGCGTGCCAAGGCATGTCCATGCGAGCGATAGGTGGCGATCAGATAGTCCTCCTCGCGCAGCGCCCTAGCGGCTCCCACGATCGCGGCCTCCTCACCGATCGACAGGTGCAGGAAGCCCCCGACCTTTGCCCGCGCGTACATCTCGCCCGCGCGCTCCTCGAAGCGGCGGATCAGCGTCATCGTGGCAAGCCACTCGCGTGCCGTCTCGGGATCGGGCAGGGCGGGTGGGGTTCGCATCACACGCGTGCCCCCAGGCTCGGGCTGTGTCTGGGCCATCAGCTCTCCACGGTACTCCAGCGCGCCAGAAACTCCGTGTCCTGCAGCTGCGAGAGGTCCGCGCGCAGCGCCTTCGCGCGCTTTGCTGCCTCGTGCGGCGGGCAGTCCCAGAACAGCACGACCTCGCCGCCGTGGATCTCCACGACCTCGATGTGGTCCACCCGACCAGGGTCCGCTAGCGCCGCCGGCATCCAGCCGCCGCGCTTGACGATCAGGCGATAGGCGCGGTTGGCCTTCATGGGATCTGCGCTGCCGCTTCCTCCACCGAGCGCTCCCCGACGAACACGCGCTCACCGACACGCACGGCGGGAACATCGCTCACGCCGGCCTGCGCGGCTTGTGCCGTTGCCCGGCTCAGCTCGGTCCGCACGGACGCCATCCCCACCCCCGCGAGCACGGCCTTGGGGTGCATCTCACACGCAGCCGCTGCCACCAGCACATTGTCCATCTCGGCCAGGCTGCGCCCGCCCGCGAAGGCCTGGCGGAAGGCGGCCTGAACGAAGGGCACGGTGCGGCCGATCGACTTGGCATAGGTGGCCGCCAGCATCGCCAGCTCGCTGTCGAAGGGGAAGTCCGCGGGCCACTGCAGGGCCTGCAATCCCAGTGCCCGCGCGCGGCGCTGGACGTTGTCGCGCAAGACCTCACCCTCGTTTTGGCAGCGCAAGGCAAACGACGCGGCGCCCGGGCTCAGCTCACGCGCGAGCACCGGCTGCCATTCGGCGGGGCCCGGAAACACATGCAGCACGCGCTCCGCCGCCAGATAGGCCAGCGGGCTGCCCAGATCGAAGTAGAAGGCGGCCTGCGCCGTGGACGAGGTGGAGGCCCGCGCCGTGGACGAGGAGGCGGCCTCAGCCGTGGATGAGCCAGCCATCTGCCGCCCGCCCGGCTTCCATGACGGCCTCGGACAGCGTGGGGTGCCCGTGCACGATGCGGCCGACCTCGGCGTAGCCACCCTCAAGCATGCGCACGTTGACGAGCTCCTGGATCAACTCGGTGGCGCGGCTGCCGACGATGTGCCCGCCGAGCAGTTCGCCGTATTTGCGCTCGCCCACGAGCTTCACGAGGCCTGTGCGGTCGCCATAGACGGCGCCGCCGCCCACGGCGCCGTAAGGCACCTTGCCGACGACGACGTCGTAGCCCTGCTCGCGCGCCTGCTCCTCGGTCAGCCCGAAGGAGCCCACGTTGGGGGTGCAGAAGGTGGCGCGGGGAATGTCGATGTAGGACAGCGCATGGGTCGGCAGCCCGGCGGAGTCCTCGACGGCGATGACGCCCTCATCGGAGGCCTTGTGCGCTAGCGCGGGGCCGAGGACGAGGTCGCCGATGGCGTAGACGCCGGCGGCGGTGGTGCGCAGCGCGCCGTCCACCTTGACCAGGCCGCGATCATCCAGTTCGACTCCCGCCGCCTCCAGCCCGAGCCCAGCGGCGTCGGGGGCGCGACCGGCGCAGATCACGAGGTAGTCCACTTCAGTTGACTCGCCGCCGTAGGTGAAGCTCACGCCTGTGTCCGTGCTGCTGACGTTCTCCACGGGGGTGCCGGTGATGACCTGCATCCCCTGACGCTTCAGACCTCGTTCCACGAGCCGTGAGATGTCGGCATCCTCGGTCGGCAAAACGCGGTCGAGCATCTCAAACAGCAGCACCTCGCTGCCCAGGCGCGCGTAGCCGGAGGCGATCTCCGCACCGGAGGCCCCCGCGCCGACAACGGCCAGGCGAGCTGGCAGCTCGCTGAGCGCCCAGGCCTCTTCTGTGCCGATCACACGCCCGCCGAACTCCACGTCGGGGATCGGCCGGCGCACCGAGCCTGTTGCCAGGATCACGGTCTCGGCCGCGATCTCGTCCTCGCCGACGCGCACGCGGGTGGGTGGGTGGGTGGGTGGGCCCGAATCAGCCAGCGTCGCGGAGCCCTCGATCAAATCGATGCCGTTCTTCTTGAAGAGCCCCCCGACTCCCACCACCAGTGTGGAGACGACCTTTTCGCGTCTGGCCTGCACGGCGGCGAAGTCGACCTCGACGCCACTGACCTTCAGCCCGAAGTCTCCCGCCTCGCGCACCTCGCTGAGCAGGTCCGCCGAGCGCAGGACCGCCTTGGCCGGGATGCAGGCGTAGTTGAGGCAGCGGCCACCGACCTTGTCCTTCTCAACCACGGCTGTCTTCTTGCCGAGCTGCGCAGCGCGGATCGCCGCCACATAGCCGCCGGGACCGGCGCCGATAACGATGCAGTCATAGCTTGACTCGGCCATCGCTGCGAGCCTATCGCAGCGTCTCGGGCCGACGCTCCCCCGCCTGGATTCTGCCCATGACTCGTACCAACTTCCAGAACAGCCACCCGCCAAGCCCGATGCTCACAACGCACCCCGCTGCCGCCGTCAACGTCGCGGCCACCACCAGCGCCAGAGAGGTGACGATCACCTGGAAAGCCAGCAGCGCCTCAAAGGCCAGCACCGCCCAATAACGCCGCCGATACATACCGCTTGCCAGCCCCACCAGCACCGCGGCGAGGAAGATCGCACCAGGCAGTGAGCCACCGTGGCGGTTGAGGTTGTGCACGCTCGCGGCGCCCACCAGCACCACGACGGCCAGCAGCAGCGCGACGGTGATCGCCGCGACGAGCGCCTTGGGCCACTCGTCCTCGCCGAGCGGCTCCAGCGCGTCGCGGGCCTCGGTGTTGCGCAGCTCTCCGCGGCTAGGCTGCGGCACCATCGCCCTCTCGTACGGGGCCCCGATCGTGATCGCCACGCCACGCACTGCTCCGCGGCTCGTGGATGTCAAGCGCATCGCGCAGGGCGCGCGCGGCCAATTCGGGATCTGGCGCCTCGGCAATCGCTCGTACCACCGCGACGCGCGTCGCGCCAGCGTCCAGCACCGCGCCGATGTTGCTCTGTTGGATCCCCCCGATCGCGAAGAAGGGCTTCGGTGCGTGCGCGGCGGCGTAGCGCACGAGCTCCAACCCCACGGCGGCCCTGCCGGGCTTGGTCGGCGTGGCGTGCACCGGACCGACGCCGATGTAGTCGGCCTCGCCCGCCGCGTCGATCTCTGTGGGGGCGTGCGTGGAAAGGCCGATCAACATCCCCTCGCCCACTAGCGCGCGCACCTGCGCGAGCGCCATGTCGTCCTGCCCGACGTGCACGCCATCCACCCCTGCCGCCAAGGCAACCGCCGGACGGTCGTTGACGATCAACAGCGCCCCCGCCCGTGCGCACAAACCCACGGCCTCCCGCGCCCGCGTGATGAGCTCCTCGTCGCTCAGGCGCTTCTCGCGCAGCTGCACCACATCCACGCCACCCCTGATGGCGGCGCTCAGCACGTCCATCAGTTCGCGGCCGCCTGGTCGGGCGTCGCAGACGAGGTACAACCGCGACGCCGCGAGGCGGCTGCGACGGTCGGCGGCGGGATCTCCCGTGGACATGAGCCAAGTCTGGCAGGAGCGCGGCGTCTGGCAGGAACACGGCGCTTGACAGCTTGTGATCGGCGTGTGCTTTATCGAGGAGTTGACATTTAGTGTGAGCTGTGGTTATGATGGACGAGTCATGGCATCCCTGGTGGGTGCCGGCACAGATATCGATCTGGTTGGGCCTGTTCCTTGAACCGGTCAGTGCGCAATTGAGGGATGTTTGGGAGAGGGCTGGGTCAGAATGATGAAGGGGTTGTTTTCGCGTGACTGTTAGGGAGACAGACGTGCTGGGAGTGGTTGTGACCCCAACTGGGGGTCTACCTAGATGCGTCAGCATCACTGACGCATCTCTCTCTCTCTCTCTCTCTCTTGGCCTGGCTCTCTAGCCGCTAGCCCTCCCTCCCTCCGCTTCACTCCTCCTGCCACGACCCCCCTTGAGGGGATGGGCAGGTGACGGCCGCCGTGGCGATTGCACGCGACACCCGTCGCCGATCCACGGGCATCCCCTCCGGGCCGGGGTCCAAGCCGGGCGGCGCCAGCGCCGGGCAGGAGCGCGTGGCAGCGATCCAGCGCCTGCGACTGCTCGCGGCAATGGTCGATGTCGCGCAGGAGCACGGCGCCGCGCGGGTATCGGTGGCGCACGTCGTGGCGCGCGCCGGCATCTCGCGGCGGACCTTCTACGAACTGTTCGAGGATCGCGACGACTGCTTCGTGGCGACGTTCGATCACGCGCTGGCGCGCGCCGCCGAGGTCGTCGTCCCCGCGTATGAGACGCAGGGCACGTGGCGTGAGCGGGTGAGAGCGGGCCTCGTCGCGCTGCTCGCGTTCTTCGACGAGGAGCCGGGGCTGGGCGCGGTGCTGGTGGTGGACGCGCTGAACGCCGGCCCGGCGGTGCTCGATCGCCGCGGGCACCTGCTGGACACGCTGATCGGGATCGTCGATCGGGGGCGCGGCGAGGGCCGCGGCGCCCAGGAGAGCCCGCCACTGGCGGCCGAGGGCGTCGTCGGCGCCGTCTTCAGCGTGATCCACGCACGGATGCTGGAGCGCCGCGCAGCGCGCGCAGCGCGGCCGTCCGACCAGGGGCAGGAGCCGGCGAAAGCCACGAGGCGTGCAACGCACGGCCTGCTCGGGCTGACGAACCCGCTGATGGCGATGATCGTGACGCCCTACATGGGAGCGGCCGCGGCGCGGCGCGAGCTGGAGCGCCCTGCTCCCCGCGTGACGCGCCCGGCCGTCGAGCGCGCGCACCCCAATCCGCTGCGCGACCTGGACATGCGCCTGACCTACCGCACGGTGCGCGCGCTGCTGGCGATCGGCGAGCACCCGGGGGCGAGCAACCGCCGGGTCGCCGAGCACGCCGGTGTCGGAGACCAGGGGCAGATATCGAAGCTGCTGGCGCGCCTTGAGCATCTTGGGTTGATCGACAACGTCGGCATCGGCCCGGCCAAGGGCGAACCGAACGCCTGGTCGCTCACCGCGAAGGGAACGGAGATCGAGCGCGCGATTCGCAGCGAGTCGGCGCTATCTGAAAATCACGAGGAGGGAGCAGGTCGATGAGGGTTCAAGGAGACGGTCGTTCGGTGAGGGCTTGGCTGGGCGGAGCGTTTGGGGCTCTCTTTTGTGTGCTGGTGCTGGTCTTCGGCGCCAGCACGGCCCTCGGCCTCACGGTCACGCGCTTTACTGCCAGCATCGGCAGCCTCGGCTCCGGGGACGGCCAGCTCAGCGCCCCCGAAGCCGTCGCGGTCAATTTGACGAGCCACGACATCTACGTCGCCGACGGTGGCAACCACCGGATGGTCGAGTTCTCATCCGCGGGGACCTTCATGCGGACCTTCGGCGCGGATGTCGGCGGCGCCGGTGTCGACACCTGCACCTTGGGCTGTGTCGCCGGCACCCCGGGGAGCGGCCCGGGCGCGTTCATCAGCCCCACCTTCGTCGCTGTCGACAACTCCGGTGGCCCTTCCGCGGGCGACGTCTACGTCGGGGACACTGCCACCAACCTCGTCCAGAAGTTCGACGCCACCGGCAACCTGATCGCCAGCTGGGGCACCGGTGGCCAGCTCGATGGCTCAACCGCAACCAATGGACCCTTCGGCGGGCTGAAGGGCATCGCCATCGATGGCGCCGGCGACCTCGATGTCCTCTCGGAATCGGCAGTGTTCCGTGTCACCCAGGTTTTCAAGTTCGCCCAGGACGGCAGCTTCATGACCGAAATCTCCCCGGGCGAACGCGGGACCGAAGCGAAGGGCCTCGGCGTCGACGGCTCGGGCGACTTCTTCAAGGCAAACGGCGACGGCTCGGTAGAGAAGCTCCAGAGTGACGGCACTGACATCGGCCAGGTTAGCTCCGGCTTTTCTCAGGCCTCAGCCGAAACCCTTGGCTTTGGCGTCGATCCCGGAAATGGCGACCTCTACAACGACATCGGCGGAACGATCCAGCGGTTCTCCTTCACCTCCTGCACTCCGGTGCCGTTCTCTCCCTGCACCCCGAGCGAAACCTTCGGCTCCGGCCATCTCACCTCCGGCACGGGGCTCGCCGTCGATCCCGCGCTCAACCCCAGCGGCTCAACGGTCTACGCGGCCGACGCAGGCGCGGGCCAGGTCCAGGTATTCGGCCCAGTCGTCCTGCCTGATGTCAGCACCGGCGCGGCGACGAACGTCGCGCCGGCCTCGGCGACCCTCAGCGGCACCGTCAACCCCGATGGCGTCAACGTGACCGACTGCCACTTCGAGTACGTCACCGACCTCGCTTTCCATGCAGGCGGCTATACGGATCTTTCCTCCGGCGGTTCGGTCCCCTGCGCGGAGACGGTCGGATCGGGCTCAAGCGAAGTCTCGGTTCACGCCGACCTCTCCGGCCTCAAGCCTGCGGTTGGCTATCACTACCGCCTCGTTGCCGCCAACCTCAACGGTTCCAACCCCGGCATCGACGCCACCCTATCGCCGGCCTCGATCGACTTCGCCGCGGCGCAGAACGTGACGGCCACCGACGCCGATCTGCTCGCCAAGATCAACCCCAAGGGCTTTGACACCACCTACCACTTCGAGTGGGGCACGGCGGACTGCGCCTCCAATCCCTGCACGAGCGTCCCGGTCCCCGACGGCGACATCGGCTCCGCCACCACCGACGTCACCGTCACCCGGCATCTCAGCGGCCTCACTGCGAACACGACCTATCACTGGCGCGTGCTCGCGACCAACGCGAGGGGCACCACGACGGGTGCGGACCATACCTTCGTCTATGACACCACCAGCGGTGTGAGTCTTCCCGATGGCCGTGTGTATGAGATGGTCACACCGGCTTACACCGAGGGCCAGGTCGTCCGCCCGGTGCGCATATCGACCGATGGGACTCGCTTCATCGGTGAGAGCGGTGGTCTTTTCGCCGGCGCCCAGAACATCCCCCCCTGCTTTCAAAACGCTGGCGCCTACTACCAATTCGACCGCACCGCGGCCGGTTGGCGGGCGACGTCGATGTCACCGCCGGGGATCGCGGTCCCGCAGGCCTGCATGAGCGACATCGCCTCCCCTCCGGACCTGGCCAGGACGCTTTGGGAGAACACGGCCTTGCCCGCTTATCACTTCGATCTTTCCATCCGCCAGCCCGACGGCACGTTCACTGCAGTCGGCCCGAGCACGCCGACGGCGACCCGGGTGATGGACCCTCAGGCGCTGCCGGAAGGCGTCTCGGATGACCTCTCCCACGTGGTTTGGCGCGAGGGCGGCGCCAGTCGAAATGTGGGCGATACCTTTGCGAATCCCTACTTCCCGTTTGACCCCACGCTGGTTGGGCGGTCTCTGATGGAGTATGTCGGCACCGGCAACGCGGCGCCCCAGTTGGTCGCTGTAACCGGTGGGAGTGGCAGCACGGAAGTCATTAGCAAGTGCGGTGCCAGCATCGGCGGCTACAACAGCCGGTTCCACGCGATGTCCGCAGATGGGCGCACCGTGTTCTTCACACCAAATGCGCTGGACAGTGGGGATGGATCGGCGGCGGTCTGTAACAGGGAAGAGCCGCCGGTATTTCAACTGTTCGCCCGGATTGACCAGTCGAGGACGGTTGCTATCTCCGAACGCTCCTCCACCGAATGTACGACCGGTGGCTGCCAGGGTTCGCCGCTCTCCGATGCCAACTTCGAGGGCGCCTCTGCCGATGGCTCCAAGGCGTTCTTCACGAGCACCCAGCGGCTCCTTGACACTGCCAGCGAGGACCCGACCGACAGTGCGGTCCCCAATGTGAAAGCGGGCGGCTGCAGCAACACGACCGCGCCGGGTGGCTGCAACCTCTATGTGTATGACTTCGGCAATCCGGCCGGTCACGAGCTCGTCCTGGCCTCGGGCGGGAGTTCCAACCCCCGCGTCCAGGGCGTGACGCGGGTCTCCGACGATG
Source organism: Solirubrobacteraceae bacterium (assembly GCA_025449845.1). Lineage (GTDB taxonomy): Bacteria > Actinomycetota > Thermoleophilia > Solirubrobacterales > Solirubrobacteraceae > Palsa-744. Next base: position 30,255 of record JANWIP010000014.1, on the reverse strand, counting down.
GCTCCCACGTCTATTTCGTCGCCAAGGGCGTCCTCACCTCGCAGCCCAACGCCGAGGGCCAGACCGCCGTCGATGGCGCGGACAACCTCTACGTGTTCGAGCGCGACTCGCGCTATCCGGCCGGTCACACAGTGTTCATCGCGGGTCTCTGCTCGACCGCCGGCAAGTCTGGCGACGTCGTGGACGGCGCTTGCCCCTCGACGGACGCCGAATCTGTCTACGGCGCGATGGCGTTCAACTCCTCTGCTGGTGGACCGCCGAATGATCAGAGCCTGTGGTCGGCGAATGATTACCGGCCTGCCCAGGCGACTCCTGATGGGCGCTTTCTACTCTTCACGAGCCGTGGTCAGCTGACGCCGGACACGACGGGGCGGGCCTTCCAGGTTTTCCTCTACGACGCCCAGACGGGCGCGTTGACGCGGGTCTCCCACGGTGAGCATGGCTTCAACGACAACGGCAACGGCCCGGCCGGTGGCGCCGCGGACGCGTTCATCGTCGCGCCGCGTTACGACCCTCTCGGGGGCATTGTCGCGGAGCGCGACCAGGCCCCCAACTGGCGGGCGATGTCCGATGATGGCTCCTACGTCTTCTTCCAGAGCCCGAGGGCGCTCACCCCGAAGGCCCTGGACGACGTCCCGATCGGCAGCGACACCAACAACAGTTCCCGTACGAACGCCTACGCGCAGAACGTGTATGAGTTTCATGAAGGTCACGTCTCGCTGATCTCCGACGGCCGGGACACCGCCCGCGCCGCGAGGACCGGCTCGTTCCAGACGACGACCAATACCGCCTCGGCGGTGAGCCTGATCGGCACGGATGCGTCCGGGAGGGATGTCTTCTTCACCACAGCGGATCGGCTCGTGTCCGGTGACACCAACACGCTCCAGGACATCTACGACGCTCGTATCGGGGGTGGCTTCGCCGAAACTGCCGGCAGCACCTCCTGCCAGAGCGGCGAAGCCTGCCACCAGGGCGCCACCGCGGAAGGCTCGAATCCTTCCCCGGCGACCCCGGGCGTCAACGGCGCGGGCAACCTCACCCCCGAACCGCCGCCAGTATCGAAGCCGGCTGCACGGAAGCGCACTAAAGCCGTCAAGGGCTGCCGTGCAGTGCACAACCGCCACAAGCGGGCCGTGTGTGAACGCTCTGCCCGTAAACACCATGGCGCCAAATCCAAGAAGGCCGGCCATGCCACCACCACTCGTAAGGGGGGTAAGTAAACCATGAGAGCGCTTGGTCCTTTCAGAATCCCAGGAGCCCTGGTCACCCTCCTCATCGCGCTGCTCGCGATGATGACTGGTGCGGTGTCCGCGCAGGCCGCGATGCCCGGCCCGGGCTGGATGATCGTTGCTGACGCCGACCCGACGGCGTTTCAGCCGGGTGATTCCAGTGGCGATGCGCGTTACATCGTGACGGCCCGCAACGTTGGCAGCGCCGCGACCGACGGTACGCCGTTCACGATCACCGACCATGTCCCTGCTGGGCTCACGATCACCGGCGTGGACTTCGAATCAACGAAGTTTGGCTCCGGTCTGTCTTTTCTGTGCACCAATACGGAATCGGAAGCGAGCTGTGGGTTCCCGGAAGGTGTTTCGGCGAGTAACCCGGTCGCTCCCGAGGAAGAGCTGGTGATGAGGGTCCACGTGTCGGTTGCTCCCTCCGCGCTCGGGGCGCTCACCAATCACGCCTCGATCGCCGGCGGTGGCGCCGCCGCGGATTCGGTCGACACCCAGAACGTGGCGGCCCCGGCCGACCTCCCGTTCGGGATCGCGAGCACCTCGATACGTTTCGGCGCCCTCGATGGCAGTCAGGACAACCAGGCAGGCGATCACCCTTACGAGGCGACGACCAGTTTCTACATGAACACATTCGATGACATGAACCCGTCGTTCACTACTTTTCATGAAAAAGAACGGCAGGTCAAGGACACGATCGTCGACCTGCCGCCGGGCATCGTCGGGAATCCAAATGTGACCCCGAAGTGCACGCTCCAGCAGCTCGGTGACAGCACATTCCGGCAAAACGCCTGTCCGGCTGCCAGCCAGATCGGGACGATAAGTCCGTATGGCCCATCGCGGATCAGCCTGCCCCTCCTGGAATTGGGCGGCCCGGAACTGGACCGGCCGCTTTACAACATCGTGCCCGAGCGGGGGCACGCGGCCGAGTTCGGCTTCACCATCGGCGGCAACAACATCGTCATCTACGCCGATGTCGTGCCCAGCAACGGAGCGTACATCATCCGTCTCTCATCGCCTGGTATCCAGCGCATCCAAGCGCTGCTTGGAGTGATGGTGACCTTTTTCGGTAATCCCGGCGCGCGCGACGGGGTCACCGGCTCCGGAGGTGCGTTCCTGGCCAATGGCGCGAATTGTTCGGCGTCGGGTCAGACGTTCAGGGTGTTGGCGGATCTGTGGCAGGCGCCTGCTGGGTTCACCGCTGATGGCTCACCCGATCTCTCCGACCCGAACTGGAAGCTGGGTGAAACGACGCTGCCGCCGCTGCACGGCTGCGACGAACTGCACTTCCAGCCGACGATCGCTGCGGTGGCGGAAACCAACCGCGGCGACACTCCCAGCGGCCTCGACGTCGCGATCAAGGTCCCCCAGGAAGAAGGCGTGAAGGCGCTTGCCACCCCGCCTTTGAAGAAGGTCGTGGTCACCCTGCCCGCGGGAATGACGGTCAACCCCTCCTCGGCCAACGGCCTGCAGGGCTGCTCGCTCGGCGAGCTTGGCATGTCGGCCGCGGGCGTTCCCGATGGCACCGCGCCCAACTGCCCCGACGCGTCGAAGGTGGGCACGGTCGAAGTCGAAACGCCCGCTCTGCCCGGCATCCTGGGGGGATCGATCTACCTCGCAAGGCAGTCGGAAAACCCCTTCGGCTCGCTGCTGGCGCTCTACATCGTCATCGATGACCCGGCCACCGGGGTCGTCATCAAGCTGCCCGCCGAAGTCAAGGTCGACCCGGGCACCGGCCAGCTGACGGCGATCGTCGACAACAGCCCGCAGTTCCCGTTCTCCGAGCTGCGCACGCACTTCTTTGGCGGCGCGAAGGCAGCGCTGCGCACCCCCGCGGTTTGCGGCGCCTACGAAGTCGCCTCGACGCTCACGCCGTGGTCGGCGCCCGAGTCGGGTCCCGCCGCGACGCCGTCCTCCACCTTCGGGATCAGCCAGGGCTGCGCCCCAAGCGCCGCCCAGGAGCCCCACAATCCCGCCTTCTCCGCCGGCACGGTCTCCCCGACCGCCGGCGCCTACAGCCCCTTCGTCCTCAAGGTTGCACGCGAAGACGGCTCACAGGAACTGGCGGGTCTGCACCTCACGCTGCCCCCGGGCCTGATCGGCAAACTGGCGGGGATCTCGCAGTGCTCCGAGGCACAGCTCGCGCTGGCCGCGTCGCGCTCGGGCCTCGGCCAGGGCGCCACGGAGGTGGCGTCGCCGAGCTGCCCCGCCTCGAGCGAAGTGGGGACCGTCACCGTCGGCGCCGGAGCGGGACCCACCCCGTACTACGCCACCGGCCACGTCTACCTGGCGGGCCCCTACAAGGGCGCCCCGTTCAGCCTCGCGGTGATCGTCCCCGCCGTCGCCGGTCCCTTCGACCTTGGCACGGTCGTGGTGAGGAACGCGTTGCGGGTCGACCCGACGACGGCGCAGATCACAGCCGTCTCGGATCCGATACCGGCGATCCTCGCGGGTATCCCGCTCGACGTCCGCTCGATCGCGCTCAACGTGGGCCGGCCCGGCTTCACGTTCAACCCGACGTCCTGTGAAGGCAAGGAAGTCAAGGGGGAAGCGATCTCCGTCACAGGCCAGGTCGCAAGCCTCGCAAACCACTTCCAGGTCAGCAACTGCGCGGCGCTGAAGTTCACCCCCAAGTTCACGGTCTCCACGTCGGCCAAGACCTCCAAGAAGAACGGCGCGTCTCTCGTGGCGAAGGTCTCCTACCCCGCTGGGTCGCTGGGGACGCAGGCGAACATCAGGAGCGTGAAGGTGATGCTGCCAAAGACGCTGCCCTCGCGGCTCTCGACGATCCAGCAGGCGTGCCCGGAAGCGACGTTCGCCGCCAACCCGGCTTCGTGCCCCGTGGGGTCGAACATCGGGATCGCCACCGCGAGCACTCCGGTGCTGGCGAGTCCGCTGAGCGGCCCCGCCTACCTGGTCTCGCACGGCGGCGCGGCGTTCCCCGACATCGTCCTGATCCTCCAGGGCGAAGGCGTCACGCTCGACCTGCTCGGCAGCATCGACATCAAGAAGGGCATCACGAGCAGCACCTTCGCGAGTGTTCCCGATGCGCCGATCTCGAGCTTCGCGCTGTCGCTGCCGGAGGGTCCGCATTCTGCCCTCACATCCAACCTGTCCGCGAAGGCGCACGGGAACCTCTGTGGCACGAGCCTCACGATGCCCACGACGCTGACCGGGCAGAACGGGGCGCAGATCACGCAGAGCACGAAGATCGCGGTGACCGGCTGTCCGAAAGCGAAGGCGAAGAAGGCGAAGCACAAGCACAAGGCCAAGGCCAAGCACACCCAAAGGGCGCACGGCAGGAAGAAGTAGCCCAAGCCCGCCGCCCGATGGGGCTAGCATCACGGCCATGTCCGACAGTGTCGATGTGGCCATCGTGGGCGGCGGGATCATCGGTCTGGCGTGCGCCTGTCGCGCGCGCCAGGCGGGCCTGTCGGTGACGCTGCTGGAGCGCGAGCGCACAGGCGAGGGCACGTCGCACGTCGCCGCCGGGATGCTGGCGCCGGTCGCCGAGGTGGAGTTCGGCGAGGCCGGCCGGCGTGTGCTCGACCTTGGCCTGCGCTCGGCGGGGATGTGGCCGCAGTTCGGGGCCGAGCTAGAGGCCCGCACCGGCCTCGCTGTCGGCCTGCGCCGCACCGGCACGCTGGTGGTGGCCCGCGACGAGGACGAGGCGCGCGAGCTGGAGCGCCAGCTGGTCTTCCGGGAATCGTTGGGGTTGCGCGCGGAGCGCCTGCTGCCGAGCGCCGCACGCGAGCTGGAGCCGGCGTTGACCCCGACGATCCGCCTGGCGTTACACGCCCCCGAGGACCACAGCGTCGACCCGCGGCTCGTGCTGGAGGCATTGCGCCAAGCATGTGAGCTGGAGGGTGTGGCGGTGCGCGAGCATACGCCCGTCGCCAGCGTCGAGCAGGACGGCGAGCGCATCACAGGAGTCGTGCTGGAGAGCGGCGAGCGCATCGATGCCGGCCAGGTGGTGCTGGCCGCGGGCGCGTGGACCTCAGAGCTGGGTCTGCCTGCCGAGGCGTCGATCCCGGTGCGCCCGGTGAAGGGCCAGATCCTGCGCCTGGGCGACCCGACGGGCCCGGGCCTGCTGACCAAGGTGGTCCGCTTTCACGGTGGCTATCTGGTGCCGCGCGGCGATGGACGGTATGTGCTCGGCGCCACGGTGGAGGAGCGCGGCCACGATATGCACCCCACGGCAGGCGGCGTATATGAGCTGCTGCGCGACGCTCATGAGCTAGTGCCGGGGATCGAGGAGCTGCGGATCGAAGAGCTGAGCGTGGGTCTGCGGCCGAGCACACCAGACAACACCCCCGTGATCGGCCCGGGCGGGCTGGAGGGTCTCGTATGGGCAACGGGTCATCACCGCAACGGCATCCTGCTGGCGCCGCTGACAGCAGAGCTGGTGACGAGCACGCTGACTGGGACGATGGTCCTCTCATGATCTTCCTCAACGGTGACGGCTCGGACCTGAACGCGGGTGACACCGTGGCTGTCGCGCTGGCACGGCTGGACATCGGACCTGACGCGAAAGGCATCGCGGTGGCAGTCGATGGCGCGGTGGTGCCACGCGGAGCCTGGGAGGGCTTTGCGCTGTCCGAGGATGCACGGGTTGAGGTGCTGACCGCGATGCAGGGGGGGTGACAGGCGTGATGGAGGGGCACGTCGAGGGCCAGGATGGACACGTCGAGGACCAGCTCACGATCGCCGGGCGGGCATTTCAGTCCCGGCTGCTGCTGGGTACCGGCGGCTTCCCCTCCCTCCAGTTGCTGGCCGACGCGATCGAGGCCAGCGCCAGCGAGCTTGTGACGGTGGCCCTGCGCCGCATCGATCCAAATGCACAGGGCTCGCTGATCGACGTGCTGGAGGAGGCCGGCGTTGGCCTGCTGCCGAACACCGCCGGCTGCCATACGGCACGCGATGCGGTGCTGACGGCGCAGCTCGCGCGCGAGGCGTTTCAGACGGATTGGGTGAAGCTTGAGGTGATCGGCGACGAGGACACGCTGCTGCCCGACGCGCCAGAGCTGCTGCGCGCGGCGGAGCAGCTGGTGGACGAAGGCTTCGTGGTGCTGCCCTACACGACGGACGATCCGGTGCTGGGGCGGCGCCTGCAGGACCTGGGCTGCGCGGCGGTGATGCCCCTAGGCGCGCCGATCGGCAGCGGCCAGGGCATCCGCAACCCCTACAACATCGCGCTGCTACGCGATGCCGTGAGCGTGCCCGTAGTGCTCGACGCGGGCATCGGCACGGCCTCCGAGGCGGCGCTGGCGATGGAGCTCGGCTGCGACGCGGTGATGGTAGCGAGCGCCATCTCCCGCGCGCAGGACCCGGTGGGCATGGCCACCGCGATGCGCCACGCGGTCAAGGCCGGACGCCTGGCCTACACATCGGGCCGCATCCCGCGCCGCGACTACGCCACCCCTTCTACCCCAACAGAGGGCCTGGCCGAGTTCAGGGGCTGAGTCAGTCCGGCCGCAAGGGCCGGGAGCTGCTCAGTTGACCACTTCGATGGTGCCGTTCATCGTCGTCGGATGAATGGTGCACTCGTAGTGAATGAGGCCGGCCTTGGTGACCTTGAATTCAAAGGTGCCACCTTCGCCGAAGTTCTTCGAAGCGAACTTGGAAGGGCCGCCCTTGCTGGTGACGTTGTGCTCGACGGGGTCGTAGTTGGTCCACTTGATCGTGGAGCCGACCTTGACCTTGAGGACGTCGGGATCGATCGCGATGTTGCGGTAGGCGATCTGCACGGGGCCGCTCTGCACGGGCGCCCCCGCGGGCGGCGTGCCGTACTTGGGCGTGGTGTTGGCCTGCAGACCGCCCGTCTTGCTGCCGGAGGTGGTCGTCTTGGAGCTGGTGATGGTGCTCGTCCGCCCGCCGACAGTGACAGTGGTGGTTTCGGTGGAGCTGCTGTTGCTCGAACCGCATCCCGTGGCGAGCGCCAAAACCGTGCCGCTGACGGCCAGAGCCAAGATCCCTCGCTTCATCCCATTGGTCCTTTCAAAAGTCTTCAGTCCCGATTGGCGCGGGCCAGCTGCAAGCCCGTTCGCACCGCATCGCTTCACCCTACCTACACTGTCCCCTCCCATGGCGCGCCATTTCCTCACTGGCAACGAGCTGAGTGCCCCAGAGCTTGAGGCGCTGCTGGCGCGGGCGGTGCAGCTGAAGGACGACCCGCTGTCCTCACGGGCCTTGGCGGGCAAGAGCGTAGCGCTGGTCTTTCAGCGCCCTTCGACGCGCACGCGCGTCTCCTTTGAGGTGGGCGTGCACGAACTGGGCGGCCTGCCGGTGGTGCTGCGACCCGACGAGCTTCAGCTCTCGCGCGGCGAGTCGCCGAAAGACACCTCCCTAGTGCTCTCACGCCACGTGGCGGCGATGGGCCTGCGCACGGGCTCCCACGCACTGGTGGAAGAGCTGGCGGCCCACGCGTCGGTGCCGGTGTTCAACATGCTGACGGCCGAGCACCACCCCTGCCAGCCGCTGGCGGACCTGATGACGATGCGCGAGCGCTTCGGCCCGCTGGCGGGCCTGAAGCTGGCGTACGTGGGTGATGGCAACAACGTGGCCCGCTCCCTCGCTGTGCTGGGCACCATGGCGGGCGTGGACGTAGCCGTGGCCTCGCCCGCCCCTTATGCGCTTGAGCGCGACAGCGTCCCCCTGTCCCCCGAAGCCACCGGCAGACTGACCCTGCACGAGGACCCGCGCGAGGCGGCGGCCGGCGCGCACGTTCTGTACACCGATGTGTGGGTCAGCATGGGCGACGAGGAGACGGCGGCCGAGCGCCGCGAACTGCTCGCGCCCTACCGCGTCGATGAGGCACTGCTGGAGGTGGCGGACCCGGATGCGATCGTGCTGCACTGCCTCCCCGCTCATCCGGGCGAGGAGATCAGCGAAGAGCTGTTGTATGGCGAGCGCCAGCGCATCTGGGATGAGGCGGAGAACCGACGCCACGCACAGAAGGCGCTGTTGGAGCTCTTGGTGGGAACTGCCACACTGAGCCCGTGAGCACTTCGGCCCCCGCCACGAGCAACCCGCCCCAACGCCAGCGCCCCCAGCGCGGCCAGGAGCTTGAGCTGACGGTCGACTCGCTGGCGCACGGCGGCGAGGGAGTGGCCCGCTGGGGCCCTGGGGGCTACGTGGTGTTTGTGGCCGGCGCGGTGCCGGGCGACAAAGTGCGCGCGATCGTCTACAAGCCCAAACGCACCTACGCACACGCCCGCACGCTGGAGGTCCTGGAGCCAAGCCCTGAACGCATCGAGCCACGCGCGAAGCACCCCGGCGTCCCCTGGCAGGTGCTTCCCTACGAGCGTCAGTTGCAGATCAAGCACGAGCAGGTCGGCGACGCCCTGCGCCGCATCGGCAAGCTGGAGGGCTTCGAGCTGGAAGACATCGTTCCAGCAGTGCAGCAGTGGCGCTATCGCAACAAACTGGAGTACTCCTTCGGCGCCGATGTCGATAGCGGTCAGCTGCTCTGCGGCTTTCACGCCTCAGCCGGCGGCAATCGAGTCGTCGAGATCGAGGACTGCCTACTGACCTCAGAGTTGGGCAATCTCGCCCGCGACACGGTGGCGGCATGGGCACGCGAGCAGGGTCTAGGCGCGTGGGGCCGAGGCGACGTCCCCAGCGGCGAGGCACTGCTGCGCAATCTGGTGGTGCGCGAGGGGCGCCACACCGGCCAGGTGCAGCTGCGTCTGGTAAGCACCCCGGGCGAGATTGACGTGTATTCGCTGGCGCAGACCCTCAACAAGACTCTTGGCGAGCGTCTCTCCGGCTTCCTGTGGACCCGCAGCGGCCAGCTGGCGGAGACGACGATGGGCGGTGAGACAGAGCTGGTGAGCGGCGCAGCCGAGCTTCCCGAGCGCCTCGGCGAGCTGGACCTGCGCATCTCTCACGAGGCTTTCTTCCAGACCAATACCGAGATGACCGAGGTCCTCTATGGCATAGCCACCGAATACGCCGCCCTGGAGGGCTGGGAGCGCGTCTTCGATCTCTACTGCGGCATCGGCACTATCGGCCTGACCTTGGCTCCTCGTGCCGGCGAGCTGTGGGGTATCGAGCTGATCGAAGAGGCGGTGGCCAACGCCATCGCCGGTGCGCGACGCAACGAGATCACCAACGCTCATTTCTTCGCCGGAGACACTCGCTTAGCTCTGCCCGAGCTGCTGGAGAAAGCCGGCAAGCCGGACGTGGTTGTCGTAGATCCACCCCGCGCGGGTCTCTCCGCCAAGGTGGTCCGCCGCGTCATCGACACCTCCCCCAAGCGCATCGTCTACGTCTCCTGCAACCCCACCACGCTGGCGCCCAATGCAGCCCAGCTGGTCGAGGCCGGTTGGGCGCTACGCAAGGTTCGCCCCGTCGACATGTTCCCTCAGACGCACCATGTTGAGTGCGTCGCCCTGTTCGAACGCTGAGTGGCCGCTCCTGTTTTGCGGACCTACGCCGCGACGGACGTATTGGCCGGCACGTAGTTCTCGATCGTCAGATCATTGCGGTCCAACGCGAAACGAACACCCTCCTCGGCCAACCGCTGCGCCTCCGGAAAGGTGTCGGCTACCGCGGTCCACCGTGGCACCTCGGGCGAAGTTGCCACCCACGTATCTTCATCCTGCCGGTAAAGAATTCGCACGACCATAGCCTCCTTAGCTTAGAGCAGTGTTCGGGCATCGTTTTCAGCAAGCCCAACTTGATTGCACAGGATGTCCTTGACGGTTGACGGACGGATCGTCTGGCTGTCGTGGAAAGCGAAGACGACGGTAGGACGGCCAGGAGCTTCCAGCTTGCGGTGCTAGCCGTTCTGACGAACGACCCGATACCCCAAAGGCTCCGCTTGCAGCAAGCGGAGAAGCTTCTTCGCTTTCAAAGACGGAAATCGAGACATGGCCGAGTACCATACGCAGCAACAGCGACACAATTCTCGGGAGCGCTAGTCTCCCCCGCGATGCGAGCCGTCACCATCCGCGAGCAGGAGATCGTGATCGAGGAGCACCCCGACCCGATACCGGGGGACGGCGAGGTGCTGGTGCGCGTGCACGCGGCCGGGCTCAATGGCGGCGACATGATGCAGCGGAGGGGCCTTTACCCGGCCCCTCCCGGCTCACCGCAGGACATACCCGGGATGGAGCTGGCAGGCGAGGTGCAGGCGCTCGGCCCGAGAGCGGAGCGCTTCAAGCAGGGCAACCGGGTGATGGCGATCGTCGGCGGCGGCGGTCAGGCCGAGCTGGCCGTTGTCAACGAGCGCCAGCTGATGCCGGTGCCGAGCGCCCTTGACTGGCCCGCGGCCGGCGGCCTGCCCGAGGTCTTCATCACGGCGCACGACGCGCTGTTCACGCAGGCGGGACTACGCCCTGGTGAGCGTCTACTGGTGCACGGCGGCGCCGGCGGTGTCGGCACGGCCGCGATCCAGCTAGCACGAGCCTGTGGCGCATATGCAGTGGCGACGGTGCGGCGTGAGCAGGCACACGATCAGGTCGCTGCACTCGGCGCTGAGGTCATACCGCCGGAGGGCTTTGCCGAGCACGGCCCGTTTGACGTGATCCTGGAGTTGGTGGGCGCACCGAATCTCGGGGAGAACATGAACGCGCTGGCGATCGGCGGCCGCCTCTGCGTGATCGGGGTCAGCGCCGGCGTGAAGGGCGAGCTGAACCTGCTTGCGCTGATGGGCAAGCGCGCCCGCATCCATGGCTCGACTCTCCGTGCACGGCCGCTTGAGGAGAAGGCGCTCGCGGCGCGTGCCCTGGAGCATGAGGTGCTGCCGTTGTTTGAGGCGGGCGCGCTGCAGGTGCCAGTCGCGGAGACCTTTCCCCTGGCGCAGGCCGCCATGGCTTACGAGCGCTTCGCTGCCGGCGGCAAGCTGGGCAAGCTGGTCCTCGTACTCTGACCGCGTCCCCAACTCTTGTTAGATTTATTTTTTACAAAAATAAAATTAAATCCTTTTCTTTTATTTTCTAAAAATAAAGTCCCTATCTAGAGTTATTTGCTGGTCGATCAGTAAGGCGGCTGCGACGCGTACCACTCGCCAAGCGCACGGAAGGCAGCCCAGAACTCGCGCTTGGAGTCGTGCTCATCGAGCGACTCATCGATGTTGGGCACGTACAGAGCATCGATCGAAGGCGTGAGCTGCTGGATGACGCCAAGACGATCCTCAAGCCCCCGGGCGAGGGGGATTTCCATGTCGGCAAGCGCAGCGAGCGCGTCAGGCCCCATGGCGACGACGATCTTCGGCTGAACGATGGCGATCTCCTCGTTGACACGGGCGATGCAGCCGGGGTCGGCGAGCGCGGCGTCGGAGAGAGGGCACTTGACGCAGAGGGTGCCGTAGACGGCAAGAGGGTCGATCGACAAACGCTTGAGCGACTTCATCAGCGCCCCACCGGAGCGCCCGTAGAAGGCGACGCCCTCCTCGATCTCTGACGGCAGAGGCGCGTACTTGAGCAGCATGATGTCCGCCTGCGGATGCCCGGAGCCAAGTACCGGCATGAGGTTGCCGCGCGGGCAGTGCGGGCAGGCCTGTAGCTCACGCGTGAACGAGTTCAGCTCGCGGATGGCGCGCTCTAGGTACTTCTCCTTGATCTGGTCGTCGGTTACCGGCATGGAGGCCCCCGTGGGTTTTGACGACGCCTCGCTATGTCCTTGCCCGTGCATCAGTCCTTGCGCCTTGCAACCTGCCTGGCCTAGCTCAAGCCTGCCGCCGTCCGTCGGTGGCGCGCTTGACGCGCCGGGCCTTGCGGGCGCGTCTGGCGGGGGCGGGAGTGGCCCTGGTTTCAAGGAACTTGAGCGCCTGGACATACAGAAGACTAGAAGGCCGCGTGACGATGTCGGCATCGCGCAGCGACTGCAGGAACTCCTGCGGGCCGTCGAAATTGCGCATGCGAATGCGCACCGAGCCGAGGCCCTGGGCGACGTGGGAGTCCGAGCCCGCACCGGCAACGATGCGGTACTTGGCGGCGAAGCGCACGGCCTCCTCGTTGAAGGCGCCGATCGCCACGCGCGGGTTGAAGACCTCGATGGCGTCGATGTCATCGAGGATCGTGAGCAGGTGCTGATAGTCGGGCACGGAGTGCATGCGGTCGAAGGGGTGGGGCACGTAGACGAGGCCGCCCTGACGTTTGATCTCCGCGACGGTCTCGGCGAGCGTGAGGCCGCGGGGGATCTTTTCCTCGATGAACAGGCCGATCACCTCACCCTGTTCGGCGGTCTTGACCTCCTCGGCAACGATCACCTTGACGGGCGGCTGGAGCGGCTGGTGCGGGTGGGGACCCGATCGACTCGATCTCTGCGTCTGTTCGCGCGCCTCCAGGGCCCCGGAGACCTCGTTGTGGTCGGTGATGGCGATCGCGCCAAGACCCTGTTCGCGGGCGGTGGCGAGCAGCACCTCCACGGGCGTGGCGCAGTCGGGGGAGTGATCGGTGTGCATGTGCAGGTCGACATCGATCAGCGAGCGTCGCGCGAGGCGTTTGCGCAGCGCGGGGTCGCCGATGGGGTCGTGGCGGCGGGCGGCGACCGTGCGGTAGATCGCCTCCAGCTCATCGGCCGCGCCACGGTCGTCGCGCACCAGCGAGTAGTCGCCGGGGAAGTGCTTGTCCATTAGCTTGGCGGTCGCCTTGAGGCTGGCTGTGCGCGCGTCAAGGCGACCGAAGAAAGTAGACACGAAGCGCTTGGCAAGCACGGTGGAGAGCAGGCGCTCGGTGGGGGCATGGAAACTGCCAATGTTCAGCGCACGCGAATGACGCAGCGCGACACTGGAGGCACTCGGCGGGAAAGGCTCGTGCACGTGTACGAAGTCGAGCTCCACGGCGCCCAGCAGCTCCTGGATGGTGCGCGCGACATCGATGGGCAGCGAGCCGATGTCGAGGACCTCGCCGACGGCGATCACGCGCGGGGTCCCTTCAAGCAGGAAGTCACCTCCCCGCTCGCGCGTCGTGCGCAGCAGCTTGCGGTCCTCGCGCACCCGCTCGGGAGAGCGCGAAGGCGCGAGGATCAATACGCGGTGCCCGCGCTCTGACAGCTCGGTGGCGACGCGCTTGATGTGCGCGTTGACAGCGTGCTCGGCCTCCCAGGGATATGGGCTTACATGGGCGATCGAGAACATCGACCCACCATTATCACGCCTTCTGCGACACCTTCCGCCCCTTCGGCCGCGTCCCCGGCTTGCGCGCGTACTTGCCGATGAACTTCTCGGTGTCCTCGCGCGCCTGGTCATCAGGGCGCTGATTGTGGGGCGACTTCATGAGGTAGGAGGAGGGCCCGTCGAGCTGCCCGGCGACGCCGTGGTTGAGCGCAAGCTTGCAGCAGCGCACGGCGTCGATGACGATGCCGGCGGAGTTAGGCGAATCCCACACCTCAAGCTTCAGCTCCACGTTCAAGGGCACATCGCCAAACGCCTGACCCTCCAGGCGGATATGCGCCCACTTACGATCGGTCAGCCACGGCACGTAGTCGGAAGGACCGACGTGCACGTCGTAGGCCGGCAGCTTGTCCTCCATGATCGAGGTGACGGCGTTGGTCTTCGAGATCTTCTTGGACTCCAGGCGCTCGCGCTCGAGCATGTTGTAGAAGTCCATGTTGCCGCCGACGTTGAGCTGCGAGGTATGGGCCAGCTTCACGCCGCGGTCGCCGAAGAGGCGAGCGAGCGAGCGGTGCACGATGGTGGCGCCGACCTGCGACTTGATGTCATCGCCGACGATCGGCAGCCCGGCCTTCTTGAAGCGTCGGTCCCAGTAGTCCTCGCGGGCGATGAAGACGGGAATGCAGTTGACGAAGCCGCAGCCGGCCTCAAGCACCTGCTCGACGTACCACTTGGTCGCCTGCTCGCTGCCGACCGGCAGATAGGAGACCACCACATCTGTATGGGTGTCCTTGAGGATCTTGACGATGTCGGCGGTCTCGCCGGGAGCCTTCTCGATCTTCTGTGAGAGGTACTTGCCAAGCCCATCGTGAGTCATGCCGCGATACACCGGCACCCCGAGACGACTGGGAACGCCCCGCGCGCCCTTGGCGAACTTGATCGTGTTGTTCTGCCCCGCCCAGATCGCCTGGCCGAGGTCCTTGCCGACCTTGGTCTTGTCGATGTCAAAGGCGGCGGTGAATTCGATGTCTTTGATGTGGTAGCCACCGAGGTCGACGTGCATCAGACCGGGCACGCGCTCATGGGGGTCGGCATCGGCGTAGTAGTGCACGCCCTGCACGAAGGCGCTGGCGCAGTTGCCCACGCCGACGATGGCGACGCGGACCTTGTCGGCCTGGTAGCGGGCGGCGCCGTTGCTGGCGGCCGCACCGTTGGAAATTGGAGTGGGTGTCACGTTGGCTTCAGTTCCTTTGCTGTTCGTTCTGGAGGGAGGTACCCCGGCGCGCGGGGGCGGTCACACCGCGGAGGACAACTCGCCGCGCACGTGCCAGACACGCTGCGCGACAGTGAAGACGCTGAGCGCTGCCAGCACATAGACGGCGGGCGCGAGCAGTTCAAAGTCGCCCAGCGAGGCGCCCTTGGCGAAGATGAGGCCGATCGAGATGATGACGACGCGCACAGGACGGGTGGCGATGCCCACCTTGCACTCCACGCCGAGCGCCTCGGCGCGGGCGCGGGTGTAGGAGACCATCAGCGAAGCCAACACCGCCACGACCACCGCGGCCGCCGCACCCGCTTCGCCGCGCGTGGCGAAGTAGGCCGCCACGGCGGTGAGCACGATGCCCTCCTCGATGCGGTCGAGCGTGGAGTCGAGGAAGGCCCCAAAGGGCGAGCCCTTGCCCGACATGCGCGAGTAGCGCCCGTCGAGCGTGTCGCAGACCGAGCCGATCACGAAGGCGATGCCGCCGAGGAAGAAGTATTCCTGCCATACGAGCGCGGCCGCGAGCAGGTTCAGCGCGAGCCCCGTGAGCGAGATCGCGTTGGGCGTGAGGCGCGACTCGATCAGCGCGTCGCGCGCAGCCGCGCGGCGCTGGCCCGAGCCGATCGGCCCGCGCCCGTTGCGTCGCCCGCCGCGGTAGGCGCCGCGGCCGCGGGCGGGACGCGCGGGTGCATGTCGGGGGGCCACCTTTGCCGCCTACCCCGCCCCGAGCTCGACGGGAGCCCCGGCGGAGAAGCGCCAGACACCTGGTCGCGCCCGTGCCAGCCAGCGCGCCCCGTAGGCGGAGAGCCCGGCGGTGAGCGCGCCCAGCAGAGCATCGAGGATGAAGTGGTTGGCGGTGGCAACGATCACGAACGCCATCAGGAAGGGGTAGAGGAACCAGACCACCCGGACGACGCTGTGCCGCGAGAGCATCGCCAGCGGCCAGCCGATCATGAGCGCGAAGGCGACGTGCATCGAAGGCACCGCCGCATAGGGGTTCAGCAGCGCACTCATGGAGGAGCTGGCGTGCGAGACGTGCACGCCGGTGAAGTCCGAGACCGAGTCGATGAAGCCCCACTCGGGCATGAAGCGCGGCGGCGCGGTAGGGAAGACGGTGTAGCCCACGAGCGCGATGAGCATGGCGATCATGAACATGTTGCGCACGAAGTAGAAGGAGCGGTTGTGGCGCAGGTAGAGGTAGATGAGCGCGGCCACCGTAACGGAGGTCTGCGCGTTGACGTAGAGCCAGCTCGCGCCGTCCATCAGGAAGTGACTCCCCGAAGCCCACGCCTGCACGGAAGGCTCGACGAAGAAGTGCAGCGTGCGCTCGACCTGGATCAGGTCGCGCGCGTGCTGGAAGGCCGCGCCCGCGCGCCCCTCGACCATCCCGCGCACCACGCGGTAGGCGAGGTAGGCGAGACCGAACAACAGCACCTGGCGCAGCACGTCCAGCCATCCATTGGGCAGGACCCGCGCCGGAAGGAGGCGGATGCGGGCAA
The DNA here is from genome assembly GCA_025449845.1 of Solirubrobacteraceae bacterium. GTDB lineage: Bacteria > Actinomycetota > Thermoleophilia > Solirubrobacterales > Solirubrobacteraceae > Palsa-744. The sequence goes on along the minus strand of JANWIP010000014.1, from coordinate 14,199 downwards.
CCATCGAATGTGAAGCCTAGCGCCAGCGCGAGTCGAGGACATACAGGCGCCAGTGCGGAGAGCGCCAGACTTCGCGCAAATAGGGCAGTCCATGGGCGATCAAAGCCCCCTCCTGGCGCCCGGCGTAGTCAAGGCGTACGTCGGGCAAGGCTACGTAGCTGACGCGGTTTTCATGTAACCAGGCCGCGTAGGCGGTCGGGGTGAGGGAGGAGGAGTAGAAGAGGGCCGCGTAGCGCGTGTCTAGCTGGCGCTCCCATCCTCGTGCGAGCGCCACCCCTTCGTGTCCAGCCAAATACGCGGCCTCCCAGTGCGCCCCCGTCAAAGGCACCTCGACGATCGTGCGCCGGGGTGGGCGGGTCCCATTCAGCCGCGCCAGCTCGGCGCGCAGCGGCGTGTAGTAGGCGGCGTGCACGGAGGGGTCGCCGGCGATCGTGCTCAGGTCGCGCAGCGGGGTCGCCAACTGCCAGTACAGGAGCACGGGCGCAAGCAGCCCCAGAGCCAGCCGGTGGTGCTCCCATAGGACTCCGGCCAGCAGCGGGGCGGCGAACAGGGCGCCGAGCCGCGTGGCATTGCCACCCACGGGGGTATGCAAGGCAAAGGCGATGATGAGGACGAGTGCATACAACGTCGCCCCTATGCGAACCGCTCGGCGCCCCGGCGGCGTGAGCGTTCCCCGTGGCAGTAGTAGCGCGATCAGCAGGACGCCCACCAGCGCCGGCCAGAAAGCGGAAGGCGCGAAAGGCTCAAAGCCGCCTTCCGGAAAGGCCAAGGCCAGGACGGCAATCGGCGTCAGTGCACCCAATGCCAATGCGAGGCCGCGGCGCATCCACTGCTCGCTGCCACCACAAGCGCTGGCGATGCCGGCCAACGCCAGGAACGCCCCCGCCACTGGACTTGCCGCGCTCGTGAGCACCGCCAGGACGAGCGCCAGCGTCGTGCGGCCGTCGATGAAAGCGAGCAGTGCGGCGAGGCCGATTGCCATCCCCAGGCCATAGGGCACCCGCCCCGACAGCAGTCCCACGCAGACGCCAAGCGCGAACCACACTGCCGCAACGCGCGCCGCCCCCTCGGAGAAGACCCGCTGCGCAATCAGCCCGAACAGCACGGAGGCGGCGACGGCGGATAGCGCCAGCACAACGCGCACTCCCAGCCACGCCCCCAGGGCCGGTGAGAGCAGCGAGTACCCCAGCAGATAGTGCCCGTGCACGGCGTACCAGCCGTGGTCGCGCAGCGCGAAGCCGACGCGCGCGAAGAGGTCGCTTCGATAGGTGGCGGCGGCGAGGTCGGCGGCCGGGGGCGCAACGATCAGGTAAGCCAGTGCGAGCGGCGCGGCGAGCGCGGTGGCCAGCGCCCACGGCGCGCGCAACCGATGCTTCACGGTGCGAGCAGGAACTCGACCACGCGCTCGATGGCGTCGGGCCTGTCGAACCACCACCAATGCCCGGCGTCGGGCAGGCTCAGAAGCTCGGCCCCGAGCACGTCCGCGTACTCGCGCGCGAAGCGGGTGGGAATGTAGGGGTCGCGCTCGCCCCACACCACGAGCGAAGGCACCTGCAGCGTCCGCAGGCCCTCGCCGGCAGCGGCCAGAACGTCGCTCGGAGAGCTGCGGTAGAGGCGCAGGATCGCACGCTGGGTGCCCTCATCGAAGTGCGCGAGCACGGAGTCGATCCACGCGTCGGGCATCGGACCGGGCTTGGCGTTGGACTCGCGCGTGGACTGCCGGAAGACCCAGCGGGTGGTGGTACCCATCGCCAGCTCGCCCAGCACGGGAGTGCGCCAGATGCGCGCCGTGCGGTGCCAGCGGTAGCCCGGCAGGAACGTGACGGCGTTCATCACAACGAGACGCTCGATGCGCTCGGGGTGGCGCTGCGCAAACGCCAATCCCACGGCGCCCCAGTCGTGCACGACCATGCGCACGCGCGGCACTTCGAGCATGTCGAGGAAGCGCTCGATGAAGTCGGCGTACTCCTCGATGGTGTACTTCAGGTAGCCAGGCTTACCCGAGCGTCCGAAGCCCGGCAGATCGGGCGCGATGCCGCCGCTGCGCTCCAGGAATCCGAGCCAGTCATCCGAGCTCGTGGGCACACCGTGCAGGTACAGAGCCGGCGCCACATCCTCCGCCGTACCCTGGGGGGCGGGCGCGTCGCGCCAGAAGACCGGCAGCCCGTTGAGCTCGCCGGTGTGATCGCTCACCTGAGGCACCGGGCGAGGATATAGCGTGAACCTATGTTCCGCCCACCCTCGCGCGCCCGCGTGCTGCGCATCCGCGACCGCCTGCGCGAGGTCTATGGCATCCCACGCATGGCCCCACACGGCCGCCCGCTCGACGAGCTGGTGCTCACGGTCCTCTCCCAGAGCACGAACGACCGCAACCGCGATGTCGCCTTCCTGCGTCTGCGTGAGCGCTTTGGGCGGGCGGGGATCGACTATTACGAGGTCCTTGACGCGCCCGTGATGGAGATCGAGGAGGCGATCCGCCCCGGCGGCATCTCCAAGGTGAAGTCAGCGCGCATCAGGCAGATCCTCGCGGCCATCGCCGCCGATCCACGCGACCCCGAGGACCCCCTGTCGCTGGAGTGGATGCGCGCCGCCCCTGTGGCAGAGAGTCGCGCCTATCTCTGCGCCCTGCCAGGTGTCGGGCGCAAGACCGCGGCATGCGTGCTGCTCTTCTCCTACGGCCTGCGCGAGATCCCGGTCGACACGCACGTCTCGCGCGTGGGCACGCGCCTGGGTCTCTTCCGCCCCGGAGCGCCGTTTGAGGAGCTGCACGACGCGATGCTCGCGCTGACCCCGCCGGGCGAGGAGCTTGAGTTCCACGTCAACCTGCTGCGCCACGGCCGGCGCACCTGCCACGCGCGTACGCCGGCGTGCAACGAGTGCGCGCTGGCGCGCATGTGCCCCAGCTGCGGTTTGCTCGCTCAGCCCTCTCGGCAGCAGAGCCGACACGGAGGCTAGGATTGGGACTGCGATCATGTCCTCTCGTTCCCGTTCCCATTCCACTCCTCTGCTCTCTCCCGGTCACGAGGCCGAGTGGGCGCGGATCAACAGCGAAGAGGACGCCTACGAACGTGCGAGTACGATGGCGCTCACGCCGGCCGAGCGGCTCCAGGTCGGTCAGAAGCTTTCCCAGCAGGCGGTGGCGCTGCTCGCCGCCTCCATCCGGGCCGGTCATGTCACCAGACGAGCCTTCTGGTCCTGATCTCAACGGGGTGGTCGCCGACGCGAACGCCGTCGGGCTGCAATATGTCGTGATCGGCGGGTTCAGCGTCATCGCCAACGGCTACCTGCGGGCGACGAAGGACAGCGATCTGCTCATTTCCGACGATCCTCGCGCGCTCGGGGCAATGGTCAGCTTCCTCGACCGAGTGGGCGCCACACGCCTTCACGATGGCAAGCGACTCATTCAGGACGACGTGCGTGAGGCGGAGCACCTACGGGTGGGCAGTTGTCACGGGATCATCGACCTCCTGCGTGGCGGGTTACCTCCACTCGACTTCGCCACTGTCGCCGCGCGCGCCCTCAGCATCGATGTCGCAGGCGAGCGCGCGCACGTCGCGGACCTGCGCAGCATTGTGGCATTCAAGCGCTTGGCCGACAGGCCGCGCGACCGTAACGATCTCCTGGAGCTCGAAGCCCTTCATGGCCCGCTCCCGGTAGAGCCGATTCCCGGACTCGACGACTAGCGATTGCCACCTTTGCTAGCCCCGCGGCAGCACCGCGAAGGCGATCACGGCGTAGTGCAGGGCTGCGGCGACGATCACGAGCGCGTGGAAGATCTCGTGGTAGCCGAAGACCTTGGGGAAGGGGTTGGGTCGTTCGGTCGCGTAGATGACTGCCCCGGCGGTGTAAAGCAGGCCGCCCAGCGCCAGGCCGGCGAAGCCGAGCCAGCCAATCGCGGCAGGCAGCTCACCGAAGACCGCGACCGAAACCCAGCCAAGGGCCAGGTACACGGCTGCGAACAGCCACTTCGGCGCGTCGATCCAGGCCAGCTTGAAGACCACGCCTGCGGCCGCCCCAACCCACACGGCGATCAGGATCGCGCGCGAGAGCGGGCCGGACAAGGCGATCAGCGCCACGGGCGTGTAGGTGCCCGCGATCAGCACGAAGATCATCGAGTGATCCAGCCGCTTCATCCAGCGACGCGGGCCGGGGCGCCAGGTCACGCGGTGATACAGCGCGCTGGTGCCCAGCAGTCCCGACACCGCCACGGCGTAGATCGCCGCGGCCACGCGCGCGCGTCCGCCCGAGGCGGCCAGGATCAGTCCCACGCCGCAGGCGAGCGAGACGAAGAAGGCGTACTGATGCGAGACCCCACGCAGGCGGGGCTTGACGGCGGCGCTGATTCCCCCAGCGTTCATACACAGACGGTAGCGGCGCGAGGACCGCTTAGGTGTAGCTATGCAGCGACCTTTGCCGATCGGGCGTCGCACGCGTGCTACGCTTTCCTCATGGCGCGCGAGATCACACAGCGACAGTTACGCAACGAGAGCGGCGAGATCATGCGGGAGCTGGATCGCGGCGAATCTTTCCTGGTCACTCGTAACGGGGTGCCGGTGGGGGAGCTGCGCCCGATCCGCCGACGGCAGTTCGTGCCCAGGGATGTGGTCGTGGGCATGTTCGCCGGAGCGAGCCATATCGACTTTGAGCGGTTCAGGGCCGACGTCGACCGGTGGGTCGATCAGGACCCAACGCCGCGTGCCTGAGGAGGCCGGCCGTGTGCGGGGGCTGCTCGACACTTCGGTTGTCGTAGCGCTGCAGAGCATTGCGCCAGAGCTGCTGCCGGACGAGCCCGCCGTAAGCTCGGTGACTCTCGCGGAGCTGGTCGCCGGACCCCAGGCCACCTCCGATCCATTGGAGCGCGCCCGCCGGCAGGAGCGCGTACAGCTGGTCGAGGCCGCATTCGAGCCGCTTCCCTTCGACACTGCCGCCGCCCGTGCCTACGGACATGTCTACGCGGCCGAGGTCGCCGCGGGACGCAAGGCGCGCGGTCGACGTGCTCTGGACCTCTTGATCGCCGCCACCGCCCTCGCAAACGAACTCCCGCTCTACACCTGCAACGCCGCGGACTTCGCCGCGCTCACGAACCTGCTGCAGGTGATCGCTTTGGGTCCGGCGCCCGCCGACGCGGGTTGAGAGGTGCCGGGTAACGCTCGGCCCCGCGGCAGCTACGCGGCCAGCTTTGCCTGCTCGCCCGCCAGCTTCGCCGCTTCGCGCTCCGGCGTGACGCGCACCACGTCCCAGGCGAGGCCGACCTTGGCCATCCCCAGGATCAGCCAGCCCGAGGGATCGAGCTCATACCAGCGCAAGCCGTGGAAGGCGCTGCGCGGGAAGGCGTGGTGGTTGTGGTGCCAGGCCTCGCCGAGCGAGGGAAGGGCGAGCCAGAAGACGTTGGTCGATTTGTCCTCGATCGGGAAGCGGCGGCTGCCGAAGAAGTGGCAGATCGAGTTGATCGACCACGTCACGTGGTGCACGAGGAAGATCCGCACGAGGCCCGCCCAGATGTATGCGGTGAGCGCGGCGAGCCAGGAGCCGCCGCTGAGCACGAAGCCGAGCAGCGCGGGCAGCGCCAGGCTCCCCAGGGCGATCCAGGGGAAGGAGCGGTTGATGCGGCGCATCGTTGGGTCCTCGACCAGGTCGCGCGCGAAGCGGCGCGAGGAGGCCTGGCCGTGCACGCTGAACAGCCAGCCCACGTGCGCGTGCCACAGGCCGTGCAGCATCCCTGACACGCCCGAGCCGTGCTCGGTGTGCGGGCTGTGCGGGTCGCCCTCCTCGTCGGTGAACGTGTGGTGCTTGCGGTGGTCGGCGACCCAGTCGATCACCGAGCCTTGCAGGGCGGCCGAGCCGAGCACCGCGAGCGTGTAGCGCAGCCAGGCGTGCGTCTCAAACGCGCGGTGGGTGAGCAGGCGGTGGAAGCCGACCGTGATGCCGATTGCCGTCAGCAGATAGAGCACCGCGAAGATCGCCAGGTCCAGGGGGCCGAGCAGGCGGTTCCACAGCAGTACCGCGCCGACGATCAGGCCGAGAAATGGCAGGACCACGGCGGCGACGTTGGCGTTGCGCTCCAGGCGGGTCATGCGTGTAGCCCAAGGGTAGCGGCGGTACCCGATGGTGGTCGCCTGGGAGGCGATGGCTGGATGCGGCTCAGGGCCACTGTGAAGACATGGCATTTGCACGCATTCACGGTCGTGCCAAGCCTAACCCCCCTTGACATTGGCCCACGTTTATGTTTAGAGTACGCGAGCGTTTGTTCTTTGAAGATGGTCTTGGCCTGAGCTGTCCTGCCGTCGGGTGATCGTCCGGCAGTGAGAGCACCGGCGTATGTGTCCGCTGTGTCTTTGGGAAAGAGGAGGGGTTGTTGGGATGAGAGCCTTCGGGGGAGTCTTCGTAGCTGGTCTGCTGGTGGCGTGCGCGATGGTCGCGGGGCTTGCCTTGAGCGCTTCGGCTCTGGCGGCGACGCCGGAAGAACCGGTGACTGTCAACCCCGCCGCGTCGGTCACGGCGAGCACCGCGACGCTCGAAGGCGTCCTGAACCCGAACGCCGCGGGTGAAGCGGGGGAATACGAGTTCTTCTATAAGGCCTCGGCCAGCGAATGCACCGAAGGCAGTGTCGCGCCCGAACCGGCTGGTGTGGCGCTTGGTCTCAAGGAAGAACACGTGTCGGTGGCGGTCAGCGGCCTCGCGCCGGGGACGCAGTACACGTTTTGTGTGTTCGAGCGCAACGCCGCCGAAGAAACTGCGATCGGGCAGCCGGTGTCGTTTACTACCCAGGCGGTCGCGCCGGCGGTGAGTGAAACGTTCGCGACGGGCGTATCCGCCGAAGGCGCAACGCTCGATGCGGTGATCGTCCCGGGTGCCGCGTCGAGCACCTATCGCTTCGAATATGGCACGACGACCGCGTATGGCCAGAGCACCCCTGAGTCGACACTAATCGGTGCCGCCGAAGCGGCTCACCGTGTGAACGGGCATATCCAGGGGCTGCAGCCCGGAACCGCCTATCACTACCGAGTCGTCGCTGCCAACTCGGCAGCGCCCGGCGGGATCGACGGCCCTGATCGCACGTTCACATCACAGTCATCCGCTGGCACTTCAGGACTGCCCGATGACCGCGGCTACGAGCTCGTTACGCCGGCGAACAAGGTGGACGGGACGCTGCCCGCCGAAGGAACGGGCTATCTCGGCTTTCAGGCGGCGGCGAGCGGCGATGGGTTCGCCTTTAGGTCGTTCGCCCCGTTCCCGGGTGCGCTGGGGGGTGGCTTTGACACCTATCTGGCTGCGCGCGGTGGGGACGGTTGGTCCTCGCACGGCATTCTTCCGTCGCAGGCGCCGGTCCAGGTGGCTGGCACGGGCCCGGTTGTGGACGCGTATTCGCCGGATCTGTCGAAGGCGGCGTTGATGGATGGCGGGGGAGCCAGGGGAGCCGGCCTGCGCCTGGGACAGGATTCGCCGCCGCTCGTTCCCGGTGAGCCGGCGAACCACGCGAATCTGTTTCTGCGCGACGACGTGAGCGGCGGCTATCAGTTGATGGACGTCACGCCCGCGGGCCTGACGCCGGAAGCGCCCGCGATGTACGAGGGCGCGTCTGCCGATTTCAGCAAGGTTTTGTTTGGCGAGGGAGCGCAGCTCACGCCGGAAGCGCTCGCCAGCGGAGGTGAAAAGTTTCCGAATACGGGCAACCTCTTCCAGTGGGCCGGCGGCGCGGTCACGCTTGTCGGTCAGGTTCCGGTGGCGCCCGCGACTCGTTGCGGCGCCGGTGCCGCGCCGTGCAGCGCGCCGGAAGAAGGCGCGATACTCGGCGGCGGCGAAGGCAGCCAAACGGTGCATGATGGTTGGGTGCACGCGGTGTCGCCCGATGGTTCGCGGGTGTTCTTCAGGACCGGAAACTCGGGCGCGAGCCAGTTGTACGTGCGTGAGAATGGCGCGACGACGGTCGAGTATTCCGCGTCGCAGAAGACGAATGGGTCCGGCCCGGGTGGGACGGACCCCCAGGGCCCGCGGTTGCCCACGTATTGGCCGGCGAGCGCGGACGGCTCTCAGGCGTTCTTCACGAGCTGTGAGCAGTTGACGAACGATTCGACCGCGAACGCGTCGGAATCGAACGAAAGCTGTGAAGGCTTCGGACAAGAACGCAATTTGGTGCTGACGGGAAGCGATCTCTATCGGTTCGATGTCGCGACGGGTGTGTTGAGCGATTTGACGGTCGATCACAACGGCGACCCGCTGGGCGCCGATGTGCAGGCGGTGCTCGGGGCGAGCACGGACGGCTCGTATGTGTATTTCGTCGCGAACGGCGTACTGGCGAGCGGCGCGAGCCCGGGCAACTGCCAGTTTGGATACACATCGGCGGAAATGGGTCAGTGCAACCTGTATGTCGAGCACGGCGGGGTGACGAAATTCATCGGGCCCATCGCCGGCACCGGCCGGTACTACGAATGGTCTTTCCACGCGACGACCGCGCGGGTCACGCAGGACGGCACAAAGCTGGCGTTTGAAACGACGGCGAGCGCGACGGGCTATGACAACAGGATCGGCAGTGGCGCGGAAAGCTGCGGCCGCAGGCTGGAAAGCGCCGGCACGCTCGGCGAACCGACCGGTGACCCACGCTGCAGCGAGGTGTACATGTATGACGCGGTCGCGGGCTCGCTCGCGTGCGTGTCGTGCAACCCGAGTGGCGCGCGCCCGCTCGGCCCGTCGCACCTGACGCCGATCGAGGGACCCTCGGAAGGGGGTTATCTACCGTATAGCTTCGTATATCTGCCGCGGAGCCTATCGGCGGATGGTTCTCGCCTGTTCTTTGACAGTGTGGACGCGCTCGTACCGGGCGATGGGAATGGCCAGCAGGATGTGTACGAGTACGAGGGTGGCACGGTGTACCTGGTGTCCTCTGGCACGAGCGGCTCTGAATCGACGTTCCTCGATGCGAGCGCGGACGGGAGCGACGTGTTCTTCACGACACTCTCACAGCTCGTGGGACAGGACGCCGACCAGCAGTTCGATATCTACGACGCCCGGGTCGGTGGCGGTTTCCCGTTCAACGCGCCGCCGCCGGGGTGCGTCGGCGAAGCGTGCAAGGCCCCGCCCGCCCCACAGCCAGGCGGAGCGACGCTCGGCTCGAACAGCCTGGCTGGCGTGGCGAATCTGACGCCTGTACCCGCCCCGTCCGTCGCCTCCACGTCGGCGCGGCACCGGAAGTTGACGCGTGCACAGAAGCTAGCGGCGGCGCTGCGGGTGTGCCGGCACAGGCCCAGACGACAGCGGGGATCGTGCGTGGCACGAGCGCACCGGCTGTATGGCGCTGTGAAGGCTGGAAAGTCAACCAAGTCGGCAAGGGGGAGCAAGTGATGCGCGCACGTATCCACAGGCACACGCGATCGCTGGCAGGGTTCGCATCCAGGCGCGCCGCGCTGTTGGCGCTCGTCGGGTGCATCGCGCTCGCGGCGTTGACGCCGGCGGGCGCGATGGCGAGCTTCGGCATCAGCGGGTTCGACGGCTCGATCACAAACCAGGACGGCTCACCCGATACGCAGGCCGGCTCGCACCCGTATGCGTACACGACGCGGATCGCGTTCAACACACTGACCAACCATTTTGGCGAACAGGCTCCGGATGGCAATGTGAAGGACGTTCGTGTGGAAGTTCCCGCGGGTCTCGTCGGCGATCCGACGGCGGTACCGCGGTGCAGCAACACGCAGCTGTTGAAGCCCGGCGGGGGGGGGGCAGTGGCTCTTGTCCGCTGGCGACTCAGATCGGGCAGCTGAGGGTCAACGCGGTCGCTCTCGGCGGCCCACTCACCGTCCCTTTGTACAACATGGAGCCAGCGCCTGGTGAGCCGGCGCGGTTCGGCGCGTTCTTTGCGATCTTCCCGATTTACGTCGATACCCACGTGCGTACGGGCGGGGACTACGGTTTGACGGCATCGCTGTCGGATGTCCTCTCGGCCTTCCCGATCATTGAAAGCACGTTGACGTTGTGGGGTGTCCCGGGTGAAGCGAGCCACGACGCGGAACGTGGTGCGCAATGTCGTCGACCGGGTGAATGCTCTGGCGGTGGTGCAGCGACGAACGAGTCGCCGCTGCCGTTCTTGACCTTGCCGACGTCGTGTGCCGGGCCACAGGAAACGCGGTTGAGCGTCGACTCCTGGGCTGAACCTGAGAACCCCCTGTCCGCGAGTTTCCTCACGCATGACAAGGCGAACAGCCCGGTTGGGTTCGAAGGGTGCGGCCGGCTTGATTTCAGCCCGTCGATCGGCGTGACGCCGACCTCGACGGTCGCGGACTCCCCGACGGGGGTGCAGGTGGATCTGCATGTTCCGCCCGCGGGGCTACGTGAGCCTGAAGGTCTCGCCGAGGCCGACCTGAAGGACGCCGTCGTGACGCTCCCGGCGGGTATGAGTGTCAACCCGGCTGTCGCGAACGGTCTGGCGGCGTGCAGCCCGGCGCAGATCGCGCTGTCGAGCCCAGAACCGGCGACATGCCCCGACGCGGCGAAGGTCGGGAGCGTCGAGGTGGATACACCGATCCTCGGTCATCCTCTGGACGGCAGTGTGTACGTCGCCGAACAGGGCAACAACCCGTTCAACTCGCTGCTGGCGATCTACGTCGCGGTCGCCGACCCCGAAACGGGAGTCGTCGTGAAGCTCGCGGGGCATGTCCTGCCCGACCCGGTGACGGGGCAGTTGACGACGACGTTCGATGACAACCCGCAGCTGCCGTTCACGGATCTGAAGCTCGACTTCTTTGGCGGGCAGCGGGCTGCGCTCGTGAACCCCGATGCGTGTGGTTCCTACACCACGACGTCGCAGCTGACACCGTGGAGCGGGGAGCCGGCGGCAGAACCGTCGAGCACGTTTGAAGTGGGCTCGGGGTGCCATGCTCCGCAGTTCAGCCCGGCGTTCACGGCGGGGACGGTCAACCCGCAGGCGGGCGCGTTCAGCCCGTTCAGCGTCACGTTCTCGCGCACCGACCAGGATCAGAGGCTGGGCGCGGTGACTGTCAAGACGCCGCCGGGACTGTTGGGTATTCTCAAGAGCGTGGAACGGTGTGGGGAACCGCAGGCCAGTCAGGGGACGTGTGGGGCCGGGAGTCTGATCGGACACACGACCGCCTCTGGCGGCGCGGGACCCGATCCGGTGAGCGTCGGCGGGCAGGTGTTCCTCACCGGCCCCTACAAGGGCGCTCCGTTCGGGCTGAGCATCGTCGTGCCGGCGATCGCGGGGCCGTTCAATCTCGGGACGGTCGTGGTGCGTGCGGCGGTCAGCGTCGATCCGCACACAGCGCAGATCACCGTCACGAGCGATCCGCTGCCCACGATCCTGCAGGGCGTACCGCTGCTGCTGAAGAGCGTGAACGTCACGATCGACCGCTCCGGGTTCATGTTCAACCCCACCGACTGCGAAGCGCTGGGTGTGGGTGGGACGCTCACGAGCACGCAGGGGGCGAGCGCGGGCGTGTCGAGTCACTTCCAGGCCGCCAACTGCGCGGCGCTGGCGTTCAAGCCGTCGTTCACCGTCTCGACGCAGGCGGGCACGAGCAAGAAGAACGGGGCCAGCCTCGATGTGAAGGTCGGTTACCCGGGTGGGACCCAGGCGAACATCCGCCGCGTCGCGGTGACATTGCCCAAGGCGCTGCCTTCGCGGCTCTCCACGATCCAGCAGGCGTGTCCCGAAGCGACGTTTGCGGCGAACCCCGCGTCGTGCCCGGCGGGCTCGAACATCGGGGTTGGGACGGCAACGACGCCGGTGCTCGCGAGCCCGCTCAGCGGTCCGGCGTACCTCGTGTCTCACGGGGGCGCTTCGTTCCCCGATCTCGTCGTGATCCTCCAGGGCGAAGGCGTCACGCTCGACCTCGTCGGCAGCATCGACATCAAGAAGAGCATCACCAGCTCGACGTTCGCAAGCGTCCCCGACGCGCCGATCAGCTCCTTTGAGCTGAGCCTGCCCGAGGGGCCGCACTCCGGCCTGGCCGCGGTTCTGCCGGCGAAGGCCAAGGGGAACCTGTGCGGCACGAGCCTGACGATGCCCACCACAATCACCGGGCAGAACGGAGCCCAGATCAAGCAGAGCACCAAGATCCAGGTCACCGGCTGTCCCAAGGCCAGGACCAAGAGCAAGGCGAAGAAGAGGCACCACAAGGCCAAGGCGAAGAAGGGCAGCCTCGGCAAGAGGCCCTAGTAGGGACGGGAGGCGAGGAATCTCGATGCCCTCCCGCAATGCGGGGGCCGGGGCGCGCAGCAGGCGTCCCGGTTCCGAGCCGGCCTTGGCCTCCACGCGCGTCGCGGAGATCCAGCGCCAGCGGCTGCTGGCGGCGATGGCCGCCGTCGCGTCCGAGCGGGGGGCGGCGAACGCCAGCGTCGCGCACGTGGTCGCGCGCGCGGGCGTCTCGCGGCGCACGTTCTATGAGCTGTTCGAGGACCGCGAGGCCTGCTTCCTGGCGGCGTTTGACCAGGCCATCGAACAGGCGGCAGCGACGGTGCTGCCCGCCTATGAAGGTCAGGAGCGCGCCCTCTCAAAGACAGGCTGGCGCGAGCGGATCAGGGCGGGGCTCGCAACGCTGCTGCAGTTCCTGGAGTCCGAGCCGTGCCTGGCGAGACTGGTGATCGTGGAGGCTCTAGGGGCGGGGCCGCTGGCGCTTGAGCACCGCACGCGCGTGCTCGCCGCGCTGATCGCGGCGGTGGATGCCGGCAAGCAGGAGACCCGGGGCAAGCAGCTGCCGCCCCTCGCGGCGGAGGGCGTCGTCGGCGCGGTCTTCGCCGTGGTCCACGCACGCGTCGCTCTGGCCCCTGCCAGCCATGCTGCCGCCGGCTCCGGCAACAGTCCGCTGCCAGATTTGTTGGGCGAGCTGATGGGCGTGATCGTGCTGCCCTACCTCGGTCCAGCGGCGGCACAGAAGGAGCTGCACAGACCGACCCCACGCCTCCAAACAAAACCCCGCCAGCACCGCGACCCGCTGGAAGGTCTGAAGATGCGCCTCACGTACCGCACCTTGCGCGCACTGGCGGCCGTCGCGGCCAACCCCGGCGCCAGCAACCGCAGGCTGGCGGATGCGGCGGGGATTGTCGATCAGGGGCAGGCCTCGAAGCTGTTCACGCGCCTGGAAGACCTCGGGCTGATCGAGAACGTCGGTGCTGGGCACGCCAAGGGCGCCCGGAATGCATGGGTGCTGACGCCCAGAGGGCAGCAGGTCGCCCAGTCGATGAGCTGACCCTTCTAGCGGTCGTAGGCGCGGCCGCGGGGCAGCACGCGGTGGACGATGACCGTGTGGCTCTCGGGTTCGGCCTCGAAGATCACGCGCCAGTCGCCTACGCGCAGGCGGGCCTCAGGTCTGCCTGTCAGCTTTCGCACGCCGGCGGCGTGGTCAGGATCCGCGATCAAACGGCCGATGGCGAGGAGCACGCGCCGGCGCACCTGCCGGTCGAGTTGCGAGATGTCCTTCTCCGCGCGGCGGGCGTAGTGCGGCGTCCAGGCATCCTCCTCACCCCCGCTCATCCGTACCTGCGGAGCATCTCCTCGTGGGAGACCGTACGCCCCGCGGCGAAGTCCGCTCGTCCCTCCGCGACGGCGGCCTCGTCCTCGTCCGTGAACGGCTCGTCGTCCTTGGGTGCGTTGGCGACGGCGCGCAGCAGCGGATCCTCTCGCTGGGCGACGGCGAACTCCAGTGTCGAGTCGGCTTCGCCGTCAGTCAACTCGTCCACCAGCTTGTGCAGGCGTTCCTTGGTTGTCATGGGGGAATTTTAGCTGGGATGGTCCCAGGTGTGTTGCCAAAGGAGGATTTCAAGGTCCACTACGCCCGCGTGGCAGAGTTTGCGGTTTGCCTTGACAGCCCCAGAAAATCTGCTACCTTGACGCTTAGATTTCTCAAGCGCAATTCAAGGAGCTTCAAGCATGGGCAAGACAATAGGCATCGACCTCGGCACCACCAACTCCTGCATGGCAGTCCTGGAGGGAGGCGAGCCGACTGTCATCGAGAACGCCGAGGGCGGACGCACGACCCCGTCCGTCGTCGCCTTCGCCGCCAGCAACGAGCGGCTCGTCGGCACCGTGGCCAAGCGCCAGGCGGTGACCAACCCGCAGAACACGATCTTCTCGATCAAGCGCTTCATGGGCCGCAAGGAGGCCGAGGTGCGCGAGGAGGAGTCGATCGTGCCCTACAAGGTCGTCAGCGGCCCCAACGGCGACGCGCGCGTGGAGGCCAACGGCGAGCAGTT
>JANWIP010000013.1 GCA_025449845.1 Solirubrobacteraceae bacterium | reverse complement strand
TGGGCTCAGCACCTGCAGATCGGCCGCCTACTTGGGCTCAGCACCTGCAGATCGGCCGCCTACTTGGGCTCAGCACCTGCAGATCGGCCGCCTACTTGGGCTCAGCACCTGCAGATCGGCCGCCACTTGTGACCCCAGAACCCGCGGATCCGTCATCTACTTGGACCCAGCGCCTCCAGATCTGCCCGCACCATCCGCTGCACAAGCTCCTCAAAAGAGACTTTGGGCTGCCAGCCCAGCCGTGCGTGAGCCCGGCTTGGATCTCCAACGCTCGGCGTCCCCTCGCTGGCTCGCACGAGCGCAGGATCAACGCGCAGATACGGCTCGGCCTGGAGCCCTACGCAGGCGAAGGCCGCGCTTGCCAGCTCACCGACGGTGCGGGCTACGCCACCGGCCAGCACGTAGTCCTCGGGCTGCTCCTGCTGGAGCATCAGCCAGGCGCCGTGCATGATGTCGCCTGCAAAGGACCAGTCACGCACGGCATCCAGGTCACCCACCGTAAGCTCGCTGCGCCTGCCTAGCGCGATTTCGGCCGCGCCGCGAGTGATCTTGCGCGTCACAAACTGCAGCGGCCTACGCTCGGACTCGTGGTTGAAGACGATCCCCGAGCAAGCCCATAGGCCATCGTGACCGCGCAAGGCGCCAACTAACTGGTGGCTTGCCAGCTTGGCCACGGCGTAGGGGGTGTCGGGGCGACAGGGGGTGTCCTCGCTTTGGGGCCAGACACCGGCGTTGCCGAAGATCGCGCCCGAGGCAGCTATGTAGACGCGGATTGAGGGGTCCAGCTCGCGCACGGCTTCAAGCAGCGCTGCCGAGGCGCCGGTAATCGCCCGCATTGTCTCCTCAGGGCGCTGCCAAGAGTCAGGCACGAAAGAGGGCGCCCCCAGGTGGTAGATCTCCGTCGGGGACACCTGCTCGACCGCCGCGCGCAGGCTCAGCGGTTGCAGAAGATCACCCTGCACAAGCGTCAGGCGCTCACGCAAATGCTCGGAGCAGCCCAGGTCTCGCTCCGCCGGACCGCGCACCATGCCGGTCACCGCGTAGCCCTGCTCTAGCAGCAGCTCAGCCAGGAACGAGCCGTCCTGGCCGGTAAGACCCGTGACGAGCGCTCGCCTACTCATTGCGCCCCACGGCTCTGCGCCAATGCGTTGCGACGCTCGCGCAGGAAAGCCAACGCTTGCTCGCGTTGATCCCCATCCCGCAGCAACTCGTCGTAGCTCAGCTCAGCGCCGCGAAAACCCCGCGCGTTCCACAACACGGCGTCATCGGGCACCCCCTCCCAAGGCGACACATACACATAAGGCTCCTCGTGCTGCTGATCGCCTGGGGACATGCCATATGTCGCGCGACGACCCTCCTGCTCGCTGCCCAGTTCCACGGCCAGATCAAAGTGCTCGGGCCACAGCTGCACTCGGCTTACCTCCAGCTCATTGGGGGACTCCGCGCGCAGCTGCTGCAACACGGAAGAGGCAAACCCAAACCAGTCGCCCAGCCAGCATGAGGCATCGGCGTCCACCTCCAACGGCTCATCGGCGCCCGCGAGGTCGTAGCGGGTCAGGTCATAGCCGATGAACTCCGCCGCATCCTCCAGTGTCGTAAGGCGGCCGTGCTGTACACGCTCGCCCACCTGCACGATCAAGGCATCACCGGCCACCCTTATCTGTACGTCGTTGCCGAAGAAAGGCGTGCCGAAACCGCCCCACGTATAGCGCAAGGCGATCTTGCCGTTGGCACGTTTGCGCGTCGGTGAGATCACATGCTCGGCCACCTTGTGCAAGGCACTTCTGGTACGCACCAGATGCTCAGGCGGTTGCTCAAGGCGCCGCCATGCGCCCAACCAGCGGCTCGCACACCATTCGGCCAGTTCCTCATCCCCCCGCGCCAGCTCATCCCATTGAACGTCCCCGTTGCTCACGGGCGATACCACTGAACGAGCGAAGGGACCTTCACCTAGAGCAATTGGGTCGTCCGCGAACCACGGCGCCTTGGTAACTGTAGGCGGCGAAGGCTCAAGCACCCGAACCTCATACCTGCCCTGCAGTCGTTCTTCTGCTTCCCTGCGCGCGTGGCGGGCCACCGGCTCTGAGGGACTGCTCCATCGCTGCACGCTCACCAGCGCAGCTTATGGATTCAGCGCCCCGCGCGAGGGGTGGGCAGCGTGGAAGTAACGCCCGCCCCAGAGGTCGAGAGTGCCGCTGAACTGATCGCCGCGGCATACACCTTGCCCAACCCCTCCGCCACGACGGCCGGCGCACAGACAGCCCGCACGCGGCGCAGTCCACGCTCACCGATCGATGCATCAGCCCAAAGTCGCGCGACGGTACTTGCAAGCTGCGCCACGTCGCCGGGCGCCACGACTGCCCCCCCTCCAAACAAGCCTTCGGTCTGATCCAAACTCTCCGCCCCAACCAGCTCCGCTAATCCCCCCACGGCGCTGGCAGCCACGGGCACGCCCGCGGCCATCGCCTCGGCTGCCGCCATGCCAAACGTCTCGGCCGAGCGCGAAGGGACCAGCGCGAGCGCGGCCTCGCGACGCAGCCGCGCCAAGCGCTCATCCTGGACGTGCCCCAGGAACTGCACTTCGCCGCCCGCGGCCTGTGCGCGTAGCTTCTGCAAGTCGGGACCATCGCCCGCCACCACCAGCGGCTTGCCCGCTCGGCGACACGCCTCGATCGCTACGTCCACACCCTTCTCAGGCGCCAGGCGAGACACGACGAGTGCATGTTTGCCGCTGGCCGCGTGGGAGCTCGCCGCGAAGCTGCGCAGCGGAGGCGCCAACACGTGCACCCGCTCCCACGGCAGCGGCGCGCCCAGTTGGCGCAGACGCTCCTTTGCGAACTCGCTAGGGACCACCACCGCGTCGGCCTGCTCCACCAGTTTCTGCTGCCATAACGCCAGGCTCGCACCATAGGTCAGGGCCTCCATGCGGCTGCCGCGGCAATTACGCAGCACGCCCGGCAGGGTGTTACGCCCGTGGCAGCGAGTGCACTCTTCGCCGCGCGTAAAGCACACCCCGTTGGCGCACACCAAGCGATACTGGTGCAGGTGCAACACCACGCACGCGCCAGCTTCGCGTGCGGCCCTCAGCGCACGCCATCCCAGCGTGGGGTGCAGGTTGTGGGCATGGACTATGCGCGCCTTGGTCTGCAGCACTCGCTGCGCAACCTGTGTCGCGTCCAAGCCGCCGCGCAGCAAGCCCGCCGCCGCTTGCGTTCGGCCCAGCGCGCCAGAGTCGCGCGTTAGCGTCTGCACCGGCTCGCCCAGGTGCTCGCGCACGAGCCATGCAAGGTCCGCCACCACGCGCTCCTCTCCACCCGTTACGCGGTAGCGGCTGTGCAGGAACAGGACCATAGACAGCCCAAACTAGAGCTTTACGCGGCAGCGAGCACCCTTGGGCGGCCAGCACTGGCCGGCCGGGCGGGTCCCGCGCTGACACGTTACACGGAGCGCGCTTGCGCTCCTGCCTTCTTCACTTCTTCGTCTTCGCCTTTGCCTTCTTTGCTTTCTTGACCTTCGGGCAGCCCGTCACTGTGATCTTGGTGCTCTGCTTGATCTGCGCATTGTTCTGCCCGGTGATTGTCGTGGGCATCGTCAGCTTTGTGCCGCACAGGCTGCCATTAGCTTTGGCGGGCAGCGTGGCTGCCAACGCGGAGTGCGGACCCTCGGGCAGCTTCAGCTCGAAGCTCGTGATCGGCGCGTCCGGCACACTGGCGAAGGTGCTGCTGGTGATTCCCTGCTTGGAGATGTTGATGCCCCCCGTGAGATTGAACCGCACACCCTGACCCTGCAGGATCACGACAAGGTCCGGGAACGCCGCGCCACCGTGCGAGACAAGATAAGCGGGGCCGGTGAGCGGAAGATTCAGGACGGGCGTCACAGCCTTTACGACGCCCACGGCGGACTGCGGAGGACACGTGGCAGGGTTCTGAGCGAACGTCGCCTCCGGGCAGGCCTTCTGGATCGTGGTCAGCCTCGCGGGGAGCTGCTTGGGCAGGCTCACGGCGACCGACTTGATGTTGGCCTGACCAGCCCCGGATGTGACCGTCACATCCAGGCTCGCGCCTTTGGCCTTGGATGTCTTTGCCTGGCTTGACACCTTGAACGTCGGCTTGAAAGGCAGACCCTTGCAACCTTCAACGGCGAAGGGAGTTGTCAACTTCGACGAGGCGCCCTGCTGGGCTTCAAGCGTAGCTTCGATCTGCTTGGCGGTACAGCTGGTGGGATTGAAGATGAACCCTTCGAGGTCTATGGCCACGTTGAGCTTCTGGATCCTCAACGGCACTCCATCGCGGAACTGCGGCAGCGGATCGCTCGTGACCGTCAGCTGGGTCGTGTTGGGGTCGACGTCGATCCGGGAGCGCACCACCACGTTGCCGAGGTTGAACGGCCCCGCCACAGCAGGCACGACGATTGACAGGCCAAATGGAGCGCCGGCATAAGGTCCTGTCAAATACACCCTGCCCTGCACCCACAGCGGCTGCGGCCCAGAACCCGCCGCAGCCGAAGTGGTCCCGATCCTGCTTGCTTCCGAACATGCGCCCTGGGCGGCCTGCGGTTCTTCGCACAGCGGCACCTTTGAAAGCATTCCTAGAAGACCTACCGGCATCTTCACCTGCACACGTGCCAAGTCCTGCTGACGGTCACCCCGCGCCACCGTCAGCGTGAATGCGCCGAAGTGGTCCGCCTGTGGACTTGTCGCACCGGCTTCGAGTGTCGGCGCGAAGGGGAGCACAGCGGGGCATACGCTTCCGTTGCCGTCCCAGTCGATTGGGAAGCCCGCCGCTACGAACGCGTCGGGGGTCACCGGCGAGCTCCACGGGGTGAGGTCGGCGTATGCCAGTGCTTCGCCACACTGCCTCGGGTTGGCCAGCGGCGCCCTGCCACCGCCCTTGACATGCAGCACCACTTCGCTCACGGGCAGCTGAGGGTTTTCCAGGAACTTCGCCGTCAGCTGACCCGTTGCCGGGTTAACTGAGAGGCTGCCCTGCAGCTTCACCACCACGCCGCTGCCCTCGGCTTCCAAATATAGGCCGAAAAGGTTTCCGTTGGTCGCATCGGCAGTTGTGCAGAGCGCCTGGCCCGGGCCACCGCATGAAGGCTGGGCCACATACAACCGACCCTCAAGCGGCTGGGGCAACACGGGCGTCGAGATCTCGACAGTCCCAATCTGCGAGGACGGGGGACAGTGCCCCGCCACCAGTCGGCTCATACCATCAGCACCGATTTCTTCCCCTTCCCCTGTCTCAGTCGGCGTTCGATCGCCGGAGGGCATATCGATCCCGTGTGGACCCGTCGCATCGCAACCTGCCAGTCCGTCACCTGCACCCGGGGACACTGTCATGCCTGCTGGCAACGTCATCGTCACGTTCTTCATCTCGGGGCTTGCGAGAACGGGAAATCGATCGAGAGCCTGTGGAAGCTTGATCTTGATTTCCTCACCCGCCGGCTCTTCGGCCTGTGTGGTTTCCGAGCGAAACTCGAGCTCCGGTTCGAAGCGCAGCAGGTCACAGCCAGTGATACTCGGGTAGGCCACCGTTTCTGCAGTCACCCACTGCGCCGGAGCAGCCCATGAGTCGGCTTCGACCTTCGCTGTCAAGTGACCGGCGCTACAGTTCCCGGGGTTCGTAAAGAAAGCCTGGGACGAGTTTGATTCGCCGTCGGCAGCACGCGGATCGCCGAACAACGTCACCGCCACACCGTTGACCCCAATCGTAGTGGGGATACCCGGCACTGCGATACGCAAAGCATATCCGGAGCCCATGTGGACCACATTCGCGTACAACATCACAGGCTTGGTGACCGCCTTGAAACCCAACTCAGCCGGATAACCCCTCTCCGGAACCATGTTGTAGAGGGCTGATACCGCACCTCCGCTGAATGGCGGCTGAACACTGCCGGTCACTTCGCGCGTAAAGAGAAGCAAAACCGATCCGATTCGACTAGAGCTAGGACATTCGGTTTCTGCTCCGCCACTCGCGATCAACTGCACATTGGTGCACCGCGCCGCCGCAGTAGGGTCACCAACGAGGCCGAGCGGCAGATAGACGGCGACATCCCTAGGGGGAGTGACACTCGCGGGCGACGGAGCACCACCGACCGGAAATTCGATGGCAGTATTGAAGCCCACCGTCGTCGTAAGGCCGAAGGGATGATCCAAAGCCTGTGCGTCAGAAGCCCCATTTTCGATGTGGGCCGTCATCCCGTAGGCCGCGATCCCAAATACGCTTGGTCCACCTTCAAGCGAGTTAGGCTGCACGATTGACATCATCTGCTGTTCGGTCGTGGTCGCTCGTGGCGCACCACCTCCCGCGACGCTTACAAGATTTGTAAGAGTGCCCCTGAGACCAGGCGTCTTGACCTTCAATTCAAGGTCGACCACCAAGGTGCCGCCTGACCCCACCGTGCCTTCATATGTGCAAGTGGTGGTGGCAAGGCTGCAGTCCCAACCAAAACCATGACTTTCCAGCCGCGGATCCACTTCCAGATTCCGTCCACTCAACGAGACGGGTTCAAGACCAGTAGCAGCTTCTCCATCCTGGAGAACCAAATCGCTGATCGTTAGTGACTGACCGTTTGTCGGTGCCGCTCCGACGTTTGTGATCGTGACTATATAACGATCACAAAGCGGAAGGCTAACACGTTCGCAGTTCACGTTGTCAGCCGAGGAAAAGTTGGTGGGCTGCGCAACTGACGATATTTCCCAAGCAGCCCCAGACGTGGCGGATAGCGCCGCTTCAGGCGCTGGCGTTCCCATCATGAGAGCAGCGACCAAAGCAATGAGGCCAATAAGGCGGCTCATTGGCCCTGGGGCGGCATGTCCTAAAAATGCAGACTGCACAAACATGGCCTATTTACCCTTCACAGCGGTCTTCTTGCCGACGGGCTTCCTTACCCTTGCGCGTCGCCTTTTGTGTCTCTTGGGCTTCGCAGCCTTCCTGGGCTTTGATTTGCGCTTGGTGTTGGACTTCGCGGCTATCGTACTACCAAACGGCTGTGTACCCGCTTCCGCTGTCACAGTCGGTGTCACGGCAGCAGCGAGCGTCGGGGGGGCCATTGGACCACCCTGACAGGGGTCTCCAGTACATGATGCGAGAGCAGGTGGCGACAGAAAACCGCCGCCGATACGCGCATCGTAGACATCGACCTGCGAATCCCCATCCTGCGGCACCAACGGGTCCGACGTGGTGAAGAACACATCAGCTCCCGATTCATCGGTGCCAACCAACTGTGAGGTCGGGTGTTCTTCGATGCTTGCACTATCGTGCCCGTCGGATATCAGAGCCACACGTCCCTCACTGTACTCATAGACATTGTTGACGCCCGTCACCGCCTGCGGCACCAGCGCGTCGGAGCTGGAGAAAAAGATATACGCACCATCACTAGATAGAGCCAAATGCGTGAAGCGAGCCGTTGGCTGATCTCGCTCATAATTCTGGATCGGTAATATGGCCGGATATATATTGGAGTTCCCATCATTGTTATAGCCATTCTGGCCGCGCGATATGCGCACAAGAGCTCCGGTTTCGATGTCATACTTAAATATCTGGCCAGCCTCGATCGTTCCATTCTCGTCAAGAGTCAGATCCGCACTGCTCTGGAACACCAAGATTCGTCCGTCTGGGGTAGCCTGCACAGGGCGAAAGTCTTCCAAGCCCCAGTCCCCTGCATCAGCAAAAGATAATGTAGCAATGAAAGATGGACTCCCCTGAGCCGTTCCCCCAACGTATAGATTGTAGCCTCCAGCTACAGGATGGTCCCCATTACCGTTAGGAGCACTGGTAAGCACTCCCTTGGCTACGAAGTAAACATGCGTGCCGTCCTGAGAGATTCGCGCGACCCCCTGCACTTCTGGGTCGACCCCACCTGAAGAGATCTGTGTTATGCGGTCTCCGGCGGAAGCGTTGAAATCATACTTGTATAGATTCATGCCCGAGTTGCCTGGCAGGAGTTCCTGATCGGTTGTAAAGAAAACCTTTGAGCCGTCCGACGACGCGCCCCTGTAGGATGCGCCAACTCGGCTCACGGTGACACACGTGGTGCAATCATTTACAGTAGGCTCCGAAATCGGAATAGTCCTTGCACCCACGCGGGCATATATTTCATTGGCTGGTGGTCCGTGCGCACCGCAGATAGCCGAGGCGTTTGCTGTGAAGTAAACTGTTTCCCCATTCTTTGCTGAGATTGCATTGTAGGTCTCGCCTTCGGGGCTGCTTCCCAGGGTGATGCCGCAGTCACTGATCAGCTTTCCCGCTGCAAGCTGTTCGCCGTTGACTACGGTATGACCGTCGCTCACACCTACCAGCGTGGGTTCAGAGTTGCCGGTGTTGCGGTATTCGTAGAGCGACGGAAGCCTTCCGACGACGGTCGTATCGCCTGGCCAGAGACGGCTTTCATCGGTGCCGAACGGAGATTCGTCTATGAACAGCGCACGGCTGAGATCGTCGGAGGCCCCCATAAACTGGTTAAGGCCGGTCTCAACCACTCCCGGGGGAGTCCCTGGCCCGACACGGGTGAACGAGCCACCAGAGGGCCTGACATAGACATCTTCCCATGTCTGCCCCGGCGACCTTGCGAACAGAAGGCTGTTCTGGAAATCGGGGCTTACGGCCTGGACCTGGTAGGTAGGAAACGTCGAGAATGGCGCGTCCAGCACGCTCGTTTCCCACCCGGCATGGGTCCTGCTTATGTGATACGCCTGACCTAGAAGGCCAAGCCCCTTGGGCTTCGCAAAAGTCCCGAATGAACTCACCAGCAGCTGCTGGCCATCCGCCGACAAGCCCTCCGACAGCACAGGAAATCCCTCCTTGTAGGGAGGCGTGACCAACTCATAAGCACGGCAATCGGGCAGATATGAGCGGAATCCTGGCGAGAACCCATTCTGACAGCCATTGGAATCCCCCTGGGCGTGCGCGACTTCGAGGGCCGGGGACATTGCCAGCGTTAATGCCAGCGTGATGGCGAAGCGAGCTGCTATGAGCCTTATTACCACCGCAGAATCCCCTCCTCGTGCCACCCGACGCAATACATGTTCAGACAACCTGCCCTGCCCGCGCTCGCTACTCTAGCCACGATAGGCGACCACAGGGAGAGTGGCAAGCCATGTTTCTGACTTCTGGTCACTCCCTCTTCCTGGTTACCAGCCCGCAAAGCTTGCGGGTGTGGGACATTGTCCCACACCCGCAACTGCACGCTAGTTAGTTCTTACCGCTAGTTAGATCTTACGAAAAATCAGGTTTCAAATACCCCGAATTTTTCGCCTTTCTGAAGCTTCGCTCCATACGCTCCAGTGAAGGCCGATTCCAGTCCTTTCGTTTTTAGTTCGACTGTCTTTTCGACGCCTTCGTGACTGACTTTTGTGATGGGTGTTTTGGGGAAGAACAGCAAACCTACTTGCGCTTCTGATCCTGAAGGTATGAGTTCGGCTACAGCCCCTCCGGATACTTCAAAGCTACCTGCCAAGAGGCAGCCTCCTCCGGTGAGTTTGATGGTGACAAAGAGAGTGCCTTGTCCTGGTTCAAAGACCTCTACGTCGTGTGTTTGCGTAGCGGCCGTCGCCAGATAGGATTTTATAGGATTCGTAGTGATTGGTTCGGTTACGGTGCATCCCGCAGCATTAGATTTGCATGACGAATATGTAATACGGCCTTTACCTTGACCTTGGGTTGTGCCATTGCCTTCAATGGTGCTGCCTTCTGAGATGCTCGTGTTGCAAGTAATTTCTAATTTGAGGCTAGGCAATGAAAGGACCGCCCCGCCTTTATTTTGGAGTTTGATTTGTTCTGTGCCTTTGAACGTGCTCCCACCGACATGCCAAAATGGACCTGCTGCCGACGCTGCCGACGTTGCAAAGCCACTGATGACAACGATAGTCAGCAAGCCTATCAAGGCTGCTCTTGTTTTGAACATTATGGCGTATGTTTCCTTTCTCCGGCCCTCAGCCGGAATATCTCTGACTTGATGTTTCCAGATGCTCTGTATCCGGTGACATCCTGATCGAGCCACCCACAGGAGGCTCAATGGGATGCCTATGTCTCGCTTCGGTGACCTCCGGCCGGGCCGATCACAGGAGCACCATCGAGTATGGCAGCCTACTAGGGCGCGTCAAGGCTAAACTGTGTTGAAAACATAAAGAGACGGAAACATCCACTCGTTTACCCCTGAAATGCTTAGGTCATTTGGGCTTCTACGCCCATAAAGTCAGAGACATTCAGCGCTAAATGTCAACCAGAAAACCCTCTCTTGCGAATCTATGCGCGGCCGGCGGAAGGCAACTGCCGAGACGGCTTGGTGGCAACCCTCCAGCCCCGCCTGAACCCGACAACTGCCTGAGCCACCCCATTTCCCTCCTCGGCTCAACTCCGACCGGCCACGCTTAACATGTCCGTCACGCGCCGTCTCGCCCGCCATCCTGTCTCCATCTCCAAATCTCGCCCCTCACCCGACGCTCCCATCCTCACCTCAATCCTCATCCCTACGCGCGCCCGTCCGGACTACCTGGCAGTTGCGTTGGCCTCGGTCATCCCGCAGGCTCGTGCCATCGCAGCCGAGGTGATCGTGATTGACGATGCCGGCCCCTCTCAGGCCATGCGCTCCCTGAGCGAACGCCATGGCGCTCGCTATGAGCCCCATCCAGCGCCGCAGGGGCTGAACGTGGCCCGCAACACCGGCGTGGAACGCTCCAGCGGCGAGCTGGTCGTATTCGTAGACGATGACGTGGAGGTTGCCCCGGGCTGGCTCGGAGCCCTGCTGCGAGCCGCCGCGGAGTACCCCGATGCCGAGGTCTTCGCCGGCCCCATTCGCCCTCGCCTGGAAGGTCCCGCCCCGCGTACCTGCGGCCGTGAGCAGCCACCAATCACCACGCTCGACCTCGGGCCCCAAGACACCTGCGACATCCGCTTCGCCTGGGGCGCCAACATGGCCATACGACGCACCGCCTTGGAGCGCGTGGGCCCATTCGACACCGCGCTCGAGCATGGGGGCGACGAGCAGGAGTGGCAGGAACGCCTGCTCGCGCAGGTCGAGCCTGCCGACCCCCGACAGGCCGGCAGGCGCATCGTCTATGTGGCCGCCGCCGGCGTCGATCATCGCCGCGCGGGGAGAGACGCCCGCCTGCGCTCGCTGGCACGGACCGCTCGCGCCCGCGGACGTGCAAGTCGCCGCCTGGACGCACTGCGCGGACAGGCACCAGGCCTCCCCCGTGAGCTGCTCACGCTTGCGGGCTGCCTCGGCCACGTCGTGCGCTACCGCTGCCCCGCGGGACTGACGATGGTGGCGCACAGCCTGGGAAGGCTGGAAGAGGGGACGCGCCAACAGCGCCCGAGCGGGCCCAATTCGCCCCAAGCCACCAATTCCCCCCCAGCCCCCCAAGCCGCCAATTCCCCCCAAGCCCCCAATTCACCGGCTCCTACCGCCGACTTCCTCTCCGGCACGAGCGGAACGGTCGGCGGCATGAACGCCCTACGCAGAGAGCTGACCGACAGAGCAGTCGATGCCCGCGCGCTTCTCAGCGGCAGGCGCACCCGCCTCGCCCTGGCAGCTCGCCATGAGCCCCCTACCCGCCGGGTGCTGGTGTTGGGAGTGGAGCGCCCTGAGCACCGCGCAACGGCAGGCGCCGCGCAAGCAGAGCTGCTGCGCAGCCGCCACGAGGTGGACCTGCACACATGCCCCCCCGAGGGAATGGGTCGCTTTGAGAACCTCAACCGCCTGCTCGCTGCCAACCCCCCAGCGGAGCACAGCTATGACTGGCTGCTTACGATCGACGACGACGTGACCCTCCCGCGCGGCTTCCTGGACCGCCTGCTGTTCCTCGCCGAGCGCCTGGCGCTTGACCTCGTCCAGCCCGCCCATCGCCTGCGCTCACACGCCGCGTGGCAGGTGACGCGCCGCCAGCCAGGCGTCACCGCACGCGAGACGCGTTTCGTGGAGATTGGGCCCGTGACGCTCTTCGCCTCCAGCACATTCACGACCCTGCTGCCCTTCCCTCAGTTGCGCATGGGCTGGGGCCTTGACCTGCATTGGGCCGCTTTGGCGCGCGCGCACGGATGGCGCGTGGGAGTCATCGATGCCCTAGCCATCGGCCACGTCGCAGCCCCCGCGGCGAGCACCTACTCGCGCGCGGCGGCAGAGGAGGAGGCGCGCATTTTCCTTGCCGGGCGCCCTTACCTGAGCGCGCAAGAGGCGCAGGTGACACTGGCAAGCCACCGAAAGTGGTGAGTAGTGACCTCGCAAGCTCCCTCTGCAAAAACACCCAAGGTGGCGATCGTCACCGAGTTCTACCCCCGCCGCGCGGACCCCGTGCTGGGCGTGTGGGCACACCGCCAGGCACTCGCCGCGCAGGCCGCCGGAGTAGAGCTGCAGGTGGTGGTATTGCATCGCTTGGTGCCCCCCCGCTCCGCGCTCGCCGGCGGCCCAAGGGGGGCGGCGAGCGCACTGGCGAGTCTGCTGCGCCAGCCCCGACGGGAAATACACGAGGGCGTGCCGGTGACCTACGTGCGCTACCTATCGCCGCCACGGTCTCGCTCCTATGCCCACTGGGGCTTATGGGCATCTGCGGCGCTGGCGCTGGCGCTGCGGCGGCTGAGACGGGAGGGCTTCAGGTTCGACCTGATTCATGCCCACAACGCGGTGCCCGCCGGTGACGCGACACTCAGGGCACGCCTAGGTGTACCTGTCGTCGTGTCGGTACACGGCGGCGACGTGCTGTACACGGCCTCGCGCGTGCCCGATGGGCGCGAGGTTGTTACACGCACACTGAGCAAGGCGCAGCTGGTGCTCGCCAACAGCCAAGGCATCTCTGAACTGGCCCGCAACCTAGGCGCAAACGCAACCCGAGTGGTGAGACTAGGCGCCGACCCACCCACCCCCACATCACTTCCCCCCGCCCCGACACCAGCACTGGTGACCGTGGGCCACCTGGTCGCGCGCAAGCGCCACGCCGATGTGATGCGCGTGCTGGCGGTGCTGTCCGACAGTCATCCCACGCTGCGCTACGTGATCATCGGCGACGGCCCCGAGCGCCCCGCGCTGGAAGCCTTGGCAGCTCGCCTGGGCGTGTCCGATCGCGTGGAGCTGTGCGGCCAACTCGACCCCGCGCAGGCCCTGGCGCGGATGCGCAGATGCACGCTGTTCGCGATGCCCTCGACGGAGGAGGCCTTCGGCGTGGCCTATATCGAGGCGATGGCGGCCGGCCTGCCCGCGATCGGCTGTCGCGGCGAGCCGGGCCCGGAGGAGATCGCCAAAGCAGGCGACGGCTTCGTGCTGGTACCCCCGGGGGACATCGAGCGCCTGAGCCAGCGTGTCGATGAGCTGCTGTCCGACCCCGACCGCCTGCGCGAGGCCGGGCGGCGAGCGCGAGCCACCGTGACGGCGCACTTCACGTGGGAGCGCTGCGGCCAGGAGACACGATCGGCTTACGAAGCCGCGCTGCGCATGTGAAGGCGGTGCTGCTCGTATGAAAACTGCTGCACATGTGAAGGCGGTGCTGATCGTATGAAAGCCGCTGCGCGAATGAAGGCGGTGCTGTTCGCATGAAAACCGCTGCGCGCATGAAGCCGGTGCTGTTCGCATGAAAACCGCTGCGCGCATGAAGCCGGTGCTGTTCGTGACAGGCCACGCGCCGCCAGATCGCGTGGGGGCCTTTGCCGCGTTACACGCGCGCGAGGGGATCGAGCTCGCCCTCTTTGGCGGCCGCCTGCAACACGGAACGGGCTCCACATCGGACCCTCCCTTGCAGGTCCCCCATCGTCGCGTGCATCAGCACGAGCTGTTCAAGCTGGCAGCCAGCGGTGAGTACCGCGCGGTGGTGCTCTCTACCGGCGGCCGTATGGCCCTGCCCGCCGCGTGGGCCGGCGCAAGGCGTGCAGGCGTTCCGGTGATCCTGTGGGCCTCGCTGTGGGCGCATCCGCGCACGCCCGCGCACGTGCTCAGCTATCCGCTGCTGCGCCACTGCTATCGCACGGCCGACGCGGTGGTGACATATGGCCCGCATGTCAGCGCCTATGTCAGAGCTCGCGGCGCTCACAACGTGCACGTGGCACCCCAGTCGGTGGACAACGACTTCTGGCGTGATCCGGGGGTGGCCACACCGCAGGATGCACAGTGGGCCGCACAGACCGCCAAGGATCCCGCGGCGAGGCGCTGGCCCCAGCAGGCCACGTTTGTTTTGATGTTTGGGGGCCGCGCTGTGCGGGAAAAGGGCGTAGGGGTGCTGTTTGAGGCCTGGCGTGCATCGGGCCTTCGAGCACCTGCCGCCGCGCTCGTCCTCGTCGGCGTGGGGTCCTGCCCCCCTTGGATCCCCGCCGGCGGCGCGGTGCAATTGGCGGCGGAGGGCGTAGTTTGCCTGGAGCCGGTGAGTGCAATGCAGATGCGCAACTTCTATGCGGCAAGCGATGTTGTGGTGTTGCCTTCGATCCCTACCCGCAGCTTCCGCGAGCCTTGGGGGTTGGTGGTGAATGAGGCCATGAACAGGGGGTTGCCGGTGATCGTGAGCGACGCCGTGGGTG
Source organism: Solirubrobacteraceae bacterium (assembly GCA_025449845.1). Taxonomy (GTDB): domain Bacteria; phylum Actinomycetota; class Thermoleophilia; order Solirubrobacterales; family Solirubrobacteraceae; genus Palsa-744. The sequence continues at coordinate 109,992 of JANWIP010000013.1, read as the reverse complement.
CGGCAGCAGGAGGACTGGTGCGCAACGAAGGCAATGGATTGGTGGTGCCCGCCAAGGACCCCTTGGCACTTGCCGGCGCGATCCGGCGTCTGGCCGCGGACCCTGCGCTGCGCGAGCGCCTGGGGCAGGCCGGCGCCAACGACGTGCGGGCCTACAACTACGCAGCTTGGGCCGGCGGATTTTCCGCGGCACTGGCCAGCGTGGGTGTCTCCCGAGGCGGTTGCTAGCGTGCGCTGCTCGCCCATGCGCAGGAGGACCCTCACAACTCTGCTGGCCTTGGCGCTGGCCCTGGCGGCGTATGCGCCCGCGCCGGCCGGCGCCGATGTGGGCACGAAGATCATCGAACGCTGCACGCACGGGCAGTCGATTGCCGGCTTCTCCCAGCAGGACTACCGTCGCGCGCTGGAAGAGACCACCGCTGAAGTCAACGAGTATTCCGACTGCGTCAACTTGATCCACAAGGCGCAGCTGGCAGCCGCCGGCCATGGTGGCGCAGGCGGTGCCAACGGCAGCGGCGGGGGCAGTGCGGGCGGCCCGAGTGCCAGCGTGCCGCCTCCTACTGCGGCCGAGCAGCAGGCGCTGCAGGCAGTCCCCAGCAGCGGCTCCACGCCGGTGCAGGTGGGTGCTCAGACGGTGGTGCCAGGTGTGGTGCACGCCAACATCGCCTCTGCCGCCAGCACGCTGCCCACTCCGCTGCTGGCGCTACTGGCATTCCTGCTCGTGGGAGCCTTGTACATCCTCGCGCGAACCATTCGCGAACGTGTCGGCGCCGACCGCGACAGCTGAGCCCGGCGCCGCTGACCCCCTACAGGGAGCGGCGAACGCGGGGGCCACGAATTACACGGATGGGTGGGACAGTGCCCAGCAGCGACCGGGCCTCGTGAGAGCTGCCGGCTCACTGAGCACCCCGGCGATCACGCTGGGAGTGGCCGGACTGCTGTGCCTGATCGTCTTCTACGCGGAGGGCGGCCCGAATGCGGTGAACCCGCGGCCGATGACGACGCTGGAGATGGCGCTGACACTCGCCAGCGGCGCCGTGGTGGCGAGCGTGGTGGCCATGAGGCGCTTCCGCGGACCCGCATACGGGCTGTGGCCGGCGGGGCTGCTGCTGGCGTTCGCCGCGCTGTGCGCTTTGTCGGTGGTGTGGTCGGTGCAGCCCGATGAAAGCTGGCAGAACGCGAGTCAGATGCTCGCCTACAGCGCGCTGTTTGCCGCCGCAGTAGCGCTCGCTCATGCCGCCCGCGCACACTGGTCGGCGCTGCTGGGCGGAGTGCTGCTGGCCGCGGTTGTGGTGTGTGGATACGCGCTCCTTACCAAGGTGGCGCCCGCGAGCCTGGATTCGAGCGATCCTTATGCGCGCCTGCGTGCACCGTATGGCTACTGGAACGCCATCGGCCTGACGGCCGCGATGGGCGTGCTCGCGTGCATGTGGCTGGGCGCGCGCCGCGCGGGTCATGCGTTGCTGAGCGCCCTGTCCTATCCCGCCATGGGACTGTTGCTGGTGACCTTGATGCTGGCCTACTCGCGCGGTTCGCTGGTGGCCGTAGGGCTGGGTTTGGCGCTGTGGCTCTGCGTTGTGCCGCTGCGCCTGCGCGGGGCCACGCTGCTGCTGGTGGGCGGGGTGGGCGCAGCGGGAGTGGTGGCATGGACATTCTCCCAGCCGGCCCTCAGCAGCGACAAGGTGGCGCTGGCGCAGCGAGTCGATGCGGGCGGCCAGCTTGGCGTGGTGCTGGCGGTGATGCTGGTTGCTTTGACCGCGGTAGGGGTGGCGATCGGTTTTGCCACCAACCGCCACGCGCCGCGGCCCGTCACGCGTCGGCGCATGGGTGCGATCGCCCTGAGCCTGCCACTGATCGCGCTGGTGGGCCTAGTGGGCCTGTTGGCGCACAGCCAGCGAGGTCTCACGGGCAGCATCTCCCACGACGTCAGTGCCCTCACCGACCCCAACGCCGCGGTGCCGCTCAACACACCCGGGCGCCTCACCTCCGTGGGCAGTGTCAGAGCGCGCTACTGGAACGAAGCACTGGAAGTGTTCTCTGAACATCCCGTTCTAGGTGCCGGCGCGGATGGATACGCGACGGCGCGCCTGCGTCACCGCACGGTGCCGCTCGACGTGCACCACGCTCACGGCTTCATCGTGCAGACGCTGGCGGACCTCGGTCTGGTCGGCCTGGCGTTGATCCTGGCGCTGCTGGCCACATGGCTGGCCGCCGCCGGCCGCGCCACCCACCCGTTCAACCGCCGCTGGCAGAACTGGAGATGGAGGCGCATTCAGGCGCCATACACGCCTGAGCGCATCGGCCTGCTGAGCATGCTGTGCGTGGTGCTCACCTTCGGCATCCATTCGCTGGTGGACTGGACGTGGTATTTCCCTGGCGATGCTTGCGTAGCGCTGCTGTGCGCTGGATGGCTGGCCGGTCGCGGCCCACTGAACGGGGATGCAGCACTGCCGGTGACTGAACAACGGGACACGACGGCACGTTCGGCGCAAGATCCCCAAATCGCCCCGTGGTGGCGCAACCCTTCACCACGCCTCGCGCTGGCGGCCGCGGTCCTCGTCTGCTCGCTGTTGGCGGTGTGGGCGCAGTGGCAGCCGCTGCGCTCTTTCGACGCCGCCAACGATGCCTCCGCGCTGCTCTCACACGATCCCCGAGGCGCGCGGCGAGCAGCCCAGCAGGCGGTCAACCGCGACCCGCTCTCGGTGCAGGCCCTCTTTACGCTCGCCGCGGTGCAGCAGAATTCCGGTGAAAGCGCACAGGCGCGAGCCACCTTGCAGAGGGCGGTACGCCTGCAGCCCTCCAACCCACAGACGTGGGTGGCACTCGGCGAATACGACCTCCAGGCACGCGATGCCGCGAATGCGCTCAACGAGCTGCGGGCCGCGATCTACCTCAACCCGCAGACGATCGCGCCGGAAGCGACGATCATCGATAACCCCGGGCTGCTGAGCGTGCGCAATGACTACCTGCTCGCCCTGCGCGAGACCGGCGCCAAGCCTTAAACACAGAGACCCCGCCGAAGCGGGGTCTCCGTACTTTGGCCCTGGGAGGTGCCTCTAGTGTTCGCTGTTCTTCACGGCTTCCGCAGTGGCGTTCTGCAGAGTGCCGTTCAGACGCGTCGTGTTGTGGCCAGCCGCGGAGGGCAGACCGAGCTTCGCGTTGATCGCCGGATCGATCAGGAACGAGAAGATGCCACCACAACCTGAAGCTGCAGGCGCGGCGTACGCGTTGTCGACCAGCGAGTTGTTCTTGATGATGACCAGCTGGAATTCATCCTTGAATTCAAGTTCCCCGACGGCGCCAGTGATCGGCACGTTCGGCGGGGGTGGAGCCGTGGTCCCGGTCGTCAGGTTCTGCGTGATCGGGTGCGCGGCTGAGCCGATGTAGCAGCTCGAGCCGAGGAACGCGTTGTCGAGCTTCACCCGTGTGGGCAGCTGCAGCGCGACACCTTCCTGGAACAGCAGGTTGGTCCTGCTGATGCCCGGGTTGCCCACGAGTTCAACCGTGGCCGTGACGCCGGTGATGCCGTTGTTGATGAATTCATTGAATATGTTCTGCAGCCATACGGGCCAACCTGTCGGCGCCATGATCCCGAGCAGACCGCCGGGAACTACCAGCGGAGTCTTCGACAGCGTTTCGCCGTTGGCCGCCGCGACGAACGTTTCCGCGCCCGTTTCTTCATTCAGGATGCTTCCACCCTGAAGGGTGATCGTCTTGTTGATCGGCACCGTCGTCGTGCCAACCTTGAATTCGCCGCCTTCGCTCTGCGCGAAGATGCACAGATTCACCGCCGGGTTTGTCACCGGGCACTGTTTGAATACTGCAAAGTCACCCGTGGGCGTTTTTGCCAGTGCGGGCACCGCCGCGATCAGCGCTACCGTCAGCGCCAACGCCACGGGCAGCACGCATCTGCGCAGACCCGACAGTCGATGCAGAGCATCTCTGGTCATTGCTTGCCACTCCCTATATTCGCTTGAGTACAAATCGACTACAGGGAACAACGCTACGGTTTAGCTTGCGCGGCCTCAAGGAATGTTTCTTATACCTGGAGGATTCGCTCCTGGCGGAATACCTTTTCCCTGCTATTGGCGCTTTTAAAGCCATCCGCCGGGGCAAACGAAGGATCACCAGCGCGTGCGACGGGCCACTACGAGCAGCGTTCGCCGCGCTGCGGGAAGGCCACCGAGGCCGCTGAAGGCGATCTCCGCGAAGCCGAACTCCCCCAGCAGTTCGGCAAGCGTCGCGCGCGAGTAGAAGCGCAAATGATCTGAGCGAGGGTCAAAATGCGCCGCAAACGCCCGGGGCGAGAGCGCCAGGCCGAGCAGCGTCAGAGGCCCGTGCGCGGGAGTGCTGAGCAGCAGCAGACCCCCCGGGCGCAGCACGCGGCGGACCTCCGACAGCCATCCCGCCGTGTCCGTCACGTGCTCGATCGTCTCTCCGGCCCAAACAGCATCGAAGCTGGCATCCTCCAAACCCCAATCCCCCTGCGGCGGTACAACGCGCAGATCCAGATCGGGGCGCCGCGATCGCGCCCGGCGCAGCGGCTCCTCGGCCACCTCTATCCCTACTACTCGCGCACCAGCATCGGCGAGCGCGGCCGTGAAGCGCCCCTCGGCGCAGCCGACATCCAGCACGCGTTCCCCGGCGTGCACACGCGCGAGCAGAAACTTCAATCGCGCGGAGTAATCCTCCGGCTCCAGACCAGCCGGAATCGTCTGCCACAGATGTTCGTGGTATTCACTTGAAGGCATCACCGGCAGCAAGCGTGGAGCAAACCCGATTTAAATTGCTCGTCCCAATTAACTGATCCGACGCTTTAATCTCAATATGCCCCCCGCCGCGACACCACGGCAGGGATCGTCTTAAAGAGGATCGTGAGATCCAGCGCCAGCGACCAGTGCTCCAGATAGATGAAATCGAGGTGCACGAGATCATCGAAGTCGAGCTCAGATCTGCCCGACACCTGCCACAGGCCCGTGATCCCAGGCAGTACGAGATAACGCTTGCGATGCCACTCCTCCAACATCTCGAAGTCGCGCTCAGGCAGTGGCCGCGGTCCCACCAGCGACATCTCACCGCGCAGCACATTGACCAGCTGGGGCAACTCGTCCAGTGAGAACCTTCGTAAGAAGCGTCCCACCGCCGTCATGCGCGGATCGTCGCGGATCTTAAACAGCGCCCCCGAGGCCTCATTGAGCGCTTCAAGGTCAGCCTGATGCTGCTCGGCGTCGGTGTGCATGGTGCGAAACTTCAGGCAATCAAAGGGGCGCTGGCCGATGCCAGGGCGGGAGGAACGGTATACGGCAGGACCACGCGAGCTCACGCGCACGGCCAGCCAGATCGCCGCTAGCAGCGGGCTCAAAAGCAGCAGCAGGAAGACGGACCCCACCAGATCGAAGGTGCGCTTGAGGAAGAAGTCGATGCCTTCAAACACCGGCGGTTTGAGCTCGAACAGCGGCACCGACTCGCCGGGCACGAACTCCGCGCGGTGGATGAGGATCTCCATCGTGGAGGGCGCCACACGCACGCGCACGCCGCGCACGTGACAGCGATCGACCAACTCCACCGCCTCAACCTGAGGGAACTCGGGGTCGGCGATTATCACCTGGTCGATGCGCTCCTCATCGAGCACCCGCTCGATGTCCTCAAGCGTTCCCAGCGAGCGCAGCCCGTTGGCCGGGAGCGCCTTGAGGGAGATAAAGCCCACCACGTCGATCGGCGCGTGCGGAATGTCGCGCAAGGCGCGGGCCACATCGCGGATGTGCTCGCCGGTGCCCACGAGCACCGCCCGGCGCTGCCTGCCGGCCGCGCGCAGCAGCACGCCGGAGGCGCGGTCATAGCCCGCGCGCAGCAGCGAGATGTACAGCAGCGCGAACGCCAAGGAGCCCCAGAAGATGTAGAAGCTCTGGAAGTGCTCGCCGCTCACGAGCGCGAACACGAGCGCCACGAAGGCCACCTGAAAGAGCGAGGCCACGATCCCGGTTGAGCCAGGACGCTGGGACCGCTTGGAATAGAGCCCCGAGCGCGCGAACAACAGCGCCGTGACCAGATAGGCGAAAGCCAGGAACTGGCGCATCCCTTCAAAGGCGCGCGTCACATCCACCTGCCCATGCACGGCTTCCTTGCTCGCCAGCGCGGTGAAGATCGCCAGTGCCACTCCCACCAGGTCGAGCGCCAGCAGCGAGAGGACCCGCGTCACGCGCCTGACGGTCTCCATGCGCAGCAGGAACGAAAACGCGGGCGGGCGCTTGCGACGCATATCCGCGTCGAGCTCCACCGGCTGCAACCTCACGGTCGCCTCTGAGAGCACAGGTATCTCCGCCGGCAACGGGTCCGGGGGCGGCGTCGAGGCAGCGGGAGTTACCGGCGCACGAAGTCCCATGTCGCCACTCACAACCGTTCAGGTTCGCATATGTAGCGGTTGCAGACCGCCTTAGCCCTTGCAAAATGCCCGTTCGAGCACAGCCATGACCCCGTACTGGGGGGTGGCTCAAGCTGCACTAGCGCTTCATTGCGCGGCTGGCTCAAGCGCCGCCACGGCCCAGCAGCAACTCCACACCCGACTCCTCGATGGTGCGCTTCAAGCCCTCTCTCAGCGCCACCTCCGGCGCCCACCCCAGCAGCTCGCCCGCCAGGGCGGTATCGGGCCTGCGCTGCTGAGGGTCATCCACGGGCAGCGCCTCGTAGATGATCTCCGAGCTAGATCCGGTCAGCTCGCGCACGATCTCTGCCAGTTCCAGCAGCGTGAATTCATCGGGATTGCCCACGTTCACGGGGTCGTGATAGCCGGACTCGGCCAGCGCGATGATGCCGCGGATGAGGTCGCTGACGAAGCAGAAGCTACGCGTCTGGCTGCCATCGCCGAAGACCGTGATCGGCCTGTCGGCCAGCGCCTGGCGCAAGAAGGTCGGAATCGCACGGCCATCGTGGGGGCGCATACGGCTGCCGTAGGTGTTGAAGATGCGCACGATCGCCGTGTCCACGCCCTGCTGGCGGTGGTAGGCCATTGTCAGCGCCTCGGCGTAGCGCTTGGCCTCGTCGTATACGCCACGCGGGCCGATCGGGTTGACGTGCCCCCAGTAGCTCTCGGGCTGGGGGTGCACTTGCGGGTCCCCGTACACCTCGCTGGTGGAGGCCAGCAGGAAGCGCGCCCGCTTGGCCTTGGCCAGGCCCAGTGTGTGGTGCGTGCCATAGGAGCCGACCTTCAGCGTGTGCAGCGGCAGGCGCAGGTAGTCGATCGGCGAAGCCGGGGAGGCCAGGTGGTAGACGAAGTCCACCGGCTCCTCCACCGAGTAAGGCTCGATGATGTCGTAGTTGAGGTGGACGAAGCGCTCGGGATCGCGGATGTGCTCGATGTTCACGAGCGAGCCCGTCTCCAGGTTGTCCACGCAGATCACCCGGTTCCCGCGCGCCAGCAACTCGTCGCATAGATGCGAGCCGAGGAACCCTGCGCCTCCGGTCACCAGGCAGGTAGCCACGCGCCGCAGGATACCCGCCGCCGCCCCGGAGCACCGTCCCCCAACCCCGGGCGATAGGCCCTCAATATGATCTGGCCTGCGCGCCACAGCGCTCACATCGCAAACCGGCCCTCCCCTCCCAAAAAATGACCGAGCCCGAACACCATCTCACCGTCGCCCCCATCGTCGGCCCCGACGATCCGCGCCACTTCACCGACTCGGGTATCGAGATCGCGCCGCTCTACACCGAGGCCGATCTACCCGAGCAGCTCGAACTAGGAGAGCCCGGAGACTTCCCCTACACGCGCGGGCCGCACCGCGAGATGTACCGCAAGCAGACCTGGACGATGCGCCAGTACGCCGGCTATGCCTCCGCGAAGGAGTCCAACGAGCGCTACCGCTACCTGCTCTCCAAGGGCTCCACAGGACTCTCGATGGCTTTCGACCTGCCCACGCAGCTGGGCCTGGACTCCGACAATCCGCGCTGCCTGGGCGAGGTCGGGCGCACAGGCGTGGCGATCGACACGATCGATGACATGCGTACGGCCTTCGAGGGCATCCCGCTCGATGCTGTCTCGACCTCAATGACCATCAACGCCCCCGCGGCCTGCCTGCTGCTGCTGTATGAGCTAGTCGGCGAGGAGCAGGGGGTGCCATCGGAGAAGCTGCGCGGCACGACCCAGAACGACGTGCTCAAGGAGTACATCGCGCGCGGCAACTACATCTACCCGCCACAGCCCACGATGCGCCTGACGACGGACCTCTTCCAGTACTGCCACGAACGCGTGCCGCGCTGGAACACGATCTCGATCAGCGGCTATCACTTCCGCGAGAAGGGCTGCAGCGCCGTGCAGGAGGTGGCCTTCACGCTTTCCTCGGGCATCGCCTACGTGCAGGCGGCGATCGAGAAGGGACTCGATGTCAACGACTTCGCGCCGCGGCTGGCGTTCTTCTTCAACGGCCACAACAACGTCTTCCAGGAGGTCGCCAAGTTCCGCGCCGCGCGGCGCATGTGGGCGCACATCATGCGCGAGCGCTTTGGCGCCACTAATCCGAAGGCCACGATGCTGCGCTTCCACACACAGACGGGCGGCGTGACGCTGACCGCGCAGCAGCCGGAGAACAACATCGTGCGCGTTGCCTTGCAGGGCTTCGCGGCGGTCTGCGGCGGCACGCAGTCGCTGCACACCAACGGTTTCGATGAGGCCCTGGCGCTGCCCACCGAGCGGGCAGCCAAGATTGCGCTGCGCACGCAGCAGATCCTTGCGCACGAGTCAGGCGCCGCGGACACCGTCGACCCCTTCGCCGGCTCCTACTTCGTGGAGGCGCTCACCGACGAGATCGAAGTGCGAGCGCAGGAGCTGATCGGCAAGGTCGACGCGCTCGGGGGCTCGGTCAACGCGATCGAGTTCATCACCGGCGAGATTGACGAGTCGGCCTGGGGCTACCAGGAGCGCTATCGCATCGGCCAGGACATCGTCGTAGGCGTCAATAAGTACGAGGAGGAGGACATCGAAGTCCCCGACCTGCTGCGCGTGGACCCCGAGTCAGAGCGCGAACAGGTGACACGACTGAGCGCCTTCAAGGCCAACCGCGACCAGGCGCTAGTGGAGCAGCGCCTGGAGGAGCTGCGGAGCGTCGCGCGCGGCAGCGAGAACCTACTGCCGGCCATCCGCCAGGCGCTCAAGGACCGCTCCTCGCTGGGCGAGGTGTGCGGGGCGATGCAGGACGTGTTCGGCAAGTACGCCCCCACCTTCTGAGCGTGCCACGAGACATTCGGGCAATCCCGGCACCGGCCGGCGGGCAGCCGGACCTGCGGATAGGCTTCCGCCATGCCTATCCTCACATTTAGCGGAGTCCTCTTCTACGAAGTCATGCTCGCCCTGCACATCGCCGCCGTGGTGGTGGCCTTCGGCGTGACCTTCGCCTATCCCATCATCTTCGCCGTCATCGGCCGCCAGGACCCGCGCGCCCTGGGCGCGCTGCATCGCGCCGAGCTGGCCGTCAATCAGCGCCTGATCATGCCCGGCCTGGCCGTCGTGATCATCGCCGGCATCTATCTGGCGAGCAAGCTGGAAGTGTGGAGCAGCTTCTACGTGCAGTGGGGCATGGGCGCCGCGATCGTGCTCGGCGGCCTTGGGGGCCTGTTCTTCGCGCCCACGGCGCGCAAGCTGGCCGCACTGGCGGACCATGATGTGGCCGCCGCCGGGGACGGTGAGGTCAGCATGGGCGCTGAGTACGAAGCGCTCAGTAAGCGCCTGGCGATGGTGGGTGCGCTCTCAAGCCTTTTGGTGCTGCTCACGATCTACTTCATGGTCACGCGCACCGGCGCCTAGAAACAATCTCACGAGTCTGCTGTGTTCCAACTGTCTGTTTGCAGACTCCGCGATACCCTAAAAGGCCATGAGTAACGGTTATCGCATCGCTGTCGTAGGCGCCACCGGGCAGGTCGGCACGTTGATGCTGCGCCTGCTGGAGGAGCGTACATTTCCGGCGCGCGAGATCGTGCCGTTCGCCTCCGAGCGCTCCGCCGGGCGTGAGCTGGGGGACTTCGGGCCCGTGCAGCTACTCACCAAGGACAGCATCCAGGGCTTTGACATCGCGCTGTTCTCCGCCGGCGGCTCCACCTCTGAGCGCTGGGCCCCGCGCTTCGCGGAAGCCGGAGCAGTGGTGATCGACAACTCCTCGCGCTGGCGCATGGACAGCAACGTGCCCCTGGTCGTCAGCGAGGTGAACCCCCATACGCTCGATGAGCACCAGGGGATCGTCGCCAACCCCAACTGCTCGACGATGCAGATGGTCGTCGCGCTCAAACCGATCCAGGACGCGGCCGGGATCGAGCGCCTGGTGATCTCCACCTACCAGGCCGTCTCCGGCACCGGACGCCGCGCCGTCGAGGAGCTGCTGGAGCAGACCCATGCGCTGCTGCACGGGCAGGAGATCCCGCCCCCCAGCTCCTATGCCCATCAGATCGCCTTCAACGCGCTGCCCCACGCGGGCAACTTCGCCGCGGGCGACGATCACACCGACGAGGAGCGCAAGCTGATCAATGAGACGCGCAAGATCCTTGAGGATCCATCGCTCCGCGTCAGCGCCACCTGCGTACGCGTGCCGGTGCTCACCGGCCACTCCGAGGCCGTGAACGTGCAGACGCGCGAGCCGCTCTCGCCGGCGCGCGCGCGCCAGCTGCTGGCAGAGGCTCCCGGCGTGATGGTCATCGACGATCCTCCTGCCGCGCGCTACCCGCTGGCGATCGAGGCCACCGAACGCGACGAGGTGCTCGTGGGGCGCATCCGGCGCGACCCCGGACACGAGCAGGCGCTCGACCTGTGGATCGTGGCCGACACCCTGCGCAAGGGAGCGGCCACCAACGCGGTGCAGATCGCGGAGCTGCTCGACTCCCGCGGACTCGTCGGGCCCCGCGACGTGCAGAGAGCCACCGAGGGCCTGCCGGGCTAAAGAGGCCCTGAGGAGGAGTCCCGCGAGATCGCTCGAAACCGTGAGCGATGATCTCTTGCGAGGCACAGCGCACCCTGGTCAAGTCCCCACCCGAGCTGTGGACGTTGCTCAGCGACCCCGAGTCACTCGCCCGGCATCTAGGCGAGCTAGGCGAGATCCGCATCGTGCGCACCGAGCCTGAGAGCGCCGTGGACTGGGAGGGCGAGGGGATCACTGGCACCGTGCAGCTGAAGGCATCGGGCTGGGGCACCAAGGTCACGCTCACCGCCATGCGCCAGCCGCCCGCTCCGCCGGAGCCGGAGCCCGAGCCGGTCCTTGAGTCCGAGCCCGAGCCGGTCCTTGAGTCCGAGCCCGCGCCAGTCCTTGAGCCCGAGCCCGCGCCAGAGCCCAAACTTGGATTCTTCGCTCGAATCTTCCGTCGCCGCCCCAAGCTGGCGCCGATCCCTGAGCCCGAGCCAGAAGTGCAGGAGAAGACCCAGGCAGAAGAGCCCCAAGCGCCAGAGCCCCAAGCAGACATTGCCGCCGAACTGTTAGCGCTCGAAGAGTCAAGCGCCGCAGAGACGACAGCCGTACTCACGGCCATGCTCGACAAGCTAGGCGCCGCGCACCACCGGCCGTTCTCGCGCTCGTAGAAACAGCGCGCCGGATAAGATTCCGCGCCGGATGCGCGAGAAAGCCCCCGAAACCTACGAAGAGAAGCTAGACCAGCTGCAGCAGCTGCGCGAGGCCGCACTGCATAGCGCCCCCGAGGCGGAGGAGAAGCAGCACGCCCGCGGCAAGTACACGGCGCGCGAGCGCGTGGAAAAACTGCTCGACCCCGGCAGCTTCCAGGAGCTCGACACGTTCGTGCGCCACCGCACGTACGACTTCGAGATGCAGAAGAACCGCCCATGGGGCGACGCGGTAGTCACCGGCCACGGCACGATCGACGGACGCACCGTCTGCGTCTTCAGCCAGGACTTCACCGTCTTCGGCGGCAGCCTCGGCGAGGTGATGGGCGAGAAGATGTGCAAGATCATGGACCTGGCGGCCAAGATCGGCTGCCCGATGATCGGCATCAACGACAGCGGCGGCGCGCGCATACAGGAGGGCGTCGTTTCGCTAGGCAGCTACGGCGATGTGTTCCTGCGCAACGTACGCTGCTCGGGCGTGATCCCGCAGATCAGCCTCGTGATGGGCCCCTGCGCGGGGGGCGCCGTCTACTCCCCGGCGATCACCGACTTCATCTTCATGGTCAAGGAGACCTCGCATATGTTCATCACCGGCCCCGATGTCATTAAGACGGTGACCGGCGAGGAAGTCGGCTTCGAGGAGCTAGGCGGGGCGATGTCGCACAACACCAAGTCCGGCGTGGCGCAGTTCGCCAGCGAGGACGAGGACGCGTGCCTGGAGGACTGCCGCTACCTGCTGAGCTTCCTGCCCTCCAACAATCTGCAGTCAACGCCGCGAGTGCAGCCCACAGATGACCCCATGCGGATGGACCCGGAGCTGGACGACGTCGTCCCCGACAACCCCAATAAGCCCTATGACATGCGCGACGTGGTGCGCCTAATCGTCGACGACGGCGAGTTCTACGAGGTGCACGAGCACCACGCCAAGAACATCATCTGCGGCTTCTCGCGGCTGGATGGCTACACGGTCGGCATCGTCGGCAACCAGCCCAACCAGCTGGCGGGCGTGCTTGACATCGACGCCTCCGCCAAGGCCGCGCGCTTCGTGCGCACCTGCGACGCCTTCAACATCCCCCTCTTGACCTTCTGCGATGTTCCCGGCTTCCTGCCCGGCACCGCGCAGGAGTGGGGCGGCATCATCCGCCACGGCGCCAAGCTGCTGTACGCCTTCGCCGAGGCGACGGTGCCGAAGGTGACGATCATCACGCGCAAGGCCTACGGCGGCGCCTACGACGTGATGTCCTCAAAGCACCTCGGCGCGGATTTCAACTTCGCCTGGCCCACCAGCGAGGTCGCCGTGATGGGGCCCGAGGGTGCCGTCAACATCATCTACCGCCGCGACATCGCCGCCTCGCCGACGCCCGATGAACGGCGCCAGACGCTGATGGCCGACTACAAGGCGCGCTTCGCCAACCCTTACACGGCCGCGGAGCGCGGCTACATCGACGACGTGATCGTGCCGCACGAGACGCGCCCGCGGCTGATCACTGCCCTGCAAACGCTGCAGACCAAGCGCGAACCCGGGCCCAAGCGCAAGCACGGCAACATCCCGCTCTGAGCAAAAATCTTTTGGAGGAGGACCCCTCCGGGGTCCTGTGTTGGCCGCGTGAGACGCTACGAGCGCGCGACTACGGGTCCTGACGGACCCGGCGAGCGCGCTTTTCGCCCAGCCGCAGCCACCAGGGGTATGTGAGGAAGAACAACGCCGAGATCGCGTGCGTCCCGCGTCCCGCGCGGCGGAAGTCGAAGCGAAAGACGCCCGAGTTGAGCATCCAGTCGCGGCCGTCCTCTGCGCGGCAGGCCTCCCAGATGCGCCGCGTCCAAGGCAGGTTGAGGTACAGCGAGATGCTGACGCCGAGGAACGTGGCGGCGGTCGCGGTGTGCACCACACGCGCCGCGGGAGCTTTCTCGTCGGGCATCAGGCGACCGTAGGCACGGCCTGTGGCGTACAGCCAAGGAGGATCGATCAGGAAGGACATGGGCGCTGCAGCAGATGGTATGCCAAGCGGGTCGCCAACGCCATGATCGTGATCTGCGGGTTGACGCCGAGCGAGCTGGGGACGACGCTGCCATCGGCCACGTATAGGCCCTCGACGCCGTGCATCATCAGATTGGGATCGACCACCCCGCGCGTTGGGTCAGCGTCCGCGCGGGCCGTCCCCAGGGGGTGGAAGGCCATCAGGCGCAGGTCCTTGGCTCGCACCTGCTCGGGCTCGGTGCCCGGGGGCAGCGGCAGGTAGACCTCGCGCGCACCGGCGCTCTCGAACAGCTCCCGCATGTGGCATATACCGGTACGGAAGCGGGCCAGGTCGCGGTCGTCGAGGTCGTAGCTGATCCACGGCCTCCCCGCGAACTTGCGCACGCGCCCCCGCGAAGAGTCGCTCACCATCAGGCCGAGCTGCGCCAGATGGCGGTAGGAGCGCATCGCCTCGGCGTGGCGCTCGCCCTGCAGAGGCAGCGACATGGCGGCGTATGAAGGCGGCCCGGCGATGCCCTCGAAGATGATCCCCTCGCCGGCCCACTCGTCCACGTAGAAGCTCTGAGGCACGCCTTTGGCCATGTCGACGACCTCGTCCATGAGGGCGAAGGCGGCGGTCGCCGGGTGCATCGAGAGATTGGCGCCCAACTGCCCAGACTCGCGCCCGATGCCGTTCTCGCCCAGCAGCAGCGGCGTGTGGATCGTGCCCGCGGCCACCACCACGCGCGGAGCCCGCACCTCTATCTCACCCCCTGCCCCGTTACGAGTCCCGCCGGTCAATTGCGCTCGCACGCCTCGCACCCGCCCGTCGCGCACGTCGATCTTGCCCACCGTGGCCCCCGTCAGGATTCGCGCCCCGGCCTGCTCGGCGCGCGGCACGTAGGTGATGCCGGTGTGCTGCTTGGCCGAGGTGGGACAGCCGAAGGCGCAGACACCCGAGCCCACGCAGCCGCGTGCGTTGCGTCGCAGGTAGCCGTGCGACCAGCCCAACCGCTCGGCCCCTCGCCGCGCCACCTCGGCATTGCCGCCCGCCAGCTCGGGGGTGACCTCGCTCACCGACAGCGCATCTTCGACGCGCTGGAAACAGCGATCGAGCGTTTCTGAGTCGAGCTCCAGGCCATACTCGCTGCGCCAGCGATCAAGTACGGGCTCGGGCGTACGAAAGCAGGTGCCAGAGTTGACCAGAGTGGTCCCTCCGAGGCCGCTGCCCAGCGGCAGCACGATCGGCGGGGTCCCCACCGTCAAGGTGCCCCCGGCGTCGCGGTACAGCCGCGCCAGCATCCGCGGCGGGCTCGCATCGAAGCTGTCGGGGTCGTGCCAGGGCCCCTGCTCCAACAGCACCACCCGCGCGCCGCCCTCGGCCAGCTCGGCGGCCACCACGGCGCCGCCCGCGCCGGCGCCGATCACGCATACGTCGGCCTCGTAGGCGCTCACGGTCGCCCCTCCGTCACGGTCGTCCCTCCGCGCGGCGCAATGCTCGCCCGTGGGCTACGACAGCCTCAGCGTCCCAGCCGAGGCTGCGCGCCACGGACGGCTCCTCATAGCGCTCCATGGCGAGCAGCGTGCGGCCGATCTGGGCCAGCGGCGGGATCCGGTTCAGGAGCACGGCTCCACGCGGCCTGCGTGCCAAAGCCAGCACCGCATGCATCCCCGAGCGCTGCGGCTGGGGGGCAGCCGCGATGTATTCGTCCAGCGCCCGCTCCACACAGCGAGTCTAAAGGGCAGTAGACGGCGCAGACCAGGGCAAGATCTGTCTGCCTCCACGATGACGTGAGTTAATGCCGGCAAGATGCTCGCTGCCAGGCAGCGGCTGAAGCATCCTGAGAGGCGCTTACCCTCGCGGTCGCATGATCACGACCCTTACCGCCTTCGTCGTACTGCTCTTGTTTGTCCTGCCTGGGTCGCGCTCTACATCCTTGTCACCACCGTCGCCATCCCGACACTCGCCGGGCTGCTGATGGGAGAGCTGCTCAGGAAGTTGGAGCGCGATGGAGAGCTGAAATGGTGGGCACTCGCCCTGGGAGCCAGAGATGCACGCCACGGCTGGGACAGAGCCTTGGAGCAGCAGCTCAAGACCGGAGCCGTCCTCGTGATCCATCCAAAGACGCCTACCTTCGATCAAACCAACGTCTCGACCGAGTCCGCCCCGATGCAAACGCCGACGGCGTCGACACTACTGACATCCTGGCGGACACTGATAGGCGTATTCGGCGAGCGTTCTTGGGCATCAAGGACGCCTGCTCAGGATGGTCACGACCTTTGGCTTGAGCGAGTCGAGCCGGGTGACGTTACGGGTGGCCAGATTGGCGAATTCGCCCCGCCCCGCGGCCTCTGGATCTCGCGTGAGGAGATCGCGCATCTCTACATAGTCCATCCCGCTGGAGTCGGTACCGAAGAGCCTGCACAGGCTGTGGTAGGGGACCCGGCGGCAAGCTAGACTTACTGCATGCCCAGCAGAACACCAGCTCCAGGCAACAGACAGGCGGCTGCACGGCATGTGGAGATCAGGGAGGGTGGCTACCGGCCGGCACAGACCCCCTCTATCCCCACGTCGATGATCGGAAGGCCACAGATTCGGCCGGTTACGCCTGCTTCCTCCAGGCCCGCCACATCCGGGGCACCGGCCTCATCAAACTGACAGCCGTAGGGCCGCCTCTAACTTGCGTCAAACTATGGCGATGCCCAACCGCCGCCCCCGCCTTGAGCTACCGAAGCCGGTAGACACGCGCCTTCGGCGCGAGTCCCCGTTTCGGCCAGCCCCCACGGCCTCGCCCGAGGAAGCAGCCACCATCGTGGCCGCATTGGAGCGCTTCATGCGCGATACGGCCCCGCCGCTGGCACAAGCACCAGCCCCGCCCGATCCCTGGCGGCGCACGGCGCTGCTGGAGGGCGTTGACCGTGAGCCCGAAGGATTGGGCTCATGGACTGAAAATACCTGAAAGGCACCTGTCTTTATGTATATTGTCTTGTCCAGCCTGAAGATTGACCAATTGAGGGGCCCGGCTCGTCGGCCTGCAGCCGACTGCGCCACCCTCAAGACCCCGCAAGGAGACCGCTAGCCCATGGAGCCCGGTTCCGGCACCACCCAGATCGATGAGCCCAACACCGATGCGAGCGCGAGCGCCCCGAGCAACGGCAGAGGCACCCTGGCCGACCCGGAGGTCTACGAGAACGTCCCGGGCCATGTGATCCCGATCCTGCAGAAGGAGTACGAGGACTTCAAGACCGAGGCGGGCAAGTTCCTGGACGGGCAGACGCCTGAAGATGAATTCATCAAGTTCCGCCTGAAGCAGGGCGTGTATGGGCAGCGCCAGCCGGACGTGCAGATGATCCGCACGAAGCTGCCGTTCGGAGGCATCACGCCGGAGCAGATGGATAAGTTCGCCGACGTCGTTGAAAAGTACGCGCCGCTGGGCAAGGGCCACGTGACGACGCGCCAGAACATCCAGATGCACCACATACCGCTGCCGGAAATCGAGCAGGCGATCAGCGAGCTGGGCGAAGCGAAGCTATCGAGCCGCGAGGGCTGCGGCAATACCGTGCGCAACGTCACCGGCGACCCCTGGGCGGGCGTGGCCAAGGATGAGCTGTTCGACCTCACCCCCTACGCGGGCGCCTACGTGCGCTACTTCGTGCGCCACCCGACGACGCAGGCGATGCCGCGCAAGATCAAGACGGCCTTCGACGGCGGCCCGATGGATCGCGCGATCAGCGGCATCCACGACATCGCCTTCCGCGCCCGCATCAAGGAGATTCCAGGCCGCGGTGAGGTGCGCGGCGCGCAGATGCTGGTGGGCGGCGGCACCTCGATTATGCCGCGCGTGGCGCCGGCGCTGTACGAGTTCGTGGAGCTGGACAACGGCGACTACCTGCGGATCAGCGAGGCGGTCTTCCGCATCTTCGACCGCCAGGACTGGCTGCGTGTGAACCGCGCCCGCGCGCGCATCAAGGTGTTCGTGGACAAGTTCGGCATCGATGAGCTGCGCAAGCAGGTCGAGGAGGAGCTGAAGGGCGATTGGGTCAATGAACGCGACTTCGACGTCGAGCACCGCCTGTTCCTGGACGACGAGGAGCAGGGCGCCCCCGCTAAGCCCGTCAACTACGGCAGCCCCAACGGCGACCTCTCGCAGTTCGAGCTCTTCCGTCAGGCCAACGTGCAGGAGCAGAAGCAGGAGGGCTTCGTGACGGTCGAGGTGAAGATCGTGCGCGGCGACCTCTCCCCGGAGCAGTTCCGCGGCCTGGCCACGATCATGCGCGAGCACTCGGGCGGCTATGCGCGCTCGACGGTGCAGCAGAACCTGGTGCTGCGCTGGGTCAGAGAGGAGAGCGTGTACGACGTATGGCGCGCCCTCAGCGAGCTGAGCCTGGGCGATGCCGGCTCACGCGAGATCAACGACGTGGTCAGCTGCCCAGGCACCGACAGCTGCAAGCTCGGCATAACCAGCTCGATGGGCCTCAATGAGGCGGTACAGGAGCGCATCGAAGCGATGGACATCAGCGACCCGCTGACGAAGCAGATCCACATCAAGATGAGCGGCTGCCCCAATGGCTGCAGTCAGCATCACGTGGGCTCGATCGGCTTCTACGGCGCGTCGATCAAGGTCGGCGAGCACACGATCCCCGCCTACATCCCCCATGTCGGTGGCGTATACGAAGGCGGCGACGTGGTCTTCGGCACGCGCCTGAAGCTGCGCCTGCCCGCCAAGCGCGTGCCGGACGCGATCGAGCGTTGGCTGCGCCACTACGAGGCCACCCGCAATGAGGGCGAGGCGTGGAACGATTTCATCGCGCGCGTGGGCACGCCGGAGCTCGAAGGCCTCGTCAAGGAGCTCTCGCTGCCGGCGGAGTTCAGCCTGGAGAACATGAATACCTTCATCGACTGGAACCGCAACGTGCCCTTCCAGGTGATCCGTGGCGAGGGCGAGTGCGCGGTCTAGAGCACAACACCCCGCCGGCGCAGGCCGCCCCGCCATCGACGCAGACCCTCACGGACACCCTGCGTGAGGCCGTCGAGCGCCACGGCGAGCGCGTCGTGCTGCTGTGCAGCTTCCAGAAGGAGGAGTCGGTGCTGCTCGACGAGCTGCTGCGCATCGGCGATGGCCACACCCCGGTGAAAATCGTGACGATCGATACAGGCGTGCTGTTCCCAGAGACGCTCGCCACCTGGCGCCAGTTCGAGGAGCGCTTCGGCGTCAAGATCGAGGTGCAGGACGCGACGCGCGCCGAGAAGCCGTGGGGCGGTCCTGAGGACTGCTGCTCGGTTGCCAAGGTCGCCGCCCTGGAGCGCTCCCTGGAGGGTGCGGAGGCATGGATCACGGGTATCCGCCGCGAGCAGGGACCGACGCGCGAGGCGACGGAGCTGATCGAAACCGACGAGCAGCGTGGCATCCAGAAGTACAACCCGCTGACCCTGTGGAGCGAGAAGGACCTGTGGCGGCGCATCCACGAGCGCGGACTGCCTTACAACCCACTGCACGACCAGGGCTACGCCTCGATCGGCTGCGCCCCCTGCACCTTGCCGGGCAGCGGCCGTGAGGGTCGCTGGGCGGGCAGCGATAAGACCGAGTGCGGATTGCACGTCGAAGACCTGCGAGCACCAAGCGTCGTGAGCGGCAGGGACGCCGCATGACGCGATGCTAGGCGTCAGTCCTGAGATAGTGCTGTTTGGCCTCGGCGTGGGCATCCTGATCGGCCTGACGGGGATCGGCGGCGGCTCGCTGATGACGCCGCTGTTGATCATCGTGCTGGGCGTGCAGCCGGTGGTGGCGATCGGCACCGACCTGATGTACGGCGCGATCACCAAGACGCTGGGCGGCTACAGGCACCTGCGCAAGGGCACGGTCGATCTGACGGTCTCCAAGTGGCTGGGGTTCGGCAGTGTGCCGGGGGCGCTGCTGGGGGTGTTGCTGGTGAACCGCCTACACAAGGCATACGGCAAGGAATTCGACCAGGTGCTGCTGGGATGCGTGGCGGCGGCGCTCCTGATGGTGGCGACGGTCGTGCTCGTGCGGACGTTCCTGCTGAGTCACCTGGCGGCAAGGGAGCGCGAGACGTTCACGTTCACGACCCGCACGAAGCTCGCGGCGATCGCGCTGGGCTTCGTGCTGGGCACGATCCTGGGATTGACATCGGTGGGCAGCGGCGCGCTGATAGGAGTGGCGCTGATCGTGCTCTTCCGCCTGACGCCCAGGCGGGTGGTGGGCACCGATGTGTTCCATGCGGCGATGCTGCTGTGGGTGGCGGGGACGGCGAATGTGATCAGCGGCAACGTGGACTACGGCCTGATGGGCAACATCCTGATCGGCTCGATCCCGGGCGTGTGGATCGGCACACACTTCATTGACCGGGTGCCCACGCAGGCGTTGCGGGTTACGCTCGGCGCGGTGCTGCTGGGCAGCGCGCTGGCAATGGTGAAGAACGCCGGGGGGCAGATGCCCGTGGGCGTCGTCTTCGGAGTGCCCGTCGCGGTGGGCCTGGTGGGATGGCTGCTGAGCAGCGCCCGCCCGGTATGGCTGGGCGGCGGCAAGGTGGCAACGGCGGGCACAGGTAACGCAGTCGTGTCAGGTACCGGCAAAGCCGCGTTGAGCGCACCGGAGCGGCCATGAGTCCCGCGGGCCGACAGCAGTTGAGCCACTTGCGTGCGCTGGAGAGCGAGGCGATCCACGTGATGCGCGAGGTGGCCGCGGAACTGGAGCGCCCGGTGCTGCTGTTCAGCGGCGGCAAGGACTCGATCGTGCTGCTGCGCCTGGCCGAGAAGGCGTTCCGCCCGGCGCCCTTCCCGTTCCCGCTGATGCACGTGGACACGGGCCACAACTTCCCCGAGGTGATCGAGTACCGCGACCGCCGCGTGGCCGAACTGGGCGAGCGGCTGATCGTGGCGAGCGTGCAGGAGTCGATCGACAAAGGCCGCGCCGTCGAGGAGACCGGCCCACGAGCCTCGCGCAACCGCCTGCAGACGGTGACGCTGCTGGATGCGATCGCCGAGCATGGCTTCGATGCGGCCTTCGGCGGCGCACGCCGCGACGAGGAGCGCGCAAGGGCCAAGGAGCGCGTCTTCTCCTTCCGCGATGACTTCGGCCAGTGGGACCCCAAGAACCAGCGCCCGGAGCTGTGGAACCTCTACAACGGGCGCATCAAAAAGGGCGAGAACGTGCGCGTCTTCCCGCTGTCGAACTGGACCGAGCTCGATGTGTGGGAGTACATCGACGCTGAGGGCCTTGAGGTGCCTTCGATCTACTTCGCGCACGAGCGCGAGGTCTTCCAGCGCGACGGCATGCTGTATGCCTGGCGCGAGGGCACGGAGCTGATCGACGGCGAGCAGATCTTCAGCGAGACGGTGCGCTATCGCACGGTGGGCGACATGAGCTGCACCGGCGGCGTGCGCTCGCGGGCGGCGACGCTTGAGGAAGTGGTCGTGGAGATCGCGGCGACGCGGATCACCGAGCGCGGCGAGACCCGCGCGGATGACCGCGTCTCGGAGGCCGCGATGGAGGATCGCAAGAAGGCGGGGTATTTCTAGATGACCTTTTATTTTGAGAGACCCCCGCAGGGGGGGTCGGGTGGGCCGCGCGATGCGGCAACTGACGCGCGCGGGGGAGCAAGGCGATGACGCTGGACCTGCTGCGCTTCACGACGGCCGGATCGGTGGATGACGGCAAGAGCACGCTGATCGGGCGCCTGCTGTACGACACCAAGCAGGTGTTCGAGGACCAGCTGGAACACGTGGCCCAGGCCAGCGAGCGCCGCGGCGGCGAGGGCGCCCTGGATCTGGCCCTCTTGACCGACGGCCTGCGCGCGGAGCGCGAGCAGGGCATCACGATCGATGTCGCCTACCGCTACTTCGCCACGCCCAAGCGCCGCTTCATCATCGCCGACTGCCCGGGCCACCAGCAGTACACGCGCAACATGGTCACGGGCGCCTCCACGGCGGATCTGTCGGTGATCCTGCTGGACGCGCGCAAGGGCGTGCTGGAGCAGTCCAAGCGCCATGCCTTCATCAGCGCGCTGCTCGGCATCCCGCACGTGGTGGTGGCGGTCAACAAGATGGACCTGGCGGAGTACTCGCAGGCGCGCTTTGACGAGCTGGCCTTGGAGTTCGCCGAGTTCGCCGCGAAGCTCGGCGGCGGGGCCAATCTGGGCAGCGGGGCCGACCTCACATACATCCCGATGTCGGCGCTCGAGGGCGACAACGTGGTGGACCGCTCGCAGCACATGCCCTGGTATGAGGGACCGACGCTGTTGGAGCTGCTGGAGGGCGTAGAAGTCTCCTACGACCACCCCTACGACACGCCGGCACGCTTCCCCGTGCAGTGGGTGATCCGCCCGGCGACCGCCACCGACTACCGCGGCTACGCCGGCCAGTTGGCAAGCGGCGCGCTGCGCAAGGGCGAGGAGGTGATCGTGCTGCCCGGCGGAGAGCGCACGAAGATCAAGGCGATCGACACCTATGACGGCGAGCTCGATGAGGCGATGGCGCCGATGTCGCTGACGCTGCGTCTGGAGGACGAGCTGGATGTCTCACGCGGCGAGCTGATCTGCCGCGCCGCCGAGGCGCCCACGGTCTCACGCGAGCTGGAGGCGGACATCTGCTGGCTGCACGAGCGCCCGCTGCGGCCAGGTGGGCGCTACGCGATCAAGCACACCTCGCGCAGCGCCAACGCCGTAGTCGACGAGCTGCGCGACTGCGTGGACGTACATACGCTTGAGCGGGTAGGAGCGCCAGCGGAGCTCGGCCTGAACGACATCGGCAGGGTACGCCTGCGTACAAGCGCCCCCTTGAGCTTCGACCCCTATGGCGAGAATCGCCGCACGGGCAGCTTCATCCTGATCGATGAGGCGAGCAACGAGACGGTCGGCGCCGGCTTGGTTGCCCCAGTCGACGGCTGAGAGCAGCGTCTGGCGGTCCGGCCGGGGCCGCCAACAGGTACCGCTCGATGAGCCACCGGAGACGCCATGAGCCGATCTGATTCGATTTCTTCAGGAAATCTTTGTCCAGAAGGCTCGCGCGGAATCCCCTTGTAGAGCCAAATCTCACGACTCTTCGTGCAGGTGCACGGAATCTTTCGAAAATTCGTGCATATGCACGTTGACGGGGCCGGCAAAGTCCTGTACTTCTTTAGCCGTATTCGAAAAGACCGAACGGCTCGGCCAGTAAGGCAACCCCAGGCTTGACTGGTGTGACGACCCCCCAGTGTCGTCCACCCAGGCAGGCAGGGGGCACCGAACGCGAAAGCGTGCCAGGGCGGTGTCCCAGCTCGCGTCCGGGGTTTGTGGAGCGCTTACCCCGGACGCGAGCAGCCTGCCATCCTCGACGCACGAAGAGGCCCCGAGCGGCTAGGCTGCCGCCCCTGGATGTTCACGAAAGTCCTGGTAGCCAACCGCGGCGAGATCGCCATTCGCATCATGCGGGCTCTGGAGGAGATGGGGATCGCCTCGGTCGCGGTCTACTCCGAGCTCGATCGCGAAGCCCTGCACGCAAAGCGTGGCGATGAGGCCTACAACCTCGGCGAGGGGCCGGCGGCGGAGAACTACCTGAGCATCGAGAAGATTCTCGACGTGACCAAGCGCTCCGGCGCCGAGGCGATCCACCCCGGCTATGGCTTCCTGGCCGAGAACGCGCCGTTCGCGAAGGCGTGCGAGGACGCGGGCATCGTCTTCATCGGGCCGCCAGCGAGCGCGATCGAAGCGATGGGCTCAAAGACGCGCGCCCGCGAGCTGATGCAGGCGGCAGGCGTACCGATCGTGCCAGGCACGACCGAGGCGGTGGCCACCGTCGAGGACGCGATGAAGATCGCCCAGGCCGAGATCGGCTTCCCGGTGGCCGTGAAGGCGGCGGGCGGAGGCGGCGGCAAGGGCTTT
Source organism: Solirubrobacteraceae bacterium (assembly GCA_025449845.1). GTDB lineage: Bacteria > Actinomycetota > Thermoleophilia > Solirubrobacterales > Solirubrobacteraceae > Palsa-744. Next base: position 86,570 of record JANWIP010000013.1, on the reverse strand, counting down.
CGCGTGGCCCTGACCGAAGACGAGCTGCAAGGCGCCTTCGAGGGCGCCAGCCGCGAGGGCGAGAAGTTCTTCAGCGATGGGACGGTGTACCTGGAGCGCTACCTGCCCGACCCCCGCCACGTGGAGGTGCAGGTGCTGGCGGATCGCCACGGCAACGTGATCCACCTCGGCGAGCGCGACTGCTCGATCCAGCGTCGCCATCAGAAGGTGATCGAGGAGTCCCCAGCGCCGGAGTGGGTCGTCAGCCCCGAGTTGCGCGAGCGCATCGGCAGGATCGGCGTGGAGGCGGCACGCGCGGTGGACTATGTGGGCGCGGGCACGATCGAGGGCCTGCTCTCAGCCAGAGATGGAGGCCCACCCACCCAGGCGGAGTATTTCTTCCTGGAGATGAATACGCGCGTGCAGGTAGAGCACTGCGTGACGGAGATGACGACGGGCATAGACATCGTCAAGGAGGGCATACGCGCGGCGGCAGGCGAGCCACTGTCCTACAAGCAGGAGGACATCGAACTGAAGGGGCATGCGATCGAGTGCCGCATCAACGCCGAGGACGCCTCCAAGAACTTCGCGCCGGCGCCGGGCAAGATCGGCGCCTACCGCGAGCCGAGCGGCCCGGGCGTGCGCGTGGACTCGGGCGTGGGCGCAGGCGGGGAAGTCTCGCCGATGTATGACCCGATGGTGGCCAAGCTGATCGTGTGGGACGCCGACCGCGCGCAGGCCACCAGGCGCATGCTGCGCGCGCTGGAGGAATACGAGATCGAGGGCCTGAAGACGCTGATCCCCTTCCACAAGGCGCTGCTGGCCAGCGAGCAGTGGGAGCGTGGCGAGACCTGCCGCGAGCTGCTGGAGGACAAGCAGTGGCTCAAGACGCTGGCCTTCGAGGCGCCGGCGGGTGGAGCCTCCAAAACCGATGAGGATGAGGCGGAGAAGATCGAGCAGAGCTACACCGTGGAGGTCTCCGGCCGGCGCTTTGACGTGCGCGTCGTGGGCGATGCACCAGCCGGTGCAGGTCAATACGCTGGCATGAACGGCGCAGCGCCGGCCGCAGGGCGTCAGGCGCCTAAGCGCGGCGAGCGAAAGTCCGCTTCAGGAGGTGGGCCGGACACGCTGCCCTCGCCACTGCAGGGAAACATGTGGAAGGTGCTGGTCAAGCAGGGCGACACCGTGCAGGAGGGCCAGCTGCTGTGCATCATCGAGGCGATGAAGATGGAGAACGAGATCACCGCCCATAAGGCGGGCGTCATCGCCGAGCTGCCGATCACAGAGGGCGCGCCGATCGCCGCGGGCGCCCCGATCGCAACGATCAAAAGCGCCTCCGAGTAGCCCAGGGTCGCGCTCCGCGCGGCCTCTCGGCCTTGCCCTGACAGCCCTGCTCAGCGAGCAGATTCGTCTCCGACGTCTTCATACCGAGCCGCGAGCACCCCTAACAGCACCCGGAATGTTTCTATCTACTTGACGGTCGCAGCACGATCGGGCACAGTGCAGTACGTCCCACTATTCGGACGCATTGCCTCCACTGACAGGCCCGATCTCCCTTGCCCAAACACTCCCCGAACAGATGAGCGCAAGCGCTCAGAGCACGCTCGCGGTCGCCGATCCACCGGAGGCGAGCTGCCTGGTCTCGGTGGTGATCCCATGCCTGAACGAGGCGGAGAACATCGAAGAGTGCGTAGGGATCGCGCTGGCGGCGATGGAGAAGGCGGAGATCCCCGGCGAGGTGGTGGTGGCCGACAACGGCTCGGAAGACGGCAGCGCCGAGCTGGCGGAGCTTGCGGGTGCGCGGGTGGTACACGAGCCGCTGCGCGGCTACGGTAGCGCCTACCTGGCCGGCTTCGCGGCGGCGCGCGGGCGCTACATCGTGATGGCCGACGCCGATCTGACCTACGACTTCAACGAGATCCCCCGCTTTCTCGCGGAACTGGAAGCCGGCGGAGACATGGTGATCGGCAACCGCATGGACAACATCCACCCGGGAGCGATGCCGTGGCATCACCGCTACATCGGCAACCCGCTGCTGTCGAACTTCTTGAACCTGCTGTTCCACACGGGCGTAAGCGACGCGCACTGCGGCATGCGGGCTTTCCGCCGCGAACACCTGGAGCGCCTGGATCTGCGCACGACGGGCATGGAGTTCGCCTCGGAGATGGTGGTGCGGGCGGCGAAGGCCAAGCTCGACATCCGCCAGCTGCCGATCGAATATCACGCGCGCGGCGGGGAGTCCAAGCTGTCGAGCTTTCGCGACGGCTGGAGGCACCTGCGCTTCCTGATACTGCACTCGCCCAGGCACCTCTTCATCCTGCCCGGCGCCGTGATCGCGACAGTTGGGGCCCTTATCTGCGGGATGGTGGCCGCCCACATCGACGTGCTCGGCCGCCAGTGGGCAGTGCACACGCTGATCGGCGGATCGCTGATGTTGATCGTGGGCTCGCAGATCGTGAGCCTGGGCTTGTGTGCGCTCGCATACGCGACCTATTTCATGGGCGAGCACGACCCGTGGTTTGAGCGCATGAGCCGCCGTTACCGGCTTGAGCACGGCCTGATGCTGGGCGCGACGGTGGCGCTGTTGGGCGTCGCGATGGTCGCGGTGATCATGGCGCAGTGGATCCACAGCGGCTTTGGCAACCTCGTGCAGGAGCGGGTGGCGATCACCGCCGCGACATTGGTGGTGCTGGGCACACAAATCGCCTTCACCTCGTTCCTGTTGAGCATCTTGGGACTGCGGCGAAGATAGTGCGCATCCGGGTCACAATCGCCATCGGCCTGGCGCTGATCGTCGTTGCCGTCGGTGTGAGCCTTGCACGCACACCACTGGTGCGGGCGGGCACCGACGGGACGCCGCTGTCAGGGGAAATCGGCGCCACCTCGGTGCCAGCCACCATCTGCCAGGGCGAAGAGACAATCCCGGCGGGCACCACCGCGATCCGCCTCTCGATGCTCTCGCTGCTGGGCCCCAGGATCAAACTGGTGGCACGCGCCGGCGGCCAGGTGGTGAGCACAGGCCAGATCGGCTACGGCTGGACGGGCTCGGTCGTGACGATCCCCGTAAGCCGCGTAACGGGCACCCACAGCCACGCGGAAGTCTGCGCGACGCTGGCAAAGCGCCGGCAATTGGTGAACGTGCGCGGCACGAACACGAGGAGCTCACCGGCCATCAACGGCAAAGCGCCGATGGCCGGACGCATGAACGTCGAATACCTGCGCCCCGACAACAAGTCGTGGCTGTCGCTGGCGACACCGACGGCGCGGCGCATCGGCCTGAACATCGGTGGCGGCGGATTGATCGTAGTGGTCCCCTTCCTGCTGCTGGTGAGCGCGGCCGCGCTGACCTCGTGGCTGCTCGTGAGAGATCTGCGATGAGCAAGCGCGCCAGCACGAGGACGCCCAAAGCGCCCCTGGAGGCACCGGCGCCTCCAGGCAAGGGCCGTAAGTCGCAGGCCAACGGACGCACGGAGACCGTGCCCCGCAAGCCGCCCGCCGAGGCACCGCACAAGGCGCCCGCCGAGGCGCTGCGCAAGCCACCTGGCGAGCCGCCAGACAAGTCCCCTGGCAAGCCCTCGCGCGCCGCGCCCGGCAAGCCCTCGCGCGCCGCGCCCGGCAAGCCGCTGCGCGCTGCCAAGCGCAGAGCGTCCCCCAAGCGGACGGCGCGGGGGGCCGCTACCCAGCCGAATAGGGTATGGGCAGCGATTCGTGGGGTCCCCCGGACGGCCTGGATATGTGCGCTCGTCGCGATCCTCAACGCGATGTGCTGGTCGATCCTGATCCCGCCGCTACAGGGCCCGGACGAGCAGGCGCACCTCGCATACGTTCAGCAGCTCGCCGAGAACGGGAGCCTGCCCAACGGCTCCTCCGAAGAAAACTTCTCGCCCGAGGAGCTGGCGGCGATGAACGATCTGGGATTCGGGGAAGTGATCCTCGACCCGGGCAACCCCTCGCTCCCCTTCCGGGCGAGCCGCGCGCGCCTGGATCACGACCTCTCACAGCCGGGCCTGTCGCGCAAAGGCGATGGCAGCGTCGGGGTGGCAGCCTCCGAGCCGCCGCTGTATTACGCGCTTCAGACAGTCCCCTATGAGCTTGGCTCCGGGAGCAGCCTGCTCGGACGCCTGGAGCTGATGCGGCTGCTATCAGCGCTCCTGAGCGGCCTCACGGTGCTGCTCGTATTCCTCTTCATACGTGAGGCGCTGCCCGCGGTGCAGTGGGCTTGGACGGTAGGCGCCTTGAGTGCAGCGCTATCGCCGCTATTGGGCTTCGTCGGCGGCTCGCTGGACCCCGACGCGCTGCTGTTTGCAGTGTGTGCAGCGCTGTTCTACTGCTTCGCGCGAGCCTTCAGACGCGGGTTCGAGCCGGGCATCGCCTGCGCGATCGGTGCAGTGGTGGCAACGGGCTTCCTGACCAAGGTCAACTTCATCGCGATGATTGGCGGTGTTGTCCTGGGGCTGATCCTGCTGACCATCCGCACAGCACGAGTCTCGCGGCGCCAGGCATATCGCTCGCTCACGTTCGCAAGCGGCATCGCCCTCAGTCCGGGGCTGCTGTACCTGCTATTGAACCTCGTCACGCACAAGCCGCTGCTGGGCATCATCTCGGGCTCACTGACCACCACCGAACGCCACAACATTCCAGCCGAGCTCAGCTATATCTGGCAGTTCTACCTACCTCACCTGCCGGGAATGACGCGCGATTTCCCGGGCATCTTCCCGCCCTGGCACGTGTGGTTCAAAGGGCTCGTAGCGCGCTACAACTGGCTTGAGACATCGTTCCCCGGATGGGTCTACAAGGTGGCCTTGATCCCCACCGCGGCAATCGCCGCCCTTTGTGGGCGTGAGCTGTTTGTAAAGCGCGGGGAGCTGCGCCGTCGCGTGGGCGAGTTCTCCGTCTATGCGCTCATGCTGGTGAGCCTGATGGGGCTGTTGGCGGCAGCCTCCTTTGACTCCTACCCAACGCTCTCCCTGGCGGATTCCGAGCCGCGCTACTTCCTGCCGATGCTGGCCCTCGGCGGCGCCCTGCTGGCGCTGGCGGCGCGAGGCGCGGGGAAACGCTGGGGCCCGGTGGCAGGAGCAGCGATCGTGATGCTGTTCCTCGGTCACAATGTGCTCAGCCAGTTGCTGGAGATCTCGCGCTACTACCATCCTGTGTAGCGGACGCTGCCAGCGAGGGCAGCCCAGCTCGCCACCACGGTCGCGGCTTGGCTCCTATCCAGGCGCGGACGAGAGTGCGGACAGGTTCTCGGAGTGGAGCCGGCGCTGGGACGCGGTGCGCCGCGCGGCGGGCAACTGCGCATCGGCGCCGTGCTCCGCCAGCGAACTCAGGTAGGCAAGGTCCTCCTCCAGCAAGGCGAGCGCCCGTTCGCCATTCAGCGCGGGCCCATGGCCGGGCACGACATAAGCGGCTGTCTGCACCAGCGGCCGCAGCCGCTGCAATGTGGCCTGATAGGCGTTGAGCGTGCCGCGGCCTTCGCCGAAGAAGGGGATCTCGATCGCCGAGAGGTAGTCGCCAGCCACCAGCACCCTGGCCCAAGGGATCCAGATGGCCATGCCGTCGCAGGTGTGCCCGGCGGCCGGATGCAGCTCCAGCTCGTGCGGGCCGATCGCCAGCCGTCCGGGGACGGGAAGCTCCTGCAGCTGCCCGAGCATCAGCGGCTGGCGCTGGAGGTAGTACTCCTCATCGAAGGCGCGCAGCTCCCGCTGGGCCTCCCCCGGCGCGCCAAGCAGACGCTGTGAGGTGCTCTGCGCGCAGCCCAGCGAGGCCTCGGGGAAGGCAACGCGGCCCAACAGGTGGTCCCAGTCTCCATGTGTGGCGAGCAGCCCACTGAGGCGTGATTGGAAATGACGAGGGGCCCGGCTCGCCGGCCTTCGGCCGACTGCGCCACCCTCTATGCCAGCCTGCTCAAGCACAGCGGGCAGCGCATCCAGCTCCTCGGGCAGGATCGGCGAGTCGATCACAAAACACTCCTCCCCTGCACGAACGATCGTGCAGGTCGTCTGCCAGAACTGGCTTGTGAGGAGAATGACGTCAGGGTGTAGAGAGACAGCCCTCACAATGCAGCCCTTTCGGCAGAGACGGCCTTCACGGCCCAGCCTTCAGCGGAGACTGCCTCACCGCTCAAGCCCCGCAGCGCTACCTAGGCGATGCCGAGCAGCTTGGCCGCCTCGCGCAAGGTGGCGACCTCGGCGGTGGGCTTTTTCTGGCTCGACTCGAGGACCTCTTTGTTGCGGTTGACCCAGATCACGGGCACACGCGCCTTGATGCAAGGCGCCACATCGTGGTAGTAGCTGGAGGCGATGTGCACCCAGCCCTTCTTGGTGCCCATGCGCCGCGCGCACTCGGTGAAATGCGCGGCGTCGGGCTTGTAGGAGCGCACCTGCTGAGCGGTGACGACCAGATCGAAGTCGATCGGAATGTGACGGCGGGTCTGACCGAGCAGCTTGTCGTCGATGTTGGAGAGCAGCCCCAGGGAGTACTTCTTGGCGAGCTTGGGCAGCTGCGTGGAGCTTTCCTTGAAGGGCTTCCAGCGCTGTACGGAGTCCGGCAGAAAGTTGGAGCGAGATGGTTCCAGCGGCCACTCGATGCGCTTGGCGATCTCAACAGCGGTGCGCCGCAGCACCTCCGCATAGAGCTCATAGGAGCCGCTCTCGACTTCGCGGGAGATCTCGTGAAAGAGCGGCAGCACGAGGCTGGGATCGAGATCGAAGCCCTCGCGGGCAGCCTCCTTGGTGAAGGCTTCGAGGATGCCCGACTCCCAGTCGATCAAGGTGCCGTAGACATCGAAGGTGACGAAGGTGACGTTTTTTGGAAGAGCCATGAGTTGGGCATTATGCCCTTCCTGCGCCTACGGACGCAGTGCGGGGGCGGGTGGGGCTCCATTTCGCTAAAGTCCCGCGCCGCTCATGGACCTGTTGGAGTATCAGGGCAAGCAGCTGTTCGCCCGGCATGGCTTGGAGGTGTCGCCCGGAAAGGCGGTCACCACCGTGGAGGACGCCGTCACGGCTGCCGGCGAGGTCGGCTACCCGGTGGTGGTCAAGGCGCAGGTGCTGATCGGCGGCCGCGGCAAGGCCGGCGGCGTGAAGCTGGCGGACAACGAGGATGAGGCACGTGAGCACGCCGGCAACATCCTTGGGATGGACATCCACGGCCACTTGGTACGCACACTATGGATCGAGCACGCCAGCGACATCGCCACCGAGTACTACGCCTCGGTGCTGCTCGATCGCTCGGCCAAGGCCCCGCTGGTGATGTTCAGTATCGAGGGCGGCGTTGACATCGAAGAGGTGGCCGAGCAGACCCCCGAGAAGCTGATCCGCCATCACGTGGACGCCCTGAAGGGCCTGTCACGCGAGGAGGCGGTGCGAATCGCAACCGAGGGCAAGGCCGACGCCGATGTGATCGAAGGCGTCGCCGACGCGCTGGTGGCGCTGTATGAGGTGTGGATCAAGGAGGACGCGACGCTGGCGGAGATCAACCCGCTGATCGTCACGCCGCAGCGTCAGGTCAAGGCGCTGGACGCGAAGGTCTCGCTGGACGGCAACGCGCTCTACCGCCACCCCGAGAACCAGGACCTCTCGGACACCGAGAACGAAGACCCGATCGAGGTGCGGGCGCGGGAACAGGGCGTGCAGTACGTCAAGCTCGACGGCGATATCGGCATCCTCGGCAACGGCGCGGGGCTTGTGATGAGCACGCTCGACGTGGTGGCCCAGGCCGGCGGCAAGCCCGCCAACTTCCTCGACGCGGGCGGCGGTTCGGACGCCGCCAAGATCAAGCAGGCCGTGGAATTGATCCTCGAGAACGAAGCGGTCAAAGCGGTGCTGTTCAACATCTTTGGGGGCATCACCCGTTGCGACGAGGTCGCCAAGGGACTGATCGCGGCGTTCGGCGAGATCCAGCCTGACGTGCCTTTCGTGGTGCGCCTGGATGGCACCAATGACGTGGCGGGCCGCGAGTTGCTGAAGGAGGCCTCGCTGCCCAATGTGCACCCTGCGCGGACGATGAACGAGGCTGCGGAGCTGGTCGTGGAGCTGGCTGCCAAGTCGGGAGCGCCCGCCTGATGACCGTTCTCTTCGACGACAAGGGGAGCGCTTGCCTGATGGCCATCCCCTTCGACAGCAAGGGAGCGTCCGCCTGATGGCCGTTCTCGTCGACAGCGATACGCGTCTGGCCGTCGCCGGCGTGACGGGGCGTGAGGGCAGCTTCCATACGCTCAACAACCGCGCCTACGGCACCAATGTGGTGGGGGGCGTGACGCCCGGCAAGGGGGGTCAGGACGTCGAGGGTATACCCGTGTTCGACGACTGGGCGCAGGCGATGGAGCAGGCAGAGCCCAACACGGCAATGATCTTCGTGCCCCCGCGCTTTGCCGCAGACGCGATCCTTGAGGCGGCCGCCGCCGGCGTGAGGCTTGTGATCACCATCACCGAGGGCATCCCAGCCCACGACGAGCTGCGGGTCTACAACACGCTCAAGCGCGACTATCCGGGCACTCGCCTGATCGGCCCCAACTGCCCCGGCATCCTCTCGCCGGGCAAGGCCAACGTGGGCATCATCCCGGCCTCGTTCTTCAAAGACGGAAACGTTGGCGTCGTTTCGCGCTCAGGCACCTTGACCTACCAGATCGGCAATGAGATCGCCCAGGCCGGCTTCGGTTGCAGCTCGATCGTGGGCATCGGCGGAGACCCCGTGCCGGGCTCCTCCTTCGTTGACGTGCTGGAGCTCTTCCAGGGCGATGAGCAGACGGAGCTGATCGTGCTCTCCGGCGAGATCGGCGGCAGCGCCGAGGAGGAGGCCGCGGAGTACATCGCCGAGCACGTCTCAAAGCCCGTGGTTGCTTACATCGCCGGCTTCACAGCGCCCGCCGGCAAGCAGATGGGCCACGCCGGGGCGATCGTCTCGGGCTCCGCCGGCACCGCCGCGGCGAAGGCGCAGGCACTTGAAGCGCAGGGCGTGCGTGTCGGGCGCACCCCCACCGAGGTGGCCGAGCTGGCCGTGCAGATCCTGCGCGCCTGAGCTGCAGCGACCCACCGTCGATCGGCGCGACCGAACCGCACCCTGGCGCGGACGAGTCTCCATGGGCGGCTGATAGAGACGAAGAGTTCTGATTGTTTGCGAGGCCCCTGCTTTCGGGCTACCTTTGCCCGGTGGCGGTCGATGCCCGCATACGCAGATCGAGGGCCGCCCGGCCGCGCGCCAATACCACTCCCAGATGGTCGCTGTCGCAGTGGGTCCAGAGCTGGTCGACGGAGGCGTGGGTGGCCATCGGTGCCACGGCGCTGTTCCTGGCCCTGCACGTGTGGTGGACGATCCAAGATCGCAGCGTGCCGATCTCGGATGCGGGCTTCCACCTGGAGGTCTCGATTGAAGTCTTCGAAGAGCTCAAGGTAGGCGACTTCTCAAAGGCGCTCGGGCCACACATCCAGTACCCCCCGCTGCTGTACCTGATCGCTTCAATCGGCCTCTATTTCGGCGGTCTCAGCGTGCAGTCGGTCGTGATTGCCTTGAACCTCTTCTTCGTACCGCTGCTGGCGCTCGGCTGCTATCAGCTGGGCAGACTGGCATTCGGCCCCCGGGTCGGCCTGCTCGCGGTGGTATTCGCGCTCGGATCGCCGCTGATCGCCTCGCTGTTCCATATCGCGATGCTCGATGCGCCGCAGGCCGCGATGGCGGCAGTATCGGTGTGGCTGATCCTCGCCACGAGGTACTTCAAAGATCTGCGCTACTGCGTCTTGGCGGGTGTAGCCGTGAGCCTTGGCATGTTGACCAAGGAGTCACTGGCGCTATTCGTCATCGGTCCGCTGGCGGTCACGTTCGTGCGCGGTGGCTGGCGCAACTGGCGGGGTCTGCTGGCCTTTGGCCTGGTAGTGGGCGTGGTTGCGGGGCCCTGGTACCTGAGCGATTTCACGCAGGTACGCGAAATCGGCACCGGCGCCGCCAACTCCGGGACGATTGGCAAGACCCCGCTAGCTCCCCCGCGCTTCTCCAGCGAAAACCTCCAGTGGTACGCGTGGAGCTTCCTCGGCACCGTGATCTTCCTGCCCCTGTTCCTGTTCGCGGCTGTGGGCGGGGTATGGACGATCGTGGGGTTCATACGCCGACGCTGGGTCAGTCCATTTGCTCCCGAGCTGATAATCGGCGCGTTCGTGGCCTGGTTTGGACTTACCCAGACCTTCGTCCATGACAACCGCTACGGCATGTCGATGCTTGTCTACTTTGCCATGTTCGGGAGTTTCTGGATCGTGCGACTGCCACGCTGGGGGCGCCTGGCGGCGGTGACAGCGCTTGGCGTAGTGGTCCTCGCCAACACCTTGGCCACCAGCTTCGGCGTGGGCGGAATCTGGAGGATCTCCCTGCCTCAGGCGATCCAGAGCGCGAAAGATCAGCCCAACACCATGACGCTCTACTCCAACGAAGGCTATCTGCTGCCCGCCGCCCCCGAACGCAAGGGCAACGTTCTGGGCATGCTGCGCGAACTAAAGAAGTCCGGCGAGCAGGGCATCCTGATGGTGCCCTCGGAAGCCCCCAACGAGGGGCCCTTTGAAGAAGGCATGCTGCCGCTGGCCACGATCGCGGGCCTGCATTTCTCCTCGGCCGGCCAGTCAACCGAAGTCAGCAACATCATCGCCGTGCTCGACCACGAAGTGATCGGTAAGAACAAGGTGCCGCCTTGCGTGACGCTCGGCGACGGCACGGGCATCTGGGTACGCATCGGCAATCCCTACGCGGCCGGGGCTAAGAACTACTGCCCCTCACACAAACCGCGGTACTACGCTGGCTGAGCCGCCCGCGCTGGACGTTTCGCGCAAGAGCACGACCAGAGTTCACGCGTTCGCGCGGCAGCCCCGAGTAGGATGAGTGCCCTGCTCTTGGGTGGATGCTCATGACCGATACGTTCCCAAGCGGATTCAGCACGCCCCTCGGCGCCATACAGGACGCCGGCGAGCCGACCAGTGATGTGACGAGCACGCTGGCCGAGCTGGAGCGCAAGCTGCGCGAGCTGGAGCGCGAGCTGACTTCGATCGGCCGTCGTAGGGTGCGCCCGGAGGGAGCGGGCACCGAGCCGTTCGGCGTCCCCACCCCAAGTTCGCGGGCGGAGCCGGCGGGTCTTGTCCCAACAGGCCGGCTGGTGGACGAGCGTGTGGAGCCCACGCGAGCGTCAGCACCTCCTGCGAGGCAGATGGCACCTCCGATGCAGCCGTCGCCACCCACGCCGCCACAGGCGCGTATGCAGCCGCCGCCCCGACGACACGGGGCACCCCCCTCAGAGCCGCCGTTGGAATCCTCAGAGGAGCGTCCGCGACCAACTGAGGCTCAGCTCGCCGCGCTTGCCGAGCTGCGGCGCTTCAGCGAGCGCCTAGAGCGCTTCACCAAAGAGCTGACCACCGATTACGACGCAGTGCTCGCGCACGTGATGGCCGTACTCTCAGGGCGCGTGCCACCCGAGCCTCCGACCCCAGAGCCGGCAGCCCCAGTCAGCGAGGAGCCGCTGTTTGAGGGCCGCGTCGAGCTCGGGGTAGGTCCGTTCTACGACATCGGCTCGTTGAGCGCTTTTGAACAGAAGGTGGCGAGCGTGCCGAACGTCACCGAGGTGTCGGTGCGCCGCTTCGAGGCCAGCCACGCCGTAGTCGATTTGCGCCTTGCCACCCCAGTGGCGCTGCTCGGCGAGCTGCGGCGCGTGCTGGATACAGACTTCGGGGTCCGCCAAGTGGCTCCTGGGCGCATTGCGCTGAGCTTCGACGAGATCTGAGCCGTCTCCTCTATAAGCTTCGCCGCGATGGCGAGCCCGACAATCTCATTTGCCCGCGGAGCACCTTCGCTTGACATCATCGACGTGGAGGGACTGCGCGACGCCGCCGTGCGGGCGTTCGCCAACGACCCAGCGGGTACGACCGCCTATGGCACCTCGATCGGGTATCCCCGTCTGCGTGCCTGGATCGCCGAGCGCCATGGCGTGGAGCCCGAGCGCGTGCTGGTGACCAACGGCTCGATGCAGGCCGATGCCTTCCTGTTCGAGCAGCTGATCGGCAGCGGCGATGAGGTGATCGTGGAGCGACCCACCTACGACCGCACCCTGCTGTCGCTGCGCGCGCGCGGAGCGCGAGTGCACGCGGTGGAGTTGGCGCCTGACGGCATCGACACCGATGCCCTGGCTACCTTGCTGAGCGAAGGCGCCAAGCCGAAGCTGGCCCACATCATCCCCAACTTTCAGAATCCTGCCGGCTACACGCTGTCCCGTGCCAAGCGCCAGGCCCTGCTGGAGCTGGCGCGTAAACACGAGTTCGTGGTGTTTGAGGACGATCCCTACGTGGAGCTGCGCTTCAGCGGTGAGCGTCTGGAGACGATGCTCTCGCAGGACCCCGAGCGGGTTGTGTACGCGTCCTCTTTCTCCAAGACCGTCTGCCCGGGCATCCGCGTGGGATATCTCGTCGGCCCCACCGAGCTGATCGCCCAGATCGCCAAGCTGGCAACGGGGACCTACATCTCGCCCAATATGGTCTCGCAGTCGATCGTCTATGAGTTCTGCGCCTCTGGCGCCTTGGAGCGCTCCATCGAGACGGTCAAGACAGCCCTCACCAAGCGTCTGCGCACGCTGGACGTGGCACTGCGCCGGGAGCTTCCGGAGGCCGAGTTCGTTGCCCCCGAAGGGGGCTACTTCATGTGGGTCACCTTGCCGCAGGGCACTGACGTGGCCGCGCTATTCAAGGCCGCGGCCGAGCGCGGCGTGGCATTTGTGAAGGGCACCGACTTCCTGATGGAGGGCGGCGAGAACACGTTGCGCCTGGCCTACTCGGGCGTCACGCCTGAGGAAGTCGACGAGGGCGTTTCGCGCCTCGCCGACGCGTATCGCTCCCTCTGACCCGTACCACCCTCTGACGGCGCCAGCTCAACGGCCGTAGCGCTGACCCAGGACGAGCTGCTCCGGCAGCGCAGTGCGCGGCGGCGGCGAAGGGTCGGCCATCACCGACACCGTTTCGGCCACGCTCGGCGTGATGGCGCAGCGGCGCCCATTGGACATCTGCACCGCCACCTCCTCATCGTCGTGCGCCGCGAGCGTGCCCTCGAGTCCAGGCTCAAGGCCCGAGCTCTTGAGGTAGTGCAGCAGGTCCTCGGCCTCGTTCTCAAAGCGCAGAATGCGCACCTTGGCGCCAATCTCAACATCGGCCAGAGGCACGCCCGCGAGACGGGCGCCAGCGGTGATGGGATGGCCGTGGGGACAGGTCTTGGCGTCACCGATCGCGGCCAGCATACGCTCCTCCAGCACCGGTGACATGGCGTGCTCCAGGCGCTCGGCCTCCTCGTGGACCTCGTCCCAGGGAACACCCAGCACGTCGGTCAGGAAGCGCTCGATCAGCCGGTGGCGACGCACGATGCCCTCGGCCTGCTCCGCGCCCTGGGCAGTGAAGGCGATCGCTTTGTCCTCTCCTCGCGTGACGTAACCGTCGCGCTCCAGCCGGCCCACCATCTCGTGAACCGTGGGGGGAGAGAGCTGCATGGCGCGCGCCACGTTGGCGCCGGTCATCGGCAACCCGGCCTCTTTGAGCCAGAAGAGGATCTGCAGGTACTCCTCCTCGGCAACGGTCGCTGTCTCGCTGGTCATCTCAACGTGATGCTAGAGGACGCGCCAAGACCCGGCCCTACCGCCGCGAAGACGGCGTACTCAGGCAAAGAGCCCTCGAATGCTCAGGCAAAGAGCTACTCGAGTTCTCAGGCAAAAGAGCCACTTGAATGCTCAGGCAAAGAGCTACTCGAGTTCTCAGGCAAAGAGCCACTTGAATGCTCAGGCAAAGAGCTACTCGAGTTCTCAGGCAAAGAGCTGCTCGAATTTGCACTCGCGCGCGGGTTTGTCCTCGCGCCAGCGCCGCAGCTTGGCTCCGTGGCGGATGCGCTCGGCGCTGACGTGATCGAAGTCGATCTCCACTACCAGCTCGGGGCGCAGCCCCACCCACTCCAGATCCTTGCCCGCACTCCAGCGGCTTGGGTCCGCGGAGCCCTGCTGACCGCTCGCGTAAGGCGCGAGGAAATCGACCAGCCGGCGCTTCTCGGAAGCAGTCAAGCCCGAGCAATGCCCCACCACGCGCAACTCCTCGCCGTCGTAGAGACCGAGGATCAATGCGCCGACGGTGCCGGCCTCTTTGCCGGGACGCCAGCCGAGGACGACCGCGTCGATCGTACGCACGCGCTTGACCTTGGCCATGCCTCGGCGCTTACCGGGCTCGTATAGGGCCGTACGTTCCTTGGCCATCGCGCCCTCTGCCTTTGCCAGCCACTGTTTGGCCTGCTCGGCGGAGTCGGTCGTCGCCATCAGCTCCACCGGAGCCTCAGCCCACTCCGTGCCTGCCAGCAGTCTCTCCAACTCCGCCCGACGCTCGGCGAAAGGCCGCTCCAGCAACGACTCGTCCTCCAGCGCGAGCAGATCGAACACGACGTACACCGCCGGCGTCTCCCCCGCCAGGCGTTCGACGCGCGAGGCGGCGGGGTGCAGGCGCTGCTGCAAAGCATCGAAGTCCTCGCGCCCATCCGCCCCCCGCACGACGATCTCCCCGTCGAGCACATAGCGCCCGTGCGGCAGCTCAAGCTCCGGGAAGTAGCGTCCCAGCGGGCGGCTGCCGCGCGACTGCAGGAATACCTCCTCGCCGTCGACGAACGCCAGGCAGCGGAAGCCGTCGAGCTTGACCTCATAGACGTACTCATCGCCTTCGGGCAGCGCCTTGCGTGAAAGCGCCAGCTGGGGAGCGAGTGGGGATGCTAGAGGCAGCGCCATTCGCTCACGCCTCCCCTGCGGGAGCGTCGCCGCTGCTGCCAGCAGACACCTTGCCGCCGCCAGCGCGCGCCCGGCTCGGCTGCACACGCTTAGGCTCATCCTTCTGCTTGCGAAAGTGCGGTGGCCAAGGTGCGTCGCCGAGACCCTCGCGCTCATCGCGTGCGGCCAGCTCCAGCAGCGAGCTGAGTGAGCCGGCGTGCTCATCCATGTCCGCAGAGGGATCGCCGCGCTCCTGCAGCCGCTTAGGCACAGTGTCCAGGCGCAGCTCGGCAGGCTCGACGTCGGCCACCTCATCCCACTCCAAAGGACAGGAGACGCGGGCGTCGGCGACGGCGCGCACGGAGTAGGCGGAGGCCACCGTGCGGTCGCGCGCGTTCTGGTTGTAGTCGATGAAGACGCCTTTGCGCTGCTCCTTCCACCAGCGCGTCGTGGCTTCCTCGGGCATGCGCCGCTCGACCTCGCGCGCCAACGCCAGCGCAGCGCGGCGCACCTCCTTGAAGGGGTGCTCGGGCAGGATGCGCACGAACACGTGCATCCCGCGCGAGCCGGAGGTCTTGGGGAAACCGCGCAGGCCGTGCTCATCGAGCACACCCTTG
The DNA here is from genome assembly GCA_025449845.1 of Solirubrobacteraceae bacterium. GTDB lineage: Bacteria > Actinomycetota > Thermoleophilia > Solirubrobacterales > Solirubrobacteraceae > Palsa-744. The sequence goes on along the minus strand of JANWIP010000013.1, from coordinate 71,228 downwards.
ACGCACAGCGTCACCTGGCGCACCTGCGCGAAGGCGATGTCGGGCTCGGGATCGAGGTCGATGCGCAGCTCGTCGGGGTGATCGAGATCCGCCCGGCGCACCGGCCAGGGGTTCCAGTCGATCACCCCCAGGTTGACGCCCCACACCAGATGCGCCGCGTCGCTTGGCACCAGCTCGCGCGCGTGGCGACCGCTGGGGAAGGTGACCGTGGCGGTCTGCAGCCACTCCGGCGCGCTGTCGGGCACGCGCTTCTGAAAGAACGGCTTGCCCTGCACACCATCCACCCAGCGCTTCATCACCGTGGGGCGCTCGCTCAGGTGACGCACCACCGCCTGCTCGCACTCGATGTAGTAGTTCACGAGGTCGAGCTTGGTGAAGCCGGGCTCGGGGAAGTACAGCTTGGAGGGGTTTGAGACCCTCAGCTCCTGTCCGCATAGCTCGATCGTCGTGTGCTCGCCTTTGGGGGGCATCGTGTAAGGATGCCTCACCGTGACCTCGTCCATCGTGCTCGTCGCCTCAGAAGCCTTCGGCGGCAAGCTCGATGCCATGCGGACAGCCCAGATAATCGGGCGGGGCCTGCACGTGGGGAATACTGAATTAGAGGCCGATCTGTGCCCGATCGACGAGCTGCCGAAGGACCTCGATGTGCGCATGCACCGCGCCCACGCGGTCCTCATCGCCGCCGCGTGCCTGAATCACGAGACGCTGCTGCGGCGCGATGCCGCGTTCGAGGTCGCCACTCGTGCGCGCCAGACGGGAGTGCCTTGCTACGCAATCGCGGGCAGCGATGAGCTGGATCTCTTCGAGACGCGCATCCTCGACCTGCAGGTGGTGCTGGAGGCCAGCGGCGAGCGGGGGCTGGCCGCCGCGGGCAAGAAGTTGGCAGGACTGTTGTAGTGCGCTGGGCGCAGCGGGCTGCCTAGGCGCATGGCCAATATTGCGCACGGGCATGGCTCACAGGAAGCACTTGCCCTCGCCGCGATACGTAGGCGCTTCCTCCACAACCCGCTCGCCCTCGATCAGATAGAGCCGCTCGAAGCGCTCGCACAGCTCGCCCGCCTTGGCATGGCGGAAGTAGACCCGCTCACCCACATGCAGAACGTCGGCAGCCTCGCCCAGTAAAGGCGTCTGAACCTCCCCTGCGCCCTCCTGGCCATCCAGGCGCAGGCCAGCAGGCAGATACGGGCTTGGCAGACGCGAACTGTCAGCCGGCCCCGAGGCCAGATAGCCCCCGCCGAGCACGGTCACTACGCCCGGACCAGGGCGGCGCACCACCGGCAGCGCGAACATCGCGGCAGGCCGCACCTGAAAAGCGCGATAGGCATCGAATAGCGTCGGCCCGTACAGCCCCGAGCCGGCCGCGAGCTCCGTGACGGCCCGCTCGCGCGCGGTGCCTTTGAGGCTGCCCGTACCGCCGCCGTTGACGAACTGAAGCGGCGCCACCGCACTGACAGCGGCCACGGCTGCCGCGCGGCGCTTGGCCAACTCGCGCGCGGAGGCCAGCTGCAACAGCCGGATCGCCGCGCCACGCAAAGGCCTGCCCGGGGGTGCGTCGCCCAGACCGGCGATCTGCGACTCATAAGCCATCATCCCTACCAGCTCCACCCCCTCACGCGCCACGATCGTCCGCGCCAGCGCGGCGGCCTGCTCGGGGGTGTGGATCGGAGAGCGCTTGGCACCCACGCGACCGCGAGCGCGCGGCAACGGGAAACCGGCATCCAGCTCCAGGCACACTCGTACTGGGGCCGCCCGCGGGCCGGTGGCGGCGTCGAGCAGGTCCAGCTGCTCCACGCTGTCGATCATCACGCTCACCTGCGTCTCGGGACGCTCCGCCGTCAGGTGGACGAGCGCCCGCAGTGCCGCGCGATCGACGCTTGGGTAGGCCACGACGATGTCCTGCGCTCCCTGCTCGGCCAGCCACAGCGCCTCGGGCAGCGTGAAGGCCAGCGTGCCTGCAAAACCGGGACGCGCCAACACCCGTTCCTGCAAGGCACGGCAGCGCACCGACTTGCTTGCCAGACGGATTGGCTTGGGTGCGGCGCGCGCCTGCATCGCCGCCGCGTTCGCCCAGAAGGCATCGAGGTCCACGAGGGCAAAGGGCGGATCGAGCTCGATGGTGGCGCGTTCCAGACGCCGCAGCGTCTCAGCGGGGCTCGTCTTCGCAGCGCTCATCGCACAGGGCTCACCGTCGCAGCGTTCATCGCACAGGGCTCACCGTCGCAGCGTTCATCGCACAGGGCTCACCGTCGCAGCGTTCATCGCACAGGGCTCACCGTCGCAGCGTTCATCGCACAGGCTCATGGCGACGCCGCAAGGGCGTCCTTGACACCCTCAGGTACTCCCAATACTCGGTCCGTCCAAGCGTTTGCGAAGCGCCCCTCGGGATCGAGCCTGCGTCGCACCTCCTGGAAGCGGTCCCACTCGGGGTAGTGCTTGCGCAGCGTGGCGGCGGTCTGAAAGTGACGCTTGCCCCAGTGGGGCCTGCCTCCGAGATCGTCCATCACTGCCTCAACCGCGCGGAAGTAGGGCTCCCACTCCATGCCCTTGTACATGTGCACGGCGACGAATCCGCTATCGCGCCCTGCTGCCGTAGAAAGCAAGGCGTCGTCCGCGGCCACCGTGCGCACCTCCACGGGGAAGGGCACGGCGAAGCCACGATCCTTGACCAGTTGCAGCACGCGACGCACCGCCTCCGGCGTGCGCTCGCGCGGCAACGAGTACTCCATCTCGGTGAACTTGACCAGCCGCGGCGAGGCGAAGATGCGGTCGGAGCGCTCGACGCGCCTGCTGCTGCCCGCCAAGCTGGTCACGGCGCGGTTGATGTGTGGGATCTGCGCGGGCAGCAGACGCCCCAGCGCACAGAACGCCCCGAAGGCGTGGTTTGTCAGCAGCACGTCGTTGGCGTACGCGCTCACGCGACTGCGCTTACGCGATGGCTTATCGGTGCGGTTGTTGGTGCGCGTCAAGGCCGTCTCGGTGTGAGGGAAGACGAAGAACTCGAAGTGATCGTTGCCCAATGCCAGCTCCTCGAAGCGCTCCAGCGTCTGGAGCAGCGGGGCCGGTCGATCGAGGCCTTCCAGCACGAAGGCGGGCACACAGCGCAGCGTCACCTCCGCCACCACCCCCAGTGCGCCTAGGCCCACCCGCGCAGCGCGGAACAGCTCGGGGTCACTCTGCGCCGAGCATTCAAGCGTCGAGCCGTCGGCCAGCACCAACGTCAGTGCCTGGACCTGGGAGGGGATGTTGCGCAGCCGCGCACCGGTGCCGTGCGTGGCGGTCGAGATCGCGCCGGCGATGCTCTGCACGTCGATGTCCCCCAGGTTTTCCATCGCCAGCCCGTGCTCGGCGAGGTGCTGATTGAGCGCATGGATCGTGATTCCCGCCTGCACGCGCACGAGGCCCGAGGAGCGATCGACATCGAGCACGCGGGCCATGCGGTCCAGCCGCACCAGCATCCCGTCGGTGCAGGCGATGTCGCTGAATGAGTGTCCCGCACCAGCCACCCGCACCCGCTGCCCGGCCTCGCCCGCGCGCACAATCGCCCTCGCCAACTCCTCCAGCGACCCGGGGTGCTCGACCGCCGTCGGCAGACAGCGCTCGTCGCCGGCCCAGTTGCGCCACTCGGGCGTCTCGCTCACAGGCGCCGTCTCCCTCCGAGAACAGACGGGATGCTTTGACGTGGACTCCTGTCGCTAGGCTCGCTCATCGCAATGACCGAGTCCGAGCCTACAGCGCGTTCCGTGCCCGCGCCAGCCGACGCTGTCGACCCGACCCCCGCAACGCCGGCGGCGCGGATCGCGCGTGCACGCTCGCTGCCCACCCCCGGAGCCCGGCGGGCCACTGTCATCGGCGCCGGCTCCTTTGGCACCGCCCTGGCGGTGCTGCTGGCTCGCGGAGGTCTGCGCACCACATTGCAGGCGCGCACGCCCGAGCAGGCCCAGCGGCTGCAGGCCGAGCACGAGAACAGCACCTACCTCCCCGGCGTGGAGCTGCCGGCACAGTTGCGCATCGAGCCGGTCACGGCTGGGGTGGCGCGCGCGGACTACGTCTTCCTGGCGGTGCCTTCGCACGGGCTGGACGAGGTCATCTCCGGGCTGCGCGAGTCGGGGCTGGGCTCTCGCGCCGCGGTGGTATCGGTGGCCAAAGGCCTCGTCCCACCACACGGCACTCCCCCGACAGCGATGCTCAGCGCCACCTTCAGCGCCACTCGCGTGGCTTGCCTCGGCGGGCCGGCACACGCGCAGGAGATGGTGCATGCCGGTGCAGCGCTGGTGGCGGCCTCAAGCGACGAGCAGTTGGCTGGCCAGCTCGCGCAGATGTTCACCCGCGCGGGAGTGGTATGCGAGCAGTCCAACGACCCGGTCGGCGTGGAGCTTGCCGGTGCCGCCAAGAACGCGGCCGCGCTCGCTGCCGGGGCCACGGAGGCGCAAGGCCTCAACGCGGCGGGGGCCGCCGCCGGCCACATCTTCGCCGAGGTCTGGCGCTATGCCGAGCAGATGGGGGCGCGGCCGGAGTCGATGATTGGCCTGGCAGGCGCCGGCGACCTCGTCGCCACCGCGCTCGCGCGCGAGAGTCGCAATCGCCGCGCGGGTGAGCTGCTGGCAGCAGGGGTGCAGGCGACGGAGATACCGGAGCGCATCGGCCAGGCGGTTGAGGCGTTGCAGACGGTCCCGCTGCTGGCCCAGGCACTGGGAGATGCGGGCGTGCAAGCACCGGTGACTACCGCTCTGGCGCGGCTCATTGCTGGCGAGTTGCCATTGCAGGAGTGGGTGGCGCTGGTGCGTGCCACCGTTCCGCCTCCGGCTCGCTGGCGTCGACCCAAGCCCGGGCTTGGGCGTCGAGTGTGGCGACGGGCGAAAGGACTTCTGGCAGGCGGCCGAAGAGCAGGGTGACGGCCGAGGCAGTGATCGGCCAAAGGCAGAATGACGGCCCGAAGCAATGATCGGCCAAAGGCAGAATGACGGCCCGAGGCAATGATCGGCCAGGCGGGATGACGGTCCCCGAGGCAGTGCATTGAACATAAAGGAGGGTGAGAGGGGTGTCTCTTTTTTTCTTTGTGTACTATGGTATATGCCTTGTAGAGACCATAGTGCTCATCCAAAAAAAAGAAGCCTCCCTTAACCGCGCGGTAAATACCATCGCGCTCAACGCACGAAAAAAGAGTCCCCACATGCCACGGGGACCTCGAGCCACAAAGGAGCTACTGCATGCCCCCCAAGCCTTCCAAGCGCGCGAGTCGGGAGAGCGACGCCTTCCTTGCTCTTCAGGGCGTCACCAATGACGCCGATGAGTTCTTCGAGCAGGAGAGCAGACGCGAGAAGATCATGCGCATGCAGCACACGGTGCGCACCAGCCGTACTACTCCGATCGCTGTGCGCTTCGATCAGTTCACCCTCAAGCGCCTGAAGACGCTGGCCGCCCTGCACAACACCGGCTACCAGACATTGCTGAAGGAGTTCGTGGTGGAGCGCCTCTACGAGGAGGAGAAGCGCGCAGGAATCATCAGCTCATGAGCGATCAGCTGATGAGCGTCTGAACAACCGCCTCGTAGACCCCGGCCCCGTGGCCGTCCTGCGCGATCTGCACATTGTCAAAGACGGCCGCTGCCGCGCGCATGCTCGGGTCGCGCTGCACGGCATTGGCGACCAGCCAGAACGTCTGCACGTGCTCGGCACAAGCCAGATCCTCGCGCGAGTCGCCCACCGCGAAGGTCTCCTCGCGCGCCAGACCGCGCGCCTGGCGATGGAAGGCCACCGCGTTGGCCTTTGAGGCAGCAGCGGGCACGAGGTGATAGCCGCGCACATGATCGAGCTCCGCCAGCGCCGCTGAGCGGCGGTTGACGACGCCGTTGTCCACCAGTCGCAGGTCGCCGTGGCCGTGCTCGGCCAGCACCTGGTCCACCTCCCCTGCGTCCACCAGCCCGCGGAAAAGGTGGGACACCTCTCGCTCCGTGTGCCACGGCTCGTGGTACTCCAGGCGTCCCGCGTAGCGCTCCAGCAGCAGCATGGGAGCGCCGGAGCTCTCGATCTGCTGGGCGATCGTCAACTCGCCCGGCAGCAGCTCTCCCGTCAGCCAGTGCTCCTCCCCCTCCAGGACCACGCAGGCGCCCGCCTCGTAGATGTAGGTGCTCTGGCCCAGCAGCCGCGCATCCTCGGCCAGCTGCGCGCGGCGGCGGCCGGACATCAGCACGACCTCCACGTTCGCGCGCAGACAGGCCTGTACGGCGCGCACCCCCGCGATCGACACCTCGCCGTCGCCGTCATGCAGCAGCGAGGCGCCGCGGCCCAGAAGGGTGCCGTCGAGGTCCAAGTAGAGACAGCGCATGCTCATCGCGGCCGCCTTCGGCGCCACTGATACGGACAACGCATCGTCATTGTGGCCGCCTTCGATGCCACAGATACGGGCAACTCGATCTCATCGTGTGATCACGCTCTCAAGCGGCGGGCGCTCAACCAGCGGCTCCGCCGCCAACTCGCCCTGCGCGAGGCGCCCTTCCCGCTGCAAACGTATGGCCACGGTGGCAAGCACGGTCTGCGCCATCGAGGCAAGCGAGGACAGCAGCTGATGGCTGTTGGTGTGCTCCTCTAAATCGACCTGCGCGACCCCATCCCCTCCCAACAAATGCCAGGCGTCCAGCAGCATGCCGATCTCCACTCCGTAGCCAGTTGTGAAGGGGAGCTTTTCAAACAGCTCGCGTCGCGCGCCCACCTCACCGGCCAGCGGCTGGCGCACTGCTGCCAGCTCGGGGTAGAACAGCGCCAGCGCAGGGCGCGCCACGAGATGGTTGACGCGCCCTCCCCCCTCGGGCAGCGACACGCCCTCGTGCTGAAAGGGGCGGCGGTAGAAGCCCTTGACGAACGACACCTCCGGCTCACATACCAACGGTCCCAGCACGCCCGTGGCGAAGTGGGGTGAGAAATTTTGGGTGTCCGCGTCCAGGAAACACACAAGCTCACCCCGCAGGACGCTCAGCGCGCGCCACATCGCATCGCCCTTGCCCTGCACCGGGCCGAATTCGCTCAGCAGCTCGGCCTCCTGATACACGAGCGCCCCGGCGTCTTGCGCCAGCGCGGCGGTGCCATCAAGCGACGCCGCGTCGATCACCACCACCTCGTCGATCGCGCCTGCCTCCCGCAGCCCCACCAGCGCGCCCACGACCTGCGCGACGGTCTCGGCACACTCGCGCGCCGGTAGGCACACCGAGATGCCGCGCTCCCCCCGCTCGCGGGCGATGCGCTCGGCGGGATACGCGGAATGGTGGAAGGTGCGGGCTTTCGCCCAGCGCTCGGCGGCGGTGGCGGGCATCGCCTCTACTATCGCAATCCATGGCGATCGAGCGAACGCAGGAGCCCTGGAGCGCGCTGCTAGAGGCCGGCGCCCAGGACGGACGGCTGGTGCACGAGGGGATATGGAGACCCACCCACCCGGGACCCACCCGCCCCAGTAATGCGACGCTCGTGGAGCCACCCGAGGAGCTGCATCCCCAGGTGCTCGAAGCGCTGCAGCGGATGGGCATCGAGCAGCTCTACTCCCACCAGGCGCAGGCGCTGCACGCCGCTTGGGCGGGGCCGACGATCGTCACCACGGGGACTGCCTCGGGCAAGTCGCTGTGCTTCAACCTGCCGACCCTGGACGTGCTCTGCCGCGACCCCAAGGCGCGGGCGCTGTACCTCTATCCGACCAAGGCGCTCGCACAGGATCAGGCGCGGGCCTTGAACGCATTCGGTCTACACGAGCGCGTGCGCCCGGCGATCTACGACGGCGATACCCCGCGCGAGACGCGCAAGGACATCCGCCGCCGGGCCAACGTGGTGCTGACCAACCCGGACATGCTGCACGTGGGCATCCTCCCCAACCACCAGGCGTGGGCCGAGCTGTGGGCCAACCTGGCGGTGGTGGTGATCGATGAGGCGCACGTCTACCGCGGCGTGTTCGGCTCGCACGTGGCCAACGTGCTGCGCCGCCTGCGCCGCATCGCCTCGGGCTACGGCACCGAGCCACGCTTCCTGCTGACCTCGGCCACGGTCGCCAACCCGGTGGAGCTGGCCGAGCGCCTCACGGGCCTGGAGGACATAGAGCTGATCGACGAGGACGGCTCGCCCGCGCCGAATCGGCGCATCGCCGTGTGGAACCCGCCGCTGACCGACGAGAAGCTGGGCGCGCGGCGCTCCGCGCTGGGAGAGGCCGGCGAGCTGCTGGCGGCGCTCGTGAGCGGCGGCGCGCGGGCGATCTGCTTCATGAAGTCGCGCAAGGGCGTTGAGCTGTTGAGCCGCCTGGTCAAGCAGGAACTGGAGGGCTCCTCGCAGCCCGAGCTGGCGGCGCTGGTGGAGCCCTACCGCGCCGGCTACACCCCCCAGCAGCGCCGCGAGCTTGAGGGACGCCTCACGCGCGGGGAGCTGCGCGCGGTGATCACCACCGACGCGCTTGAGCTGGGCATCGACATCGGCGAGCTGGATGCCTGCGTGGTGGTGACCTTCCCCGGCACCGTCGCCTCGCTGCGCCAGATGTGGGGCCGCGCCGGGCGGCGCGGGCGAGGTCTGGCGATGTACGTGGCCGGCGAGGACGCGCTCGATCAGTTCTTCTGTCGCCACCCCGAGGACTTCCTGGAACGTCCCGTGGAGGCCGCCATTCTCGACCACGAGAGCCCCGAGATCCACATGGCCCACCTGCTGTGCGCCTCTTTCGAGGCTCCGCTGTCGAGTGAGGATGCCCAGATCCTGGGGCCGCGCTGGGAGGCTTATGCCGAGACGCTGGTCAGCACCGGCGAGCTGCGCAAACGCGCCAGCCGCGGAGCGAGTGCTGGCGCCGGCAGCCGCTCCGGCGGGGTAGGCGGCAGCGGGGGCGGGGCGTTGTATGTCCCGCGCAATGCCGGCGACTACCCCCCGGCACGCGTATCGCTGCGCTCGGCCTCCCCCGATAGCTTCGCGATCGTCAACATCGCAAGTGGCGAGCTGTTGGGCAGCACCGAGGCGGCGCGCGCGCACTCCACGGTGCACCAGGGCGCCATCTACCACCACCAGGGTCGCTCCTATGAGGTGCAGACGCTCGACATCGCACAGCGCCAGGCGCTGGTGAAGCCCTTTGACGGCGACTGGTACACACGACCCAAGCGCGAGACCGACACCACCATCGAGCGCCTGCTCGACCGCCGCGAGGCGCTCGGCGTCAAGCTGTCCTTCGGCCAGGTGAGCGTGACTGAGACGGTGCTCGCCTACCAGCGCGTGCGCGTCAGCGACCACAAGCAGGTCGACCTCGTCACCCTGGACCTCCCCACGACGAGCTTTACGACGCAGGCGCTGTGGTACGAGCTGGACGCACAAGCACTGGCGGAGATGGTCTCGATGGAGAAACTGCTCGGCACGCTGCACGCGGCCGAGCACGCGCAGATCGCGGTGCTGCCGCTGCTGGCGATGTGCGATCGCTGGGACATCGGCGGCCTGTCCACCAACCTGCATCCCCAGACGCAAGGTCCGACGATCTTCATCTACGACGGGCACCCCGGCGGCGTTGGCATCACGCGCACTGCGTTCGCGCGCTTTGAGGAGCTGTGCCGCGACGCCCACGGTCTGATCAGCGAGTGCCCCTGCACGAACGCGGGCGGCTGCCCCTCGTGCGTGCAGTCACCCAAGTGCGGCAACCTCAACGAACCGCTTTCCAAGCCAGGCGCCGGGATGATGCTGACGGAGATGCTGGCGCCCGCCGCCACTGCTGCTGCTGCTAGTGGTCGGCTAGTTTTCTAAAGACGGAGGTTGGGGGGTGTCTTTTTTCTTTTTGGTAACAATGGTCTATACGACGTATATACCATTGTGCTCAAACTTTGAAAATATGGTACCCACACCCCCTCTTTAGATTCGCGCCTCAGGCATTGCCCCTAGCGATGCGCCGCAGATCGATCGTCTCGTCATACAACTTAGCGTCGACCCCTTCCTCCAGAGCGATCTCGCGCAGAGGCCGACCGGAGTCGGTGGCCTTCTTGACGATCGCGGCGCCGAGGTCGTAGCCGATGGCCCCGTTGAGAGCGGTGGCGACTGCAAGCGTGGCCCCCGCCGAGGCGTCGGTGCCGGCCCGGTTGGCGCGCAGCCCATCGACGCACTTCTCGGCCAGCGCACGCGAGGCGCTTGACAGCAAGTGCAGTGACTGCAAGAGGTTGCGCGCGATCAAGGGGATGCGCACATTGAGCTCGAACTGCCCCTGCATGCCCGCGACGGTGATGGCGGTGTCATTGCCAATGACCTGCGCACACACCTGCAGCATCACCTCGGGCATAACCGGATTGACCTTGCCAGGCATGATCGAAGACCCCTTCTGCAACTCGGGCAGGAACAGCTCGCCAATGCCGGCGCGTGGGCCCGAGCCCATCAACGCGAGATCGCCGGCGATCTTGGTCAAGGACACGGCGACCACCTTCACAGCCCCCGACAGCTCAACCAGCGCATCGCGGTTGGCCTGCGCCTCGAACGGATCGAGCGGCGGCGCGATCTGCTTGAGTCCCGATTCCTTCTTCAGGCGCGCGCGCACCTTCTCGGCGAAGCGCGGATGCGTATTCAGGCCGGTCCCCGTGGCGGTCCCTCCGAGCGGGATCTGCCCGACGTGCACGAGCGCGGCCTGCACGCGCTCCTGCCCGAGCGCCATCTGCGCGGCGTAGCCGGCGAACTCCTGCCCGAGCGTGACGGGCACGGCGTCCATCAGATGCGTACGCCCGGCCTTGACGACGTTCTCAAAGCTCTTGGCCTTCTTGGCAAAGGCCCGCTCCAGCTGCTTGAGCGCCGGCAGCAGCTCATTGCTGGCGACGTCGAGCGCGGCGAGATGTACGGCCGAGGGAAAGACGTCGTTGGAGGACTGCCCCATGTTGACGTGATCGTTGGCGTGCACACCGGAGCCCGCGAGATTGGCGATGACCTCGTTGGCGTTCATGTTGGTAGAGGTCCCAGAGCCGGTCTGGAAGACGTCGATGGGGAACTGCGCATCGTGCTTGCCGGCGCCGATCTCCGCGGCGGCCTTCTCAATGCGCCCGGCGCGGCGCTTGTCGAGCAGCCCCAGCTCGCCGTTGACGGCAGCAGCAGCCCCCTTCAGGCGCGCGAGCCAGCGCACGACGGACACCGGCACGGTCTCCCCGGAGATCGGGAAGTTCTCCACGGCCTTGGCGGTCTCCCCGCCCCACAGCTGCTTATCCGTCTTTGCGTCCGTCATCGACTCTCCTTGAAGACAAATTTGTTTTGAGAGGCGGCCTTACGGCCGCGTGCTGGCCGCGTTTGGGGTCACCTGTCGGCGTCGCCGTGACCGGGACGTTATCCGCAGAAGGCGGCCAGCTCCCTGGCGACCCCCACGGGATCGTCGTAGGCCATTAGGAAGCCCGTCCCCGGAAGCATGCGCAACTGTGCCCCCGGGAGTAGTCGCAACGTCTCTTCAGCCCAGGCGAGCGGATGCAGCTGATCGCTGTCGGCCCACAGCAGCAGCACGGGCATGCGCAGGCGCGGATAGGCCTGCTGGAGCAACTCCTGCTGCCACGGCTCACCCCGCGGCCAGCGTCGCGCGCACTTGGCCCAGGAGCGAGCAAGGTTGGAGTTGCCGGGCACGTCGGCGAAGGCCTGGCGCATGAGATCGCGCGCGGCCGGCTCGCGGCGCGCGGACAGGCGCAGGCCCAGTTCAGGCGTGAATACCGCGCGCGTGCCATAGGTCATCAGACGATCAACCCCCGGGATAGCTCCCGCACAGGCCGTAGCGCGCCAGGCCGCGCGCAGCCACGGGCGCTGAGGTGCAAAGTGCAAGCGGTTGGGCATCAGCACGAGCCGAGCAGGGTCAAGGCGCTGGGTGGCAACGGCGTGCAGCAAGATCTCCGCGCCCGCGTCGTGGCCGCCGATCAACGGGCGCGGACCGAGCACATCAGCAGCGAAGCCCGCCATTACGTCGGCGAACCAGTCGATCGTGTAGGGATGGCGGGGGCGATCCTCGGAATCCCCGTGCAGCGGCAGATCGGGCAGCACCACGCGGAAGCGGTCGGCGAGCTGAGCCACGAGCGGTTGAAACTCCTGGTGGGAGAGCATCGCCGAGTGCAGCAACGCCAGCGGCGGTCCGGTGCCGAGTTCGCGGTAGGCCACGCGGGCGCCGTCATGGTGGTGGTAGAGGCGCAGCTTCATAACTAGATTGGAAATGTAGAAGGCCCCGCCCGCCCCGGCTCGCCGGCCTGCCTGTGCCCCGCAATGGGTGCGGCCGGCTGCGCCACCCTCATGATCGTAGGCAGGCGTCGCAGGCAAAGTGGGCTCTCCTGCCTGTGCATGCCCACATCCAACATGCAGGGGGCGTTGCGCGCCTTGCGCAATGCGACGCAAAGCTGAACATTTCACGCATGAGCGCGATCCGCACCAATGCCGCTGCCGCGATGCTGGGCGTCAGCCCCAACACCCTGCGCAGCTGGGAGCGACGCTTCAGCTACCCCTCGCCGCGACGCAGCGAGGGTGGGCACCGCCAGTTCGAGCTGGCGGAGATCGAGGCGCTGCGCCAAGCCTTCGCGGAGACACAGAACATCTCCTCGGCGATCTCCATCGCCCGCGAACGCGGCACGCCGATGGGCTCGCTCGGCGGGCTGGGCGAGGCGCTTGCGTCCTTCGATCAGGAACGCGCCGACCGCCTGCTGGAGGAGAGCATGGCGCTGCGCTCGGTAGAGCGCACGGTCAGCTCGATGCTGCTGCCCGCGGTGCAATCGCTGCAGGCAGACGGCGTGCAGGCAGACGGCGAGCTGCGGGGCGTCTCGCCCGAGTACGGCTTCGCCTGGCGTTATGCCACCGGCTGGCTGGCCGCCGCACAGCGGGTAGCGCCGGCAGCCACGCGCGATGAGGGCGTGATGATCTTCGACGCCAGCCGCCCGCGAGATCTGGACGGGCTGTATGTGCAGGCGCTTGAGCTGTTCCTGCGCCGTGCCGGTCTGCGCGTGCTGACGCTGCCGCTGGAGCTGCAGCCCACGCGCGTGGCCAGCGCACTGGCGGCGCTGCACCCGACCGCCGTGGTGCTGGGCGGCGCGGGCGCCTCACTCGATGCCCTAGGGCGCCTGATCTACGCCGTCAGGCAGGCCAGCGGCGCAGTGGATGTGTTGGACTACCGCGGTGCGCTGCCGGACACCGGCGCGAGCACCGTCGTGCGCCTGGGCGATGAGCCCCAAGCGGCAACCGAGGTGCTGCGCGAGCGGCTCGCCGGTGCGGGATCTCAGATCCCGACGACCGTTGCGCAGCTCCCCGCGGCGGCCCCGGCCGGCGCCGCCAGCAGCCGGTAGACGCGCAGCGCGCTGTTTTCAAACTCCAGTCGGCTCAGGCTGCGCGGCTCAGGCGCCCCTTCGCCGTGGGTCTTGTCGATCAGCACATAGTTGACGCCGGCGCGCGCGAGCTCTCGCAGTGCGCTCGCGGACCCCTGCGCGACGGCCTGTTCATTGAGCGCCAGTCGTGCCGGATAGGGCGAGGAGACGCTGCGCTCCCCGCGCGGCGTCACGTACCAACTCTCCAGCAGCACCCTTCTTTCGGTGAACGCCGAGTAGTAGGAGTAGTGAGAGAGACGAGCTGTCGGTGAGACTTCATTGCTTGTGGGGGCGGATGTGTAGTGGTTGTTGACCGCGAGCACATCGCATGGCGTGGTGTGGTCGCGGACCCAGATCAAACCGTCATAGAGGGGCGCGGTCATGCCCTGGTGATCTCCCGAGTCAGCAAGCGAGATCCGTTCGTGGAAGAGACTTGACCACACCCTGGGAGCCATATGGGTCAAAGGCTTCACAAGACCCAGGGTGACAAGCAGTGGCACACAACAGGCGAACACACGTAGCGCGCGCGATTTGATGCTCGCCGCGAAGTCGTGCTGCAACCCGAGAACGGCCAACAGCACCGCACACGCGATCAGGCCGTAGGCCACGGCGTACCAGGCGTACCACAGAGCATGTAACTCCCCGACGGCGCGCGAGGACTCAGCCGCGGCGATCCCTACGACCAGCAGCGCCGTGCAGATAAGCGCCAACTTCCGACGCGCCGGCTGGGATATTGCCTGCACCACACCGACTAGGCCCTTGGCGGCGATTGGCACCAGCGCGATGTAGCCGTAGATGAAGAAGTAGCCCTCACTATCGCCGGGGGCCGACAGCGAGACGTAGGCGACGAAGGACACGGCGAAGACCGCGAAGCAGAGCAGCGTGAACGGTGAGATGGCGCGCGGCCTCCTCAGCAGCCAGCCCGCACCAAAGAGGGGCGCCAAGGCGCACAGCATCGTTCCCGCGGCCGCGACCAGCAGGGCCACCAGCCAGAGCGGGGAATGACCTGCCGCGACAGGCCACGTCGGAGAGCCGGTGAAGGTCGGGCCGAACACCGTGTAGTGCATGAAGTCCAGCGGATGGATCCGCAGGACCGATGCGGTGCCCCCTTTCAGCAGGAGCAGGTAGACTGCGGTGAAACACCCTCCCGCGACGAGCAACCCACAACTCAGCAGACGGCTGCCCTGCTTACTCAAGACGCGCCACAGCCAGAGCAGGCCAAAGCCGCCGATGAAGTCGGCGATCGCGCTCGTCTTGGACGCGCCCCCGCCGAGGACGAGCACGCCCAAGAGGACGAGTAGACCCGCCGAACCGCGCGGCAGCGGGCCGGCCCATGGACCTCGCGCGGCCGCGGCGTCGGCGTCCGCGTCGGCGGCGGCGGCGCTGCCAATGTCCGCGTCGGGGATCGTGTCGGTAAACCACGCCTGCGCCACGGCGAGCAGACCGAGGAAGAAGATGGCTCCTAGCGCGTAGGTCGGACTGAGCGGCAGCACGTTGAACGTTTCCACCGCGAATGCCCCCGGCCGCGTGAAGTCGAGGTTCAGATCGTCCACCAACAGCAGCAGCACGACGGCGGTCGGGGCAATCCAGCGGGAACGCCCCAGAGACCGGCCCAGATGCCACAGCTGCAGGGCGATCGCACAGATCGCCGTCGTGGGGAACAGCCGCAGGACTACCGTGGACAGCGGCACGCCCGTGACCTGATTGATGGCGGCGAAGTGGATGAAGACGGCGATGTAATAGCGCGAAGCCAGACCGCTCACCCAGGGCTCGGTGATCGGCCAGTGATGACGCGCCTCCGCCGCCCAGGCAATGTCATCCACGTTGTCGGGGTAGTAGAAAATGCTGTGTGCGTGAGCCGGCAGGGGGTAGCTGGCAAAGGTCATCAGCGCCAGCAAGATGAGCCCGGCGCTGAGAGCGATCGCCACCGCCAGCGCTTCGCCCTGCCGATCCTCCCCTGCGGAGAGCGCCAGGCGCGCCCGCAGGCCGCGGCGTAATTCCTCCACTCGCCC
This sequence comes from Solirubrobacteraceae bacterium, assembly GCA_025449845.1. Lineage (GTDB taxonomy): Bacteria > Actinomycetota > Thermoleophilia > Solirubrobacterales > Solirubrobacteraceae > Palsa-744. Next base: position 55,931 of record JANWIP010000013.1, on the reverse strand, counting down.
ACGCCCACGAAGGCCGATCAGAAACGGCATCGATGCGAGCACCGCGACGAGTGGCAGCAGCATGAAGAGCCAGCGCACGTGCAGCGCACTGGTCGCCGCGAGGGCGCCCACCTCGATTGCATAGCCACAAGGCCAGCCAATCGCCAATACACGCAGCCATCCCCCCGGGCTGGGGCTGAGCAGCACGTATAGAAGACACCCCGGGAGCAGGACGAAGAAGAGCTCGAAAGCGAGGTATCGCACTGCTTCGTCGATCGCGACACCCGAGAGCAGCCATGTCCCCAGCACCGTGAAGGCGACGAGCGCGAACGGAGCGGCCAGCACCAGCTTGGTTCGGCTCGGTGCGAACGGAGCGGCCAGTGCAAGACCGTTTCGGCTCATTCTTCGCACGCGGCGCAAAGCAGGCCGGCATCCGCGGGGCTCGCTCGCGGATGGAAGATGACATAGCGAAAGAGCAGGAAATTGGTCAACGTCAGAGGCAGCACGACGAGCAGATAGACCGTCTCTGAGGACAGCCCCAGCACGGAAGGCAGCAGCAACGTGCAGAGCGCGGTAGCCCCATATTGCGCCGCGGCGGCCAGCAGATACCAGCCGAGCTGACGATGCAGCGGCAGCGCGAACCGCTCTTGATGGGCCCACACGAAGAGGCGCTGAAGCGTGAAGTGGATGCTGAGCGCCAGCCCGTAGCCGATCAGAAGCGCAGCCTGGAACGGCATTCCCACGACTACGCTGAGCACAGTCGTGGTGGCTATATAGACGAGCGAGACCGTCGCTCCGGCCACGGCGAAGCGCAGACCCTGACCGACGAGGCCGGCTTTTGCCAACAACAACCGCACACGCGTCGTGTGCAGCCACGGATGCAGCGTTGGCGCTCTCACCGCTTCACCGGGTCGCGGCGCAGGAACGCATCGGTCTCCGCCAGCGCCGCCGGCGTGCCGATCTCAAAGAAGCGCTCCGATGCCTCGAAGCCGTAGAGCAGCTCTTCGCGCGCCAGACGATGCAGCAGCTCGGCGAGATCCTCAGCGCCCGCGGGAGCCAGAGAGAGGGCGCTGCGGCGCAGTCCCACCAGGCCATAGTCGATCCAGCTCATGCCCGGTCGCGGCGAGCGCTTGTCGTAGGCGAGCACGCGGCCGCGCGCGTAGCAGGCGTTGGATGCGCCCCAGCGTCCCTCGTTGCGCAGCACGCTCATCATCGCCGGCAGCCCGCTGGCTCGCCAGTCGCTCGCCGCGGCGGCGTAGTCCATACGCAGGTAGGTGTCTCCGTAGAGCACCAGAAAGCGCTCGCCGAGCAGACGCTGCGCGCGCTGAATCGCCCCCAGCGTGCCGGCCAGCTCGGGACCGTCATAGCTGTAGGAGATGCGCAGGCCGAACCGCTCAACTCCTACGTTGCGCTCGATCAACTCGCCGAGGTAGCCCACACAGAGCACCACCTCCTGCGCCCCGTGAGCGGCCAACAGCCGCAACTGATGCCAGATGAACGGCTCGCCGGCAACCTCCAGGAGTGGCTTGGGGGTGTCGCGCACGCGCTCGCCCAGACGGGTACCAAGCCCGCCGGCGAGGATGCAGACCACAGGCAGGGCGCTCATGCGGAGAGTTCGTGCTTCGGTAGAGCGCTCATGCGGACAGCTCGTCTTTCGGTAGAGCGCTCATGCGGACAGCTCGTCTTCCCAGCGCGAGCGCGACTCGACGGCGAGCGGAGTCTCCTGCCAGCCATGACGAGACTCGACGATGTACTTGGGCCGCTGTCGGGCCTCATCGTAGATGCGCCCCACGTACTCTCCGATCACGCCCAGCGAGAGCAACTGGATGCCGCTGAAGAAGGCCACCACGATCACAACCGTGGGATTGCCGACGGGAAAGTTCTGGCCTCCCACCTTCAGGCCGAAGTACGCCAGCGCCAGCATCAGCGCGAGGCCGGATAGGGCCACGCCGACGATCGAGATCAGCTGCAGCGGGTAGCGAGAGAAGCCGATCAGCCCGTTCAGCCCGATCAGCAGCGAGCCAAAGAAAGGGTTGTACTTGCTGGACCCTGCCGCCCGAACCTCCCGGTCATACAGCACGCTGGTCTGGCGGAAGCCGACAAGCGACACCAGACCGCGCAGAAAGCCATGATGCTCGCTCAGGGCGATCACGTTGTCCACGACGCGTCTACTGAGCAGGCGAAAGTCCCCTGTGTTGGGGGGTATCTCGACCTCAGCCACGTGCGCGATCACCCGGTAGCCGACCGCGGAGACGAAACGCTTGAGCAGCGTCTCTCCGGCGCGGGTGCGCCGCTGGGCGTAGACCACGTCATAGCCCTCACTCCAGCTCGCGACCAGCTTGGGGATCAGCTCGGGAGGGTCCTGCAGGTCGCAGTCGATCACCACGACGGCGTCGCCCGCGGACGCCTCCAGTCCGGCGATGGTGGCCATCGGCTGGCCAAAGCGCCTGGAGAAGCGCAGCATCTTGACCCGCTGGTCAGTCCGGCGCAGCCCCAGGATCAGCTCCTCGGTGCGATCGGTGCAGGGATCGACGCTGAAGATGATCTCCCAATCCATCGTCAGGCCTTCCAGGACAACGCGAAGACGCTCATAGACCCGCTCGATGTTCGCCTCCTCGTTGTAGGCGGGGATCACGACGCTCAGCGTCCCGCGCTCGCCATCCGCCGTCCGCTGTCCCGTCGCCAGACCGCTCACGGCGAATGCTCCGGGCAACGTAGGACCGTCAGGCCGCGGATCCCAAAAGGAAGACGCAGGCCCGCCCCCAGCAGCCGTCGCTCAAGCCGACACAGCGTTCGACCCGCCAGCGAGTCGTTGGTGCGCGCGATATCCGCCGCCACACGCTGCTCGAGCGCGGCACCGCGGAGATGTCCAAAACGACGGCGGTTGAGCTGCTTGGTCAGCCAGAACGGCGGGTACAACAGCGACCCGAGGTGAATATCCAGGAGCACTTCCAGACCGACCTCACGGGCCTTGCGGGCCAGCTCACCGCGGCCATAACGCCGCTCGTGCCCAAGAAAGCGGTCGTAGTAGTCGTAGGTGTTCGGCCCGCTTGGAACGACCACCACGGCGTGCGCGCGCGGCCGCAGGATACGCCGCAGCTCCGCCAGCGCACGCACGTCGTCGGCCACGTGCTCAAGCAGGTTGGCGCTGAGCACAGCATCGACACTGCATGCGGGCAGCGGCAAGGAGCATGCGTCGGCCTGCACCAGACGCGCGCCCGGGACCAGGACATGCGCCCTGTGCAGCCCGGAGGCAACGAGATCGATGCCGATCAAGCTGGCCTGAGGGTGGGCCGCGGAGAGATCCTCCAGCAGAAAGCCGCTTGAGCAGCCCAGATCGACGATCGTCGCCTGCGCGGGCAGCACACCGATGCGCTCGAGCATCGCTCCGCGCGTCCACACGTCGATGAAGTGCTCGCGGCCGCTCTCGGCGTGCAGCTGCTCAAGCTCGCCTGACCAGTTGACCGGATGATCGTCCTGCACATAGGGCAGATAGGCGCGGCGGCTGCCGTCGGGATACAGCCAACCGCGATCGAAGGCCGGCACCGTCTCGCTGTCAAGCGGCGGGGGCAAGGTCAGCGGGGCCTCCGACCGTGTCATGGCACCGAGGGAGGTCTGATGGGATCGGCCGACGGTGCGTCGGACGGGCCAGCATCCCCCCACGCAAGGCCACGATCGGAAGGCACGATGCGGCGCAGCGTGTACAGGTCGCCGTCCAGCTCGGCGAGATGCTCGGGCAGCCACGGCCATGGGTCCCACACCGCGCTGAGCAGCCGGCCGGTGATGCCATCGCTGGCACCCGATGCGAGGAAGACGGCGAGCGCCGCCCCCTGCTCCAGCGGCACGCCCCCGGAGTCTCGCTGCTGGAGCGCGCGAGCATGGAAATCCTGGCCGACCAACTCGGGGCCAGCGGCTATCACCTCGTCGAGCATGCGCGTGTTGAGCGCTCCCGGAGCGATCGAGTTGACGTCGACGTGGTGCTCGCGCAGCTCGACGGCAAGCGTCTCCGCGAAGCGCACCACCGCCGCCTTGGAGGCCGCATAGGCGCTCAGCCCGGGCAGCGGCCCCGTCGCGCCACCGCCAGAGAGCTGGATGACCTTGCCGTAGCCCCGCGCGATGAAGTGGGGCACAACGGCGCGCGCGGGCAGCACCGATCCAAACAGGTTGACCTCGATGGCCCGCGCCCACTGCTCCCAGTCGGTGCGCTCGATCGCCCCCTTGGGGCCGTAGACGCCGGCGTTGGAAACGAGAATGGTCAGCTCCCCGAAGGCAGCCAGCGCGCTGTGCACCAGTCGCTCGACATCCTCTGGCGCGGACACGTCGGCCGCCAGGGCGAGCACCTGCTGATCGGCGCCGGCAAGCTCGGCAAGCTCGACACGCGCATCCTCCAAGGCGCCCGGGTCGCGCCCGCAGATGCACACGCCGCTTGCCTCGGCCTGAAGATAGGCACGCGCGATCTGCAGGCCCAGCCCGCGCGTGCCGCCAGTGATCAAAGCCGTGCGCCCCGCCAAATCACCGCTCACGGAACACCCCCTGTACCGCCGCGCGAGAAGCGGCCGGATGCCGGCCGGGGAACGGCATGCCAACGCGCGCATAGCGCAGGTTCTCGTTGTCCGTCAGAGCATCGGCCAGCCAGCCGGCGGGGTCAAGGATCAGCGGCTCGGCGAGGGTCGCCAAGAGCTCCTCGACAGAGACATCACGGAACTCCGGGCAGGCCGTACAGAGGACAAGCACGTGCGCTCCCGCAGCCGCTTCAAGCGGCGAACCACAGAGCTCGATCACCTCTGCGAGGCCTGTGGGGAGCACATGCACGGCCGGGTCGTGGGCGCGCACCTGAGCGCCGGCGTCGATGAGCCAACGGCACAGCTCGACAGCCCCCGAGCGCCGCAGCGTGTCGGTGCCGGGCTTGTAGGTCAAACCCCAGATCGCGACGATCCGACCGGCCAGGGAGCGCTCCCGTCGCTCGGCCGGCGGCAAGGGAAACTCCGGCTCGGGCTGAACCAGAGGGGCCTCCGAGTGCTCGTGCTCAAGGTCTAGCAACTCCAGCAGCCTTCGCCGGGCCCACTGCCGGTGCAAAGCGTTGCCGGCGGCCACACCAGCCGACACGCAGGGCGTCAATCCATTGCTCTCGGCAAGCGCCTGGAGGAAGCCAACATCTCGCGCCAGCGTGCCACCCGCGAAAGCGTCGCCGGGGTCCAGATAGGCGCGCGGGCCGATGCGTGGATCGCTCTTGAGCCCCCGTGCAACCTCCGAGGCGTCAGCGCCAAGCGACTCGCAAATCGTTGCGACCTCGTTAGCGAAGGCGATCGAGGTCGCGAGAAAGCCGTTGAGCGCGTGCTTGAGCATCTCCGCCGACTCGACTCGCATCCACAGCAGGTTGCTGCTGAACGGCGCCAGCAGCTCGGCCAGCTCGCGGCGATCCTCCTCGCCGCGCACGCCCGCGACGATCCGCGCGGGAGCGCTGAAGGACTCAAGCGCACTGCCCAGCCGCAGGTTCTCAGGCACGCACGCGAAGCGCAGCCCGTCCTTGCCGCGTAGTCCGTCCTTGCCGCGTAGTCCGTCCTCGTCGCGCAGTCCGTCCTCGCCGCGCAGAGCGGCGCAGCGCGCTCGCAACCTGGCGACGCTTCCGGCGGGCAGCTGAGAGGAAACGATCACAAGCGCGCCGATGGGCAGCGGGACAAGCAGTCGAGCGGCCTGGTCGAGGACCCACTCGACATCAGCCCGGTCGTCCTCGTCAACCGGGGTGTCGAAGGCGACCCACACCCTGCTGACCCCCGCCAGCGCTGCCGCGTCGGCGGAGAAGTGCAGGCGCTCGGCGCTGTGGGCGAGCAGCTCGGCGAGCCCTGGCTCATACACCGGGGGGTGCCCGGCGGCGAGCCCCGCGACGACAGACGGGTCGGGGTCGACGCCGATTACCTCATAGCCGGCGGCGGCCAGGCAAGCGGCGGTGACGCTCCCAAGATGCCACAGCCCGAGCACGCCGATGGCGGGTCCGCGCGCGCGAGCACTCGTCGCCGACGGGCTCATCGACCCACCGCCAGTGGATGGCTGGGTGGACCTACCGCCATCGCGTAGGCGGCCTCGACCTGCGCCCACGCATAGCGCGCATCGCCCAGGTCACCCAGCAGCGACCGACCATCGGCGGCCCGCACCGCCGCGGCGAAGTGCTTCCACTCGGCATCCCAGGAGACGTCCCGGTCGGGGTAGGAGATCTCCTCGATATCGGGCGGCCCCAGCTCGGGCCGCATCTTGAAGATGCGCAGCTGGGGCAAACCGTAGGAGCCCCCAAGCCCGTCCACCTGGATCTTTGCGGTGCGGCAGTAGACCTCAAGTGAGAAGAGGTTCTTCCACTCCGTCCAGCTCACGTGCAGCATCGCCCACGGATCGCTGGACAACCGGGACCCACCGGTCAATCCCGACCCATCGGGCAACCCCAACCCATCGGGCAACCCCAAACCGCCGGGCAATCCCGACTCGCCGCGCGACCCGGACTCGCCCAGGATCAGCGCGGCGTTGTCCTCCACGGCGGTGTCCCAGAAGTTGGTACGCAATAGCGCGCTGTGCAACGGCAGCGGGCCTGCCAGCCAGTGGCTGAGGTCGAGCAGGTGCACGCCCTGGTCGACTAGCTCACCACCACCGGAGCGCACCGGATCGGCGCGCCACTCGCGCTCGTAACCGGGGCGTCCGCCGTGACCGTAACGGCCACGCAGGTACATGAGCTCGCCGTGGCGTCCGCTGTGAACCTCCTGCGCGAGACGTGCCAGCGCCGGATGAAAGCGATGGTTGAATCCCACCTTGACCAACCGCCCGCAGGCATGCTGACACTCGATCAAGCTGTCGATCTGGGCACTGGAAATGCCCGCGGGCTTCTCCACCAGCACATGCGCCCCGGCCCGCAGAGCCTGCTCGGACAGCTCCGCCAGACAGTCGTGAACGGTGGCCACGACAACGATCCGCGGCCGCGTGTCGAGCAGCTCCGCGATGGTGGCGCAGGCGCGCGCGCCGTACTGCCCAGCCAGGCTTGCCGCCGCGCCTGCGTCGAGGTCATAGCAGGCAAGCAGCTCATCACCGGGGGCGAGGGCCTGCGCCCGCTTGATCCCGATCCGCCCGCAGCCCACGATCGCTACACCCAGTCGGTCCTCTTCCATCGGCTTGGCGCTGGCACTCATGCGTACTCGCTTGCGTGTGCGCCACCGAACTCGAAGTCAAATGCCAGCTCGGAGGCTCCGGCGAGCGCCATCGCCTGCCGGGTGTCCTCCGGGCGACGGGCATAGACGAGCAGGAATCCACCGCCGCCTGCTCCCACGAGCTTGCCGCCGATGGCTCCACTGCGCCGAGCGCGAGCGTAGAGATCGTCGATGCGCTCGCTGGCCATGCCCGGCGAGCGGCTGCGCTTGTGCAGCCAGTGCTCGTGCATCAGCTCGGCGTAGCCATCCAGATCCCCGCCCGCAAGCAGCTTGTGGATTTCCCCCCCCAACTCCTTCGTGCGGTGGAGATTCTCGATCATCCGCGGATCGCCTGCCTTGGAGCGCCTGTCCTGGTCAGCCAGCACCGCCGAGGCGGAGCGGGCCTCGCCGGTGTAGAAGAGCAGCAGCTGATCGCGCAGGCGTCTGAGCACTTCAGGCGCGAGCTCGAGCGGCTCGACTTCGACCTCGCCTTTCTTGTGCACGATGTAGGCGCAGATCCCTCCGTGAGCGGCCACATAGGGGTCCTGCTTGCCCACCGGCTCGCCGAGCACGTTCATCTCGATCTCACACGCCGCCTCGGCGAGATCGCCGGGACCGATCGAGGTGTGTCGGGCGCGCACGAGGCTCTTGAGCAGGCAGACGGTGTAGGCGCCGGAGGAGCCCATGCCGGTGCCCGCGGGCACGTCGGCCACCGAGGCGATCTCCAGCGGATTGCCGCTCCAATGACGCAGCAGACCCTCGCGCAGGATGGGGTGACGGATCTGATGGATCTCGTCGACCTCCTCGAGCTCTGAGTACTTCATGCGATAGCGGCGCTGGAAGACCGTGTGGGTGAGCATGTAGACGTACTTGTCGATCGCCCCGGAAACGAAGAAGCCGCCGTGATCGCGGTAGTAGGAGGGGAGATCGGTGCCGCCGCCGCCCAGGGAGATGCGCAACGGTGCGCGGCTGAAGATCACGCTCATAGCGCCGCCTCGCTCGGCGTCGGAAGCCAGACGTACTCGTTGGCGTCCAACCACTCAAGCGTGCGGCGCACGCTCGCTTCGATGCCCAGCTGGGGCGTCCAGCCGAGCCCACGGATGCGCGTGGTGTCGAGCTGGATCAGCGGACTGTCGCCTATCCAGCCGCGACGGCCGCCACTGTATTCGACGCGCGGAGCGAGCTCCAGATGCTCGGCGATGATGCGGATCGAGTCGTCGACCACAACCGTCTCCTCGGTGCCGAGGTTGTAGATGTGGACGCCCGCCTCCCGCCGATGGCGCTCGGCGGCGAGCAGCATCGCGTCGAGACAGTCCTGCACGTAGAGATAGGACTTCTGCTGGCGTCCGTCGCCCAACACCTTCAGCCGCGTGGGATCGTGCTGGAGCGCGCGGTAGAAGTCGAATACGTGCCCGTGCGTGTAGCGCTCGCCCAGAATCGAGACGAAGCGAAAGATCAGCCCGGTGAAGCCATAGCCGCAGGCATAGGCGGCGATCAGACCCTCGCCGGCGAGCTTGGAGGCTGCGTACAGCGAGGTCTGGACCGGAAAGGGAGCATCCTCGGGGGTGGGAAAGACCTCGGGCTCTCCATACACCGAGCCGGTCGATGCGAACGCGATCCGCTCGACGCCTCGCGCGCGCATCGCCTCAAGCACGCCCGATGTGGCGATCGTGTTCTGCTCCAGGTCAAGCCGCGGATGCTCCAGGCCGTGACGCACATCGGCATTGGCCTGCAGATGGAAGACCCAGTCGCAGCCCTCCAGGGCATCCTCGAGCAGCGCGGTGTCGAGCACGTCGCCCTCGATCAGCCTCACCCCTGGGCGCGCCAGGGTGTCGGCCACGAACTCCAGCCGTCCCGAGCGGAAGTTCTCGACGATCACCACTTCCACCCCGAGCGCGCTCAAGCGCTCCGCAAGGTTGCTGCCGATGAACCCCGCGCCGCCAGTGATGCAGACGCGTCTCATTGGCATGAATCAGAGCGCGAGGCCCGCGCTCAGGGCATCGCTGTGGAACATGCGCACGGTCTCCAGCGAAAACTGGTCGAGGTCCTTGCCGAGACCGTCGAGCTTCTTCAGCAGATCGTGGGTGATGGTGATGATGTGACAGCCGACATGGTCGGCCTGCACCAGATTGAGGATCTCTCGCGGCGAAGCCCAGATCAACTCCGAGCGAGGGGCATCCGCCATGATCTCGACCGCGCGCGCCATGACCGGCACGGGGTCCACGCCGGCATCGGCGATGCGCCCGGCGAACACGGAGATACAGGAGGGAGCACCGTCGCGCACGGCGCTCGCGACCACTTCCACCTGCGCGGACGTGAAGAGGGCGGTGACGTTTACCTTGACGCCCTCCTGTGAGAGCTCGTGTGCGAGCTCCGCGAGGGAGTCCCCAGCGGTGGTGGTGACGGGAATCTTGACGTACACGTTCTCCCCCCAGGATGCGATGAGACGTGCCTGACGGCGCATCTCGCGCGGCTCGTCGGCGAACACCTCGAAGGAGATGGGGTGTTTAGTGATCTGCTCGAGTACGCGCCGGGCGAACTCGGCGTAGTGGCTCACTCCGGCCTTGCGCATCAGCGTGGGGTTGGTCGTAAATCCAGCGATACGCGGATCGGCCGCGAGGGCAAGGATGCCCTGCAGGTCCGCACCGTCGGCGAATACTCGTGTAGAGATTCGATCGAGCAGAGAGGCCATGCGGGGCAAGGTAGCAGCGTTCTTCTCCTTGAAATGTTCCTAATTACACCCCCATTAGTAATGACGCGCCGCGAGCCAGGTCGGCGGCTCTCAGGTCGGGCTCGCACCCCCGCAAACGCTTATGGAAGCTGCCCTCGTGTTCGATCAACAGCGTCCGGCAGCCGGCGGCTCGCCCCGCCGCAATATCGGCGTCGGTGTCTCCGACCATCCACGATTCCGGCAGCTCAACATCCAGGGTGCGGGCCGCGTCCAGCAGCATCCCCGGCGCCGGCTTACGGCATGTGCAGGGTCGCGACAGCGAGGGAATGACGCCCCGCGGGTGGTGCAGGCACAGGCGCCAAGCCGCAATGTCCACGCGCTCCCGCGTCAGCAGTTCGCTCACGCGCAGGTGCACCGCCAGCAGCTGCCCCAGCGACACGCCACCCTTCGCCGCGGCGGGCTGATTAGAGACGCCGATCAAGATGAAGCCAGCCTGTTCGAGCGCCCGCGCCGCCGCGGGGGCGCCCGCCATGAGGCTTACGTCGGACACCCGCAGCGGCGACTCCGAAGTCCCTACAGCAGGATCGTGGACCAGATCATTCAGCACCCCATCGCGATCGAGGAACACTGCCCGCCGCCCGCGGCCGCTCGGGTCTCGGTCATCGCAAAGCACTTGCGGATCCCCGCTCAAGCGACTCCCAATGGCCCTGCCTGAGCGCGAGGCCGGGATGGGAGACGAGCGCGTGCCAGGCAACGGCCTGGAAGGACTCCACCAGTGGCGTGCGCAGCTCCGCCGGAGGATCGATCAAGATCGCCACGTCCGCGAGCTGGGCGAGCGTACCGCCGGGAGCGCCCACCACGCCATAGATCGATGCCCCCGCCGCGCGCGCTGCCTCCATGGCCACGACGAGGCCGACGGAGACGTTGCGCTCGCGTGAGCCCCCGCCTACCGAGAAGACGAGCAGCGCATCGCGCTCAGACAGGCGCGAGACCTCAAGCCACGCACTGAAAGCGGTCTCCCAACCGTCATCGTTGGTACGAGCTGTCAGCTCCGAGACGTTGTCAGTGGGTGCATAGCACTCCAGGCCGCACAGCTTGCGAAAGTCATTGACGGCATGCGAAGCGTGGCCCGCGCCACCGCCGACGCCGAGGATGAACAGGCGTCCGCCGCGCTCGCGCACCGCGGCCAGGCCGCGTGCCATGGCGTCGAGCAGCGCCGGGTCCAAGGCATGCGCGAGCTCGGCCACGGCGTCGAGATAGGCGCTGCTGTGAGTGTCCCTCCTACTCATCGTCCTCGATCAAACGCTCTCGCTAGGCTCTTCCCCAGCTGAGCGCCTATGCGCAGGCGCATCCGCTGTGGCCGCTGCGGAGTGCGGGGTATCCCACCGCGTCGCGTGTCGTCGGACTCGGCGAGCGCAAAGCACAGGCGCAGGAACCATCGCTCGCCACCGGGAATCCAGGTGAGCAGACCCAGCGGCCGCGCGCACGCCTGGTCGACCTCGACGCGGATCGTGTGCTCGGCGTCCCCCAACAGCACCACCCCCTCCGTCAAGCCCAGACCCTGACGGCAGGAGACCAGGGCGGAGACGGACGCGCCGTGATCAAAGGCCTGGCCGGCGATCCGATGTGTCTCTAATCCCTCGCCCCCATTGTGGGTGCCCATCCACAGGCTCTGCGCATCGAAGGTCTCGGGAAACAGCGTTACATGCCCCAGACGCAACGAGCCCACTGGCAACTCGGTCCAATGCAACATCCACTCAAGCTCCACGCCAGCGGGGTCGAGCCTGACGGTCTTCTCGATCAGCCCTAGCTCGGTGGCGATCCGCGCCTGGGCGCAGAGCCGGCCCTGCTCATCGAGGCCGACCGTGGGCTGGACACGCTCCAGGTCGGTGACCTTGTGCCTGAGCGGGGACTCCTGCACGAGGTGGCCTGAATAGAAGTCGGCGCCGAGCTCGATCGTGGGGAAGTATCCGTGCTCAAGCGTGCCCAGCAGCGGGCGCTTGCCCAGGCGGGTATCGCTGAATGCCTCGATGGCCATGCCGCGTCGAAGGTTCAGACGCAGCGCGAGCGCGCCCATCGTTAGTTCGAGGATGTCCCCGTTGCGTGCAACCGCCCCAGCCGGCTCGACGGGTTCAAGCGCCGCCGGCGTCTCCTCGCCCGCCGACATCTCCTCGCCCGCCGACATCTCCTCGCCCGCAGACATCTCCTCGCCCGCCGACATCTTCTCGCCGGCCGACATGTCCTCGCCCGCCGATCTTGCTTCGCCAGCGGACATGATTTCACCAACCGATCTGGCTGCGTGAGGCAGCGAGGACAGCCACGTGCTCTCGGCCCTGCGCAGACGCTCAAGGTAAGCCACCCAACGAACCTGCGTGATGTGCGTGCGAAAGTCGCTGGCCCACAGCTCGCAAAGCTCGCGCCAGCGCTCCGGGTCGGTGCACTCGTCGTCGCGCAGCTGCTGATATAGCCGCCAGCAGCGGGTGTTAATACCCACGTCATCGCGACCGCTGACGGCCCAACGGGAAACGTTGTACTTGTCCTGCTTCTTCACCGGGATCGGCTGGCTGGGCGACTCCAGCGCAAGCTCGCAGCCAGCACCGGGGGCGTCGAGCAGCTCCAGCATCTCGCTCGGCAGCGCTGGTATCCCGAGCCCCTCCTCGCGCAGCGCACATAGCCCTTCAGCGATGCGCTGCCACTCCCCCTCCTGCAGGTCGGGCTCGGCGGCAAAGCGGCCAGGACGATAATCGAAAATCTCCACGTCGTTGGCGTAGAGCATCAGCGCGCGGCCGGCATGACCCTCACCGTGAGTGACCCCGCGTACGTAGTCGAGGTAGCGATTGAGCCCCAGCTCGCCGTGGGCAAAGCGCTGAAACTTCTGGAAGGCGATCGACTCGCTCCAGATGATCGGGATCGAGCGCCCACAGCCGAGCGCTCGCTGCGGGTGCAAACGGTGCTCGGTGGGCCACTGCGGATGGGAACGCCGCGCGTTGTCCCAGTCGACTATCAGTGCCTCATAGCCCGCCTGCAGGTAGAGCGGCACGAGACCTGGCGAGTAGACCTGCTCGCACACGAGCGCAATCCGCGGCGCCACGCCCAGCAGCTCCAGGTAGACCTCACGCCCGAGGCGCAGATTCCAGGTATTGAGCAACGCCGGCAGCAGCGGCGCGGCGCACTGTGTGTGGGCGCTGCCGACAAACTCCACACGCCGCTGAGCCAGCAGCTCACGCAGGAGCTCGATCCAACTCGGGTCGAGCTCGGCGATGCGGCGCAAGGTCCAGCCCGTGGCCTCAAGGGCTATGGGAAAACCCGTCTCCTGCGCCAGCTCAAGCGCCGGGCGGTAGCAGCGCCTGATGACCTCGGCATGGGAATCCTCCTCCAGCGAGGAGAACGCCAGGTTGAGGTGAAAGAGGCACAGCAGGCGTGGTGCCTGAGTGGAGGCAGCCGAGCCCAGGGCGATCTCCGCCGAGCCCCGAGCGATCTCCGCCGAGCCCCGCGCGATCTCCGCCTGCTCTCGCGCCACGCTCTGAGGCTCAACCGCCAACGACGGCCTCCGCTGCCCAGCAGCTCGGGTCCAGCAGCCAGTCGGGCAGCAAGGGCAACGCCGGGTCCCACTCGCCTGCCACCTCCTCGAAGCGCCCGGCCTGCTCGAGCAGCGCAGTCAGCTCGACCTCATCGCGCGGCCCCAGCAGTGCATGGGCGATCCCCGGCCGGCTGGCCACGAAGGCCACGGCGGCGCCCGGCAGATCCTCCCAGCTCACGCCGAACGCCTGGCGCACCTCTTCCGCGGCGGCACTCAACGGCGCAAGCGCGCCACCGAGGCCACGTCCGGCTGGGGTGAGCACGCCGTGCAGCAGCAGCGAGCGTGCCACCACTGCCGTCTTCGCGGCGATCGCGGCGGGCAGCACATGGCGCTCGGGACGGCGGTCAAGCACGCTGCAGGCAACCTGCACGATTTCCAGCGCCGGCTCCGCGATGACGGCCAACGCATTGGGCTCGCCATAGACGCTGGCGCCGATACGCGCCACCAGCCCGTCCTCGCGCAGCTCAGCCAATATCGCCACCACCACCCCGCGACGTATCAGCGCCTCATCGGCGTTATGGATCTGCAACACATCCAGACGTTCGCGGCGCAGCGCCTTGAGGCTGGAGCGCGCCGAAGCGCGCACGTAGGCGCGCGTCTCCTGCGTGCTCAGCGCTTCCCAGCCGCCGGACGGGATCGCGAGCTTGGTCGCCACCGTGCAGTCCTCCCGCCCATCGAGCGCGGCCCCGACCAGCTCCTCTGCCTCGCCGTAGGCAGGAGCGGTGTCGAAGAAACGCACCCCTCGCTCCACTGCCACCTGCAGCGTGTGCCGGGCGGCGAGGCGATCGGGAGGCGCAAGCTCGGCTCCGGGAGGACCATAGGGGATGGCCAGCGCAGCCGTGCCGATACCGGGCAGTGTTTTTGGCATATGGGATCGTTACTGTAGTCTGAGCGCCCGAATGACTGGAGTAGATTGACATGGGCCTGCGCTGGGCTCTAGTGGACAGCGGTCCGCGCGGATGGAGCGACCCCGCGCTGAGCACCCATCGCCCCTGCCCCGTCTGTGGCTCGCTGCGCGCGCGAGCCTTTCTGGAGCTGGCCGATTACCAGTTTTACGCCGACGATAGCGACGCGCCCAAGCGCATGAGCATCCGCGATGTGCAGTGCGCGAGCTGCTTCGCGGCGTTTCTGAATCCCGTCTATACCGACGTCGGTTTCCGGCTCCTATTCGCGCAGGCCGAGAAGTCCTACGGCGCCACCGAGGGGCGCGCAGGGGAGGAGGTGCGCTGGCTCGCCGAGAATGGTCTGCTCAATGAGGGCGCGGCGGTGCTCGACATCGGCTGCTACGACGGTGACCTGCTCGCGCTGATGCCGCAGGGCGTGCGCTGCATGGGTGTGGACATCGATGCAACCGCCATCGCCCGCGGCCGCCAGCGGCTGGGCGAGGCCGCAGAGCTGGTTGTCGGCGACTTCGCCAGCTTCTCCGTCTCCACGCCGCCTGACCTGATGACGATGTTCCACGTGCTCGAGCACCTGCCCTACCCGGTGCCGATCCTCAACCGCCTGCGCGAGGCCGCTCACGCGGGCAGCCGGCTGGTCGTGGAGGTGCCGGTGCTTGAGGGGCGCCCCACCAACGACCTCGTGGGCTTCTTCACGGCACAGCACACCACCCACTTCAGCCGCCGCTCACTCGCCAACTGCCTGGCGCGCGGCGGATGGAGGATCGTGGAGTGGCTGCAGCAGCCCGACTACAACGGCTGCCGCGTGCTGTGCGAGCCGACGCAGCCCGACAGTGCGACCGTGGGCGACCCCAAGGATGCCGTGCGCGTGCGTGAGACGCTGATGCGCTGGCATCGCGCAGCGATCGATGTGACTCACGCCACCGCGCCGCTTGCGGAAGCCGAGCGCTGCATCGTCTGGGGCGGGGGTATGCACGTAGAGCACCTCTACGCCGCCACGCCTTTCTTTCAGTGCCATCCGGGGCGCGAGTATGTGATCGTGGACAGCGACCCCGCTAAGCAGGGAGGCACCTGGCGCGGAATCGACATCCGCGTCCCCGCTGAGGCGCTGAGCGAAGCGGACGCTGCCGGCGTGTCGCTGCTGGTGTCCAGCTACGGCAGCCAGCCGGAGATCGCGCGCGCCGCCGCGGAGTTGGGGGTCAAGCAGATCGTCACGCTGTATGACGAAGTGAGCACTTACTAGTCGTAGGAGCGAAAGACCACGCCTGGCGCGCGGCCCTCCAGATGGGACTCCACATCGCCTGCCGCAAAGGCCGTCTCCATGCGCGCGAATGCCGCCTCCACCGCGTCGAGCGTATGTGCGATGTCCTGCGGCGTATGGCTGTAGGTGGGAAACATCGGCCCTCCGAAGAGCACCCCGTGGCGATGGCACTCCTGCAGGAACAGACCCCGCAGCAGCATGTCGGGCTCCCCCGTCATACCAGCACCCGCATCCCCATCCCCATCCCTATCCGCATCGGCATCCGCACCAGCACCAGCACCAGCACCAGCACCAGCACCAGCACCAGCACCAGCACCAGCACCAGCACCAGCGAAGGCAAGCGCCGAGCGCGGCGGATTGCCGGCCAGCTCGACGGCGAAACTCATGCCCGCCGCCAACCGCTCGATGCCCTCGCGCAGTTCGCGCCCGCGCGCCCAGATGTGCTCGATCACCGGCTCCGAGCGCAGCACCTTGAGCGTGGCGCGCGCAGCTGCCAGCGAGACGGTCTCGCCGGAGTAGGTCATCGAGAAGAAGACCTCCTCGAAAGCGCGCATCGGCTGCTCGCGACCGACAACCGCGGCAAGCGGGTAGCCGTTGGCCATGCCCTTACCCAGGCAGGCCATGTCGGGAACAAAGTCAAACAGCTCCTGCGCACCGCCCAGGGCGTAGCGAAAGCCGGTGACGATCTCATCGAGGATCAATAGCGCCCCGTGGCGATGGGCCAGCTCAAGCGCCGCCGGCAGATAGCCAGGGCTGGGATCGTGGCCGGGGATCTCCATGATCACCGCCGCCACCTCCCATGTGCTCAAGGCCCGCTCCAGCTCGCGCAGGTCGTCAAAGGGCACGGTGTGAATCAGCCCGCGGTTGACCTCGGGAATGCCGGCGTGGCGCTCGGTGGAGGCGATGTACCAGTCGTGGTAGCCGTGGTAGCCGCTGGCCACAACGTGCTCGCGGCCAGTGAGCGCACGGGCAGCGCGAATCGCCCCGCCGGTGGCATCAGCGCCGTTCTTGGCAAAACGCACCCGCTCGGCACAGGGCACCAGCTCGACGAGCAGCTCGGCCACTTCTACCTCCAGCGGGTGCATCAATGTGAAGGTTGTGCCCTCGTGCACCTGCGCCACCACGGCCTCGCTCACGGCCGGATAGTCGTAGCCGAGCAGGATCGGGCCGAGCGCCATCGGGTAGTCGATGTACTCGTTGTCATCGACATCCCATACGTGACAGCCCTGACCACGACGCAGGAACTTCGGCGAGAAGCCATCCACGAACTGCGAAGGGGCCTTGCTAAGCGTCTGGGTACCCATCGGAATCACGCGCAGCGCGCGCTCCCACAGCGCCTGCGAGGCGGCAATCGGCGGGGCCGTGGTATCAGGGACCTTTGGGATAGTTCCATATAATACTCTTCTTGAAACGTGCCCTGGTCACCGGAGCGGCGGGCTTCATCGGCTCGCATTTGAGCACCCGCCTCATCGATGACGGCGTTGAAGTGCGCGGAGTGGACTGCTTCAGCGCGCACTATGAGCGGCCCTTGAAGGAACTCAATGTCGCAGCGCTGTCAGATGAGAAACGTTTCCAGCTCATCGAAACTGACATGGCGCTGAGCAAAGTCGCCGAGTTGATCGAGGAGGTGGACATCGTCTTTCACCTCGCCGCTCGCCCCGGCGTCAGAGACTCCTGGAGCGATTTCGCCGATTACGTGCACGCCAACGTGCTCGCCACCAGGGCCCTCTTCGATGCCTGTGCGCAGGCGGGAGTGCGCGTCGTCTTCGCCTCCTCCTCAAGCGTCTACGGAGACGCCGCGCGGCTGCCGGTGAAAGAGGACATCGACCTGCACCCCGTCTCCCCTTACGGCGCCACCAAGGCGATGACCGAGTTGCTCGCTGGCGCCTACGCCTCCGCCTTCGGGCTGGACGCCGTGGGCCTGCGCTACTTCACCGTCTATGGCCCCCGCCAGCGCCCTGACATGGGGCTCTCGCGCTTCATCGAGGCCGCCGCCGCGGGGGACCCGCTGCACATCTTCGGCGACGGTCGCCAGCTGCGCGACATGACCTACGTGGGCGATGCCGTCGCCGCCACCGTTGCCGCCGCCGAGCGCGGCCGGCCGGGGGCCGTCTACAACGTGGCCTCCTGCGCACCTCGCTCGCTGCTCGACATTCTGGGCGAGCTGGGGCAGGTGCTCGGCTTGGAGCTGGAGCTGGAGCACGAGGAGCGCAAGGCCGGCGACGTACGTGACACCTGGGGCGCGATCGAGCATGCCCGCCAGGACCTCGGCTACGAGCCGGCCACGCCGCTGCGCGCGGGCCTGCACCAGCAGGTGGCAGAGGCACATCGGCGGCGCGCGCTGTTGGCCGTGCCCTAGACGACATGACCCGCTCAATCGCCGAGATCCGTCATGACCCGCTTTATCGCTGAGGGCTCAACGTGACCTGCTTAATCGCCGAGGGCTCGATATGACCCGCTTCATCGCCGAGATCGGCTCCAACCACAACAACGATCTCGGCCGCTGCCTGCAGCTGGTGGACGCTGCCGCCCAGGCTGGCTGCGAGGCGGTCAAGCTGCAGGTGTTCCGCGTGGAGGAGCTGTTCGCGCCGCAGGCGCTGGAAGCTCATCCCGAGCTCCAGGCCAGACGTGCGTGGGAGCTGCCGCTGGAGTTCCTGGGGCCAGTGCGCGAGCGCTGTGAGGCGCGAGGCGTTGAATTGGGCGCCACCCCTTTCGCGACGCGAGCTGTGCAGGAGCTGGCTGACCACGTGGACTTCTTCAAGATCGCCTCCTACGAGCTGCCCTGGCCGGCGCTCATCAGAGCCTGCGCCTGGAGCGGCAAGCCGCTCGTGCTCTCAACCGGCATGGCCACCCTCCAGGAGGTTGGAACGGCGGTGGAGGTCGCGCGCTCAAGCGGCGTGTCGGAGCTGCGCCTGCTGCACTGCGTCTCCGGCTATCCCACGCCGCCAGAGCAGGCCAACCTGCGCGCTATCGCCACTCTGCGCGAGCGCTTCGCGGTGCCCGTCGGCTGGTCCGATCACACCTGCTCCGAGCGTGTCGTGCGCCGCGCGGTGTCCCATTGGGGAGCCGGTGACGTGGAGCTGCACATCGATCTGGACGGCCTGGGCCATGAGGCGGGTGAGCACAACTGGACCCCCGCGCGACTGCGCGGGCTGATTGCCTCGCTCGCGGCAGACTCGCGCCACGCCGAGGGCGAGCGGGCGGACACGGAACCTGCCGCGCAGGCAACACCAGAGAGTGCCGATGCGGCGAGTGACGAGGACATCGATGGCGACGGCATCAAGCGCCCGATGCCCGTGGAGGAGCCCGACGTGTCCTGGCGAGCAGACCCAGTGGACGGGCTGCGACCGGCGCGCCAGTTTCGCCCCGCGCTGCGGGTTGGGGTGTAAGTGCCTGTCGAAGCCTCAGTCCGGAGCTGCGCGATGCGCGGCATTGATCGCCCGCAGCCCCGGCTCGCGCGCCAGCGCCGCCAGCACCTCGCGGAAGCCAAACGGCGCGCCATTCCCCAGTCGCTCATACAGCGCCCGCAGCAACTCCAGATCCGCCGGGTAGTCGATCGTCCAGCGCTCCGCCCCCATGTCCTCCTGCGCCTCCAGCACCGCCACCGCGAAGCGCTCGGGCTGGCGCCAGATGAAAGGGGTGACATGCTCGCGCTCATATGGGTCCTTCGCCTCGCGCCACGCGACGTTCAGCATCTCTGCAGTAAAGGTCTCCGCATCCAGTCCATCGGGGTAGCGGCAGTAGCCGGCCTCCGGGCCGATCGCCCCCGTGGCTACCGACGCGTACGCCTCCTGGGGCTGCGCCGCAGCGAGCGCCAGCAGCCGCCCCACCACCTCGGGGTCCACCAGTGGGCAGTCCGCCGTGACGCGCACAATCCGCCGCGCTCCCAGCTCCTCGGCGGCCTGGTGAAAGCGATCGAGCACATCGTGCTCGCTGCCGCGCACGCAGCGGATGCCCTCCGCCCGGCACAGCGCCACGATCGGCTCATCACGCGCCTGTTCGGTGCTCAGCACCGCCACCTCATCGACCCCTGGCGCCGTGCGCAGGCGCTCCACAATGCGCGCCAGCGCCGGTCGTCCCGCCAGCGGCTCCAGCACCTTGCCCGGCAGCCGTGTTGAGCCCATGCGTGCCTGAACCATCGCGATCGTGCCCATGAGCTCCCCGCATACGCTAGCGCCCACCGCGTCCCTCACAAACCCGCTGGCCGTCCTGATGGTGGACGGCGGTGAGCGCGTCGGCTTCGGGCACGTCGGCCGCTGCCTGGCGATTTGGGAGGAGTTGGGTGGCCGCGCCGTTTTTGACGTGGAGGATGCCGGCATCGTGCGCGTATTGACAAGCTTGGGCGCTCCTGTGAGCGCTGCTCACACCTCGGCGCCCGTGGCTCTGATCGACCGCCGTGCACCTACCAGCGCCGCCGAGGTGCAGCGGCTGCATGCGCGCGGGCAGCGGGTCTGCCTGCTCGATGACCCCGGTGCGGGCAGGCTGAGCGCCGAGCTCGTCGTTGACCCTCCTACCGGCACGAGCTGGCCGCCCAGCGGCGGGCGCCGCCTGGCCGGCTTCGAGCACGTGCTGCTGCGCCGCGACATCCGCGCGGCAGCACGCATGGGATCGAGGAACGTGAGCGTGCTGCTCGCCATGGGCGGTAGCGACCCCGAGGGCCTCACGCCCGCGCTTGCTGCTGCGCTAAACACCGCCGGCCTTGCGGTCACGAGCGTCTTGGGACCTGCCTACCATGGCCCGCGGCCCTCCGGCGAGGTGCTTGCCGACCCGCGCGACTGGCCTGGGGCGTTGGCGAGCGCCGGACTGCTGGTCAGCCGCTTCGGCCATACCCTGCTGGAGGCCGCCCACCTGGGGACCCCCGCGCTGGCGGTGGCCGTCGGCGAGCACGCCCTGCAGGATGCCCGCGCGTTCGCCGGCCATGGCACTGCGCAGGCGATCGGGGTCGCCGGTCACGGCGATGCGGCGTGCGTGGCCGAGCGAGTGCTCGCGCTGCGCGAGGACCCCACGCTGCTGGCCTCGATGTCCGCACGCGGGCGCGAGCTCGTGGACGGCTTGGGCACCGCGCGCGTGGCCGCCGCCTTGGAGGAGCTGGCATGAACGGACGGCTGCAGGGGCGCACGGCGCTCGTCACCGGCGGCAGCCGTGGGGTCGGCCGCGCGATCGCCTTGGCCCTCGCCGGCGAAGGAGCCAACGTGGTCGTCAACTACCGCGAGCGTGCGCGCGACGCCGCCGAGGTGGTCGCGGAAATCGAGCGCCTGGGCGAAGGCGGCGATGGGGACGGAGATAGAGGCGGGGACCGAGATAGAGGCCGAGACGGAGACAGAGGCGCCCGCTCGATTGCCGTGCAGGGAGATGTGACGGAGCGCGAGCAGGTGCGCGCACTGCTCGCTGCCGCGCTGGACACCTTCGGCGGCCTGGACATCCTCGTCAACAACGCCGGCCTGCTCCAGCAGAAGCCTTTCGCGGACATCACCGATGCGGACTGGGACCGCGTGCTGGCCGTCAACCTCAAGGGTGCCTTCCTCTGCTCGCAGGAGGCCCATGCACAGCTGCGCCGCTCGGGTCACGGGCGCATCCTCAACATCTCCTCCTCCGGCGGACAGCTCGGTGGCCCGCTCGCGCCGCATTACTCCGCCGCCAAGGCCGGCACGATCGCGCTCACGCGCTCGCTCGCGCGCCTGCTGGCGCCCGAGGTCGCCGTCAACTGCATCTCACCGGGGCTGGTCGAGACCGACATGACACGCGAGGAGATCGCCTCCGCGGAGGGCCACCGCAAGCTCGCCCAGATCCCCCTCGGGCGTGTCGGCAGCGCACACGAGGTGGCCGCCGCCGCAGTCTTCCTCGCCGCCTCGGCCCCCTACATAACCGGGCACACGCTGAACGTCAATGGAGGGCTCTACCTTGGCTAGCGACACCTCAAGCGCCACCCGCATCGGCGCCGACGCCGTCGCCGATGCCTTCGTGCGCCACGGCATCGAGCGCATCCACGTCTTTCCCGGGGGCACCATTGCGCCGGTGTTCGTGGCGGCGCTTGAGCGCGGCATCGAGATCTTCACGGCCCGCCACGAGCAGGGCGCGGGTTATGCCGCGCTCGCTGCTGCTCGCCTGCGCGGGCGCCCCGAGGTCGCGATGGCCACCTCCGGGCCGGGCGTCACCAACCTCGTCACGCCCGTCGCCGACGCCTACTTCGACTCCACGCCGCTGCTCGTCATCACCGGCCAGGTGGGCACCAAGGACATGCGCGGCGAGCGCCCCATCCGCCAGGGCGGCTTCCAGGAGGTCGACACGGTGGGGCTGATGCGCCCCATCACCAAGCTCCAGCTCCAGCCGCACGCGCCCGAGGAGGTTGCGGAGGCGATCGAGTTGGCCTTCCAGGCATGTGTCGACGGGCGCTCCGGGCCTGTGCTGCTGGACCTACCCATGGACGTGCAGCGCGGAACGCTGCCTGAGCCGCCCCCGCGCGGCCGCTCGGTTTCGCACAGCGCGGCCCACACGGCGGAGCCCCGCCAGGGGCGTAGCCTTTCCTCCCTTCCGCTCGATCCCGAGCTGCTCGACCTGGTCGCTCAGCGCCTGTGCCAGGCACGCAGGCCTGTGATCCTCGCCGGACAGGGCGTGCTGCTGGCGCGCGCGCACATCGAGCTGCGCGCGCTCGTGGACGCGCTTGGCATCCCCGTCTCGCACAGCCTGCTCGGGTTGGGGGCGCTGCCCAGCGAGCACCCGCTCGCGCTGGGCTATCACGGGCACACCGGCAACCAGTACGCGGGCATGGCGCTGCACGAGGCCGATCTCGTGCTGGTGCTGGGCTCGCGCCTGGATGTACGCCAGACCGGCTCGCTGCCCGATCGCTTCGCGCCAGGGGCGTTGATCGTGCGCGTCGAGCTGGACACCGGCGAGCTTGAGCACTCGCGCGTGCGCAGCGACATTGCGCTGCTGGGCGACGTGCGCCAGGTGCTGCTCGGACTGTTGGAGCGCGTAGGCACGGGGGCGGGACCGGGCATGGGGGCGGGCTCAGAGGCGGGGGCCAGGACAGCGGCGGACCTGCGCGAGTGGCACGCCCGTATCGCCGCCTGGCGCGAGCGCTTCCGCCTGAGCTGGCAGGAGGGCGGGGCGCTCAAGCCTCAGCCAATCGTGCTCGCCGCCAACCGCCTCACGGCGGGCGAGGAGGTGGTGTGCGTGACCGGCGTGGGCTCGCACCAGCATTGGGTGGCGCGCCACTTCTCGCTGGACTTTCCGCGCCGTCCGCTCTTGACCTCGGGCGGGCACGGCGCGATGGGCTATGACCTGCCCACCGCTGTCGGCGCCCAGCTCGCACGCCCCGCGGCGCGGGTGCTGTGCTTCGTCGGCGACGGCTCGCTGCAGATCAACATCCAGGAGCTGGCCAGCGTCGTCGAGCACGACCTGCCCGTCAAGCTGATCGTGCTCGACAACCGCCGCCTGGGCATCGTCTCGCAGTTTCAGCTGCAGAACTGGGAGACCGACCCCACCTGCGGGGGCAAGTGGAACCCCGACTTTGCCGCCATCGCGCGCGCCTATGGCATTCCCAGCTGGACCGTCGCCCGCGAAGAGGACATCGAGGGCGCGCTCGCGCGGATGCTTGCCGAGCCAGGGCCGGCGCTAGTGCACTGCCTGATCGACCCCGCCGAGGACATCGTGCCGATGCTGCTCGCCGGGCAGAGCATGGATCGCATGTGGCCTTATGACGCCTGATCGCGCCGGCACTGCAGGGCAGCGCGAGCAGCAGCCGGCGCGGTATCTCTCCGGGGCGCCGCCCGCGCAGCAGCGCACGCTGCTGATCGTCAGCGGCGGCAGCGAGGCACTCGCCGGCATTCGCACCGCCCGCGCGATGGGCCTACACGTGATCGTCAGCGACGGCGACCCGGCCGCTCCCGGGCTGGCGGCAGCGCACGAGGGGCTGCTGGCGAGCACCTACGATGTCGCCGCCACCGTCGGGGCAGCGCGCCACTATCACCAGCACACGCGACCGATCGATGGCGTTATCTGCATCGCCTCTGACGTGCCGCTGACCGTGGCCGCCGTCGCCCATGAGCTGGGGCTGCCGGGCGTGTCGCTTGTAACCGCGCGCCTCTCCAGTGACAAGCTGGCGATGAAGCAGCGCCTCGCCGAGCACCGTGTGGCGATCCCCGACTTTGCCGCCACCCCCACCGTGGCCGATCTGGAAGCCCACGTGGCACGCCACGGCTACCCGCTCGTGGTCAAGCCGGTCGACTCCCGCGGCGCGCGCGGGGTGCTGGCGCTGTTTGACGAGCACACCGCCGAGCTCGCCTGGGCCCATGCCACCGCCTTGCGCGAGTCCCCTAGCGGGCGCGTCATGGTGGAGCGCTTCCTCTCCGGCCCTCAGCTCAGCACCGAGTCCCTGGTGGTGGACGGCCTCTGCCACACCGTCGGCATCGCCGACCGTCACTACGAGCACATGCAGCGCTTCGCCCCCCACGTCATCGAGGATGGCGGCGAGCTGCCCAGCGCCCTGGGGCCAACCGAGCGGGCCGCCGTGTGCGAGGTGGTGCAGCAGGCCGCCCGGGCCTTGGGCGTGCGCAGCGGCGTGCTCAAGGGCGACATCGTCCTGCACCAGGGCCAGGCGCACGTGATCGAGGTGGCGGTGCGACTCAGCGGCGGCTACCTCTGCACGCACGAGATCCCCCTCTCCACCGGCGTGGACTTCGTCGCGCAGGCCATCCGCCTCGCGCTCGGTGAGAATCCCGCCGCCGCCGACATGCGCCCCACGCGCGATGCCGGCGTGGCTCAGCGCTGGCTGTTTCCCGCCCCCGGGCGGGTCCTCGCGGTGGCCGGGGTAAAGGACGTCGCCGCCCGGCCCGAGGTGGCGCTGTGTGAGGTCAGAGTCGCCGCCGGCGATGAGGTGCCGGCCCTCTCAAGCCACCGTTCGCGCGCCGGGGTCGTGATCGCTACGGGCGCCACGCGCCAGCAGGCGATCGTGCACGCCGAGCGCGCCGTGGCGGACATCGCAATCGAGACCGAGCCGCTTACTCCGCCAGCTCACGCAGTCCCGCCGCGAAAGCGTCGCGGTTAAATGGCTCGGCGTAGCGCGCCAGGCGCCGACTGAGATCCTGGGCCACAGTCAGACCCTGCGCGTAATGCCCCAGCAGCGCCACGACCAGCGTCTCGAACTCCGCGCCATGTTCGAAGGTGCCCGGCGGACTTCCGTTCCACGGCTCCATCAGATGCTCCTTGCGTACCCACTCCGGCGTGCCGCCCCACCACAGCAGCACCGGCAGTCCCTGCGCCGCCGCCTCGAAGGCCACCGAGGAGCCCGAGGAGATGAGCAGGTCGGCCTGCTCCATCGCGGCCTGAAAGGGCCCGTCAGCTGAGACCTCCAGGCCTATCCCAAAGGCATCCAGGCCCAACCCAAGGGCATCCAGCTGCCTGCGATAGCGCGCGGGTTCCTCGCTGGGATGTGGACGCAAGCGCACTTCCACGCCCGCCGCCACCAGGCGCCGCAGACCGGGGGCGAGTATCTGCACGAACGTCTCGCAGAACGCCAGCGGTGCGATCGGTGTCTCCAACGTGCTGCTGGTCGCCACCAGCACCCGGCGCAGCGAGGCGCCCACGACAGAAGGCGCTGCCCCCTGGGGCGCTGCCGACGGGGTACCGGGAACGCCCACGGGCAACACCCGCGGCCGTGGCTGCACCCAGGCGCGGGTCTGCTCGATCGTGCCCTCGCCCCAACCGAACAGCACATCGGCGCGCCGATCGCCGCCGTCGTAGTCGCGGAACACATAGATGCCGTGCTGCATCGAGCCCACCCGCAGGCCGCGTTCGTGCGCCCACTCGATCACCAACCGCGAGGCGCCGTAAGCAGCGCTGGGCAGCACGATCGAGCGCAGCGAGCGCGCGCGGCTGAGACCCCCAAGCGCCGCGACGGCCTGCTCCAGCTCGGGAGCAGCGCCGTTCATGACGAGGCCCACGAGCCGTGTGAGTGCCTCGTCAAGAGCCGCTTCGGGCTCGACGCCCAGCCGCACAGGCAGCGCGATATCTGTAGCCCTTGGGGCCGGGCGTGCCGGCCCATAGGAGCCCAGCAGCGGCCGACGGCGGCGCAGGGACAGCAGCAGGCCGTTGCCGTGATCGAGACCCGGGAACGGCATCAGGCCAAGGCCCGACGCCTCCATCTCCGCATCGGAGAGCGAGGCGAGCGCAAGCGCGAGCTTGCCCGCGGCCACCGCCGCCACGCGCACGCGCCCCCGGCGCGGGCGCGAAGCCGTCGCCGTCACGCGCATCAGCTGACGAGCGACCGCCCGGCGCGCGGGCGAGCCGGGAAGCGCGGGCGCCAGCGCATAGGGCACCTCCCGCCAGTCGAGCCCTAGGCCGGCGCGCACGCCGATCTGTAGCGCCTGCGGTAGCGCCGGATCGCACACCAGCTCGCCCGCACCCGCTCCCGCTCCGCCACCAACGCCAGCACGGGCGCCAACACCAGCGCCAACTCCCACCCCAGCCCCGGCACGCGCCAGCGTGAAGCCGCGCAGCAGCCTCGCCAACTCCGGGCGCAGGCGGTATTCGGCGAACTCATACAGCGGGAAACCGCCGCGCTGCACGGCCGCCACCGCCGGATGCGCCCCCACGGCCGCCAGCAACTCCGGGATGTCGTGTTCGGCCGCGTTGCGCTCCTCCCAGCTCTCCAGTTCATCGAAGTGGATCGGCTTGCGCTCGGCCAGGTCAGAGACGGCGAGCGAGTCGAGTACCACCGTTATGTCGCCCGCCCGCGGCGACGGCAGCCAGGCGTAGCGTCCCGCCGGGTCCGCCCGCGCCACCACGACCAGGCGTCCGCGGCCGCTCAAGCGACCACCGTCGCGGGGACACGATCGTCGAGAAGCATCCGCCGCCAGCGCGTGCGCAGCATGGGCAGCAGCGCCAGCCACAGCGCGGCGAGAGCAGCGGTGCAGAACGCCCCCAGGCCGAGCAGACCGGTGGGGTGCAGCGCCAGCGCGAGCACGACGACGGGAATGGTCCATGCCGCGATCGGCAGATAGCCCGGAGCCACCACCTCGCGGGTGTAGCGGGACGCCGGTATCCCGACGTGGCGCAGCGCAAAGTGCATCCAGATCGGAAAGCCCAGCACGTTGGGGATGACGGTGCCCCAGATCACGCCCACCGTGCCCCAGGCCGCCGTCAGCGCGATCGACAGGCCCAAGGTGAAGATGGCCCCGCCGACGGTCAGCCATACGAACACGCGAATGCGCCCGACCCCCACGATCGCGCTCGTCAACACGCCCGCGTTCACGCCGAGGAGCCAGTAGGAGATGAAGATCCTCACGTAGCCCGCATAGCGGCCGTAGGACTCCCCGACCCAGGCTTCGACGATCGGCTGGGCCAGCACGAAGATGAGCACCACGAACGGGATCGTCAGGACGACCGCGTACAAGGACCCCACCAGCACCAGTTCACGCAGCCTGCGCTTGCGATCCTGGGCAACCAGCCGCGAGGCTGGGGACACCAGCGCCGAGCCCACCAGCCCGGCGATCAGGCGCACGCCGGTCTGCGGGCGCAGCGCAACCTCATAGACGACGAGCGCCGCCGCGCCCACGAACGCTGTGACGACAATGCGATCGCTCTCGTAGATGAAGGTGTCTGACAGGCCGATCAGGAACAGGCCAGCGCTGAAGCCCATCGCCGGGCGCAGGTGGGATCCACGCCAGTGACCAACCCCTCGCCGCAGGTACAGATGGGGCCAGGCCAGCACGCCGGCGCTCACGCCTTCGAGCAGAAACACCGAGCCGAACAGCGCTGTGAGGATCGCCACCGAGTGCGTCACGCCGCTGGCCAGGAAGATCAGCGCCAGCGTTAGCAGCGCGCAGGCGATTTCAATCAGGGCGCAGATGTCGTAGCGCTCCAGACCACGCAGCGAGGCCGGCCCGATGCGGGAAGGCCAGTACAGGAAGGCGACCGCCGCCGCCACCAGCAGCGTGGGTACCGCCTGCGAGCTCACCGCAGGGTCCGAGAACAGCGCTTCCCCGCCGAGCAGCGCCAGCGCCGCCACAACCGCGGCGACGATCGCACCGAGTCCCAGCAGAAGCAGCAGCGAGGCGCGCAGGATCGAGCCGAGCTGCTCGTGATCGCCGGTGGCCCGATGCTCGGCCACGTACTTGGTGACGCTCGTGCCGACGCCGTATTCCACGGCCGTGAAATAGCCCGTGAGCGTCGTCGCGAAGATGAACAGTCCCGTCGGCACGGCGCCGAGGCGATCCAGCAGCAGCGGCAGCATCACGAGCGCCACGAGCCCGCGTACGATCGTGCGAGCTCCCAGCAGAACGGTGTTGACGGGAACCCCGCCCGCGACCCATGCCCCGCCGAGGCGCCTCACGCCACTGCGGGAATGAGCTCTGCCATCTCGCGGATGTCCTGCGCTTGGAGCCAGGTGTCATTGCTGTCGCTGGAGTAGCGAAAGCCCGGCGGCAGCTCTTCGCCCAGCTCCTCGGAGGCAAGCGCCCAAGAGGGGAGCTGCGGGTAGATCACGTAACGGTCCTCCAGCGCCCGCGCACGGCGGGACTCATCCTCGGTCAGCAGCACCTCGTGCACCTTCTCCCCGGGGCGGATGCCGATGATCCGCCGCGCGGCGTGCGGTGCGATGGCCTCCGCGATCTCCAGCACTTTCATGCTGGGGATGCGCGGGACGAACACCTCGCCGCCGTGCATCAACGCGAGACAGCTCACCACGAACTCGACGGCCTGCTCAAGCGTGATCCAGAAGCGCGTCATGGCTTCGTCGGTGATCGTCAGCTCGCCCTCGCGCGCCTGCGCCTTGAACAGCGGGATCACGCTGCCGCGGCTGCCCACGACATTGCCGTAACGCATCGTGGCGAAGCGCGACGGCGAGCCGCCCGCGTAGGCGTTGCCCTGGGTGATGATCTTCTCCGCGGCCAGCTTGGTGGCGCCGTAGAGGTTGACGGGGTTGACCGCCTTGTCGGTGGACAGCGCCAGCGTGCGCGGCACGTCGTTGGCGATCGCCGCCGCGACGATGTTCTCGGCGCCGTGGATATTGGTCTTGACGGCCTCGAAGGGGTTGTACTCGCAAGCGGGAACCTGCTTGAGCGCGGCGGCGTGGATCACCACGTCAACACCGCGCATGGCCAGCTCCAGGCGCTTGGCGTCGCGCACGTCGCCGATCAGGAAGCGCACGCGCTCGTCTCCCTCGACCGCGCGCTGCAGGTTGTACTGCTTGAGCTCGTCGCGGCTGTAGATGCGCACGGCCGCGGGGTCGTGCGTGCTCAACAGCGTCCTCAGGAAGGCCGTCCCGAACGAGCCCGTACCGCCGGTGACCAGGATGATCTTGCCCTGCAGATAGGGATTTGGTGTCATGGACCCGGCGCTGTCATGGCTGAACGAATCATTCTCCAGATATTCGATCTCGTTGTATAGTCGTGTTTCCGAGTCTTGAATCCAGCCCGGATATCCACTCAAGCAACGCTCTGAAGCGCGTAGGCTTTCGGCCATGCCCATCCCCTACGGCCGTCAGAGCATCGAAGACGACGACATCGCCGCGGTCGTCGCGGCCCTGCGCAGCGACTGGCTCACGCAGGGCCCGGCCGTCGCGGCCTTCGAGCAGGCCTTCGCGGCAGCTTGCGAGGCGCCTCACGCGATCGCCTTCTCCTCCGGCACCGCGGCGCTGCACGCAGCTGCCCACGCGGCGGGACTGGGCCCCGGCGATGAGCTTACGACCAGTGCGATCACCTTCGCCGCGAGCGCCAACTGCGGCGCCTACGTAGGCGCGAAGCCCACCTTCGCCGACATCGACCCCAGCACCTGGAACGTATCCGCGGAGACGGTCGCGCGCGCCTTGACTCCAGGCACGCGCTGCGTGGTGCCCGTCCACTTCGCCGGGCTGCCCGCTCCGGTGCGAGCGATTCGCGCGGCAGTCGGAGACGACATCGTGATCGTGGAGGACGCCGCGCACGCCATCGGAGCACACACTCCAGAGGGGCCGGTGGGTGCCTGTCACCACGCCGAGATGGCGGTCTTCTCCTTCCACCCGGTCAAGACCATCACCTCGGGCGAGGGCGGCATGGTCACAACCCGCGACCCTCACATCGCCGAGCGCCTGCGGGAGTTTCGCACTCACGGCATGAGGAAGGACCCAGCACGACTGGAGCGCCACGAAGGAGGCTGGCACCACGAGCAGCACGAGCTGGGCTTCAACTATCGACTGACGGACCTGCAGTCGGCGCTGGGGCGCTCACAGCTGGCGAAGCTGGAGCGCTTCGTGACCCGCCGCAATGAGCTGGCCGATCGCTATCGGGAGCTGCTCGGCGGGGAGCAGCAGTTGGAGCTGGCACCCGCCGCCTTGAGCGGCTACCGCCACGCCTATCACCTGTTCGTCGTGCGCCACCGCGGCGGCGCGGCAGCGCGACGGCGCCTGTATGACGGGCTGCACGCGCGGGGGATCCTCGCGCAGGTTCACTACCAGCCGGTCTATCGTCACCCCTGGTACGCCCGCAGCTACGGCTATGCCCCCGGGCTGTGCCCGAACGCCGAGAGCTACTACGAAGGCTGCCTGTCGCTGCCCTGCTTTCCGGCGCTCAGCTCCGAGCAGCAGGAAGAAGTGGCCGCGGCCGTGCTGGCGTTGGCGTGAGATAGATCCCGCGGCGCAGACGCAGCGAGTCCAGAAAGCCGATGCGCGCATCGATCGCCTCGGCCGGAGGATGCGTCGGCGCCGGCCGACCCGCCGCCTCGCGCCAGCCTCGTAGACGTCCCGCCAGCGCCTGCAGGTCGCGCGCCAGCAGCGCATCGCCGGTCACCACGATCGCCTCGGTCGCAAGCGCGCGCAGAGCGGCCCTTGAGCGCAGCACGCCGTAGCGGCGCAGAAGGTAGGCGCGCGCATGGCCGATCTTGCTGCGCTGCTCAGCCGAGCGGTGCCCCAGCGTGGCCGAGCCCACGTGCACGGCGACGGCGTCAAGGGCCAGTGCCGCCTGCCACCCCGCGGCGCGCAGGCGCAGCGCCAGGTCCAGGTCCTCCAGGTAGGCGAAGATCGACTCATCCAGGCCGCCCACCTGCTCCCAGGCCAACCGGCGGAAGGCCGCCGCGGCACCAGCTGGACCGGTCAGCGCCGGTCCGGCATCCGTGCCATCGAGCGCCGCCCTGGGCGGTAGACCGTGAAAACGCGGAAAGCCCGCCAGTGTGCGGTCGGCGACAAGCCCGGCGCTGTCGATCTGCCGCTCGCCGGGACGCAGCAGCAGCGCCGCCACCGAGCCCAGCCGCGCGCGGCCCGTGAAAGGAGCGCTCAGGCGCTCCAGGAAATCGGGGCGCGCGTCCACGTCGTTGTTCATCATCACCACCAGCTCCGCTTTGCCGGCGGCCACTGCCGCATTGCAGGCCACCGCGTAGGGCATGTTGCGCGCCATCCTTAGCACCAGCACCTCGGGGTACTCCGCGGCCAGGCGCTCGGCGGTGCGCTGATCGCAGCCGTTGTCGCACACCACCACTTTGTGCGGAATACTCTGACGACGCAGATGCTGCAGGCAGCTGCTGGTCAGATCCCAGCCACGGTAGGCGACGATCGCCACGTCCACGTCGCTCATGCGTGAACCTGCTGCCCCAGCGTCTCTCGCCACCAGCTGACCGTCTCCTCGGCGCCGCCGCGCAGATCGAGCGAGGGTGCCCAGCCGACCTCTTCGCGCAGGCGTCCCACGTCGGCCGTCAACCGCTCGGGCTCCCGGGGATCGGCCGCCAGCGCCCCCAGCCGCACCAGCTCAGGACTGCCCACGGCGGCCGCGATCGCTGCCACGACATCCGCCACGCGCACCGCCTCCCCCGAGGCCATATTGATCGGCCCCGTCACATCGCAGGCGAGCAGCGCGGCAAAGGCGGCACCGAGCTCGGGGGCATAGAGGAAGTCACGCACCTGGCGGCCGTGCGTGCAGGGGGCCTCTTCGCCACGCAGCAATGCCCGCGCCACGCCGCCGACCAGCCGCGCGGGGTCCTCGTGGGGCCCATAGAGATGGAAGATGCGCCCCCAGGCAAGCGCGAAGCCCGCCTGCCGCGCCCACGCCTCGGCGAGGATGTGCAGCGCGTGCTTGGCCGCGCCGTAGAGCGTGGCGGGGCGCGTGGGCGTCGGCGTCGGCGTCGGCGTCGGCGTCGGCGGCAGAGCCTCCCCCATCGCCCCCGCGACGGAGGTCTGTCGCTCCTCGACGCAGTGGGTGCGCGGCCGCCAGGCGTACTCGGCACAGCTGCCGGCAAGCACCGCCCGCCGGCCCCCGAGCTCGCCGAAGGCGCGCAGCAGCGTCAGGCTCCCAGCTACCCAATCGAGGTTCTCCGTGGCGCTCCAGAATGCCCCCGGCCGGGTGTACCAGGCGAGATGCAGCAGATGACTGGGGCGCACCTTGCGCACCAGCCCGTAGGTGGCCGCCGGGTCAAGCAGGTCCGCGCGGTGCCAGAGCACCTCGGCAGGCAGATCGCCATCAGGCTCGCGGGCCGGTCGGCGCCAACCGACGGCGTGCACCTCGAAACCCGCGTCCAGCAGAGGACGCAGAGTGTGCCGGCCAACGAAGCCGCCAGCCCCGGTCACGAGCACACGGCTCATGGGGCGTGGTGGGACAAGGTGCTGTCGGATCTGGCGCCGTCCGACCGGGCATAGTCCGCAAAGGCACGATCGCGCGTCGAGATGATGCGCTCGCCACCGCGCGGCGGCTCCGGCCAGTCGATGGCGAAGGCCGGGTCATCCCAGCGCACGCCGGCGGCGGCCTCGGGCACGTAGGCGACGCTCATCTGGTAGTCGACCTGGCTGTCATCGAGGAGCGTCTGAAAGCCATGTGCACAGCCCTCGGGAACGGACAGCAGCCGCATTCCGTCCGCGTCGAGCTCAATCCCCAGCCAGCGGCAGTAGGCCGACGAGTCGGGACGCAGATCAACGACCACATCCCAGACGCGACCGCGTACGCAGCGCACGAGCTTGCTCTCCTCGTGAGGAGGCGCCTGATAGTGCAGCCCGCGCAGCGTGCCGGCGTGCGGATTGAAGGAGGCACTGCACTGCGCCACCCGCGGGTCAAGCCCATGAGCGGCGAACAGCTCAGCGTCGAAAGTGCGCGTGAAGGACCCCCGCGGATCGCGCAGTGGCTGCAGCTCGATCACGCTCACGCCCGGCAGCTCGGTGGCATGGACGATCACGCCAGGAACTCCAGGCGGGGAGCGCGAGCCGCGAAACGTCCACCCCACTCGCGGATGTAGGCGTGTTCGTGGAGGATCTCCTCGCGCAGATTCCAAGGCAGGATCACCACCACATCGGGGTGGTCCTCGCGCAGGGTCTGAGGAGCGCGGATGGGGATGCGACTACCGGGCAGATGGCGACCCTGCTTGTAGGGGCTGACGTCGACGGTGTACTCCAGGAAATCGGCGCCGACGCCGCAGTAGTTCAGCAGCGTGTTGCCCTTGGCGGGCGCGCCGTAGCCAACCACCCGCTTGCCCTGATTCTTCAAGGCGATCAGGAAGGCCAAGATCTGGCGCTTATCGGCAGCGACCCCCGCGGCATAGCCGGTGTAGGTGGCAAGCTGCTCATAGCCCGCCGCGCGCTCACGCGCGCGCAGCTCGCGGGCGCGCTCGCTGTCGGGCTTGCCCAGATCGTCATCGTGAGCGCCGTAGACACGCAGCGAGCCGCCATGCGTGGGCAGCTCCTCGACGTCGAACAGCCGCAACCCATGGGCCGCGAAGATGCGACTGGCGGTCAGGAAGGAGAGGTAGGAGAAGTGCTCGTGGTAGATCGTGTCCCAACTTTTGTCCGCCACCAGGCGCAGCAGGTGCGGGAACTCCATCGTGGCCACCCCGCCCGGCTTGAGCAGCAGCTTGACGCCGGCGACGAAGTCGTTGATGTCGGGCACATGCGCCAGCACGTTGTTGGCTACCACCAGGTCAGCCGCGGCTGAAGGCGCCAGCTCGCGCGCCGTGGCACGGCCGAAGAACTTGACCACCGTGGGCACTCCCCGCTGCTCGGCCGCGGCGGCGACGTTGGCCGCCGGCTCCACGCCCAACACCGGGACGCCGGCATCGCGAAAGTACTGCAACAGATAGCCGTCGTTGGAGGCCAGCTCCACCACCTGGCTGTGCGCGCCCAGGCCCAGACTTGCGGTCATCTGCTCGGCGTAGCCCTGGCTGTGCGCAAGCCAGCTTTTGGAGTAGGACGAGAAGTAGGCGTAGTCGGAGAAGATCTGCTCGGGCGACTCGAACTCCTCCAGCTGCACCAGGAAGCAGCGGGCGCACACCAAGGCGCGCAGCGGATAGAAGGCCTCCATCCCGCCCAGCTGCTCAGGATCGAGATAGGAGTTGGCCAGCGGCGAGCTGCCGAGATCCGCGAACACGGCATCCAGCGGCGCGTGGCAGAAACGGCAGAGGGGACCAGGACCGTTGCTCATGCCAGCGCCTCGACCTGCTGAAAGGCCTCGATCTGGGCCACGGTCAGCGCCCGCATGTCCTCGCCTTCAAGCAGTCCGCGATACCAGCGCACGGTCTCGCGCAGTCCTTCCTGAAGCCCCCAGCGCGGGTGCCAGCCGAGCCGGCTGTGGGCCAGCGAGGAGTCGAGCTTCAGATAGTGAGCCTCGTGCGGTACCTCGTGCGGTACCGAAAGCTCGGCCGCCTGTGCGTCCGCGTCCCCTACCAGCTCAAGCCCTCCCGGCCACAGCGCCGACAAACGTCCCACGAGATCGCCCACCGACAGGGCGTCCTGCTCGGCGGGACCGAAGTTCCAGCCGCGCGCGTGCTCGGGCGAGGACCACAGCGCCTGCGCCAGCGCCAGATAGCCGCTGAGCGGATTCAAGACGTGCTGCCAGGGGCGAATCGCGCTTGGATTTCGCACGCGGACGGCCTCTTCAGCCAGCGCCCCGCGCATGAGGTCAGCGACAAGCCGGTCCTCGCTCCAGTCGCCGCCGCCGATCACGTTGCCCGCGCGCGCGGAAGCCACACGCGGGTCCTCAGGGCGCGCGAAGAAAGAGTGGCGATAGGCGCCGGTGATCAGCTCCGCGCAGCCCTTGGAGTTGGAGTAGGGGTCGTGGCCGCCCATCGGCTCGTGCTCGCGGTAGGCCCACTCCCACTCGCGGTTCTCGTAGCACTTGTCAGAGGTCACGACGACCACCGCGCGCACCTGTGCTCCCGCCTGACGCACGGCATCGAGCAGGTTGACGGTGCCCATGACGTTGACCTCATAGGTCTCGCGCGGCTCGGCGTAGGAGCGGCGCACGAGCGACTGCGCCGCCATGTGCACGACCACCTCGGGACGCGCCTGCGCAAGCGTGCGCGTGAGCAGCGCGGCGTCACGCACATCACCCACGACACTCTGCAGATCCCCCTCGCCAACGCGCGCCAGCTCAAATAGCGAAGGCTGCGTAGGGGGCGCTCCCAGAGAGAAGCCGGTGACGCGCGCGCCGAGGGTCTTCAGCCACAGCGCCAGCCAGGCCCCCTTGAAGCCGGTGTGACCGGTGAGGAAGACGCGGCGATCGCGCCAGAAGCCAGGGTCCACGGCCAGACCCCCGGCGGGGAGGCCGGGCGCGGTGCCGAGCCCGGTGCCCGGCGCGGTCAGAGCGCTGGAGGCAGCGGTCACGACCACACCCGCCATGGCGCCTCGCCAGAACACCAAAGCTGTTCGAGTAGCTCTCGATCGCGCAGCGTGTCCATCGCCTGCCAGAAACCGTCGTGGCGGTAGGAGGCAAGCTGACCCTCGCGCGCGAGCGCACGCACGGGCTCCTGCTCCCAAACGGTGCTGTCCCCGCCGATAAAGCGACCCACATCGGGAGACAGCACGAAGAAGCCACCATTCAGCCAAGAGCCATCGCCGCGCGGCTTCTCCTCGAAGCTGCTGACCCTGGTGCCCTCGATCTCCACAGCGCCGAAGCGCCCCGGAGGCTGCACGGCAGTAACCGTGGCCAGCACGTCCTGGGCGCGGTGGTGGGCGATCAGCGCGCGGATGTCGATGTCGGCCAGCCCATCGCCGTAGGTGAAGCAGAAATCCTCCTCGCCCACATATGGGAGCACGCGCATCAGGCGCCCGCCCGTCATGGTCCCCTCGCCGGTGTCGATCAGTGTGACTTTCCACGGCTCGGTGTTGGAGTGGTGGATCTCGACCTGGCCCCGGGTGAGGTCGAAGGAGACATCGCAGGTGTGCAGCTGGTAGTTGGCGAAGTACTCCTTGATCAGGTAGCCCTTGTAGCCGAGGCAGATGACGAAGTCCTCGACGCCATGGGCGGCATAGATCTTCATGATGTGCCACAGCATCGGCTTGCCCCCGATCTCGACCATCGGCTTGGGCCGAACCGTGGTCTCCTCGCTCAGGCGCGAGCCCAGACCGCCGGCAAGGATCACCGCCTTCACGGCAGGCGCAGCGAGGCCTTTGAGATCAGCATTCGAATCAAGCTAACAGGACTCAGCCGATAGTCGAGCGGATCGGGGTCGATGTTTCTCTCGCCCCGCCAGCCCCACGGCGGACGCCCATACAATGGCCCTCCCGTGACCGTTCCCGCACGCCATCAGCTGCTGCCCGCCCGCGAGGTCGACCCGCGCCGGGCGCTGCCCGCGATGGAGCAGCAGGTGCTGGAGCGCTGGCGCGAGCGCGAGGTGTTCGAGGAGTCCGTGCGGCTGCGCGCGGGCGCCGAGCCGTGGGTGTTCTACGAGGGTCCGCCGACGGCCAATGGCCGGCCCGGCAGCCACCACGTGCTCTCGCGCGTCTTCAAGGACATCTACCCGCGCTACAAGACGATGCGCGGCTATCAGGTGCAGCGCAAGGGCGGCTGGGATTGCCACGGCCTGCCGGTTGAGATCGGCGTGGAGAAGGAGCTCGGCATCGGCAGCAAGGCGGAGATCGAGGACTACGGGATCGATAAGTTCAACGCCAAGTGCCGCGAATCGGTGTGGGCGTACCTGGAGGAGTGGAACCGCCTCACCGAGCGCATCGGCTTCTGGATCGACCTCGAGCACGCCTACCGCACGCTCGATCCCGAGTACATCGAGTCGGTCTGGTGGGCGCTGGCGCAGATCAATGAGCGGGGGCTGTTGTATGAGGGGCACAAGGTGGTGCCCTACTGCCCGCGCTGCGGCACGGCGCTGTCCTCACACGAGGTGGCCTTGGGCTATCGCGATGTGGTGGACCCTTCGGTGTACGTGCGGCTGCCGCTGCACTTCCCCGCGGGTCCGTTGCAGGACGGCGACGCGCTGCTGATCTGGACCACGACCCCCTGGACCTTGCCGGGTAACGTGGCCGTGGCGGTGGCTCCTGGGGCGACCTATACACGTGCGCGCGTGAACGGCGAGGTGCTGGTGCTGGCGGAGGACCGCGTGGCGGCCGTGCTGGGCGAGGACGCGCAGGTGCTGGAGCGCTTCCCGGGCAGCGCCTTGGTGGGCCAGCACTACGCGGGACCGATCTTCGACACCGGCCAGGCGGGCGAGCCGCCGATCATCG
Source organism: Solirubrobacteraceae bacterium (assembly GCA_025449845.1). GTDB lineage: Bacteria > Actinomycetota > Thermoleophilia > Solirubrobacterales > Solirubrobacteraceae > Palsa-744. The sequence continues at coordinate 18,978 of JANWIP010000013.1, read as the reverse complement.
CGGGGGACTTCGTCACGACCGACGACGGCACGGGACTGGTGCACATCGCGCCCGCCTTCGGCGAAGACGATTATGAGGCGGCCAAGGCCAACGGCCTGTTCGACCCGCACGATCCGAAGACGCTATTCAACCCAGTGAAGCCCGATGGCACGTATGACGAGCGTGTGCGCAATTACGCGGGTCGCTCGTATGAGGGTCGCTTTGTCAAGGACCCCTCGTTGACAAAGGAGTTAATCAGCGATCTCGAAGAGCGCAACCAACTATTTCTTAAAAATAATTACGAGCATTCCTACCCCCACTGTTGGCGCTGTGGTACCCCGCTTATTTACTACGCCAAGGCGAGTTGGTACATCAAGACAACAGCGGTGCGCGAGCGCATGTTGGCGGAGAACGACACGGTGGGCTGGCACCCCGAGCACGTCAAGCTGGGGCGCTTTGGAGACTGGCTGAAGAACAACGTCGACTGGGCGCTGTCGCGAGAGCGCTACTGGGGCACCCCCCTGCCGGTATGGCGCTGCGCCGCGGGGCACGTGCATGTGGTGGGCTCCTTCGCGGAATTGCACTCGCTCTCAGGGGTGACACTCAAGGACCCCCACCGGCCGTTCGTGGACGAGGTGCGGTTCCCCTGCGCGCAGTGTGAGCAGCCGATGCGCCGCGTGCCGGAGGTGATCGATGTGTGGTTTGACTCGGGGGCGATGCCCTTCGCCCAGCACCACCACCCGTTCGCGGATCCGGGGGCAGACTTCGCAAACGACCGCGAGCGCTTCCCCGCCGATTTCGTGTGTGAGGCGCAGGATCAGACGCGCGGCTGGTTTTACTCGCTGCTGGCGATCTCAACGCTTTTGTGGGACACGACCCCCTATCGCAATGTGGTGTGCCTAGGATTAATCCTCGACGCCGACGGGCAGAAGATGTCAAAGTCCAAGGGCAACACGGTGGAGCCTTGGGCGGTGCTGGACGCCCACGGCGCCGACGCCTTCCGCTGGTACTTCTTCACCTCCAAGCAGCCCTGGGACGGTTATCGCTTCTCAGAGGAGGCGATCGCCGAAGGCGTGCGGCAGTTCCTCAAGCAGCTGTGGAGCACTTACTTCTTTTATGGGCTGTACGCAAAGGCCAACGCGGATGCCTTGACGCAGGCAACTGATTTGTTGGGAGGGGTTGGGCCGCGTGATGATGACCTGGATGTGTGGGCGCTATCGCGAACGGCTGCCGTGGCGGAATTGGTGGGGGAGCGCCTTGACGCCTACGACGCCACCACCGCGGGGCGCGCGATCGCGGAGCTGGTGGACGAACTGTCCAACTGGTACGTGCGACGCTCGCGGCGGCGCTTCTGGGACGGCGACCCGGCGGCGTTTGCGACGCTGCGCACCTGCCTCTTGACGGTCTCCAAGCTGCTGGCGCCCTTCTGCCCGTTCATCGCCGATGAGATCTACGACAACCTCGACGGCACGCTCGCGAGCGTGCACCTGTGTGACTTTCCCGCCGCCGCGGACCTGCCCACGCGCGACCCCGAACTGGAGGACGCAATGGCGATCGCGCGCGAGACCGTGCGCCTGGGCCTGGGCGCCCGCGGCCAGGCGAAGATCAAGGTGCGCCAGCCTCTGTCGGAGGCCGTGATCGTGGCCAGCGGGCGCGAGCGCGCGGCGATCGAGCGGCTGGCGGACATCGTGCGCGAGGAGCTGAACGTGCGCCAGGTGCGCTTCGTGGCCGGCGCGGATGAGCTGGGCGAGTATGAGGTCAAGGCCAACTACCGCACGCTCGGGCCGCGCTTTGGCAAGCACATGCCCCAGGCCGCGGATGCGATTGCCGCCTTGGACCCCGCGCACGTGGCCAAGATGGTGCGCGAGGAGGGACAGCTCGGTATCGCGATCGACGGCCGCGACCACACGCTGACCCCCGCTGACGTGCTCCTGACGATGCGCCCGCCCGAGGGCTACAGCGTCGAGCGCGAGGGCGCCCATGCGGTGGCGCTTGACTTGACGATCGATGCGGACCTGCTGCGCGAGGGCCATGCGCGCGAGATCGTGCATGCTGTGCAGAGCGCCCGCAAGAGCGCGGGCCTACAGATCGAGGATCGCATCGAGCTGAGCCTCTCCGGCGACCCCGCGCTGGTGGAGGCCGCCGAGGCCCATAGCGACTACCTCATCGGGGAGACCCTCACCGTGGATTTGCGGCTCGGGGACGACGGTGCAGCCGCGGATATGGAGCACCGCGAGCAGGCCGCCATCGACGGCCTGTCACTGCTGATCGCGCTGCGCCGGGCCGAGCCGGCCTGAGCCAGGCCGGGGACCGCAACCGTCGCCTCAGGCGGCGGTCAGGGCCGGCTCGAGCTCAGCCTGCAGGCGCTGCTTGGGGTAGGCCCCGATGACGGTCTTGACCGGCGCTCCGGCCTTGAAGAGGATCATCGTGGGGATCGAGAGCACCTGGAAGCGCGCGGCGGTCTGCTGGTTGTCGTCGATGTTCAACTTGACGATGCGCAGATCCTCGCGTTCGCCGGCGATCTCCTCAAGCACCGGGCCAACCACGCGGCAGGGGCCGCACCAAGGAGCCCAGAAGTCGACCAGCACAGGGGTGGAAGACTCCAACACCTCGGCGTCGAAGTTGGCGTCTGTCACTTCGCTCAGATTGCCTGCCATCGTGTCTCCTTGAGTTCGCGTGTACTCACACTATACAAAATGAAGCAAGGGTTACCAAGTCCCGGTGACCGGCGGGTGGATGCCGGTGAGAGCGACGAATAGGTGGGGCGAGATGTAGACCTCGATGAAGGCCGCGATCACGAGCACGGGCACGGCGACCGCGACCGTCACGAGCGTGGCCGCCAGCAGCTGGTCCCACTCGCCGCGGCGACTGGCCATGATCCAGGCAGCCAGCGGCAGGAACAGCGCGACGAGCTCGGGGAGCGCGTGGGGCAGCAGCCCCAGCAGCAGCAGCGCCGGGGCGACGCGCAGGAAGCCCGAGACCCCCGCGAGCGTGTGACCGAGCACGTAGGCCTGGGCGGAGAGCGAGAAGGTGGTGGCGCAGACGACGAAGGCGATCGCCAGGCGGCCGCCGTGTTCGTGCACCCAGCGCGAGACGCCGCTGCGCGACTGCGCCTGCAAGGGCAGCGAACTGCCAGCGATGAAGCCCGCCACGCAGGCCATTGCGTGCAGCGCGAGCACCAGCAGGTTGTGGCCCAGCACCGCCGCCACGTCGTGCCGATCGCCCACGGCGAAAGGCGGGCTGAGCGTGATGATCTGTTCGTAGCCGCGCGAGAGCCTGGCGATGATCAGCACGGCCCCCAGCAGGCCGAGGGCAGCCGCGAGCGAGCCAAGCGCCCAGCGTCCGAGCACGCGACCGGGCTGGCGTTGCCACAGGCGCAGCGTCGAGCGAGTACGGCGCAGGCCGTGGGTGAGCGCGTATGCGGAGGAGTCCATCGCGCTCTGATCGGCGCGCGGGGCGCGCTACTGGAGCGGCGAGGCCCGCCTGTCGGCGGGTCGCGGGCGGGCCGCCGGGCCTACTGGCGCAGCGTTGAAACCTCTTGCTCGGCGGGTGAGGCGGCCGAGCGCATAGGCGGTTGGGGCCCGAAGCGCAGGCGCGGCACGAGCCACATCGCCTCGGCGGCGATGCGCCAGGACATCTTGCTCTGCCCCAGTTGGCGGTCGCGGAAGACGATCGGCACCTCCTGCACCTTGAAGCCGGCGCGCACCGCGCGGTAGGTGAGCTCGACCTGGAAGGCATAGCCCTGCGAGCGCACGCTGTCGAAGTCGATCACTTCCAAGGTCTCGCGGCGAAAGCACTTGAAGCCGCCCGTGAGGTCGCGCACCTTCAGGCCCAGCATGATGCGCGCGTAGGTGGAGCCGCCCTCACTGATGAAGCGCCGCAACAGGCCCCAGTCGCTGACCCCTCCGCCGGGCACGTAGCGCGAGCCGAGCGCCAGGTCGGCGCCCGCGTGCGCGGCCTGCAGCAGCCTCGCCAGATCGGCAGGGTCGTGAGAGAAGTCGGAGTCCATCTCCATCACGTAGCCGGCGCCGTTCTTCAGCGCGTGACGGAAGCCGGCTAGATAGGCCGGGCCGATGCCGTTCTTCTCGCTGCGATGCAGCACCTGCACCCACTCATGCCGCGCGGCCAGGTCGTCGGCGATATCGCCGGTGCCATCAGGCGAGCCGTCGTCGACCACCAGCACGCAGTGGCCCTCGGGGGCAGCGCCAGCCAGCACCGCACCGGCGGCGGTGACGATCGCCTCGATGTTCTCGGCCTCGTTGTAGGTCGGGAGGATGAGCCAGGCTTTACCGGACATGGCGGAAACCCTAGAGCCTGGCGGGGCCGGTACGCCGCACCGCTTAGACAGATGTCCGTCACGGAGAGACAGATGCACTCTCCAAATGCCGCCGACCTGATGACTATGGTTTTGTGCGAAATGCTTTTTCTTGGCTCTTGGTGGGGGTTCGCATGAGTGTCGCCCTTGGCCTGCGCTCGCTTGATGGACTGATCCTGGCCGCCGACAGCCAGGCCACGGCGCTCTCCGCCGGACTGCCGATGCGCTCACAGACGGAGAAGGTGCACCAGCTTGGATCGCACATCCTCTATGCAGGGGTCGGGAACGAGGGTCTGCAGCAGCGCGTCGCCCGAGCCCTGCGGGACAAGGTCGACTTGCTCACCCCCCGCCAGGACCGCAATCGGCTGGCGGAGACGATTCACGCCAGCATCAACGCGCAGCAGCGAGAAGCCGTCGATAGGTGGACGAAGATCAGCAGCACCGAGGAGCCCCTGTGGGGCGGGGTCTTTTGTGGCTGGGCGATCGACGGCCCATGGATACTCGAGATCGACCCCTCCGGAGAGTGGCAATTCCACGAAGCCTTCGCGACAGCCGGATGTGCATCGGCCTTGGTTCACCAGGCGATGATCGACGCCGAGTATCTGCGACTGCCGGAACGTCCGCTCGTCGTCGCCCAAGTCATCGCGTTCTCCGCGTTGCGGCTGGCATGCAAGGCAAGCGCGGCACTCATCTCCGAGCCGGTGCAGATGGCGATTGTCGGCGAGCAGGGAGCGCGCGTGCTGGCGCCATCGGAGCTGATCCACATAGAAAGCATCGCCCAGCGCCGCAAGGGCGTCGATGTGGCCTTCTTCGATCGCTATACGGCCGATGCGGATGACCGCCAGCTTGAGCTGCTCGATGCGCCTGTCAAGCCGGCCGCGGCTGCCTCGTAGCGGCTCCGCGGAACTTCCAATAGTTGCGAAAGCGACCAGAGTCGTTGATACGGTCCGCCGCCCATGCGATGTGAGTCCGACAGCGACAGGCAGCGCGCATCATGAGCTCCACTCTGCCGGGCATCGTCTTTGACCTTGACCAGACGCTGCTCGATTCCAGCGCACTGGCATACCTCCGTGACAACAGGGACTGGGGCGCTCTGGGGCGGAGACTGGGCGAGGTCGTGCCATTTACACCCGCGGCGGGTGGTGTCGCACCCGAGAGCGTGCCAACCGCGCTGTACGACGCGGGCGTACCGGTCGGAGTGCTCACCCGCAGCCCTCGCTGGTACGCCGAGCAGTTGATCCGGCGCTTTGGTATCCGCCATACAGCACTTATCACCGGTTCAGACCGCTATCTGCCCAAGCCCGAGCCTGACGCGCTCGTAGGGATCGCCAGATTGATGGGCGTAGAGGCGCGCGAGATCGTGTTCGTCGGCGACGATGCCGTAGACCACGAGGCGGCCTCGGCGGTGCAGGCAATGGCAGTGGGCGTCAATTGGGCAGCAAGCCCGATGCCCGGCTGGACACGATTCTGGCCCGATCTCGCCGTCGCCGACCCCGACCTGCTGCTCGACCTGGGCAACAATCTGGCTGCGCTGGGAGACCTGGTGCTGGCCGGAGTGCGGGCCCGCTGGCACTGGGGCACGCTGCTGCGCCCCGCGCGGGATGTGTTCTGCTGTGGGCGATACTTCCAGACCACGGACATCGAGCGCCACCGTGGCCATCCGCTCACCGCATTAACGCTCAGGGCCAAGAACGAGCAAGCCGCCGCGGAAGAAGTCGGTCGGCTTATGGCACATGCTGCCGAAGCCGAGCACTGGCGCCAAAATCCGCCCACGATGGTCGTCTCCATACCGCCGGACCCAGATGCCGAGTGGGACCGCTTTGCGCCCGTGCGCCCGCTGGTGGCTCAGGCATTTGGCGCCATTGACGGTGCCGGCATGCTCACCATGAACGGTGGCGTAGCGAACTACAAGACCATGTCGCACGACGCGAGGGCGACAGCTAACCGTGGGCGCTTCAGCGCAAGCACGCAGGTGAGCGGCCGGCGCGTGCTGGTGCTTGACGATGTCTGGACCTCGGGCGCCACCAGCGAGGCATGCGCACAGGCCCTGCGCGACGCGGGGGCCAGCAAGGTCGAGGTGCTCGCGCTGTCTCTTACCCAGGAACCGCGGGCGGAGTTCTGCCCCGAGTGTCAGGTCTATCGCCTATGCCACAAGACTGGCCGCCGCGGGCCGTTCATCAGCTGTACGGATTGGCGTGGTTGCGGCTACAGCCGAGACCTCTAAGCAAGGGACGGCTGGCGCTAGCCGGCGGCGCACTCATCGGGTGGGCGAAGCACATCGCCCACCACCTCCCCATTCTCCACCGCGAGAGCTTCATCGAGGCGGTCGAGCAGTACGTCGAAGTCCTCGCGGCGGATCGCGTGTGCCAACGGGCGACCATTCAGTCGCCGGCACAGCTTGTGCGCATCGCGCCACGCCGGCAGCAAGGTGCACAGCTCGCTCGCTGGCGAGCCCAACAGAGCCCGCAGCCCGTCGCTCCTGCCGTTTGTGCCCTCGGGGTCGGGGCAAAAGACCGCTCGGCCCTGCTCGGCGGCGAAGCGGACTGTATGCATGCTGCCGCCCTTGATGCCCGTCTGACAGACGATCACCGCCACGCCCAGCGCGACCTGAAGACGATCGCGACGGATGAGGTTGCCAGCCGACGGCCGGGTTTCAAGCGGCTGCTCGGAGACGAGCGCACCTCCTCGCTCAACGATTGCGGCCGCCAAGCCCTCGTTCTCGGAGGGGTAGATGCGATCCAGGCCGCCACCCATCACCGCTACCGTCGCGGCGCCGCTCGCAAGCGCCTGTTGATGGGCCAGGGTGTCGCACCCCTTGGCCAGGCCACTGACAACTCCCCAGCCCTTCTCGCAGACCGCGCTCGTGAGCGAGCGGGCGGCACTCACCCCGAATGTCGAAGGTTCGCGGGTGCCGATGACAGCCACGAGCTTGTCCTGGCTGAGCACATCGATGCTCCCGCGCACCCACAGCAGTGGCGGCGGGTCATGCAGAAGGCGCAGGCGATTTGGGTAGCGGCGATCGAAGAAGGTGAGCACCTGCAGCCCCTCGTCCGCCCAGCGCAAGACCGCCTCGTTGGCCTGATCGTAGGCCCGTCTGAGGTCCTGGGGGGCCGCCTGCTTGGCGCCGAGCTCCTCCAGCTCGTCGCTGAGGGCCACGCGCAGCGCCGTTATCGGACCCACGCGCGGGATCGTCTGCAGTGCCAGCATGCCGGCAGCGGAACGGAGATCTAGGGAGTTCAACGCCATTTCTTTTTAGCGAATACGCGTGCTTCACGCACGAGCTTCGGCCAGCGCGAATCTAAATGAAGCGGCGGTCGTTCCCCGCAACGTCGTTCATCGCATGAAAAGCGTCGCCTGCGCAAGCGGCAGAGTCAGCTCAGGTCCGGCAGCAGCGTGAGCGTCGGGGACCCATTTGGCGGCTGCGGCGCACTCTCACGAACCTCCAAACCGTTGACCCGGCAGAACTCCTGCGGGTCGATGAACGCCGAGAAGAACAAAGGCCGGCCGCTGTATGACAGCGGCGACACCGGCCCAACAGCCATGAATGGGAACTCGCGCAGATCGTCGCGGGGGGCGCTGGCTGGATCGCGGAAGGAGCGATACAGATCCATCGCGGGCTCGTCGCCACCGGTGAACTCGCGCAGCTTGCGGTACTCATCGCCCAGCGCCAGGCCGAACCCGAAGAACAGCGACCGCAGCTGATGCAGGATCTCGTTGTCGATCCCGCCCAGGGTCTGGCTGATGAAGAACCAGCCGACGCCGTACTTGCGCGTCTCGCGCACCGCGCGACGCAGCACCGAGCGCAGTTGGGCAGCCTGCGAGTCCCCATCCAACGGTCCGGATGGAGCATGCCGGTGTGCCTCGTCCAGAACGACCAGCGTGTTGGCTCCTTCGTTCTTCGCCAGCCCTTTGGAGGCGTTGTCGATCAGCACGCCCAACAGCCGGGCGAGGATGCGCCGCTCCAGCTCCTCCGACCAGAACTTGGAGTCGTTGCTGCGCTCGGAGATATCGATCACGACCAGCGGCCGGGGCCCGCCCTCGGCGTCGCTCTCGACCAGATCGCGAACGATGCCGTAGATCTTGCGTCGTCTGCCGCCGGCGGCAAACAGCGCGCAGATCGGCTTCCAGGTCTCCGCCAGCACATGGGCGAACTCGCCGGCCAGGATCTCGTCGATTCGATCTTGCAGTCGTTCCGCGCGCGGCTGGCTTGCGTAGATGCGCCCGGCACGGTCGCGCGCGGCGTTCAACACAAAGCGCAGCGCGTCATCGCTGCCGAGCTCCGCGAGCTTGAAGGCATCCTTCTTCTTGAGAGCGTCGGTGATGTACTCGGCAGCCAGGCGGCCGTTGTCGACGGACTGCATCGGGATGCCAAGCACCTTCTCGCAGAAATGCATCTGCACCAGGAAATCCTCAAACAGATCCCAGCCCTCCAGCTGCAGATCGGCGATCGTATAGCGCTGGATGGGCCGTCCGTAGCCGGCGATGATGCCGTCCAGTGGCAGCCCTTGACGGCCGATGCGCTGGCCCGCGAGCTCATGGGAGAACTCGCCTTGGGGATCGATGACGAGAATCCCGAGCTCGGGGTGGCGCGCGTAGGCGGCCAACAGCATTTTGGCCAATCCCGACTTGCCCGAGCCGGTCTTGCCGAAGACGCCCAGGTGATAGGCCTCGCCCGAACCCCGTGGACCAGAGCCGAAATGCTTGAACCACTTGGGGTAGAACACGTCGTTGGCATAAGCTCGCCCGAGGTAGAAAAGCTCATCGGAGAACGAGCTCAGCAGCCGGTCCAACTGCGGCTGGTCAACGCGCTCGATAGCCGTGCCGGTACTGGGAACCATCCCTAGCGTGATGGGCACGTAGCCGCCGCTGTCCTCGGCCTGGAAGGTCGCACCGACCGCCAGCCGCGCGACGCGGGTGTCCTGCAACCCCGTTATGGGAGGAATCTCGCCCGTGCGCTTGATGAGGTTGCGAAAGACCGAGTCCTGATGCCAACGGTTGTGGAGCTCGATCGAGACGATCTGGCCCACCGCGGTAACCGCGCCTGCGCCCTGGGAAGCTTCGAAGTGCACGAGCGCGCCGACGACTCGCTCGTTGATCGACTCAAGCAGCAGGTCGACGGTCAACTCCGTGTTGCTTGACGGACTGCCGAGGACTCCGATGGTTTGGCTGTCGTAGACGGGAATTGCTGTGCCTTTCGAGTTGCTCGCGCGGCATCAACCGCATCGATGCGAGCAGCTTACGCGCTAGCCCCGCCCGCCCTCGGTGCGGTGGTGCTGCAAGAAGAGAATGCTCAGTTCGACATCACCGCCCGCGCCCGCAACCTGCTGGGCGACGGCCTGCTCGACCACCTTCATGCCGGCACCCAGACTCTTGACCATCCGATCCGCGAGAAACAGCGGATAGGGCTCAACCACCGCCGAGGTGAAGAACTGTCGTTCGATGCCCTCCAGCCCGATCGAGAGCTGCACCGGGTTGTTGGCTACAGGGCCGGGGAGCTCGATGCGCAGCGCCGGCACCCAGGGGTATGGACGGAAATAGATAACGCGCACCCCCTGCAGCGCGGCGTTCATGCGTTTGTCCTGCTCAGAGTCGCAAAAGGCCTCTGGCAGGTGGTAGTCCTGCGGCTGTCCGACGTTTGGTCCCTTGTGCTGCACATGCGTCGGCAGCGGCGCCGTGTACTCACCCGGAGCCAGCACGATGGTCGCCAGCGTGCGGCCGTCCACCTCGACGTCCTGGGGTAGGCGACCCGGCGCGCACAGCTCGTTGCGTTCAGTGAACTTCGGCATCGCCACAACGCGCTTGGAAGTCAACAGGCTGATGAGCTGCTCAAACAGCCCGCCCTGCTCCCAGCGGTCTCGCAGCTCACTCGCCAGCGCCGGCGCGACCGCGCCGATGCTGCTGAGACCCTGGTTGAGATAGATAATCAACGATGCGAACGCGCCATCGAGCAGCACCAGATCGTGGGGTGACTCGGCGGCGAGCTCCAGCTCCATGGCAACCATCAGCGCGCGCAGCACCCCGACCGGAGCCTCTCCGTGAGGAACGCCGTCGGTCCACATCCGGTGTCGCGGCTCGGGCCAGTAGCGCTTGGCCTCCTTGCTGGTCCCCTCAACGGCAACAGCCGCAGCCGCGCACAGATCGAGCGAGGTGAGGTTGCGGATCTGGTAGCTGCCATCGATGCCCGCCACGGAGGGCTCGCGGGGGCGCTCCAGATCGGCCTTACGACGAATGAGGTCGGCGGCACGGGCTGCGGCACGTAGTTCCTCGCTGCGTGTGCGCAGTGCATCGATGCGCGCATGGACGCGGTCGGCTACCGGAGCAGCCGTCTGCAACAGGTCGCGCAGCAGCGCGGCCGGAAGGTCCTCGAAGAGGCTGTCTTGGACCCCTTGGGCACTCATCGCCGGGATCCCCCGCTCAACGGTTCGGGTATGCGCTGGTCGGTCCATAGTCGCCAGGCGTTGGGATCCCAGGAAAGATGGCGTCGCTCGACTTGCAGTCGCCTGCTCAACCAGCGCTGCTTGAAGTACTCGCCCAGCGCCTGCGCGGACTGGCCATAGGCCGTCAGGCTGTCGTGTTCGCCGCGCAGGAAGCCGGCCGTGTTCGTAGCGAGCGGCACCACGAACACCTCGCGCCGCACGCCGTGGTAGATCAGTCCGTCGGGCAGGCCGAGATGTTGCAGCGTCTTCTTGACCACCTCGCGACGGCTGCGAAATCCGGTGCCCCACTTGGCTGCTTTCGCCGTGGGCCGACAGTTGGCCAGTGCATAGTCGGTCATCGCCCGATAAAGACCATTGGAGAAGTGAAACTCGCCACTGCCCAGCGTGAAGCCCACGGAGCGATACAGCAGGCGCCGGCTCGCGGGCTCCTCAGGCTCGGGCTGATAGGTAAGGCGGTTATAGATGGAGGAGCGACCCAGCGCCGAGGTCGTGGTCACCATTGCCAGCTCACCGCTGAAGACTTCGCCGCTGATGACACCGCGGCCTCCGCCGTACTTACGCGTAAACGCCGCTCGCACCTCGTCGGCCGCGGCCAACATCGCTACCAGCTTGCCGCCCAGCAAGAACGAGTAAGGAGGTACGGCGCCCAGCACAAACGCGTCCATCACATGCGCCAAGCTGCCGCGGCGCGCGGCACGATCCCACCCGACCCAGGCGTCGCGGGGACCCAGCGCGAATACGGGGTCGCCGAGCCCAATCAGTCCGATCAGCGCATCGTCGTGCGCTTCATCGACGACGAGGAAGCGCAACCGCCGTCCATATCCAGCAGAGATCGGGATCGACCAGTGCAGGCGGGCATAGCGAAACAGCAGCTCATCCTCGGTCTTCGCGTGCACCTCAACCAAACGTGGGCGTATCTGCTCTGGACGCAGGGCTCCGCCCCAAGCGAAACGCTTCAGCAGCATCGGCTCGTGCCGCTTCAGGCCTCCCCGAGCAGCCTCGACGCGGTGCTCAACGGCGTGGGCATGCAGACCACGCAACGCCGACTTGTTGTTCAGCTCGGGAGCAGCTATCAGACCGTCGTCCATCGTAAAACCCTGTTCAAGCAGACTCACCTGGATCGCCTCGCGCAGCTGAGCGGCACTTGGTGGCTGACCCGCCGCGCGCGCATCCTGGAGCGAGGCCAAAGGCGACGGCAAGAGCTCTGCGTTTGGGCGTCTCGCGGCCATGACTCTGGCGACGGTATCGCCCCAAGCGGCGCCGCGAGAGCGATCCCATCGTGCCACGCCGCATAGCCAGGAGCTATGAGAGACCCTTTAGAGACCATGGCCGCCGAGCTGCCCAATTCCACCATCGCCGATGCCCTGGAGGAATTGGGCGACCTGTACGAGCTGGATGGGGCGATCGTGCACCGCGTGTTGGCTTACCGCACGGCCGCGCGCTCCGTGCGCGAGTCGCCCGTGTCGGTCGCAGCGCTGGCGCGCGCCGGGAAGGCCACGCAGATCGCCGGCATCGGCGCCACCTTGCAGGAAAAGATTCTGGCCCTAGCCGAGACCGGTGTGATCCCCGCGGCCGAGAAGCTGCGCGCGAAGTTCCCTCCCGGGCTGATCGCCATCACGCGCCTGCCGGGGCTGGGACCCAAACGCGCGCGGCTGCTGCACTCCGAGCTAGGTATCGAGGACATCGAGCAGCTGCGGGCGGCCGCGCTCGCGCAGAAGCTGCGCGACGTGCGCGGCCTGGGCCCCAAGTTCGAGGCCAACGTACTCCTCGCCTTGCAGGACGGCGCCCCTGCAAGCTCGGCCCCGCGCGTGCTGCTGCCCAAGGCGATCGAGCTGGGGCAAGCGCTGATCGTCGGCCTGCGCGAGAGCGCCCCGCGCGACGCCCAGCTGGAGCTGGCGGGCAGCGCGCGACGACTGGCCGACAGCGTCAAGGACATCGACATCATCGCCACCACCGCCGAGCCCGAGGCCCTGAGCGGCCTCGTAGCCGATCTGGAGCAGATCGAGAGCGTCTCCTCCTCCGGCCCCGCCGGCGCCAGGGCCCGGACGCATTCGGGGATAAGCGTCGATCTGCGCATCGCCTTGCCCGCGCAGCACGGCAACCTGCTGCAGCACTTCACCGGCTCGGGTCGCCACAACGCCGCGCTGCGCGAAGGCGCCGTGCGGCGCGGCTTGCATGTATCGGAGTACGGAGTACTCAACGACGCCGATGGGATCTCTCGCACGTGCGCTGAGGAGCGGGAGGTGTACGAGCTGCTGGGCCTGGCCTGGATCGAGCCCGAGCTGCGCGAGGACCGCGGCGAGCTGGAGGCAGCTGTGCTGTCGGACCCTTCGGGTGCCGGATTGCCCGAGCTGATCTCCCAGCAGGACATCCGCGGCGACCTGCACAGCCACACGATCGCCTCCGATGGGCGCAACACGATCGGCGAGATGGCAAAGGCCGCGCGCGAGCTGGGTTATGAATACCTGGCGATCACCGACCACTCCGCCTCGCATGGCTTCGGCAACGACGTCTCTCCTGAAGAGCTGCGTCGCCAGATCGAGCGCGTCAAGGAGGCCAACTCCGCGATCGAGGGCATCGAGCTGCTGGCGGGCAGCGAGGTCAACATCCTGCCCGACGGCTCGCTTGACTACGAGGACGAGCTGCTGGCCCAGCTGGACTGGGTCGTGGCCAGCGTGCATACCTCCTTTGGCATGGCCGAGCAGGCGATGACCGAGCGCATGATCACGGCCATCGAGCACCCGCTCGTGGATGCCATCGGCCATCCCACCGGGCGCATGATCGTGCGGCGCGAGCCCTATGCCGTGGATCTGGAGGCGGTGTTCGCCGCCGCGGCCCGGACCGGCACGCTGCTTGAGATCAACGCCAACCCCGACCGCCGCGACCTCTCCGACGTCAATGCCCGCGCCGCCGTGCGCGCGGGTGTGCGCATCGTGATCGACTCCGACGCCCATCGCATCGCCACGCTGGCGAACATGCGCTGGGGCATCGCCACGGCGCGGCGGGCTTGGCTGAGGAAGGAGGACGTCGCCAACACGCTGCCTTGGGCGAAGCTCAGGAAGCAGCGCAAGCGCGGGCGCGGCAAGCGCTAAGGCACGAGGCGACTGCGACTTATACGGACGCCGAGAGCAGCCGTGGAAGCAGATCCTCCGCCACCAGTCGATCGACGGCCTCGCGGCGGAAAGGTTCGAGCGCCTGCTGGGCGCGAGCGGCATAGTCGGCCCTAGGCTCATCCAGCGCCGCTCGCAATGCGACGCCGAGGTCATCGCCCACCAGGCGCGGGTCGAGCGTTCGTGCGAGGGGCAGCGCGGCGTAGGGACCGGGCGCGGCGTTCGTCACAAGCTGGCATCCATCCGCGAGCGCCTCCAGCTGAGCCATGCCGTAGTCCTCGCGGCGCGGCGCGATCACGAACACGCGCGAGCGGCGCAGCAGCGCTCGGTACTCGTTGGGCGCCAGCAGCCCTGTTACTCTCACACCCTCGTCGGCAAACGCAAACTCCGCCTCGGCGAGGTCGCGCGGATCTACTCCGGCTACGACCAACTCCTCGCCTGGGCCATGCACCTGTCGCCAGGCCGTAAGCACACGGTCAAGGCCTTTCTTGCTCGGGTTGGCCGCATAGGTGATCGCGGCGATGTCGCGCTCCCCCTCCGGCGGCCCCGAAGGCTCTACCGGGACAGGCAGCACAAGCGCGCGATCCGCCCAAGCGGCCTGTGCGTGCTCGGAACTCGCGCCAGCCGCCGTCGGCAGCTCGGCCAGGCCGCCCTCGCTCCATGGCAACAGCAGCTGAGCCTGCCTGGCCCGCCGGCGCTCAAGCGGACGCTGCCATAGCCCGTGTCGCCCCGGACGATTGCCCGCTGAAGGAGCGTCAAAGCGAACTGCACCCACCCGCGGCCAAAGCAGCGCGGCGGTGGTACTGGAATAGATCACCGCCCGGGCCGGGATGCTGCGTAATGCCGCCGAGGCAGCCCGTCGTGCCGCGAGCGCCCAGCGCAGATCGGTGAGCATCAGAGTGCGCACCTGCGCGGGCGCGGCCGCACTCACCAGCTCGACGCTCGCCCCGGCCCGCTCCAGTGAGCCGCGCAGCTCCTCATCGGCGGCCCGCAGACCACTGGTAGAGCCAAGTGAGACGATCAGAACGTCAACCATCAATCGCTTCACGTCACCCAAGCCAGGTCATGTCGCGGCGCCGCCGGTTGATGGGGACCCACCCACCCGCAGCGCCTTGAAGCCGGGCGTGCGATCCAGCTCCATAGGCCGCACCGGAGAGGTGCGGCGCACGTAGAAGCGCACGCCATCGCGCTCCTCGATGGCGGCTACCGCCGCGTCCTGACGGCGCCAGGCCAGCGCCCAGATGATGCCGAAGCCGGTCGCTATGCCGGGGATCTGCGGCGCTAGGAAGCCCAGACCACCGGCGAGGACGGTCGAGAGGATCAGCGGCCACAGGCGGTTGATGAGCGTCGTCCCCGGGCGCAGCTCGGGCAACGTGGTGGTGGCCTTGGCTCCCGTCAGCAGGCGCGCGATCGGCGGGCTGGTCTCGGCGCGGCGGCCAAGGCGCAGCCCAAACAGCGTTGCCAGCACCCACCAGCCCACGGCGATCGGCACCAGCAGCGAGTTCGATTCGCTGTTGGCCGCGAGCACCGTGATGGTGGCCAGCGCAGTGGCCGCGCCGGCGCTGAGCAGCACCGTCGTCTTGAGGAAGTCAACGAAACGCACTTGGATCTACTACAGCAGCGCCTCGAGCAGGCTGCGTACGCCGCTCGTGCCATCGATCGTCAGGTCAGCCTCGCGCACCAACTCCGGAGGCGCCTCCTCAGAGCTGACAGCCGCGCACACGGCGCTGCGAAGCACGCCGGAGTGCTCCAGCTCGCGCAGCGCGCGGAAGGCATCGATGTCGGTTGTGTCATCGCCCACATACAGCGCAGCGCTGAACAGGTGCTCCGGGACCCCATGCCCGTCAACCACGGGCGGCTCCTGGGGCGCACTGAGAAGTGCCGTCACGCCCATACCCTTGTGAAGCGCGACGGGCGGGCGCACCTCAAGCACCTTGCGTCCCCAGTGCACGACGAAACCCTCCTCCTGCGCGCGTGCGGCGATCTCTCCCACGGCAGCGGCCGCAGCCTCCTCGTCGGGGGCCCCACGCCAATGGAAGGCGGCGATCGCCTGCTTGTCCTCGGTGCGCACGCGCAAACGCTGGTGTTCGCTGGTGAAAGCACGGCGGGCAAACGCACGCACGCGCTCGCCCCACGCCTCCACCTCGGGGTTCAGCTCCACGTGCGTGGCAGCGGGCCGCAGCAGCTCGCCGCCGTGGTTGCCGATGTAGGCGATGCTGCCGATCGCCACGATCTGGCGCGCCGCGTGCGCGCGGCGACCGCTGACACAGCCGACCACCCCATAGCGTTTGGAGATCTCGATCAGCAGTGTGCGCGTGGCCTCGGGTACGTGGGCGTCGTCGGCATGCCTGACGATCGGCGCAAGAGTGCCGTCGATATCAAGCAGAACTGCAGCGTGGGAGGGATCGGAGCGCAGCGGCTCCAGCGCCTCCACGAGGGTGGCGGCCGGGGACACGAACACTAGTATGGCGCGCAGTGTCACTGTCCGGGGCGCCGAGCACATGACGGCCCAGCGGGCCATGCTCAGAACAAGCCCTCCCCGCGTGCTCAAGCTGGCCGTGATTGGCACTGCCGCGGGCCTCTTCAGCGGCCTCTTCGGGGTCGGAGGCGGCACAGTGATCGTGCCTCTGCTGGTGCTGTGGCTGGGCTACGGCGAGCACGAGGCAACCGGCACCTCGCTCGCCGCGATCGTCTTCATCGCGGCCTTCGCCGCCGCCGTGCAAGGGGCCTATGGCAACGTGCACGTGCTCGACGGCGTGCTGATCGGAATCCCTGCGGTGGGCGGAGTGTTGCTGGGCACATGGCTGCAGCAGCGCCTGGACCAGCGCGTGATCGCGCTGCTGTTCGCCGCGCTGCTTGTGGTCACCGCGGTGGAGTTGCTGCTGCAATGATCGGCGCCCCCGCCATCGGAGCGAGCGCACCTGAGCAGATGACCGGCACCATCGCTGGCGGGGTCTCATGATCGGCGTCATCGCTATCGGCGTGGCCGCGGGCGTGGTCGCGGGCCTGCTGGGCGTCGGCGGCGGCGTGCTGTTCGTGCCCGGCCTCGTGATCTTCCTGGGCCTGACCCAGCACCAGGCCGAGGCCACCTCGCTGCTGGCGATCGTGCCAGTGGCGCTGGTGGGCGCCTTCAATCAGGATCGCTACGGCAACGTGCGCCGCTCCGATGCCTGGCTGCTGGGCCTGCTCTCTGCGGCCGGCGCAGCGGGCGGAGTGGCACTCGCCAACCTCCTCTCCGGCGCGGCTCTGCGGGTCGGTTTCGCACTGCTGATACTGCTCGTTGCGTTCCAGCTTGTACGAAATGCGCTTAGGCAGCCCGATAGCGCGTTAGACTGAAAGGCGATGGGACTCGACAATCCGCTCCATATCGCGTTCCTGGTGGTGATTCTGCTGCTGGTGTTCGGCGCCCGCCGCCTCCCCGAGATCGGCCGCTCGCTGGGCAGCGGCATGCGTGAGTTCAAGGACTCCGTCACCGGAGAGTCCAACAAGCCGGCCGCGACGCTCAATGCTCCTCAGCAGCCTGCGCAGCCCCAGCCTCCTGCCGTGCCGCCGCCCCCTGCGGCCGCTGCTCAGCCGCCACCCCCGGAAACACAGCCCGACCCTCAGTGAGCTTCGACGCTCGCGCGTAACGCCTCGCTGGCGTGGTAGCGGGTGCTGGGACCTTGGCCCCGCTGTACGACGAGCCCGGCATCCAGCAAGCGCCGAAAGTCTGCCGTCGCGGTGGCCGAGGACACCTCCGCCTCCTTGGCATACAGACCGCGGCTTGAGCCACCGAGCAGGCTCCGCTCCAGCGCGATTGTCAATCGCTCCGGCCAGCCGCGCCCCCGCACCAAGTCTTCGAGCAGCGACCAGCGCGATCCGGCTGCCTCGATCTGCGCAAGTCGCCGACGCGCCTGGGCAAGGTGGGCATCGATGCAGAATGCCACCCATGAGGTGACATCGCGGCCGGTCTCATAGCGCTCGCCGTGCGCGTCCTGCAAGGCAGCGTAATAGGCGGGAGTGTTTTCACCCAGGTACTCCTCGATCGAGCCAAAGGCGGGTGAGAGCAGCCCGTCGCGTGCGAGGACGAGCGATTGCACAATGCGCGAGACGCGGCCATTGCCATCACGAAAGGGGTGGATCGAGATGAGGTGCAGATGCGCCATCGCCGCACGCACGACGACGTGCGCATCAAGGTCGCCCTCCTGAAGCCACCGCACGGTCTCAAGCATCAGTCCAGGGACCTCCCGTGCATCAGGACCCTGGTAGACGAGCCGGCCATCGCCACCGGTGATACCGACCGGCCCCGTTCGCCACAGTCCGGGGCTGGCCTGAACCTGAAACCAGCAGGCATCGAAGTGCAGGTCGAGGATCACGCGATCGAGCCAGCCAAAAGCAGGGTCGGCCGCCATCGTGCCCACATGGTCCATGGCGCGCCCGTAGCAGGCCACGGCCAGGCGGTCCTCTTCGCCAGGCTGAGCCTGTTCATCCCCGGCGAGCAGCGCCAGCGTCTCCTCGGTGGATACGTGAAAGCCCTCGATCGCCGTCGATCCCTCGACAACGCTTGCCTGCAGGAGGCGGCGCACCGTCCCCATCCAGCGTGCCGGGCGATGACTGGCCTGACCCAGGCTCAGGCGTAGCTCATCGAGCTCTTGCAGACGAGCCCGGAGGTCGCGGGCGAGAGGTGGAGTGGCAAGCAGCATTCCACTCAGCATCCTAGCCTATTAGTCGTTTAGTCGAATAATCGGCTAAACGTATGTACGGCTAAGTCGCTGTACGGCTAGAGGCTTGATGTGGGTTTATCGTCCGTCGTAGGCGGCGAGGGCGCGTGGTGGGCGGCCGGTGAGCAGGTTGATGTGCATGCCGAGTGTGAGGGCGAGGAGTCGCTGGGCGATGCGCTGCGCGAGCCCTGCGAGTGTCTTGGCGAGATGTTGTTCTAGGCGCATCTGGCGTTTGAGGTTGGCGAAGACGCTCTCGATCACCAGGCGGATGCGGGCCTTAGCGACCTCGCCTGGGGGACGCGGACCTCGCCGGTGGCGCTCGGGTGTGATGAGACGGACATCGATGAGCTCCATGCAGTCGCGGTACTCCTTACCCCAGAAGCCCTTGTCAGCGAACAGTGTGCTGCCGGTGTGCGCGGCGGCGAGCTCAAGCGCAC
>JANWIP010000012.1 GCA_025449845.1 Solirubrobacteraceae bacterium | reverse complement strand
GCACGCCACAACCCAGCCACCGCCACCATCACACCCCACAACACAGGCTGCACCACATCCACCCGATCCAACCCCGGCGCACCCCCAACACCACGCAACACATCCTCCAACACCCAATCCACAAACGGCGACAAAGCCACACCACATTCAGCTACCAACCCCGCAAACACCGCCGAGGAATCAAGCAACTCCACCCCCATCCCCAACCACTGCCCACCCTGACCCGAAAACACAAACACAGGACCACCACCAACCAGCGGACCCACACCCTCAACGACCGATGGTGAAGGCATTCCTTCCGCCAACGCCGCCAAACCCTCCAACAACTCCTCACGCCCATTGCCCACCACAACTGCGCGACGCTCAAACACCGAACGCGCCGCCAACGAGACCCCCACATCCACAACATCCAGCTCCGAGGCGCTCTCTACGTGCGCCAACAGACGCCCAGCCTGCCCACGCAAGGCGGGAACACTCTTCCCCGACACCACCCACGGCACGACATCACCAGCAAACACGGTGCCCTCCACAGGCGCGACGGTGTCACCTGCCGGCGCCTCCTCAAGAATCAGATGCGCGTTGGTGCCACTGGCCCCGAACGAGGACACGCCAGCTCGCCGCTGGACCCCGTTGCTCTCCCACGGCGCCGGCTCACTCAGCAGCCGCACCTCACCAGTCGACCAATCCACATGCGGCGAGGGCTCATCCGCATTGAGCGTCTTCGGCAGCAGGCCGTGGCGCATCGCCATCACCATCTTGATCACCCCGGCCACGCCGGCCGCCGCCTGGGTGTGACCGATGTTCGACTTCACGGACCCAAGCCACAACGGACGCCCTTCTTCACGGCCCTGCCCGTAGGTGGCTAGCAGCGCCTGGGCCTCGATCGGGTCACCCAAGGTCGTGCCGGTGCCATGACCCTCGACGACATCCACATCGCTACCCGACAGTCCGGCGTTGACCAACGCCTGGCGAATCACACGTTCTTGGGAAGGACCATTCGGCGCCGTCAGGCCATTACTCGCGCCATCCTGATTCACCGCCGAACCGCGCACCAACCCCAACACCCGATGACCGTTACGCCGCGCCACCGACAGACGCTCCAACAACAGCAAACCCACACCCTCGGAGAAACCCGTGCCATCGGCGCTTGCGCCGAACGATCTGCAGCGCCCGTCGGGCGAGAGCCCCCGCTGACGACTGAAGACGACATACACGGAGGGGGTCGACAGCACCGTCACGCCGCCGGCCAGGGCCAGCTCGCACTCCCTCGATCTGAGCGAGTGACAAGCCAGGTGAATTGCCACAAGCGAGGATGAGCACGCGGTATCGACCGATACCGCCGGCCCCTCAAGACCGAAGGTGTAAGCAATGCGCCCAGAGATCACGCCCCCACCGGCGCCGGTGCCCCGATAGCCCTCTAGCTCAGCGGGCACAGGACCAATATTCGTGCCGTAGTCCTGATACATGACTCCGGTGAAGACCCCGGTCTGACTGCCCCGCAGAGACTCCGGGTCGATCCCGGCTTCTTCGAACGCCTCCCACGATGCCTCCAGCAATAGCCGCTGCTGAGGGTCCATCGCCAGCGCCTCGCGCGGGCCGATCGAGAAGAACTCGGCATCAAACTCGCCGGCGTCATGCATGAACCCGCCATGACGCGCATAGGTCCTCCCCGAGCTGTCCGGGTCGAGGTCAAACAGACGCTCTACGCCCCAGCCGCGATCGCCGGGAAACTCACTGATCGCATCAGTGCCCTGGGCAACCAGATCCCACAGGCCCTGCGGCGAGGACACGCCACCTGGATAGCGACAGCTCATGCCCACGATCGCGATCGGCTCGCTGTCGCGCCGCTCAAGCTCGCGGATGCGCCGATCGGCCTTGTCCAGATCGGCAGCGGCCTTTCTGAGATATGCGCGAAGCCGCTCTTGATCTGAGAGGTTGTCGGTCATTGCAGCTCCCCCTCAGCCGCGCTCTCGTCCTGGCCCTCGCGGCGCTTGTCAATCAGCGCAAACACCTCGTCATCGGTGGCGGACTCAAGCGCGTCCTCCACCTCCACGTCCACGTCCGCGTCCGCCTCGCCGGTCGCGGCGTAGGCGTCGTCGGCGAGATACCCCTCGACGCGCCGGGTCAGAGCCTGCAGCCTTGCCTTGACGCGGTTCTGCTCATCGCTGTCGGTCGCGATCGACGGGAGCAGGGCGTCGAGCCGGTCGAGCTCCGCGTCGATCGCTGCGGGCACCGCGCCGGCCTGCGACATCTTTGAGCGAACCAGCGTTGCCACGGCGGCGCAGTTGGGATGGTCGAAGATCAGCGTCGATGGGAGTTTCAACCCCGTCGTCTGGACCAGGCGATTTCTGAACTCCACGGCCGCAAGCGAGTCAAAGCCCAACTCCTTGAACGCGCGCCGCGGGTCCACGGCCTCATAGGAGGCGTGACCGAGCACGATCGCCGCCTGGCCTCTGACCAGCTCCAGGACAATCGCGTCCCACTTCGATTCGGGCGCGTTGGCCAGCTTTGCGATCAGCGCGCCCTTCGCATCCTCGCCCCGGCGGAGCGGCATACGGATCAGCCCTTGCAGGATCGCGGGCAGCATGCCGGCCTTTGCCTGGGCACGCAGGCTGGGTGTGTCCAGGCGCATCGGCACCAGCAGCGGCTGTTCGATACCGCTGGCGATATCGAACAGGCCAAGCCCCTGCTCAGCGGAGAGGGGGGATACGCCCAGGCGCTCGACGCGCGCGCGATCGGTCTCGCGCAGCGCGTCGGTCATGCCGGTGGCCTGCTCCCACGCGCCCCACGCCAGCGACATTCCCGGCAGATCATGCGCGTGGCGATATACGGCAAGCGCATCCAGGAACGCGTTGGCAGCCGCGTAATTGGCCTGTCCCGGGCTGCCGACGGTCGCCGCGACAGACGAGAAGAGAATCAACTCCGCTGCTCCGATCAGCTCGTGCAGGTTGATGGCCGCATCGACCTTGGGAGCCAGCACGCGCGCGAGACGCTCATCGTCCAAGGACTCGATCACGCCGTCGTCGAGCACGCCGGCGGTGTGAATCACCACCCCCAGCGGATGCTCCGCGGGGATCGAGTCGAGCAGCTCTTGCAACCGGGGCTTGTGCGAGACGTCGCAGGCGACGATGCGCAGCTCGCAACCAAGCTCCCGCAGCTCCGAGGCCAACTCCCGCGCACCCGCGGCCTTTTCACCGCGGCGACTCGCGAGCAGCAGGTGTCGCACTCCGCGCTCGGCCACCAGATGGCGCGCCAGGAGCGCCCCCAGCCCCCCGGTGCCGCCTGTGATGAGCACCGTGCGATCGGCGTCAAAGGACTTCAGGGCCGGCTCCTGCGCCGGCGGCGCCGCTCGCCCGAGCCGCGGCGTGTACAGCAGGCCGTCGCGCAGCGCAAGCTCGGGCTCCTCGCTAAGGAGCGCGCCGTGGAGTGCAGCCGCCCCGGAAGCCTCGCTTCCATCGAGATCGAGCAGACCAAAACGCCCAGGGTGCTCCGACTGAGCTGAGCGAAACAGACCCACAAGCGCCGCCTCGGCCAGGTTGGGAGCCTCACCCTTCACCGAGACCGCCCCCCTTGTCACGAGCAGCAACTTCGCCTCCGCAAGGGGCTCGGAGGCGATCCATGCCTGTAGCAACTTGAGCATGCGCGCCGTGTGGGCATGGACATCCGCGACCAGTCCGCCACCGCCAACCGCACTGGCATCCAGCAGCACCAGCTCAGGCGCGGCGGCACCACCCTTGACCGCTTCTTCGAGTGCGGCCAGATCCGGGTGGGATTCCAGATCCACGCCGCTCCCCAGGGCTTCCCAACCGTCGCCGAGCGCCGCCACGTGCGGTGAGGAGCCGTTGGGAGAGAATGGAGGGAGCTCCACCCAACGCAGCTCAAAGAGCGCGTCATAGCTCGCCGGTCTGGCAGCCTTGAATGAACTCCGATCGATCGCTCTCGTCTGGAGCGCTTGAACGGAAATCACCGGAGCGCCGGCCTCGTCAAGCGCGAGCAGGCTCAATGCGTTCGTTGCCCCCTCCTTGCTTTCTGCCTGCTTGCTTTCCCCCTCCCTGCTGAGACGCACACGCAGCGAGCTCGCGCCGCGCCTGCGCAAATGCACACCTGAGAAAGCGAAAGGAACCTCAAGCTCACTCGTCCGCCCGCTCTCCAAGGCCGCCAACGAGACCGCATGCAGCGCGGAGTCAAGCAGCGCTGGGGGTATCGCGAACGTGGCCGCATACGAAGGCTGCTCAGCCTCAAGCGCCACCTCGGCATACAGCTCATCCCCCAGCCGCCAAGCCGAGACCAACCCCTGAAACGCCGGCCCATAGTTATAGCCGGCCTCGGCCAAACGGTCATAGAGAAACTCACTATCGAGTTCCTGGGCTCCAGGCGGCGGCCACTGCGCGCTGATCGGAGACTCGGGCTCGATGTCGGTGTCTACACCTTCACCGACAAGCACGCCCGATGCGTGCCGAATCCACTCAGCCTCCTCCGCCTCCGCGCGAGAATAGATGCTCAACGAGCGCCTACCCGCCTCCTCAGGCTGCGAGACCGAGAGCTGGATCACCACCCCGTGCTCGTCGTCAAGCAGCAGCGGCCGCTCCAGTGTGAGCTCCTCAATCACGGCAGAACCAACCCTCTCCCCAGCGGTGAGCGCCAGCTCGACGAACGCGGCGCCCGGCATCAACACCTGACCCATGACGGAGTGATCCCGCAGCCATGGATGACTCCGAAGCGATAGCCGCCCGGTGAACAGCCACCCTTCCCCCTCGCCCGCCAAGGCGACGACGGCGCTCAGCAGGGGATGCTCGGCCGAGGTCTGGCCGGCGGAGGCCATATCACCCGCGCCGCGCGAGTCCTCCAACCAATAACGCTCACGTTGGAACGCGTAGGTCGGCAAAGACACCCTTTGGGCACCGGAACCCTCAAACACAACTGGCCAATCGATATCAACACCACGCACCCACACCTCCGCCAAGGCACCCAGCAGCGCCTCGGCCTCCGGGCGCTCACCACGCAACAGCGGCACCGCCACCCCACCACCATCACCGACCAGGCACTCCTGGCTCATCGCACACAACACACCATCAGGACCAAGCTCCAAAAAACTCCCAGCCCCCTGAGCCTCAACCCACCGCACACCATCACAAAAACGCACAGGCTCACGCACATGCCGCACCCAATACCCCGCCGAACACACCTCCCCCTCAGACACCAACTCACCAGTCACATTCG
>JANWIP010000011.1 GCA_025449845.1 Solirubrobacteraceae bacterium | reverse complement strand
ATCGAGGCGATCGCCTTGATCTGTGCCCGCGCCTCGTTGGCTGCATCGATCGTTGGGTTGTTCATTGGTTTCACTCGTAACTAGGTTTGATCACGGTGTTCCAGAAGTCAGTGGTGTGCGGCAGCGTTGTCTTCGCCAGCTCCTTGGCGCGGGTATTGGCGGCTGGTCGCTTCAGCTCCTCGCCCTTGTCAGCGGCCTGCGACTCGGCAAGATCACGCAGTGCGATGTGGCGCTTCACCCGCTCCGGCATCCGGCGTGGTTTGAACTGGGTCGGGTAGGGCATCAGTCCTCCTTGTAGATCTTGGCGCGCACGGCTGCATCCTTTGCTTCCAGCAGCTTGCGCAATGCGACAGTGCGCTCCGGGTTGCGCGGAAGCATCGTGATGACCCAGTCCGCCATCTCGGAGAATGGCGCACTGAACGGCTGCAGCTCTTGCGGTAGATGCCGGTAGTTGAAGAACTGCAGGATCGGCTCGTCCATCACTTGTCCTCCTGCGGCTCGATCGAGGCCTCGATGGTAATGCCCTGGGCCTGCTCGTTCGCCGTGTTGTCGTGCGAGATGTTGATGGTGAACGACGCATTGCCGGGTGCGTTGCCCTCATCGCCGCCACGGCCATCACGCCAGCCGGCGCGTGCCTTGGCCCAGAAGATCGACATGGTCTTATCGCCATCGAACGCCTGATCGACGATCCCGGTCAGTATCCTGGCGTCGGTCAGCACCTTGCCGTGCTGCAGCTCGAACGGGAAATGCCGCTCCAGCGTAGCTGTGGGGATGCCGGTGACGATCGCGATGCTGTCCTGAGTGAACCCACAGGCCACCAGCTTCTTGACCTGGGCGCGCTGCTCAGCGGTGGCTACGAATGGGGGGCGTCCGGGGCCTGGGAGGGCGCCTGGAGGCGCCCCGAGCTTGGCCTGACGTGGTGGCCGCAGGGTCTGGGCCACGTGGCCTAGCGGCCTGGGCTGGACTGGCTTCATAGGCCAGTTTTGTCGGATTGCTCATCAGAATGGAAGAGGTGCCAGCCAGGGGAGGGGTTCGCTCGAATCCCCTGGCTGGCCGGTATCAGCTGCGCCGTCTACCTTGGACGAAGCCGAGACCGAGGAGACCCACGCCGAGCAGCGCGAGCGTGGTTGGTTCAGGTGCTCCGTTGGGCGGTGGTGGTGGTGCGATCGTGCCTTCGATCACGAAGGCAGCGCCGGTATCGCTGCCGAGGTTCTGGCCGTTCTCAGCGGTGCTCCAGTCGAACAGCGCGGTCATGACCGCCGTGGTGGGGTTAACCGAGTAGACCTCGGTGCCTGCCACCGCGAACAGCGTGGTGCCATCATCGGCTAGGCCGAACACGTTGTTCAGTGTCGGACCGCCAGCAGAGCCGACGTGCAGCGTGGCGGCGGTGTGAGTGCCCGACAGCGTGTTCAAGGTATTTGCCCCACCGCTATTGCCGAGGCCGTAAAGCACGCCGCTGTGGATCGCGAGATCGCCCGATGACGTGTTAGGCGCGGTGGTAAACAGCGACAAGGCGGCGTTGGTCGGGTTGATGTTGTAGACGTTATTGTTGGTGAACGATGCGCCGAGCAGCCCAGTGCTGGTGCCGAGCAGCGCGTTCATGCCGCTCTCGCCGGAGTAGTTGCCCTGGCCGGTAACGCCGCCGGTCGTGGGGTTGATGCTGACCAGCGCGGTGAAGGTGGTGCCGAACATGATGCCGGTGCTGCCGAACGCGATGTCGGTCAGCGACGTGTGGGTGTTGTGCACGCTGTTGGCGACGACGTTGTGGGCAACGGTGTCGACCTGACCGATGTTTTGGTTGTCATCGCTGATCCACAGGATGGAGGCGTCGGCTGGGATGACCGAGGCGAAGGCCACCGTGATGGCTGAGGCGAGGAGGTATCTACGCATGGGGTGGTGCTCCAAAAATGGTGACGGCTCTGGGGGAGAGCCGCCACCGAGTGTGGGGGGTTAGTTGGTGTCGCGGCGCCGCCTGCTGTGTGCGATGCCGAGACCGAGGAGGCCTACACCGAGCAGCGCGATTGAGGCTGGTTCCGGTGCGGGCGGTGGTGGAGGTGGTGGTGGCGGGGTGACGCCGCACTTGCCGGTCGGGCAGTCGACGAAGCCGGTGTTGGTCCACGAGGTGTCGAACACCGTGATTTTCTCGTTCTTGGCGTCGACGTTCTGCGCGAACGGGAACACGATGTCGCCATCGGCAAACGCGCCGGTCACGTCAACACCGTCCTTGCCCACGAAGTCCTGGTTCACCGAGAACGACCAGACCCTGAGACCGCCGGTCGGTTTCGCCAGACCGTCTGCCACGTAGGCAGCGTCGATGTTGGAGAAATTCAGGCTGTTGTCGCAGGCGACGCAACCGACGAACGTGTAGAGATCTTGGCGGGCGATGTCGTCACCGACCAGAGTGCGCGTGAACGGCCCGGCGATGGGCGTGATCGCGCCGTTGTTGTAGTTCACCCCCGAGATGGTCGGCGCAACACTGCCGATCGGCCCGGCGATATAGATGGTCAACGGCTTGTCGATGTTTTGGCCGCCGTTATCGTGGATGCTGAACGTGGTCTTGTTGTTCAGCAGCACGGGGTCAGACCCGGTGGCACCGGTCGCGGTGACGTGGAAGGCGGTCGGATCGAAGTAGGAGATCCCGCTGACGGGATCGTAGATGCACTGCGGGTCGGTGCCGCACTGCGATGCCGCGTCGGCGGGCATCAGTGCCCCGAAGTAGAGCGCGCCGAACACAATAGGCAGCGCGGTGGTAGTCAATAGTCGTTTCATGAGGCTAGTCCTTTGGTAGGAGGTGCCGGGTGACCGCGAGCCACCCGGTAGGCACGTTCAGAGCGTCTCCCAGACGATCAGACCGATTGCGGCCCACGCGGCGGAGCCAATTATGATGGCGTTGAGGATGCCGCGCGCGGGTCGCATGTCGTCACGCCAACTCGCTGATAGGTACGCCGCCGCCGTTGCGGTTGCGTGCGAAGTAGGCGAGGCCGAGTACGCCGAAGCCGAGCAGCAGCAGGCTGGCGGGTTCGGCGGCGGAGACGTCGGCACTGTTGGAGTACGTGAGTACCGTGCCCGCGCCCAAGGTGAAATTGCTCACCTGGGTCAGGCTGAACGGTGTGGTCAGGTTGGCGATGGCGATGGCGTTGCTGTTCGCGCCACTGCTGTTCGACGGCCTGATGTCGGCACTGATCAGCGAGGTCTGGTCGGCGCCGAGGCAGGAGTTCTGCGCGTTGCTCGGGTTGGCGCAGGCGATCGACGAGAACAGGTTGAGTGGCGAGCCGGTGATCACGGTGCCCGAGATGTTGTTGGACAGCGTGGTAGCACCGCTGGGTGCCAGGAAGCCGGTGTCGCCAGCCCGCAGGACGATCTGCGCGGTGGCGGCCGAGGTGTTCTCGACGCGGACACTGGCCTGGGTGACGTCGGCATTGCCCGCCGTGCCGGGGCTGTTGGAGCTGGCACCCAGGATGGTGAACTTGACCCCGGCCGCGTCGGTGAAGATCAAGCCGGCGAGGCAGGCGTTGGTACCCGAGCAGATCGGGTTGAAGCCGCCGCCGTTGATGCTCTCGTCGAGGATCAGGGTGGCAGAGGCCGGGCTGGCCAGGGCGATACCGGCGAGGCCGGTAGCAGCGAGTAGGAGCTTCTTCATGTGGGTTCCCTTGCAAGGATGTCCGGATTGGACCCCGGCAGTGGAACACACCGCATAGCCCTTTGGTCAGAAATCGACACGTTGCAGGATCAATGGGTTACCGGTCGGTAGTCAGCAGATGGGCCAAAACTGTAAAGTCTGGCGTGATCACACGCGCTCCCTTATCCGTTCCTTGGGTTCCAGCCACCACGCTTGTAGCGATGCGGCGCAGTCCGGGCACAGATCGCCGTTCATGTACGGTTCCTTCCCTGTCGGCTTCGGATTGCCCTGATAGCCATGCATCCCGACCATGATGCGCCAGCCGTGGGGTCTGCCCCGCTCAATGGCTTCCTCGGCGCCGCAGCGCGCGCAATGCCATTCGTTGATGGTTCTGGCTGGCATTTGCTGTGTCCTACTTGCGCGATGGATGGGCGAGGTTCTTTTCCAGCAGCTCCGACGGCGCTGGCTGCATCAAGGCGTCGATCGCCTCGCGCAACTGCTGATTGTGACGCTTGAGGTCGAGGATCTCGCGTTGTTGCTCGGCGATCAGCCGCTGCAGTTCAAAAACGTGGGTGTCTTCGGTGTCGTCGCTCATGATGTTCTCCTGGGTGAACGCGGCCAGCCTTGCCTCTAAACTTTTGCAGCCGGGTCGGTTTGCCCATCCGGTCCCGCTGAGTTACCCGAGGGGGACGGGAGCCGGTAGGGAGGCTGGCCATGTCGCCGCATGCGTTCGTTGCGTGTGAGACGCCCGACACCCCCTATCTCACTAGGCGCCCTCAGCAGGCAGCAGGAGCCTCTCACGGAGGCGCCTGAAGGCCCACAGCAGGTCGGTATCGTTGTAGTTGTGTTTCGCCATGTGGCTGGGCACTGCGTCGCAGTCGTCAGGGGTATGCGACAGGTGCAGCTCCCAGCCTACGATGCAGGTGTGCATCAGCGTCTCATCGTCTTCTTCCGCGAGGATCACGCGCTGTTCCTCGATGCTGGCGATGCCACCAGTGGAGAGCCAGCTCTCGGCGATGGCGTCGAGCATCGAGCGCTCGTTGTGGTACAGCGAGCCGGCGAATTGGTAGCTCATGACCTGATCTCCAGTCCGTCTTCGTGGGCGCCGTCGAGGATGTCATCGACGTAGCGGGGCTCGACAGCGAAGCCGTTGGGGCCCCAGCGCTGCCAGTCGGAATAGGCGAGGTGGGCGTCCAGCCACCGCTCGCCAGCGTCGGAGACGCCAGCGAGGATGACGATGGAGCCGTGGTTGGTGACGCGGATGTCGGGCATGTGGGATACTCCTCAGTTCTCAAGCTTCGGCGCCAGCTTCAGTAGCTTGGCAGCATCGCGCTCCCAGCACTTGGCGGCGTTCTCATCCTGCCAGCTCGACCGCAGATGCTCGGCCTTCTCGTGACAGACCTCGGCGATGATCTCCAACAGACGTTCGACGCTCGTCGCGTCGATGGTCTGCT
>JANWIP010000010.1 GCA_025449845.1 Solirubrobacteraceae bacterium | reverse complement strand
TCTTCTCGATCAAGCGCTTCATGGGCCGCAAGGAGGCCGAGGTGCGCGAGGAGGAGTCGATCGTGCCCTACAAGGTCGTCAGCGGCCCCAACGGCGACGCGCGCGTGGAGGCCAACGGCGAGCAGTTCTCACCGCCGGAGATCAGCGCCATGATCCTGCAGAAGCTGAAGACCGACGCGGAAGCGTATTTGGGTGAATCGGTCGACGGCGCGGTCATCACGGTGCCGGCCTACTTCAACGACGATCAGCGCCAGGCGACCAAGGACGCGGGCAAGATCGCGGGCCTGGAGGTGCGGCGCATCATCAACGAGCCCACCGCCGCCTCGCTGGCCTACGGACTTGACAAGGAGTCCGACCAGACGATCCTCGTGTTCGACCTCGGCGGCGGCACCTTCGACGTGTCGGTGCTCGAGATCGGCGACGGCGTGTTTGAGGTGAAGTCCACCGCCGGTGACAACCACCTGGGCGGAGATAACTTCGACAAGGCGATCGTCGACTGGCTCGTAGGCGAGTTCAAGAAGAGTCAGGGCATCGACCTGGCCGCCGACCCGATGGCGTTGCAGCGCCTCTACGAGGCCGCCGAGAAGGCCAAGATCGAGCTGTCGACCACGCAGGAGACACAGATCAACCTGCCGTTCATCACGGCTGATGCCAGCGGCCCCAAGCACCTCGACACGCGCCTGACGCGTGCCAAGCTCAGCGAGCTCACCTCGGCCCTGCTCGACCGCGTGGTCGCGCCGGTGCGCCAGGCGATCGACGACGCCAAGGACAAGGGCGTCAAGGAGATCGAACACATCGTGCTCGTGGGCGGCATGACGCGTATGCCCGCGGTGCAGGAGAAGGTCAAGGAGCTGACGGGCAAGGAGCCCCACCGCGGGGTCAACCCCGATGAGGTCGTGGCCGTCGGCGCCGCCATCCAGGCCGGCGTGCTGGCAGGCGACGTCAAGGACGTGCTGCTGCTCGACGTGACCCCGCTGACGCTCGGCATCGAGACCAAGGGCGGCGTGATGACGAAGCTGATCGAGCGCAACACCACGATCCCGACGCGCAAGGGCGAGGTGTTCTCCACGGCCGAGGACAACCAGCCCTCGGTGGAGATCCACGTGCTGCAGGGCGAGCGCGAGATGGCGGGCTACAACAAGTCGCTCGGCAAGTTCCAGCTCACCGGCATCCCCCCGGCGCCACGCGGCATCCCGCAGATCGAGGTCGCCTTCGACATCGACGCCAACGGCATCCTCAACGTCTCCGCCAAGGACCTCGGCACCGGCAAGGAGCAGAAGATCGAGATCAAGGCCGGCAGCGGGCTGAGCGAGGATGAGATCAAGAACATGGTCAGCGACGCCGAGACGCACGCCGAGGAGGACCGCAAGGCGCGCGAGCTGGCGGAGGCCCGCAACAACGGCGAGAACGCCGCCTACCAGGCCGAGCGCCAGTTGGCGGATCTCGGCGAGCAGGTCGACGCCGACAGCAAGGGCCGCATCGAGGAGGCGATCAAGGAGGTCCGCGACTCGCTGGAGTCCGAGGACCCCGCCGAGATCAATGCCAAGACCGAGACCCTGCAGACGGCCTTCCATGCGATCTCCGAGGCGATGTATCAGCGCGCGCAGGAGGACGCGGCCGCTGCTGGTGGCCCGGGCCCCGGCGCTGCCGGCGGCAACGGCGCGAGCGCCGATGACGCAGGCGCCGAGGAAGACGTGGTGGACGCCGAGGTCGTCGACGAGCCGAAGGCCTGATCGATGAGCGACATCGATCAGGTTGTTGACAACGAAGTCGAGCACCCTGATGGGCACAGGCAGCAGCCCGTGGCGCAGCCGTCCCCCGGCGCTGAGGGGGCGCCTGCCCAGGCCGCCGTCGAGGACCCCGAGGCCAGCGAGATCGCGGGGGACCTGGACGAGCTGGTGGCCACCGCTGCCCAGCGCGATGAGTATCTGGCGCTGGCGCAGCGCACGCAGGCCGACTTCGAGAACTACCGCAAGCGCGTGGCGCGCGAGTCCGCGCAGGCGCACGAGCGGGGCGCGGCAAAGCTGGCGAAGGAGATGTTGCCGGCGCTCGACAGCCTCGACCGCGCGTTGGAGGGGGCAGCTGAAGACGACCCGCTGCTGGACGGCGTAAGGCTGGTGCGCTCGGAGTTGATGGCGGCCCTGCAGCGGGTGGGCATCGTGCCCTTCGTGCCGCTAGGTGAGCCGTTTGACCCGACCACACAGGAGGCGGTGGCGCAGCAGCCGGTGGAGGGCGCGCAGAGCGGGACGGTTGCCGAGGTCTACCAGAACGGCTATCGCCAGCTGAACGGCACCGTGATCCGCCCCGCGCGCGTGCTGGTGGCGGCGTAAGGAGAGCGCAAGCGATGGCAAGCCGTCCCGACCACTACTCGACGCTGGGCGTCAACAAGAAGGCAACGCCGGAGGAGCTCAAGAAGGCCTACCGCAAGCTGGCCCGCCAGTACCACCCCGATCGCAACCCGGACGACAAGAAGTCCGAGGAACGCTTCAAGGAGATCTCGCAGGCCTACGACGTGCTGGGCGATCCGGAGAAGCGCAAGCAGTACGACAACGGCACGGGGCCGTTCGCGCACGGTGCGAGCGGCGGCTTCGGCGGCTTTGGCAACTTCGATTTCGACAGCAACTCGATGGGGGACATCCTCTCGAACCTCTTCGGCGGCAGCGCCAGCGGGCGCAAGGTGCGCACCAAGCCGCGCTCCGAACGGGGCCAGGATCTGGAAACGGAGGTGCGCATCACCTTCGACCAGGCGGTGGCTGGCGCGCAGGTGCCCCTGTCGGTGCCGACGGCCTCCACCTGCAGCACCTGCCACGGCACCGGCGCCAAGCCCGGCACGGCCCCCAAGGTGTGCCCGCGCTGTCAGGGCCGCGGCATCGAGACGCAGGGCCAGGGCATGTTCTCGATCTCCCAGCCCTGCTCGCAGTGCGGCGGCAAGGGCACCGTCATCGAGGACCCATGCCCCACCTGTCACGGCGTGGGCGCGGTGCGGACGATGAGGCGCTACAAGGTCAATATCCCCGCAGGCGTGAAGGAGGGCTCGCGCATCCGCCTGCCGGGCAAGGGCGAGCCGGGGCGCAACAGCGGGCCGCCGGGAGACCTGTACGTGATCACCCACGTAGAGGCTTCGCCGGTGTTCAAGCGCAAGGGCGACAATCTCGAAGTCGAGGTGCCCCTGAGCATCCCCGAGGCGATGGGCGGCGCGGAGGTGCAGGTGCCGACGCTGAGCGGCACCAAGACACTGCGCGTGAAGCCGGGCACGGCGCACGGCACGGTGCAGCGCCTGCGCGGCGAGGGTCCGCCCAAGCCGGGGAGCGGCGGCAAGGGGAAGGGAGCCTCATCCACCCCCGATGCGCCCACCCGCGGCGACATCCACTACCGCTTCACGATCGACGTGCCCGAGGAGCTGAGCGAGGAGCAGCGCAAGGCGGTGGATGCGCTGTCGAAGACGATGAACGGCGACCCCCGCGCACGGCTGTTCGGGCAGACATCCGCAGGCGCCAAACAGGCATCTACAGGCGCCAAAGAGGGCTCCGCGTGATGGCCCGCCGCGTGGTGACCCAGCGCCAGGTGACGCGCATTCGCGTGGCGAGCAACCGCGGCGTGTTCATGATCTCGGTGGCGGCGGAGCTGGCGGAGATGCACCCGCAGACGCTGCGGGTATACGAGGCGAAGGGCCTGATCGAGCCCAAGCGCTCGGCGAAGGGCACGCGTCTGTACTCGCAGGAGGACGTGGAGCGCCTGAAGCACATCCAGCAGATGACGGCGGACCTCGGCCTGAACCTGGCGGGGGTCGAGCGCGTGCTTGAGCTGGAGGGTCAGATCGGGCGCCTGCACGAGCGCATCGAAGAGATGGAGGCGGCGGCAGCGCGCGCGCAGGTGGAGCTGGCGGAGCAGTTGGAAGAGGTGCGCCGCGGCTTCCGCGCGGAGCTGGTGCCGTATGGAAACGGGACCGGCATGGAGCTGGTGCGGGCGGTGGATGCACGCTCGCCGTTCCCCAAGCTCTAGAGGGGCGTACATACACATGCCCAAAAAGAGGTGCGTATAACCATGGTAAACATTTTTCCAAAACGAACACCCACAACCCCCGCCTTTACAATCCGATGACACCACCCAACGGCACTCCCGCCGGAGGCGCGCCAGCCGGGGCCACTCAGCAGCAGCCGCCTGCCGAGGAGGAGCAGAGCCCCCTGAAGCGCTTCGGGCGCGACCTGACAGAGCTGGCCGAGCAGGGCCACCTCGACCCGGTGATCGGGCGCGACGAAGAGATCCGCCGTGTGATCCAGGTGCTCAGCCGGCGCACGAAGAACAACCCGGTGCTGATCGGCGAGCCGGGCGTGGGCAAGACGGCGATCGTGGAGGGCCTCGCGCAGCGCATCGTGAGCGGCGACATCCCCGACTCGCTGCGCGACCGGCGCGTGATAACGCTCGACATGGGCTCGCTGATCGCGGGTGCGATGTACCGCGGCGAGTTCGAGGACCGCCTGAAGAGCGTGCTCAAAGAGGTGAGCGACGCGAAGGGCGCGGTGATCCTGTTCCTGGACGAGCTGCACACGATCGTCGGCGCCGGCGCGGCCCCCGGAGCGGTCGACGCGGCGAACCTGCTCAAGCCGATGTTGGCGCGCGGCGAACTGCGCTGCGTAGGCGCGACGACACTGGATGAGTACCGCAAGTACATCGAGAAGGACGCGGCCTTGGAGCGGCGCTTTCAGCCGGTGATGGTGGGCGAGCCGAGCGTGCAGGACACGATCGCGATCCTGCGCGGCCTGAAGGAGCGCTACGAGGTGCACCACGGCGTGCGTATCCAGGACAACGCGCTGATCGCGGCGGCGACGCTGAGCCACCGCTACATCGCCGACCGCTTCCTGCCCGACAAGGCGATCGACCTGATCGACGAGGCGGCGAGCAAGCTGCGCATCGAGATCGACTCGCTCCCCCAGGAGATCGACGAACTGGACCGCCGCACGATGCAGCTGGAGATCGAGCTGACGTCCCTGCGCAAGGAGAAGGACGAGGCCAGCGCGCAGCGCCGCGAGGCGATCGAAAGCGAGCTGTCAGAGCTGAAGGCCAAGAGCGGCGAGATGAAGGCGCAGTGGCAGAAGGAGAAGCAGGCGATCCAGGGCGTGCGCAACCTGAAGGTGCGCCTGGAGGAGGCCCGTGTGGAGGCCGAAAAGGCCGAGCGCAACGCCGACCTACAGCGCGCGGCAGAGCTGCGCTACGGAGAGATACCGAATCTTGAAAAAGAATTGAGCGCCTTGGAGGGGGGAGAGGATGGGTTGCGTAGTGAGGAGCAGCCGGTATTCCTCAAGGAGGAGGTGGACGCCGACGATGTGGCCGAGGTGGTGGCCCGCTGGACGAGCATTCCCGTGAGCAGATTGCTTGAGGGGGAAGTGGAGAAGTTGATCCACATGGAGGAGCGCCTGCACGAACGCGTCGTAGGTCAGGACGAAGCGATCGAGGCCGTGGCGAGCGCCCTGCGTCGCTCGCGCGCCGGCCTCCAGGACCCGGGCCGCCCGATCGGCACCTTCCTGTTCCTCGGTCCCACCGGCGTGGGCAAGACGGAGCTGGCGCGAGCGCTGGCGGAGTTCATGTTCGACAGTCAGGACGCGATGGTGCGGATCGACATGAGCGAGTACATGGAGAAGCACACCGTCTCGCGCCTGCTCGGTGCACCCCCCGGCTACGTGGGCTACGAGGAGGGCGGCCAGTTGACCGAGGCGGTGCGCCGCCGCCCCTACAGCGTGGTGTTGCTGGACGAGATCGAGAAGGCCCATACCGATGTCTTCAACACGCTGCTGCAGGTGATGGACGACGGTCGCCTGACCGACGGCCAGGGCCGCACGGTGGACTTCAAGAACACGGTGCTGATCATGACGTCCAATTTCCCGGTGAGTGAAAGCGCTGACGAGTCAGAGCTACGCAGCGAACTCTTGGCCCACTTCAAGCCGGAGTTCATCAATCGCCTGGACGACATCGTGCGCTTTCACGCGCTGACGCGCGAGCAGATCTCGGAGATCGTGGACCTCCAGGTCGCCCAGGTGATCGAGCGCGTGGCAGAGCGCGGCGTGGCGGTGACCCTCACAGACGACGCCCGCACGTTGATCGGCAACCTCGGCTATGACCCCGCCTACGGCGCGCGTCCCCTGCGCCGCGTGATCCAGAAGCAGCTGACCGACCGACTCGCGTTGGCGCTGCTGCAGGGCGAGCTGCGCGAAGGCGACAGCGTGACCGTCGACGTCGATCAGGGCGAGCTGGCGCTGAAGGTCGCGGAGCGGGTGACGCCTGCCAGCGCCTGAGCTCAGAGCCAGTGACGGATGTTGCTTGCCGCGCCCTCTGGATGCTCGCGCAGCAGCTGGTCCAGCGCTTTGACCAAGCGGCCGACTGTGCGGGGATGTCCGCGCTGGTATTTGCCGGGATCGATCAAGATGAGGCCGTGATGGGCATCGCCACGCCGATCGTAGCCATCGGCGATGTCGCTGAAGTCGGCGATGTTCTCAGTGACGACGGCGCGCAACTCCTGTTGCGCCGTGGCAAAGATATCCGGATCGGGAAGTGCTCGTAACTCTGCCCGCAGGGTGACGGCATCCACATCGTGCGCTTGATTGCGAAGCTGCTCTGCGATCGCGTGCGGATACATCTCATCGAGCAGCAGCCTCAAGCGAGCGCGTCCTGGGCTCGTTCCCATGCCGCCCGCTGGCGCACCGCCTCCTCACGGTTGAACGTGATCCTCTGATCGATCTCTTCGCGGAAGTCGCCGTAGTAGCGTACGGCGATGCGCACCTGGGCCGGGGTCAGGCTGCCCCATTCGGCGGTGGCCTTGATGGCGGTCTCGCCGGAGAGACCGGTGCCTTTGAGTGTGTCGATGATCTCCCACACATCTGGTCCTCCGGCCAGCGCGGCACGGCGGCCGGCAGGGCCATCCCGGAAGGTGATGCCCGGATATTCCTCGATGCGCAGACCCTCGACGATGAGCCGTTCCGCAGTTCGCGCCTTCGCCTCACCGCGGCGCTTTGCGCCGGCATCGAGACGAACCATCGTGTCTTCGCTCATGCGAATCGAGAACGGCTTTTGGGTTGCTGGATGGGCCACGTAGTATATTGTAGTGCAGTCGACTACCGAGTGCAGTCAAGCAGGTCTCCCGAGCGGGGAGAGTCGGCAGGTCGGACTGCCTGCCTTTCGGTCTAATCTCTTCAACAGGACACGATCCGATCCGAGGAGGCTTCTGATGCCCACGTACATAATGCTTGCGAACCTCACACCGGACGGTGTGCAGACGGTGAAGAACAATCCGCAGCGGATTCGCGAGGTCAACCGCGAGGTCGAACAGCTGGGGGCGGTGGTGAAGGCGCAGTGGGCGACATTAGGTCGCTTTGACTTCGTCAACATCGTGGAGGCGCCTGACGAGCAGACGATGGCACGGGTGTCTCTGGAGCTAGGCTCGCGTGGGACCGTGAGCTACGAGACGCTGACTGCAATACCTGTAGACGACTTCATCTCATCTCTTTGACGTGCGTGTATTAGTTGTAGGAGCGGGAGGGCGCGAGCACGCGCTGGTGCGGGCGTTGGCGCGCTCACCGCAGCGCCCGGAGCTGCTGTGCGCCCCCGGTAATGTCGGCATCGCCCAAGACGCGCGCGTGCTGGACGTGGCAGTGGATGACATTGAGGGGCTGGTGGCGGCCGTGGAGCGCGAGGGCGTTAACTTCACCGTTGTTGGCCCGGAGGTGCCGCTGGTGGCGGGGCTGGTGGACGCGCTCACGGCGCGAGGGCATCTGGCGTTTGGGCCGAGCGCGGCAGCGGCGATGCTGGAGGGGTCCAAGGCGTTTGCCAAGGAGGCGATGGAGCAGGCGGGCGTGCCCACCGCGCGGTGGCGGCGCGTGCAGTCGTTGCGGGAGGGCATCGAGGCCGTCGGCGAGTTGGCCGATCCGGGGGTTGTCATCAAGGCCGACGGGCTGGCCGCCGGCAAGGGAGTGACGGTGGCAGACAGCGCCGAGCAGGCGCGGGCGGCGCTTGAGGAGATTTTTGTGGAGGGCCGTTTCGGCGCGGGCGAGGCAAGTGGAGCAGGCGGTGGGGCCTCCACGTCCACGTCCACGTCAGCGGCCGAGCGCCTTCCCACGGCCGTGGTGGAGGAGCGCTTGGAGGGCGCGGAGCTGTCGCTGCTGGCGCTGTGCGACGGCGAGCGGGCGCTGCCGATGGCACCGGCGCGCGACTACAAGCGGATCGGCGAAGGCGATACGGGGCCGAACACGGGCGGGATGGGCTCCTACTCGCCGGTGGTCGGCTTTGATGACGCACGCGTAAGAGCGATCGCCGCCGCGGTGCATCAACCGGTCGTGGATTTGATGCGCGAACGCGGCACGCCGTTTCATGGCGTGCTCTATGCCGGCCTGATGCTGACGGCGAACGGCCCGAGCGTGCTGGAGTTCAACGTGCGCTTCGGCGACCCCGAGACGCAGGCGGTGCTGCCCCGGCTGGAATCGGATCTGCTTGAGCTGCTGATGGCGGCCGCGCGGCCGAATGGGCTTGAGGGGATGGAGCTTGAGTGGTCCTCGCGCTGGGCCGTGTCGGTGGTGCTGGCGAGCGCGGGCTACCCACAGTCCTCCTCCGGCGGTGACCTCATCGCGGGCCTGCAGGATGTGCCGGAGGGCATCGAGGTGACCCACGCCGGGACGGCTGCGAGCGACGGCGGGATCGTGACCGCCGGCGGGCGCGTGCTGAACATCACAGCGCTCGGCGATGACGCCCAGTCCGCCCGCGCGGGGGCGTATGCTGCGGCTGAGATGGTGTCATTCACCGATATGCAGCTGCGCCGAGACATCGCCGCCGGCGCCGGCGAGCCAGATGCGGTGCCCGCGGGCACCGCTAGCCCAGCGGGAGGTGCCTGAGCATGGGCGATGTCTCCCCGATATCGACGCCCCTGACCGAGGTCGAGTCGACGCTGACGGAGATCGACGTGAACGCCCCGCTGGTGGGCATCGTAATGGGCTCCAAGAGCGACATGGAGGCGATGGAAAAGGCGGCAGCGGAGCTGCAGGAGCGCGACATCATGCACGAGCTGCGTGTGATGAGCGCCCATCGCGAGCCCGACATGGTGGCTGAATACGCCAAGAACGCGAAGATGCGCGGCCTGCGCGTGATCATCGCCGGCGCGGGCATCTCCGCAGCCTTGCCGGGAGCGGTTGCTGCGCATACGGACCTCCCCGTGATCGGAGTGCCGCTCACAAGCCGCCTGAGCGCGGCGGGGGGCCTGGACGCGATCCTCTCGATCGTGCAGATGCCGCCGGGCGTGCCGGTCGCGTGCGTGGGTCTTGACAACCCTCGCAATGCCGCGATCCTCGCGGCGCGCATCCTCGCGGCTTAGCTCCCTCGCGCTGCGGTGCGCGACGAGTCCGCGTCCGATCCCGGCGACGGCGATAATCGTGAGGTGATCGCTCGCTACACCCGCCCCGAGCTGGGCCAGCTGTGGACCGATGAGGCGCGCATGGAGAGTTGGCGCAAGGTCGAGGTGGCCGCGTGCATGGAGCTGCCGGCGCTGCTGGGCAAGGGTAATGGTCCCACCCCTGAGGACCTGAAGGCGATCGGCGCGGCGACGTTCACGGTGGAGGAGGTCAACGAGCGCGAGCGCACGACCGACCACGATGTCGCGGCGTTCGTGGACGTGCTCGGGCGATCCGCGGGCGAGGCGGGGCGCTGGGTCCACTTCGGCCTGACCTCCTCGGACGTGCTCGACACGGCGCTTGCACTGCAACTTCAGGCGGTGGGAGAGATCGTGGTGGCAGGCGCCCACGAACTGAGAGCGGCACTGATAGCGCGGGCACGCGAGCACGTCGGCACGCTGTGCGTAGGGCGCACCCACGGCGTGCACGCCGAGCCGACGACCTTCGGGGTCAAGCTCGCCGGCTTCGCTTTCGAGGCAGATCGCAACGCAAGGCGCCTGGAACGCGCCTTCATCCAGGCCTCTGTCGGCGCGGTCTCAGGCGCGGTTGGCACCTACGCTGCGACCTCGCCGGAGTTCGAGACGCGCGTGCTGGAGCGGCTGGGGCTCAAGCGCGAGCAGGTGTCCACGCAGGTCGTGGCGCGCGATCGCCACGCCGAGCTGCTGAGCGCGATCGCGCTGGCCGGCGCGGGCCTGGAGCGGTTCGCGACCGAGATACGTCACCTACAGCGCACGGAGGTGCGCGAGGTGCAGGAGCCCTTCCGGGGCGGGCAGAAGGGCTCAAGCGCGATGCCCCACAAGCGCAACCCGATCAAGAGCGAGCAGATCTCGGGTCTCGCGCGGGTGCTACGCGGCAACGCGCAGGCGGGACTGGAGGACGTGGCGCTGTGGCACGAGCGCGACATCTCGCACTCCTCCGTGGAGCGCGTGATCCTGCCGGACTCAACGATCCTGATCGACTACCTCCAGCACCGCACGACGGCGCTGGTGCAAGGCATGACGGTCGACACCGAGCGCATGCGCGAGAACCTGGAGCTGACCTACGGCGCGCTCTTCTCCCAGCGCCTGCTGCTGGCGCTGGTGGAGTCCGGCATGAGCCGCGATGACGCTTATTACGGCGTGCAACGTGTCACGCAGGAGGCATGGGACAAGCGCACTCCCTTGCGCGAGCTGCTGGCCACCGATGCCGACGGCGCCAAGCTCGATCTGGATGCGCTGTTCGACTACGGGCACTACACGGGCCACGCCGCCGAGATCCTCGCGCGGCTCGATGAAATCGCCTGACGCGCGCAGGCATCGCGGCCGCTGGCGTTGCTAGCATCGCGCCTCGTGAGCGCCCTCGCCGACCTCCCCCTCATCACCAGCGGGAAGGTGCGCGAGATGTATGGGCTGGAGGGTGGCGCAGCCGGCCGGCAGGCCGGCGAGCCGGGCCCCTCCATTTCCCAGTCGCACGACCGTCTGCTGATGGTCGCCAGCGACCGGATCTCCACTTACGACGCGGTACATCCGACGCTCATCCCGGATAAGGGCAAGGTGCTCACAGGGTTGTCGGTCTTCTGGTTTGCGCTGACCCGAGAGATCGTCGCCAACCACCTGATATCGGCGACCGAGGGCGTACCCGCGGAGGCCCTCGGACGGGGGCTCGTGGTGCGGCGCCTGGAGATGCTGCCGGTCGAGTGCGTGGTGCGCGGCTACATCACGGGTTCGGGCTGGAAGGACTACACCGCCACTGGCGCCGTCTCGGGCATCGAGCTGCCAGCAGGGCTGCGCGAGTCAGAGCAACTACCCGAGCCGATCTTCACGCCTTCGACTAAGGCCGAGGTCGGCCACGACGAGGCGATCGACTTCGAGCGTGCCGCGCAGTTGGTGGGCGATCGGGCGCTGATGGACCGCGTGCGCGAGGTCTCGATCGAGCTGTACTCCTTCGCGGCCGCCCACGCACGCGAGCGCGGCGTGATCCTGGCAGACACGAAGTTCGAGTTCGGCTTGGATTATGAGGACCCCGCCCACCCCGAGCTGGTGGTGGGCGACGAGGTGCTCACGCCCGACTCCTCACGCTACTGGCCGGTTGACGGCTACGAGCCGGGGCGCGGCCAGCCGAGCTTCGACAAGCAGTACGTGCGCGACTGGGCGGCTGCAAGCGGCTGGGATAAGAAGCCGCCCGCACCGACCATCCCCGAGGATGTCGTCACCGGCACGCGTGCGAGGTACGTAGAAGCGTATGAGCGCATCGCCGGCGAGCCGTTTCAGGCGTGGCTCGACCGGACCGCTGGATCCTGATGCGCGCGCGTGTGCTGATCCGCCCCAAGGCCGGCATCCTCGACCCACAGGGCGAGGCGGTGCAGCGCGCGCTGCCCGCGCTGGGCTTCGCGGGTGCAAGCAACGTGCACATCGGGCGGCTCGTGGAGCTGGACGTGGAGGACTCTTCGCAGCTGGACTCGATGTGCGAGAAGCTGCTCGCCAACCCGCTGATCGAGGATTACGAGGTCCAGCTACTAGCCGAGGAAAAATGAGTGGAGCACATGTACATATGTGCATGTGCTAGCGTAGGCGCATGTCTTCTCCTGCTCTGACCCGCCGAACCCAGTTGCTGCTTGACGATGAATTGCATCGGCGCCTGCGGGAGACCGCGGCGCGGCGGGGGATTTCGATGGGAGCCCTAATTCGCGAGGCGATCGACGAGAAGCTGTCAAGCACGCAGGATGCTCGTGCCCAAGCGATCCAGACATTGCTCGACGCGGAGCCCATGCCCGTTGACGACTGGCCGATCATGAAGCGGCAGATGATCGAAGACATGAACGCTGACACTTTCGATTGACTCGCGGGTGCGGCGCTTTCTTTTTGACACGGCAGTATTCGTATACGCGCTTGGAGTCGAGCATCGGTACCGCGAGCCCTGCCGAGCAATTCTGCGCGAAGTGCAGGGGGGGCGCGTCGCCGCGGAGGCCAGCATCGAGCTGATCCACGAGTTCGCCTACGTTCACCTTCGCCGAGCGAAGGACCGTGCCGATGTGGTGAGCGCAGCGCGCACAATCGCGCGTATCTTGTCACTGCACACCGTTGAGCCACGCGACATGGAGCGCGCCTTGGACTTGTGGTCTGAGCACAAGCAGCTCGATGTGCGCGACTCGATCTTCGCGGCACAAGCGCTCAATCGCGGGATCGAGGCCATCCTGAGCCCCGACAGGGATTTCGATGGGATCCCCGGTCTTCAGCGCATCGACCCGGCCGATGTCGAGGCGGTGGCGACGCTGCGATGAAATTCGGCGTCCTCCAGTTTCCGGGATCGTGCGACGAGGTCGACGCGCTGCACGCCGCGCGGCGCGTTGGGGACGCGGAGCTTTTGTGGCACGGCGAGCGGGATCTGAAAGGCGTTGACGCTGTAGTCGTGCCGGGAGGTTTCTCCTATGGGGACTATCTGCGCGCGGGGGCGATTGCGCGCTTTGCGCCCGTGATGGAGGCGGTGATTGAGTTCGCCAACGACGGAGGATTGGTGTTGGGCATCTGCAACGGCTTTCAGGTGCTCTGCGAGGCACATCTGCTGCCGGGAGCACTGCTGCCCAACGCCAACCGGCGTTTCACCTTCCGGCAGGTCGATCTGGAGGTTGTGCAGGGGGACACACATTTCACGCGCGCCTGTACGCCTTCGCTGAGCATCCCGGCCAAGCACTCGTGGGGGCGCTACTACACCGATGAGTCCACGCTTGACGAGCTCGAAGCGGAGGGGCAGGTCGTGCTGCGTTACGCCTCCGCGCAGAACTTCAATGGCTCGCTGCGTGACATCGCCGGGGTGCGCAACGCCGCGGGTAACGTCTTCGGGCTGATGCCGCATCCCGAGCATGCCGTCGACCCGCTCACGGGGTCCACGGATGGACTGTGCATCTTCCAGTCCATGCGCCTGGCGGTGGAGGGCGCGCGTGTCTGAAACGCTGCCCCAGCAGCAGGACGCGGCACTGCCCACAGTCGAGGATGCGCTGGCGTTGGGATTGACCCGCGCCGAGTATGAGCTCGTCTGTGAGAAGCAGGAAGGGCCTCCCAACCAGGTCGAGCTGGCGATGTACTCGCTGCTGTGGAGTGAGCACTGCGCCTACAAGCACTCCAAGAAGCTGCTGCGCACCCTGCCCACCGAAGGGCGCTACGTGGTGATGGGGCCGGGAGAGAACGCGGGCGCCGTCGATGTCGGCGACGGGCTCGTGTGCGCCTTCAAGGTGGAGTCTCACAACCATCCCTCGGCCGTCGAGCCATTCCAGGGAGCCGCGACGGGCGTAGGCGGCATCCTGCGCGACATCTTCGCGATCGGGGCAAGACCGATAGCCGTGCTCGACTCGCTGCGCTTCGGCGAGGCGACCTCGGCCCGTTCGCGCTACCTGCTCGACGGGACCGTGGCGGGGATTGGGCACTACGGCAACTCGATCGGGGTGCCCACCGTCGGGGGCGAGGTCTACTTCGAGGAGCCGTACGAGCACAACTGCCTGGTCAACGCGATGGCGCTCGGCCTGGCGCCGCGCGAGCGCCTGGTGCGCAGCGCGGCGGCTGGCCCCGGCAATGTGCTGGTGTTGTTCGGCGCCTCCACCGGGCGCGACGGCATCGGCGGAGCCTCGGTCCTCGCATCGGCCGAGCTAGGCATAGAGGGTGGCACAGCCGCCGAAGGCGGCGAGCCGGGCCCCTCTACTTTCCCATCGTACGATGACAAGCGCCCGACCGTGCAGGTCGGCGATCCCTTCGAGGAGAAGAAGCTGCTGGAGTGCTCGCTGGAGCTGCTGGAGCAAGGACTGCTCGTCGCCCTGCAGGACCTGGGTGCCGCCGGCTTGACATCCTCGGCCGCCGAGATGGCCTCCAAAGGCGAGGTGGGGCTCGACATCGATGTGCGGCGCGTCCCCTTGCGCGAGCCCGATCTCGAGCCCTTCGAGGTAATGGTCTCCGAGTCCCAGGAGCGGATGCTCTGTGTGGTGGAGCCCGCCAAGGTAGATGCGGTGCTGGCGCTGTGCGAGAAGTGGGAGGTCGGCGGCACCGCGATCGGCACCATCACCGACTCGGGGCGTCTGCGGGTGTTCGCGGGAGAGCTGCTTGTGGGAGATATGCCCGTGCGCGCGCTGGTCGATGACTGCCCGCTGTATGACCTTGCGCCCGCGCGGCCCAGCGAGCCCGTCTACCCGGTGCCCGC
Source organism: Solirubrobacteraceae bacterium (assembly GCA_025449845.1). Classification (GTDB taxonomy): domain Bacteria; phylum Actinomycetota; class Thermoleophilia; order Solirubrobacterales; family Solirubrobacteraceae; genus Palsa-744. The sequence goes on along the minus strand of JANWIP010000010.1, from coordinate 153,244 downwards.
GCCCGTGATCGCGCCCGGGGCCTCCCCGCGCGACACGCTGCTGGCGCTGCTGGCCTCGCCCAACATCGCCTCGCGCCGCCCGCTCTTCGAGCACTACGACGCGATCGTGCAGTCGCGCACGGTTCGCCGGCCCGAGCAGGCCGATGCCGCCGTGCTGCAGCTGCCCGACGGCTCCGCCCTGGCGGTGTCGATCGACTGCAACGGCCGGCGCGTGGCCGCCGATCCCTACCGGGGGACGATCGAGGCGGTGCTTGAGTGCGCCTCAAATCTCGCCTGCGTGGGCGCCGAGCCGCTGGGGACCACTAACAACCTCAACTTCGCTAATCCCGAGAAGCCGCACATCGCCTGGCAGCTCACTGAAGCCGTGCGCGGCCTGGGCGAGGCCTGCCGCGCGCTGGAGGCGCCGATCGTCGGCGGCAATGTGTCGCTCTACAACGAGGGCGCCTCGGGCCCGATCTACCCAACCCCCGTCATCGGCATGGTCGGCCGCCTGCCCGATGCGGCCCGGGCCGGGCGTCTGGGCTTCGCCCGAGAGGGAGACACGATCGCGCTCGTCGGACCATTCGCTCCCTCGCTGCCCGCAAGCGAGCTGGCCAAGCTGCGCGGCGAGGCGTTGCCCGATGGTCTCCCCGACATCGACGTGGGGGCTGTGCGCTCCGCGCAGTTCGCCGTGCGGGGAGCCGTGGGCGTGGGCGCGCTCTCCAGCGCGCACGACATCGCTGAGGGGGGGCTTGCCACAGCCCTGGCTGAGTGCTGCCTGGCGGGTGGACTAGGCGCCGAGGTGGAGCTTGGAGGCGCGTTGGTGCACGGACGTGAGGCGGTGCATGGGAGCGAGGCGGAGCATGGAGGAGAGGACAGCGGCGATCCGTTCGAGGCCCTCTTCGGCGAGGGGTCCGGAGGCTTTCTCGTGAGTGGCCCCGTCAGCGGTGTGCGCTCCCTTGGCCGGCGCACCTACGTGCGCGTCATCGGCACCGTGCGCGGCCAGGAGCTGCGTATCGCGCTCGGCGGGCAGAGCATGAATTGGTCGCTTGAGGAACTGTCCAGCGCTCACCAGGCACTGGCCGAGCTGTTTTCATGACCCCGGCTGCTAGCTTGTGGGGGTGAGGCCTGTGCCCCGGCGCGCAGAGGATCGCGATGGACCGCGTGATGAGTGCGGCGTGTTTGGCATATACGCACCCGGCCACGAGGTCTCGCGTCTCTCTTACTTCGCGCTCTACGCCCTTCAGCACCGCGGGCAGGAGTCGGCGGGGATCGCCGCGGCCGACCGCGGGGGCCACATCATCACGCGCCGCGAGCTGGGACTTGTCAGCCAGGTCTTCACCGAGAACGACCTGCACACGCTCGCCGGCGAACTGGCGATCGGCCACGTGCGCTACTCCACGACGGGCTCGAATGCCTGGGAGAACTCCCAGCCGGTGCAGCGCAGCGCGGGGCGCAACGGCACCTCGCGCGAGCTGGCGTTGGCGCACAATGGCAACCTGATCAACGCTGTGGAGCTGCACGACGAGCTGAGCGAGCGCGGCGTCACCTTCAGCTCCACCTCGGACTCCGAGATCGTCGCGGCCTTGATCGCCACGCATCCCGCGGAGCGCATCGAGGATGCGATCGCCGACGTGCTGCCCCGCCTGCGCGGAGCCTTCTCGATCGTGGTGATGACCAAGGACCGCGTGGTGGCCTTCCGCGATCCCCACGGCCTGCGCCCGCTCGCCCTGGGCGTGCTCAAGCCCACCGAGCCGGGAGGCGAGGTGCGCCACTGCGTGGCCAGCGAGTCCTGCGCCCTGGACATCATCGGCGCCACACACCTGCGCGACGTGCAGCCAGGCGAGGTCGTGACGCTCAGCGAGGAGGGGGTGCAGAGCCGCGTCGTCACCCCCGACGCGCGCAAGGCCTTCTGCGTGTTCGAGTACATCTACTTCGCGCGCCCCGACTCGCGCATGCACGGGCAGGTGCTACAGGTCGCGCGCGGGCGCATGGGCGAGATCCTCTGGCGCGAGGCGCCGGTGGAGGCCGACCTGGTGATCGCGGTCCCCGACTCCGGCAACGCCGCCGCCCGCGGCTTGGCGCGCGCCAGCGGCATCCCCCAGGACGACGGCTTCGTCAAGAACCGCTACGTAGCGCGCACCTTCATCCAGCCCGGCCAGGAGCTGCGCAAACACGGATTGCGCCTGAAGTTCAATCCACTGCCCGAGGTCATCGCCGGCAAGCGCCTGGTGGTGGTCGATGACTCGATCGTGCGCGGCAACACCACGCGGCAGATAGTGCAGATGCTGCGCGACGCGGGCGCCAGCGAGGTGCACATGCGCATCTCCGCGCCGCCCATCAAGCACCCCTGTCACTACGGCATCGATATGAGCACGCGCGAGGAGATGATCGCGCACGGCCGCACCACCGACGAGGTCGCCGAGGAGCTGGGCTGCGACTCGCTGCACTACCTCTCGCTTGAGGGTGTCTACGAGGCCGTCGGTGCCACCCGCGCCACGCACTGCGACGCCTGCTTCACCGGCCAGTACCCGCTCGATCGCACGGGCGAGGCCGGCGGGAAGTACGCCTTGGAGGGTGGCGCAGTTGGCCGGGAGGCCGACGAGCCGGGCTCCTCGTCTGCTCAGTCAGGTGAGAGCCAGGCCCTCCCCCTCGTGCGAGCCTGAGCGACCCTACTCGCCCCAAGCCTCATCTGTCTGGTCTCACGGGATGAGCCGTCGGCTGTGGACCTGCTCCGGATCTTTACAAGGGGAGATCGGCATATCCGAGGTCGCCGAACAAGGCCAGCCGGTTGATGGTCGGTGCCCCTCTCTTGCGGATGCGCACGACGACCAACATCGTGACCGCGACGCCTATACACGCGCCTGCCCCCAATGCCAGTGCGCGGCAACAGTCGAGCGCCCCACGGCCGAGCATCTCGGCTTTGTGCAGGACCCTGGGCGGTGGCGAGCGAAGGCTGCTCGGCTGGATCCGGGACTCCTTGCATGTCATCTCGCACGACTCCCCTCAGAATCTATATAGACGATATACTCATTGATGGTAGCTTATAACGACAAGATTTGCAGAAGGATCATTTTTTTCTGCCGGAGACGCCTGTATCTTCGTTGCATGACCGTTGCGGCCTGGCCTGTATGGGACACAACCACAACCAAGCCCGTTGAAGACGGTGTACTGTGAGGACATGAGAGAGCCACGCAAGATCCAGGTTAGGCGGAGACAGCGCCTGCGAGACGCGGAGCGCAAGACGACGTCAATGGCTCTCCCCCTCCCGATCCACTACCGCCTCGACAAGCTGGTGGATCTCGCCGACGACGCCAACTCCAATCGCGCGGAGATCATCGCGATGCTGATCGCGCAGGCGCCTTTCGACGAAAGCGAGATGGAGGCCCGCATTCTGGCCTATCGCAAGATGAGCGTTGGCGATGCCGTCCGCGACGTGGACGATACCGATGGGGACGACGTCGTCGTCCCCATGCACGGGCCGGGTCGTCGCAAGAAGGACCAGGCCAGCTGACGCGGCGCCGGCTGCCGTCCTGTCTGGCGCCGGCCGAAGCTTCAACCTTGACCCAGTGCTGCTTGGGGCTTCCACGGAGGCGAGGCTGGCGTTGGTATTAAGGTGAAACACACCGAATGAGGCGGCTCTCGTGCTCGGGATATGCTCGCCGACGTGTCCAATGACTCTTCGTCGAGACTGACGCCAGGGCAGTTGTCCCACGAGCGCGAGCGGGCGACAAGGTGGCTTGAAGAGCATTGGCCAGAGCCTCGCGTGTGTGTCATCTGCCTGGATAACACATGGACGGTTGGGAGCGTTGTGGAAGCGCCTCTCTATCGGACGGACGGCCTCTATCCCTACGTGCCCGTCTCGTGCACCAAGTGTGCCAACACGCTCTTCTTCAACGCCATCCAGATGGGGCTCTTCGAAGGTGAGGAGCAGTTGCGGTGATGACCTTCGAGGGCGATGGGCCGCGCCCAACTTTCCTTGACGGGCGGCCGCCGCAACTGCCGGCGAGCCCTCGCTCGATCGCCGAGCTGCAAAATGTCAGGCATCGCGACCTTATGACATTCTCGACCCGGCTTGGAAGGCTCGGGCAGCGCCAGCGAGACCGGCTGTTCGCCAACCTCAGCATGTTGTTTGCCGGGGGTGCGGTTGGCGGCTTTTTTGGTTTCTACGCGTTTACGAGCACCAAACCGTCGCCAAGCGGTCACGCGGAAGCGCTCTATATCGCACTGCTTGGTGCGGCCCTCGCACTGGCGCTCTGCTGCGGCTGCGCGTCACGCTGCATTCGTGAAGAACGTGAGGAGTCGGTGAGGGCAATAAAAGAAGACATCGACACGCTGCTGGAGGCGTACAAGATCGAGGACGTGGACCGCAAGTAGCTAATGCGCCGCGAATCGTTGATAAAGAATCTTTACTGCTATCTTTATTATATATGTCCCTGAACATCAAGGATCCATCGACGGATAACCTGGCACGGGAGCTCGCGCGAACCACTGGGGAGACGCTCACCCAAGCGATCGAGGTGGCGGTGCGAGAGCGCCTGGAACGCCTGCGTGCCGGGCGCCCAGCGCGGGGGCTGGCAGCGGAGCTGGACGCCATCGCTGAGCGCTGCTCGGCGCTGCCGCTGCTCGATGAGCGCTCCGAGGAGGAGATCCTTGGCTATGACGAGCAGGGCCTGCCGCGCTGATGGTGCTGGACAGCTCGGCGGTCCTGGCAATCCTGTTCGATGAAGCTGAGCGGCCAGCGTTTACCGCCAGGATCGAGCGCGACCCGCGCAGGCTGATATCGGCGGCCAATCTGCTTGAGGCTGCCTTGGTCGTGGAGGCACGGCGCGGGGAGCCGGCGGGACGTGAGCTTGATCTGCTGCTGCATCGCGCCGAGGTGCAGGTCATCTCCGTCGATGCCGAGCAAGTGGAGGTTGCTCGTTCGGCGTGGCGTCGCTTCGGCAAAGGCCGCCATCCCGCAGCACTCAACTTTGGTGACTGCTTTGCCTATGCGCTGGCGGCCGTGACCAGCGAGCCGTTGCTGTTCAAGGGCGCGGACTTCGGGCATACCGATGTGGCCAGCGCGGGATAGGGTCTCGGCGTGGCCACTCCCCTGCCGCTCGCGGTGCTCGTCTCAGGCACGGGCACAAACCTACAGGCACTACTTGACAGCGTGCACGGGCGGGAGGCCGAGATCGTCGCGGTGGCCTCCAACGCGGCGGACGCGCCGGCGCTTGAGCGTGCACGCTCGCGCGACGTTGCCACGAAGGTCTTCCCTCGCGGCGACTATGCCGACCGGCCGGCGCGCGATGCGGCGATGGCCGCGTGGCTGCGCGAGCAAGGCGTGCGGCTGGTGGTGCTGGCGGGCTATATGGAGCTGCTCAGCCCGGCCTTCCTCGATCGCTTCCCCGATGCGGTCATCAATGTGCATCCTTCTCTTTTGCCGGCGTTCCCGGGGCTTCATGCCGTCGAGCAGGCGCTGGCCTATGGCGTGACGGTGTTCGGGGTGACGGTGCACTTCGTCGACGCGGGCCTGGACAGCGGGCCGGTGATCTCGCAACGAGCTGTTGAGCTGCCCGACGCCAAATACTCCAACACCGTGTTGGAGTATTTGCGGCCGCTGGAGCACACGCTGCTGCCCGAGGCGGTGCGGCTGTTCGCGCGCGGCGCCCTGAGCCGTGATCCCGCCAACCCGCGCCGAGTGCTCATCGCGCCTGAGGAGACCGAAGGGACCGTCTTGCGGTCAGGTGAGGCAGCCGATGGATAGGCTCCGAAGCATGACCTCGGAAAGCCCGCACATGAGCGACCACCACGCGGGCCTGGAGCGGGCTGAGCCCGGCCAGGTGCGCATACGCCGCGCGCTGCTGTCGGTGTCGGACAAGACCGGCATCGTGGACTTCGCGCGCGGGCTGACGGAGCTGGGGGTGGAGATCGTCTCCACCGGGGGCACGGCGCGCGAGCTGAGCGCGGCGGGCATCGCGGTGCGCTCGATCGAGGACTTCACGGGCTTTCCGGAGATCATGGACGGGCGCGTGAAGACACTGCACCCACGGCTGTATGCGGGGCTGTTGGCGCGGCGCGACGATGTCGAGCACCTGCGCGCGGCCGCCGAGCAGGAGATCGAACCGGTCGATCTGGTGTGCGTGAACCTGTATCCGTTCGAGGCCACCTTGGCACGCGGCGATGCCTCGGTGGAGGACATCATCGAGAACATCGACATCGGCGGACCGACGATGATCCGCGCCGCCGCCAAGAACCACCTGTTCGCCGCGGTGGTCGTGGACCCGGCGGACTACGAGCGGGTCCTGGGGGAGCTGCACGAGTCTCAGGGACACCTGTCTCCCTCCACGCGCGAGCATCTCGCGGCCAGCGCTTTTGCCACGACCGCGCGCTATGACGCGTCGATCTCGACATGGTTCGCGATGCGTACCCATGAGGGCTTTCCGCCGCATTGGCGCGACGCCTACGAGAAGGTCTCAGACCTGCGCTACGGCGAGAACCCGCATCAACGCGCCGCTTTCTACGCGCGCGTGGGCTCCCCCACGCACCTGCTCGACGGCGTCAAGCAGCTGCACGGCAAGGAGCTGTCGTTCAACAACCTGCTCGACCTCAACTCAGCACGGGAACTGGTCGAGGACTTCTCCGAGCCGGCGTGCGTGATCGTCAAGCACAACAACCCCTGTGGCTGCGCCACCGGCGAGTCGGTCCTGGATGCCTACCAGCGCGCCTTCGCCTGCGACCCGATGAGCGCCTATGGCGGGGTGATCGCGCTAAATCGGCGCGTGGATGCGCAGTGCGCGCGGGCGCTGTCAGGCCAGTTCATCGAGGTATTGCTGGCCCCCGGCTTTGACGAAGATGCCTTGGCGGTGCTGGGAGAGAAGAAGAACGTACGCCTGCTGGAGCTGCCCGAGTGGCCCGCTCCAAGTCACGAGGTCGAAGGCAAGCCGGTGATCGGCGGTCAGCTGGTGCAGACGCGCGATGTCGTCAGCGAGACACGCGAGCAGATGCAGGTGCTGAGCACCAGTGCGCCGAGCGAGCAGCAGTGGGAGGACATGCTGTTCGCCTGGCGCGTCTGTCGCCACGTGCGCTCCAACGCCATCGTGATCGCGTGCGACGGCGCCACGATCGGGATCGGCGCGGGACAGATGAGCCGCGTGGACGCGGTGCGGATCGCGATCGAGAAGGCCCAGGCCGCGCAGCCCGAGCGCTTACAGGGATCGGCGCTTGCCTCGGATGCCTTCTTCCCGTTCCCCGACGGTCCGGAGCTGGCGCTCAAGGCCGGCGTCACGGCGATCATCCAGCCGGGCGGATCGGTGCGCGACGAGGCAGTCGTGGCGGCAGCCGACGCGGCGGGCGCCGCGATGGTAGCAACAGGCGTGCGCCACTTCCGCCACTGACGCTCGAATGGCAGCGCTGAGCGGCGTCCTCACCCTCCGGGTACAGGCGTTCGCTCGTGTGCAGAGCACACTTCGCTCGCTGCGTCCTTGCTCAGCTTGCCCTTCGACCGTCAGACTCTGGCTGTCAGAGGACCTTGGCGGCGACGCCCAGCAAGGGGTCTTCCGCCGTGGTCTGCCCGCTCGCGGGGTCGGCCAGGCGCAAGCCCTCCGAAAGCCCCTGCGTGTCTGAGGCCGTCTGGCGTTCGGTCAACGGCTGGAGCAGTCCGCGCAAGGTCAGCATGGGGCCCACCCAGCGCGGGGCCCAGAGGCGCGCGGCGCGACGTTCGATACCGCTCTCGATCGCATCAACGGCACGCGAGAGTGGGATGGGGTTGCGCAGGAACCCAGGCGCGCGGCTCATCATCGCGTTCGCCGAAGGCTGGGAGAAGCTGCCGCGCACGAGGTCGGTGTCGATGAAGCCGAAGTAGGCGCAACCCACGCGCCCGCCGCTGGGAATCGTCTCCTGACGCAGCGCATCGGTCAGCGCCTCAACCCCCGCCTTGCTGGCGGTGTAAGGGCCCATCAGGGGAGCGTGGCTCAAGGCGGCTAGCGAGGCGATGTTCAAGAGGTAGCCCTTGCGCTCCATGATGTGTTTGATCACCGCTCGGTCGGTGCGCCAGACACCGAGGAAGTTCACCGCGAGCGTGCGCTCGACGTGCTCAATCGGCGCAGTTGCGAGCGATCCCACGTAGGCGATGCCAGCATTGGCCATCGCCACATCGAGCGCGCCGAAGCGCGCGACGGTGTCGCGGACGGCCCGCTCCAGCGCGTCGTAGTCGGTCACGTCGGCCTCAAACCAGGCAGCGCGGTCACCCAGGCGCGCTGCCAGCTCCTCCAGGCGCTCGGGCTCAAGGCCCACGAGGGCGACATTGGCCCCCTTGGCGTGCAGGCGCTCGGCGGTCGCGGCGCCGATGCCACGCGCGGCGCCGGTGATGAAGACGGTGCGGCCGTTGACGTCAAAAGGTGCTGCGGGGCTGCGGCTCATACGGTCAAGGCCTCCTTGCGCACAGGCGCGTTACGGACGTGCAGAGTGTAGTCGGCTGGGGTGAACCTGCGCAGACGCCGGCGAAAGCGCCAGGTGGCGCCCGGCCAGATGGTGGTGTTGCGGCCGTTGGCGTCGAGATACCAGCTCTGACAACCCCCGGAGGTCCACACGCTGCCCTGCAGGTTGCGCTGGAGGCGGTCGTTGAAGGCATGCTGCACGTGCTCACGCACCTCCCACACATCCATACCGCTGTCTTCGCTGAAGCGCAGGCAGTCCATCAGATAGTTGAGCTGGGACTCGATCATGAAGACGATCGAGTTGTGCCCCAGGCCCGTGTTCGGGCCCACGAGCATGAAGAGATTGGGGAAGCCGGCGACGGTGGCGCCCAGGTAGGCCTGCGCACTGTCGTGCCACACCTCGGCGAGCGTCTTGCCCTCCCGCCCGCGGATCCACTCGGCCACCGGCATGTCGGTGACGTGAAAGCCGGTGCCCAGCACGATCGCATCCACCTCGCGCTCCACCCCATCGCTGCTCACCACCGAATTGGCCCGAATTTCGCTGATGCCCGCGCTCACCACCTCGACGTTGGGCTGCGCCAGCGCGGGGTAGTAATCGTTTGAGATCAAGATGCGCTTGCAGCCGATGCGGTAGTTGGGCTTGAGCTTGGCTCGCAACAAGGGGTCTTTGACCTGGCGATGCAGATGGCGTTCACCCATACGCTCAGGCAGGCTCCCCTCGCGCGGGTGCATCAAGGCCAACACGAACAGCTCGCGCGACCAGTACACCGCAGCTCGCACGGCCCGCTGCAGAAGCGGGAAGGTGCGGTAAAGCCAGCGCTCCAAGCGCGAGGTCTTCCTGTCACTGTGGCGCACCACCCAAGGAGCGGTGCGCTGAAATAGGTGAAGCTTTTTCACTTCGCGCTGGATGTGCGGCACGAACTGAATCGAGCTCGCGCCGGTACCGACCACCGCCACGTGCTCACCTTTAAGTGAGTGCTCGTGATCCCACTCGGCTGAGTGAAACAGGGCGCCCTGAAAGCTCTCAAGCCCCGGTATCTGAGGCAGCTTCGGCTCACTCAGCGGCCCGGCTCCGGCTACCAGCACCTGCGCGGTCAGTTCCCCCGAGCTCGTCTGAATGCGCCATAGCTCGTCTGTCTCATCCCAGCTCGCATCGGTGACGGTGCAGCGCAGGCGCACATGCCGATCGATGCCGTGCTCGCGTGAGGTCCGGCGCAGGTACTCCCAGATCTCGGGCTGCTTGGAGTAGGTCCGGCTCCAGTTGGGGTTCGGCGCGAACGAGAAGGAGTAGAGATGCGACGGGATATCGCACTGGCAGCCCGGATAGGTATTGAAGTTCCAGGTGCCGCCGACGTCCTCGCCGCGCTCAAGCACGACGAAGTCCTCGATACCAGCCTGCTTCAGGCGGATCGCGGCCCCCAGTCCGGCGAAGCCGGAGCCGACGATCGCGATATGACGATGCTCAACGTCGCCGCCTAAGGAGGGAAAGGGTTGCACATCGAGTAGCGAAGCACCGCCGGGTGCAGGCGGAATGCTCACGCGTGCACACCCATCAGATCGTTACCCACCTCGGCCACATAGGCCGGCGTGAGGGCGTTCTCGCTCTGCTCGGACTGCTCGGAACGACGCGCGCGGCGGGTCATCATCAGCAGCCAGCCGACGAGCAGCACCAGGGGCCCCATGAAGATCGGCAGGTCGATCAGCAGGTGTCCACTGCAGGCCAGCACGCTCATCCTGTCACCCCCGCCACGGTGCCGCTAGGTTTGGGCCGGGAGGTGAGGCCCGCGGTTCGCCCATCCTCGCGAGGCATGCCCAACCTACTCAAACCCCAAGAGATGGCGAGGATCCACAGTGTGACGATCGCCAGCAGCAGTAGGTAGGCGGGAATCGCCAGCCACAGGTCGCCGCCGATGGCCTCGCGCTGCATGATCTTCTTGTCGCGGATGAAGCTGCGCGTGAAGGTCGCCGGGGCCTTCACTTCGGGAGCAGGGATCGCGGGGTCGTTGGGCAGATAGATCGGGATCGCGTCGAGCGCGCGACCTCGGGAGACGCGCAGCATTGTCTTCCAATTGCCCCACACCGGGATCGGCTCGGTCGTGGTGTAGACGCCGGGCGCGGTGCGGTGCAGACGGTCCACCACTATGCCGCCGCCCTGCCAGGCGGTGATGGTCACCCACTGGGCCTCGTTGGCGGCGTTGGCGGGCGAGAGGCGGAAGGTGGCCGCCACCGTCCTGTGCGCCCCGGAGCTCAGCGTGGTCAGCTGCGCGCTGGCGCTCATCGGCGTGCCAACGTTCATCGGCAGCGGCCAGGCGATGCAGGCGATCGCCAGGGCACCGGCCAGTCCCGCCACCCAGGCGGGAGCGGGGGTCGAGGCGGGCCCGGAGGCGCTCGGGCGACCGCGGTCGAGCGCGCCGCCGATGCAACCGCCGAGCACGCCACCTGCCAGTCCGGCCAGCGGGCCGAGCACGGCCGCCTGCGCGAGCATCGAAGATGGCCAGGGCAGCGGCATCCAGACGTGCGACCAGCCCCACTCGGCGGCCAGGCCGAGCGTGCCGACGAGCACTCCGGAGAGCGCACCGAACACCACAGGACGCGCTCGAACGGAGCGGCCCGGCGTGCCGGCGCGCGGGCGCTCAAGCCACAGCGCCACCAGCTCCACGAGGATGGCCTCGGGCAGATACAACGGGAAGTGCAGGGTGCTGGCGCCGATCAGCGGGCCAATGATGAGGCTGAGCAGGCCGTAGACGGCGAGGTAGAAGAGGCTCGCCCCCAGCGCTCCGCCGCGGCCCAGGCGCACGCGCGCGGCCACCAGCCCGGCACCGCAGGCCAAGGCGATCAGGATCGGCTGATAGACCAGCTGAAACTGGGGAATGCCGTAGTCGAACTCGCCCTGAAGCGTCGAGAGGGCGATCAGGAAGGCCCCGCCGAGCGCGATCTCGCGCCAGCGCAGCATCGCGCGCTGCGTGGCCGTCGCACGCTTGGCTGTGCGCACGCGGGCCCCCTCCACGAGCAGTATCCAGCAGCCCAGTACCGACAGCGAGGCGCCAGCCACCATCAGCACGTGCGTGGGGCCCCACAGCGTGACGTCCTGGCCGAACAGCGTGTGCCAGACGTCATCGAGCGGGAAGCCGATGAGCGCGCAGGCGCCGCAGAGGAAGATCACGAGACCTCCGAGCGGGGCGTGCCAGCCGCGCGCCAGGCGCACGGAGCCGGGGCTTGAGCTGCCGTCCTCTTCGTCGGTACCCAGCACGATCGCCAGGAAGCCACCCAGCGTGATGCCGGCGAGGCCCAGCAGGATCGGGTAGTGCGCGGCGGTGCCAAACGGTCCGGGGTCGCGCCCGGTGTCGATGTGCTTGGCGACGTCCCAGTAGAAGCCGAACACGGCGATCCCCTGCGCGGCGCCGGTCACGAGCAGCGGCAGCGCCGCCCAGCCGGGCAGGCCGGTCACGCGCTGCGCGCGCAGCGCGGCCCGCGCCAGCCAGACGATGCGCCCCGCGCGGTGCGCTGCTGCGACCCACAGCACCACCGCGCTCAGCAGCGTTGCCACGAGGCTGGCCCAGAGGATGTCCCCGAGCGGCGCGCCTCTTGCAGGCGGGGCAGCGGCAGCGAGGGCCGGGAGATCAAGCAGGTGAGCTAGCACGGACATTGCGGCTCCTTGTGGCTTCATTGGTGTCTGGCGGGGGCTTTGCTGAGCTCAAATACAGCCCCGCCCAGAGAAGGTTACACCATTTGATGTCACATCGTTTGGAGGCCCATAATTTGTCGGCTCATTACCCGATGGTATGCTCGTCCCCATGGAGACCCTGACGATCGAGCAGCTGTCGTCCGAGAGCGGCATGACGGTGCGCAACATCCGCGCCCACCGCGCCCGCGGCCTGCTGCCAGCCCCGGAGGTGCGCGAGCGCGTCGGTTACTACGGCCCCGAGCACGTGGCGCGGCTGAAGCTGATCCAGCAGATGCAGGCCGACGGGTTCAACCTGCGTGCCATTCAGCGTCTGCTGGAGGAGACTCAGAGCAAGCCTGAGCAGCTGCTGAACCTGCGCGAGGCCGTGAGCGTGCCCTTTGAGACCGAGCAGCCGCGCGTGTTCACCTTGCAGGAGCTGCTGGAGCGCTTTGGCGAGGAGGCCGATGAGCAGACGCTAAAGCGCGCTCAGCGCATCGGCCTACTCACACCACTGGGGGAAGATCGCTTCGAGGCGCCGATGCCTTCGCTGCTCGACGCGGCCGAGGAGGTCGTGGGACGAGGCGTGCCGCTGGCACACGCGCTCACCGTCGTGTCCAAGCTGCAGGAGCAGTGCAAAACGATCGCGCGCGAGTTCGTACGCCTGTTCCTGGAGGACCTCTGGAAGCCTTTCGCCGCGGCTGGCTACCCGCAGGAGCGCTGGGCCGAGGTCACCGAATCGATCGATCGCCTGCGACCGCTCTCCTCACAGGCGCTGCTGGCTTCCTACCAGCTGACGATGACGCGCGAGGTCGAGGAGGCCTTTGGGCGCGAGATGGGGCGGATCACGCGGGGGCGGCGCTAGCCGGAAGGCGGCTCAAGCACGTCGGGTCTTCGGGTCCGGTAGTGCAGCGGGCAAGCGTATTGCGGGTGCGCCAGCAGCGGGTTGCCTCGCACGACGTAAAGGCCGCTGCCGTCGGGGAAGCGCCCACAAGGCGGGGGTGACCCATGTGTGATCGGCTTACGCAGCAGATACGCATCGCTTGAGGTGAGCTGCTGCGGCGTAAGTCCAGGAGGAACAGGCAGCTGCTCAAGTGCTGCCAGACGTTCCAACCCGGGAGGCTGGTAGAAAAGCTCGTCGGCGGAGGCATGATCGAACGCCAGTGCCTGCACACCTTGGCGATGCAGCGCAAGTAGGACCTTCACCAACATGGCGCGCGAGGCGCCGGTAATTTCGGGGTGCATCTGGATCTGCGTTTCCAGCGACAGCGGAGCGGTGCGCTGATAGATCGCGGGATGGCGCCCCGGGCAGAGGAGCGTGTAGGTCTCGAATGGCTTGACGGGGTTGCCGAGCTCGATGTACACACCGCTTCCGTCGTTCAGGCGCTGGCACGGCAGGGCGTCTCCCGGCTGGGGAAAGTGGCGCACCATGAAGCCGTCATGCGGACCCAGTGCGCCTAGGTTGTATACGGCGGTTGCCGTCAGGCCGGCCTGGATCGCACGTACCTGCAACCCATATTGAGTGAAGTCGGGCACATCGGTGCTGCCGGCATCGAAAGTGATCGTCCGCAGTCCGGCCCGCTTCAGTTCTCGCATCAGCGCCAGGATGTCGCCGTCGTGTTCGGGTCCGCCGCGTATGTAGCCTTCCGGCGAATAGAGCGTGAGTTGGCGCGTGCGCAGAGCGCCGGGAGGCGCTCCGGGCAAGGCGATACGCACGGCATGACCAATGCCGATTGAGACGCCGAGGAAGTTAATGGCCAGGATCGCTACCAGTACAGCTGTGGCGGCAAGGCGCAAGCGTGGGCGCGCGAGCACGATCCAGCCTGTTGCCAGCACCGCTATATAAATCAGCGCCGGCAGTGTGAAGCGCATGTCCTTGTGTCTGATCAGCGTAATACCCAGCCAGGAGACAAAAGCCCCACCCAAAAGCTCAGGACCCAGATTCTCTGGCGTCCAACGCTTGAAGCAGTCACGGATCGTCAAGATGATCCCGACAAACAGAAATAGTAAAAGCGGTGCCAGCACCTGGACGTTGAGTGCGGCCCAGAAGTACCAGAGCAGGCTCTTGTGCGTAAGCAAAGGTGGAGCCGATTCGACCGTAGGCGCCGCTCCCGTTCCTCCCTGACCTTCAACGAGCCCATGCAGCTGAGCTACATGGTAGATGTACCACGGCAGCGAGATTGCAGCGGCGATTAGTAGGAACGCGAGCAGGCCGCGCCAATTGCGCCAGCCACCCCGCAGAATGGCGACGGCCACGAGACCTGCCAGGAAGATGATGCTCGTCTCCTTGGTCATCAGTGCCAGGCCGACCGCCAGCCCGGCGAGCGCGGCGATCCCGACGCGTTCAAAGCGCTTGGAGGCGAGGATCGCCCAGACGCTTGCGGCGACCATGGCCGCCTCGGGCGGATCGATCATGAACACATGCATCTGCGAAACGAAGATCGGTGTGCCGAGCGCGAACAGCCCGGCTAACAGGCCGGCGCGTGGGCCGTAGGCCAGTTGTCCGACGCCGTAGCAACTGGCGGCAAGCAGCGGTACAAACACAATGTTTGAGGCGATGATCACCGCCATTGGGCTTTTGCCGGCGATGAATACCGCCATGGCGCCGATCAAATGCACGAGTGGCGGATAGGTGTTGAATTCGGTAAACCAGCTGGTCAGGTTTCCGCTTGAGAGCTGGTCGTGGACTCCGAAGGCAAGCAGCGTATGTAGGCCGTTATCCCATTCCTGGACCCGGTCGTCCTGCGTTAGCCACCAGACGGTGACCGCGACAAACACCAGTACGCTGCCCGCAAGCAACCAAGCATCTCGCGGGATACCGCCACGATCCCGGCCACGGGGAACCCCGACGGTTCTAGCGCGGGGGATGTCATACGACGAGGGAGCTACGCCCACGCCGGGTACCCTACAGCCACCTAGGCTCCTTGAGGAGCGTGGCCCTGGTCAGCGATCTCGCCAAAGCCGCTCATCTCTCGTCGATAATGGTAAGCGTATGCTGACCGGAATCCGTGTTTCCGGTAGAGGTTGACGGCGGGGTTGTGGCGATCGACCTGAAGAACGTCATAGCCGACGCCCGCTACCTTGCGGGCGGCCAGAATCTTTAGCACGAGGCCACCAAAGCCTTGCTGGCGAGCATCCTTCCGCGTCGCTAGGTTGCCAAAGCACCGCCAAGATCCATGGCACACAAAGCTACCGACTGCAAGCGGCGCACCTGCACCATCGTGCAACGAAACGAAGTAGGCACGGTCGCGCATCTTGCTTACGATCGAGAAGTGTGCATCCCGCGCAGCCCCAAGCTCGGCGCACTCATTCCACGCTGCAAGCCACGTCGGCGAGGGCCGCGTATGCCTCTCAACTCGAAGGCGACCCAGGGTCGGCAAGTCTGTGGCGATAGGCGGCGTTCGCTTCATGATGAGGGACGGGTTGACTACGCCGAGCCCGATCGCCGCAAGCTCGCTGTCGACAAACGCAAGCGGCTCCGCGACGGCTACCTGCAATGGCCGGCCATGTCGCTCAAAAAAGGGGCGCGCAACCTCTATCAGCGTCGTGACATCCGGACGCTCAGCGACGAGACGAACGCAATTCCCCCGATTGGAGTTCTCAGGGGAAGCGCGCAGTTCGAACTTGCCGTAGTCCTCAGTCCACGTTACAGGCCAGGCAGAGGCGAGGGCAGCCTCCATCTCACGCCTCTTGGGAGTTATCATGTACCGATGAGTGATACTGATCCGGGTCTGCGCATGGCCCAAACGAGATGGTATGACGGCTGGTCGCGATACCTGGCCCTCGTTGTTGCGGCCGTAGCCCTCGTCACGACCACGGTTGTCTTTCTGACTATCGGAAAAAAACTGGGGGGTGTGGGTGAGCTCGTGACGGCGGCCATAGGGATCCTCGGGCTGGTTGTGTCGCTTCAGATCGAGACGCTGTTCCGGGTTGCGGAGCGCGCACAAGCACGCGAGCAGTACGGAAGGCTACTCGAGATGATGGAAGACTACCCAAGTCTTCTTGGGCTAGCGACGAGAGCCTTGGAGGCAAGCGTAGCGACGTGGAAGAGAACAACGGTCGGTCTGTTCAAGACCGAGGTGGTGAACATTCTCGCCCAAGCAGAGATACGACTGCAGGAGCTCGCGCAGGGACGTTTGCGCAGGACAGATGGCGACAGCAGGCCGATGCTGGAGCGCTTCGCTGACGCAAATGCTTTTATCCAAGCTGTCACCGACGACAACGACACGAAATGGTGGCTGCTGGGCAGTGGTACAAAGTTTTTCGAGCTCAATCGCAAGCTGATCGACGACTGCGAAGTCAGCATTGAGCGTGTGTGGATCCTTTACAGGCCACCAGCTGAGGACACGCGCAGGGTTCTCAGGGAACAGCACGACATCGGCGTGACCGTCTTTATCGTGCGAGCCGAGGACCCCGGCCTAGATCGCAAACTGCTCGTTAATATGACGATGGTGGACGGGCTGTTCCTGCACGAGGACCTTCCGAATAAACAAGGCAAGGCCGTGGAATACCTGTACTCCGAGAATGCGGCTGACTTGGTCCGCGCGGGGAATACATTTACTCAGCTCAAGACGAGCGCGATGAGATACGAGGATGATCACTCGATCGACCGCCTCTTCGAGACTATCGGCGCACCTGGAGGGACACGACCTGCTACGCCACATGCGGCTGGATTGCCCTCATCGTAAGCCACTGGGACGCAGTTCGCATGGCCGAACTTGGGTGTAGTATATCTACGCAAGCGTTCTACGCGAGCGTGCCATCGGGTAAGAGCCAGTGGTGTTTGAGTGTGCTGACACGAGCGATACGTTCGTAGTCACGGTCATAGTGAACGAGCGGGACGCCTGCGGCCTCCGCAGCGCAGCCGATTAGCAGGTCAACGGGCGGCACTCGGCGATGGTCCCCGGTGGCCGCGAGCGAGACCTGCAACTGGCGCGCGCGGCTCCATAGTGCTGTCGGCGTGGAGACTGACTCGAATGTGGCCAGCCTGTCCGCAACCTCGCGGGCACGCGACTCATTCGGGGTTAGGCGGGTGAGCTCCAGAATGATGAGGTCGCACACGAGCACGCGGCCGGCTGCCACTTGGGTGTTAAACCAGGACGCGAGTTGGGGGAAGCGGCGGTCTCGTGCCCAGGTCCATACGCCGGTGTCCAGCAGTGCGGGACCTTCGAGCGATGGCGGTTGGATCTCAGTGCTCGCCGGGCTCAGGGAGCCGCTCCCTGCGATAGGCCTCGACCTCCGCGGGTGTACCGTCGATGTCGCGGGTGACGTCGAAGCCGGCAAGGGCGCGACGCCTTCCCACCTCGCGTAGCGCGGCGTTGACCGTTGCGCTCAGGCCCTTTGTGCCCAGCTCGTTTCGCGCAGCATCTAGCGCGAGCTGATCGATATCAACCGTGGTGCGCGACATTCGCATCAGACTAACACATCAAGCATGATGCTGGGTAGCTGGGCCGGTGTTCAGGGTCGATCACTGCTCAATTGTCCGGGGGTCACGTGGAAGGCCGGAGCACGAAGATCTTCATGTGCCCCGGCCTGTATGTCTTAGTTTTAAACGGGGTCGCTCAGACCCCTGTTGGTTCAGCTACTCTTGGAATTGGGCCTCTTTTATCTAGAAATTCACCTGGGGTTTCGCTGGTGGCGTAGGCGATTGCCGCTTCCCGCACGAGATCGAACTCGCCAGCGCTTAGCAGGATCGCGGGCCGCTGCTCTTCGAGATAGGCGGATCGACCGAGGAGCCATGCTCGGATATTGGCCGGCTCGATCTTTCGAGTCTCCAGCATCAAAGCCAGGCTGTAAAGGGCATCAATACCTAGATCGAGCTTTGTGCTTCTTGTCTGCATGTAGGCAGGGTCTTTGAGCTTCCGTCGGCGATCTTCCACCGCGCGCAGGCTGGAATCCGAGGCGAGAGCTATCTCAGCGGATGTCATTCCGAGGCCGAGCAGGTCTTCGAACTTTTCGCGTGTTGAGATGGCAAACGGCCGAAGTCGTCCATGGGCGGCCGATTCCAGCGATCGACCCAAACGAGGGATGATGTTCATGTCTTTCTCCTTGTCCGTGAGCGTCTTGAGCGGGTATCACCCCAGACGGTGCCCTTGAAGAAAGGGCTTGGTGGTCCGATATCAATGTGGTCTTGCGTGTGGGCTAAACTGTGGCCCAGACTGGTAGAGTATCGCACGACGACGACATCTCTGCCGTTCCCTCAATAAGCGCGTCCATCCCTCCCCCAGGAGACGAGGAGAATGACTACCCCAGGCCCTTGTCCGCTAACGACCACTGTCTATCTACCAATGCAGTCAGCCATCGCCAAACCGCCGTGCGACACGGAAGAAGCCGAGACCGCCCTGTGCGCCTACATACTCGCGAACCATCCGTGTGCCCATACGACATTCGATGGCGCTGTGCAGAACGCCCTCATTGCTGCTCCAGCAGCTGAAGACGAGGAGGAGTTGGCTGCGTTTCTTGCGATGGCCCTTGGCTCTAATCCAACGCTGCTCGACGTCATCGAGCAGCCTAAGCACTGTAGTTATGTCCTACAGATCGATCTCATCAACATTCGGATTGCGGCAACCGACGCCCCGGATTTGGCGGCGCATCTTGCTTTTCGCACCAAACATCCGGATGTCGATGCCTTGTGGCTGCCCGATGATGACGCCACCCAATCCAACAGCCGCCTTCGTCTTATCACCCAGAGGAGCCTCCTTGGGCACCTTACGCTGGTTCGCTCCACTCGAATCCCAGCACGTACCCGTCCGCTAGCGTAGTTGCCAAGCTTGTGTTGTCCTGGAAGGATGACGGGGGTCGTCGGTAGCCTTGTGACGTCGTGCCTGCGGGAACTCGATCCGGCGCCGGCCAGGTCGTGGGTCTGGAGTTCTGGCAGGCGAGCCAGCGGCTGCCGGCGGAGTTCCTACGGATGCTCCCTCCGCCACAGGTCGAGATCGCAGCCTGGCCGCACCTGGGTAGCTCAGGGTTTGAATAAGGCGCGATCGCTCGCAGAAAATGCGCCACCAGGGACGCCAAAGAAACCGTCAGGCGCAGGTCGAGGCTTTGGTGCGGGTCCTGCTGGAGCCGTTGGGATGCCAGCAGCGACGGGAAGTGCTGGGACGGCTAGGCAAGTGACCTGCGATTCAACCCAGCGGACCGCGCGCCAACTCGGTGGCTGACAGCTTGAACTCTGCCCATACGTCGTCAGCTGAGCGGTCATTGTGTTCGGCGAATCGCTTGAGGAAGCCCCAGGGCTCGTCGGGAGGCCGGTTGGCTGCATTGAGTCTCCACACCTGCGCTCGATCCGGGTTGGTTCGCTGGCAGATGCCGGCGAGGTAAGCGAACAGGAGGCCGGACGCCTTGACTGGATTGTGCCCGGAGGCCACGGCCACGACGAGGGTGAGCCTGGTTTGGATGAGGGCTGCGAGCTCGGGGCCCTGTGCGAGCATGCTGCTGTCAGTCGTGATGAGGCCGTCCCAGGGTGCGGCGTGGTGGTGTAGTGCAAGCAGCAGCTCCCAATCGTCAAGCGTCGACATGCGGGGGTCGATCTGGTCGAGGGGAACGAGCGCGCGTCGGCCTGGAAATCGGACAGGACGCCGACGATGGGCTGTGGGAAGTTCTTATCGAGAGCGAAGAGGCGCGGCATGGGCGCGCTCTCTCATGCGGCGAGAGCGGGTTGTAGGTTCTGCGCGAGCTGGCGCTCAAGATCGAGGGCGTCCTCTATCGCTGCGCGATCAACATCTGGGTACAGCCGGTAGATCTTGGCTTGCTCCAGGCCACTTTCGGCGAGTGCGCCGAGTGCTTGCGACTCAAGGCGGGTGTGGAGGATGTGGGGGGAGCCGCCGAGCTTGCCGGGCACGATTCGCAGCCGGGGGCGGGGGGCGCTCAGGTCTGGTCCGTGCAATCCCTCGCGTGAGGCAAACGGCGCGAGCAGGTCGAGCATGTCGGCGTC
The DNA here is from genome assembly GCA_025449845.1 of Solirubrobacteraceae bacterium. Lineage (GTDB taxonomy): Bacteria > Actinomycetota > Thermoleophilia > Solirubrobacterales > Solirubrobacteraceae > Palsa-744. The sequence goes on along the minus strand of JANWIP010000010.1, from coordinate 133,251 downwards.
GAGGATGCTCTGGCCTCCAGGCCGCTGGGCGTTGCCGTTATGTTCGATCACGATGCCACCGGAGCGGTCTACCGCGACGCGCGGGGCGCCGTCCTCGTTCCACAGGTCGAGCTTGAGCGCGGCGATCTCGCGCAACGCGCGGCGGATGGCCTTCATCGCAGTCCTGGGCACCTCGCGGCCACTGGGGTCCTGCTTGGTCTGGCGCAGCCAGTAGATGGTGCGCAGCGCCATCAGGTCGCCGTAGGACCACAGCTTCACCCGCTCCGGAGATACGCTCGGGACGAGGATGTTCTGCCTGGCCCAGTAGTGGATGGTCGACTTCGGCACGCCGGAGAGCGCGGCTGCGCGCTCGGCGGTATATGCGCCACGTGGCTCCATGGGAGCAGTATCGCGCCTGCCTCGGACTACGTCCACCCGGGGCAGCTATGTTCGAGGAGGCCGACGACCCCACGGCGACCGCTGGGGAAATCTCCAGGGAAATCCAGGTCGGCATCGCGGCGCCGTCGTGGCCTGGAACGCCCGTGGAATGGGGCATGCGCCGCCAGGGACTCGAACCCTGCCCGCCGGATTAAAAGTCCGGTGCTCTACCCGATGAGCTAGCGGCGCGCAGGGGGCAGTCTCGCACATGACAGGCCCAACGAACAGGGCCTAGCAGTGTAGGTCTGCCCCCTCCACCTGGCCGAGGTTCGCTCAATAGCGACCCCGGCCAGTGATGTGGAGGGAAGGCCGCTCAGGCGAAGGGGACCATCACGGCGACCGACGAACTGGCGCCGGTGGTGGGCTTGTAGGTGGCCTTCAGGCGTACCTTCAGTCGGAGATGGCTACGCCGCAATGAGGCCGCCCGCGCCTTGGAGAGGTGGCCGTCAACGTCACCCTGCCCTCTGCGCGCAGGTGAGCGCTCATGGATCTGACTCCACGCCCGCTCAACTTCAGCACGCCAGCGGCGGGGGCCAGCAGGACGACAGTGGCCACTCTTCCGCGCAGGCTCCAGCTCAGCAGCTTGAGCTTGCCCGCGGGCTTGCGTGCGATCGCGCGAGCGCTAGGCGGCGCGCCTTGGATGCCCGGCAGGGTAACCGTCAACGTCAACCCGCCCGCGGGCACGCTGTCGCCGCCGGAGCCACTGCCACCGGCGGAGCTGTCGCCATTGCCGCTAGCGCCGTTGCTCCCCGACCCGCTGCCGCCGACACCGCCGCTGCCCCCTGTTCCACCGCTGCCACTAGAGCCGCCTCCGCCTTCACCGCCGGCGCCGCCACTGTTTTCTTCTTCTCCTTCTTCAGGGCCGAGCAGAGTGAGGACCAGGCCGCGCGCAAGGTGCGCCAGTCCAAGCTTCTGGCCGGTGCTGCCTACTTCCCCGACTACGACCGGCAGCGTGGAGAAGTTGCCTCCGGCCGATTCTCCTAGAGCGCCGGCGAGCGTTTCCAACGGCACGCCCAGGGCCTGTGCCAGCGAGCCGGTGGTGCCGGAGCCCAGGGTGATACCACTCAATAGATCACTCACAATGGGCTGCAGCTGGGCGGGAGTCGCTGTGGTGAAGAGATGGGTTATCGCTTCCGCAAGTCCCCCAAAGTTGAGCGCGCTCAGTTCTTCTGTGCTTAGACCGGTTGGCAGCGACCCCAGATCTTCACGCAGCTTGGCGAGTCCTTCGGGCCCCGAGGCGCCAATGAGATCAGCGAGGATCGACTGCAAAGCAGCCGCGTTTTCGCCGCTCACTCCTCCGCCTGCTGCCAGGCATGCGAGGACCTGCTCAATCTGTGTCGGACCGGCGCCTTTCGCACCGCACCTATCGAGGTGTGTGCGCATGATTCTCCCCATGACTATGTTGACGCCTGTATGACGCCATGTCTGGTTACGGGAAAGCCTAGTGGAAAGTTTCACTTATGTCGAATTGCTTCGACATATATCAGATTAGGCTAGAACGAACTTGCCGCCTAAAGCGGAACGGAACGCTGCTCGGCGGCGACTCGCAGCATTTCCTCAATACGTGTGAGCTTCACGCGTGGGCGACCGTGAGGCTCGCCAAGGCCGCGCTCATGGCGGTCGATCTCGCTCCAGCCCTCATAGGTGATGAGGTCGGGACGGCGCAGCAGCAGCAGCTCCTCGATTGCCTGCGCGTCGGAGTTGGGCGGGCTGGGCAAGGCATCGGCAGCCATGTCCTGGAGGATGGCGTCGACCGTCTCCTGAGCGTCCTTCTTATTGGTGCCGATGACGCCTGTCGGGCCGCGCTTGATCCAGCCCACCACGTACTCGCCGGGCCGCACCTCACCGCCGTCAGGGTCCTGCACGCGGCCGCCCTCATTGACGATCACGCCGCGCTGCTCATCGAAGGGCACCCCGGGCAGAGGCCGGCCGCGATAGCCCACGGCCCTGAGCACGAGACCCGCCTCGATGGTCTCCTCCTGATCGGTGGCCTGCGCGCGCAATGCGCCGTCGGCGCCGCCCACGAGCTCGTTGCGCACCACCCTCACGCCAGCCACGCCGTCGTTGGGGTCTCCCGTGAACTCAAGAGGGGAGAGCAGGAAGCGCAGCACGATCCGTCGCGGCTGTCCGCTCAAGGGCCGCTGTGCGTATTCGCGCAGCACCTTGACGTTGCGCTCGCTCGTGGGGTCCATGCCGGTGTCTGTCACCGCCAGTGCCCGCTCCAGCTCATCACCGTCGACGAGCACGTCGACGTCTTTCATCTCGCCCAGCTCCAGCAGCTCGGGGTTGGTGAAGGCCGCCTGTGCGGGGCCGCGGCGGCCAAGGACGACCACTTCGCGCACGGCGCTCTCGCGCAGCGCCTCCAGCGCGTGATCGGCGACGTCCGTGATGGCCAACTCGGCATGGTCGAGTGTGAGCATGCGAGCGACATCGAGGGCCACATTGCCGTTGCCTATCACCACCGCGCGCTCGCAGCCGAGGTCGAAATCGAGGTCGCAATAGTCGGGGTGGCCGTTGTACCAGCCGACGAAATCGGTCGCGGCCCAGCTGCCGGGCAGCTCTTCGCCGGCGATCCCCAGTGGGCGATCGGCGGCGGCGCCTACGGCGTAAATGATGGCGTGATAGTGCTCGCGCAGCTCTTCGACGGTGACATCTCGCCCCAACTCGATGTTTCCGAAGAAGCGGAAGCGTGGGTGCGCCGATGTCTTCTCGTACACGCGCGTGACCGTCTTGATCTTGGGATGGTCAGGCGCGACGCCACTGCGCACGAGTCCGTGCGGTGTGGGCAGCCGCTCAAGCATGTCCACCTCGACATTGCTCTCCTTGAGCAGATGGCCAGCGGCGTAGAAGCCGGCTGGGCCACTGCCGACGACGGCAATGCGCACAGGTTGATTGTCGCTGGGATCAGCCAAAACGATGGGCACGGCCTGATTCGAACAGGCGACTTCCTCGGTGTAAACGAGGCGCTCTGACCAGCTGAGCTACGCGCCCCCGGGGGTAGGGGTTTCCAAGCCTAGCGATCCCGAAGCGGCTCTCCAACTGCCGACGGCACAAGGTGCCATGTGGGATGCTGCGCGTACATGGCGGTAGTAGGTCGGACAAAGGGTCGAGGTTTGCGGGTTGCTCTGTGGGTGGCCGCGATCTGTGTTGTGCTGTTGGTGGCCTCGCAGTTGCTGCTGCCACGGCTGGCGGTGCACACGGTGCGCCAGCGCGTGGGGCGCTATGGCCCGGTGCTGAGTGCGCACGTGAGTGCCTTTCCGGCATTTGAGCTGTTGTGGGGGCACGCGCAGTCCGCGAGCGTGAGCACGGGCCCGCTGCGCATGACTCAGGCGCAGGCCACGGATTTGCTGCAGGGTGCACGGGGGATCGACTCCCTGGATTTGTCTGCGACCAGCCTGGTCGTGGAACCCCTGCGTCTGGAGCAGGTGAAGATGCAGAAGCGCAATCATGCGGTGCGCCTGCTGGCAACGCTCACGCTCACGGACCTGCGCGCGGCTATGCCTGCGGGAGTTCAGCTGCAGGCGCTCAGCGGCGGGGGCGAAGGGGCCTTGGAAGTGACTGTGGGCGGGGAACTGTTTGGGGTGAGCGCCTCCGTCGTGGCCGTCGTGCAGGCTGCCGAAGGCAAGCTCGTGGCGGCGCCGCGCGGGCTGTCCTTGGGGGGACTCACACAGATCACGCTCTTCTCCGATCCTCACCTGAGCGTCGAAAGCGCCACCTTCACGCCGCTGCCGGGCGCCGCGCAGAGCTGGCGGCTTGATCTGCGCGCGATCCAGAGCTGAGGCCGGATTGCTCAGGCGGCCACAGGGTCCGCGTTACGCGGCGCATTCAGCGAGGCGGGCGAGCCGACGTACATCGGCAGTCCCTCTTTGGGGCTGATCGTGGGCATCTGGCGGACCTTCAGCTGGAAGCTGGCGGGCAACTCCAGCGAGCAGTGGCCAAGGAGCATCGTGGCGATGGTGCGCACCTCCAGCTGGCCGAAGCGCATACCGATGCACGTGCGCGAGCCTCCGCCAAAAGGCACATAGGCGCCCTTGGGTAGCGTGGCCTTGGCCTCTGCGCTGAAGCGCTCGGGGCGGAAGGCGAAGGGCTGAGGGAAGACATCGGGCAGGTGGTGACTGGCCCAGGAGCAATAGTCAACGAAGGCGTCGCCGGGCACGGTCTTGCCCTGGAACTCAAAGGCGCGCACGCTGCGCCTCGGGCCGATCCAGGCCGGGGGGTACTTGCGCAGCGTCTCCTCCAGCACCATCTCGAGCTCTCCCAGCTCGCCGCGCATCAGCTGCTCGGCCGTGGGCAGACCGCCGGCCAGCGTCTGCTGCTGCTCACGGCGCATTCGCTGCACCACCTCGGGATGGTGGGCCAGCTCATAGAACATGAAGGCCACCGTGGAGGTCGTGGTGTCGTGGCCAGCAAACAACAGCGTCATGACCTCGTCACGGATCTGCACATCGCTGAGCGTGTGGCCTTCGTCATCGCTGGCGTCCAGCAGCAGGCTGAGGACATCCATACCGCGCTCGCCTGTACGCCGGCGACGGTTGATCTCGGCGTAGATCAGGCCATTGAGCAGCTTGGTCGCGCGCTGCTGGCGCTGCCAAGGAGTGCCGGGGCCGCGCAGCAGGCGCAGACGAAAGTCGGTGGCATAGAAGCCTAGAGCCTGCTCGAAGAGCGCCGCGGCATCCACGCGCTGGGCCTCGGCACCATCTGGGTCCAGGCCGAAGAGAGCCTTCATGGCGATACGTAGTGCCAGCTTGCGGGTCCACTTGTAGAGATCCACCGTGGTGCCTGGCTTGATGCTCTGAAGGGCCTGACCGGTCTCTTCGGTCATCGTGTCGATCGTCGCCTTCACGCGCTCGCTGTGGAAGGCCGGCAGCATCGCCTGTCTACTGCGGCGGTGGTAGTCGCCATCGGTTGTCAGCAGGCCGTCGCCGAGGAAGGAGATCATTTCGCGGAAATGGCTTTCGCGCCACTCGAAGTTGCTCGCGTGGCTGACCGTCATGTAGTGGTTGGCTTCGGGGCCCAGCATGAAGACGACCTGCCCGTGGAAGAGGCGCAGCGTGAAGATGGGTCCATAGCGTTCGTAGGATTCCAGCAGCAGGGGAAGAGGGTCGTCGGCGAAGCGCTTCGTGCGGGCCAGGCTGAAACTGGTCTCGCCGGGCGGGAACGGGACCTCGGCGGCGCGCTCAGCCTGTAGGTCCTTCACCACCGTCAGCCAGGGGCTCATCGTGCGCAGAGGTGGTGGGCTTGTTATTGGCATCTGGGATAAGCCTACAGGTCTTACTGGCTGGCTGGCCAGTCTTTGGAGCACAGGGGTCCTCGCTCGGATCTATGTGGCGAGAGATCGGCAGGAGGTGGGCTGGGGCTTGAGGATCGGCGAGGTGCGGTCAGGCGGCGAGGTGCGTTAGGCGGCGAGGTGCGGTCAGGCTGGAGCGCTGGCCGGGCTCGGCCCTGGCATACTCTTCCGGGCAAGGCGCGTGGAGCGGCTAGGCTTTCCTCCCGCCTGCTTAACGCGGGGGCGTAGCTCAGTTGGTTAGAGCGCCGGCCTGTCACGCCGGAGGTCGCGGGTTCGAGTCCCGTCGCTCCCGTTGACAACGATTTTTGGCTGTTCTTGGCTCTGTGAAGCCTAAAACGAGCGACTGGCGGGACAAGGGCGTATGGTCTTTGTCCGAACCCCCACGCCACTTCTGCCGAAGTTCCAATGGTGGCCTGGACCCGCTCCTGATCATCAACATGATCGGTTGTCGAATCGGTGGCCCGAGTCGACTTCGCCTGAGCACCGAGGAGTCTGGTCTGCTCAGTACGCTCATCGCGTGACACCCGATCAGATGGGCATCAGCGGCGGCGGCCGGGACGCCGAGGAACGCTTCTTCAAGCTCACGGGAGCGGAGCGGGCACCCAAAGCTGCGCTCGGTGATGCCGTCATCGACGGCAACCTCGTTGAGGTCAAGCGGGCCACATCGACGACGCTGAACCAAGTACGGGCCGTCAAGTTCATTGTTCTGGTCGCCTACTATTGCCCGGATGGGGCAGACCCGTGCTGGTATGTCGTCCCGGCCCATCAGGTCGTGGCGCTGGTGGCGCGTAAGCCCAGAGGCCAGCACACCGAGAACCCCTTCGAGTCGGCGACGTTGAACACCAGGGATCTCGCGGACTACCGCGTTGATGATGAGGCCCAGCTGCGAGAGCAGGTGTTGGCTGCCGTGCGCGATGGGGCGCGATATGGGGATCTTCAAGCCGAGATGGCTCGCGTTCTCAACGAGTCCCGCTTGCTCGCGAGCGACTCGCGCGAGCGCGTTGCTGCTGTCCTACGTCGCCACGGGCTCGCCTGATGTCGCTGGGCGTCCGACCCTCAACGTATCTTGCCCACCATGAGGTTTCTTGAGGGTATTGATCTTCCTGACCTGATCGAACTGGACGATGATCTCGTCATCCAGGCTGACAATGCCGAGGCCCTTCCGCGCCTCGATAGTGGCGCGTTCGACCTGATCTACATCGATCCGCCTTTCAACACCGGCCGCGCTCAGGCACGTACACAGATCTCGGTCATGCCTGACCCGGAGGGGGATCGCGTAGGTTTCGCGGGTCGTCGTTACGCGACCACCGAGATCGCCAGCCGTGCCTACGCCGACATCTTCGACGACTATCTGGGATTCATAGCCCCGCGACTCGAAGAAGCTCGCCGGCTCTTGGCCTCGCACGGGACCCTCTACTTCCATATCGACTACCGCGAGGCGCACTACTGCAAGATCCTGCTCGACCAGATCTTTGGAAGGGATTGTTTTCTCAACGAGATCATCTGGGCCTATGACTACGGAGCGAGGACAAAGAAGCGCTGGCCCGCAAAACACGACACCATCTTGGTCTACGTCAAGGACCCGGCCGCCTACCACTTCAACTCCGATGAGGTAGACCGAGAGCCCTATATGGCGCCCGGCTTGCAGACGCCTGAGCGCGCTGCCGCCGGCAAGCTGCCGGTCGATGTGTGGTGGCACACGATCGTGCCCACCAACGGGAAGGAGAAGACCGGCTATCCCACGCAGAAGCCGGAGGGCATCGTCCGCCGGATGATTGCCGCCTCAAGCAAGCGCAACGGTTGGTGTCTTGACTTCTTCGCGGGTTCCGGCACCCTAGGTGCGGTCGCTGCAAAGCTCGGACGACACTTCGTTCTTGTGGACAGCAATCCGGACGCCATCGACACCTGTCGAACACGCCTAGAAGTGCTCATGGACCCAGCTGACCAGTTGCAGCTGACAGCCTGAAGGCTCTCAGGCCAGCCCTTGGCATCAAAAACCCGCATCGCGGATCGCCTCTACCGCGTTTCGCCGAGCGTCCTGGCCCACAGGCTCCATCAGCGCCTCAACCAGCCCCTCCAGAAGGGCGGCGGGGTTCGCAGGTTGTAGCATCGCTCCCGCTTTTGTCACCCCGCTTTTTGGGCTGGCTTTTGGCTGCTGGTGCTGGGTTTTGTCGAGTGCGGTGAAGTAGTCGGTGAAGGCGGCGCGGGGTTTGACGGCGACGATCGTGCCGTTGTCCTGCCAGACGTGCTCGAAGAGGCTCGTGATGAGCTTGCGCCGCCGGGGTCGGGCTCGGCGTCCCAGAAGCGTTTGAAGTCGCCGAGTAGTTCTTGGGCGCGGTCGAGGTCGGGGGTGGTGGGCGGGGCGAGGCGTTGCAGCTCTTCCTCGATGGCCTGGCGGCGCAGATGTAGCGGGGCTTGGTGAGGTCGCCGAGGACGTAGAGGTCTTGCAGGCGCTCGAGCTGGGTATGCAGCTCGCGGCGGCGCTCGGGGTCCTGGTCGGGCTGCGTGGTGGTGCTGTTGCTGATGGTGTCGATGACGAGCTGGCGCAGTTTGGCGTCGGGCTGGAAAGCGGAGAGCCATGTCACGAGCTGCTCCTCCAAGGGCTGGGCTTTGACGATGGTCTGCTGGCAGTCGCCTTGGTAGCGGCGGGTGGAGCACTGGTAGCGGCGGATGCCGGCGCGTGATCCGCGGGTGCCGTGCATCCGTGCGCCGCAGCGCTCGCAGTGCAGGAGCTTTCTGAGGAGGTACTCCTCGGGATGGGCGGCCGGGCTTCAGGACGCGGGTGCGCCAGGAGCGGATCTCCTGTACGCGGTCGAAGAGCTCTTCGGGCACGATCGTCTCGTGCAGCCCCTTGATTGCACGCGACTTATCCCGCAGTCCGCTGACATACCCGGCGTAGGCGGCGTTGCACAGCATCTCGCGGACTGTGTCCTTGCCGAAGGGCCGGTTGCGCGCGGTGCGGGCGCCTTTGGCGTTCAGCCAGTCAGCGATGGTGCGGTCTGACTCCTGTCCGGTGGCGTAGCGCTCGAACATGCCCAGAACGAGCGGCGCGCGCTCGGAGTGCGGTATTGCGAGCTTGGTCTGCGGGTCGCGCTCGTATCCCCAGGGGAGGATGCCCAGGAGGTGTCCCTGGCGTGCTTTCTCGCGCAGCCCGCTGCGGGTCCAGAAGGACAGCGAGACGCTGTAGTACTCATCGAACATCTCGTGGATCGACTCAGCGAGGAACGCCGAGGGGTCGCTCGGGTCGTCTCCCATTGGCTGGGTGACGGACACGACGCGGATGCCGAGCCGCTCGCGCAGGAGTTGCTTGTAGCGCCGCGCCTCGACCTGGCTGCGCGCGAAGCGCGACGTGTGGAAGACGAGCACGACATCGAAACGCTTGGCGGCGGCATCGGCCATCAGCCGCTGGAACTCCGGGCGGGCCTCGGACTTGCGCCACCCAGAGTGAAAGTCGCAGTACTCGCCAACCAGCTCCAAGTCGTTCTCCTGCGCGAACTTGGCGATGGTCTGGCGCTGCGCGTCGGGGGAGAACCCCTGCCCCTGCTCCTCAGTGGACTCGCGGACATACGCGACGGCGCGCTGCGTGGCCGGCTTGTCGGTGTTAGGCATCGTCTCCTCCTTGGTTGTTGGTGCTGGTGAGCTGGCGGCCCCGGCGCAGCCACCAGTCCGCGAACAAGTTGGCGAACCCTTCCAGTTCGCCTGCCGTGCTGAAGATCGATCCGGCATCCCCGGCTTCTCCTCTCGGGATCGGTTGCTCTGGTATGCACGCATCGCCCCGGCGGCGCTTGCGCGGGCGCGGCTTGGAGGCGGCGTTTGCCGCGCGGCGCCTGCCGGGCGCGGGGCACGCGGTGGGGACGGTGTCGGGCTGCTCGTCGTGGTCGCTCACCGTTGAGCCTCCTTGCTGTTGCGGGCGGGGCGGTAGGGGTCCATGCCGTAGTCGTCGTGGCAGTAGTGGCACCGGCGGCGCGGGCGGTCGTAGCTGTCGGGAGTCTTGGCCGGCGGGTAGATGAGCTGGCGGCAGCCTCGGCAGACCTTCAGCGTTTCCCGGTCGAGCTGGTCGTAGAAGTCCTCCGGCCTGCGAGTGAGTCGGCCCAGCGGCCCAGCTTTGCGCACGAGCTGCCGCGCGGCCTTCTCGCGCCATTGCTCGTATGCCACGGCCCGCTCGTGCTGCTCGATGCGGCTGGCGGTGTCCTGTTCGGCTTCGCCCTGCAGCCCGGCGAAGGCCGTGTGGTCGAGCAGCTCTCCGTCGCGCAGCCGATTGCGAGCGCGGAGCAGCGATGGCGTGTTGCCGTGGCGCTCCGTGATCGTCTTGATCTGCTGGGACTGGAGGGTGCGGTAGCGCTCAGCGAGTAGCCCCACCTCGCTGATGACGGTTGCGCCGGGATCGGGGATAGTGCCGGGCGAGAGTCGGGTAGCGCCTCGCCGAGGTCGCGTGCTATCGCTGCAAGCGCCGCGCGCTCATCGGAGGCGGGCTCGCCGGTTGACCTGAGCAGCAGTCCAAGAGTCCGCTCGCCCAGCTCACCGAGACCTCGAAGATAGGGGCCAAGCGCGTGGACGTGTTCGGCGAGGAACTCACGCATCTCCTCGGGGTGCTTGCGCAGCCGCTGGCGCTTCGCATCGTCGGCTTCCTCTCGCTCTCGCCGGTATGCCAGCGCCTCCTCGTAGGGTGCGCGTGCGGCGTTCAGCACGTCGATGAGCGGCAGGCCGTGGTGGCCGTCCAGGTCTGCGAGGCAGGAGCTGTTGAGTAGCCGGTGGGGTGCCCACGCGACTCCAGCCCCGCCCGCGACGAAGGGGCGGCGGCCTCGACCACGGCCGTGGGAGAGCATCCCCGCGAGCGCCTTGAGGAACCTGCCTGCCCGGATGTCGGTGATCGTGAGGAACAGCAACGCGGGCAGGAACAGGTGACTCTCCCGCCACGCATTGCTTGCGGTATAGGCGGCGTACAGGTCGGCCTTCTGGCGCAGCCGCGCGTGGGACATCGTGCCGAGGTCGATCTCCACGAACGCCTCCAGCTTTCGCCCGTCCTGATCGACGAGGATCACCATCGCGTCGGGCGCGAGCGCGCTCTCTTTGCCCATGTGGGTGAACGGCTCGCGTGCCTCCGCCTCGCGGCGGTACTCCTGCAGAGTCAGCCCAGCCTCCCCTGCGCGGGTGGCGAGCGTGACGTAGAGCTCGGTGAGCGCGGTGGCGTGCGCGAGGAAGATCGGGTTGGGCTGCTTGCGCTCCCCGCCACGGGGCATGGGGTCGCCGCGCATCAGGCAGTCCGCTCGTCGTGTGGGCCAGTGGTGGTTCGATGCGGAGCCGTACTCGCGGTAGGGGCGGCTTCGCCCGGCGAGCCTGAGGTCGTGCAGGCGGCGCGTGCGGTAGCGCAGTGTGCGCTCGGGGACCTCGGGGAACAGGCGGGCGAGCTGATCCTGCCTCACCACCCGGTGAGCGCACAGCACGGCGAGCAGGCGCCGATCGATCTCGGCCAGCGCGGCGCAGGAGATGGCAGGACGACGAGCCCGGACGACACGACCCGGTCCGCGAGCGCGCTTTTCAGTCATGAGCAGAAGTCCCGACAGCGCGGCGGCGGTGAGCACGGCGGTAGCGCAAAGAGAGTCACGGAACGACGAGGGGGAGAGTAAGAGTCAGGCGCGCCCCCGCCTCCCGGTTCCGGCACAGGAGAGCCAGATCCCCGGCCCTGGGGTTTGCCGATCGGGAACGACCGAACGGCAAACCCCGAGGGGCCGGGAACAGCAGCCGGCCGGGGTGCGAGCGAGGTTGCTCGACTGGCTCCCCTCAAACACTCAGGCTTGTCCTCTCGTTTGCGCATCTGTGGGTTAAGCGCCTAACGCTGGCGGGATTACCAAGCAATTGCGTGGTGTTCTCCTCTGGCGTCTCGTTCTCGATGGCTATGGCCAGTTCCGTGAGGCTGACCCCGAGTGCTGCGATGATGCGCTTGAGGGTCCTCCAGGTGGGATTGGCGAGCCCGCGTTCGACACGGCCGAGCGCTGAGGTTGTGACATCGGCGTCTAACGCGAGGCGTTCTTGCGTTAGGCCCCGTTGCACGCGCAGAGCTCGCAGTGCGGCCGCGAGCGCGGGGTCGTACTTGGCTGTAGCCACTGCTGTGAGTCCTATGATTGGCATACCTCGCCCGGGGCTCATATGGAGACCATCCCCAGTGCATCCAGGCGCCAAGCGCACCGCGACGCCTGAACCCGCTCGCCCTCGGTGTTCACGACGCCCTCGGCTTCTAGGGTGGCGAGTGCGTCGCTGATAGCAAGTGGCTCGATGTCGTAAATCTCACTTTCCAGCTCAGCGCGGGTCCACGGCTCAGTGTGGTCCTCGCGCAATACCTGCATCACGATCGCGCGCTGCGCGACCTCGCCCTCAGTCATGTGCATCGCGTTACGCTCATCCTGCATGGGAAGCTGTTTCCTTTCCGTGCACGGCTCCGGCGCGGTTACCCCCGCGTCGGAGCCAACATCAGTTGACAGGGTTTCAATGTTCAGCTCCGGGCTTGCTGCCCGGTGCCTCAGGTGCACGGGTGGAGCACGGGCACCTCCAAAGCTATCCGCTGGCGGTGTCATTGGTGCGTCTTCGGCTCGATGATGGTGAGGAAGTCCTCGACCTCGCTGGCGTTGCGCTCAGCGTGTTCCTGCTGCTCTGTGGTGCGCGTGAAGCGTGGGTCGGGGTCGCGCTCGATCTCAAGCCATCCCTCCAGCGCCGTAGCGAGCGCCCAACGGTGCGTGTCGAGGTCGATCTCCACCTCTCTCTCCTCGGGTGGCTCACCCCAGCCGACCACATCGAGCAGCGCACGGTAGGCGTCGAAATGCTCGACGGGCTCGGCGAACAACTCAGGGTGCTTCTCCTTCTCCAATTCAAAGCTCGCCTGTCCGATCAGGACACCTGCGGCGCCTAGCTCGCTGAGCAGCGCACCGCGCAGTGGGCCAAACGACCGGGGCGGGGATAGCGATGCTGGTCATGTCGTGGTCCTCCTTATGGTCGGAGGCCCCGGGAGACCGCTCTGGGCAAGGAGATAGCCGACTTGCGCCAGTAGGCTGTCTCTGTGCCGGGAGCCGCGAGCTCTCGGTGCCACGGCGCCCGGGTGGTTTGCCCCACCGCGGGCGCCAACTGTATGTTCGGTGAAACAATCCTAGCGCAATTTAGCTGGGACGTGAAGTCTCCCTTAAGGCGCTCAACCTATGGACGACAACGCCACGGACCAAATCTCTGCCGCCCAGCGCGCCCTCGGCGGAGCGCTGCGCGAGCTACGTCGCCGAGCCGGGCTCACGCAGAAAGAGCTGGGCGCGCGAGCGCAGGCGAGCGACACCTACCTCTCGCAGGTCGAGACCGGCTTGCGCGATATCCGCTGGTCAACGGTGACGCGCCTTCTGCTGGCCCTCGATGTCTCCCTTGCTGGCCTGGCTGCCGAGGTCGAACGGCAGGAGGAGTCGATCAAATGACGAGCCAATCAGAGCGCCAAGCCAAGAGTCAAGCGGACGCCAGTCGACGGTCGGAGCTTCTTCAGGGCCTCCGCGCTAAGGTCGTCCAGCCCCCTCCGTAGTCGCTGCCTCTGTGCTGTGGCTGGTGGTGGCCGTTGGTGCAGGTAGGATCAAGGAAAGCGGCCGAGTGTGGGGTGATGGCGACGGACAGACAGCGAGGTAGCACAGCGATTCGCACGGATGATTCCAGGGTCGCACGGCCGGTATTCACCCTGCGTGAGGCCGCTGTCTACCTTGGGTTGCCGAAGTCCACCTTGCATAGCTGGGCGCGGCCAGCTGGAGGTGCGCTTCCGGTCGTCACGTGCTTTCCCCCCCACGGCAGGGAGGCTACGGTCCCATTTATCGGCTTCGCCGAGGCGTATGTCCTCGCCGCTTTCCGTCGCGCTGGCGTGCCGATGCAGCGCATCCGTCCAGCCGTCGAGGTGCTGTCCTCCGGCATTGGCGTCGAGCACGCGCTGGCATCCAAAAGCCTCTATACCGACGGTGCCGAGGTGCTCTACGACTACGCCGCGAGCGAGCACGACGAGGAGCTACGTGGGCTGACGGTGGTGCGCACCGGCCAGCGGCAGTTCGCGGAGATCGTGCGTGACTACCTGAAGCGCATCACCTACGGGGATGACGGCTGGGCCTCCCAGGTACGCCTGCCGGCCTATGGGCGGGCGCAGGTGATCGTCAATCCCCGCCGTGCGTTCGGGCTGCCGCTGGTCGTTCACGGGGGGGCGCGCGTAGAGGATCTGGTCGACCGCTTCGTGGCGGGCGACACGCTGGCGGACATCGCCGAGGACTTCGGCGTGCCCGAGCCGGAGGTCGAGGACGTGGTCCGTGTCGCCACCCGCGCGGGGACCTGAGGAGTCCTCAAGCGCAGCGCTCGACAGCCTGGCGGAAGCGACTCGCCGGCCTGAGTTCTTCATCGACCGCAGTCTGGGTCGGAAGCACCTTGCCCATGCACTCGGAAGCCTCGGGTTCACGATCCACACGATGGCGTCTGTCTATGGCGAGCGTGTCGCTCAAGAGCTCGAGGACGAGCGCTGGCTCGCTGATGCCGGCTCGCACGGGTGGGTTGTGCTGATGAAGGACGATGCGATCCGACGGCGTCCTGCCGAGCGTGATGCGCTGGCGGCGGCCAACGTGCGTGCTTTCTGCCTGACCAATGCCCAACTTCGGGCCGAGGCCCAATCGGCTCGCTTCGTAGGCAACATCAAGCGCATCCTGCGCCAGGCCGAGAAGCCCGGCCCCTACATTTACGGCGTCTACGACGGCTACATCAAGCGACTCTGGCCTTAGAGATGCACGGTCTCGTGGTGTTTGGTGCTGATGTCGGCTCAGTGAGATCGGGCCACTTCGGATGGGCGTGTGCGTCGGTCGCACAAGACGACGCGAGCGCCGCCGGTGGCCCAAGCCCTGCTGATCTTGTCGCAGCGGTAGCTGCGCAGCTCGGCGCCGGTCGCCCGGTTGCTCTGGGCTTCGAGTGCCCGCTGTTCGTCCCGGTTCCCGAGGCCGCTGCCAGACTTGGAGCTGCTCGTTCTGGCGAGGGCAACAGGGCCTGGTCCGCGGGAGCGGGATGCGGGGCGCTTGCGACTGGCCTCGTGCAAGCCGCCTGGATCTTGGACTATCCACTCACGATGCTCGGATGCGACATTGCACCTCGATTGGGAATCATTTGCCGCCGCGCGCAGCGGTCTGTTGCTCTGGGAGGCGTTCGTTACTGCAAAGGCAAAGGGTCAGAGCCATGTCGATGACGCGCGGATCGCGGTGTCTGCATTCGTCGCGTCGCTCCCCGACCCGCGCACCACATCGACGATCACGGCCGAGCGGCCTCTCTCGCTTGCTGGCGCTGTTGCTCTGTGGAGTGGCTGGCTGCACGACCTCGCGGCGTTGCATACGCAGTTGCTCGTAGTCCGTGCCTGAGTCAACCCAGCTCGTCGCCGGCCTGGCAATCTCGGCGATAGTGCGTTATCGATGAGAGCCTTACGCGAAGGCCGCAAGCGCGCCAATCGACTCCCCCGACGCACCACCGCTACCATCCATCCTGCAGGGAGCCCTACAGTCGGATCTCGATGAGTGGGGTGCCATTCGCGGGTTCGACCCCCCGTCGCTCCCGTAGTAGGAAAGCCCTGGAAATCGGGGTTCTTGGTAAGCGTTCAGTGGGGTTGGGGGGACATAACTCCGGTTCGTCGAATCTGGGTGTGTGGAGCGGGTTGAGGCGGAAGCGATCTATGACGCTGGGCGTGCGGCGGTCGTTGAGGTGCTTTTGCGGATGGACGCCCAGATTGGGGCGTTGACTGTGCGGGTCGCGCGCCAGGATGAGCGGATCGCCCAGCTCGAGCGTCGGCTGAACCGCAGTTCGCGCAACTCTTCGGTTCCCCCGAGCGCCGATCCGTCCGCCAGCACGCCGAAGAAGCGTGGAAAGGATCCGTCGGGTCGCAGACAGGGCGCCCAGCCCGGTCACGAGGGCAAGGGCCGGCCATTGTTGCCGGCGTGGGCAGTGGACGGGGTGATCGAGTATTGGCCTGAGCGTTGCGGGTGCGGTCACGCTTTCGCACTCGAGGAGCGTGTCGCGGTGGGCGAGCCGGTGCGCTGGCAGGTCGAGGAGCTGCCCGTGATCTCGGTGCAGATCACCGAGCACCAGTGCTATCGAGTGTGCTGCCCGGATTGCGGGCGCCGCCGCCGGGCCGAGCTGCCTCCGCATATATCGCCCAGAGTGCTTTCGGTCCGCGCTTTCAGGCGGCCGTCGCGACGCTCTGCACCCGAAACCGCGTCTCTCGCCGTGATGTCGTGGAGCTCTGCGAGCAGCTGTTCTCCTCGAGAATCAGCACAGGGACAGCGGACGCGATCCTCGCCCGTGCCAGCGAGGCGCTGGCTGAACCCCACGCCGATCTGCTGGCAGCGCTTCGTGGTGGGGGCGCAGTGAATATGGATGAGACGGGTTGGCGGACCGCTGGGGAGCGCCGCGCGCTGTGGGGCATCTTCGACCGGCGCCACGCCTATCTACACGTCGCCCCAGACCGCCACGAGGACCACGCCAAGGAACTGCTCGCGGAGACGAAGGCGATCGTGACGTCTGACCGCTGGTGGGCCTACGCGCACCTCCCGTTGGCGCGCCGCCAGCTCTGCTGGGCGCACCTGAAGCGCGATTTCGCCGCGCACGCTGAGGGCCTGGCAGCGGAGAAAGAGTTCGGCGAACACGGCCTGAAGCTCTCAGGGCGCGTGTTCTGGACCTGGGAGATTTTCCAGAACACCAACGACCGGCGTGAACTGAAGCGCACAATCGACGGACTACAGAGAGATTTCAAGCCGATCATCCAGGGGTACGCGTCAAAACGGGCACGCAACAAGTACTGCCGCGGGATGGCACGCAACCTCATCAAGGCATGGCCAGCGCTATGGACCTTCGCCGCTCACCCCGAGGTCGAGCCAACCAACAACCACGCCGAGCGCTCCCTACGAGGCGCGGTCATCTACCGCAAGCTCAGCCTCGGAACCCAATCCAAAGACGGCGAACGCCGCATCGAGCGGCTGCTCTCCGCGCACACCACCTGCCGCCTACAAGACCGCTCGCTCTTCGTCTACCTCACCCACGCCATCACCGCCCACGCCCGCGGGGACCCCGCTCCACTGCTCACCTGAGCACCCCAACCCACTGAACGCTTACCAAAAACAATTCATTTGCAGGTATTTCTATGCAGTCTCGGGTACAACGACCGAACCTGGATCTGCTCCTTGAGGATCTCATGGAGCCGGTCGCTCGGCAAGCCCGGCGAAGGGTAGGCGAGGTGATCGCCGACACACACCGTAGGTAGGGTTCTGGCGCTCGTCGGGCTCGCTGCGCTACTCGTCCTCGGGTCTGATCGGCAGCTCGACCGGCTTGGCCGAGGGTCGCTCATTGCCTGGACGCTGGCGCCGTGGGAGGGCCAGATCGTTGTTGGGATCGAGTCCGGCATCGTGGATGGCGTCTCGCAGGTCGCATAGCTCATCGACCAGCGCCTCGAGGTTGTGCATGAAGTCCTTTGGGAGAACCGAGGCGTGGTCCTCGGCATGGGCACGCAGCTCCTCGGCGTGGGCCGTCGCGGTGGTGGCATCGACCAGGAGGGGCCGGAGCTTGTCTTGGATGTCTTTTTCCATCGCTCCATGATGCGCCCGGTTGGCGGGATGTGTCAATACTTTTCTGGGGCCGGCAGGACCAGTTGGATCGTCTATTCAAGGCGTCCATAGCTGCTCGCCGCCGAGAGAGACCTGTTGCCGACCCGCTGCCAATATGGGTCCACGCACGCTCCTGAGCGTTTGGCTCCCCAGGGGCGACCGAAGCGGATGCGATGGCTATTCGATTTATTGATAGTTACTTGATAACCAGGGACATCTAAGTCCGACCGGCCTTTCCCTTATTCTTGATAAGCATTGGCTCTTCAGGTCGTCATCGCGGTCAGCGAAGCTGGCAAGGGCTGGTTTGTTCAGAACGCGACTCTAGTCATTGGAGTCGTTGGCATACTGGTCTCTGGCCTTGCGGGACCGTCGATCGCAGCCTTGTTGATGGCGAAACGAGAACGGGAAAAGGATGCGCGCGCCCGCGTCATCGCGCAGCGGGATGATCTGCGCGGTGTCGTTGATGAGGCGGCAAAGGCGCTCGGGGAGGCAGTGGCGCGGCTTCGGCCTGCGCTCCACGCACAGCTTAGCGGACAGCCGCTACCTCAAGAGACGCGGGACTTCCTGGCTGAACTCTTTACGCTAGGCCAGCGGCTGCGGCTGCGCGCGCCCGAGACCGATCCAATGGTCACGTCATACGATGCCGCCCGCACGCAGCTGATCGCAATGTCGCAGGCGACCAGATCCCAAGTTGACTTCGATGGCGCTGCAAAAGCGTTCGCCGAGCGGCGCGCGGTCTTCCTCGACAAGGCGCGCGAAGCACTCGAAGCGCCCATTCCACAAAGAGGGAGGAGTTGATGGATCGACGCGACCTTGACGACTTCGTGGTCCGCGCCGCAGTCGTTCACTACGTACCAACTCAGCGTGATGACCCTGGCGACGAACTGCTGCTCACCGATACAGCGATCAAACTCGATGTGGCGCTCAAGCAGTACTTCGAGACGAAGATCGTGGATCGTCTCAAGAACAAGGGTCTAGAGGTTATAGGCGATCCAGACGGCGATCCGACTGTAACTAATGCCGTTCGTGCGACTGATCGTGGGGACACGAAGCTGGTGGCCAACTCGCAGCAGATCGCCCGCCATCTGGCAGCTGTGCAGTCGGCAAAGGTCAGCCCTTCTGGCCTTCTCGCAGTGGTGAGCGGCACGACAGGTCGCCGGGAGTGCCTCGCCGTCCTGAAGCTTGAGCGAGAGCGCGGGATTCACTTTGCGATCAAGCGCGTCGGTGGGCGTAACCTGCTGGACCTAGAGTTGCTGCGCGATCTTACACTGACCGACAAGACAAAAGTCTACAAGACAGCACTGCTGGCCCGCCAGGACGGCGTGGTTGCGGGCTTCGTTGCCGACGATCAGCGCAGCATCAGCACGGGGCGACAGGTCGCCACGTTCTTTCTTTCGCGATTCCTGGGCTGTATGCCACGGCTACCGGCTGCACTCATGACATACGAGTTCGTCAAAGCGGCCAACGAGTCGTTCAACGAGGATGTACCGAGTCCCGAGCGTCGCGGCCGCTACCAGGTTGCGGTCCTAGCTGCCCTCCAGAGCAATGTGCGCGACATACGTCCCAGCGCATTTGCTTCTCAGAACCTTGAGCCGGAGGACCGCGAGCCATTCCTTGCGAGGGTGAGTGCTGCGGGCATCGAACCGGACGTTACCTTTGAGAAGGATACGAGCCGCGTCAAGGTCTCACGGTTCCGCATGACCTTCGAGTCGGGTATGGTCTTGGTCGGAAATCAGCGCGCGCTCGATAAGCACGTCACACTTCCTGAAGAGCGCAACTCCGGCGACCCGGTCGTACTTCACGACCGGGTCGAGGATCTTTTAGCAGGCCAATAGTGCTCATGTGGCTCGGTCCACTCAGCCTTTGGCGAAGCGCCAAATGACAAGAGGAGGTTCCAGCCAATCGTGTAGCGCGGCTCGGTCGACGGCGCCGGATCAAAGTTCGCCCTGTAAGCTAGGCGACCGGGCTCTGACGATAATGTATGAGCAGAGCCTTCGAACAGCTGATCAGGATACAGCGGCTCTTGCCCAACTTCGGACCCATGCCAACATTCTACTCTCAACCATCGCGATTGTCGGCGCACTTGTTGCGACACATTTTCCGAAACAACCACATAGCCTGGTCTGGCTGTATTTGGCTCTTATAGGTTTGGGACTGGCAGGCGTCTCTTGCGTGGCCGTGATTTGGCCTGTGCGTGACCGTGGCAAGCTTCCCGATAGGCCGTCGTCTTACGATCCATCCAAGCCGCACGTATATAGAGAACGATGGAAGGAGTGGCTAAACGAGTACATCCTTCAGCGCAACAGGCCCATGCTTTGGAAGACGCAGATCACGTACAACGATCTTGTTGGAACCACTCAGCAATCTACCCGATATTGCTACTGTAAGCGCGTCGAGTGCACGGTGATCAAAATATCTAATATCGCTCATTCAATAAACGCTGGGACCATAGGCCGACGTGCAGACCTTGTCCGCGTCACCACGGGATTGGTACTACTGAGTCTTGGCCTACTCATTGTGTGGGTGATAACGGGGGCTACGAATCACTAACTGGCCGAGTGGCCAACGATGCGCGCAGATTCACGTTACTTCGATGTTCGGCCCCATTGGCCTGACCCCCGTGGAGTGGTCCGGGACCACCAAGCGGGGGCCGGTCACCATCATGGCTGATGCTCGTGCTACTAATGCGCATTATCCCCAAGGGAGGCCGCGCTTCCACCGTCAACGATTAACTCACTGCCAGTGGTAAAGGAAGCCTCATCAGAGGCCAGATAAAGACATGCAGCAGCCACCTCATCCACTCGACCCAATCTTCTTAATGGTATTGCGGCAATACGTGTCTCGACAGTGCGTTCGTCTAGCAAGTGTTGCTCTAGTAGGCCGGTCTCAAGTGGACCTGGGCATACCGTGTTAACCCGAATTCCCTGATGAGCATGCGCAACTGCTAGCTCACGAGTTAAGGCAACCACTGCCCCTTTAGAAGCGGTGTAGGCTAATTGGGGATTCTTCGACCCGCGTAACGCGACTATGCTGGCAATATTCACAATGGCGCCTTCCCCTTGTCGTTCAAACTCTGGAAGAACTGCACGGCAAGAAAGCCATACACTTCGTACATTGTGGATCATTGTCAGGTCCCATACGTCGCTCGGCGTAACATCTATGCCGCCGTCCTCCGGGTGCATGATCGCAGCGCAGGTTACTAATACATCGAGACGGCCAAAGGCGCGCTTGGCTGTCTCGATAATCGCCCGCCATTCTCGCTCATCGGTCACGTCGGCCTTAAGGCCAACAACGCTCGTCGATACTTCTGGAATAGACGCACCAATGTGGGCAACAGTGTTACTGCTGTCAACGGCTAGGATAGAAGCTCCTTCTTTTGCAAACAACGTAACCACGGCCCTTCCAACGGCCCCGGCTGCTCCGGTCACCACTGCTATCTTATTAGACATCCGCATATGTCGGGCTCCCGATTTTGTAGCGTACAGGCTATCGTGGTGTAAGTTGATACGTGGTTAACTCAACCGCTAGAGCGGCAGTAAGTGCCCACCATGGAAGATGTCCCTTTACTGTCCAGAGCACGCTAGTCGAGACCAGGCAGGCTGGATAAATCCAAGTAGGCGAGCCTCGATATCCAGCCAATACTGGAATAGTATGCACGTTTTCTCTCGCATCCTTTCCGGCATCCCGAATGTCGCCGGTGAGATTGCGAATGGCCATCACGCCACTTACAAGTACTAATGTACTACTGGGCACTGAAGGTATGGTAGATATCAGCGCTGCCTTCATAGCGCCGTTGGCAAGTGGGGCAACTGCTCCCAGAATCCGTGTCCTTTTCTTGCACGCGTAGATTCCGGCAAGCACACCAAAGACAACAAGGTTGGAGACTGGTCTTAGGCAGATCGCAATGATCCACGGGGCTGCCCAGGCCATCCACGGCCATGTGAGTCGCCCGGCATCTCGATGGCACCACTCTAGAAAGATCAGGAATCCAAACCAAAGCAAACTGATAACGACGAGATCTCCCGTGTTTCCCCCACAGGCGAGGACCAGGAGCACTAAATCAGCATACGAGTATGCCCGAAGTTGGCCGATGTAGTTTACTAGTGTATGAGTACGTATCTTTGAATAGGCATAGTTATCTAGTCTTCTCGTTATCATTTTTATTGGTGTGACATCTCACACGTCCATGCTTAGGCTTGATGCACTCCACAGCTCTATGGGATGCTCCAAAAAGATGTCTTCTTCTGGAAATAAACAGGCAGGACGGACAGATTCGAGACATAGATCAGGATATGCAAGTCCGCCAAACGTGCCTCCTCGAAGCAAGCTCAGTCCATGTGCGGCAACAACCTGGCCCTCGGCGTCGTGCAAAAATTCTAGGTCATTTGAAGTAGCGCTAATATGGCTCTCGCTAAGCCGTACGTAACCATCAGCGTCCACTTCGACCCATTGAAAAGCGCGTAACGCATCTGACCAGTAGCTATGGTCTTGACGACCGTCCTCTCCTAGCATCTGGACGATTGCTACCTCTGCGTTAAGTGTGCCATAGAGTCGTCTAACGTTGTACAGGGCAGCGAGAAAGAATCGTGGAACTTCATCTAGGGTAGAATGAGCAAATGGGAGCAGACGCTTATTATAATTACCGCGTATCTGCGTCGCGCGCATAAACTCATGGTAGGTGCGCGAGAATAGCCATAGATTCACGCATCCTGCTAACGCCTCGGGGCTGTATGTTTCAATACGGTGTGCGCCGGAGCTCTCAAGCAACATTGCTGTGATATTGCGTAAGGAACCGACAATTGCAAGGCGTGCTGCATATGTATGATACGTTTCAGGATTGAGTACGTCAGCAAGGCGGGGTAGCTCTGGAACGGCATCCCCTAATAGAATGCCGGTTTGTCCCCGTAGGTCAGTGAGTTCAGTGGCAAAGCTCTTAAGGAGGCTGACTATGGCTTGAGGCGAATCGACGATATGGAGATGCAGCGGTTCAAAGTACGCCTTTACCCATTTCGCTGACCACAATAGTGAAAATAGTGCTAAGTTGAGTCTATTTTGTACAGGGATATCAACATAGGCAGGTGTTTGCTGACGGTCAAACTGACTACAGTACTGCTTTAGATCCACTATATACCATCTAAACCGCTTCGTCGGTGGCCTTTCGGCGATCGGCGTGCCACCTAGTCCATCAACAATAGCAAGGGCCAAATAGAGCGATGATGTTTGTCTTGACATTTCCGCGAGTTCGGTGACATAGTGCCTTTCCAGATGGAGCCGATAGGCGCGTGCATGGACCAGGTCCGAAGTGACTTCACGCGGGGCTGCACTGCGAGCCTTGATTTGCCAGCTAAAGGGAATCATTCCTATGTCACCCGATAGAGCCGGCATTTGGTGAGTCACGTCGATCTTTTGAAGGTCAGGCTCCAGGCGGGACGGGCCGGGAAAATCTGGGCCAATCCAGGTATCTAATAGATCATGGAAAGTCCGAACGGCCACGCGCTCGAGGAACTGCGCCTGATAACCGCTCGGCATCGTGCTAGCCGTGAAAACGCCAGCTTTGGGTGCAGCTAGATCGCACGGACTACGGTCTTCGTCTCAAGAAACTCGTCAAGCCCCTCAGCGCCAAGCTCACGGCCCATTCCTGATAGCTTCGTGCCGCCCCACGGCGCGACGGTATCAAAATATTCGTAGCAATTTATCCAACAGGTTCCTGTGCGGACGGAGCACGAGAAGCGCTCGGCAGCTTTAGGATCGGACGTCCAGATTGCCGCAGCGAGACCAAAGCGTCGATCGTTTGCGATGCGAATTGCCTCGTCAAGACCAGAAAACACATGGACTGTGCCAACCGGACCAAACACCTCCTCGTGGTATATCGCCATATCGGGCGTCGCATCCGTGATTATTGTGGGAGCAAAGAACTGACCATCGCCTGCCGGTCCTCCTCCAACAACGCACTTGGCGCCGCTATCAACCGCGTGTGTAACGTAGCTATGAATTCTTTTAACATGGAGACGATCGATCTGGGGCCCTTGTTCGGTGGAATCGTCTAGTGGGTCGCCAAGAATGCGGTTATGTGCCGCAGTGGCTATGCGCTCAACCACCTCCGATGCGATAGCATGATCAACCAGCAAGCGACTACCGGCACAGCAGTTCTGCCCAGAGACACCAAACATCGCACTTACTGCGGCCGGCACCGCGACATCAAGATCCGCGTCTGGCATGATTACATTGGGCGTCTTATCCCCAAGCTCTAAGGTTAGGCGTGGCAGATGCGCCACAGAGCTTCTGGCAATCTCAGATGCTGTTGCTGCTTCGCCGGTAAAGGTAATCTTGTCCACATCGGGGTTACTCACGAGGTTACGGCCAGCGTGCTCGCCAATACCCGTCAGAATATTGACCACTCCCGGAGGGAAACCGGCCTGCTGAATAAGATCCGCTAGATACTGGCCGGAGAGTGGGGCTCGCTCAGGCGTCTTTACCACGACGCAGCACCCCGCAGCAAGGGCAGGAGCAATCTTCCATGCGATACACGGGAACGGGAAGTTCCACGGAATGATTGCTGCGCAAACTCCGACCGGCTCTCGCTTGGTGAACATCGTTACCCCGCCAGGGCTGGGCAACTGTCTTCCAGTGATCTTGTCTGCCCAGCCAGCATAGTAGCGGTATACCTCTGCGGCATTGGGAATGTCCCAGGCCGATACGGCAGTCAATCTCTTACCTGTATCCGTTGCCTCGAGCAAGGCGAGCACCTCTAGATTTTGCTCCACCAGCTCAGCAAGCTTGTAAAGTAGGCTTGCTCGACTGCGGGGATGAGAGCCAGGCCAGTTATTTGAGTCAAAGGCAGATCGGGCAGTCGCTACCGCGTGGAGAATGTCTTGGTCGTTCGGACAAGGCATTGACACGAGTGTCTTGTTCGTCATTGGATCGTTTACCGTGAGCATGTCATTAGACCGGGACTCCACAAAGCATCCGCCGATAAACGGGCGTAGGTCTATCTTGGGAATAATGTCGCTGATTACGCGCTGCCGTCTAGAGGTTGCCGTTGCCCCAGATGTGACGATAGATTGTGAGCTAGTACTCACAGAAGTCCTCTCAAGTAATAGAATCCGATAACATGAGTATCTAGTATTACGGGAATCGAAGCAAGGCTTGTTTCTTGTTTGCCCCGGTGTCCTGGAGGCTATCTCTATTAATCGCCCTCGATTTGTAATCAGGTGGCGCAGCCTTATCGGGATGTGTAGGCACCACACCTTGCCCTATCACCGCCGCTCATGGCTTCATCGGGTCTTCCGTAATGGTGGCCGGGCTGACGGCCCGGCCCTGACCCGAATGGAGTGCAGATGGGCATACTGTTGGCGGATTCTCAGCGGGACGAGGTGTACCAGTACCTCCTGGTTGATGTAGGCGCGGTGGCGGATATGACCACGCTCATCCGGGGCAGCGAGCTGGTGCTTGCCCGACGGTTGCGCAGCCGGTTCGAGGAGGATATGCGCCTGCTCGATCAGATCGGGTGGGAGCCGAAGGGCAAGAAGGAGGTGTATGCCATCACGCTGGCCTCGGATGAGATCCGCTCGATCTTCCGGCGGTTGCTGGCCTACGTGCTCCAGCTGATCGATGAGCCGGCCGGAAGATCAGCCCAAGTGCTCAATCGGGCCGCGGGCATGGCCGAGATCGCCCGCATCGTGCTGAACGAGCTGCCCGGCGGAACGAGGACGCCTCGGCCGTAAGGCGGGCAGAGCCGCCGCGCCCTGATCCAAGCAGCGCGGCGGCACTGCTGGCGAGCTACAAGCGGATCTCGTCGTGGGTGTCGCGTGAACCCCTCGGTTTGTCCGAGCAGATTAAGAGACTTCAGGGCATGGCTATGAACTTCTTGGCGTGTGATCGTGAGCAGGCGTTCTTGATGCTGCCGGACCCGCGGGATTGGCTGCCGGAGGACCATCTGGCGTGGTTCGTGTTGGCGTCGGTTGAGGAGATGGATCTGGCGGCGTTCTATGGGTCCTACCGCCAGGATGGGTGGGGCCGGGCGGCGTTTGAGCCTTCAATGATGGTGGCGCTGTTGATGTACGCCTACGCGCAGGGCGAACGCTCCTCGAGGGGGATCGAGCGGCGCTGCGTGGAGGATGTCGCCTACCGCGTGATCGCGGCACAGCAGACACCGGATCACGCCACGATCGCGAGGTTCCGTGTCCGCCACGAGGACGCGTTGGCTGAGCTGTTCAGCTCAGTGCTCTCGTTGTGCAAGGAGGCGGGGTTGGTGAAGGTCGGGGTGGTCGCGATCGATGGCACGAAGGTTCACGCGAATGCCTAGCATCACTCAAACCTCGACTATGAGCAGCTCGCGCGGGAGATCTTGAAGGAGGCCGGCGAGATCGACGCGGCCGAGGACGGGCTCTACGGGCAGGATCGTGGCGATGAGCTGCCCGAGCATCTGCGCACGCGGGAGGGCCGTCGTGCCGCGCTGGCGGAGGCGAAGCGAAAGCTCGAGCGCGAGAAGAACGCGAGCGCGCCGAGCGAGGCTGCCGGCGAGGTAGAGGTGGCCGAGGTGAAGATCGAGCTTGACTCTGATGTCATCGTGGCTCGCACTCAGGGTCGTGAGGGCTGGCTGCGTGAGGCCCGTCACCAGCTCGATGAGCATCGCCGGCGGGAGGCGAAGCCGATCGTCCGTTCGCGTGCGCAGCGGCTGTTGGAGGCCGAGCGCCGAATGGCGCAAGACCTCGACGTTGAGCGTGCGGCGAACGAGGCATACGAGCACTACCGCGAGCACGGACGAGACACGCAAGGCCGACGACTCAGTCGCCCGCCGAAGCCATATGGGCCACCCGATATCCCGCCGGGGAAGATCAACACGACCGACCTGGACTCGCGGAATGTGAAGACGCCGCGCAGCTACACCCAGGGATACAACGTCCAGGCCGTCGTCACCGAGGAACAGATCGTGCTCGCGGCCGAGGTGAGCGCAAGCTCACCGGACTTTGGTCACCTTGAGCCGATGGTCAAGGCGACCAAGCGCGAACTCCAGACGATTGGTGTCACTGATATTCCTGCGGTCGCCGTCGCCGATAGCGGCTACTGGAACGAGCAGCAGATGGACCATGTCGTGGCCGACGAGCACGTGCAGGTATTAATCCCGCCGGACGCCGGCAAGCGCCAGACCCCGCGGCCGGGATGGCAAGGCGGAAGGTACACGGCGATGCGCCAAGCACTTGCGACCGAATATGGCGACCAGCTCTACCGGCGACGAAAGGCGATGGTCGAGCCAGTGTTCGCACAAACCAAGCACAACCGGCGCATCAACCAGTTCCACCGACGAGGACGATCGGCCGCGCTCTCGGAATGGCGCTTGATCACCGCGACCCACAACCTCCTGAAGCTCCACAAACACCAGATAGCCACCGCAGCGGCCTGAAGGAGGCCCAGCAGCTACAAACGCCACCCCACCGGCCTCAACGACACGCCCGCCGCCCGAGCGACCACCTCTACCAACGCGGCTACTGCCACGACCGCGAACCTTTACGCGACACCCACCGTCCGGAGCGAGAGTGTGGCTCTACGCCGGCTGGCACGCTCGGATCCATGAGGGCAGTAGTCCCGCCGAGGAGCTGGCGTGCTTCCTCTTGCCTATGTCTATGTGTCGCGGGCAAGCCGTTACCTGCCATGTGAAAGAGCAGTCGGTGGGTTTCTGTCGGCGAGGGGGATGCTCGGGCATTCAGATCGGGCCAAACACTCCCAGCAGCCCAAGCACGAACAGAACCGTCCCATGACGAGAGCGACGAGATGCGGGAACGCAACGTGCGCCCACATCCACGGCCGAAAGGGGCAGCCCACCAGATCCTTCGGCCACGGATGCGGTTCACGTGGGTCGCCCTTGCTCTTCTCTTTACGGACCCGTTGCCCAGCTGTCATCCAACCCCAGCCGATGAGCGGCGAGGACGCAGGACCGCTGTCCGTGTGCACACGAAATAGCTCGTAGGCGATGAACTCGATATCTCCCATCCGTGGGTAGTAGCGGACCTGCTGCATCTTCGTCGTGGCCTCCAGGAGCCAGAACGAGAGCCCGCTTGCAGCCGCGACGGGGAACAGGCCGGACTCGTATTCTCCACGGTCGCGCGGCTGCGTTAGATTGTGGTGTCCCCGAAAGAGGGAGGAGGCGGACATGACGAGCGGGCGACTGCCGCGGAGCCGGATGGGAGTGCTGGGAAGCGGCGAGGTCGGGCGGCGGCTGGCGGCGGGGTTCGCCGGTTGCGGTCATGACGTGATGATCGGTTCGCGCGACCCGGACAAGCCTGAGTTGCGCGAATGGCTGTCTGGGGATGGAGCCGGCATCGCAGCCGGCACGTTCGCCGAAACCGCTGAGCATGGCGAGCTGCTCGTCCTGGGGGTGCTGGGCGATGTCGCTGAGGAGGTGATCGCTGACGCAGTCCCAGCAAGTTCAGCGGCAAGGTCGTCATCGACGCGATGAATCCGCTGGACTTCTCCGGTGGCTTTCCGCCGAAGCTCTCGATCTCAGGTGAGACTCGCTCGGCGAGCGCGTCCAGCGCGCGCTGCCCGAAGCGAAGGTGGTCAAGGCGTTCAATACGATCGGCAACGCGTATTTCGTGGACCCGAGCTTCAGCGAGGGCAAGCCGACGATGCTGATCGCCGGAGACGACGAGGACGCCAAGCGCACGGTCGGCGATGTGCTGGCCGACTTCGGTTGGCCCGATCCGGTTGACATCGGCGGAATCGGAGGCTCGCGCGAGCTCGAGGCGATCTGCATCGCGTGGGTCAAGATCGGCGGCGCACGGGGCTCGTGGGACCACGGCTTCAAGCTGCTCGTCGGCTAGCCGGACGATCCCTCGCCTTCTCCAGTCGCCGACCTTCCCAACACTCCCCGCGTCAGCCCTCCGCCGTGCATGAACGGCGTGCGTCGGACCTCGGCAGGCGTCCGTGAATACGCGCGCCGGGTCGCCGGGTGGGCAACATTCGCCCGTGCGCGCCAGGACGACACGGCCGACGGTTCTATGCGGAGCGGGCATCTCGACTAAGGCGGGCCTCCCGGACGGTCAGCAGCTCGCCGGCCGTGTGCTGAAGGAGGTGTGGTCCCAGAGCCGGGTCTTTGGACAGGCGCCACCCGACGCGGTTGGCAAAGCGCTTAAGTGGCACTCGGGTCGCGAGCCCGATCTTCGCCTTGAGCTCGTGCTAGAGCTGCTCTCGCACCATCTCGACGCGCAGGTACTCGTGGAGGCTTTCCGGGGGCTGAACGGTGCCGTAGCTGCACGGGCACATGTCGTTCTCGCCCTGGCACCGACCCGGCAGCTGGTGACGACCAACCAGGACGTGCTGCTGGAGCAGGCGATCGCGCGCGCAGGCCGCAGGCGCTCGGTCCTTCATCTACATGGCGATTGCCACCAGCCGCGTTACATCTCGACACTCATCAGCCAATATGTCGTCGGTCTCAAGCGCCACGTGAGCGAGCAGTTCAAGGCGGCTATCGCCGATCGGCATGTGGTGGTTGTCGGCTACAGCGGCCGAGACCGCGATGTGCTGCCCTATCTTCATGCCGCCGGCGAGGTGACGTGGTTGCACTACCAGCCCGAAGGCCATCGGACTGCCGTCCCGAGCGAGCTACAAAGGTTAATCGAAGCGCTCCCCGGACGGGTCAACCTGGTCAGGCACCCCAATCCGATCGACGTCCTCGAGCAGAGCCTCTCCCGTTCCGCGCGGGCCGTTCTCGTCCGTTTGGACCAAGCGCTGGCCAGGCAGCGAACTGCGGGCTCCTGGACCTGGGATCTGCCGCGGGAGGTGATGGACCGCTACGGCGGCTTTGACCCTGTGCAACGGGATCTCGCGCTCGCTCGTGTCCTTACCCGGGTAGGCGAGAACGATCTCGCGCTGGCCGGTCTGAGGATCCTCGAACGGCAACGCTCCCGCTACGCCCCCCAGGTTCATCACATGCTCGGCAACCTATTCTTCACCTCCGACCCCGACCAGGCTCTGCACCACTACCGGCTGGCCGCGCGTACCAAAGCTCATCCGGCGTGGCGTGCAGCGGCGTAGTTGGCGATCGCGAACTTGAGGTCTAACCAGTCCGACTACCCGTCGGCGCACCGCTCACTGCGACGGGCGAGCGCGGCGGCGGATGAGATCAGCAGCGCCCGTCAACGCTCCCGGGTGGTCGCCCGGATTCTGGCCCGCAGCGCGCGTATGCACGTCATGGCCGACGACGAGACGGCATCGCTGCGGGAGTACAGGCGCATGCGCCAAGCCGCACGGCGGGCTGGTGACATCGACACGCTGGTGGAGGGGTTGACGTTCGGCAGCGACCCGCTGCGCTCCCGCGGGCGTTATCGGGAGGCG
Source organism: Solirubrobacteraceae bacterium (assembly GCA_025449845.1). Classification (GTDB taxonomy): domain Bacteria; phylum Actinomycetota; class Thermoleophilia; order Solirubrobacterales; family Solirubrobacteraceae; genus Palsa-744. The sequence continues at coordinate 103,587 of JANWIP010000010.1, read as the reverse complement.
CTCGACCTTTGCGAAGAGGCGATGTCTGACGCCGAGCTTTACGCGAGGCGCGGCGCGCTGCAGTGGGCGCATTTCTACCGGGGGATGTGCCTGGCTGGCATGTACGAGCTAGCGAGGGGTCTCGCGGATCTGGATCGGGCTTGTCAGCTCGCGCAGGCGGCAGGTGACCATCAGTTGGTCGCGTGGGCCCTGACGTCGCGGTCCACCTGGCTGCGAGCGACCGACGTGGACGCTGCGAAGGCCGCGGTGCACGACGCTCGCAAGGCGATGAGGCGCTACCGGGCGCCGCTGTTCGCGCTGGGAGCGCGTCTTGATTGGGAGGACGCCGAGCTCGCCCGCGCAGAGGGCGACCTCAAGCTCGCGCTCAAACGTGTCAGGGGACTGGAAACGAGGCTCTCTAGCTCTTCGCAGCGGATGCCGTACCTGGACGCGCACACTGTGGCACTGCAGGGGGAGATCGCCCGTGACGCCCGGGATCCGGCGGCTCGCGCGCTTCTCCGCCGGGCGCTCGGCATGTATCGCGCGGGGCACTGGGCGCACAGCGAGATGCGTATGCAGGTCTCCCTGTGGCTGCTGGGGGAGGAAATCGCGCGGGATCGTCTGCTCGCTTGTTGCCGTACCGCGGGATACGGGCAGGAGGCGACGCTGCTCACCTCTGGCCCAGTGGCCGGGTACGTGCCGCTCCACGTCTACTGAGGTCCCCGGCCCAGCGTGGCGACAGGACGAGGCTCGGCAGTCTGGACTGGCGACCTGCGCACTACCGCATCGCCAGGGCCAAGTAGCGCGCCGTTGGACAGCGGCGGACGATCTCGGATGGTCCGTTGTCCGGCTGGCACAAGGGCTCACGCAGGTATCTAAGCCCGTCTCGGCGGCTCCCCGCCGGTACGATTACTCGGCGAGGCGGAGCCGCTCGCGTGTGATCTGCGGGCGGCGTACAGAGGCTGGAGCGCCGACGCTGCGTTCGTTATCTTCAGGTTGTGCTGTTGCCGCACACCCAGGCCGATTCCCGTAAGCACGCCGGCCCGCGGCCGGGCGAACGCGATAATTTACCCCACTAATAGCCGAACCTGTCGGAAGGATGCACGGCCAATGGGATTCTGGAAAGAGTAAATGCGAGCCGTCGTCCGAGCTGTCCGCAAGGCATACGTAACGAGAGCGGACCCGCGCCGGTCGGGTTTGGTCCGCAACCACCGTCGGGCGCGCCGGCGACGCGTCGTGTATTACGCGCTCACTGCCCTGATCGTCGTCTCAGCCAGCCTCCTGGTTGCCGGCTGGTACGTAACTGACCGCCTCATCGAAGTGACCCACGTGCATGACACGTATCCCCTTGTTGTCCTCGAAGTAGATCAGACAAGACATCGCGTCCTGCTAACAAACGGTCCGGACGCAAGCGAGCCAGGGAACTTTCGGCTCTCGTGGCCCAAGGGGGACGCGCGAGTCGGAGGTGTCCTTTCCAAAGATTCGCGCAGCGTCACCCGACGACTGGTGGCAATCTCGGCGGGACGTCTGTCTCGAGGTGAGCATGTCGGCATACAGGTCAACCCGTATGTCGGGGATCCGCGCAGCGCACTCGGTATTTCGTTTACGAATGTCGTCGTGCCTACGCCACTTGGTGGTGCACCAGCGTGGTGGGCGCCTGGACGACGCAAAACGTGGGCGATCCTGATTCACGGACTAGGAGGCAGCAGAACGGACACCCTACCCGCGCTCGGAATCGTACATGCCCTCGGCTTTCCCGCTCTCGCGATCACATACCGCAACGACGTTGGTGCTCCAGCGAGCCCAGATCACCACACACACCTCGGCGCCACCGAGTGGCACGATGTCGACGCGGCTGTTCGATACGCGCTCAACCATGGCGCGACCGGTGTCATCCTGTTCGGATATTCGCTGGGGGGAGCGATGGCGCTCGTCGTCGCGCACGATTCATCCGCCCGCGCCTACGTTCGGTCGCTAGTCTTGGACTCCCCGCTATTGGACTGGCGCGCGACACTCGAATACGGTGCCGCCCGACACGGCCTGCCACGCTCCTCAGCGTGGGTGGTTGAGCGAGTTCTCCAGTGGCGCATACATCTCGACTTCGGTCAGTTCGACCAGCCACGACGTGAGAGTGGTCTCCGGTCTCCCATCCTGCTGATCCAAGGCACCGCTGATACCCTCGTTCCACCCACGACTGCGGACCAATTCGCTAATCGTGGTCGTCACCTCGTCACCTATCTCCGCGTGCGCGGGGCCGATCACGTATCAGCTTTTGACACCGACCCCACCGGCTATCGCGACGCGGTACGGCTCGCCCTTGCGCCCCTTCCATGAACATCGGCTGCTGACTCGGCTACCACCCGCGCGTGCTCGAACCATAGCCCTTCAGTCCTGTGCCACAGGCACCGCTCCTGCGCACCCCGATGTATCCTCGGGCCGGCCACTGGGGCCTCCAACGCGGGAGGGCTTTGAGTCATGACTCACCTAGTCATGGTTGGGACATCTGGCTTGGCAATCGCGATCGGACTCAGGGGCCGCCGAATCGGCATCAGCCGACTAAGGTGGCTTGGCCCGATTGCCGCGGCTGCGGTGTGTGCGATCGTCGCGGCGCTTGGAGCATCCAGGCTCGTCGGCCAACCACCGTTCTGGGTCGCACTCGTCGTCACGGCCGGTGGGGTAGGCGCGGTCATGCTGACGCGGATCGGCGCCCATGGCCCCCAGCGCCTAACGGGGCTGCAGCTCGTGCTCGCGAGCGGTGTCGCGTCTATCGCTCTGCTCGTCGTTCCCCTGATTGTCTGGCTCCACCGAGGCGACATGCAGGCGCACGCCAAGATCGCAGCGTACTTGCTCCCCTTTATCATCGCACTCCCGGCGACCTTCGTTGCACGGTCATTCAAAATCCTTGCAGAGCACGAGAAAAACGAAGCGTCTAAATGGTCGGCTGAGGGCTGTCTTGTAAGGCGAGCGGAGGCGACGTGGTTCCGCGTGGTCGGCCTATTCGGGACCTTTATCGTCAACGGATTGCTGGCGTTTGCTGCCGTTCTAGAGGGCCTCAAGCAACCAGCACTGTGTACAAGCCCCTCGACAACAGCTAACCAGTGGCTGCTCCCTGCCGCAGCCATTGGAGCAGCCACCCTATGCCTGCTTGCACGGTACGTTAGGCGACGACGGGCATCGCAGCCATTCAATAGGACAACTGCCTTCTGCGTCGCCGTGCTCCTGCTGGGTGCCAGTGCAGCATGGGGAGCGGTGCCGTATATCGTCGCGCGACCCAAACACATCGAGTTGTTCGCTGGGCTCGTGGCCGCTGGGGCACTTTGGCTCTTCATACATAGTCTGCTGTACCACGCGGCGCGGGAGGAACTGGAGGACCCCACGCGGCTGAGCCGAGTCGCTGCGACGGCGATCGGACTCGGCTGTGCGTCGGTGATGTTCTGGTTGTTCTCTAGTGGCCTTTGGAGCGGCAACCACCCCGTGGCACCGCCAGACGCAGCGCGCATCAGCCTGACGGTGTTCATCGCGACGGCAGGCATCATTCTCATAACCTTGTCGGCGATCCAGCAGCGGCCATCGGCGATCCGTCGAACGCTATATCCAGCGCTGCAGAACATAGGCGGAGATCTCATGGGTCAACTACTGCTCGCGACTGCGCTCGTGATAGTCGTAGGCACTGTCGGACAGGTAAGCGCGGGCTGCCATGGCGAAAGCGGACTCGTCTTGATCCTCTCAGTGGTCGCCGTGGCCTCGATCGCCCTGAAGCTGGGCAAAGAGATATGGAAGTGGCTCAAGAGGGACTTTCCGGAAAAGACCACATACCTGCTTCCAACGTTTGACACGGTTGCTCAACGGACAGAACAACATTGGCGCCTGCGGTCACACTTGCTGCTGCAGGCCGGCTGGCTCCTCGCCTTTATACTCATTACAGCTGGTTGGTTTGCCGTCACCCTCGCATCGGCGGTTCGACTCATCTAATGGCGGGGCTGATGCCGAGTGGTGGGCTCCTGACCTAATCGGCGCCCGCAACGGATCGTGCGTAGGGTACGCCGACTACGGCCATGGGGGTGTCGAACGTGTCACCGCATCCGCAATCAGTCTGTTGAAAGGCTCGTGCTCCAATAGACGAAGTAATCATGCCATGCGCCGCAGCTACGATCAGGAGAGCATGCGTCCGTTTCGTCGTCTCGTACCGGGATGGTCGCGATGGCCATTGTGCCGCGCGCCAGGTGTCCAGCTCGCGCGTGCTTCAGCGATCCAGGCGTCGAGATCCTCGGGGATGAATCGCAACGGTCCCTCTCGCCCATCGAGACCCACCGAGGGGAGCCTGATGTGCGGGATGAGGCCGGCCTTGGCTGCGTCGTAGAGCCAAGACCGTGAGACATGCAGTCGGGCAGCTACCTCCGAAGGCTTGAGTAGTGCAGGGCTGTCTCCTGAGGTTGGCATCTGCTCTTGAGCGGCAGCGGATGTGCGCAGGCTGCCAGATCCGATGATCTCACCTAGCTAGGCAAAAAGAAACAGACAAGAGTGCTGGAGTGGTCCCAGCGCCTGATCGATAAGGCTCGTAGCTCGCTCTAAAGCACGTGCTAAGCCGGTTGCTGCTTTGCCGCCGTCGGCGCATCGTCGCAGCGGATGTTGCCACGGCGTTGCAAAGTGCTTCGGAGCCTTCGGGCTTGACGTCAACCCATATACCAGCCGATTTGCCGGGATTTTCTATGGACTCGAACCACCACCCGCTTACACAGGTCAAGGCCCTCAACCCTGTCCACTGGCGCCATATAGGTCCACCAGCATTCGGATCGTCCGTTTGTGCGGCTTCCGGGACGTGTGGGACGCATCGGACGAACTGACTTGGGTCAGAGATGGGTCACGGACAGCCGCGCGAGGCGTGATGCATGGTTTTGTTCGGAGTCCGCGCGGATCAGTTCAGGGCGCTCGACCTGGCGCGGATCGTGTTGCTCGCCAGCCGCAATGGACTCGACGCCTCGGAAGGGGGGAGAGAGAACTTGGCAAGGCGATCATGCTGGGGGACCCCGATTGAGGAGGCCGACTGCTCACCGAGGCCCTCCTGATCGAGGTACCAGTGGCGGCCGACGCTGGCGAGCCAGGCATCATCCCCAATCGCGATTACATCGCGAAACAGTCAGGATTGAGTGGCCGAAAAGCGTTCGGAAAATTGTTCGGATTTGTCACGACTTGTTTCACGGCAGCCTTGTACGCGATCACAAACACGTCACAAATCCTCAAAAGGCCGCCATTTGCAGCTAGTGGACTCGAACCACCACCCCGCTTACACAGGACAAGGCCCTCAACCTTGTCCAGCCGTGTCATATACGTCCGCCAGCGTCCAAATCGTCCTATACGTCTGGGTTCGCGGACACATCGGACGCATCGGACGAAATGACTTTTGTCAGAGATTTGTCACGGACAGCCGCATAAGGCGTCCTCCAAGGTCTTGTTCGGCCATGTTCGGACGAAAAGTCGCAGTCAAAAGTCGCAGTCAGTAGATGTTCGGGACCGCTGGCGGTGGCTCGCCGCTCCCGAACTAGGCTCAGCTTCGGTCAGCGGCAAGGCGGCTCCAGATCGCATGGTCGGCCGGTGCGACAACGATCGACGGCTGATAGCCCGTCGCGAGCAGTTCATTGATTGCTGCTCACCCGACTTGCCAGCGCACGTCCATCTACGCTCGGCTCCGACTCGGTCCTCGTGAGCGCTTCGCTTAGCAGCCCGATGATGTAAGCCGTCTCGGACGCCGCGGTCCGCGTGCCGATACTGTGGGCGTAGGTTTCGTACTATGGATGGGTCAAGGACCGCGGTCCCAGCGGCCGATCTCTCCAACACGACTGATTGCTATGGCTACGCGAACCCACAATGAGCTTCCCGAACTGATCCCTGAGATTCGTGAGTTGTCTGCCGCGGAGTGGGGGCGGTTGGTCGATGACAAGGCGCGCCAGTATTTCGGGATCAGCGCCCAGGAGTTCGAGCGGCGCTTAGACGCCGGCGAGATCGACATTGATGACGATCCCGATGTGATGCGCGTCGCGATGCTGCTGCCGCCTCGTGCCGAGTCTGAGTAGGACGCCTGCCGAGGCCGTCGAGCACTACCAGCCGAACGGTGCGGCTGCTGTCTTGCATTACGAACGCGCATGTAGTCGTCAGCGGCTATCACGCTGCCGCCGTTCCGCATCGCCTTGCGCTGGCTGATAGCGATCCTGTTCGCCTGCGCGGTGAGCAGCATCTCAGCCTCGATGTCGCTGAGCACTATCGCGTGCGCGACACCGATGATGGCTGGTGGGTCGAGGTCGTTGCCTACTCCTACATCCTCGGGCAGGATGGCCGCGAGTTGATCGTCTATCACTGGCATCCCAGCGGAAGGAGTTCGATCACCGGCCCGCACCTGCACGTACACGCCAACGTCCATATCGGCGATCGCTGGCTCGGCAAGGTCCACCTACCTACCGGTGTGATCCGCCTCTCTGACGTTGTGGCCTTCGCGATCGAGGATCTCGGGGCGCAGCCGCTCCGCGAGGACTGGGCGCGGCTGATCGATGAGGTCCGCAGCCTGCAAGCCGCCGGCTACCACACCCTCGCAGCACCCGACTCACATGAGCGTCCCCGTCCACTGCGGGTGCTCACCGCCGCGCGTGAACCGCTCCGAGATCCCCCTACCCGACATCCCCTGGCCCGAGCGAGTGCTCGCCGCGCGTCTCCAGGACGGCAGCGAAATCGTCAACGTTCACTCGCCCACCAGTCCCAAGCCAGAGCTCGCAAAGACACGCACCCACGAAGCGGTCTTCGCGCACTTGGCAAACCCAGCGCCGCAGCGGTTGCGCGTGCTCTGTGGCGATCTGAACACCCCGCGAAAGGAGCACGCCGACGGGACGATCTGGACCTTCGCACGCGACCAATACGGCCGTCTGCGTCCCGACCGCGGCGAGGCATGGGACCGCGCCGAGCTGGCGCTGATCCAGGGGCTCCATGCTTACGGGTTCCACGACTGTCTACCGGCAGCTGCACGGCTACCAGCAGCGCGAGCTCAGCTGGGAATGGCCGCGCTGGGGCGGCGGCTACAGGCTCGACCACCTGCTCATATCCGGGCCGTGGCAGGCCACGAGCTGCCGCTACCTGCACCCACTGCGCAAGGCGGGGCTATCCGATCACTCCCCGCTGCTCGCCCAGCTCCAGCCAGCCGCCGAGCCCACAGCCGCATCGTTTCCCACGGCGCGAAACGGGCAAAAACCACCAATACCAACCAAAAGCACCCGTGCTCACACACACGTTCCAAACCCCACGACACGAAGGAGGGCAGGATGGCTGAGCTGAGCGCACGAGACGGCAAGCTCGTGCAATACCTCAACGAGGCATACGGCAAGGAGAAGGAGCTCGAAACCGCACTCCAAGCACACATCGGCATGACCACCCGAGCGCCCTACAAGAAGCGCCTGCGATAGCACCTGACAGAGACCAAGCGCCACGCCCGCGAGCTCGAGAAACGAGTGAAGCAGCTCGGCGGCACCCCGCAGACAGTGCCGATCGAGGGCCTTGACCCGATCGCCAAAGGCGCCGGCGCCGCAGTCGAGATCGCCGGTCGCGCCGTAGCCGCCGCGAAGGGGCCGTTGCACGCCATCCGCGGCACCGGCGAGCAGGAGAAGATGCTCAAGAACGCCAAGAGCGAGTACGCCGACGAGCACGAGGAGATCGCGACCTACACCGCGATCGAGACGCTCGCCGAAACGCTCGGCGACACCCAAACCGCCAAGCTCGCACGCGCGATCCGCCGTGAGGAGCAAAGCATGGCTAGCTTCCTCGAGCGCCAGATCCCGGTCCTCACGAAAGCCGTCGTACAAGCCGAGATCCCGCCCGCGCAACGCCGCAAAGCAACCACCAGGGCACGCCCCAAACGAGCCGCTACGAATAAAGCCAAAGCGAAACGTACCCCCGCCAAACGCTGAGGGCAGGCCGATGGCCCCAGGCACCGCGCTGATCGTCATCGACATGCTCAACCGCTACGAGCACGACGACGCCGACACGCTGAGGGACTCCGTCGAGGAGGTGCTGCCCGTCATGCAGGCGCTGATCGCGCGAGCGCGACCGGCCAAGTCGCCGAGCAGTGCGTCCTCTACTCCGCCCTGGACGCCTACGTCCGTCACTTCCAAGTCATCGTCCCCCGCGACGCCGTGGCGCACATTCACGAGCACCTCGCTGACGCTGCTCTACAAATGATGAAAACCAACATGCGAGCGAAGATCACCGACGCCGACACCCTGTTCTGAAAACGGTGAAGCCAGTCGCTCACTAGCCATGCGGCGAAGCCGCCGACGCGCTACCGTCGTCGAGTCGGGTCGCGCTCGTCGAGCAGGCGCAATCTCCTCAGCGGCAGCACGAACCACAGCAGTACAAACGGGACCGCGCCCAGCGCCGCCGTCACCACACCCGCGCTCACACCAAACAACTTGGTCGTGACAAGCAGCAGACAGCCACACATCGCGAGCGCCAAGCACACCAGGCCCGCGATCACCACGCGGTTTGAGTTGAACACGATGTGGCGCTTGTCGTCGTGACGGAAAAGAAAGCGATGCTCAGCAGATGGCGCGATCATGCAGACCGCTGCGAGCGCCGCCAACACCAGCGTCACGAAATACACGGTGCGCTCGAAATCTCCGACATGCGCGAACCCGGTGTTGAACGGCACGATCAAGAGAAAGGCAAAGAGCACCTGTACGCCCGTGACGACCACACGCAGCTCGCCGGTCATCTCCTCCAAATTGCGATCCAGACGCTCAAGGTCCGTCTCCCGGCGCCCGGAGCGACCGGCGTGACTCTCGCGATCGGCGTGGGGTGGTTGAGCGTCAGGGGTCATCATCAGTCCCTACCCGCCGTCACTCGCGGCGGGGAATGCAGCTGATCTTTCCGTCGTTCTCGAGGATCGCCCACTGGATGTCGCCGATCGAGGCGATCTGTGCTTGTCGGGCCTCCTCTTGGATGTCTGCGAGCGTTATGCGCTCTCGTCGCATGTTGCGCTCGATCGGCCGGCCGTCCTGCACGAGCACGATCGGCTCCCCCTCGGCGATCAGCCGTGCGCGGGGAGAGCGGAATGAGATCCAGCTCACCGCTACCGAGAGGAGCGCGATCGTCGAGATCACAGTCAGCGTGCCCGTCACGGACTCGTCGCTCTGCGTGATGCCCTGCTGGACGAGATCGCCCAAGACCACGAGCAGAATGAAGTCGAATGGCTCGAGGTCTGAGAGCTGGCGCCGACCGACGACGCGAGTCACCAGGAAGATGAAGAAGAAGACGACGGTGGCGCGGATTACGAGGTCCATGAGCTAAGGGAAGATCGTCAGCGAACGATGGACGCTCACGAGCGGGGTTTCGCCATCATCGAGCTGAACGTCCTCACGGCGCTTGCCGACGTTCGTGGGGTTCACTTGGAAGTAGATCCAGCTGGTCAACGATTCGCCCGGTTCGAGCTTGCCGTATGACAGGACGACTCGCCCGTCCTTGGAGCGCGATTCTGTCGGTTCGGGCTCGATTGAGTTGACGCTCATCGATTCCCACCATCCTTCGTCGAAGACGATTTCGGGCTTCTTGATCTGACGGTGGGCCATCACCCTGACCTTCACCTGGAAGATCAATCCGCTGCGCAGCCGAGCCGGTGCCGTGACGCTCAGGCTCGCGGCGCTTGCGTCAGCCGAGCTCGTGCTCGGCTTCTGGCCGAACACGCCAAGCAGCGCTAGCACCGGCAAGACGGCGATCGCGCACAGCAACAGTCTGCGGTAGTAGGGATGGTGCCGCCGGCCCGCCAGGTCACGGCTGCGCTCGAGCACCACGCCCTCGGGAGCGTCGGCCATCAATGTCTATTCGAGGGGCGCCGCGATGACCCTCCTGACGCTGCGCTCATCCGCTCCCAGAAGAACTGCACGGGTCGCAGCGCTCAGACGCTGCGCAACGATTGAGTCGCGCCGCTGTGGGGTAGAAAAGCCGCGAACGCGACGATCAAGGAGACCATGAGGTGAGGATCGGCTATTTCTTGTCCAGCGAGGAGTTCGGCCCCCGCGAGCTCATCGCGCAGGCGCGCATGGCCGAGGACGCCGGCTTCCAAGGGCTGTGGATCTCAGACCACTACCACCCCTGGAACGACGCGCAGGGACACAGCGGCTTCGTCTGGTCGACCATCGGCGCGCTCGCGCAGGCGACCTCCACGATGAAGGTCACAACCGCAGTGACGTGCCCCACCGTCCGCATCCACCCGGCCGTAATCGCACAGGCCGCCGCGACCTGCGCGGTGCTGCTGGAGGGACGCTTCGCGCTCGGTCTCGGTAGCGGCGAGGCGCTCAACGAGCACATCCTCGGCGATCACTGGCCCGCGGCTGACGAGCGCCTAGAGATGCTCGAGGAGGCCGTGCAGGTCATCCGCACCCTCTGGCAGGGCGGGATGCAAAGCCACCGCGGACACCACTACCAAGTAGAGAACGCCCGCATCTATGACCTGCCCGAGCAGACACCGCCGATCCTCATCTCCGGGTTCGGCCCCAAGGCCACCAGCCTCGCCGCCAGAATCGGCGACGGCTACTGCACCGTCCAGCCCGAGAAGGAAGAAGTCAAACGGTTCCGCGACGCCGGCGGAAACGGGCCTGTCGCGGGCGGCATGAAGGTCTGCTGGTCCCTTGACGAGCACCAAGCACGCGCCACCGCACACCGGCTGTGGCCCAACGAGCAGCTACCCGGCGAGCTCGCGCAGATCCTGCCGACGCCCGCACACTTCGAGCAAGCAAGCGAGCTCGTCAGCGAGGACAGGGTGGCCGAAGCCGTCCCGTGCGGCCCCGACCTCGACCTGCACCTGCAGGCGATCCGTCGCTACCGCGACGCCGGGTTCGACGAGCTCTACATCCAACAGATCGGCCCCGACCAAGAACGCTTCTTCCAGACCTACGCCAACGAGATCCTGCCGCACTTCAACAGCGACGCCTCAACACTCATCTCAACCACAGCATGAGCACCCACGCCACATCCGCGCCAACGCCTCGCCCCCCAGGCTGGCGCGGCGCACCGGGGCCACAGCTCACCAGCCTCTCCGGAGCAGCGCGCCGGCTCCTCAGAGCCTCCACGCCCGTCGCGGAGCCGATGATCTCAAGAGCCGGTCTGCTCAAGAGCCGGTCTGCGCAGCGAGGCGCACCGGGCCCGCCTGATCATGTGCGCCGCCATCAAAGACCAGCAGCAGAGCGGAAGGTAGACGCGGCGCACGCAATCAGGCTGAACGAGCGGCAGGGGATTACGTTCATCTCTAGCGCTCGGCCGTATCAAGCTCGATAGCTTCGGCATCAGCGTCGAAGCCCCCGCTGCGGTTGCGGATCACGACGTGGCCACTCCAGCCCCGCAACGGATGCGCCTGCTCTCGCGCGAGTCCCGCGCACACCCGTTTCGTGACGAGATAAGTGATGACCGGCACGACTAGGAACGCGCCGCGGAAGAACCACACCGCGCCTTCATAGCCAAACCCGAACTGGAAGAACAGACGGTCGGCCGAGCCCGCCGCGAACACCACCGCCACCGCCGAGAGCAGCGCAGCGGCAAGCGCGCTGCGCCGCGGATTATCGCGCGGACGCTCAAGCAGATCGTGGCGCCGGTAGTCCCTGCTGATGAAGCGCCGGTCAAGCCACGGCAGCGCATACAACAGCCCGAACACGATGCCGGGAAACAACACGCCGCCAAAAAACGGGTTCGGTACGAATGTGTGTCCGAAGGCGTGGATCTCCAGGTTCGGCATCAGTCGCAGCGCCCCGATCAGCCACCCCAGATACCAGTCCGGCTGCGCGCCATTCGTGCCGATATAGGGGTGATAGGGGCCCCACAGCCACACCGGGTTGATCTGGATCAGGCCGCCCATCAGCACCAGCAGCGCGGCGACCGCCGCGAACAAGCCGAGCGAGCGCAGCGCGTACCCAGGCCACATCGGGGTGCCCACCACGTTGTCCTCGCGGCGGCCGGGGCCGGGGAACTGGCTGTGGCGCTGGCGCATGATGATCGCCAAGTGCACCGCGATCAGTCCACCGATGATCGCCGGGAGCAGGAACACATGCGCGATGAACAGCCGCGACTCGAACGCGGTCGACCCAGGGAACCTGCCGCCCCACAACGCCGTTGCGAACGGGCCGCCGATCAAAGGGAGCGACATCGCGACTGCCCACGCGATCGCCAACCCCATCCCCGAGAGCAGATCGTCGGGGAGCGAGTAGCCCGCGAAGCCCTCCAAGATCGCGAGCGCCAACAGGGTGACGCCGATGAAGTAGTTGATGTCGCGGGGCTTGCGAAACGCGCCGGTGAACACGATCCGCAGCAGATGGAGGGTGATCGCCGCGACGAACACCAGCGCCGCCCAATGGTGAACCTGCCGGGCGAGCAGCCCGCCCGATACATCAAAGGAGATGTGCAGGGTGGAGGCGTAGGCATTTGAGACGCTCTGGCCCTGCAATGCGTGGTAGCTGCCGTGGTAGACGGTCTGCGTCGTGTCCGGGTCGAAGAACAGCGCCAAGAACGTGCCCGTGAGGACCAGCACCACGAACGAGTACAGGGCGATCTCGCCCAGCAGGAAGCTCCAGTGATCAGGGAACACGTAATCCATCAGCCACCGCATCCCACGCGCCGCGCCCAGCCGCTCATCCACGAACGCCACCGCGTCCCCCGGCCGGTCCTTGGCGGTGTGGTTCACGATGGGTCTCCCCACCAGGACGGGCCGACAGGCCCCGACATCAGCCCAGCAGCGCGCAGCACACCGGCGCTGTCGATAGTCAGCGGCAGCTGCGGCAGCGGCCTGCCTGCGGGGCCGAACTCGACGCTGCCACCGTCCAGCACGTCGAACGTGGAGTAGTGACAGGGACACACTAGCGCTGGCCCCTTGGACTCGGTGGATGGGCTGAGCGGGTCTCGAAATAGCGATATCGCGCACGCGGCATGGGTGCAGATCTTCGAGTAGGCAAGGATGCCCTGCGGTGCCCAGTCCGCGCGCTCGGCGGGTAGCCGCAGCGTCGCGGGGTCAACGCGCACCACCACGACGGGGGAGCCCAGGTCCTCCTGACCACCGCCTTCGGCGGCGGTGCCCGCGCCCTGCGGGAACGCCGTCTGAAAGCTCCGTTCGATGATGTCGGCCGCGAGCATCGGGTTGCCCTGCTCGTCCACGAGCGCGCGCCCTGCCCGCCACGGTGTGCGTCGCAGCTGCTCCTCCAGACCAGGGCCGAGCGCCGCCACGGGAATCACGACCGCCGCCGTCAGCCCGGCGCCCGCGACTCCGGCGGCGCCGGCGAGAAGCCGTCGGCGAGTGATGCCCTCCACACCCTCGGCGGCCTGCTCGGTGACTTCACGAGCAGCGTCCGGGTCGGCCAGTCGGGGGCGCTGCTCGACCTTCGTCTCTTGTGGCACCAGCCAGCGGCCCGCGAGCACGAGCGCACAAGCCAGCAAAGCGAGCGTCGTGCCGAGTGCGAGACCCAGCAGCTGCGTGTTCGGGTCGAGCACGAACAAGGCGACGAACGCGAGCGCCGCGACCGGCACCAGTAGGAGCACCGCCACGACCAATAGCTCCGCCCATGCGGGTGCGCCGGTGTGCCGCTCAGAGGGGTCCACCTCGGGCTGCTGACCGCGTGCGCGCAGCCCTCCGGTGCGCCACAGCACGAACATCACGATTGTCTTCCAGACCCGGCTCACGCGCCGCCCCCTGGCCGCGGTGGACGTTCGGGCTGCTCGCTCGTGCGCTCGCCGAGCAGCCTTGCAATCAACAACAGCGCGGCGGCGGCCAGCAGCCACGCGACCATCCCCTCGGGGATTGGGCCGATCCGACCGATGCCCCAGCCGCCCAGGTTGTCTGGGTGCTGGATGCTCTGGATGTAGCGCGCGAGCGAGTTCACCTCCGTGCCGGTGAGCTCGCCTTCGCCGAAGCGAGGCATCACATACGGGCCGATCCGTACCGCCTCACCGACCTGTCTCGGTGTCGCCTGATTCAGCGCAGGGACGATCGCGCCGGTCACGATCCCGCCCTGACCCTGGATCGTGTGGCAGCCCGCGCAGTCCAGTCCGAACAGACGCTGCCCTTCCGCGAGCGACCCTCGGCTCGGCTGCACCGTTGGGATGTCAGGCCCGCCGAACGATCCAACGTAGGCGACGAGCGCCTTGATCTTGCTCGGCGAAAATGCGGGACTCGTCCGCAGCGGCTGCGCCTTCGGGTTGGGTAGCGGCATTCGTCCGGTCTGCAGGTAGAAGTCCGCCGCCAGCGCGCCGACGCCGTGCAGGCTCGGGGCGCGGCCACTGATGCCCTGCGCGCTCAGACCGTGGCATGACGCGCAGGAGGAATCGAACAGCGCGTGACCCTGCGCCACCAGCCCAGAAGGAGCAGCAGTGGAAGTGGGCGAGGGGGTTGCGCTGGCGTCCCAGTGAGCGGCGAAGTCAGTCAGCGCGAGCGCGCCGCACCCAAGCGCCACCATCATCATCAGCCGGCGTCTCATCGGCCCGCCGGCTCCCGCACCGGCAACCCGGTGCTCCGGTCGGCGTAGCGGTCGCGGCGCTGCTGGCGTCGCTCCTCGGCGAGCATCGCGCTCATCGCGATCACGATCGCCAGCACACCCATCACCACGCCGCCAGCCACCAGCATCAGCACCCCAGCTGTCTGCTGGTCCGCGAGCGCCGAGACGTGCAGGGCCCGCGCCGGCGCCAAATAGAACGGGTAGCGGACGTGCTCATCGAACAGGAACACGCCGGCAGGAATCGACATCACGAGCATCGCGGCCATCAGCCACGAGAACCTCGCGATCGCACCAGGCGGGCGCGGAATCGGGTCGGCCGCGAGCAGCGCCAGCAAAAACAGCGTGCCCGTCCAGAAGTAGGCGGCGTGCTCGAGCGCATGGAGTGTCTGGTCGCGCAGCGCCGCTTCATAGACACCCGTCAAATGCGTGGCGAGCACCACAACCGTAAACAACACGAACCCGCACGCCGGCCTCGTCAACAAGCGCACCGGGCGGCTACGCAGAACCACCGCCAGCACACGTCGCGCAGCCGGCGTGGAGGCGCTCAGCGCCAGGCGCACCGGCGCACCCCACAACAGCAGCATCGGTGCGATAAGGATCAGCAGCAGATGCTCGATCACATGCACCGACAGCAGCTCATCCGCGTACTGGTCCATCCCCGACATCAACGCGAGCGCCAGGACCACCAGTCCCGCCAGAAACGAAACCGCCCGCCAGATCGGCCAGGGCGAGGAGGCACGGCACACGCCCCACACGTAAAGCCCAGCCGTCATCCCCAACACACAGAGCAGCACGGGGTCCAAGGTCCACGTACCCAGCAGACGGCCGAGCGTGGATGGCTGCGCGCTCACCGCAAGCCTTCCCTGCGCAGCGCCCGCGAGCGCTCGCGCTGCTCACGCACCACGCCGCCGAGGCCGAGCGCCATGATGCCGACGCCGATCAAGATCAGCCACAGCCCGAACCCGGCGCCGATGAGCGCCACGGCAACCCCGACGACCAGCGCGATCGTAGCGACGGAGCTGTCGGTGATCAGCCGCGGCCCGTCAACCTGGCCCTGGCGGATGTCGAGCGCCCACACCACAAGCCCGACGAGAACACACGCTGCGCTGGCCACCGCCGGGATCGCGAACTGGATCAGTTTCGGGGCGAACACGGCCTGCACGCCGGTCAGCACCGCCAGCCACAACCCCCAGATGAGCAGGACGACAGCCGCGCGTCTCACACGCCCACCTCCTCGTGCGCCTCGCGCAGATCCAAAAGGGGCGCGTAGCTGCGGATCGGCGGCAGCTCATGGAAGTTGTGGCGGGGTGGCGGCGAGCTCGTCGCCCACTCGAGCGTCTGCGCCCCCCAAGGATCATCTCCAGCCTCGCGCCGGTCACGCAACGAGACCAGCATGTTCCACATGAACACCAGCACCGACAGCGCGATCACGACCGACCCGGCAGTCTCGAGAATGTTCAACCCCTGCCAGCCCGTCGAGGCGGGGTAGCGCGCGATCCGCCGCGTCATGCCCTCAGCACCCAGGATGAACATCGGGAAAAAGGTCACGTTCGTCCCGATTACCATCAGCACGAAGTGCAGCTTGCCGAGACGCTCGCGCAACATCGCCCCGGTGATCTTGGGAAACCAGTAGTAGATGCCAGCGAACAAGCCGAACGCGCTGCCCGCAAAGATCGTGTAGTGAAAATGCGCCACCACGAAATACGACATGTTCAGCCCGTAATCCAACGGCGGCGAGGCAAGGATCACCCCCGTCAACCCACCCACGAGGAACTGCACGAGGAAGCCGAGCGCGAACAAGAACGAGGTGGTGAAACGCAGCCTGCCTCGCCACAGCGTCGCCAGGAAATCGAAATACTCCACACCCGCCGGGACGATCAAAGCGGTCGATGTCAGCGCGAAATACTTGTTCGAGAGCACCCCGAACGTGTACATGTGGTGCGCCCACACCGTCATCGACAAGCCAGCGAAAGCGAGCAGCGCGACCACGAACGCGGAGTAGCCGAAAAACCGCCGGGATGAGAACGTGGCCAGCACCTCGCCGACCATCCCCACGAACGGGAAGAACATCACGTACACAACTGGGTGCCCGTAGAACCAGAACAGCGCCTGGTAGTCCACCGCGCCGGCGCCGCCGATGAGCACATCCCCGAAGTGCCGTTGCGCCCACAGCAACCCGAGGGCGAGCAGCAGTGCGGGGAACCCGAACACAACCATCACGCAGGTCACGACCATCGTCCAGGTGAACACTGGCATCCGCATCAACGTCATCCCCGGCGCACGCCGGCGAAGCGCGGTCGACAGGATGCAGCCCGCCCACAGGATCTGCCCGAGCGTCGCCAGTATCACCCCGAAGATCCACAGTTCCATGCCGCTGCCAGGAGAGTGGATCGAATCTGAGAGCGGGTCGAACCCCCACCAGGAGGCCGCCGCGGCGCCTCCGCTGGTCAGAAACCCCGACCACATGCTCACGCCGCCGCACAACAGCATCCACAGCCCGGCCAGCGCCACGCGCGGCCCTGCGATCTCGGCCGCCCCGACCTGCAAGGGGACGAAGTACAGGCCGACCGCGAGCGCGACCGGCACGATCACGAGGTAGACCATCGTCGAGCCGTGCATCGTGAAAAGTTCGTTGTAGGTCTGCTGGGAGACCACGCCGCCGTCCGCCGCGAGCTGGCTTCGCATCAACAACGCCAACAGCCCACTCGCCAGGAAGAACACGAGCGCGACCGTGCAGGCCGCGCCGGCGATCCGCTTGTGGTCACTCGAGGCGAACGTTCGCGACGCCGCACGGGCAGGCACCGCAACCGCGTTCACGACGACACTCCCTGCCGGGCGGCTTCGTGCGCGAGCCACACTGCGAAGCGCTGCGGGCTGACCGCCCGGATGGCGAAGTGCATCTCGCTGTGATCCTCTCCACAGAGCACCGAGCACTCACCGCCGTAATAGCCGGGCGCCTGGAACAGGAGATCAAGGCGGGTCGTGTAGCCCGGCACGAACTGCCGCTGGTAGTGAAGACCGGGCACCCAGAAGCCGTGAATCACATCCTCAGAGCTACCCACGAATTCAACCTCGCTGCCCGTCGGCACATACGCCGGCGTCGGATGCCACGTATCCACATCGGCGACGCTCACGCCGTCCGCGTAAATGAAGCGCCAGCTCCACTGCGCCGCGATCACCTTGATCCGAACCCCAGGATGCGCGGCCGTGCGATCGATCGGCGTCTCCGCAGTGAACGTCACCCACAACAAGAAAGCCACCACGGCCGCCAGGACGCACGCATACGCCGTCTCCAGCACGAGCGCCTGCGAGCGCCGCCCCGGCGTCCTGCGTCTCGCGCCTGCGATCAGCAGCACCAGCAGCGTGCCGAGCACGAGCACGAACACGCCCACGGCGATCGGCAGGTAGATCCCCTCCACGTGCTCGTAGGCGTGCGCCGTGTTCGGCATCAGTGCTCGTAGCGCTCCGCCTCGCCCTCACGCAACGACAGCCCCATCCCAGGGACTGTCGGGTCCGGCCAGAGCCCGCCTTCGCGCAGCGGCGGGGCGCCGTCGAACAGCATCCCCTCGATGCGGGCGTGGTCGTGGAAATACTCGACGTGCGCAAGCGGCTCGATCGCCGCGCACACGTGCGCGTGCAGCGCCGGGCTCGTGTGCGCAGAGAGCCGCAAGCCACGCGCGGCGCACAGCGCGCCCACCTGCAACATCTGGGTGATGCCGCCGCAGCGCGTCACGTCTGCCTGCAGAACGTCGACCGCGCCGGCGTCGAGCATCCGCCGGAAGTAGAAAAGGTCATAGCCGTACTCGCCTGCGGCGACCTCCATCCCCGCAGGGGCGCGGTCTCGCAGCAATCTGAGTCCATCGAAATCATCGGAGGAGACCGGCTCCTCAAACCACGACACCCGAGCCTCTCGGGCGAACGTCTCGGCGAGCGCCAGCGCCTGCTTGCGCGAGTAAGCGCCGTTCGCGTCCACGAACAACTCGACCCCGTCGCCGATCACGCTGCGGGCATGTCGAACGCGCTCAGGATCACGGTCAGGTTCTGAGCCCACCTTCATCTTCACCGCGCCGATTCCCTCTGCCACCCAGCCAGTGAGCTGGCGCTGCATCTGCTCCGGGGTGTAGGTGGTGAACCCGCCGCTGCCATACACCGGCACCCGCTCGCGGACCCGACCCAGCAGAGTGCTCAACGCGACCCCAAGCAACCTTGCCTTCAGGTCCCAGAGCGCGACATCTACGGCCGAGATCCCGCTCGAGGTCACCCCCGGATAGCCGATGTTGCGCACCGCACGACGCATCGCTGCCCACGCCGCCGACGGCGAAAGCGCATCCCCGCCAACAACCGCCTCGCCAAGGAGCTCTGAGACCAGCGCGGCTGCCGCACCCGCCGCGTAGCTATAGCCGACGCCGGTATGTCCAGCTGAGCGGGCTTCCACGACGACGATCGTGGTCGTATCCCAGCTAAGCGTGCCATCGGCCTCCGGCGCGTCCGTCGGCACCGTGAACGTCCTCGCCGTGAGCCGCTCGACGACGGGTGACTTCATGCGATTGCCCTACCCGACCAGTCCCCGCTCAAACTGGCGTCGCTCGCGGCTCGGTCTGCGCAAGTGCGGCGACCGCGGCGACATGCGAGAGGTGCGTAAGCGTCTGCGGATAGTTGCCAAGCAGCTCGCCGCTTGCGGGATCGACCTGCTCTGAGAACAAGCCGAGCGGGCTGGCGGCTCCCATCGTCCGGTCGAACACCTCCCGCGCCGCCGGCAACCTGCCCTGGCGGGCGTAGCACTCAGCCAGCCAGAACGAGCAGGCAAGGAACGCGCCCTCCCGGCCAGGCAGCCCATCGTCCTGGCGGTAGCGGTAGAGAAACCCGTCCGCATCAAGCTCCGCGCGCACCGCGTCAGCGGTGCGCACCATCCGCTCGTCATCGAACTCCACGAACCCCACGACCGGCAGCAGCAGCAGCGCGGCGTCCAACGCCGGCTCGTCAAAGCACTGCACGAACACGCCACGCTCAGAGTCATAGCCGCGCGTCTCGATCGCCTCGCGCATCTCCTTGCGCGCTTTCTCCCAGCGCCGCGTCGGCGCCGTGCGCGCGCACTCCTCAGCCAGCCTGAGGCCGCTGTCCACCGCCGCCCAACAGCACGCCTTGGAGTGAACGAAATGCCGCGGCGCACCCCGCCACTCCCAGATCCCCCGGTCGGGCTCAGACCACCGCTCAACCGCAGTGTCGACGAGCTCTGAGAAGAACCGCCATTCGTCATCGTCAGGGGAGTGCCCACGGCGATGCCATCGCCACGCCAGATTGAGGATCTCGCCGAAGGCGTCCAACTGCAGCTGACCGGCAGCTTCGTTACCGACCCGTACCGGCCGCGAGCCACGGTAGCCCTCCAACTCCAGGCATTCCTCAGAGATGCGTCGCTCACCACCGATCCCGAACAGGATCTGCAGGTCCTCGGCGTGCCCGGCGCTGGTGCGCACGATGAAATGGCGAAACCGCCGGGCCTCACGCTCGCAGCCAAGCTCCGCCAGCGCGTGCGCCGTCAGCGTCGAGTCCCGCACCCAGCTGAAGCGGTAATCCCAGTTGCGCTCGCCGCCCAACGTCTCCGGCAGCGAGGTCGTGGGGGCAGCCACGATCGCCCCGGTCGGCGCGTAGGTCAGGGCCTTCAGCGTCAACGCCGAACGCACGAGGGCATCGTGATCGGGGCCGTCCTTGCTCAACCGCTCACGCCAAGCGCGCCACCACTGCACGGTTTCATCGAGACGCTCGTCCACCTTCCCGGCATCCAACGCGCTCTGCTCTCGCTCGAGCAGATGCGGGCGCACGAACCGGATCAACAGTCGCAGCCGCTCCCCGGCATGGATCTGGCCGCCTGCGACGATCGCTTCCTTCTCGACGCGCAGCTCGCCGTCGCTCCAAACCAAGAGCCCGTCGTCGCCGCCGATCGCCGTAAACACGTCTACAGCGGCGCGATGCAGCCACGGCCGAACCGCCCCGTAGTCAAACCGCGGTGCCACCTCGAAGCGCACCTCCGCGCTGCCGCGCTCGCACTCCACGATCCGCACCAGCTCACGATGCGGTTCGAGCGCGCCGTGCTCGCGCATCGCAAAGAAATCCCTCACCCGCACAGTCCCCTGCGGCCCTTCAAGGAGACTCTCGAGCACCAGCGTGTCCTCGACATAGCTCACGCCCCGCCAGCTCGCCTCGCCCTCCACGCCTACCGTGCAGAACCCTCCGCGCTCACGGTCAAGCAGCCGTCCGAAGCAGCTCCCGCTATCGAAACGCGGCAGACAGCACCAGTCGATCGAACCCTCAGCCGAAACCAGCGCGGCGCTGTGACAGTCCCCGATCAGCCCATATGAGCCGATCGCCGGCGCCTGCTTGCTCATCGCCCCCGCCGCATCGCGCCAATCCCCACAAGCCCCGCGGCGACCACAGCGCCGGCGCCAACCAGCCGCCGGTGGCGCGTCAGCTCCCACTGCACGCTGCGCGGCTTGGCCTGCTTATCGAAGTCGCCGTGCGCTGAGCGCTCGCCCGGAAGCGGCGCAAACAGGTTGTCCGGCCGCCCCGCCTGAACAGGCTCATCGGTCTGCTGGGCGTCGAACCCCGTCTTCGCCAGATAGCGGTCGCCGACGCCGGGAGCGAGCGCATTGCCGAGCAGCGTGACAGCGGTCGACGCGCCGACCCACCACTCTCGCCGCGCCGGCTCGTTGGCGGCGGCCACAATCGCCCGCGCGGCGACCTCCGGCTGATAGATCGGTGGCACCGGCTGCGGATGCCGGGGGAGCCGTGTACGCACCGCGTCGAACTGCGGCGTGTTCATCGCCGGCAACTGCACCATCGTCACCCGGACCCCGCTGCCCTCGTGCATCAGCTCGCAACGCAGCGACTCGGTGAACCCCTGGATCGCGTGCTTGCACGCACAGTAAGGGCTCTGCAAAGGGATGCCACGATATGCCAGCGCCGAGCCGACCTGCACGATCACACCACGATCCCGCGAGCGCATCCGCGAAAGCGCACACAACGTCCCATACACCACCCCGAGATACGTGACCTCAGTGACCCTGCGGAACTCATCCACGGTGATCTCCCACGTGGGGGCGAACACGCTCGCCATCGCATTGTTCACCCACACCCCAATCTCGCCATGCTCCTCCAGGATGCCCGCTGCCGTCTCAAGCGCCTGCGGGTCAGCGACGTCGCACTCCAACACTACCGGGCGCCCGCCCAGCGACTGCACCTCAGACGCCGTAGCGGCCAAGGCTTCCTGGCCGCGGGCGATCAGCCCGACCGTCGCACCCTCACGCGCGAACGCCTGCGCGGTCGCGCGCCCAACACCCGAGCTCGCGCCCGTCACCGCCACCACCACAGATCCCATCATTCCTCCATCAAACGCCGGCGACACACACCGCGCATCTACCCAACCGCCCGTCCCGCCAACCGTAACCGCACCACCCGTCCGGTGCGATTCGCATCGGACGGACGCGGGTATGCAGCCACCAAGATGAGCAAGCGGGCACGATGGACTTCCCTCAAAGAGGCGCTGAGCGGCAGCAACCGCTTCGTGCTGCGCCTAGCGCTCCTCGCCGCCATCGTGCAGCGATGACCGTGGTGATCCTCGATGTCGACGGGACACTCGTCGACACCAACTACCAGCACGCGCTTGCCTGGTATCGCGCGTTCCGCGACCACGAGATCATCCTCCCGATCTGGCGCCTTCACCGTCACATCGGCATGGGCGGCGACCAGCTAGTCGAGAAGCTCACCGACGCTGACGTGGAGCACAGGCTCGGCGATCAGATCCGCTCACGCGAGAGCGAGCGCTATAGCGAAATGATCGGCGAAGTCGAAGCGGTCAGCCAAGCCAGCGAGCTACTCAGCGACCTACGCGACCGCGGCCACACGGTCATCCTCGCAAGCTCCGCCAAGAAGCCCGAGATCGAGCACTACATCGACCTGCTCGGCGCGCGCCAGCTCGCTGACGGATGGACGAGCGCCAGCGACGTGCAAGCGACCAAGCCCCAGCCTGACCTCGTGAACGCTGCCCTGGAGTGCGCGGACGCGCAACCGGAGCAGGCGGTGATGATCGGCGACACACCCTGGGACGTCCAAGCAGCCCAGCGCGCCGGCGTGCAAACGCTCGCGGTGATGACCGGCGGCTTCTCAAAAGAAGAGTTGTGCGAAGCAGGCGCCATCGATGTCTACGAGTCGGTTGCTGAGCTGCGCTCCTCACTCGAGCAGACAGTCCTGCGGGGCAAGCCATCCAGATCGTGAGCATCTCGCTCACTGGCGCACGCGAATGGTTCAGGCACTGTCGCTGGCATCCGCGAGCAACTCAAGTACCGCCTTCTCGACGCGAGCACGGACTCTCGCTTTGCCAAGATCCGGGCCAGCGCGACCGATTGCCTCAGCGATCGTCACCCCGTCCTGAAAACGGTCGATCACCCTCGGGTCCACATATGACGCACGACACACCGCGGGCGTATTACCCAAATACGCGGCAACCGTCTTGATTGCCTGTTTGACCTCCCGCTCACGCGCGGCCTTTCCTTTTACCTCCTCTGCGCTTGCCAACGCGACGGCGGCGAGCACCGTCGCGTTCCAGGTACGAAAGTCCTTAGCCGTGAACTCCCCACCCGAGCACTGCTTCAGGTAGGCGTTCACCTCCTCGGCGGTCAGGTCCCTCCAACCGTCGCTCGCACAGTAGGCCAGCAACTGCGAGCCGGTGCGCCGCCGCTTCAAGGCCCCGACCATCACCAGCGCCTCGGGGTCGGCGATCGCCTGCACCCGTCGCTGCCCAGACTTCGCCGGGAAGTCGAAGATCACCTCATGCTCCTCGACGGTCACGTGCTCGCGCAGCATCGTCGTCAACCCATAGGACTCGTTGCGCTCCGCGTAGTCCTCCGAGCCGATACGAAAGAACCCCAGATCAAGCAGCCGCACCGCCAACGCCAGCACCCGCCGCTCGGTCAACTGCCCAACCGCGACCTGCCGCTCGCCGCTGGGGAGCTCGAGGTCGCGCGCCACACGACGACGCAGCCGTGGCAGCGCCGCACCGAAGGGGATCATCGAGTCGAACTTCCGTCGGTCGCGGTGAGCCCGCCAACGCTCGTGGTAGAGGTACTGCTTGCGGCCCGCGGCGTCGACCCCAGTGGCTTGCAGGTGCCCAAGCGGGTCCATACACACCCACACCTCCCGCCACGCAGGCGGGATCACGAGTTCCGCGATCCGTGCTCTATGAATACAACCACCCAAGCAGCGGGCCGCCGCAGCTCTACGTGGTTCGCGCCGGCACGATCGGGTAGCTCTCAAAGGCAGCCTCGATCGTCTCGATCCGGGCGCGTAGGAAAGGAGTAGTGAGATGGCCACCGACGCGCTATGGCGAATCGCGATGCAGTCAGCAACGGGAGGCCCGCCATGTCAACAACAAAGAGCAGCAACGGCATTCTCGCCGAGGACGCCCGTGAGGAGCGCGAGCGGATCGTGGAGATGATCGAGGCGACCGATCCCGTCACCAACGACATGGTGATCGCGATCCTCCACGACGAGGAGGGCCACCGCCGCCTGTTCGAGGGGTTCCTGCGCGAGTACCAAGACCAGCCGTGAGTAGCACGACTGCCACTGGCATGGCCACCACGGAGGAGAGAGCCCAGGCGCAGCCGCGATGCGCCGTGAGTTTCACCTTCGACGACGGGCCCGACGAGAGGTGGACGCCGCGCGTGCTAGAGCAGCTCGCCCGCTGTGAAGTCACGGCGACGTTCTTCATGGTCGGCGAACGAGTACGCGCTCACCCCGACCTCGCCCGCACCGTGCTGGCCGCCGGCCACGAGATCCAGCTGCACTGTGACCGCCACATCCGCCACACCGCGCTCACCGAAGCAGAGCTACAGCTCGACACCGAAATGGCGCTTGACGCCCTGGCCACAGTGGACGTGCGCCCACAACTCTGGCGGGCACCGTGGGGAATCTGCACCGACGCGAGCGTTCGAGTAGCCACACAGGTCGGCCTGCAGCTCGTGAGCTGGTCGATCGACACGCACGACTGGCGCGGCGATCATCCACAGCACATGCTCGCCGACGCCCAAGGCCAGCTCGCCGACGGCGGGGCAGTGTTGATGCACGACGCCATCGGGCCCGGAGCACGACGGGCCGGCTGCCAGAACACCGTTGCGCTGCTACCAGCGCTCGCCGCTGCCGCCCGCGCCGATGGTCTCGCGCTCGCCCCGATGCAACACCAAGCGATCAGCCCGGCAGCGATCGAGGTGCCAGCGTGAGCGTCCAACAGCTACCAACGCAAGCCTCCACCGCACGACTCGAGGACGCGCTCGCGCGCATCGCCCAGCGCGCCATCGAGCTCGATCGCCAACCACGGTTCCCCACGGAGAACTTCGCCGACCTCGCTGCCGCCGGTGCACTCGCAACCCCGCCGGACGGGCTGGCGGACGAAGCGCGGCTCGTGCGGGCAGTGGCCGCCGCCGACGCCTCGACCGCACGCATCCTCGACGGACACCTCAACGGCATCGAGCGGCTGATCCTCGCCGCCCCCGAGCCACTGCGCTCCACCGAGCTCACCCAGATACTGGAAGGCGAGCTGCTGCTGGGCGTATGGGGCGCAGACCCAGCCGCCGGCGAGGGGCCACCCGCCCGGCTCGAGCACACCAACGGACAGCCGGTGCTGCGTGGCGTCAAGACCTTCTGCTCGGGCGCCGGCGGCGTTCAGCGCGCGCTCATCCTCGCCGCAGGCCACGACGGCTCCCGCCGCCTCGTCTACCTCGACACCACCAACAGCAAGATCAGCATCGACCGCGGCTGGTATCAAGCATCCGGGCTGCGCGCCTCAGAGAGCCACCGCGTCGAGTTCCACGACACGCCCGTCCTCGCGGTCCTCGGCGGCCCCGGCGAGCTCTCACGCGAGCCCTACTTCTCCCGCGACGGCATCCGCACCTCCGCCACCTGGGCCGGGCTCGCCGACAGCATCATGCGCGAGACCCTCAGCGCGCTCGACCCCGACCGAACCGACGCGGTACAAGCCCACATGCTCGGCAGGATGCGCGTCGCGCAAAGCACGATCGACCGCTGGCTCGAGCACACCACCACCAGCCTCAACCGGCCAGATGATCCGCGACCCGAGCTCGACCCGGCCGTGCTCGCCCTGGAATGCCGCATCGCCCTCGCAGACGCCGCCCGACTGATCTCCACCCAGGCGGCACAGGTCTGCGGGGCACGCGCACTGATCGGCGCCAGCACCCTCGACTGCGCCCGCCGCGACCTCGACCTGTTCCTCCTGCAGCACCGGCTGGACCCCAAGATCGCAAAGCTCGGCACGCACACGCTCACCACGGAGGGAGCATGAGCGCCACCGCCGACCTCGAGCGCTTCGAGCGTCTCTACAAGCAAAGCCCGGACCCTTGGGGCTATCGCACCAGCAGCTACGAGCAAGAAAAGTACGCGGCGACGCTCGCAGCGCTGCCGAAGCAAACCCATGGCCTGGCCCTGGAGGTTGGCTGCTCGATCGGCGTGTTCACCGGCCAGCTCGCCGCGCGCTGCCAGCACGTCGTCGCGATCGACTTCTCCCTCAGCGCCCTGGAGCTCGCCCGCCGCAACCTGCAAAGTGTCAGCAACGTCGATCTGTTGCGCGCCAGCTTTCCCGAGGAAACCCCGCCTGGCTCATGGGATCTGATCGTCTGCTCAGAGGTCCTCTACTACCTACAGCCGCCAGCGCTCGCGGACGCCATCGGCTGGATCAAGACACAGCTCAGCTTTGGTGCGAGCGTGCTCACTGTCAGCTGGCGCGGCATTGGGCGCGACGAGCCGCTGACCGGCGATGAGCTGCACGACCGGCTCGCTCGCGAGCTCGCCCGCTGGCACGCGCTCGACGCACGCCAAGAGCAGTACAGGCTCGACCGCTTCGACGGCCGATGAGCCCACGGCGGATCGTGATCGTCGGCGCCGGCCCCGCCGGCCTGGCAACCGCCCGCGCCTACCGCGAAGCAGGCGGCACGGCAGAGGTCACGATGCTCGGCAAGGAGACCCTCATCCCCTACAGCCGGCCCCCGCTGACCAAGGAGTTCCTGCGCGGCGAGCTCGACACCAGCGAGCTACCGATCGAGGAGCCAAGCTGGTTTGAGGAGCACGACATCCAGCTGCGCCTCGGCTGCCAAGTCACAGCCATCGACCCCAGCACAGGCGCCGTTCACGCCGACGGCTATGCGCTCAGAGCCGACGTGATCGTGCTCGCCACCGGCGCCGAACCATCCCGCCCGGACCTGCCCGGCCTGGACGACCCGCGGGTACATACGATGCGCGAGCGACCCGACAGCGAACGCATCGCCTCACAAGCCAAGCCAGGCACCCGCACCATCGTGCTCGGCACCGGCTTCATCGGCTGCGAGCTAGCCGCATCGCTCGCGCTGCGCGGCACCCACGTCACGCTCGTCGGCCAAGAATCAGCGCCGCAGCAGCAGCGCCTCGGCGCCGAGGCCGCCGAGCACATCGCACGTTGGCTCGCGGACCTCGGCGTGACGCTACGGATGGGCGTGAAGGTCTGCGCCGTGCACAACGGCCGCATCGTCGCGCTCAACCACGGCGATCCGATCGAGGCCGACAACGTGGTGCTCGGCATGGGGGTTCAGCCCCGCAGCGAGCTAGCCGAGCAAGCGGGCCTTACGATCGTCAAGGGAGCGATCCTCACCGACGCGCAGATGCGAGCCCACGACCGGGTGCTCGCTGTCGGCGACGTCGCCTACGCCCACAACCGCAGCGCAGGACGACGACTGCGCGTAGAACACTGGGGCGACGCGCTCGGCCAAGGCGAGATCGCCGGGCGCGTACTCGCCGGCCAGAACACGCACTGGCAAGACGTGCCCGGCTTCTGGTCGACCATCGGCCCGCACACCCTCAAGTACGCAGCCTGGGGCGACGGCCACGACCGATGCAGACTCGACGAGCACCCCGACGGCGCATTCACCGTGTGGTACTCGCACCACGACAAGCTCGTCGGTGCACTAACCCACGATCGCGACGAGGACTACGAACAAGCACAACAGCTAATCGCCGCCGGGGGAAGCCCCCCATGAACGAGCACCCGCGAGACCTCCACGGGATGCCGGCGGCCGTCGAGCTCGCACCGCCGCACCCCGACCTCCACGCAGTCGTCGTCATCCCGGCCCGCGACGAGGCCCCCCGGATCGCCGCCTGCCTGCACGCGCTCGCCAGCCAGCACGACATGCCCGCCAACAGCTACGAGGTACTCGCGATCCTCGACGGCTGCCGCGACCACACGCTCGGAGTCATCCAGCAGACCGCCCGGCTGAACGAGCAGCTCGCCATCCACGCCGTCACCCTTCCGCATCCCCAAGGCGTCGGACGCGCCCGACGCCTGGGCATGGACATCGCCTGCCGACGACTCATGAGCCTCGAACGACCCGACGGGCTGATCGCAAGCAGCGACGCCGACACGACCGTCGCCGGCGACTGGCTCTCAGCGCAACTTGCCCTCTCGCGGTCGGGCGCCGCCGCGATCGGAGGACTCATCGAGCTCGACCCAACAGAGCGAGACACGCTCGACCCACATGCCCTCGCCGTGCGCGAACTGGGCGCCACCACGCGGCTCGCGCTCGCCGTCCAGCAGACCACAGGCGGCGCGCTCGTCGAGCACCCGCACTTCTCCGGCGCATCGCTCGCGCTGACCGCCGCCGCGTATGAGCGCTGCGGCGGACTGCCAGTACGCGCAGCGCTCGAGGACGAGGCGCTAGCCCACGCGCTCACCAGCCAAGGCATCGCCATCCACCGCCCCCGCCACGTCCGGGTGAGGACCTCCGCCCGCACCGACGGGCGCGCTCCGCGCGGCCTCGCGCAAGACCTCACGCGCGCAGACTGGCGAGCCCGCCGCTCCTACAACGCCAGCGAGTTCCCGCTCGGCCAGCTGCTCGCCGTCAAGCAGCACACCATCGCTCTCCTGCTGCCAGCCCGCGAAGTCGCACCAACGATCGACCCGATCGCTCGCACCGCCGCCAGGCTCAAAGACGCCGGTCTGCTCGACGAGGTGCTCGTCATCGACGCCGCCTCCCAGGACGAGACCGTCGCGATCGCCCGCCAAGCCGGGCTCCACGTCGCCCAAGAGGATGAGCTGCTGGCCGACTACGGACCCTCACAAGGCAAGGGCGACGCGATGTGGCGAGGACTCGCCTCGACCAGCAGCGAAATCGTCGCGTTCGCCGACACAGACACGGAGGACTTCCATGAGGGATTCCTCCTCGGGCTCCTCGGCCCGCTGATCTGCGACCCCGACATACACCTCGTCAAGGGCACCTTCCGTCGCCCGTTCCGCAACGGCGACACCGTGCTCGCCGAAGGCGGCGGGCGCGTCACCGAGCTGATGGCAAGGCCGCTGCTCAACCTCCATGCCCCGCAGCTCGCCGTGTTCGACCAGCCGCTCGCGGGGGAGACCGCCGGGCGCCGGGCGCTGCTCGAACAGATCCCGTTCGCCGCAGGCTACGGCGTCGAGATAGCAATGCTGATCGACAGCTGGCGAACCTGCGGCCTGGACGCGCTCGCCCAAGTCGACCTCGGGCAAAGGCAAAACCGCCACCAGCCACTGCGCGACCTCTCAGCGATGGCCTACGCCGTGCTCCTCGCTGCCCAAACGCGCTTTCTCGGGCCGGAGTTCGCCGACAGCCACGCCTGCAGCTCAATCATCCTGCCACCCACCAGCAACGCCTCCGAGCTGATGGAGACACGCCACGTAACCCTCGAGGAACGCCCACCGCTCATCGAGCACCGTCAACGCACGAAGGCTCACGCATCGCGACGGAGTTTTGCGGCGCCAGCACAAGGGTAGGAGGCAGAGCATGAGCGCCGAGAACGACATGACCCCGCGCTTTACCCACGCCGACCGAAAGGGAGCGTTATGAGCGAGACCGTCGCCGACCACCTGCTCAACCGGCTAGCGAACGAGTGGGGAGTGAAACGCATCTACGGATACCCCGGCGACGGCATCAACGGCATCATGGGCGCCTTCGGCCGCGCAGATGACTGCCCAGAGTTCATCCAGGTTCGCCACGAGGAGATGGCCGCCTTCATGGCCTGTGCGCACGCCAAGTTCACAGGTGAAGCCGGCGTGTGTCTCGCCACCTCCGGCCCCGGCGCGATTCACCTGCTCAACGGCCTCTACGACGCGAAGCTCGACCACCAGCCGGTCGTCGCGATCATCGGTCAGCAGGCCAGGCTCGGCCTGGGCGGCAACTATCAGCAGGAGGTCGACCTCACCACCCTCTACAAGGACGTCGCGCACGAGTACGTCCAGATGGCAACCGAGCCCGGCCAGATCCGTCACCTGATCGACCGCGCGATGCGGATCGCGCTCTCCGAGCGCACCGTCACCTGCGTGATCGTCCCCAACGACCTGCAGATGGAACCAGCCGTGCCGACACCACCGCACGCTCACGGCACCGTTCACTCCGGCCCCGGCTACACACCCCCGAACGTCACGCCCAACGACGAGCAGCTGCGGCGTGCCGCCGAGGCGCTCAACGCGGGCGAGCGCGTAGCGATGCTCGTCGGCGCCGGCGCGCTGCACGCCACCCAAGAGGTGATCGAGGTCGCCGACACGCTTGGCGCCGGGGTCGCCAAGGCGCTGCTCGGCAAGGCCGCCGTACCCGACGACCTGCCGTTCGTCACCGGCTCAATCGGCCTGCTGGGCACACGCCCCAGCTGGGACATGATGCAGGACTGCGACACGCTACTGATGGTCGGCTCCAGCTTCCCCTACTCGGAGTTCCTGCCCGAGGAGGGCCAGGCCCGCGGCGTGCAGATCGACCTGGACGGCAGGATGCTCGGCATCCGCTACCCAATGGAGGTAAACCTCGTCGGCGACAGCGCGCTCACCCTCAAAGCGCTCCTGCCGTTGCTCGAGCGCAAGGACGACCGCGGCTGGCGGGAGAAGATCGAAAAGAACATGAGCGAGTGGTGGCAGGTCATCGATAAGCGCGCTCACGAGCCCGCCCAGCCGATCAACCCGCAGCTGATCTTCCACGAGCTCTCAAAGCGCCTACCCGACGGCGCGATCCTCACCTCCGACTCCGGTTCGGCGGCCAACTGGTACGCCCGCGACGTGCGGTTACGCGCCGGCATGATGGCCACCCTCTCAGGCACCCTCGCGACGATGGGACCGGGTGTGCCATATGCGATCGCCGCGAAGTTCGCGCACCCTGACAGGCCCGTGATCGCGCTCGTCGGCGACGGGGCGATGCAGATGAACGGGCTCGCCGAGCTGATCACGATCGCCAAGTACCGGGAGCGCTGGTCAGACCAGCGGCTGATCGTGCTCGTGCTCAACAACCGCGACCTCAACCAGGTCACCTGGGAGCAGCGCGCGATGTCCGGCGACCCAAAGTTCGTCGAGTCCCAGGAACTACCCGACGTGCCCTACGCGCGCTGGGCGGAAATGATCGGGCTGAACGGCATCCGCACCGACGACCCCGAAGCGATCGGCGCGTGCTGGGATCAGGCGCTCGCCGCCGACCGGCCCACCGTGCTCGAGGTGTGCTGTGACCCCGAAGTGCCGCCGCTGCCGCCGCACATCACGATCGAGCAGGCCCGCTCGTTCGCCAAGGCGATCCTGCACGGAGACCCTGGCAGCCGGCGGATCATCGCCCAAGCGCTGCGCCAGAAGCTGCCCGAGTTCCTCCCAGGACGATGAGCGCCAAGCGACTGCTGGCAAACCTGCGCCGCGGACGCGCGCAGCGCACCCTCGCCGCCGCGACCGCCGCAAGCGCGCTGCCGCTCGGCCTGGAGATCTACTTCGAGCACTTCCGCGGCTCCTTCGGCGACAAGTGGATGTGGACCCCCGTCGCGCTCTCACCGCTGCTCACCGCCGCCGGACTCGCAGGCGTGGGCTCCAAGCGAGCCGCGAGGACCGTGCTGCCCGCTGTATCTGCCCTGTACTGCCTGGACGGACTGATCGGCGTCTACACCCACATACAAGGCGTGCGCAAGCGGCCCGGCGGGTTCTCAGAGCCGCTCTACAACATCGTTATGGGGCCGCCGCTGCTCGCGCCCGGCTCGCTCGCTCTCGTCGGCGGCATGGGCCTCGCGGCGGCGCTCGCCGAGCGGGAGCGCTGAGGGCAATGGCGCAGGCACCGAGCTCCTCCGCCGGGCATCTCCCTAAGCAGGGCGGCGACACCACGCCGAGGCCGCCCGCAGGGCTCCCACACCAGCGCAAGGGCACCACGCCGCAGATGCGCGGGCGCTACCCCGACTACGACGTGCTGACCGCCGCCTCCCATTGGGACGCGAAGACGCGCGGAGTCGTGCTCGACCGGGTAGCGAACGTCCCACCGATCCGCTTCTTCACCGAACAGGAGGCGCGCACGCTGGGAGCGTTCTGCGACGTCGTGACTGGCCAGGACGCAGAGCCGCGCATCCCCGTGCTTGAGATGGTCGATGCGAAACTCCACGCCGGCCGCCTCGACGGGTTTCGCCACCACGACATGCCGCCCGACCCCGAGACCTGGCAGCAGGTCGCCGCCAACCTCGACGACAGCGCCCGCGAGCACGGCTCAGACGACGGGTTCGCCGCCGCCAGCTCAGAGACCCAGCACGAGATCGTCCAGCGGTTCTCCGAAGGCAAGCTCGACTGGGAGCTGCCCGTCACGAAGGCGTGGGGAGTGGTGATGCGCGGCGTGCTCGGCGCGTTCTACTCACACCCCTGGGCATGGAACGAGATTGGCTTCGGCGGCCCCGCCTACCCACGCGGCTACGCACGGCTCGGCGCCGGGCAACGCGAGCACTGGGAGGCCCCACCGGAGTTCGGAGTCGACCCCGTGCACGATGTCCACGAACGGGGCCTCGAGTGAGAGAACGTCTGCGTGTCGCTCTCAAGGGCGCAGTGCGCCCACCCGAGAACGACTCCGCGTTTCTGCTCGATCCACACCGGAGAGGTGTGCCAGGGCGCGAGCGTATGCGCCGCTACAGCCCCGACGAGACGGTCGACATGCTGATCGTCGGTGCGGGCGCCGGCGGCGCAACGCTCGCGCAACGACTCGCCCGCAAAGGCTGGCGCGTGCTCGTACTCGAGGCCGGGCCGTTCTGGGACCCCGACGAGGATTGGGTCTCAGACGAGGCCGGCGCGCACCCGCTGTACTGGACGGAGGAGCGCATCATCGGCGGCGAAGACCCCGTGGAGCTCGGCAAGAACAACTGTGGCCGCGGCGTCGGCGGCTCGATGATCCACTACGCCGGGTTCACTCCACGCTTTCACCCCTCAGACTTCGAGGTCTACACCCGCGACGGAGTAGCCGCCGACTGGCCCATTACCTACGAGGATCTCAAGCCCCACTACGAGCGCCTAGAGCGCGAGCTGCCCGTCGCCGGCGAATTCTGGCCCTGGGGCGACCCCCACGACTATCCGCACGGCCCGCACCCGGTCGGCGCCGGTGCGCTGAAGGCGTGGGAGGGGGCCAGGCGTCTCGGGATCGAGATGCGCGTTGGCCCAGTCGGAATCGCCAATGGCAGCTTCGGGCACCGCCCGCACTGCATCTACCGCGGCTTCTGCCTACAAGGCTGCAAGGTCGGCGCAAAGGCATCCCCGCTCGTCACCCACATCCCCGACGCGCTGGAGCACGGCGTCGAGGTGCGCGCCGACTGCATGGTCACGCAGATCGAGACCGACGAGACCGGACGCTGCACCGGCGTCACCTACTTCCACGACAACCAGGAGCACTTCCAAGCAGCAGAGGCGATCACTGTCGCCGGATACTCGATCGAGACGCCACGGCTGCTGCTGCACTCCACCAGCAGCCGGTTCCCCAACGGTCTCGCCAACGAGAACGACCTCGTG
Organism: Solirubrobacteraceae bacterium; assembly: GCA_025449845.1. Lineage (GTDB taxonomy): Bacteria > Actinomycetota > Thermoleophilia > Solirubrobacterales > Solirubrobacteraceae > Palsa-744. The sequence goes on along the minus strand of JANWIP010000010.1, from coordinate 70,272 downwards.
GGACGGGGGATCATGGTGCAGGGCGCACCCCAGGTCGCTGGACGCTTTCCCGAGGAGATGCGCATGTACAAGGCGCCTCCGCCGGAGATCAGCTCCGAGCAGTTCTATGAGACAGACCCCGGACGCGGGTTCGCCCGCGGCTTCTCGATCCAGACCGTAGGCCCTTTGCCGATCGGGTGGGCCGAGCACGTCCTCGCCGACGGACACTGGGGGCAGTCGCTCAGGGAGTACATGCGCGACTACAACCACTGGTACACGATCGGCTGCCTCTCAGAGCTCCTGCCCAGAGCGGAGAACCGCGTCACGCTCGCCGAGCAGACCGACCGTAACGGGATGCCCGTCGCGCGCCTGGACTACACGCAATGCGAGAACGACCGAGCGAACATCGCCTACGCCAAGAACAAGCTTCACGAAATCCTCCACGCCGCCGAAGCACAGGACATCCTCACGATCGACCGCTACGCCCACCTCGTCGGCGGCTGCCCAATGTCAGACAAACCCGAGACCGGCGTCATCGACCGAGACCACCGCGCCTGGGGAATACCAAACCTATTCGTGTGCGACGGCAGCGTGATGCCAACCCAAGGGTCAGCCAACCCCGCGCTCACGATCATGGCCCTCGCATCTCGCCTCGCCGAGCGCCTCGACGGCAAGCGGATCGACCCCGCGAGCAAGCAGCAAGTGAGCAGCCACGCATGACCAAAGCCGGTCCGACATGACGCTGATCCGCACCGATCCTCATCGGGGAGCTGAACATCCCCGACGAGCTCGCTGGCCGCCGCTGCTTCCTCACCGCTTTCCCCGTACTGCTGAAGGGCTGTTGCGGCACCTGGGCACGCGCCGTCGCCTGGGAGATCGACGACACCGACCAATGAGCGCCCTCGCCTTGTGTGTCGAACCCCGCCACGCCGGGTAGGTCAAGCTCATGGCCGCCGAGCAACGACAGATCGAATGGGGCACCGCCGAGATCGACGATGGCACGCTCACCGTGCAGCTGGCCGGCGCGTCCTCCAAGTCATGGAAGGCGCGTTTCGAGAACGTGCTCGCACTGCTGGACACGCCGCACAGCGGCTGGGGAGAGGTCAGCCTCACCAAAAAGGCGATCAAGGTCTCCGGCGTCCAGCAGGGCAACGAGGCTGAGCTGCGTCACTTCCTCGAGAGCGCGGTCCTTCAAGCCAACACAGACACCGCGCCCGATGCACCCCCACCGCACGACGAGGAGGACGAGGAGCCCGACGCCGACGAGCAGATGGCCCAGACCTTCCGCAGCTTCGCCGCCGAGCACCAACACCGCTAGTAGCCTCGTCCTCGCTTTTTGCCGGTGCGGCGAGCGGGTAGATGCAGCGGTATCCACAAACCCGAGGAGGACCAACGTGGCCAAAGATCACGGCCCCAGCGTCAAGAACGACAAACAGTACGAAGGGCTCCGCGAAAAGGGCATGAGCAAGGAACGCGCAGCGAAGATCGCCAACAGCCCAGGCTCATCCAAACGAGGCGGCAAGAGTTCAGGTTCAGGCACAAAACGCAAAGCCAGCACCCAAGGCGGCACCAAAGCGCAGAAGGCCGCCGCAGGACGCAAGGGCGCCAAAAAGAGCAACAGCTAGACGATGCCCGAGCGTGCCACCGACAGCCATGCCGGCACGCCGAGCGCGATGCCACTCGGCTCGCTTTCCTCGCATTACGCTCCTGGCCAAGAGCGCCCGCTCGGCTCCTACGCCATCCTCACCGGCGCGTACACCACCGGCCTCGCCGGCGGTCTGATCGCGTTGCGCGCCCGTCGCCACCAGCTGCCCGAGCGACCCACGACCGGCGACCTGCTGCTCGTCGGCATCGCCACCCACAAGCTCAGCCGGCTGCTCGCCAAGGACAAGGTGACGAGCTTCATCCGCGCGCCCTTCACCCGCTACCAAGAGTCAAGCGGGCAGGGCGAGGTAGAGGAGGAACCCTGCGGCCACGGTCTGCACCTCGCCGTCGGAGAGCTCCTGGTGTGCCCCTACTGCCTAGCCCAATGGGTAGCCACGGCGCTCACGCTCGGACTCATCGGCGCCCCGCGCCTCACGCGCCTCATCAGCTCCGTGTTTGTCGCGCACACCATCTCGGACTTCCTGCAGGTCGCCTACCGCGCAGCCGAGGACAAGCTGTGAAAAACACCAGGCCACTGCCTCTACTGGCTCGTTTGCCACCCAGGGGCCGGGGGTAGACGACCGACAGACCGAAAAGCTCGCCACGAAACAGAGGGAGGCAGCAGCGAAATGGCATCCACACAGCTAGACGGAAAGACCGTGGCCTTTCTCACCGCACAAGAGGGCATCGAGGAGGTCGAGCTCACAGAGCCCTGGAAGGCCGTCAAAGACGCAGGCGCCACGCCCAAGCTGATCGCCCCCGAAAGTGGCGAGATCCAGGCGTTCAACCACCTCGACAAGAGCTCGACATACACCGTCGATCAGTCCCTCGAGGACGCCCACCCCGACGACTACGACGCGCTGGTGCTCCCAGGCGGCGTGGCCAATCCCGACCAGCTGCGCACCGACGAGCGCGCCATCCAGTTCGTGCAGCAGATCTTCGCTGCGGGCAAGCCGGTCGGCGTCATCTGTCACGGCCCCTGGACACTCGTGGAGGCAGACCTCGTGCGCGGGCGCAAGCTCACCTCCTGGCCATCCCTGCAAACCGACATCCGCAACGCCGGCGGGGAATGGGTCGACGAGGAAGTGGTTGTCGATGAGGGGCTCGTCTCGAGCCGCAAGCCGGACGACCTGCCGGTGTTCTGCGCGAAGATCATCGAGGAGTTCGCAGAGGGCCGTCACCAAACAGCCCAGGCTGGCGCCACCGCCCACGCGGACTAACTCTTCGCTGCATAAGAGAGAAGGATTAATTGTGGCGCGCAGCCTCAATCCTGCATCTTGGCGGTGTGCTGTTTCACACGGCCATAAAACCTGGATTGCCTGGGTAATCGCGCTCGCACTCGCGATTACTGGATTCGTTGTCCGCAGGTCGAGACGCAGACGCTAAAGCAGTCCGCACACGCTCACGGTGGGAGACAGTGCCCGCAAGGTTAGCCGCTCCGATCGGCGGGGTAGATCAAGCGACATAATCAAGCGACTTCAACTTCTAGGAGGCACAAAAACGATGGTGGCACTACTTGCGTTGATACTGATCCTTGCGATCTTCGGCGGCCTCGGATTCGCCGTCCATCTGCTCTGGATCGTGTTGGTGATAGCGATACTGCTGTGGCTGATCGGGTTCTTCATCGGCGGTGCGCCCGTCGGCGGCGGACGTAGGCGCTGGTATGGACGCTGGTGATGAACGCCACAGCCTCAGCCCCAGAGCAAAGAGAAGGACGAATCGCCCGCTCTTGGCGACTGACCAAGGCGTCCTGGCAGGTTGTCCGTGAGGATCGCGTGATCCTGCTGCTCACGATCCTCTCCACGCTCGTGGGAGCAATAGGCGTCGCCGTTATCTTCGGCGTCGCCGGCCTCGGCAGCAGCGGCGCGCACGGGCACGGCCACCTCGTCGACGGCCGCGTGGCCATCGTGGCGCTGATCCTCGCCTACCCGCTGATGTTCGTGAGCACGTTCTTCAACGCCGCGATCGCTGCTGCCGCAGCCGCAGGACTGCAAGGACGACGACTCTCCCTCGGCCACGCACTCGCGGTCCCGGCCAGCCGGGTGGGGCAGCTCGCGGTGTGGGCGCTGTTCGCCACGATCTTCGGCGTCGTGCTCGAGCAGCTCGCCCGCCGGCTGCCGCTCGCCGGCGCGATCGTCGCGCGCCTCGTCGGGCTGGCGTGGTCAATCGCGAGCCTGTTCGCGATCCCGATCCTCGCGCTCGAAGGCGGCAGCGCTCCACACGCCCCTAACGCTCCACAGCCCTCGTCAAGCAGCACTGGGCGGCATCAGCGGCAACGTGATCGTCTCTGCGTGGACGATCGTCCTGATGATCCCGCTGCTGGTCGTCTTCGTCATCGGGATCGCCGCGACCCGCCATGCCCCTGCGGGGCGCATCGCCGTGTTCGCGCTCTCGGCCGCAGTGTTCGTCGCCCTCGTCGCGCTGAGCGGGGTCGTGCGGCAGATCTTCGCGGTGGCTCTATACCGATACGCGGCCGAAAACGACACGAGCGGACCTTTCCATGAACAGGACCTGCGCGCGCCGTTCACCAAACGCCGCAACCGCCAAAACTAGGACCTGGCTGTCCGGGCGGCTTGACTACGGCCACCTCGGGGTATTGGCAGGAAGATGGCGCTTTGGCTACACGATGATGTGCCAGCAGTCTCCACCCGACGCGCTCGTGCGCGACATCCAAGGCGCCGAGCAAGCCGGGTTTGACTTCTCGGTCATCTCAGACCACTGCCAACCCTGGCTTGCCTCACAAGGACACTCGCCCTACACCTGGGCGGTGCTCGGCGGCTCGGCGTCTCCCAGATGCAGGCTTCACGGCTGCTGCGCTCCACGCTCGCCAAGCTGCGCGAGCGCATCGACGAGTCAGCCACAGCCTAGAACCCCCGCTCGCCCACGCGGCGGCTGGTTCAGTCTGCTGCACAGCGGGGTAGAGACTAATCAGAGCACCCGAGCAACAGGAGGAAAATGATGGGCGACCGAATGCAGCGAGCGCAAGGCAAGGCCAAAGAGCTCAAAGGCCGCGCCAAGCAGGAAGCCGGAGTCGCTGCCGGCAAACCAGGCACCGAGGCGCGCGGCGCCGGCGAGGAGATCAAGGGCAAAGCTCAGAACGCCGCCGGTAAAGCACGCAGCGCCGTCAAAAAGGCAACACGCTGAGCCCGCCTCACGCCGACTATGAGTCCGGCCGCCGACCCAAACCGCCAGCCCCGTCGTGGGAGCACGACACGCCGCGAGAGCGGCTATAAACGGCCCGTGGATATCCAACAGCTAGACACGGAAACGGCAGAGGGGGTGGATACGAGCGCCCCGGCAACCGCCGAACGGCCTCCCGCCACCTCATCGGTCTCGAATGGCCGCCGCAGCCATCTGCTGAGCATCACCGACTCCGCGCTCGGCTACATGTCCCTGGAGGACATGCTCTCCGAGCTTTTGGAGCGCATCCGCAGCGCGCTCGAAGTCGACACAGCAGCCGTGCTGCTGCTCGACGAGGATCGCGGCGTCCTCGTCGCACGCGCCGCACGCGGGCTGGAGGAGGAGGTCCGCCAGGGCGTGCAGATACCGCTCGCCCGCGGCTTCGCTGGCCGCGTCGCCGCCCAGGGGCGTCCGATCATCATCGAGGACCTTGACCACGCCGACGTCGTAAACCCGATCCTCCGACAGCGGGGTATCCGCTCGATGCTCGGCGTGCCCATCCACGTCGAAGGTCACGTCATCGGCGTGATGCACATCGGCACGCTCGTCAAGCGCGCCTTCGACGAGGACGACGTGACGCTGCTGCAACTCGCCGCCGACCGCGCCGCGCTCGCGATCGACAACGCTCGCTTGTCAGAGCAGCGCTCTGTTACCGCGATGATGCAGCGCTCGCTGTTGCCCGACGCGCTGCCGCAGATACCCGGTATGCGCTTCAGCGCCAAGTATCTGCCCGCTGGCTCTGGCATCAAGATCGGCGGCGACTGGTACGACGTCTTCCGCCTCCACAACGGACGCCTCGCGTTCGTGATCGGCGATGTCGTCGGCCGGGGCGTCCTCGCCGCCTCCGTGATGGCCGAAATCCGCGCGAGCCTGCGCGCCTACATGATGCAAGGACACAGGCTCACCGAGGTTGTCACGATGCTCAACGAGCTGCTGGTCTCGGTGGGCAGCAACCGCGGCGCCACACTCTGCATCCTCGAACTCGACCCCGAAGCCGAAGAACTCGAAGCCGTCATCGCCGGGCACCTGCCGCCACTGCTGATCGAACCACACGGCTACGCCCGACTACTCGAGCAGAAGCATGGTCTGCCCGTCGGCGTGCGTATCGGACACACTTACGAAGCCTTCTGTTATCCGTTCCCGACCGGCAGCCGGCTCCTGCTCTACACCGACGGGCTGATCGAGCGCCGCGACGAGTCCATCGACGAAGGCTTCGGGCGACTCCTCGCCGCCGCCGAGACGGCAGCCACGCGCAGCGACTCCTCGCTCGCCGACCGCGTGTATCGCACGCTGCTTGACGAGACCCTGCTCGAAGACGACGTGGCGCTCTTGGCGATCGAGACGATGCCGCTCGGAGACACCCTGGAAATGACTCTCCCAGCACGCCCCAACGTGCTCGGTGCCCTGCGCGACACACTCGGCCGCTGGCTGCGAGCTTTCGACGCCAGCGAGGACGAGCTGTTCGACATCACCCTCTCCGCCTCCGAGGCCGCCACCAACGCCATCGAGCACGCCTACGGCGCCCGCGAAGCCACCTTCACCGTGCGCTGCGAACACGACGGCCGACAGGCGACAATCACCGTTCGCGATGTCGGCCGATGGCGCACGACTCGCCCACAAAGCGGTGGCCGGGGGCTCGAGATCATGCGCTCGCTCGTGGACGACGTGAAGATCGACAGCGACCAACACGGAACCGTTGTGACCATCACCAAGCGGCTCTCCCACCAAGCATGAGCCCACTCAACATCGAACGGATCGACGGAGTGCCCATCGCACACATCCACGAAGACATCGACGCCGCCAACGCCACTGCCACCCACCAGCAGCTCGCCGACGCGCTCGGCCCCGACGCCTCAAGCCTCATCGTCGACCTCAGCGAGACGCGCTACCTCGATAGCGCAGGTATCGACATGCTGCTACGCCTCAGCGATCGCCTCGACCACCGCCGCGCCAAGCTGATCCTCGTGATCCCCGATACCTCACAGCTAAAGCGCCTCGCCACGATCGTTGGTCTGTCCGATGCGATTGTCATCCACCCAAGCCTCCCAGAGGCACGGCAAGAGGCCGCCAAGCGCCCGCCGGGACAGGTCGCCGCGCACCCCGCAAGCGGCCGAACCACCACCGGCTGACCACAGCTTCTGAAGCCGCCACGACCTCGGCGGAACGTCGCTGGACGGGCAGTAGACTTGCCCAGCAACCACCCCCGCCCGTCATGGCCGAAGAAGCTCCCCGACCACAAACACAGAAGAGCCTCGCCACCACCGCACCCGCTTACAATCCACAGGCGACGCGCTCGCCCCAAAACAGAGGGTGAAGGTGAACAGTCAGCATCCCTACCTGACCATCGAGGTGGCGAGTACACCGGAGGCTCACACCATCGCCCTGAACGGCGAAGCGGACCTCTTGGGCGCCCCCAACATCGAAGCGGCCCTCGCAGACGCTGCCACAAGCGAAGCACAACGCATAGTCGTCGACCTCAGAAACCTCACGTTCATCGACTCAAGCGGCCTACGCGCACTCATGGGAGGCCATGAACAGTGCATCGCACGAGGCCACGAGCTGCGGATCATCCCCGGCCCAGCGAACGTACAGCGCCTGTTCGAGCTCAGCGGGATGAACGAGATCCTTCCCTTCTGCGACCCCGAGCTCGCGGGCGACGTCGCGCCGAGCGACGATCCCCAGATCTAGCCGCCGCGCTAGCCCTGCGTGATGCGCTCGCCTTCACCAGCATCGTCTTCGCGCTCGAGCTGACACACGACATCGGAGCGCTCCTGCCACTCCTCGCCGCCTGCACGATCGCACACCTCATCAGCGTCCTGACACTGCGGCGCTCGATCCTGACCGAGAAGATCGCCCGCCGCGGCTACCACGTCACCCGCGAGTACGAAGTCGACCCGCTGCACGCGCTGCTCGTCCGCGACGTCATGCAAACCGACGTTCTCACGGTCGCGCCACACTCAACCGTCGCAGAGCTCTACGAGCAGCTCCCCGAGGGCTCCGAGCTACGCCGCCAACGCCTCTACCCGGTCCTCGACAACGACGAGCGCCTGCTCGGAGTGCTCGCGCTCTCCGACATTCGCGCCCCGCAGAACAGCACATCCTCCGCCGGCGCCACCACAGTCGACATCACCGACAACGACCTGTTTTCAGAGCCGGGGGAATACGAACGCTGCCAAGCAATAGGCGCCGCGGCCCACCAGCTCGGCCGCTATGGCGTGATCGCTCCCTCAGCCAGTCGACTTGGCGAGACGCTTGCCCTCTTCAGCACAAACCTCCCAGTCGAGCAGTGGGCCGACGGTGAAGACGCGTGATATCTGGCGAGGTCTTCCCCCCGATCCCCGCCGACTGCGCGCTATCGAGGACACCGCCTGATCCAGCCAGGGAACCGAGCCGCTTCACCCCGAGGCCGGCGAGAACTGTCGCAGCCCAATGGCGCGGCTGCTGTCGTGGTCACAAACGCACATGGCCGCGAATATTGCCACGGCGTTGTCACGTGCCCCACCCATCGGAATAGTCTGGCTAGATATCAACCCAGTAACATCAGATTTGCAGGGGTTTTCTATGCGGAGGGGCGAACAAAAACCGAACTTGGCCCCTCTCCTCGATCATCTCATGGAGCCGGTCGCTAGGCAAGCCCGGCGGCGAGCAGCCGAAGCAATCCGCAAGGCGTCATAGCTGAGTTCGAATCCCAATCAACGGTCCGAGCGGTCCATCTGCGGGATCTGCAACCATACGAACATCTGTTCCCTATGGTCCATAGGAGGCTGCTATGCCAGTGCCTGGCCGACGGCACCCTACGATGTTTGACCCGTCGCGGCTTATGCCGCAAGATTCTCCCGGCAAGGCGCTAGTGGACGCGCTCAACCGCGGTCAAGCCATCCGGGCTGCTGCATCGCGGTTGACGGGGATTGAGATGGTCGGAGCCAGAGCAGCGCGCGCCGCCTTTCCAGATTCCACATCCATTGGCGCTGCGCAGGCCATCGCTGGGCAGTCGAGTCTCCAGGCCGCAGCACGCGCGGTCGCGGAACGGAATGGAAGCGCAATGGCTTGCGCGCTGACCCAAAGCCAGGCGGTTCGTGGTGCGTCGGCCTTGGGTCTGACCCAGGGCATAGAGGCTGCCGCAAGGACTGCCGCAGTTGATTCGAAGCTCTGGGATGGCCAGAGCAGCACTGGCAGCTCGACGTTGAGCACGATAGGGACGACCAAGGCATTCGACCCGATCGAGGCTATGCGCACTCCCAGTAAGGCGTGGGAGTCGCAAAGCGAGATGATTGAGGCATGGGGCACCCCTCAAGGATCGCGGGGAGCGATGATCGACTTGCCGTTGGCACCAGCACCGCACGAGAAACTGTCGGAAGAGTTGAGTGGTCTACGGCACGCGGCCACAGAGGCCGGGGAAGCCATTGCGGCGGATCGTCGCGCGCAGGTTGAGCGCGATAAGGAGATGGTGCGCGCGATGCAGGCGATGGAGGCCGCCCTGGTCGAGTCGGCCGAGCGAGAGGCCGACTCGGTTAGACGGGCCGAGGAAGCAGAGGCACGGGAGATCGCTGCTCAGACGCGCTCGGAGGACCTGAATGCACGTCTGGTCAAGCTCACGGTGCAACTGGTTGCCCTCACCTGCCTCAGCGTGATCGCGGGACTGGCTGCGGTGATCGCAGTAATCGCCTGATCTACTTCGGCAATCAATCGCCTCGGACGTGCCACTGTGTCGATCCTGAGTGATCTATCGTTCGACTATCCCGCGAACCGCACGCAAACATTTTGACGAAGACATTGCGCGGGCCATCATGCTGCTTATCAAGGCCCGCTCGACTAGGCAACCGGACTTGCCAGTGACCATTGATATTGCACGCTGCTCTGTCGCCTTCGGAGTAGGTGCTCTCGACGCATATCTTTGTGATGCTTTCGTCGATGTCTTGGCGCGAACGCTGAAAGGTTGCCGCCAAACCGGAGAGGAGATTCCAGCCGCTTACGCGAGCCTACGGATGCCGGTCGGTCCGTTGATAGCCGAGTATCAGCAGCGCGAGAATTGGGGCCTGAGGATGTCCGCACGTACACTGATGGAGAAGGACAACGTGCTACAAACCTGGCGTATCAAAGAGTTATTCAACCCTGCCCTCAAACGGAGCCATAAGCTGTGGGGTGATCTCATCGAGTCGTACATAGCCCTAAACAGGAAGCGTCTTACGGGGATTGATCACTCCGCATATGTCGGTCTTAGTGGGGAACGCAAGCAAAAGGCCACAAAGAAAGCAATTGCTGTTCTTCTAGGTCGCATAACGGAAATCATCCAGCGGCGGCACGATATTGTCCACAATTGCGATCGTCCCAAGTCGGCCGTGCAAGGACTAACGCTAGCTGCCGCTAGCAAGATGTTGAGCGATGTGCAGGTGTTCGTTCAGATACTGGACGATCATCTCGATGCCCATCGTGCCTATCCGTGAGTCAGACTCTCAATAAATGTCGCACAAGCAGACTTAGCGACGCGCTCCAGACTGCTTAAGCGTTGCCTTTAAGGGGTTTCGTCCATCAGTGGTGTTCTTAATCTCTTTAACCACACTTTTCCACGCGCAACCGAGCGAGGGTCAACAGGTCGAAGCATTGGCACGGCGCGACTGGATCGCGCGCTCTCGGACACCACTCGAAAGAGCGCCGTCCTTGAGGGGTGCTCGGTCGGATCAACTACTTCTACTCTTGCTGACCGCTCAAGAAGTTCGTGAAGTGTGCCCGCAAGATATCCAGCAAACCACCAGTTGAGGGGAAAGTTCGAAGAGGCGCGCGACAGAAACCCGTTGGCCAATGTAATCACTCCCTCGGCGGTGTGTGGGTTAATAGCGACTGTGAGTCTGCCCATGCCTGCTGTTGCATCATACTCGCTCCACTTGAGTAGCTGACGAAATACATCATCACGGCCGATTTCAAGTCGGGGCAGTTCCCGACGAAACTCAGAGGCCCAGCTCTGACCAACGGCATAGCCGCATGTATAGAGGGCATCCTGCCTCGACTCCGGCGGGATTGCGAAGGTTAGGGCGTCGATTATTTTATGAATAGTGCTTACACGCAGAGAAACGTTCTCGATATTGCCTTTAAGGAGAATCCCGGTCTCTCGATCGTCTCGATATGCAACAACTTCTGTATCGGCTGCTTCTCCGACCAAAAGCTGGCGCGCACTCCGCACAATCCCGACTCCGACTACCACGGTTATCACTGCTAGGATAGAAACTCCGACAGCAGTGGGCCAAACTCCGTGAAGCTGTGGGATAACGCTGATACCTCCCGCTATCAGTAAGGGAACGGCCGTAACCCCTGCTGCCAGAATTGCTGTCTCTCGACGCACGCGCTCGGACGAACCTGAGCTAGCGCCGGGATGCTGGCCTTGAGGACCCCCTAGATGCAGATCGCTACTAGGTGGCCCGTCGCGCGATTGTTGTGCCTCGCTCTCCATCGATCCCCTCGGTTCGTTGCCGCGGCTGCTCTAAGTGCAGGATATAGGAATCTGTGGAGCAAGTGACCTTTGTGCGCTCCCCGTCAGGGCGTCCGAGAGCCTCTACGGGCGAACAGGTGTTCGCCCGTATGTTGATCCTTGCTCTCCGGGGTACGTCGCTCGTGCGGAGTGCCCCTCGGAAGGACGTTCCGCCGATACCGCGAATAGAGTGCTGCACAGCGGGTAAAAAAGCTGTAGATTCGGCCGATGAAACCGTTGATCGTGGCAGCGCATAGGCTTGCGGGGCAAGGACCGCTCGGCGTATGCTGGGGCTAGAGGAATGGCCCGCCGACTAGATATATTGGCTCCATCATGTCCTCTGCTGACAACCTAATAGAGCGTGGCGCTTTCGACGCCTCGTCTCAAGACAGGCTGGCTGGCGACAACAGGTATGGGCTGGTGAGACGGCTCCTCAAGGTTCGCCACCGCCAGGCCGATGAGAGGCTAGCGGCCTCCACGACCACGCCGGCTGTTGTCGAGCGCCAGCCAGAGAAGGATACGCTAATGACGCAAGCGCTAAGTCAGCGCGTGGACAGAGACAAAGATGGTCAAGCTTGTTTGGTCGGTCTCGTACTGACGGGAGGCACCATCGGTGCCGAGGAAGACGACTCTGTCCTCTCGGTCGGTCAGGACCCCACCCAGGCTGAGGCCGGACTTCTCGCCAGCGTATGGCCGGGACCGGGCGAGCCAGATATTGCTGTCGCGTCGCCGCTCCGACAGCTGTCGGAGAATCTTGAGCCGCGGGACTGGATTCTGATCGCAGATGCCGCCCGAGACCTCATCGAGGCCAGGAGCGTGACAAGTGTCTTGATTCTCCACGGGACCGACACGATGGCGTATACAGCAGCGGCCATGAGCTTCTTGCTTGCGGATATCGATCGACCGATTATTCTGACCGGATCTATCCTGCCTTCGGGACATCCTCGCTCTGACGCAGCAAGGAACGTTCACGCGGCCCTTGTAGCCGCGCAGAAACTTCAGCGCGGAACTTACGTCGCATTTGCTGGAGGACCTAATCTCCCGGGACTCGTTCATCTTGGCACCCGAGTGCGTAAGCTCCGAGCTTCGCAGAACGCTTTTGCCTCCATAAATCGAGATCTCGTTGGTGTGGTTGAATCCGACACGCTAGTCGAGAGACAGTTACACTTGGCGCGCGTTGATCGTCCGTATGTATCAGCCATCGATGAGCACGTATTGGCGCTCCGCTTGTATCCAGGCCTTGATCTAGACATTGCTTTTGATGCAGCCACACGCGGTGGAATTCGTGGAGTCGTAGTCGAGCTTTACGCGTCAGCGACCGGCCCCGATACAGATGACCGTTTCTCAGTGACCAGATTTATCCATCGATGCACTGCTAAGGGAATAGTCGTAGGAACTACGGTTGTTGAATCGCCGGAGAGTAACGGGAAGACATACGAAACAACGATTGCCATTCAAGCTGCTGGCGGTGTATTTTTGAGGGATATGCTTACAGAGACAGCTATCGTAAAGATGATGTGGGCATTGGCGCAGCCAAGCAACAACTTCGAGGCCGTTCGAGAGCTAATGCTACGCCCCATTGCTGGAGAGCTGAACGAGTCCTGACGGTTCACCTGTCGTGGCGGATGTCTAGCGACCTCGACCTAGTACGTTGTTGCACAAGAGCCATTGCGACGTGAGCTCCTATATGTCCTCCGGCTCATCGCTAGGGATTGCCAGTTCGTCAGGGTTGCGTGGGCCGGCTCCTTGTAGGACGGCCAGTAGGCGCTCTAGCCATTCTTGGGCGCCGATCTCGTCCATGAGCTTGAGGTTGGCTCGTACCCAATCAGCCTCCGACACTAGCGGCTCATGCTCTACGGCCAGGTCGGGCTCGATGTTGATGGCATAGAACGGGTTGATGAACATATTTGTGACGTCGTCTGCATCCATGTCGGCCTCCAATGTGATGTATTCATTATATAGGAAGGTGCTTAATTGGCTACGGCGTTTGGGGTTGCTCTGATTGGTGTTTTCACACCTTGCCCTATCGCCCTGGCTCATGGCTTCATCGGGTTTTCTGTAAATAGTGGCCGGGGCTGCGGTTGGTGGTCCTTGGCCTGACCCGATGGAGGTTTTTGGATGGGTATTTTCTTGGTTGGTTCTCAGCGGGATGAGGTGTACCAGTACCTCCTGGTGGACATCGGCGCTGTCGCGGATCTGACCACCCTCATCCGGGGCGGTGAGCTGCATCTGGCGCGGCGGTTGCGTGTCCGGTTTGAGGAGGACATGCGGTTGCTGGATCAGATCGGGTGGGAGCCGCGGGGTCGCAAGGAGGTGTATGCGATCACGCTGGCGTCGGATGAGATCCGGGGTATCTTCCGGCGGTTGTTGGGTCGGGCGCTCCAGCTCATTGATGAGCCGGGGGCGAAGTCGGCCCCGGTGCTCAAGCAGGCGGCGAGCGTCGCCGAGATCGCCAGCATCGTGCTCAACGAGCTGCCGGGCGGTACGCGGCGACCCGTGTCGTAGCGCAAGGGCCGGGAGCCGCCGCGCTGGCAGCTGGTGGGCGCGGCGGCTCTGGCTGTTGGTCTTATATGGCGATCTCCTCTGCCCGGAGTGCGGCGCGGGTGGCCCAGACGTACTCGCCCAGGCGGTGGATGAGCCCGACGGCGTATAGGCGGCTGAGGGCGTCGGTGGCGTCGTTGTGGTTTCCCAGTTCGCGGATGATCTCATCGACCGACCAGGGGCGCTGGGCGTCGCCTTCGGTGAGCCACAGCAGGATGTTCCCGTCGGCGTTGTCTTCTCGATGGGCAGGTGTGGGGTTAGGATTCGCGTCAGACATGGGGAGCGTTGTCTCCTTGTGTCGAGGCTCCGGCGCTGGGGTTCGTGCCCTGCGTCGGAGCCGCTTTGATTAGAGCGCCCCACCGTAGGAGTGCGCGAGGTGATAGGTCAAACTGTGATTCTGCGCCTCTGTGAAGTCACGCTGTGATGGCCTGACTCTGTGGGTTATCGGGTGGCGTTGACGGTGTTGCTCTGGCTGGCCTCGATCTGCTCGGTGCGGGCGATTAGTTCGGAGGCGGAGAGTTCGAGCCCGGCAGCCAGGCGGCGGAGGCTGGCATAGCTGGGGTTGCGCTTGCCGGTCTCGACGTTGGAGATCCAGCGCTGGTGCAGGTCGGTGTCGTTGGCGAGCTGCTCTTGGGTGAGCTTGAGTTCTTCTCGGCGGTGTTTGACGGCTAGGCCGAGGGCGTGTTGAAAAGCCGGAGCGGCGGACATTCCGCCAGCCTCACGCGCCCCTTCCCCTATCGCAATGACATCGGGGTAGACATGGCCGCAGACAATCCGCTACGGTGGCCCATGACATCGCGGTAGAGCCCGCCTGGTGCGCTGGGTGATAGCCGCCGCGCGAACTACGAGCCGAAGGGGGCGTCTCGATTGATCCCGACCACAACCAGGCTGGCCGCGTGCGTGGTGCTGGCCCTGGCGCTGCTGGCGCTTCCTGCCACCGCACCATCGGACCCTCCCCTGCCGATGCCGCCGGTCCCGCCAGCTCCGCCATACGTTCCGACGGCTCCCGTCCCGCCCGTCGCGCAGCCCGCGCCGTCGGCGGTGACTGGGGAAGCGGCGATCGACTCCAAAGGGACGGTCACGCTTTCAGGGACGGTGGGGACAAGCGGCGCTCCGACATCGTTTTGGTTTGAATACGGCCCGACCACCCGGTACGGCCGCACGCTGTACCCCTCCGGTCGGGGTACGGCTCCGCTCACCGGGGACGGACCGAAGCTCGTCGCGGGCGCTCCGGTCAGCGGGCTCAGACAGGGCGCGACCTACCACTTCCGGATCGTGGCCCGTAACAGTGTCGGCACGACCGCCGGGGCCGACGTGAGCTTCCGGGTTATACCGGCAGTGCTTCCCCCGCCACCCTCGCCGTCCGTCAGCCAGTGCAAAGAAGACTACCTGCCCGGCAGCCAGATCAGGGCCCAGTGCATCAAACGAGCGGAACGGGAGAGACCCGGCTCAAGCTGCAAGCATCCGTTGGTTACCAACCAGACTGCGCGCGGTCCGGGGGGAGATAAGGCCGACTTCACCGTCGAACTGGTTGGCTACAACGGTGACCTGCCTCCGGGACTCCCTCAGCGTGTCTGGGCTGTTGTCACGCTCCATAGCTCCCGTGTGATCATCTGTCCGAAGCTCGCGATTGCCGACGAGCCAAACGGGATGAACGCCCTCCGCTACTACTACGTGTCGGTCGGGCCGCAGGGTGGCATGACCTCGGCCATTACCGTGCCGGACGGCAGTATCTTCCCGGTCGCGTTTGGGCGGTTGAAGTAGGGGTTGAGGTGAAAAAAGCCCCCGAACGCTCGTGGTGAGCGCCGGGGGTGTCGAGGGGATCAGGCTGTAGGCACCGAGCCCGATGATGAAGGGTGATTTGGGGCGCAGGTGCGGAACTCGTGAAGCTCACCGGTGGCGAGCATTTCGGCAAGATGCTCGGTCGTTACATTTGGGTTCCTTAGTACTGGGCCGTCACCGTGATACAAATATGTGCGCTCGGCGGTGATACCTGTTTGATCGCCGTGCTGCCAAGGTCTAGCGAGAACGGCCATCTCCTCACCTACAAGCAACACGGCACCCTCTGGTATCTCAAATGTTGGATCGGCCGCGGTTGAGGTGTCACTGGTATCGCTCAAGGTCTGTGCCTCCTGATCTGTCTAGCCTGTCCCCGAACCCGATGCTCGGAGACACACATAACAGTCAGTAGGTAGCGCGTCTATTGTGCGGCCGCTGGTAGCCCTGTGTCAAGATCGCCATTCTGGCTTAGGAACTGAACTTGACACAGCGCCTGCTCCAACTCCCACCGATACATCTCTTCAGCTAGCGCTCGGAGTAGTATCTTTTCGTTTTCTTTGCGGAAACTTTCCGACTCCACGTCACGATATGTGGCGGCCTCCTCTTGACGCGTCTTCAACAAGCGTTTCGGCTCGTGAAACGTAAAGAGACTCGCCAACGCTTCTTGGTCACCTTCTAGGACGGTTCTTTCGGTCGCTTCCTCGATACGCTGACGAATCGCCGCATTAGTGCGACGAGCGGGCTGCCCCTCATAGCGAGCGTGGTCTGCTGGAGGCGGTGTCAGGGAACGCACCGAGGGCAGCGCACGCAGGCCGTGTAGTGGGAGGGCTTCCCAGCGCTTGAGGTTATGAACGATCTGGTTGAGGTCGCCCTCAACATCCAAGGGGGTGGGAAGAAGATCAAAGGGGTCCACGGACATTCTCTCCATCTCGAATCTCCGCGGTCTTTGACTTCGACGGAACGTAGTTTGGCAGGTCTTTAGGACGGAAGCAACTGACCCTCATCCAGTCGCTTCCACCGGCATCCAGGCGCATCCTTTGACCTCCACCAGCTCCCTTTGGGCGTTGCGCGTCGGCTGCTCTCATGGCTCGCAATGGCCACCAGCAAGAAAGGGAGTCCCATGCCAAGCAACCATCTCGTTCCATCGCGCCTCGGCGGTCTCGTCACAACTCGCCGGGAGCGCGCCGTTATCAAGCAGGCCGGAGTAATCCAGGCCGAGCTGTTCATCGCCCGCACCTACGACGTAGCCAGGAGGGAGCGGGTGACCGGGCGTATGAGCGATATCGGCATTGCAACCCGGTACGGCTTGGCAGAGGGCGACGCCATCGCCGGAGACCTCGAAGAACGTATGGAGCGACGCCCCTGGGCGGCTAAGGCTCTAAGCGGCATTGCCGAAGATGGCATCCAGGGTATCCGCGGAGAGCTGCGCAAGCTCCAGGAGGACTGATGCCCGCCACAATCCTCATCCTCGCCGTGTCACTGTTGCAACTGACGATCTGCGTCGAGACGGTGTTCATTGGCCTGCTGTTGCTTCTTGTAATGTGGCTCTTCGTTCTCGTTGAGCGACGCGTCTATCAGCGCAACCAGGCTCGTGAGGAACGCGACGAGGCCAAGGAGATACTGACGGTCTTGCGGCGGATGTCGGAGATTCGTCTCGAAACGGTGGCCAGGCTCAGGTTCCCACAATGAAGGCTCTGTGGTGGGCGGTGACGGCGGCGGTCTTGGCTATCGCATTGACGGCCGTCGTTCCCGTCTTCGTGCGTGCGGTTCAGGATTTGCTCATGCCTGCCGCCATTGGCGTGGTGCTGTTTATCGTGGTGCGGAGCACCCTCTACCTTACTCGCCGATGATGACAGCTTCGTTAGCACTCTGTTGTGCAGACTGCCAGCAAAGTGGGTTTTCATTCCGCTTGGAATTGGAATATTTGACGTACGTTGTTCGGTGTTTGTTCGGGCATACTGAGTCAAGTCAAGGAGGACAAGACCATGTAATACATAACATAGAAGGGAGGTGCATTTACCTATGGCACAGACAAATCGCATCAAAATTAAGGGCGTAAAGCGGCGCGAAATCTCGACGGAAGATTTGAGTTATTATTACTTTCTTCGCGGAAAAGAGGTACTTCGTCAGCGTAGAGAGCGCGCTGCGGCTGAGAAGAAGAAGCGCCAGGGGCGCCAGCAATGAATAGTGAGCTACCCACACTCATCGTGGCTGGCGGGATCGGATCGGCCATGCTTGCCGGTATCGCGCTCCATGAGTACCAGCAGACTCAGGCGATGCGGGGAAGTATGGTGCGCCATTCGCTGCGCTTCCCGATGTCGCTCGACCCTGCTGCGGCCACGTTGGCCTTGAGCGCGCTGACAGGTCTGCTGCCGGGAACGGAGTTGGTGTTCGAGGTCAGCGTCACCTCTAGCGGTATCCGTCACTCGGTATATGTGCCGCAGGCGGTCAAAGCCTCGGTGGTGTCCGGCCTCACCGCCGCCATCCCCGCCTTGCGGATAACAGAGGAACCGCTCCAGCAGGACGGGAGCAGCCGTATTGCCCTGCGCGCCTATCTGCCAACGCCGAGCGCACTCGCCGGCGAGGACCCAGGCGCAACGCTGCGGATGCTGGCGGGACTGAGTCTGACCGAGGGCGAGGTCGTTTCGGTGCGCTGGGGCGTTTGCCCGGCCGCTCCGGGTGCCTTGAAGACACCTGAGCCGCTGGACCGGGCCGGAAGAGAGGTTGAGCGAGTTTGGCGCCAGAAGACCAAGGCATCGGCGGGGTTTCGGCTCGCGGGGCTCGCCTTGGTGAAGGCCGAGAGCGGAGCCCGCGCCCGCGCACTCGTCGGACAGGTCTCGACCATTCTGCGTACGCAGCGCGGCCCGGTCGGCGGGCTGCGGCTGACATCCGAGCGCAGCGGCCGGAGTATGGCCTCTCTGCCCTATCCGTCGAGGCGAAGCGGGTGGGCGAATGCGGTTGAAACGCTGCCTCTTTTGATGTGGCCACTCGGTGAGGCTGTCCCCGGCGTGGACGTGGGCGCCGCCCGCGAGTTGCGGGTTCCCGCTCATGTCCCCCGCACAGGAGGCTTGCGTCTGATGACCGGACGCGACAGCGGCGGGCGTGCGCGGCCGGTGGTGCTCAGCGATGAGGCCGCTTCGATGCACCTCAGCCTGTTTGGCCCCACGGGATCGGGCAAGAGTTCAGTCTTGGCGCGGGTGGTCCTTGATTCTTTGGCTGCCGGACAGGGCGGCGTCCTGATCGACCCGAAGGATTTGACGGGCGACATCCTCGACCGCGTGCCTCCTGAGTTTGCCGACCGGGTGGTAGTGCTCGACCCCCTTGCGGACTCGGCGGTCGGCCTCGACATCTTCGGGGCCGGGGATGACCCCAGCCTGCGCAGTGACACCATCCTGTCCGCCTTGAAGGGCGTCTCCGATGGTTGGGGACCGCGCATCGATCAATTTCTGCGCTTGGGCTTGAACGCCGCCGCAGCAGCGCTCCCCGACCCCGTCATCTCAGACTGGCTGCGCTTGTATAGCGACTCCAGTCTGCGGGCTGCCGCTGTCGCCAAGCTGGATGATCCCATCGCCATTTCAGAGTGGCGCACCTACAACGCTCTCAGTGCGGCGGAGCAAACCCAGTTCATCATCCCGGCTGCCTCGCGTATCTCAAATCTTCTGTCGCGCCCGGCGCTGCGCGGCGCGCTCAACCAGCCGCGCCCCAAGCTCAATATCGGGCGGCTGCTTGAGGAGCGCAAGTGGCTCTTGATCTCGGTCAATCCGGGAGTCCTGGGGGAGCCTGCCGCCTACCTCCTCACCGCGATTGCCGCCTATCTGACGTGGGCGGCGGTCGAGGCGCGGGCGGCGATTGCGCCGGAGCATCGCCATCCGGTGCGGCTGGTGCTGGACGAGCTCCAGAGCTTGGCCAGTCTTCCTATCGGCCTGGAGACCTTTTTCGAGCGGACCAGATCGATGAACTGTGGTGTGGTGGCAGCCACGCAGGCTGCCAGCCGTCTGCCTGAGAGTACGAGGCAGAGCCTGTTCGGCAACGTCGGCAGCCTGCTCACCTTTAAGGCCGGGGCTGATGAGGCCGCCCGACTGGCCCGCGAGCTACCCGGCCTGAGCACCGAGGACGTCATGTCGCTCGGCCGCTACGAGTGCGCCCTGCGCTTGAACACCGCTGGCCTGGGGAGCGGTAGCGCGGTCGTCACCGGCCACACCGAGCCACTGCCGCCGGTGACCGGCCAGGCCGCGGGTATCCGGGCGCGCACGGCCGAACGCTACGGCCGTGATCGGCGCGAGGTGGAGGCCGAGCTGCGCCGCCGCATCGAGGGCGACCCGAGCCAAGATGATGGCTCCGTGGGCCGGTCCAGGAGGGCGTCATGACGCGACCACTCGCCCAACCCGTCGCGCAGATTCCAGGCCGGGGATTGTCCCGCTCAGGGCCGGGTTTTCCTCTGGTAAGGACACCGAAAGACTCGCCCCCTACTCGTCTTTCCCGCGTCTCTGCCGCCCGGCTTGAGCGCCTCGCCGCCGACCTTGGCGAGCAGGACGCCAGCGTACTCGCCTTCATTGCTGCGGCCAGGCTCGCTACCGGCACGCAGCTGGTCCGACGGTTCTGGTTGAAGGAGGGCGGCAACCCTGACCGTCAGGCCCGTAACGGTCGCCGGGCGCTCAAGCGCCTGAGCGACTGGCGGGTCCTCGACCCCCTGCCCGGACGCGGTCGGGGCGGCACGCGCGGAGGCTCCGACACGATCATCTACAGCGTCGGGGCGGCTGGCGCGCGGCTGCTGGCTCGCCGTGGGCTCGACCGTCGGCGGCTGGGTACTCCAGGCGACCGCCACATATCCCACACGCTCACGATCACGGAGCTGCTGGTGCGGCTGCATGAGGCCGAGGCCACCGGCGTGCTGGAGTGCATCGAGGCTCAGACCGAGCCGGAGTGCTGGCGGGCCTTCCTCGGCGCGATGGGCGCACGGCTCACGCTTAAACCCGATCTGCTGCTCCGCGTGGCCGCGCCCGGCAGCGACTTCGAGACCAGGTGGGCGGTGGAGATGGACATGGCAACCGAGTCGCCCAGCACGATCCGCGCCAAGGCACAGCGCTACCTGGAGCACTACCGCTCCGGCCGCGAGCAGCAGGAGCATGGCGTCTATCCAAAGGTGCTGTGGGTGGTGCCGGATGCGCGCCGCGCCGAACAGATCATGGGCGTACTCGCTCGCCTTCCGGCTCCCGCCGAGCGGCTGTTCTCGGTCTGCCAGTTCCACGACACCACTGCGCTGCTGATCACCGAGGCGCGCTCATGAGTACGGCCAAGCTCGCCCTGTATGAGGACGACACAAGAGCGTGGGGGCTCATCGAGGCTGACGCATTGCTGACGCTTGCCAAGCTGCCGGATGCCTGCGTCGACAGCGTGATCTGTGATCCCCCGTATGGCATCGAAATCACGGGGGAAGCCTGGGATGGGCTGGCCATCCGCCAGGCCGTCCGCCGCGAAGGCGAAACCCTGAGTACCGGCGAGGCGTTGGAGCGCTGGACGCGGGTGTGGGCTGCCGAAGTCAAGCGGGTACTCAAGCCGGGCGGGCATCTGCTGGCCTTTGGAGCGCCGCGCACCTTTCACCGGCTGGTCGCTGGTATCGAGGACGCTGGGCTTGAGGTGCGCGACCAGTTGCTGTGGCTCAATGGCCACGGCCTGCCGAAGTCGCGTCATTTGCCGGGCGGGCAGGGTACGGCGCTCAAGCCCTGCTACGAGCCAGTTCTCTTGGCGCGCGCTCCCTTCAGCGGCACCGTCACGGCCAATCTGAAGCGGTGGGGTACGGGAGCGTTGAATATCCGCGCTACGCGCATCAAGAGTTCGCAGGCGCCGGGCGAGGGGTACTGGCCGGCTCACCTCACGCTCTCTCACGCTCCCACCTGCACCGAGGGTGATTGCCGCCCGGATTGCCCGATGGCGTTGCTTGACCAACCGCCGGCCTGGGCTCCTCCCAGTCGCTTGTTCTACTGCGCGAAGGCTTCAAAGGCCGAGCGTGAAGCTGGCTGTGAGCGGCTACCGGCACGACTGACTCGGCTCTACAACGGCAGTTCCAATCCGCCGCACCTGCGGCACAACGTTCACCCGTGCGTGAAGCCGCTGGAGTTGATGCGTTGGCTGGTGCGCCTCATCACCCCGCCGGGGGGACTGGTGCTCGACCCGTTCACCGGCAGTGGCAGCACTGGGGCGGCGGCGGTGCTTGAGGGTCGGCAGTTCTTGGGCATCGAGCGGGAGGGGCGGTATGTGGATATCGCCTGCGGGCGGCTCACCCATTGGGCGCATGAGGCAAGGAAATCCTCGTGAGGGCTGGACGGCCCCACGGCAGGCGGAAGGGCTCCGGTCTTTCTGTCCGCCATCAAGGCCGTTCAACCCAACAAAGGAGGAACCACCACATGGCCACCAAGGCCCAGGGAATCTACGACCGGGTGAACCAGATGGTCACCGAAGGCACCGACAAGGCAGACGCCTTCCGGCAGATCGCCGAGGAGACAAAGCGTCCTTTCGACTCTGTGAGAGGGTCCTATTACTCTCACAAGAAGAAAATCGAGGGAGGTGAGACCAAACCGCGCACCAGGCGGCGGACGACGACGCCGGATGACGCCCTGGCCGATGCCCGTGCCGCATTCGAGCGGGCAATCACCTCCATCGACAAGGAGGTCGAGACAGCGAAGGAGCGCGCCAAGGAGGCCGCAGGTGAGTATGAGGATATCCGCGGCTCAGCGGAGGAACGCAAGGCCGAAATCACGAAGCGCCTGGAGGCGCTTAAGTGAGACAAACCGGGTCGGTCTGGACACTCGTTCAGACCGACCCACACCTACAAAATGACAACTTGCTTAACTCACCACTTAACGCGAAAATGGTTAAGCCAAATTAACCAGGAAGGAGGACATTATGCCAAAAAACCAACCAATGTCACACCAACCCAACCCGGACGGTCTCGATGCTCGTCCGACAGCGGTGCTGTATCTGCGGGTTTCGAGCGTCGGTCAGATGAACAAGGCACATGACCCGGAGGGCTACTCCATCCCCAGCCAGCGCGAAGTCTGCAAACGCTACGCAGAGCGACTGGGCGCCGAGGTCATCGCCGAGTTCGTGGAGTACGGCCAGTCCGGCACGAGTATCCGCCGGGGCGAGTTGCAGCGGCTTCTCTCCGAGCTGCCTAAGTTGCAGCCGACCTACGTCGTGGTGTACGACATCTCGCGGCTGGCGCGCGATGACTACGACGCGCTGTGGCTGTACGCGGAGATCGAGCGCCACGGCAGCAAGCTGGAGTCGACACTTGAGCGGATCGACGACTCTCCGGCCGGAAGGCTGCTCTACACCGTCATGGCCGGCGTCAATGCGTTTCGCTCACGCGGGGACGCGGTAAAGGTCAAGGCCGGTCTTGATCGCAAACACGCCGAGGGCGGCACCATCGGGCTCGCACCAATCGGATACATCAACACCCGCGAGCGTATCGAAGGCCGCGAGGTCCGCACCATCGCGCTCGATGAGGAGCGCGCCCATCTGGTCCGCACGGCATTTGACGCCTTTGCGAGCGGCGAGCACTCGCTAACGACACTCCGCGACCTGCTTGAGAATGTAGGTCTCACAACCAAGGAAACCCCCAAGAAGCCCGCCAAGGCCCTCAGCCGCAGCGGCGTCTACCGTATCCTCCAAGACCCCTACTACATCGGACAGGTCACCCGCAACGGAGTATCGCGCAAGGGCCTGCACCCGAAGCTCGTCAACGAGGCGACCTTCGAGAAGGTCCAGGAACTGCTCGACGTGCGTCGGCTCTCAGGCGACCGCTCCCGCAAGCACCACCACTACCTCAAGGGCAGCCTGTTCTGCTCATGCGGACGGCGCCTGACGTGGGGTCGCCATCGCGGCAACGGCGGGACCTACGAGTACTTCTGCTGCCTGAGCAACCAGGCCAAGCGTAAGAGCTGTGGTAACCGCTACATGGCAGCCGATGCGGTGGAGCGAGCTGTCGAGGACCACTACCGCCGCGTCAGCCTCACCGAGAAGCAATGCGAAGCAATCCGCATCGGCGTGCGCGAACAAGCCGAGGCGCGCCTGGCGGTCGCCCGTGAGGAGTCAGAGCAGCACACCCGGCGCCTGCGGACCCTCCAGGATGAGCAGCAGAAGCTCCTACGGCTCTACTACCGGGGCGGGGTGTCCGAAGATATCTTGATCGCCGAGCAGGCACGCATTGAGACCGAGCGCACCCAAGCCCGCAAGCTAGTCGAGACGGCCGCGCACGAAGCCGAGGACATCTTCGAGGCCCTCGATGAGGCGTTGCTGCTGATCGGGCCGAACTGCCACGCCGCCTACATGAGCAGCCCACCAGAGCATCGGCGGCTGCTCAACCAGGCGATCTTCCAGCGCCTGATCGTGACCCCCGACGACATCGAGGACGAGCCGCAACCAGTAGTTGCAGACCTTCACCGACTCACCAGGAAAGCCCCAGCAGCCCCGAAAGCGCCCAAGGGGCGCCAAAAAGGCCGTGGCCCCCAATTTCTTGGTGGCCACGGTTCCCACGTTGACACTTTGGTGCGCCCGAGTGGACTCGAACCACCACGGGGAAATCTCCCCACAAGGCCCTCAACCTTGCGCGTCTACCAATTCCGCCACGGGCGCAGAGAGGCGCGAGTATATCCGCGCCCGCCCTTAGGGCCCGCGCCGGCCGCTGCGAACCAAGTCGCCCCGCACTTGCGTCCGTCCACGCCCCCAGCTACTGTACGAACAGATGTTCGCTCCAGCCCCGATCCCAAACCGGAGGTCGCACCAGAGATGGACCTGACCAAACGCCAGCAGGAGATCTTCGACTTCATCCACAAGTACTCGGCCAAGTACGGCTACCCCCCAACCGTGCGAGACATCGGCAAGGCTGTGGGCCTGGCCTCATCCTCGACGGTGCACGCACACTTGGCAAACCTGGAGCGCATAGGCCTGCTGCGCCGGGACCCCTCAAAGCCTCGGGCGATAGAGCTGCTGGACCGCGCCGTGGGCAACGCGGTGGACAGCGTGCGCAACATCGTGCGCTCGGACTCGCTGCCGCTGGTGGGCACGGTAGCCGCGGGCCAGCCGGTGCTGGCGGAAGAGAACGTCGAGGAATACGTCTCCGTCCCGGAGGCCGCGGGTGGCTCAAGCGGCGAGTATCTGCTGCGCATCCGCGGAGAATCGATGAAGAACGTGGGGATCATCGAGGGCGATCTGGTGGTGGTGAGCCCCCAGGACACGGCCCGGGACGGCGAGATCGTGGTAGCGCTCCTGGGCGAGGAGGCAACCGTGAAGCGCTTCTTCCGCGAACCCGATCACATCCGCCTGCAGCCCGAGAACGAGACGATGGAGCCGATCCGCAGCAAAGAGGTCAAGGTGCTGGGGCGCGTGGTGGGGCTGCTCAGAAGCATGTAACTGCCGTCTGGTTGGATGTGAGTGCGGCTCACGGCCATCCGAACCCCACGCGCCGGGCATCCGGGCACACCCTTCACAAGCACCCTCCCGCGCGCTACCGTGACCGTGCAGGCCAAGCAGCCGCGGAGGCCCTTCGGAGCCTTCGAGGAAAGTCCGGACATCAAAGGGCAGGGTGGTCGCGAGATCGACCCGGGGAAACCCGCGGGAAAGTGCCACAGAAACAAACCGCCTGAGGACTTAGGTCCTAGACCGGCCGTCCCACGTGAACGGCCGGCGGGCAAGGGTGAAATGGTGCGGTAAGAGCGCACCAGCGTCGCGGCGACGCGGCGGCTGGGCAAACCCCACTCGATGCAAGGCCAAACAGGACCGCTTGCAGGCTGCCCGCCAAGGTCCAGGTAGGCCGCATAGATGGATGGCTGCTCAACGACAGGATCCGGCTTATTGCCTGCTACGGAAAAGCCCCGCCTCGGCGGGGCTTTTCTATTGGCGGGGTGGTCGCGCCGCGCCGGCTGCGCCTATGCTCGCATCCCCACGTGCTGCGTGCTCACGCCATTGCTAGACGCCTCATGGCCGGCGGCCGCGGCGTGGCGGAACTCCTCCAGCACCGAGAGCATCGCCTCAGGCTCGCACTCCGCTAGCGGCCACTCCTTGCGCGGGTGGTCATCCAGTGTCTTAAGGCCATTGCCGGTGATCATCGCCACAACCACCTCATCGGGGTCGAAGCGACCCGCGGCCGCCAACTCCTTGAGCACCGCGATTGTGGTGCCCCCCGCAGGCTCCGTGAGGACGCCCTCGGTGGAGGCCAGCAGGTCGATGCCGGCAAAGATCTGCTCGTCGCTGACCATCCCCGCCGTGCCGCCGCGCCCCTCGACGGCGTCGATTACGAGGCCCCCGTCGCCAGGCTTGCCGATAGCCAGCGAATGAGCCTTGGTGGTCGGCTCGCACGGATGGATCTTTGTGTCGTGCTGCAGGATGGCGTCCGCGATCGGCGCACAGCCATTGGGCTGGGCGACGTGCAGCTTGGTGTGCCCCGTCTCCGCCAAGCCCACCAGCTCAAGCTCCTCCAAGCCCTTGTGGATGCGCGAGGAAAGCGTGCCGCCGGCGACGGCCGTGACGATGTGCTCAGGCGCCTGCCAGCCCAGCTGCTCGACGATCTCATAGGCCACCGTCTTGGCACCCTCCGCATAGAAGGGCCGCAGAGTGATGTTGGCGAACTCCAGCCCGCTCAACTTGGCCACTTCGCGGCAGCGCCGATTGGCTTCGTCGTAGTTGCCCTCCACCTGGCAGACCTTCGCCCCCAGGGCGCGGCAGGCGCGGGCCTTGGTCATCTCCAAACGGTTGGGGTAGAACACATACGCCTCAATGCCAGCCTTCGCGGCCAAGGCGGCCACAGCGGTGCCGACATTGCCGGTAGACACGCAGCCGATCTCCTCGCGGCCTAGTTCCAGCAGCCGCGCAACGGCCATGGAGACCACGCGGTCCTTGTAGGAGAGGCTGGGGCGGGAGGTGCTGTCGTCCTTCACATACAGCCGCCGCAGCCCCAACTCGGCACCCAGGCGGTCAGCCTTGATCAGGGGGGTGAAGCCCGCATACTTGCCCACGCGCGCGGCAGCGCTCGAATCGAGGATCGGCAGCAGCTCCTCCAGGCGCCAGATGCTCGCAGGACGCGATCCCATCCCTATCTCTTTAAAAAGGTCCTTCGCCCGCGCGTAGTCGTAGTCGAGGTCGTAGCACTTGCCGCACTGCTCGCAGAAGGCCTCGCGGTGGCTCTGGGGGTGCCGCACGTTGCACGCGCGGCACACGAGCCCCGTCACGCAGGAGCGCGTCTGTGTCCGTGTCTCTGTCTGATCCTGTGCGCTCGTCATCCTCTTGCCCTGATTGGAATGATCGCAGAGGCCGCGGCCGATCTGGCCGCCTTGCCCAAACCGCCCTCGGCGGCTCCGCGAGGTTGGGGGCATGACTTTAGATCCCCGCGCTCCCCGCGCTTGTAACTGTTTCTGTTCGCGCCTGCGCCTGCGCTCGACCCCGGCCGCTCTGCGCCTCATCCTGCTCGGGCGCAAGGGCCTCAGGCCAGGCGGGATCAACCGCGCTCTCGCCATCGCCGGCCGTGCAGGCCAACCACAGCTCCTCGCCGCTGTGAGGGGCGAATGGGACCAGCATCTGCGCCAGCGCCGCCAGCGCGCGCATCAGCAGCTCGTGGTTCTGCCCGCCCAGCTCCCCGCCGGTACGCGCCAGCACCTTGTCCTCGAAATCCTTGATGCGATCCAGCAGCCGCATCAGGTTGCGAACCGCTTTGTGCATCTCTAGCTCGCGCATGTCCTCGCCGACCTTCTCGATCGCCGTGTCGCACCATTTCTCCAGTCGCCGCCGCAGATGCTCGGTTTCATAGGCGCGCTTGTCGTCTAGCGGCTCGGGGTCCATCGCCGCGTGCGCCTGCGTATAGCTCCAGAGCCCCTTGAGGAAGCGGTGGCAGTGCTGCACGGCGCTGTCGCTCCAGTTCAGCGACTTCTGCGGCCGCGCCGCATAGAGCACCGCCAAGCGCAAGGTGTCCGCCCCGAAGCGCTCCAGCAGCTCGTCGGGATCGACGACGTTGCCCAGGTGCTTGCTCATCTTGCGCCCATCGCGAATCACCATCTCGTGGAACAGGCAGCCGGCGAAAGGCTCGCCGTCCGCCAGGAAGGCCAGCGGGCCGATGTCGCGTAGCGCCTTGGTGACCATGCGCTGGTCGAAGACAAAGTTGCCGCTGTCCGTGCCCGCCACCAGGCGCTCGCTGGGCAGCCAGCGGCGCAGATCCTCCAAGGCCAGGATCTGCTCCAGCGTCCCCTCGCGCTCCGCGGGCGGCACGCACGCGGGTATCCACAGCCAGAGCGCGTCGAAATGACAGTCCAGCGTGTCCGTCTCGCGTTTGCCCGCGCCGCCGCACTGCGGGCAGGTGGTGTTGACGAAGTCCAGGCGCTCGGCCAGCGGGTTGCCTTCGCCGGTGGGCTTGAGGTCCCGCGGCAGCACCACCGGCAGCTCCTCCTTGGGCACCGGCACGGCACCGCAGCTCTCGCAGTAGACGATCGGGATCGGCGTGCCCCAGGAGCGCTGGCGCGACACGGCGAAATCCCCCGCCTTGAAGCGCTTGGCGGGACGAGGATTGGACCCAACCGTCACAGGGGAGGAGGGGGAGGGGGATGGGTTGGTCTCGGCGGAGCCGACTGCCGCCCCCGGGGGGTTGGCTGGCTCGCTCGATTTCGGCCCTTGGCGATCGTGCCCCGACCCCCAGAGACGCTCGGCGATGGTCGCATCGGAGTTGTCCCTATCGGGCACCCCCAGCACGGCGGTAGCGCCGAAGCGCCCATCGACCATGGGCGAGATCAGCACCGGCAGTGTGCCCTCGCCGCCCGGTGCGCTCACCGTACGCCCCGTGTCCACCAGCGCGATCGCCTGCGCGTCGCGGGCCGCCCGCTCGCCGCCGCCGCTGCGCAGCTCCTCCAGCTGCTCCTGCACGTGCGCGTCGGTGGCCCACACATCCACCTGCGGGTGTTTGGGCGACATCAACACGAAGCGCGCCTCGCCCAGCGCGTCGGCATGGGGCGTGAATACCGTAAGCCTCTCGCCGCCGCCGTCTGCTGCAGTGAGATCCAGCTCGACCCCGTCGACGCGCCCCAGCACGAAGCGCTGGCTGGCCAGCGAGGTCTCATCCCAGGGGGAGAGGTCCGCCAGGCGCCGGTCGTTCTCCTCCACATAGGCGCTGATGCGCAGATACCACTCCGGTCGCTGGATCAGCCGCACGGGGTTGTGGCAGCGCCAGCAGGTGCCCCCCTCCTCGACCTGGATCGTGGCGAGCGTCGTCTGGCAGGTGTCACACCAGTCCACCGCGCCCGTGCCCTTGTAGATCAGATCGTGCTCCAGCAGCGTCAGGAACAGCCACTGCGACCAGCGGTACATGACGGCATCGGAGCTCATGAAGGCGCGCTGCCAATCGAAGGAGAACCCCAGCCGCTCCAGCTGCCCGACCATATGCTTGGCGCAGCGCTCCACCCAATCGCTGGGCGACTCGCCGCCCGCGATGGCCCCCAACTCGGCCGGCAGTCCGAAGGCGTCGAAGCCAAAGGCGAACAGCACCGACTCTCCCTGCGCGCGCTGGAAGCGGGCGTAGGCATCGCCGATCGCATAGCTGCGCACGTGCCCGATGTGGATGTTGCCCGAGGTGAAGGGCGCCGAAGGCTTGATGTAGAGCCCCGCACGTCCGTCAGCGTCAGGTGTGCGGAAGACATCGCCGGCGCTCCAGACCTGCTGGCGGCGTGCCTCGATCGCGCTGGGCTCCCAGGGGGGGAGAGAACTCATAGTCCGGCCAGTCTAGAGGCCCCGTTGCTATGCTCAAACTCACTTGGCTGCGCCGGCATACAAGGTCCCCGTGGCACCCTGCCACACCCCTCTTGGCCCCGCTCCGTGCGGGGTCTTTTTGCCTGTGTCTACCAACAGGTATCCGCTGTCCGCCCCGACTGCAAGGATCTATAGATGGAAGTAGAGATCGGACGCGGCAAGTCTGCCCGTCGCGCTTACGGATTCGATGACATCGCGATTGTGCCTTCCCGGCGCACGCGCGATCCTGACGACATCGACATCAGCTGGAAGCTGGGTCCCTACCAGTTCGAGCTGCCGATGATGGCTTCTGCGATGGATGGCGTTGTGTCGCCGAGCACCGCTGGAATCGTCGGTCGCCTGGGTGGCCTGGCGGTGCTCAACCTGGAGGGCATCTTCACGCGCTACGAGGACGCCGACGAGCAGCTGGAGCGGATCTCGAAACTGTCCAAGGAGGCGGCCACGCGCGAGATGCAGGACATCTACCGCGAGCCTGTGAAGCCCGAGCTGATCGCTAAGCGCATCAAGGAGATCAAGGAGCACAAGGTGGTTGTCGCGGCGTCCTTGACACCGCAGCGAGTGCTCGATCACTACGAGCTCGCGATGGAGGCCGGTCTGGACGTGCTCGTGATCCAGGGCACTGTGGTCTCTGGCGAACACGTCTCGACCGTGAGCGAGCCTTTGAACCTGAAGGAGTTCATCCCCTCGCTTGAGGTGCCTGTGGTCGTCGGCGGCTGCGCTTCCTACCACACGGGATTGCACCTGATGCGCACCGGCGCGGCCGGCGTGCTGGTCGGCGTCGGGCCCGGTGCCGCGTGTACCACGCGTGGAGTGCTCGGCATCGGCGTCCCGCAGGCCACGGCCATTGCCGATGTGGCGCATGCGCGCTCCACGCACATGCTGGAGACAGGTGAGTACTGCCAGGTGATCGCCGATGGGGGAATGCGCAATGGGGGGGATGTCTCCAAGGCGATCGCCCTCGGCGCCGACGCGGTGATGATCGGTTCCCCGCTCGCCCGCGCCCACGAGGCCCCCGGCCGAGGCTTTCACTGGGGCATGGCCACCTTCCATCCCACGCTGCCTCGCGGCGCGCGTGTAGCGACCACGCAGAACGGCAGCCTGGAGGAGATCCTGGTGGGTCCCGCGCGCGAGAACGACGGCACCTTCAACCTCTTCGGAGGGCTGCGCACCTCGATGGCAACCTGCGGGCACAAGGATCTCGCGGAGTTCAACCGCGCTGAGGTCGTCATCGCGCCTTCGCTGCAGACCGAGGGCAAGCAGCTTCAGCGTGATCAGGCCGTCGGGATGGGGTCCAACGGGAAGGCTGCCGCCGCATTAGTCAATGAGTGAGGCTGTCATAGCCGATTCAGCGCCTGTCGCGGCGGGGCGTGAGGGAACGCCGGTGGCCACCGAAGAGATCGTGGTGCTCGACTATGGCGGTCAGTATTCGCAGCTGATCGCGCGGCGCGTGCGCGACTGCGGTGTGTTCTCCGAGCTGCTGCCCCATCACGTAGGTCTGGAGGAGGTCGCCAAGCGCAAGCCGCGCGGGGTGATCCTCTCCGGTGGCCCCGCCTCGGTGTACGCGCCGGGAGCGCCGAAGCTGGAGCAGGGCCTCTTGGAACTCGGAGTACCAGTGCTGGGTATCTGTTACGGCATGCAGCTGCTGGTGCACGACCTAGGCGGCCGCGTGGAGCAGGCCGAGGTAGGGGAGTTCGGGCGCAGCGATCTCACCGTCAGCGAGCCGGGGGTGCTGCTGGCGGGAATGCCGCGCGAGCAGACCTGCTGGATGTCCCATCGCGACACCGTCTTTGAGCCTCCGCCCGGTTTCACGGCGCTGGCCTCCTCAAGCGCCTCGCCGGTGGCCGCTGTGGAGAACGTAGAGCGGGGGATCTATGGCATTCAGTTCCACCCCGAGGTGGTGCACACGCCTTACGGCCAGGAGATCCTGACGCGCTTCCTGACCGAGGTATGCGGCTGTGAGCGCACCTGGTCGGCTGCGTCGATCGTCGAGGAGCAGATCGCGCGTATCCGCAAGCAGGTGGGGGATGGGCGTGTCATATGCGGTCTCTCCGGTGGCGTTGACTCCTCCGTGGCTGCCTTGCTGGTGCATCGTGCGGTGGGTGATCAGCTGACGTGCGTCTTCGTGGACCACGGCCTGATGCGCAAGGAAGAGGGCGAGCAGGTCATCAGTGCGTTCCGCGACACCTTCAAGGTCCCGCTCGTGGCGGTTGACGCCGAGCAGCGCTTCCTGGAGCGGCTAAACGGAGTGACCGAGCCCGAGGCCAAGCGCAAAGCGATCGGGGCCGAGTTCATAAGAGTCTTCGAGGAGGAGGCCACGAAGCTGGATGGCGCTGACTACCTGGTGCAAGGCACGCTCTATTCGGACGTGATCGAGTCCGGTGGCGGTACGGGGGCCGCGACGATCAAGTCCCACCACAACGTCGGCGGCCTTCCCGATGACTTGCAGTTCGAGCTGGTCGAGCCTCTGCGGGCGCTGTTCAAGGACGAGGTGCGCGCGGTGGGCGCTGAGCTGGGCTTGCCTGAACGCCTGGTCTGGCGCCAGCCGTTCCCGGGCCCCGGCCTGGCCATTCGCGTGGTCGGTGGCGAAGCCACCAAAGAGCGCCTGGACGTGCTGCGCGAGGCCGACCATATCCTCCAGGAGGAGATCCGCAAGGCCGGCTTGTACCGCGAGCTGTGGCAGTCCTTCTGCGTGCTGCCCGACATCCGCACCGTGGGGGTGCAGGGGGACGAGCGAACGTATGGCTATGTCGTCGTCGTGCGCGCTGTCACCAGCGACGACGCGATGACAGCCGACTGGGCGCGGCTCCCTTACGACCTGCTGGAGACGATCGCCTCGCGCATGATCAACGAGCTGCGCGAGGTCAACCGGGTGGTTCTGGACATAACCAGTAAGCCCCCCGGCACAATCGAGTGGGAGTAGCTATCATCTCACTCCGCGCCGCGCGTTGTCCACGCGTGGCCTTTTTCACGTCATGAAGACCTATGTAGCCAAGCCCACCGATCGCGAGCGCAACTGGCTCGTCGTAGACGCCAACGGCAAGACGTTGGGGCGTCTGGCGACGCATATCGCCGATGCGCTGCGCGGCAAGCGCAAGCCGGAGTACACGCCGCACATCGATACGGGCGACTTCGTGGTGGTCGTGAACGCGGAGAAGATCGTGGTGACGGGCAACAAGCGCGCCGACAAGCGCTACTACCGCCACTCAGGTTACCCCGGAGGTTTGCGTTCGCGCAGCTTCGAGGAAATGCTGGCGCGGCGCCCGGAGGAGATCATCCGGCTGGCCGTCAAGGGCATGATGCCGCGCAATCGCCTGGCGCGTAAGCAGTTGACCAAGCTGAAGGTGTACGCGGGGCCGGATCATCCGCACGCGGCGCAGAAGCCCGAGCCGATGGAGGTGCAGGCCTGATGTCTGACGAGCCCGAGACACCGCAGACGCCAGAGGAGCCCACCCCAGTGGTCGAGGAGCCCGCGGCGCAGGAGCCTGTTGCCGAGGAGCCATCTGCTGCAGAGCCGGTGGCGGAGACGCCGGCCGCCGAGGAGTCGCCGGCCCCTGCGGAGCCCGCCTCTGAGCCCGTTGCCGAGCCGGTCGCTGAGGAGCCTGCGGCTGCTGAGGCCGAGGAGGAGGGCGAGGAAGAGGAGCCCGCTCCCCGTGTGAAGCCATCTGTACCAGGCGCGCATCTGGAAGTGGACATCGTCCCCGAGGGTGTCGATCCACTGGGCCGCAACGAGCCCGCCGACCCCTATGCGACCTCCTACGACGAGGAGTCATCTGAGGAGTCCGAGCAGAGCGAGGACGAGGAGGTCTCCTCCGAGCCGATCTCCACGGCGGCGATCGATCTGGCCGCGAACGCGCGCTATCGCGCGACCGGCAAGCGCAAGACCGCGATCGCGCGAGTGATCCTGCGGCCGGGCAGCGGCATTTACACCGTCAACGGCCGCACGCTTGAGGAGCACTTCCCCCGCGTGACCTTGCAGCGCAACATCCGTCAGCCGCTTGAGACGGTCGGCTACCAGGAGCGCATGGATGTAGTGGCGCGTCTGCACGGCGGCGGCATCTCCGCGCAGGCCGGCGCATTGCGCCATGGCGTCTCGCGGGCGTTGCTTGAGGCCGATCCGAATCTGCGTGGTGAGCTGAAGAAACGCGGGTTCCTGACGCGCGATTCGCGCGCGAAGGAGCGCAAGAAGGCCGGCCTGAAGAAGGCGCGCAAGCGTCCGCAGTTCTCCAAGCGCTAGCGAACATCATGGCGGGACGCCTGTTTGGGACCGATGGCGTCCGTGGTATCGCCGGCGAGCTTCTGAGCGCCGAGCTGGCATTGGCACTGGGCCGCGCCGCGACCCGCCAGACGGGCGTCGAGCGCCCGCAGGTGCTGATCATCCGCGACACCCGCGAGTCGGGCGAGATGTTGCAGGCCGCGATGGCTGCCGGCATCGTCGCCGCGGGTGGAGATGCGCTGCTGGGAGGCGTGCTGCCGACCCCGGCTGCGCCGCTCTTGATCGGTCGCTACGGCTTTGATCTGGCGGTCGTGCTCTCAGCCTCACACAACCCATTCCAGGACAACGGCATCAAGTTCTTCGCGGCCGACGGCTTCAAGCTCAGCGATGAGGTGGAGCAGGGAATCGAAGCTGAGCTGGAGCGCGCTGCAAGCGCCGCCGGCGAAGGGGGTGGCGGCGAAGGCAGTGGCAATGGCGCAGCGGGTGGAGCTCCCGCTGGCAACGCCAGCGAGCGGGGGTTCGGCCATGTACGTGAGCTGCGGGGCACGCATGAGGACTACCTGCGGGAGCTGCACACGCGTTTCCAGGACCTCAGTCTGCACGGCATCGATGTCCTCCTGGATTGCGCGAACGGCGCGACGCACCGCGTGGCGCCAGAGATCTTCAGGCGCCTGGGCGCGAACGTGACGGTGATCGCGGACTCACCGGATGGCCGCAACATCAACGCTGGCTGTGGCTCCACGCACGTCGAGGAGCTTGCGAAGAAGGTTACGGCGGGCGGCCATGCGATCGGGTTCGCTTTCGACGGCGACGGCGACCGTGTGCTGGCCGTTGATGGTGACGGACAGGTGGTGGATGGCGACGAGCTGATGGCGCTGGCGGCACTGCACCTGCACAGCAACGGCCGTCTGCCCGGTGGGGGCGTGGCCGTGACGGTCATGACCAATTTCGGCTTTCACACCGCGATGGCGCAGGCCGGCATCACGGTGACCAGCACAAAGGTCGGCGACCGCTACGTGCTTGAGGAGCTGCGCGAGCGCGGCTGGGTGCTGGGCGGCGAGCAGTCGGGCCACATCATCGAGATGGGCTTCAATCGCTCCGGGGATGGCATCGCCAGTGCCCTGCTGGTGTTGGAGGCCCTCGCGGGTCGCAACTTGTCAGAGCGCGACGCGATGGAGAAGCTTCCCCAGCGACTGGTGGGCATCCGCGTGAAGGATCGCAGTGCCTACGAGCACGCGGAGGACGTCAAGGCGGCGGTCGCGAGCGCGGACCAGGAGCTGGCCGGGCGCGGCCGCGTGCTCGTGCGCCCCAGCGGCACCGAGCCCCTGATTCGCGTAATGGTCGAGGCACCAACGGACGAGGAGGCTGAAGAGGTCTGCATGCGTCTTGCCGCGCTGGTGGAGCGTGAGCTCGCATAGATCAGGGGAGAGGGGCCCGGCTCGCCGGCCAATGGCCGGCTGCGCCACCCTCTAACCGTCCAAAGCTGTCTACTGCTTTGAAGCAGGCACCCAGGCGCTGGTATCGTCGGGCCGGTGTGTGGGATCGTTGGCTATGTGGGTGGCCGACCCGTTCGGGGCTTGCTGCTCGCCGGGTTGCGCAAGCTTGAGTACCGGGGCTATGACAGCGCCGGCATCTCAGTGTTGGCCGATGACCACATCGAGGCCGTGCGCGCCGTCGGCAACCTCGACGCATTGCAGGCGAAGCTCGGCGGACCGCTGAACGGGGAGGGCGAAGGAGGCGGTGCGGTGGCTACAGCCGTGCGTCCAGCGAGCACCGGGATCGGTCACACGCGCTGGGCTACGCACGGGCGAGTGAGCGAGGAGAACGCGCATCCGCACTTCGACAGCGATGACCGTGTGCACGTGGTGGTGAACGGGATCGTCGAGAACTACATGGCTTTGAAAGATCGCCTGATCGCGGGGGGCTGCCAGTTCACCTCCGAAACCGATGCCGAGGTGATCGCACACCTGATCGCCCATCACTATGCGGGCGATCTTGCGGCGGCGGTGCGGGCTGCGTACGCGGAGCTTGAGGGGCACTACGCCTTCGTGGCAATGAGCCTGGATGAGCCCGACATGCTGGTAGGTGCGCGTAAGGAGTGCCCGCTGGTGGTTGGTCGCGGTGAGGGGGAGCAGTTCATCGCCTCTGCCGTGCCGGCGTTCTTGGCCCAGACACGCATGGTGCAGTACGTGGATAACGGGGAGATCGTGGTGCTGCGGCCCGAGGGGGTGAGCATCGAAACGGCCACTGGCCAGGAGGTGCTGCGCGCCCCCGAGGCTGTGGACTGGGATGAGGAGACCGCGGAGAAGGGCGGCTATGAGACGTTCATGCTCAAGGAGATCCACGAGCAGGCGGACGCGGTGGCCGACACGATCGCCGATCGCACGGCGCGTGGGAATGGGGTGGACCTCGATGAGCAGGGCGCGCTGGACGAGGAGGTCCTGGCTGGTGTCAAGCGGATCGTAATAGTTGCCTGCGGCACCGCTTACCACGCGGGCCTGATCGGGCGCTACGCGATCGAGGAGTGGGCGCGGGTGCCGGTGGAGATGGATGTCGCCTCGGAGTACCGCTACCGCAACCCAGTGGTGGGCCCGGGGGACCTGGTAATCGGGATCTCCCAGTCCGGCGAGACGGCAGACACGCTTGCCGCCATGCGTACGGCGCGTGAGCGCGGAGCGAAGGTTCTGGCGATCACCAACGTGATGGGCTCGCAGGCCACGCGCGAGGCCGACGGGGTGCTGTTCACCAGAGCGGGGCTTGAGGTCAGCGTGGCGGCGACCAAGACGTTCGTCTGTCAGATCGCGGTCATCTACCTGCTGGCCCTGCGTCTGGCCGAGCTGCGTGGCACATTGCCCCCAGAGCGCATCGCCGAGCTGGTGAGCGAGATCAAGCGGTTGCCGCACTGCATCACCGAGATAACCAGCTCGGAGGAGCTGGCCGGACAGATCAAAGCGGTTGCCGATGAGGATTGGAGCAAGGAGTTCTTCCTCTACATCGGCCGCCACGTCGGCCTGCCCGTGGCGCTTGAGGGGGCGTTGAAGCTGAAGGAGATCTCCTATATCGCCACCGACGCCTACGCGGCCGGCGAGATGAAGCACGGCCCGATCGCGCTGCTCGATGACTCCACCCCGGTGGTATGCGTGGCCACGGACTCGCCGGTTCTGGAGAAGCTGGCCTCCAACATGCAGGAGGTGCGGGCGCGCGGGGCGCACACGATCGCGATCGTCACCGCCGGCAACAACGAGATCGCCAAGCATGCCGACGCTGCCATCGCTGTGCCAGCCATCGATTGGATGCTGCAGCCGATCCTCGCCGTGATTCCCTTGCAGATGCTGGCCTATGAGATCGCGCGCCGCCGCGGCCTTAACGTCGACCAGCCGCGCAACCTCGCCAAGACGGTCACTGTCGAGTAAGCAGCCAAGGGGTCGAGTAGATCGCCAAGGCTGAGGAGATCGAGTAGATGGGGCGCGTTCGGCTATGCCGCAAGGGCGGCGGCCGGCAAGGTCTCTAGCATCGCTCTCGTGTCGCTGCCAAAATGGCTTACACCGCTTCCCAACGCCGAGCAGATGCGGGCGATAGATCGCTGGGCGATCGAGCGGCAGGGCGTGCCATCACTGGAGCTGATGGAGCGCGCCGGAGAAGGTGTTGCGCGCGTGGTTGAAGAGGTGGCTCCGGATGGCCCCGTAAGTGTGGTGTGCGGCAAGGGCAACAACGGCGGCGACGGGTTGGTAGTGGCGCGCCTATTGCGCGATGCAGGCAGAGTGGTGACTGTTTTGAGCACCACCCCATCAGAGCTCTCAGCTGACGCAGCAGCGAACCTCGCACGTCTGCCCGGGGCGCCGCCGCGGATGCTGGCCGAAAGTATGGGCGTGCTCGCCGAGTCCGCTGTGATCGTGGATGCACTGCTGGGCACAGGCTTTGAGGGCGAGCCGCGGGGCACGACCGCTGAGGCGATAAAGGCCATCGGACTGGCGACAGCGGCCGCCGTGGTGAGTGTCGACGTCCCCAGTGGCGTGGATGCCTCCACCGGCGCGGTGGCGGGAGCGGCGGTGCGGGCCAGCGTTACTGTCACCTTCCATGCCGCCAAGCCCGGGCTGTGGATTCACCCCGGCAAGGCATTCGCCGGGGAGGTGCGCACGATCGACATCGGCATCCCCCGGGGCGCGCCCGCCGCTGCCATGATCGGCTTGATCGAGCCGACCGTGGCGGGTGAGCTGCCGCGGCGCGATGCGGCCTCGACGAAGTTCTCAAGCGGCCACGTGGTCGTGGCCGGAGGCTCGGCGGATCTTTCCGGGGCGCCACGGATGACGGCCTTGGCGAGCGCGCGTGCTGGAGCTGGCTACGTGACGGCCTGCTTGCCGGGCTCGCTGCGCCCGGCGCTTGCTGGCAGTCTGCTGGAGGTCATGACGCGTCCATTGCCCGACACAGACGGCGACTTGGAGGTTGAGGGTGTGCCGGTAGTGCTCCAGGCGCTTGACAGAGGGGGATCGCTGGCGCTCGGCCCGGGCCTCGGGCGCACCCCGGGCGCGGTGGCTTTCGCGCGCGAGCTGGCCAGGCAGGCGCCGGTGGCGATGGTGCTGGACGCGGACGGTCTGGGAGCCCACTCGGGGCGTCTCCGGGAGCTGGCAGCGCGAGAGGCCCCAACGGTTCTCACCCCGCACGCAGGCGAGCTGGGACGGCTGCTGGAGCGCAAGAGCGACGAGATCGAGCGTGAACGCCTGGCAAGCGTTCGCACCGCGGCCGAGCGCTCGCAGGCGGTGGTGGTGCTCAAGGGCGATGACACGCTCGTCGCCGAGCACTCTGGTCGCGTGGCGGTCAGCCAAGGGCGCAGTCCAGCGCTGGCCACAGCCGGCAGTGGCGACGTATTGACCGGGGTGATCGCCGCGCTGCTCGCCCAAGGCTTGGATGCCTTCAAGGCGGCGTGTGCGGGAGTGTGGCTGCACGCGCAAGCAGGGCGAGTGGCCGCGCATCGGCAAGGCTCCGTGGAGGGCGTGATGGCAACCGACGTGATCGCCGCGCTGCCGCGGTCGAGAGGAGGAGAAGACCTATCTTGACGACGCAAGCAGGCGTGAATCTCGCGTCGATATCTCGTAACTGCACCCGCTTGCTCGCGGAGCTGCACGGCGGCGAGCTGTGTGCGGTGATCAAGGCCGATGGCTACGGTCACGGCATGGTGTCTTGCGCCGAGGCGGCGCTGGCTGGCGGCGCGACGTGGTTGGCCGTGGCCGGCATGGGAGAAGCGCGCGAGCTTGTGGCGGATGGGGAGTTTGAAGACCTGGAGGCGCCCCTGCTCCTGCTGGGCCCGATCTGCTCAGACGACCTGGAGGAGGCGATCGTGCACGGCTTCGACATCGTCGTCTGGAGCGAGCAGTACATCGCGCACATAGCTCAGCTGGCCGCGATGATGGAGTTGAAGGCGCGCGTGCATGTGAAGCTCGACAGCGGCATGGGCCGCTTCGGTACGCGCGACGCGCAGGCGGCGACACGCATCGCGCAGGCCGCCGCCGCTGCGCCCAGCCTTGAGCTGGTTGGGCTGATGACGCATTTCGCGACGGCCGATGAGTTGGAGGACGCCTTCTTCGATGAGCAGCTGGAGCGCTTCACGAGCTGGGTGACGCCGCTCAAGGAGGCCTATCCCGAGGTGATCGTGCATGCCGCCAACAGCGCCGCCACGCTGCGTGATCGACGTGCGCACTTCGACATGGTGCGCTGTGGCATTGCGATCTATGGCATGGACCCGTTCGGCAAGGACCCGGCCGAGCAGGACCTGGAACCGGCGATGGAGGTCGGCTCGCATGTGGCGGCCGTCAAGCTCTGCAAGGTGGGGGAGAGCGCGGGCTACGGGCGGCGCTTCACCGCCGAGCACGACACGTATATCGGGGTAGTGCCGATTGGCTACGGCGACGGCTGGCGGCGCGGGCTCTCCAACAACGCCGACGTGCTCGTCAACGGGCACCGTCATCCGCTGGTGGGGACCGTGAGTATGGACAGCATCACGGTGGATCTGGGAGCGGACCCTGCCGCGGAGCAGCTGCTGGGGCTGCCGGTGGTGCTGATCGGCTATCAGGGCGAGGAGCGGATAACCGCCGAGGAGGTGGCCGGGCGCCTGGGCACGATCAGCTATGAGATCGCTTGCGGTCTGACGCGGCGCCTGGAACGGCGGTATTGCCGCGACGGCGAGCAATGCCGCGATGAGTGACGCGCTAGAGGTTCTACGCCAGACGCTCTCTGGACAGCAGGCATGGCTTGTCGGGGGCAGCGTGCGCGATCGCCTGCTGGAGCGCTCGACGGCGGATCTGGACGTCGTGATCGACGGCGATCCGGCGGTCGCCGCGCGTGCGCTTGCTCGTGCCGCAGGAGGCGGAGGGGCGGCCAGCTTCGCCCTCTCAGAGGACTTCGGCGCTTGGCGGGTGGTGGCGCGCGATGGCAGTTGGCAGATCGATCTGGAGCGGATGCGCGGAGATACTCTGCGCGAGGATCTGGAGCAGCGCGATTTCACGGTCAATGCGATCGCGGAGCCGGTGGCCGGCGGCACCCCGATCGATCCGCTGGGCGGCCAGTGCGATCTGAGCGAACGGCGCCTACGCATGGTCGCTCCGCAGGCATTCGCCGACGATCCGCTGCGCGTGCTGCGGCTGGTGCGCCTGGCAGTCGAGCTTGATCTGAGCGTGGAGGAGTCGACGCTGCGGGCAGCCCAGGCCGCAGCGGGGCGTCTGCCGAGCGTGGCGGGCGAGCGGGTGTTCATGGAGCTGCGCCGCATCGTCGATGCTCCGGCGGTGCTGCGGGGACTTGAGCTGATGGGACAGGTAGAGGCGACTGCCGCCGTTCTGCCGGAGCTTGAGGGGCTACGCGGAGTAGAGCAGAGCAAGTACCACCACCGCGACGTGCACGGCCACACACTGGAGGTACTGGAGCAGGTGATCGCCTTGCAGGCGGACCCCGCGGGCCTGCTCGGAAGCGAACACGGCGAGCAGGTCGCGGCGCTCCTGGCCGAGCCGTTGGCGGATGACCTTACGCGCGGCAGCGCACTGCGCTGGGGAGCTCTGCTGCACGACGCCGCCAAGCCGGCCACCCGCGCGGTCATTCCTCTGAGCGGGCGCGTGACGTTCATGGGCCACGACAGCATTGGGGCCGATCTGGCCCGTGAAGTGCTGGGCAGGCTGCGCACCAGCGAGCGGCTGCGCGCCCATGTGGCCGCGCTGGTGCGCCACCACCTGCGCCTGGGCTTCTTGGTGCACGAGCCCCAGCCCTTGGCGCGCGAGTCGGTCTTCGGCTACCTGCGCGCCACAGAACCGGTTGAGGTCGATGTCACGCTGCTGTCGGTGGCCGATCGTTTGGCGACGCGCGGCAAGCGCGCGGAGCGGGCGATCGAGGTGCACATGCGCCTGGCGCGCACGATGCTCGCCGACGCTTTGCAATGGCGTGCCCAGGGAGGACCTGCGGCGCCGCTGTGGCGGGGCGATGAGCTGGCTCGTGAGCTAGGCATCGAGCTTGGGCCGCAGGTGGGGGAGCTGCTGGAGGAGCTGGCGCGCGCGCGCTATGCCGGCACAGTGCATACACAGGCCGAGGCGCTCGATTTTGCCAAGGCTCTATCGGCGAATAGGATGCGCTCGTGAGCGCCGACCCAGACTGCATTTTCTGCAAGATCCTCGCGGGCGAACTGCCGGCCACGATCGTGGATCAGGATGAGCACACGGTGTCCTTCATGGATATCCACCCCGCCACGCGCGGCCATGCGCTGGTGATCCCGCGCGCGCACTCGCGCGACCTGCTGAGCATCGAGCCAAATGACCTGGAGGCGGTGGCCTTGGCCGCCAAGCGCCTTGCGGAGCGCGTGAACGAGTATCTGGGGGCCGATGGCGTGAACGTCATCAACTCCTGCGGTGCGGCGGCGTGGCAGACGGTCTTCCACTTTCACATACACGTGATCCCCCGCTATAAGGGCGATCCGCTGCGATTGCCCTGGGTGCCGGGACCCGGCGATCCGGTGGAGATCGCGGCAGCTGCGGCGCAACTCAACGGGAGCACAGACTGAGCGAATAGTCGAAGATGTAGGAAATGGGGCGGCGTAAAGGGGGAATACCGCAATCTACGTCGAACCGCTACATCGTCGCAATCATTGTGTTGAATGCCCATATGAGAGCTAAACGCGCATACATCGCTGTCCTGGGAGGCCTCGGCCTTGCCCTGGCGATGCCTACGGGCTCGCTGGCAACGCTCGCGGAAGTGGGCGTCATTCCGGAAACCACTCCCCCGACCACGCCAAGCTGTCCAGGCAGCCCCTGTCTGGCAGTGAGCCGCACAACCGGCTTCCAGGTCAAGGTGGGCAGCACCCACGAACTCGTGAGCGCGCCGCGCGAAGGCCGCATCGTTGCGTGGACGATCGCGCTGGGCAAGCCCAATGCCACGCAGGTCAAGTTCTTCAACGCCAACGAGGGCGGCGAAGCGAGCGCCGGCATTGCGATCCTGCGCAAGGAACGCAAGCCCAACCTCGCCTACAAGCTGATTGCGCAGAGCCCACTGGTCAAGTTGGAACCGTACTTCGGCAAGACCGCGCAGTTCCCACTGACAAGCACCCTTCCCGTCAAGAAGGGCGATCTGGTGGCGCTGACGGTCCCCTCATGGGCCCCCGCGCTGGCGCTGGGCTTCCCCAACACCACCTCCTGGCGTGCCAGTCGACCCAAGACGCAGTGCACCAGCACCAGCGCACAGTCGGCGCAGACAAGCCTCGGAGGGATCGTTCAGTACGCCTGCCTATACCGCACCGCGCGCTTGACCTACAGCGCCACGCTGGTATCGACGCCCTAAGTCGAGTCAAGGGTGCGATGTTTGATGGGCGCCGTAGCGGCCTAACGCCGTAGCGGCTTCTGGCCGGTTCAGCCGCCGGGCGCGCTGGCGCCGCCGGTGCCGCCGGAGGTACCGCCTCCGGCGCCGGTACCGGAGCTACCGCCTGTGCCACCACCGGTTCCGCCAGCAGCGCCGCCGCCGGTGGCGCCCCCGGCTGAGCTGCCACCGCTGTTGCCTTCGGTAGCGCCGCTTGAGCCACCGCCGGTGGATTCTTCAGATCCACTGGATTCCTTGCCGCCGGTTTCACTGGAGGTGCCTTCGCTTGCGCTGGAAGAAGACTTCGTGGAAGTTGTCGAGACGGAGGTCGTCTGTGCGGCTTCGTTTTCAGCGGTGGTATCGCTGGGGGGAATGATGTTCGGCGTGCTGTGCGGTGCCGGATCGGACACGCTGCTGCCGCCGCAGGCCCCCAGTGTCAGGCCGCTGAGCAGAAGAAGAGCTATGGCGCCAGCAGTGACGCGCGGGGAAAGTTGAGCAGGCCAGCTCACGCGCCCAGCGGCCCCATGCGCCGGCCGCACGTCGGACAGTCGTTCAGGTCTTTCTGGGCGAGCTGATCGCACCATGTGCAGAAGCGCAGATTCTCAACCGCCCATGGCAGCTTCGAGGCAGAAGGTGCCAACGGCAAGAGCTTGCCTACGACCTCCATTGGCGCCCCCGAGTCGCGATCCACGTAGATCTCGCCAGGCTCCGCCTCCAGCACGATCTCTCGCCCGCTGGCCGGGTTACGCAGGCGGTATCGCTGGGCAGTGCTCACCGGCGGGACTCTAGCGAAGCGCTCGGGCGTAGGCTGCCCTGCGATGCGCATCCTCATCTTTCACGGCTACCTGCTGGGCGGGACGGGCTCTAACGTCTACAACGCTCGTCTGGCGGCCGCACTGGTGGAGCTGGGCCATGAGGTGCATCTGCTCTGCCAGGATCGCCAGCCTGAGCAGCAGGCGTTTGTGGATGCGACAGGGGACTGGGAGGGTGGGACGTTGTGTGTACGCGCACTGAGGGAGCCGGTGCGCTGCACGGCGTACAGGCCCGATATCGGCGGACTGCTGCCGGTGTACGTGATGGATCGCTACGAGGGCATCCAGGCGCGGCCTTTCGCGGAGTGCTCTGAGGAGGAGGTCGATCGTTATCTGGCCGCAAATGTGGCGGCTGTACGCGAGGTGACCGAGTTGGTGAAGCCAGATATGGCGCTGGCCAATCATCTCGTGATGGGGCCTGTGATCCTGGCGCGGGCATTGGCGGGAGAGGTGCCCTACGCGGTCAAGGTGCACGGCAGCGCTCTGGAGTACACCGTCAAGCCCAACCGTGAGCGCTTCCTGGGTTTGGCGCGCGAGGGTCTGGACGGCGCGAATGCGGTTCTGGTCGGGTCTCATCACACCGCCGCCAGCTTGTGGGAGGCCTTAGGAGACCCCGTATTGGTGGAGCGCACCCGCCTCGGCCCTCCCGGTGTAGACATCGCGCGCTTTGCACCCCGTGCGCAGGCCGAGGCCGCCGAGGCTGTACGCGGACTGGGCACGCGACTTCGCGTCGATGCCTCTGGCTCCAGTGTCGCCGTTGACCTCACCGCCGCGGAGATGAGCCATGGTGGGACCGAGGCAAACGCCTTCGCCCGGGACGATCTCGCGGCCGCGACCGCGCTGGAACGCCTGAACCCCGGACAGGATCGTCTAGTGGCGTTCGTGGGCAAGCTGATCGTCAACAAGGGCGTGGACCTGCTGATCGCGGCGTGGCCGCTCGTGCTCAGACAGGTTCCTGAGGCGAAGCT
Source organism: Solirubrobacteraceae bacterium (assembly GCA_025449845.1). GTDB lineage: Bacteria > Actinomycetota > Thermoleophilia > Solirubrobacterales > Solirubrobacteraceae > Palsa-744. The sequence goes on along the minus strand of JANWIP010000010.1, from coordinate 26,088 downwards.
GGTCGTGGTGGGCTTTGGGGCCGATCGCGAGCAGCTCGAGCGCCTGCTGGGCGCCCTGGCGGCCAACGATCTGGAAGGGGCCACAGAAGGCGCCAGGCGGCATCTACGGGCATTTCTGGGGGCTCTACGTGGCATAGAGCGCGAGCGCTATCTCTCTGATGCCCAGGCTTTGTCCGAGCGTGTGGTGTTCACGGGCCGCCTCGATCACGAGGAGCTGATCGAGCTGCTGCCGGCTTGTGAGGCGCTGGTCGTGCCCAGCACCTTCCCCGAGGCATTTGGCATGGTCGCTGCCGAGGGTGCCGCCTGTGGCGCCTTCCCGGTTAGTGCTGCGCATTCGGGACTGGCGGAGGTGAGCAGCGTGCTGGCCCGCTACATCCCCGCAGAGGTCGCCCAGTGGCTGTCATTCGCGGTCGATGACGGTGCCGTGAGCGCTCTTGGTGCCTGTCTTACCGACTGGCTTGGGGCAGACCCCGAGTTGCGCGCTAGGACCCGCGAAGGGCTTGTGGAGGCCGTATGCGAGCACTGGTCGTGGGAGCGTGTGGCGCGCGGGGTGATCGCCGCTGCCAGCGGCGAGTTGGACGATCTCGCAGTCCCGTGACCCCTTCGGGTAGAGTTCCCGCGCCGATGCGCGCTCCACTCAACAACTTCGGTCTGCGCCAGCTTGGTGTGCTTGCGGGGACGGGCAGCCTGCTGCTGGCCTGCACGGGCTGCGGGAGCGTCAAGCATGACCCCAACCCGAACGTGATCGCTGGCAAGCAGGAGTTCGTCTCCAAGTGCGGCTCTTGCCACACGCTGGCGCGTGCGGGCACCAAGGGCATCGTCGGCCCCAACCTTGATGAAGCTTTCCGTGCCAGCATCGCCGAAGGGCTGGAGCGCAGCACGATCCGCAGCGTCGTGCATGGTCAGGTATTGGAGCCCAATCCGATCGGCGCTATGCCGAAGAACCTGGTCACCGGTTCCTCGCTGGAAGATGTCGCAGCCTACGTCGCCTACGCCGCCGACCGGCCTGGCCAGGATACGGGCCTGCTGGCGGCCGCCGTCAAGGCTCCCGGCGCGGGCAAGCCGGCGGTCGAGCAGAACGGCAAGCTGCAGATCGACGCCGACCCCACCGGCCAGCTGGCCTACGTGACCAACAAGGCCACCGCCACCGCCGGCGCGGTGACGATCACGATGGGCAACATGTCCGGGGTCACCCACAACCTCGCGATCCAGTCCGGCACTGGCGCAAGTGGTCCGGTTCTGGGTGCCACCAAGATCATCACCAAGGGCGCCGCAACAGCGAGCTTCAACCTCAAGCCCGGCACCTACACCTTCTTCTGCCAGGTCCCTGGTCACCGCCAGGCAGGCATGGAAGGCCAGCTGACCGTGAAGTAAGGTCGCGTGCTCGCTGTTAGAGGGCGCGCACGAGCAGCACGATCGCCACGATCGCGATGGCGACGGCTAGCACGTAGATCAGTAGCTGAAACGCCTCGCCCTCGGAGCGCAGGGGGTTCAGCACGACGTGGCCTTCTGCATGGGGCCTTCCTCAGATCACGTAGACCGTCAGGTAAACGACGATCCACATGATGTCGACGAAGTGCCAGTAGATCCCAGGTATCTCCACGCCCTTGTGCTCCTCGGGCGAGTAGTGCCCGCGGAAGGCGCGTATGCAGACGATCAAAAGCAGGATGAGGCCGATCGTGACGTGCGCGCCGTGCAGGCCGGTGAGGCCGTAGAAGATCGTGGCCTGGGCGGTGTCCTGGGGGGCGAAGCCGATGTTCGCGTACTCGTTGATCTGGATGAAGAGGAATGTGGCCCCCAAGAGGAAGGTGACGACCATGCCGGCCTTCAGGCCGAAGTGGTTGCCGCGCTTGATGGCGGCCTCGGCCCAGTGCAACGTGAAGGAGGAGGAGACCAGGATCAGCGTGTTGACGCCGGCCACCTCGACCGGCAGCGTCGTGCCGACGGCGGGCCAGGGGTCGCCCTGAGCGACGCGGATGAAGAAGTAGGCCGTGAAGAAGGCCCCGAAGACCATCACCTCGGAAATGATGAAAAGCAGCATCCCGAGCAGCTGAGGCTCGACGCGCGAACTGCGATTGGCCGGCGGCGGGCCGTGGTGCTCGCCGTGCTCGCCTGCCTGTGCCCCAGAGGGTGCGCCCTCATGGGCGGCGCGCCCGGCTGCGTGCGTGACGCTGGCTGCCTCCATCCGGCTCTCTTCTCCTAGCTGGCGGCCGCGGCCGCGGTTGTGGTTGTCCGGGCGTTCGCTTCGACGTGTTCCACGGGCACTGATGTGGTGCTCTTGACGCGATCGATCAGGTTGGCGCGCAACCAGCCGGAGCGCTGGCCGGGGAGCGTTGAGATGACGACATCGTCCACCCGGAACAGCTCCATTGCATTCATGATGGCCGTGTAGGGGTCGGGGTCGCCGGTTATCCCCGCGCTCAAGATGCCCGCTGAGTGCAGACGATCGAGCATCGAGGCAAGGCGCATACGCGCCTCGCGGGGCGCCGTGCCACTGCCGTCGTGCTGGGGCACTACGGCGATGAACAGGTGACGCTCATCGCCCGCGGCCTTGGCGCGCAGATGCTCAAGCAGCTCCTCGCCGCTTGATGTCTTGTTGGCCACCACCAGCGTCACCGCGAAAGGTAGGCCCTCCTGCTCAATATCGGTAACGATGTGCTCCACCGGCAGACCCGAGGCGTTCTGGATGCGCTCCACCAGGTCTCGCCGCAGCCAGCCGGACTGCGAGGCGGGGTGTGTGGAGACGATCACCTCATCGGGCCGGCGCTCGGCGATGGCGTCCATGGTGGCCGAGAAGGGATCGGGGTCGCCCACTTCGCCGCTGGCCTGGATGCCCTCGGCGGACACGAACGACATCGCCAGATCGACGCGCACCTGGGCCGATTCGCGCACCGCTTCGTCGTAGATGACAAGGCCGGCGGTGGGCTTGCTCTGCGGCACCACCAGGCGAAAGCGAGTCTCCTCGCTCGCGGCCAGCTCGCGCACGCGGTCATACAGCTTGGCTCCACCGAGCGTGCGGTTGGCTACAACAAGAATTTCTCTCATCGGCTCGATGCCCCTTTACTCATTGCCGAATGGATTCGCGCCGCCACCGACGGTGCCGCTGCCCCCGCTGCCCCCGCTGCTGCCGCCGCCCGAGCCCGATCCCGCGCCGACGGTGGCCGGCAGAGGCGGCGGCGCGAACATGCCATGCACCGCCCCGGGTACCCCATACTCATAGGGGCCGCCGACGACGGTGGGCACGCGATCGAAGTTGAAGATCGGCGGCGGCGAGGAGACCTGCCACTCAAGCGTCATCGCCCGCCATGGGTTGGCCGACGCGCGCGGCCCGCCACGCCAGCTGGTGACCATGTTGTAGATGAAGATCAACGTGCTCAGTCCCAGCGCAAAGCTGAAGATCGAGATGATCAGGTTGAGCGTGGCGAACTGGTCGGCGTAGGTCGCCACACGGCGGGGCATGCCCTGCAGGCCAAGGATGTGCATCGGCCCGAAGGTCAGGTTGAAGAACACGAAGGTGGTCCAGAAGTGCCACTTGCCCAGGCGCTCGTCGTACATGCGCCCGGTCATCTTCGGGAACCAGTAGTAGACGCCCGCGAAGATCGTCATCAGCGAGCCACCGAAGAGCACGTAGTGAATGTGGGCCACGATGAAGTAGGTGGCGCTGACGTGGATGTCGAAGGGCACCATCGCCAACATCACGCCGCTGATGCCGCCGAGCGTGAAGGTCGTCAGGAAGCCCAGGGCGAACAGCATCGGCGTGTCCAAGTGCAGCACCCCGCGCCATAGCGTGGCCAGCCAGGAGAAGATCTTGATGCCGGTGGGGATCGCGATGATCGCCGTGGTAACGGCCATCGGGATGCGGATCCACATGGCCATGCCCGAGGTGAACATGTGGTGCGCCCACACCGTGAAGCCCAGCATCACGATCGCCAGCAGCGAGAAGGCCATCATGCGGTAGCCGAAGATCGGCTTGCGCGACTTGACGGCGATGACTTCGCTGACTATCCCGAAGCCGGGCAACATCATGATGTAGACCGCCGGATGAGAGTAGAACCAGAAGACGTGCTGGTACATCAGCACGTCGCCGCCATTGCCGGAGTTAAAGAAGTTGAAGCCCAGGGCGCGGTCGAGCAGGATGAAGAACTGCGAGGCCGCGACGAACGGCGTAGCGATCACCACCAGCAGTGAGGTAGCGAAGTTGGCCCACACCAGCAGCGGCATGCGGAAGAAGCTCATGCCGGGCGCGCGCATGGTGATGATCGTCACCAGGAAGTTCAGCGCCGTCATGATCGAAGAGGCCCCTGCGAACTGCACCCCCAGCGTGAAGAAGTCCTGGCCGACGGGCGCGTCTACAGATAGCGGCGTGTAGGCGGTCCAACCATCGGCGAAGGCTCCGCCGGGGGCGAGGAAGCTGGAGAGCATCATCACGCCCGCGATTGGCAGCAGCCAATAGGAGAGTGCATTCAGGCGCGGGAAAGCCATGTCCGGCGCGCCGATCATCAAAGGCAGCACGTAGTTGGCCAGCCCCGCGAACACCGGGATGATGAACAGGAAGATCAGCAGCGAGGCGTGCACCGAGAAGAGGCCGTTATAGGTGTTGGCGTCCACGAACTGCGCACCCGGCTGCGCAAGCTCGATGCGCATCAGCATCGCCAGCAGGCCGCCCACGAGCAGGAAGAAGAAAGAGGTGACCGTGTACTGGATGCCGATCACCTTGTGGTCGGTGTTGATGCGGAAGTAGTCCTTCCAGCCGTGCGCCCCGTGGCTTGAGTGGTCCTCGGGCTGGGTGGGCTTGCCGGCGGCCCACGCGAACCAGTAGTCGAAGCCACCGAGGCCGACCAGGAAGAACAGTGGCGAAGCGATCAGCGAGACCACCAGGATGGCTTCGCCCTTGAGGTAGTGCGGGAAGGTGTGGTGCCCTGTAGCTGCGCGAATCACCCACGTGATGGCGGCCGCGAAGGCGATCCCCAGCACGAATCCCAAGGCAGCCCGGTAAAAACCGGGGCCACGGAACCTGGCGATGCTCGCGGCGATCATCGGTGTTCTTCCTTCACTACGGCATCCCTCCAGATGTCCTCATGCTGGGCGTTTGCGGCGCTGCTGTCATCGGCTCAGTCACTTTACTGCCGTCCCGGCGCCGAGTTTGCCTGAAGTGCCAGCCACTGGCGGAAGCGTGCCTGTGGGACGACGTGGATGGCGGAGCGCATCAGCGAGTGCCCGACGCCGCACAGCAGGTTGCACACCACCGGATAGCTGCCCAGTCGATCGGGCGTGGCGCGCCAGTGGGTGGTGATGCCTGGCACCGCATCGATCTGCAGCCGGAAGGCCGGCACCCAGAAGGCGTGGATGACATCGACGCTCTTGATGTTGAAGTAGACCGACTCGTTCATGGGGACGTAGAGCTGGGTGCTCTTCAGCGGCGCTCCGCCGGTCAGCGACGACGGATATTCGTAGCTCCACTCGAACTGCTGGCCGGTGACGTTGATCTGGATCTCCGGTCCCGCCGGCTTCTTTTCGTTGTTGTTCAGCACCACGAAGGAGTAGGAGACGAGGCCCAGCAGGATCACAGCTGGGATCGCGGTCCACAGCACCTCAAGGCGTGTGTTGCCGTGAATCGGGGGGCCGTCCTTGAGCTCCTCACCGGGCTTCATGCGGAACTGCCACACCGAGTAGAGGATCACCGTCACCACCAGCACGAAGATCGGTATCGAGGCGATCACTAGCACGTGGTAGAGCGTGTCTGTTTCCTTGGCCTGCGTGGACGCCTGCACCGGAAACCAGTGGATGACATAGCTCAGGACAACGCCGATCGCGATCGAGATCACGGCGGCCACGCCGGCGAAGATCAGCGAGCGCCTGCTCCCTGACCTGCTGTCTGACGAGCCGCTGTCTGGGGTATGCACGTTCATTGGCGGGCGTGATCCTATTGCCTTGACCCGACCTCTTGACGCGCGCCCCTCATGGCACTACATTGAGACAATCGTTGCAAGGAAAGGAGTGGTACATGCAGGTGCATGAAGGAATGAGCCCGACAGTCCTTTCGGTGGGTCCCGGCCACACGCTGCGGGAGGCCGCCAAGCTGATGGCTGAGCGCCAGGTGGGGGCGGCGGTGGTCAACGATCCCGACAGCAATGGCCCAGGGATCATCACCGAGCGCGACATCCTGCTGTCGCTCGGGACCGGTCAGAACCCCGACACGGAGTTGGTGGCCGAGCATCTCACGAGCGACGTGGTGTACGCCGCGCCGGAGTGGTCGCTTGAGGAGGCCGCAGCGGCGATGGTGCAGGGCAGCTTCCGCCATCTGATCGTCGTCGACCACGGAGAGATAGCCGGCATCTTGTCAGTGCGCGATGTCGTGCGCTGCTGGACTGATGACGGTGCGCTCTGCGCGGTGCCGGCCAGCGCGACGATCTGACAGAGGAGCGAGAGGCCCCCCGCCTAGTCCAGCGGAAGCTCGTTGATCTCGTGACGCGTGTCGGCGATCCAGCGCGCGGCACATACGACCGTCAGCACGACGCCCGCGATCACCAGAATCAGGCTGAGCGTGATGCCAACTACCGCCAGCGTGATGCCCACGGTGGTGAGCAGCGGCAAAAGGCTTGGGCCCGGGAGATGGATCTCCTCGCCGACCGGCGGGATCTGAGGATCGAGCGGGCTCATGACACGTAGATGGCGGCCACTACGAAGGTGAGACCGAACATGAACATGCAGATCCCGCCGACGATCAGGCCGGTGCGGATGTTCTTACGGGCTAGGCGTCGATTCATAGCTGGCGGAGAAGTTTATAGATGGACGTCGGCGACCATCGCGCAGAACAGCAACGCGAGGTAGCCCAGGGAGAAGAGATAGAGCTGCAGCGCGCTGCGGCGATCCGCGCGCCGATACAGCCGCACGGCGCCAGCGATGAAACCGATACCCAGTAGGAGCGAGGAGACCAGGTAGATCCCACCGAGGCCGCCCGCACAGAAAGGCAGCTGCGTAACCGCGTACAGCAGAACCGTGTAAAGCAGGATCTGCCGCCGCGTCTCGGCCTCGCCGCGCACGACCGGCAGCATCGGTACGCCGACCTTGCCGTACTCCTCCTTCATCAGCAGCGAGAGCGCCCAGAAATGGGGGGGCGTCCAGAAGAAGATGATGAAGAACATGATCACGGCCAAGCCACCGACGTCGCCGCGCACGGCTGCCCAGCCGACCAGCGGCGGCACGGCCCCAGCGGCGCCGCCGATGACGATGTTCTGCGGCGTGCGGCGCTTGAGCCAAAAGGTGTAGACGAACACGTAGCCGAGGAAGCCGGCAAAGGAGAGGCCGGCCGCAAGCGGATTGACCGTCAGCGACAGCTCCAACAGCGACAGAGCCGCGAGCAGACAACCAAACGTCAGCGCCGCGCGGGGGGAGATGCGCCCCGCGGGAATCGGACGATTTGCGGTGCGCGCCATGCGCGCGTCGATGTCACGGTCAAACCAGTGGTTGACGGCCCCGGCACCGCCCGCTGAGAGATAGCCGCCCAGGCAGGTGAGCGCCACCAGCAGCGGTGAGGGATCGCCGGCCACGTACATGGCGGTGATCGTGGTGAGCAGCAGCAGCGACTGCACCTTGGGCTTGGTCAGCTCGACGTAGTCGGCAACCACTCGCCGCGCGCGCCCGGCGACGGGCAGGCTGGCATGCAGGGTCTGTGAGCTCATCAGACGCCTACTTGCATGGCCCCTGCGGGCACGGTAGCCCCGCCGGGATCAGCAGCCGGCGCGGCTGAGCGCCGCTCCACCTCGCGGCGGATGTCCTTCATCGGTTCAACCGAGCGCACACGCGGGACCACGTCGAAGTTGTTGGGCGGCGGGGGAGAGCTCGTGAACCACTCAAGCGTGTTGGCCTTCCACGGATCGGGGCCCGCTATGACGCCGCTCTTGACGCTGCGGGCGACGTTGAAGACGGTCACGAGCACGCCCAGGGCGAGAATGAAGGAGCCCACGGTGGAGATCTGGTTGTAGAGGGCGAGGTGACCCACGTTGTCGTACTCGTACACCCGCCGGGGCATGCCGTCAAGACCGATCACGTGCTGAATCAGGAAAGTGATGAGGAAACCCCAATACATGAGCCAGAAGGAAACCTTGCCCATGCCCTCGCTGAGCATGCGCCCGGTGATCTTGGGGAACCAGTAGTAGATCGCAGCGAAGATCGTGAAGACGGCGCCACCCATCAACACGAAATGGATGTGAGCCACGACGAAATAGGTTTCGTTGAGCTGCCAGTCGACGGGGAAGACGGCCAGGAAGACGCCGGAGATGCCGCCGATAATGAACAGCGAGATGAAGCCTGCGCAGAACAGCAGCGGCGTCTTGAATTCGACCGTGCCGCGCCACAGCGTGGCGATCCAGTTGAAGATCTTCACGCCCGTGGGCACGGCGATCAGGAACGAGCTGAGCATCACGAAGACGAGGATGGCCTCGGGGATCGGCGTGGCGAACATGTGGTGCGCCCATGTCAAGAAGCCCAGGAAGGCGATCGCCACGGTGGAGGCCGCGATGGCCTTGTAGCCAAAGATGGGCTTACGCGCGAATACGGGCAGGATCTCTGAGACGACGCCGAAGCCGGGCAGGACCATGATGTAGACCTCGGGGTGCCCAAAGAACCAGAATAAGTGCTGCCACAACAGCGCCGAGCCGCCGTTGGCGGGGTCGAAGAAGTGCGTGCCGAAGTGCCGATCGGTCAGCAGCATCGTCACCGCGCCCGCGATCACGGGCATCGCGAAGATGATCAGCACGGAGTAAGTGAGGATCGCCCAGACGAACAGCGGCAGCCGGCCCCAGCTCATACCGGGCGCGCGCATGTTGGCGATCGTGGCGTACAGATTGATGGCCCCAAGGATCGAGGAGAGGCCCGTGAGGTGCACGAGGTAGATCCAAGCGTCCTGTCCGCCCCCCGGTGAGAAGTAGGAGTTCGACAGCGGCGCGTAGCTGGTCCAGCCCGCTTCCGGCGGGTTCCAGAAGACCGAGGCGTAGAACACGAGGCCGCCGGCTAGCAGCAGCCAGTAGGACATGGCGTTCAGGCGCGGGAAGGCCATGTCGCGGGCGCCGATCATCAAGGGCACGAAGTAGTTGGCCAGGCCCGCCATCATCGGCACGACGAAGAGGAAGACCATCGTGGTGCCGTGCATCGTGAAGAGCTGGTTGTAGACCTGGGGGGTGACCAGCGTGTTGTTGGGGGCACCCAACTGCAGGCGCATCATCAGCGCCTCCACCCCGCCCAGCAGGAAGAAGACGAAGGTGGTGACCATGTAGAGGATGCCGATGCGCTTGTGATCGGTGGTCGTGAACCAGCTCGTCCAGCCCTGGGGCTTGGAGGACTCCGCGCGGTGGGTGACGATCTGCGGGATGGGGGGTGCGTAAGTGGCCATCAGGGGTTCTCCACCTGTCCGGCGCCGATCTGCTTGCCAAGTTTGGCGCGGGCGATCTTTGCCTGGGCGTTGGCTTCGGCGATCAAGACCTTCTGGTAGGCCAGCCAGGCTTCAAACTGCGCGGGCGGCACGGCCTTGACGTCGGCGATCATACGCGCATGACCTCGTCCACACAGATTGGCGCACTGGCCGCGGTAGACGCCGGGCTTTGAGATCTTGAACCAGGTGTAGTTGTGGTAGCCGGGCACCGCCTGGAACTTGCCGCCGAGTTCGGGAATCCACCAGGAGTGAACGACGTCGGAGGAGACGATGTCGAGCGAGACGGTTGTTTCAGTAGGGACGACCATCTGCTCATAGGCGTAAGGGGCGCCCAAGCCGTCCGCTTCGGCCGCGCCGGGGTAGACGTACTGCCAGAGGTACTGGCGACCGACGACGGTGATGTTGAGCGCCTTGCCATTTGGCGGCAGCTTGCGCTCGGCGCTGGCGTAGAGAACCCCATCGCTGCCCACGAGATGCTGGCCATTGGGTCCCGAGTTGGAAGGGTCCTGGATGGCGGAGAGCTTGGCGAAGGTGATCACGGCCAGCACCACGAGGATCACGGCGGCGGCCACCGTCCAGCCGACCTCCAGGCGCGTGTTGCCGCGGATCTGCGCGGCCACGGCGCCCTTGCGCGCGCGGAACTTCCACAGCGCATAGCCCAGCGCACCCTCGACGAGCACGAAGATGACCAGCGCGATGTACAGGATGATCCTGTAGAGGCTGGCGATTTCATCGGCGTTGGGCGAGCCGCCGGACTGTGGGGTGAAGAAGGCCAAGGCGCGAGGATTCTATTCAGGCTCGGGCGGAACGCGCGTCAAGGCGGTGCAAAACGCGCGCCAAGGCGCTACTAGCGGCCTGTAAACGCCGGGGAGCGCTTCTGCAGGAAGGACATGGCGCCCTCCATGAAGTCATCGCTCTCGGCCATCTCGCCCTGCATGCGCGCCTCCAGCTCCAACTGCTCCTCCATGCCCCTATAGAGCCAGGCGTTGAGCTGGCGCTTGGCGCCCGCATAGGAGCGTGTGGGACCGGCGGCGAGACGGGCGAGCAGCGCAGAGACCTCCTGCTGGAAGCGCTCGTCTGCCTCGACACGGTTGATGAGACCCCACTGCAGCGCCTGCTCGGCGCCGATGCGCTCACCGAGCATGGCCATCTCCGCGGCGCGAGCCACGCCGACGCGCATGGGCACGAACAGCGAGGAGCCCCCGTCGGGCACGAGGCCGATATTGACAAAAGCCAGCAGAAAGTAGGCGCTCTGAGCGGCCACGATCAAATCGCAGCACAACGCCAGCGAGCAGCCGATGCCGACGGCCGGCCCGTTGACCGCCGCCACGACCGGCTTGGGCACATCGCGGATGGCGTGCATGATCGGGTGGTAGCGCTCGGTGAGCGTGTGGTAGACGTCGGGGCGCCCGCTGGGCGTGAGCCGCCCGCCGCTGATGTCCTTCAGATCGGCCCCTGAGGAGAAGGCGCGGCCGGCGCCGGTGATGAGGATGGCTCGCACCGCGTCGTCCTGTGCGACCTGTCCGAGCGCCGCGAGCAGGTCCTCCCCGAGCTGCTGATTCCAGGCGTTGAGCGCCTGCGGGCGATTGAGCTCAATCGTCGCGGCGCCGTTCAGAACGGAGACGTTTACGGTCTCAAGGGTGGTGGTGGGCTGGGTCATGTAGGTCCTCTCATCGCGCTGGGGTGCCGCGAGATCCTATGGTGTGCGCATGCGAAGGCCAAAGATCGGCATCTGCACCGCGATGGAGCGCGCGCAGTGGAGCGTGTGGGACCAGGAAGCGGTGCTGCTGCCCCGCAACTACGTGCAGGCCGTGCAGCGCGCCGGAGGGATGGCCGTGCTGTTGCCACCCGACGCGCATCTGACGGCAGATCCGAGCGAGGCGCTTGAGATGATCGACGGGTTGCTGCTGGCCGGCGGCGCGGACATCGACCCCTCCTCCTATGGCGAGCAGAGCCATGCGGAGACCTTTGGCACGGTGCCCGAGCGCGACGTCTTTGAAATTGCCTTGGTGCGCGCAGCTATCGCACGCAGGCTTCCGGTGTTGGGTATCTGCCGCGGGATGCAGCTCATCAACATCGCGCACGGCGGCACGCTGTTTCAGCACCTGCCCGAGTACATGGGCCACCACGAGCACTGCCGCGAGCCGGGTAGCTTCGATAACGCCGACCATGATGTGCGCCTGGCGGAGGGCTCCTTGGCGGCCAAAGCAGCGGGGGAGCTCGATCACGCCACCAAGTCCCATCACCATCAGGGCGTGGACAAGCTGGGTGAAGGTCTGGTCGTAAGCGGGTACTCCAAGATGGATGAGCTACCCGAGGCGATCGAGTTGGATGGATCGGCCAACGGCCAACCTGGTCCGTGGTTGCTGGGCGTGCAGTGGCACCCCGAGGCAGACGAGTCCAGCAGGGTGGTGCAGGCGTTGGTGCAGGCCGCCGCAGCTGGGGCGCGCTGAGCGCACGCATATACTCGCCGGAAGTGCGGAGGTCGAGGGTTATTCGAGCAGCCGCCTGGGGGGCAGTCGCGGCGGGCACCGCTGCTCCGCTGGCGCGCAGGCGAGTGAATGCGCCACCGTTGGCGATGCAGGCGGTTGCCTTCGCCGCGCCCGTCGGCCTGGCGGTGGCGATGCGCCGCTCCCCGCGGCGGGATGTGGCGGTGTGCTGCTTGCAGATGTGGGCCTACGTGGCGGCGTATAAGGCCCCCAACGACGATGCGCTGCTACAGGAACAGCGCGCGCGGATCGACTACCCGATCGACGTCGATCGCGTGCTGGGCCTTGGCGAGCTGCCGACGGTGCGCCTGCAAAGCGCGTTGGCGAGCCTCGACGCCGATGGCCCGCAATGGCGGCGTCTGGACAAGGTGCTGGTGTGGACGCATTGGGTGTGGTTCATGGTGCCGCACGGCTCGCTGGCATACATCCTGGTGCGCCATCCCCAGCGTTTCCCGCGCGCGGCGGTGATGACCTATGCGGTGTTCGACATCGGCGCGATGATCTACTGGGTGCTGCCCACGGCGCCGCCGTGGTATGCCACGTCGGTGGCACATCGCCAGGTCGGGCACCCGGCGGTTAGGCGCATGATGGTCGAATACGGGGAGTTCTTCTGGAGGGACGGCTGGGGTCCCCTCTACAGTGTCCTTGGAGGCAATCCTTTGGCTGCAATGCCCTCGCTGCACTTTGCCACGTCCGTAATGGCCGCGCTGCTGCTCGCTGAGATCGGGCCGCTGCCCGGTGCCCTGGGCTGGAGCTACGCGGCAACGCTGGGCTTCGCACTGGTGTACCTGGGCGAGCACTACGTGGCCGACCTGCTGGCGGGCGCGGCGCTGACCGCGCTGGTGCGCCGCACGGGACCGCGGGCGGCGCCGGCGCTCTCGTGGGTGAGGCGCCAGATCGCGACGCTTGAGGCACAGGCGCATGCTTAGCGGGGGCGGGTTGGCCGCATAATGAGTACCGAGAGCGCCGTACCTCCGACACCGCCAATGGCGGCGCACGAAGAGGAGATGCCGCGTGTCCAGCTGACGCGCAGGCGCCTGATCGGGGGAGCGGTCTTTGTGCTCTCCGCGGTGGCCTTCTTCTACTTCGTGCTGCCCAAAATCGCGGGGTTTGGCAAGACGGTGCATCGCCTGGAAGGTGGTGATAGCTGGTGGATAGCGGCGGGGATTGTGCTGGAGATAGCGTCCTTCGCCGGCTACGTGATGCTGTTCCGCGCGGTCTTCATCCACGACGAGGGACGCATCGGCTGGCGCGAGAGCTACCAGATCACGATGGCGGGACTGGTGGCGACGAGGCTGTTCGCCGCCGCGGGCGCAGGTGGCGTAGCGCTGACGGCGTGGGCGCTGCGTCGCTCGGGCATGGAGGCGCGGCTGGTGGCGTGTCGGATGGTGGCGTTCATGGTGCTGCTGTATGTGATCTATGCGGGCTCGCTGCTGATCGATGGCGTCGGTCTCGGCACGGGCCTGTTTCCGGGCGGAGGCTCGTTCGCGATCACGTGGGTGCCGGCGATCGTGGGGGCGCTGCTGCTGGCAACAGGAGGTGCCGTGGCGCTGCTGCCCCAGGATGTGGAGCGGCGCCTGGCGCGCTGGGCGACGGGCTCGGGGCGCCTGGCACGCTGGACGGCGCTGCTGGCCACGGGGCCGGCGCTGGCGGCCAGCGGGGTGCGCACGGCGATCGCGCTGGTGCGCACGCGCGACTGGCGACTACTGGGCGCGCCGGCATGGTGGGGCTTTGACATCTGCGTCTTGTGGGCGTGCTTTCACGCCTTCGGCGAAGCGCCGCCGTTCACCGTGATCTGGATGGCCTACTTCGTGGGGATGCTCGGCAACCTGCTGCCGCTGCCGGGCGGCATCGGTGGGGTGGAGGGAGGCATGATCGGCGCGTTCGCGGCGTTCGGCGTGGACTTTGGACTGGCGTATCTGGCGGTGCTGAGCTACCGCGCGATCTCCTTCTGGCTGCCGAGCATCCCGGGAGTGGTGGCCTATCTTCAGTTGCGGCGTACGGTGGCTCGCTGGCGCGAGGAAGCCGAAGGCTCCGAGGATGAGGCCGGGAGCTATACTTTACAAAGTAAAGCGTCAAATACCCCGATAAGGATGAGCTAAGATGGCAGACGTCGAGAATGTGATCGTCATAGGCAGCGGCCCCGCGGGCTACACAGCTGGGCTGTACACCTCACGGGCCAACCTGAAGCCGCTGGTAATTGAGGGCTTCGCCTGGGGCGGACTGCTGCAGCAGACGACCGACGTCGAGAATTACCCCGGTTTCCCCGAGGGCATCATGGGGCCCGAGATGATGCAGAAGCTGCGCGACCAGGCTGAGCGCTTCGGCGCGCGCCTTTTGACTGAGCAGGTCGACCGCGTAGAGCTGTCAGACGAGCCGGGCGGCGTGCACAGCGTGTGGGTAGGCGACACCGAGCACCGCGCGCGCACAGTGGTGCTGGCGATGGGCGCGGAGCACAAGAAGCTGTGCATTCCTGGCGAGGACGAGTTGGGTGGCCGCGGCGTGAGCTATTGCGCCACCTGCGATGCGGCCTTCTTCCGTGACGCACAGACGGTGATTGTGGGCGGCGGGGACTCGGCGATGGAGGAGGCCATCTTCCTGTCGAAGTTCGCCAAGAAGGTAACGGTGGTGCACCGTCGCGCGGAGTTTCGCGCCTCGAAGATCATGCTGGAACGCGCGCGGGCGCAGGGGAACATCGAGTTCCTGACCCCTTACACCGTCAACAGCTTCGAGCCGGGTGAGAACGGCGCGCTCGGCCACGCCGTGCTGGCCAACATCGAGACGGGCGAGCTGCGCGAGCTGGAGATCAGTGGTGCCTTTATCGCGATCGGCCACGAGCCCCAGTCGGGGCTGGTCGCCGGACAGATCGATGTGGATGAGAATGGCTATGTGAAGGTCGATGGTCGCTCAACCCGCACCAATCGCCCGGGCGTGTTCGCGGCCGGCGATCTGGTCGACCACACCTATCGCCAGGCCATCACCGCTGCGGGCTCGGGTTGCCAGGCGGCGCTCGATGCCGAGTGGTACTTGCGTGACACGCCTGAGGTGCCCACTCCAGAGGGCATGCCCATGGGTGATTTGGCGGAGGCGCAGTGGGCGCCCGCTGAGGTTGCAGCCGAGGCTACGGCCGAGGCTTAAGCGCAGCCTGAAGCTCAGACCTCGTACTCGAAAAAGCCCTGGCCCACATCACGTCCCAGGTGCTCGCTCAACACCAGACGCCGCAGCACCGGCGCGGGGCGGTAGCGCTCCTCGCGATACTCGTCTGACAGCGCCTCCAGCACGGTCAGGACATGGTCCAAGCCGATCTTATCGGCCCATTCGAGTGGGCCGCGGGGGTGATTCATGCCGAGCTTCATGCCGGTGTCGATGTCCGCGGCGCTGCCCACGCCTTCACCCAGCGCGAAGGCTGACTCGTTGATGACCTGGCACACGATGCGCCCCAGCACGAGGCCGGGCGCATCGCCGACCCAAGCGGTGTGCTTCCCCAACGCTGTGAAGAAACGCTCCGCGCGCGCCACTGCCGATGGGGAGGAGTGTTCGCTGCGCGTCAACTCCACCAGGCCGGCCTCCTGGAAGGGAGGCAGCACGTGAAAGCCCACGCTCGGACCGCCCGGGTCAAGGCTTGCCAGCGAGCCGCTGTCGCACAGCACTACCCGCGGGCCGCCGCGCGCGGTGTCGCCCTCGCCGCCAAGGCCGCACTCCACGATCAGGGCCGGCAGCTCGCGCTGCGCATCTTGTGGGCTGTGCACCTCATAGCCTGCCTGTGCGGCGGCTGTGCGCAGCTCGCCCGCGAGCACTCCTTCGCCGCAGATGACTACCAGCCCCTCGCCGTCTGCGGGAGGATCGGAAGCCGAGGGCGGCTCAGGGTCCTCGGGACGGTGAGGACCGTCGCCCGAGTAGTCGTAGTAACCCTGTCCGCTCTTGCGTCCATGCAGGCCGGCGGCCGCCATGCGTGCCTGAATGGGCGAGGGTCGCCAGCGCGGCTCGCCGAAGCCCAGCTCATAGAAGCTGCGTGCGACGTCGAAGCCTGTGTCCACTCCAACGAGGTCGCTCAACTCAAAGGGCCCCATGCGAAAGCCGCCCTCCATGCGCACGATGCGGTCGATCGTCTCCACATCCGCGATCTGCTCGCCCAGCAGTCGCAGCGCCTCAAGCCCGAAGGGGCGGTTGCAGCGGTTGACCAGGAAGCCCGGCCCGTCGCTGGCCCTGATGGTGGTCTTGCCCATCGCCTCGCCGGTCGCCGTGGCCAGCGCCAGCGCCATGTCGCTTGAGCGCATCCCCGCGATCACCTCCAGCAGCGCCATCACCGGGGCGGGGTTGAAGAAGTGCATCCCCACTACGCGCTCCGGGTGCGTGGCCGCGGCAGCCACTGCGGTGACGGGCAGCGAGGATGTGTTGGTGGCCAGCACACACTCCTCGCTCACCACGCGCGAGAGCTCGCGGTAGAGCTCGTGCTTGAGATCCAGCCGCTCGGGCGCAGCCTCGATCACGAGCTCGCACGGCGCGAGCGCCTCGATGCTCTCCACGGCCTGTAGTCGTGCCGCCGCTGCCTGCGCCTCCTCGGCGCTGAGCTTGCCCTTTGCGGCTTCCTTCTGCAGGCCCTCCACGACTCGCTTGGCCCCGCGCTGCAATGCCTCGGGGATGGGGTCATGCAACAAAGTGCGAGCGCCGGAGCGAGCCGCCAGCTGTGCAATGCCCGCGCCCATGGTGCCGGCGCCGAGCACGCCGATCGTTCGTGCCGCGGGGGTGCTCATCGGAGCGGCAGACTACCGCTTGCGGGCGTGATGCCTACTCGGTACGCCGATGGTGATCGGGTGGCTGGCGATGATTGGGGCATCGCTGCCGTGACGAACCGTCACCGTCAGATTGGCTTCCAGCGGACCACCCCGCAGCAGCATCCGCTTGGCGGGACCGTCCAGGGTGAAGATCAATCGGGTTGTGGCGGCCGGAGCAACCGTAATGGTGGAATCGCCGAGCGCCACACTGCGACTGTGTGCGTTGTGGCCGGTGGCCTGCACGGTCACCACGCACGCGGCGCTGCCCGCCGGGCACTGAAGGGACTCGCCGCTATTGACGATGATCTTGCCGAGGGGCCTGGCGGGAGCCGTGTCGGCTCCGATTGCCATTGCCAGCGTGGCCAGCAGGCCCACGAGCGTGAGCTTTCTCATGGGCACAGCCTGCCACGAATCCCTGTCGTGCGTCTTGTGCTCGCCAAGCGCAACCCCATCCCCCTCCAAAAAAAAACGACTCAGGAGGGCACGAGCGCATTGATCCCGGTCATCGCGCGTCCGATGATCAGCTTCTGGATCTGAGAGGTGCCCTCGTAGAGGGTCGTGACGCGCACGTCGCGGAAGTAGCGCTCGACCGGGTGGTCATCGACGTAGCCGGCGCCGCCGTGGACCTGGATCGCCGTATTGGCGCACTCCACGGCGGCCTCGGTGGCGTGCAGCTTGGCGACGGAGGTCTCAAGCGTATTGGGGCGGCCCTTGTCCTTGAGGAAGCCCGCACGCCACACCAGCATGCGCGAGGCGTCGGTCTTCAGCACCATGTCGGCGATCATCGCCTGCACCAGCTGGAAGCTGGCGATCGGGCGGCCGAACTGCTCGCGCTCCTTGGCGTAGTTCACAGACTCCTCCACACAGCCCTGGCAGATGCCCACGCAGCCGGCGGCCACGGAGAAGCGGCCGCTGTCGAGCGCCGACATGGCCACCTTGAAGCCGTCGCCGACCTCGCCGAGGATGTCATCGGGGCCGACCTTCACTTCATCCAGCGAGATCGAGGCGGTGTCGCTGGCGTGCAGGCCCATCTTGTGCTCGATCGTCTGCGCCTGGTAGCCGGGCTGGTCGGTGTCCACCAGGAAGCATGCCAGGCCGCGGTGGCGGGTGGGTGGGTCCAAATCTGGGTCGGTCTGGGCGAAGATCAGCGCCAGCTTGGCGTAGTTGCCCATCGAGATCCACATCTTGGCGCCGTTGATCGTCCAGCCCTCGTCGGTCTTTGTCGCCCGCGTGCGCTGATTGGCGGCGTCCGAGCCGGTGTCGGGCTCGGTGAGGCCAAAGCAGCCGAGCCACTCGCCGCTGCACAGCTTGGGCAGGTAGTGCTGCTTCTGCTCCTCGGTGCCCCACTTGAGGATGGCGCTGCACACCAGCGAGGTCTGCACGGAGATGACGGTGCGCACCGAGCTGCAGCCACGGCCGATCTCCTCAACGACGAGGCCGTAGTCGAGGTAGCCGAGGCCGGCGCCGCCGTACTCGCGCGGCACGATCGCGCCGAGATAGCCCTGGTCGGCGATCTTCTTGACGAGCTCGAGGTCGAAGTGGTGGTTGCGAGCGTTTTCGCGGGCTCGCTCGACGATCTCCTTGTCGGTGAACTCGCGCGCGGTGTCGCGGATCAGGCGCTGCTCGTCGGTCAGGTCGAAATCCATGGGTCTCCTTGCTTTCTGTGTCTCGGGGCGGGGGGGGGGGGGGTTGGGACGCTAACCGTCTGTCGCTGGGGTGGGCGCGAGCTTGGGGGTGCTCCAGGGTGCCTGTACGCGCCGCGCTAGCTCTTCGGCGAGACCCTCTATGGGCAGGCGCTCCTGCACGAGGCTGTCGCGCTCCCTGACGGTCACGGTGTTCTGCTCCACGCTCTCGTGGTCGATGGTGACGCAGAAGGGGGTGCCGATCTCGTCCTGGCGGCGGTAGCGCTTGCCGATCGCGCCGCCGTCGTCGTACTCGGCCTGCACCGCCTTGCGCAGCTCGCGGTACACCTCGCGCGCCAGCTCGGGCTGTCCGTCCTTCTTGACGAGCGGCAGCACCGCCGCCTTGACCGGTGCTAAGCGGGGGTGCAGTCTGAGCACGGTGCGCTGCTCGCCCGCGCCGGTGCCCTCGCGCTCGACCGTTTCCTCGTCGTAGGCATCCACGAGGAAGGCCAGCGTCGCGCGGTCGGCGCCCGCGGCGGGCTCGATCACGTGGGGGACGTAGCGCTCGCCGCTGGCCTGATCGAAGTACTCAAGCTTCTCGCCGGAGTGCTCGGCGTGCTGCTTGAGATCGAAGTCGCCACGATTGGCGATGCCCTCAAGCTCGGACCAGCCGATGGGGAAGAGGTATTCCACGTCGCTGGTGGCTGAGGAATAGTGCGAGAGCTCGTCCTGCTCGTGGGCGCGCAGACGCAGGTGATCCGGGCGGATGCCTAGCTCCTCATACCAGCGCTCGCGCTCGCCCAGCCAGTGCTCAAACCACTGCTGCGCCTCACTGGGGGGGACGAAGAACTCCATCTCCATCTGCTCGAACTCGCGCGTGCGGAAGATGAAGTTGCCGGGTGTGATCTCGTTGCGGAAGGACTTGCCCACCTGGGCTATGCCGAAAGGAGGCTTCTTGCGCGAGAACTGCAGAACGTTCTTGAAGTTCACGAAGATCCCCTGCGCGGTCTCGGGGCGTAGGTAGGCGACCGAGCCGGACTCCTTGACGGGGCCGATGGTCGTCTCGAACATCAGGTTGAAGTCGCGTGCCTCCGTCAGATCGCACTCGGAAGTCTCGCCAGGGTGCTTGGAGGGCTTGCGCCCGCAAGGGAGGTCGGCGAGGTGATCGGCGCGGAAGCGCTGCCCGCAGGTGCGGCAGTCCACCAGAGGATCGGTGAAGCCCGCGAGGTGGCCCGAGGCCTCCCACACCTTGGGGTGCTGCAGGATCGCCGAGTCAAGCGCCACGATGTCCTCGCGCTCATTGAGCATCGCGCGCCACCATTCGTTCTTGACGTTGGTCTTCAGCAGCACGCCGTAGTGGCCGTAGTCGTAAGTTGAGCCCACGCCGCCGTAGATCTCCGAGGAAGGGAAGATGAAGCCGCGGCGCTTGCATAGCGACACGATCTTGTCCATGGTGACCATCGCCGCTGGATGCTATTCGAGCGGCCTCGCCACTGGGCCAACGGCTCGTCAACCTAGGCGCTTGACAAACTTGTTCATTTGTGTTTCCCTTGTTTCATTCGAGCGCCGCTACCCATACCTCTCCAGTGGCGCTCGAACTAACTTGATCAGAAGCAGCGAGGAGCCCGGCGCGCCCCCCCCTATAAAGTGCGCGCCGTGGCGCGGGTCTTGATCCTTGGCGGCGGCTGTCGGGGCAGACAGTTGGCTGCTGAGATCATCAGCGAGGGCCATGCGGTGCGCATCGTGACGCGCTCGCAGGCGGGTCGCGGGGAGATAGAGGCCGTCGGCGCGGAGTGCGTCATCGGCGATCCCAATCGCCTGGGCACGCTGCGAGGGGTCCTAGAGGGCGTAACCGTGGCCTGCTGGCTGCTCGCCACTGCGACGGGATCGCCCGATGAGGTGAGGGAACTGCATGTTTCCCGCTTGCCCGCATTTCTGGGGCAGGCGATCGACTCCACGATGCGTGGCTTCCTCTACGAGGCCCCGGAGTTCTCTGCTGACGTCCCTGATCCAGCTGATGAGTTCCTCTGGGCCGATGCGATTGCGCAGGGGGCGCAGCTCGTGGAGGAGGTCGCTAGTCGCAATGCCATCCCCGCGGTAGCCCTCACGGCAGATCCCCGCGATCGGAACGCCTGGCTTCTAGCCGCGCGCGCTACGCTGTCTTTATACCTGTAAAACCCGATCAAGATTCAATAGACCATCGACCGGAGGATGACCCCCATGTCTGACTACGCCAAGGACGTGCTCGTAGAGCCCGAGTGGCTTGAGCAGCACCTCGACGACGACAGCATCCGCATCGTCGAGGTCGACGAGAACACGCAGCTTTACGCCGAGGGCCATATCCCCGGCGCCATCGGTTTTGACTGGAAGCAGGACCTGCAGGACCAGGTACGCCGTGATTTCCTCGGCCCCGAAGCCTTCGGCAAGCTGTTCGCCGAGCATGGCATCTCCGACGAGCACACGATCGTCCTCTATGGCGATCGCAACAACTGGTTCGCCGCCTACACCTACTGGTATCTGAAGTACTACGGCCACGAGGCGGTGCTGCTGCTCAACGGCCCGCGTGAAAAGTGGATCGCCGATGGGCGGCCCACCAGCACCGAGGTGCCCAGCTATGCACCCGCAAGCTTCACCGCACAGCCCGGCGATGACGCCATCCGCGCGCGCCGCGAGGAGGTGCTGAAGGCGATCGGCAACGCCACCAAGCTGGTGGACGTGCGCTCGCCCGCCGAGTTCTCAGGTGAGCTGATCTCGCCCGCCGGCTATGAGCAGGAGGGTGCCCAGCGCGGCGGCCACATTCCCGGCGCGGCCTCGATTCCGTGGGCGCAGGCCGTGAAAGAGGACGGCACCTTCAAGTCCGCCGAGGAACTGCGCGACCTCTACGGGGGCAAGGGCGTTCTGGACGGCGAGGACATCATCGCCTACTGCCGTATCGGCGAGCGCTCGGCGCACACCTGGTTCGTGCTGCACGAGCTGCTGGGCAAGCCTCAGGTCAAGAACTACGACGGCTCGTGGACGGAGTGGGGGAACCTTGTGGGCGTGCCGGTGGAGGTCGGCTCATAAGCTCGTCGACCTGCGCCAACAGGTTTTCGAGGATCCGCGCGGTGGCACCCCAGATGAGGTGTTCATCCACCACATAGGCATCGGTCTCGAACTCGATCCCCCGCCGTTCCATACGCGTGCGCGTCCTGCCCTCTCGCAGGGCGCGCAGAGGAAGCTCAAGCACCGCATCGACCTCCTGGGGTGAGAGCTCCCATACCCTCCCTGCGGGTATCAGCCCGACGAACGGGTGGATCACATAGTTGGTCACCCACGTTGGCGTGGGCTCCAGCTGGCCCAACAGCCTCACCTCGCCGCGTGCCAGGCCGATCTCCTCCTGCGCCTCACGCAGCGCGGTGTCGCTTAGATCTGCGTCCTCAGGATCGCGCCGACCGCCGGGAAAGCTGATCTCGCCGGCGTGCCGGCGCAAGCCTGTACTGCGCTTGGTGAACACCGCATGGGGCTCTTCGTCCGCGGTCAGGAACAGCGGCACCAGCACCGCCGCCGGAATCGGATCCGTGGCGGCGCTCAGCGAGGCTCCATGCCTGGGGCACCCATCACTTGCCCTCAGCCGACGCGGCTTGAGGCCGACTCGGGTACGCCCACCAGTTCAATGCGCTCATTGAACATCACCTCACCGTCCAAAGCTCGATGAACAGGACACTTGGCTGCAATCACCTGCAGCCGCTCGACCTGCTCGGGCGGAAGGTCATCAGGTAGACGCAGCACCAGGTCAAAGCGCGTGGGACATCCTCGCTCGGAGGGGCTGTACTGCACATCCACCTCAACGTGGCCTATATCCCAGCCCTTGCGTGCCGCATACATCTCAATCGTAATGGCCGTACAGGAAGCCAGGCTGACAGCCAGCAGCTCCTGCGGATCGGGCCCGGCGTCCTCGCCGCCGGACTCCAGCGGCTCATCCACCAACACCTGATGGTCGCGTACCTGCACCACATGCTGGAAGGTGGTGTCCGTGCGCCGCGCGGTGGCTTTCATTGTTTTTAGCCCCTCAGTTGCCATTGCAGTCTTCGATCTCTCTACTCACATGCTACTCCGCGAACAGGCTTGACCACGGAGGTTCCCAAGGGCCCCTGCGGGTCCATGGGAACCATTTACGACAGGGGGTTGAACAGCAGACCCGTCAAGAGCTTGGGGAAGAAGAATGTCGACTTCGGCGGCATATTCTCGCCCTCCTGCGCGACTTCCCGCACCTGCGCGACGGGCGTAGGGCGCATCAAGAAGGCCACATCGAAGGCGCCGCTCTGCACCAGCTCCACCGCCTGCTGGGTGTCACGGGCATAGCCGAAGTTGTGTAGGTGGGAGATGTCCTCATCGCTCAGCCCCAAGGCGCCCTTCAGCAGCAGTGTCTCCAGGATGCCCGTGTCGAGGTGGCGGTAGGGCTCGGAATGTTCGGCAAGCGCTGCATCCGCAATCGCCTGATCCTTCAAGGTCAGCCGCCAAGGGCGCTGTGAGTGGGCGTCGATATAGCCCAGCTGCAAACGCCCGGTGCCGGCGGGGGGCGCGATCTCCTGGAGCGCCACCTCTTCCAGCTCGAAGTTCTCTCGCAGCGCCTGCGCCAGACGCTCCTGGCGCTCGGAGTCGAGGCCCTTGACGAGGCGGTGGGTCGGGAACACCGTCAATCCGGGGTCCTCAAGCGCTACCAGACACATCAGCACGTACTGGTGCTCACCCTCGCCGCCCAGTTCCTGCGCATACACCCGGGCCGTCTCATAGCGATGGTGGCCATCGGCGATTAGGAGCTCCTTACCGCGTGTGCTGGCCTTGACCGCCTCGATCGTCTGAGGGTCCGCCACGCGCCACAGCTTGTGCACGGTGCCCTGCTCATCGGTGGCCTCGCCCCAGGGTTCGCCCTGGGTGGCAGGCTCAAGCGCTGCCCACGCCGCACGCTCGAGGTCCGAGTAGAGCGAGAAGATCGGTGACATATTGGCCCGCGTGGCGCGCGTGAGGCGCAGCCGGTCCTCTCGGGGGCCAGGGTGTGTGCGCTCGTGCGGCCTGACCCCACCGGGACCGTACTCCTCGATCTTGACCCGGCAGAAGAAGCCTCGACGCGTCTGCTCCACTCCGTCGGGGCCTACGTACCGCTGCGTGTGTGCCCATATCGCTGGCTCGCTATCGCGTATAACCGCGCTCAGCATTTGCCAGTTCTCGAACTGTTCCCCGGCGTATTCGTAGGGGTCGCGGCTGCCGCTGGGCTCACTCTGGGGCAGGTCTATGGCCACCACGTTGTAAGGCGAGCGGCCCAGCAGCTCCTTGCGCTGTGCCGCGTCGATCACGTCGTACGGCGGCGCCACCACCTCAGAGAGGGGGCCCACCTTCGAGAGGTTGTAGTGCAGCGCGCGCAGGGGCTCAATCTCAGCCATGACGGAGCGGGACCCTAGCAGTGGGCAGGCAGATATTGGTGGCGCGGGTGGGAGGAGCTCAGCGGGTCAGTCAGGAGGGCTGGCTATGCCAACGCCCTCGCTATCCCTACTCTTAGGTGTACGGGGCGTGGCGCAGCCTGGTAGCGCACCTGCTTTGGGAGCAGGGGGTCCCGGGTTCAAATCCCGGCGCCCCGATTTATCTTGACTCCGGTGTACTTCAGAAACCCCCGTTTTGGATTACGCGAGTTCTGCGCCAGCCGCCGCTTCAGCTCAGCGACCTCGACGCGCAACTCGGCAATCAGCGCCGCCTGCTCGACGACAAGCGCCTCTAGATCCTCATACGACGGCCGCCCCTGAGACACATAACAACGTTCGCGGCCAAGCAACCACCCCCTGCCCCCCCACCTGAACAGTCACGTTTTGCGGGGGTTTTTTGATGGATTTTCCGGGGAAGGGTCTCCGGGTAAATTTGCCGGTCGGGGTCAAAACGCCCGCATTTTGCGGGCGTTTGAGGCCTGTGGGGTGCTGTCGGTGGTCTTTTGGTGGTGCGTTTGTATTGCAGTTCTATTGCAGCCGCGGCTCGATTCTATTGCAGAGCGGTAGCATTTTTGCGCCGATAATCTATGGTTTATCTGCGTTTGACTGCCGATATGCCATAGGTTTTCGGCGTTTATGCTAGGGTGGCGGCATGAACGAGGGTCAGTTGACACGCGCCCTGGCAACCGGGAACGCGTGGTGGCGTGACCCTGGGTGGGAGCGCAAGGACCGCGATCTGCGTGCCCTGGCGGCCACCACACTCGACTATGATCCTTCGCCGCTGTCCGATGTCGTGCCCGACGGCCTGTATGTGCTGCGCGGCCCTCGTCGGGTCGGCAAGAGCTTGGAGATCAAGCGGACGATCTCACGGCTGCTCCACAGTGGGGTGGAGCCTCGCCGCATCGTCCATTTCGCGTGCGATGAGCTTGGCCGCGGGGACCTGCAGCGCCTGGTCAGCGCGGGGCGTGAGGTGCTCACGCGAGGGTTGGAGGGGGAGCGCTACTGGTTTTTGGATGAGATCACGAGTGTCCCGGCGTGGCCCGAGGCGATCAAGTGGCTGCGCGACAACACCGCATTCGGCGGGGACTGTGTGGTCCTGACTGGATCCTCGGCGCGTGACCTGGCCGACGCGCAAAAGCAGCTGGCCGGGCGGCTTGGGGGCGCAGGCCACTCAGACCGTCTGCTGCTGCCGATGGGCTTTCGCCGATTCGCGCAGGCAATGGGGCTGGGCGAGCTGCCTCGGCCGGATGCGGTGAGGGCTCGCGACTTCATGTCGCCCGAGGTCGACGCCGCGTTCACCCGGTTGCTCCCCTGGCTGGATGCGTTGCTGTCCACCTGGGAGCTCTACCTGCGGGTGGGCGGCTTCCCTCGCGCTGTCAGCGACCAGCTAGCACACGGGGATGTTCGGGAGGATTTCCTTCGCGCGCTGTGGGACGTGACGGCCGGCGAGGCGTTGCGCGGTGCTGGCGCCAGCCCGGCCCAGGTGCAGGCGATGCTCGCGCGCCTCACCCGCGGTCTGGCCAGTCCGCTGGCGATCGAGTCCCTGCGAGGAGACATCGGCGTCGAGAGTCCCCATACCGCCAAGGCGCGGCTGCAGGATCTCGTCTTCGCCTATCTGGCGTGGCCCTGTCACCGGCGCGAGGGCAACACACCGAAGCTCTCGGCGCAGTCCAAGTACTACTTCATCGATCCCCTGCTGGCACGCCTGGCGTCGTTGCGTAGCCAGGGCGCGCTCGCTGAGGCCGACGCCTCGGTCCTCAGTGAGCAGCAGCTTGGCATCGAGCTGCTGCGCAACATCGAGCGCGAGCAGCCCGGCTCCTACGCGCACTTCAGTGACGTCATGTACCAGAAGACTTCCGGCAAGGAGGTGGACTTCTGCGGCCCCCGCTTCGGCGGGCTGGGCTTCGAGGGAAAGTACATCGACGCCGGCTGGAAGCGCGAGGCGCTCACCATCCGCGCGGCCCTCGGGGCGGGAGTGCTCGCCACGCGCGGCCTGCTCGACACCAGCGGCGAGGTGTGGGCAGTCCCCGCGCCCTTCATCGCCTGGATGCTCAACGACTAGAGGCTTGATGTGGGTTTATCGTCCGTCGTAGGCGGCGAGGGCGCGTGGTGGGCGGCCGGTGAGCAGGTTGATGTGCATTGCGAGTGTGAGGGCGAGGAGTCGCTGGGCGATGCGTTGCGCGAGCCCGGCGAGTGTCTTGGCGAGATGTTGTTCTAGGCGCATCTGGCGTTTGAGGTTGGCGAAGACGCTCTCGATCACCAGGCGGATGCGGGCCTTTGCGACCTCACTGGGAGGCCGCGGACCGGAGCGGTGGC